>JAEXRW010000025.1 GCA_023454175.1 Bacillota bacterium | reverse complement strand
ATCATGTGGTAAGGTTACTCAATAACCGCCCACGAAAGCGACTTGGCTGGCTGACTCCTGCAGAAGTATTTCTTAAAAATATTGGCAGGGGTGTTGCACTTGAAATGTAAATGTGCAATTGAGAATTATCCTGCGGGGGAAAACACGATACAAGCAGTTCAAAACAAGACTATACATGCGCGGATGCCTGGATTGCCGGAGCAACGCGCATGTTGCATATCCTGACGTATTCTGGCTGAACACGGTCAAACAAGGTATAATACCATTAAACACTAGAGCTAAAGGTGATAAGAAATGCCACAGATCACATTCAAACCGAGCGGAACCATCGTAGACATAGAACCCGGCAGCCCGCTTCTGGACGCGGCGAAGAAAGCGGGGATCCCCGTGGAGACGCCCTGCGGCGGACACGGCGTATGCGGCAAATGCCTGGTACGGATCGAATCGGGCGACTGCACCTACTATGGCGTGGGGATACCCGAGGAACTACTGAAGGAAGGGTACGTGCTCATCTGCAGGACGAAAGTGCTGGAAGGCCCATTGACCGTCCAGATCCTATCCAACGTGCAAAAGGAGCAGGGAAAATTCTCAGAGGCTTCGGAAGACCTGCTGAAACTGGACCACAAACTACTGCCACAACCCGATGATATTGAACCGCTTAACAAGCAGGCTGTGGTCACCGTGCAACCACCCGAGATGGGGGACGGGCTATCGGACTACGACAGGCTGCAAAAGGCTATTACGAGCGAATTGAACTGCCGGGATATCCATTTACCGGTCAACGTATTAAAAACCCTCCCAGAGGCTGTACGCGAAGACGAGGGCCATGTTACCGCGGCCTATTTCTATCCCACCGGAACGGCAAGCATTATCGATATCACAGCCGGAGCCAAAAAGGAGAATTTCGGCATCGCGGTGGATATCGGGACGACCACGGTAGCCGTGCAGCTCGTGGATATGGCTGACGGGACGATCCTGGGGTCCAAGACCGCTTACAACGCGCAGATCGAGTGCGGGCTGGACGTAATCTCCCGCATCAATTACGCGAAGAAGCCCGAGCGGCTGGAGGAACTGCGGCAGAAGGTGCTCAAGACCATCAACGGCAATATCCATGAACTGGCGCACCAGCAAGGCATCAAAAAACGGGCCATCCTGAACGCTTCCATCGCTGGCAACACGACGATGATGCACCTGCTGCTCGGGATAATCCCCGAACATATCCGGCTGGAACCGTACACCCCGGCCATCTATGACCTGCCTCCGTACACGGCGGGGGAGATGGGGCTGGATATAAACCAGAACGCATATGTGTATTCCGCACCGTCGGTGGGGAGCTACGTGGGCGGGGACATCACCTCGGGCCTGCTGTGCACGAGCCTGGCAACCGATTCCGAAGAAGTGTGCCTATTCATCGACATCGGCACGAACGGGGAACTCGTGCTGGGCAACAACGAATTCCTGCTGGGATGCGCATGCTCGGCAGGACCGGCATTCGAGGGGGGCGGCATCGAAAAAGGGATGCGCGCGTCCAAAGGGGCCATCGAACGTGTGGATATAGACCCTGGTACGGGCAAGGCGGACTACTCCACCATCGGGAACGAAGAGCCCACCGGCATCTGCGGCTCGGGCATGATCTCCCTGATATCCAACCTCTTCGAGACGGGGTGGATCGACGCTGCCGGGAAGCTGGACAAACGGGGACTGTGCCCGGCTATCGAGGTATTGGGCAAGAATTCGAGATATAATATTACGAACGTTAACCCATCTGAGAATAAGGTTTACGTTACTGAAACAGATATTGACAATATCATCCGCGCAAAGGCTGCCATCTTCTCGGCGTGCAGGGTGATGCTGGGGAAGATCAGCATGGATTTCACAGACCTTTCCCGCATCTACATCGCGGGTGGATTCGGCAGGTACCTGGACATCGAAAACTCCGTCCGGATCGGCCTGCTGCCCGAGCTGCCGCCCGAAAGATTCATTTTCCTGGGCAACAGTTCCATCATGGGCGCGTACATGACGCTGCTTTCGAAAAAACACAGGGACAAGCAGAAGGATCTGGCAAAAAAGATCACCTATATCGACCTTTCCACGGAGCACGAATACATGGACCAGTACACCGCCGCGCTTTTCCTGCCGCACACGGACGCCGGGCTGTTCCCGCACGCGAAACGGGGCTAAGTTATATATATATTGATTTGGGGTTTGCAAGAGATGAAAGCATATTACAAATTACTCGAACGCGCCATGCAAATGCATCCCATCGATACCGGCAAAATAACGGACAATATTTATGCCGTGAAAACGGGAACGGTGAACTTTTTCATTTATAAAAAAGGCGGGGATTCCGTCTGCATCGACTCGGGCGGATACGGGCTGAAGGCCATCCGAAAAGAACTGGCAAGGCTGAAGATAGAACCTGAAAGCATCTCCCACATCTTCCTGACGCACTCGGATTTCGACCACGCGGGCGGGCTGGCGCTATTCCCGGACGCGCAGATCTACATGTCCCCGGAGGAGGCGCCGCTGCTGGACGGAACGAAGGCGAGGAGCGGCCTGTGGTACAACCCGCCCATCCGGAGGAAATATATCCCGATCCATGACAACGACACCTTCCAGCCCGATTCCATCCATGTGCGGGCGATCGCAACCCCGGGGCATACGCCCGGATCCATGTCCTTCGTCGTGGAGGGATGTTCCCTTTTTGCAGGGGACATTTTCCGGATACGCGAAAACAGGATACAGGCTTCCCAGCGGTATAATATGGACAGGGAAGCGCAAAGGAAGTCTATACAAAAACTCGCAAAGCTAAAGAACATCCGGTTCGCGTGCTGCGCGCATTCCGGGTATACGATGGATTTTGAAGAGGCGATGCGGGATTGGAAATAGCGTGCCGCAATTACGATAATAAAAAGGGCCTGATCGATATCCGACCGGGCCCTTTTGCATCGCGATCACTTGCTATAGAAATCCTTCACCGCAGCGAAGAACGCGTCGATATTCGTGAGCGGCGAGAGGGGCGGGATATCGCAGCCAGACGATATCACATAGTTGGGGTACTTCGAAAGCTTTTCCAGCAGTCCGTCCACCCGCTCTGTTACGGACTCGGGCGTGCCGTTGCGGAACTGGCTGGAGGGATCGACATTGCCCATAACGACGACATCGGGCGGGACCTGGGGCAGCATCTTTTCAAGATCGATGGCGTTACCGAAGTGCAGGGCCTTCGCGCCGATCTTCAGGATATCCTGTATGAGGGGCAGTGTGTTGCCGCAATTATGATAAACCACGATGAAGCTCTCATCCTGGACGGCTTCCACGATGCGTTTCAAATAGGGCACGGAAAGACGCGCATTCAGCGCAGGGGAGAGCAGGCCCGCGGCGGGCTCTGCGATGACGACCCCATCGGCCCCGGCGGCTTTGAACGCCTGCACATATTGCAGCAGGAACTGCGTGGCTTTTTCCAGCACATCCTCCACCACCTCGGGCTCGGTCATGCTCATAACCATGATCTCGTTCATGTCCAGGAGCCTGCCCGAGAGGGAGAAGGGGCCGATATGCCCGGCCAGGACCGGCCTGTCTTTGATCAGTTTCTTTGCTTCGCGGATGGTCTTCACATATTCGCCCGTGCGGCCCGCGCCGACCTCAGGCACCTTCAGCGACTGTATATCCGCTTCGGTCTCCAGGATGCGCGCGGAGACGGTGGGGACTTCATCTTCGGAAAAACGGACGGGGCTGCCGAACGCCTCCGCCTCCACGGAGAGATCCATCAGGGAAACGGATGCAAGGGTAGCATAGCGGTCCGCGATGGCCTTCATGCAGCGCGCCTGGAGCGCACCGTCCCGGACCAATTCGTCCACGCCGACGCCGATGAGCTGCGTGCCGGGGAAGGAGAGGATGGGCATGGGCTTTTTCACTTCGGAAGATATCACATCTTCGAGCCATTTGTACATATCCAATTGAACAGTCACCTCAAAACGATTTCTTTAGCTATATTGTAAACACAAACCGGTCGTTTCAATTGCACTATATTGAACATGGTGGTAAATATCACGCATAAAATACTAACTCAAAATGATTACGTGCCGCCAGCCGGTCAATTTGCTATCATGGTTCCAACGCAAATGAATCCGGGGGGACCAATGAATACAGGAAAAGCTCTGGTCGAATGGTATGATCAAAACAAAAGGGACCTGCCGTGGCGGCGTACGCACGACCCGTATGCCATCTGGGTATCGGAGATGATGCTGCAGCAGACACGGGTGGACACCGTGCTGGGGTATTATGTGCGGTTCATGGAGCGGTTCCCGGACATCCCGTCGCTGGCCGATGCGGACGAGACAGCGCTGCTGCAGGCGTGGGAAGGGCTGGGGTACTATTCCCGCGCACGAAACATGCAGAAGGCGGCAAGGATCATCACTCAGGAATACAACGGGGAATTCCCGTCCGAATACGAAGCAGTACGGAGACTGCCCGGCATCGGCCCGTATTCCGCGGGGGCGATCCTGAGCATCGCTTTCAACCAGCGGTACCCGGCGGTGGACGGCAACGTGCTGCGCGTGATCTCCCGCATCTCGGGGAGCGAAGAAGACATCACATTACCTGTGACCAAACAGAAGATCGGAGATATGGCGATCGCACTGATGCCGGAGGGACGGGCGGGGGACTTCAACCAGGCGCTGATGGAGCTGGGGGCGACGGTCTGCACACCCCAGACGCCGCGGTGCAACGAGTGCCCTGTTCAAAACGATTGCATCGCCTATACGACAGAACGGACGGACGTCATCCCAGTTAAAAACCGGGACAAGACGCCGCTGCCGGTGGAGAAGTATTGGGCCGTACTATTCATCCATGATGAAAGCATATGGATGGAATACCGGCGGGAGGAGAGGCTGCTGGGGAAGATGTGGGGGGTGCCGCTCATCCCGAAAAGCTCTGAAAGCTTTCAGGAGGCAGTCAAAACGCGGTTCAACGTTACCGTATCCCAAATCGAAAGCATGGGGACAGTGCGGCACATATTCACGCACAAGATATGGGAGATGGAGGCGGTCATAATCCGGCTGGACGTGCCGTTTGAGGCGGAGGACGGGAAGTGGGCAGATGTCAAGGAACTGGCGAGCCTGCCTGTACCGACAGCATTCCGGAAGGTACTCCATCTGGCCGGGCTGCGATGAAAAATGGATGAAGATGGATTGACTTTATCACAGGGATTTCCTATGATTACATTGCATCCGGAAGGAATATACATACCTTAACTGCAGAACTGATGGGAGGCATCATGATGGAATACTTTGAATTGATCGAAAAAAGGCACAGTGTACGGGCGTACAAGCCCGACAGGGTGGAGGATGAGAAACTGCAAAAGATATTGGAGGCGGGGAGGCTGGCGCCGACGGCGTGCAACCTGCAGGCATTCAAGCTCTATGTCATCGACACGCGCAAGAACGAGGCGGCGCTACGGAAATTGTACGGCAGGGAGTGGCTCGTGCAGGCGCCCATCGTCATAGGCGTATGCGCCATCCCGGGGAAGAACTGGGTGCGCAGCGACGGGAAGAATTATTCGGACGTGGACGCGTCCATCGTGATGGATCATATCATCCTGGCGGCGACTGCGCTGGGCCTGGGCACGTGCTGGATCGGGGCATTCAACCCCACGGTGGCGCGCGAACTACTGGGGCTGGACGGAGAGCTGGAGCCCGTTGCCTTCACGCCGATCGGATACCCGGCGGACGGCGCATTCAGGAAGAACAGAAAGAATCTGGACGAGATCGTCATATACAAATGAACCGTTATTGGGGGTCGTACAAATGAAAGTCGTGGCATTCAACGGGAGCCCGAACCGGGAGGGGAACACATCCCTGCTCATCCAGGCGGTATTCAAAGAACTGGAGCAGGAAGGCATCCAAACGGAGCTGATCCAGATCCCCCAGAGCCTCAAATACTGCACGGGATGCTTCCAGTGCTATGAGAAGAAGGACGGCTGCGCGCAGAAAAGCGACAAGCTGAACGAGTACGTGGCCAAGATGACGGAAGCCGACGGCATCCTGCTGGGTTCACCCGTATACATAGGGGACGTATCGGGGCAGATGAAGGCGTTCCTGGACCGGGCGACGCTGGTGGCGGGGGCAAACGGCGCGCCATTACAGTATAAAGTGGGGGCGGCGGTGTGCGCCGTGCGCAGGTGCGGCTCGATGCACGCATTCCACACGATGAACAACTTTTTCACCTGCACGCATATGGTGGTCGTGGGATCATCCTACTGGAACATGGCATTCGGCAACGACACAGGCGAGGTGCTGGGGGATCCCGAAGGGATGGAGACGATGCACAACCTGGGGCGGAACATGGCGTATGTGATGAAGAAGATGGCGAAATAAAAATGAAACAGGGCCTGAGAAATCAGGCCTTTTTGTTATATTGTTTGGACGGTTCAAACTTTGGTATCCATCTCGGAACTTCTTTTTTATACCGTACATACTCCTCACCAAAACGTTTAACGAGGCCGGGTTCCTCCGAAAGAATGAAGTAGAGATGATTGATCCCGAAAAACAACACCGCCCAGATCAGAAGGGAATACGACTGTATAATGAGCGCTTCACCGATGATGACGGACAGGACGCCGGTGATCATGGGGTTTCTCACAAAAGAATAGGGGCCTTCAACAACAAGCTTTTGCGTGGGAGTCCAGGGAGCCAGCGTGCCCTTTCCACGGCGGATAAACAGCCGTATGGTCATCACTAGCAGGAAAAGCCCTGCACCCGCGAACAAACCGCCTACGGCATAAAGCATGATCCGCAACTCAGGCATGGTTATATCCATGTACAACGGCCAGATCAGCAGGAAGGCGCCGGGTATTATGATGAGCGCCGTCACGGGCAGGATAAAGGAAAAGACCTGTTTCACAGGCAACACCCCATTCAAAGGTCAGTTCAATTATACTATCCCATTCAGAACAATACCCGGGCTATTTCGAATCCAAAGCCTGCGAAAACAACTCGATCCCCAGGTATTTCGCTTTCTGCCACACTGCGGAATCAAACCTGCTGTCATCGAAGGGGCCGTTGCCGCCGCCTTCGGGCGTGAGTTCGACGCAAAAGCCGGGGAGATGGTACTCCTGACGGAACCAATTCTCAAACCCTCCGCCGTACGATGCGGGGTCCTCGGAGACGGGCGTGAGCTCGTAGCCCGATACATCCGCCAGGCTCTGCGCGATGCTCTGGGCGGCGGGGATGGCGTCCACGGTGCCGCTATCGGCCCAGTAGATGATTTCCCCCTTGGAGTGGAAGGAAGCTGCCAATTCGAACCGATCCTCCCCACAAAGCTTCATGACGGCCTGCACCTCGGGCTCGGTGGTGGGGGCCGTGCCTTTATACATCTCGGAGGCGGGGCCGCCCGTTTGGCTGGGCTTATCCTCCCAGTGGCAGGGGTACTGGCGGTTCAAATCCACTCCATGGATATTTGCCTTCCACTCGCTGTAGTCCTTGCCCAGCTGCGCCATGGCCTTGACTTTGGCGGGGTCCTTCACGGAATCCACGCCATGCTGGACGAGGTTCACCCCATCCGGGTTCACCATGGGCACCACATAGATTGTGAGCGAATCCAACAGGTTTTTTACGTTATAGTTTCCGTATTTACCCGAGCCCGCATAGGCACGCAAATATTCATCGACCATCTTCATGAGATAGGACGAGGAGATATATTCGCGGGCGTGGTGCGCGCCCAAGAAGAGGACCTTCTTTTCGCCTTTCCCGATCTTTAAAAGCGTTAAATCACGACCTTCGACGGACTTGCCGATGGACGATAATTTCACCATGCCGGGGTATGCAGAGGCCAGAGCGCCCGAGTCCTTTTGCATCTGTTCATACGTATATGGGCCGGTAATGGATACGATGGCTGAAGGACCGCCGCCGATATTATCCGGCGACGCGGATGGCCGTGCATCGCTCCCCGACGGGGTAACGGCGCCGTTCCCGCCAAAGCAGCCTGATAAAGAAAAAACCATGGCCATTATGATCACAATCCGTATTATCAGCTTCATTCCAAGTATATGCTCCCGTCGTCAATATGGTTGAACGCATTATTGGGCAAACATAAAATGTAAATATTCCGCAACAATAATGCAATACATATCCTACAGGGGAGCATACGCTTTTGTCAACCATTTAAGTCTGTTATTTATAAAGGCAATTACCGATGCAGATACTCTTTTCCATGCGGAAATAATAAAACGAGAAAACAGGGGAAAAGCCAGCCAATGGGAAAGATCAAACCAAGATTCAATGCCAAAGCGCCAAAGAACTGGGGAGAGTTTTTCTCCAGAAGATCAGACGAAGAATTCCGAAAAGAACATCCCATCGGCTATATCGTCCTCGTAACAGCGGGAATCGCGGCGGTCATCCTGCCAGCCGCGCTTTATTATTTCCTCGCAACAGCGGTTTTCGATACCGACCATATGCTATCCATTTTGGGCGTGTTTGACGCATTCATCATGGGGGTGGGATGCTTCAACATCGTCGCAGCTTTTATCGGGCAATATCTGGGCCATAAGCTCACCATTATTACCTTCACTGCAGGTTTCACCCTCTGCGCCTTATCCATCATTCTGGGCTGAACGCCAGATTATTTTTGCACTTTCTGAACATTCATCGAACCGGGTTTGCGAAAGAAAGGGATGACACGGCACAGGCGCACGGCCAGGTAACCGCCGAGGACGGAGAGGACAACGTCCGCGATGGCAAAATTCAGGAAGCCGATCCACACAGCCCATGCGACAGTCTTCACCTCATGCAGGTGAAGGGTGTAGATGAGGTACAGGTATGGAACCCCGAGGAGGAAAAGCGCGAGCATCCCGGCCAAAAAGGCGAGGACCGCCAACGGCCAGGTGAGGCGGGGGAACCTTTCAAACATCAGGCCGACGACGAAGGAACACAGGATGAAGCCGAGCAGGTACCCGAAAGACGGCTGGAGCACATAACCCGGGCCGCCTCCCGACGCGAAGATGGGCAGGCCCACGAGCCCGAGGAAGACGTAGACCGCCTGGGAAACCGGGCCTTTTTTGCTGCCGAGGAGGGCGCCGGAAAGCGCGGCGAACAGGAACTGGAGCGTGAAGGGGACGGGATAGAATGGGATCTTAATGAATGCACCCACGGCGGTGAGCGCTGCGAAAAGGGCCATGAGCGCGAGATCCCTTGCTTTCATCCCCCGAAACCTCCGAAAAGCTGATGACGGTATTGTAACACGTGGAAAGTGTATTGTAAATCAATATTAGTGAGTATTCATGAAGGAGGTTTACAATAAGACGCAATTCCCATTCAAATGACAGAAAACGGGGCCGGATTATCAAATCCGGCCCCGTTCGGATGTGTTTGATCTACTTTTTCACGGGTATCCAGAGCTCGCACCGGTAGTCGGGCGCATTCAAGTCCCCGTCGGAATAAACCTCCAGCTCGGGCGCGCAGTCATGCTGCCAGCCGGTGGAGGGGAACCACTCGGCGAAGACGCGCCGCGTGACATACTGCAAGGCCCCCGGCAGAGGACCCACCGATTCAAACACCGCCCAGGTGGCCGCGGGGACACCCGATCGCACCATGCCCTCGGGAAGGGGACCGCCGCGGTCCTCCACCGCGATCATATAGGTGAACTCAGACATATCGCTCCGTGCAGACGCCCATAACGCCCATTTTTCCCACCATGGAACAGATCCTTTCGAATGTACCGTCCGCCTTTTTTTCCTCCCAGAAAAGCGGCACCTGCCGGAAATTATCCCCGTCCCCCATGGTGATGCGCCGGCCGGCGCCTACTACATTAAATGCGTCCCTGTGAATGATCTTATAATCCATATCCTTTTCCCCCATTATCGAAATGTGAAAGGAGATCCTCGGGAATGCCTTGAGACGGGCGCCCAGCACATGCGCCCCGGACGGGCTGATGCCATGCGCCTTGCGGAACGCTTTGGCAAAGGACTCGGGCGTCTCATAGCCGTACTTCAGCGCTACATCCAGCACCTTTTCGCCCCGGGCCAGCTCCTGCGCGGCCAGTATGAGCCTGCGCCGCCGGGCGTATTCGGCCACCGTCATACCGGTAATGACGTGGAACGTGCGCTGGAAGTGGAAGGGCGAAGACCATGCGATGCGCGCCGCCTCCGCCATATCCAGTTTTTCCGTTATGGAATCCTCGATATAATCCAATGCGCGGGACATCCTGTCCAGCCATTCCATCCAAAGAACCTCTCCTTTCCACAGACATGATACAAGCAAACAGGCGCCCTGTCCTGTCATTGCGTGCTTTTGCTTGACATGTGAAGGTATAATTATTATGAATATACATGTGCATCCAAATCAAGCGTTTTTCGTCATAACGGAGGGAAAAGATATGAACGATGTATTGAAAACAATCCATGAACGGGCATCGGTGCGGGCGTTCGACGCCATGCCGCTGACAAAAGAACACGAAGACGCCATCATCCACGCGGCGCTGCGCGCGCCGACCGCGGGCAACATGCAGCTGTACTCCATCCTGCGTGTCAAGAATCCAGAAACGCTTCAGAAGCTAGCCGTTACATGCGACAACCAGCCCTTCATCGCGAAGGCGCCGCTGGCCCTCGTCTTCCTGGCGGATTTCCAGCGGTGGCATGATACGTATGCGGCCGCGGGTATCCGGCAATATTCAGATGACAATGAAACTGACAGGGACGGTGCAACAACCGCCGATCTGGTATTATGCATATGCGACCTGATGGCTGCGGCACAGAACGCCGTAATCGCCGCGCAGTCGCTGGGGGTGGCATCCTGCTATATCGGGGACATTCTGGAGAATTTTGAAACGCACAGGGAACTCTTCGATCTGCCGCCTTTGGCCGCGCCCGTCGCAATGCTGGTGCTGGGTTATCCCAAAAACGGCAAAATGCCTCAACCCAGGCCCAGGTTTGACCCCGGCGCCATCGTATTTGACGAGAAGTACAGGCGGTTAGATGGCGCTGAACTTCTGGGCCTGGTGGAAAAGCGGGAGAATTCGGAGCCCATGGAATGGACAAAGAGATTCTACCAGCGGAAGAACGGAGCGCCATTCATACAGGAGATGGTACGGTCGGTAGAGGAGATGATCAAAAGCTTCACAGGACAGGAAGAGGATTAGCGGGACACGCTTTAACAATCCGGCAGGCGCCAAGGGACAATGGAGGTAAAAGTATGGAATGCAAGCTGAATGGTGTCACAATGTATTACGAAGAGTACGGGGAAGGGAGACCCATCCTCATCATCCACGGGTTCACGCCCGACCACAGGCTGATGAGCGGATGCATGGAGCCGGTATTCGCGCAGAAAAGCGGATACCGCAGGATCTACCCCGACCTGCCGGGTATGGGCAGGACAAAGGGGGAGGACTGGATCGACAGCACGGACAAGGTGCTGGATATCCTCATTGAATTTATCGGCAGGGCCATACCGGAGGGGAACTTCCTGCTGGCAGGGGAATCCTACGGCGGATACCTGATCCGCGGGATCGCCGCGAGGATGAAGGAAAGGGTGGACGGGATGCTTTTCCTCTGCCCGCTGATCGAACCTGAACGTTCAAAGCGGGCCGTGGCCAGGTTTGCCACTATCACACGGGACGAAGCTTTCATCGCAGGACTGAAGGACGAAGATAAAGGTTTCCTGGATATGGCCGTGGTGGCCACAGCAGAGACATTCCGCAGGTGGAAGGAGGAGGTGGACTGCGGGCTCAGGCTGGCAGACACTCCGTTCCTGCAACGGCTTCGCAACCAATATGCCCTGTCCTTCGACGTGGACGCGCTGCTGGGCCGCTATGAAAAACCCACCTTGTTCCTGCTGGGAAAGCAGGACGACGCGGTGGGCTACGAGCAGGCATTAAATCTCATGGAGAATTATCCGCGCGCCACATACGCTATACTGGACAGGGCGGGGCACAACCTGCAGATCGACCAGCCGGGGCTTTTCAACTGCCTGGCGGCTGAATGGCTGGACAGGGCGGAAGAGTACAACCGTTAACAGGTGATCAGTTCAATAAACATCACAGCTTCTGCGCCAGCTCTTCCGCGCCGAGCCTGTGATACTCAAAGCAGCTGGTGATGACAAACCCGCTGCTTTTATATAAATTAAAGGCCTTGTCGTTCACACTATTGACATCAAGGGTGATCTCCCTGCCGCCTTCGGTGATGAGCATATCCAATATACTGTTCAGCATTTCCCTGCCGTAACCCTTGCCCTGAAATTCAGGCGATATGCCCAGGCCAAATATTGAAGCTTCTGCTTCCCTGCGATTGACACAGCAAAGACCCACAACGGTCTCATTCACAAAAGCCAGATACTGCTCGCGCTCTTCGGAAGCAAGCGTATTGACCACCATGGAAAGATTATCCTCATAACTCCCGCCGAAGATCGCCTGGTCCAGCTGCACCATCGCCAGGGTATCCCCGAAGGCGGCCTTGCGCAGACTGACTACAGAAGAGGGGGTGGGAGGCGTACGGGTCTGATCGTACTTCATGGCATATTCGGAAAAATCATACCCGGCGCCAAGATGCGTTATCAACGCTTTACCGGAGGCAGACGCAGGTTCGCACAGGAGGAGTACGCTGGGGACGGAATACTTTTGGATCTCGTCCAGCGCTGCAGACAGGAGACTTTTAAAAATACCCTGTACGCGGTAGTCCGGATGGGTGAGCGCGGAGACCTCGGCCTCGACCCGCGAAGGGACGAAGATGGAGAGCACACCCACGAGCCTGCTGCCATCATAGGCCAGGAAAAGCCAGTTGATATCCTGGGAAAAATTTATGGAGTTATCCAGATAAATCTCGGAATGCAGGCCATCGTGTGCATTCACAACAGCCTCTACCTCACGGATCTGATTCACCAGCGCCTCATCCACAGAATTCAATACCTTTATATCCAAGCGTATTTCTCCTTTACAAAAAGCAAAATCATGCCCATTATATGATGAAACAGCCGTTTGCACAACAAGAAACAAGAGCGGGATGCGCAAGCCCTATTTCATACACGTAAAAAACGCTGTCACGAAAATTTTCAGACAATTACGATATTCTTTGGTTTATATCAAAAAAGGGTCGTGCCCAAAGACAACACGGAGGATCAATCGCCAGAAGCCTGCTTCCTTTTACGCGCGAGGATGAGGGATATGGCGGCGAGCGCAAAGCACAGGCCGGAGAAAATGAAGTAGTAGATGCTGAAACCGAAGAACACGCCCGCGCCGGCCAGCATGGAGCCGCACGCAAGATACCGCTTGAATTTGAGCGGGGAGAGCGCGGCTTTTTTTATTTTTTCGCTGACGGTCTTCCGCCTTTCCAGCTCCTGAAGGATCATGGCGTCGATCTCCTCCCCCGCGGGGAGCAGGCCCGCGTCGCCTGCCGCATCGATCAGCTTTGAACCATCCAATAAATCCACACGGATGAAATCCACTTTTTCGCACAGGGCATCCACCTCGGGCACGAAGGCGGCCGTGGTCAGGACGAGCGCACGGGCCTTTTCCAGGCGGCGCGCCTCCAACAGGACGCCAAGCACCTCCTGCACGGTGCACTTTTCGGAAGGGTGGCGCCGGATGGGCTTGATATATACCGTATCCTCCCCGCGGCAGGCGTAGAACCAGCCATCCTGGCGGCGCAGTTTCCTGTAACCCAGGCTTTTACAGACCTGGCGGACGAAACGGTCGAATTCCTTCTGCGGGCACAGGATGAGCCGCTCCAGCAGCACGTCCTTGCCCAGCTTGACGGCGTCCTTCTTCACAAAGCGTTCCAGCCGGACGTCCGCGACGATCTTCAGGACCACCGAGAGGATCAACACAAGGATGATGGAGAACCCCAGCGCGAAATTCCTGTCCCGGAAGATGAACAGCAGCAGGATGTAGGCTGCCCCGAATACAGCCAGGCGCAGGGCGACAAAATCCAGCGCCCGGGCTATGATGGTCCGGGTCCCGTACATGCGCTGTTTGTAGTAATTGTTGATGCGCCGCGCAACGTTCATCTTGTCCCCTCCTTATGGATATTATTGCCTCGCGGAGGGAAACGGATACGTATCCGCATGGCGGTATTTGATACAATGCTTTTACGGGATGCAAAAATGGTTTATAATAAGACCAAATCCATACTTTCACAGGAGCAAGGGGCAGCACCATATTGGAAACAGGGTCCACGTTTACAGCCGAGAGCATGCATTCCGTCCACGCCTGCAGGTATGCGGACAAGATCGGTATCCTGGGCGGATCGTTCGATCCCGTGCATATCGCCCATATCGATATCGCGATGCAGGCATATGCGCAGTTTTCCCTGCAAAAGATACTGCTGATCCCCCTCGGCCTGCCGCCGCACAAGCCCGAAGGGCTGGCCCCGGCCCAGGACAGGCTGGAGATGCTGCACATCGCAACCCAAAACAAGGACTATCTCGAACCGTGCGCAGTAGAGATCGAACGGCCGGGCTATACCTATACCGTGGATACGCTGATGGAGCTGAAAAAAAGGTACGGCGACGACACGGAGCTGCACTATATCGTGGGGGCCGATACGCTGTTTGAGCTGGAAAGCTGGAAAAGGCACGAGGAAGTATTCCGCTTATGTGAATTCATCTGCTTTTACAGGCCCGGGTACGACCTGCAGAAGATCATGGAGCAATTACGCCGCCTACGCGAGAAATACGGGAAGCTCATACAGATCGCGCGGTACGAAGGCATCGACATATCCTCAACCAGGATCCGCGAGATGGCCCGGGCAGGGCAGGACCTATCGGCGCTGGTGCCCTACGGGGTGGCCCAATACATCATGAAAAAAGGCCTATATCGCTGAACGGGGGGTAAAACCATATTGACGGTGTGGGGGATGAAACGGAGGCTCAGAAGGGCGCTCAACCAGAAAAGGTACAGGCATTCGATCGGGGTGGAAAAAGAAGCGGTAAAACTGGCAAGGATCTATGGAGCGGATATCCGAAAGGCACGCATCGCCGGGCTGCTGCACGACTGCGCAAAGGGTTTCAAGGACGCAGGGGCGATAGAGGCAGCCAAGGAATATGCGCTGAAACCCGACGACTACCAGATGCAGGCCCCGAAACTCCTGCACGCACCCCTGGGCGCCAAAGTAGCGGCCCTGGAATACGGCGTGAACGACCCCGAGATCCTTTCCGCCATACAATTCCATACGACGGGGAAGGAAAATATGACTCTTTTGGAGAAAATAATATATATCGCAGACATGGTGGAGGCAGGAAGGGACTTCCCGGGGGTGGAAGCCTTGCGGGAAATGGCGGAAACCGACCTGGACAGCGCCCTGACCGCATCCATCCGCCAATGCGTGGAACATGTGAAAAGCAAGGGGAGCGTGCTGCACCCCGATTCGCTGAAGGCACTCTCATACATGGAGCAGACTTGCTCCGCCGCTATAAAACAGGAGGGGGAAAATTGAGAGAAGAGACCAAAGACCGGGCAAACGCGATCTGCAAATACCTCTACAACAAGAAGGCCGAGGACATCGCCATGATCGATGTGGAGAACCTGACCATCATCGCAGGGTGCTTCGTGCTGGCGAGCGGCAGATCCACCACACAGGTGAAGGCGCTGTGCGACGAAGTGGACGAGAAGATGGAAAAAGAGCAGGGCGAGAAGTATATGCGCATGGACGGCTACGAGGCCGGACGCTGGATCGTACTGGACTACGGGGACGTGCTGCTGCATATCTTCCACGAGGACGAACGAAAATTCTACAACCTCGAAAGGCTGTGGGAGGACGGATTCAATACCGTCCGCTACAGCGGGGAAGCAAAGGCAGAGTAGCACCATCAACGGAATTCAATTCATCAGGCCATAAAAAAACAGGCAGCATGCCATGCGCATGATGCCTGTTGCTTTTTTGCACAAACTTCTGTTCGTTAGAATCTTTTTTTGTAATTGTAGTAGTCGCTGCGGCCGCGGCGCCTGCGGGCATTCCTGTTATAAATGGCATTCTTCTTGCGGCGGCGCATGAGCAGGACGACGAGCATGACCACGCCGGCTACCAGAACGACGATGACGATGACAATGGCTACAACAGAGGTATCCTTGATGTTCTTTGCCTCGGTGTAACCCGGATCGCTGGGGCTGGCCGGACTGTTTGAAGGAGGCGGCTCATTCGTGGCGATAACCGGCTTATCGAAATCGGCCTGCGCTTTGAGCGCGGCGGTGGCCACGACCGTCTCTCCCATCTTGTACTCCACCGTGCCGATCTCGTCACCCTTTTTGAAATCCTCCGTCCTGGTCCAGTTGGGCGTGGCGGTGAGAGTGGCTGATCCCAGCTCGGTCGCCTTATCCTTTTCCACGGTACAATACTGTTTATCACCGCTTGAAAAGACAGGGGTGGCTTCCACTTTATTGCCATCACCCACATCCAGAGGCTCTATTTTTGCGGCGCTGACCTTGGAAGTGATATCCACGGACACAAAGTTATTGAACCCGTAATCGAAAAGCGTCTTGGCAATGCCCCAACGTTTCATTCCGCTGACTGCATCGCCATCGTTATAAATGCAGATGATCAAATCCATATTGTTCTTGACCGCATCGGCGATCAAGCAGCCCTTCGCCATGGGTGTAAGACCAGTCTTGATCCCTATGGTGCCGTCATAATTATACTGGGCATCATCCGGGTCATTGGACAAAAGTTTATTGGTATTGATAAACTTCCTTGGCTGGTTGTACTTGTTTGTGGCAGGAACGGTATATTCCTTGGTGTTTACGATCTTTCGGAACGTCTCGTTCTGCATGCAGTATTTCGCCAGCTTTGCCATATCCGCGGCAGTGGAATAGTGGTTATCATTTTGCGTCCCATGCGGGGTCACGAAATTGGTCCCATCCATGCCCAGTTCCTTGGCTTTGTCATTCATCATATCCGCAAAGCCTTCTATCGAACTGCCAAGAAAAACAGCGGTGGCTGCTGCGGCGTCATTACCGGAAACCAAGAGCATACCGTATACCAGATCAAGAAGCTTCACTTTCTCATTCTGCGCAAGCCTTCTGCCGTTTTCGCCTTTAAACAGGCTGGATGCATTTGAAAATGGTAAGACCTCTTTACCGCACGTGACTTCTTCATCCAGCTTCCCGCTCTCGATGGCCAGGATGCAGGTCATGATCTTGGTCGTGCTGGCCGGCCATATCTTATCAGTCTCATTTTTGCCCCAAAGCATATTGCCGGTTTTGGCATCGATGACGATAGCGCTTTGGCAACTGACGCTGGGCGGCGCGGCGGGCGCGGCGGAGACCACAGCGGCGGGCACCAGCACAAACACGAGCAATATGGCTACCAAGAGGGAGACGATCCTTCTCAAAACAATTCAACCCCTTAACATCGGACATTGACGTAATATCATTATGTCACAATTCTTTCAAACTTTCGTTACAACCCAATATATCAAAAAAAAGGCCGCTTGTACAGCCTTTGAATCAATATTGCACGAACGCAAAAAGGTAAAAAAGGCAAACACGTCGAAATTTACATTAAAATAGCAGGCGCAGGGAACATAAGGATGGCAAAACAGGAGAGAGACAGGAAAACAAACAAACCTTTGCAGATCGCGCTGCTGATCGTGCTCGTGATGGCATTGGGTATAGGCGGGTACTTCCTGGCAGATGCCCTGGGGGCCGACGCGCTCTTTGCCCAGGGGATGCCTTCGCCTTCACCGTCTCTTACGCTACTACCATCACACACAGCATCGCGAAGGCCGTCGCCAACGCCAAAACCGTCCATCATCCATGTGAAGGTGATGGGCGCCGTGAACAACCCGGGGGAATACACGCTGCCCTGGGGCTCGATCTGCCAGCAGGCCCTGGATAAAGCGGGGGGCCTGACCGAAGATGCCGACGTCAATGCCGTCAAGCTGGGTAAAGTACTGAAAGACAACGCCGTTATCCTCGTACCGAGAAAATAGCAGGCTTCAATCGTCAAAGGACATGGATTCTTATATAAAGGACTGGAAAAAGATGTGCCTGAAGAAGTGGGAAAGCGCCTATTATGCGTACAGCGGTGCAGAGTATTACAAAGTGACTGATAAACTCAATGGAGCGGGCATCCTGTATAAAACCAGAAAACGGGGTCCATCAATTTACGAAATATTTGTGCCTGCGGAAATATCGGGGCTCGCATATAAAGCCATGCACAGCGACCTGCCCCTGCTCCTGTGACGCACGCTTCGTTGAGAAAGGTTTACAACACTATTTCCGTGGCCTTTCATTTATTTGTCCTAAAATAACGGAAGATGTATAAAAAACCACCTATTGGCGATATTCAAAGCGCATGTTATAATATCTCAGTAATAATCTTAACAAAATATATGCAAGGCCTTAATAAGATTAAACAGCTTGAGGTGGAAAGGGATGCAAAAGAGGATACTGGTAGTGGACGATGAACCGCTCATCGTGAAAGGTCTCAAATACAGCCTGGAGCAGGACGGGTATTCCGTGGACGAGGCTTATGACGGGGAGGAAGCGCTGGGCAAGGCCGGCTCGACCCCGTATGACCTGATCCTGCTGGACGTCATGCTGCCGAAGATGAACGGCATGGAGGTCTGCCAGCGGCTGCGGGAGAAAACCGACGTGCCCGTGATCATGCTGACAGCAAAAGGAGAGGACATGGACAAGGTCCTGGGCCTGGAATACGGCGCAGACGACTACATGACGAAACCTTTCAACATCCTCGAAGTGAAAGCGCGCATGAAATCCATCCTCAGACGCACCAAATCCGGCAAGAACGAGCAGGACGGGCAGGGGCTCACCATACGCGACCTGAACATGAATTTCCTCAACAGGAGCCTGGAGGTGCGCGGGCAGGAAGTGAACCTGACCGCAAAGGAATTTGACCTCCTGCGGCTTTTCGCCACGCACAGGGGCAAGGTATTCTCCCGCGAGGAACTGATGGATACGGTATGGAAAAACGAGGCTGTGACGGATATCCGGGCCGTGGACGTACATATCAGCAGGCTGCGCGACAAAATCGAAAAGAATCCCGCACAACCCGAATATATCCTGACCAAATGGGGAGTGGGTTACTATTTCGCTAGCAAGTAAGGCCTTCTTCTCCATACGCGGAAGGTTCGTGCTGGTCTACCTGCTGCTGATAGCCGCGGCATTCACCGTGATCACCGTGCTCACCACGCGCATCATGGAGGAATTCCTGGTGCGCGAGCGGATCGCGAGCCAGACCAGGCAGGTGAACAGCCTATCGGTGCGGCTGGTGCCTCCGCTGCTGGCTTATGACTCCGACACCCTGTACAGCATGGCGGTGAAGGACGCCGGAGACCTGGGAGGACGCATCCTGATCCTGGACAACAACGGGACCGTGATGGTGGACGGCTACTCCCAGCTCAACGGGACACACCTGGAATACCGGGAAGTACAGGACATCATAACCGGCCAAAGGGATCTTTCATACGGGTTTCACGAAATACCGGATACCACCGGGCAAACGGGCGACAGTACGAAGAGCACATGGATGGTCTATTATACATCGGCGATCATAAACAAGGCCGAGACCATCGGTGTGCTGCTTTTTTCAACGCCGATACAGGATGTATACGAGCAGGTGGCCAGCATCCGGGGCCAGCTCATCCTGATCTCGGCGATCATCTGCGTGCTGTCCATCGTGCTGAGCCTTTTCATAGCGCAGCTCATCACAAAACCCATCAAGGAGATCATGCAGGCGATCATGCACCTTTACCGCGGGGAATTTGACAAACGCGTGAAAGTGTCGGGGAGAAGCGAGATGGCGCGGCTGGCGGCCACCTTCAACATGATGAGCCAGCGGCTCGCGAGCGTAGACAAGATGCGCAACGAATTTGTCAGCAACGCATCGCATGAACTGCGCACGCCTCTGGGCTCCATTAAAATCCTGGTGGAATCATTGCTGTACGGCGGGGAGAGCAGCCCGGAAGTGCAAAAGGAATTCCTCCAGGACATCAACAACGAAATTGACAGGCTGGGCAACCTGGTAACTGACCTGATGACGCTGGTGAAAATAGACGGGCGCGTGGAAGTGAAGATGGAAAATGTGGAGCTGGCCGGACTCACCGAGCGCGTGGTGCGCAACCTCTACCCGCTGGCTGAAGCCAAGGGCGTGGCGATGAGCGCTGACCTGCCCGAGGAACTGGCGGTGCGGGGAAGCGAAAGCCGTCTGCACCAGGCCATTTCCAACCTGATAGACAACGCCATCAAATATACGCCCGAAGGCGGGACGGTCGGCGTGCTGCTGGAACGAACGGAGACATCGGCGAAACTGACCGTATCGGATACGGGGATGGGTATCCCAGCCGAGGACCTGCCCCATATCTTTGACAGGTTTTACAGGGTGGACAAGGCGCGCTCCCGCGAGACCGGGGGCACAGGGCTGGGACTTTCCATCACACGTGAGATCATCAAGATGCACGGCGGCATCATCCGCGTGAAGAGCGAGGAAGGCAAGGGATCGGTCTTCACCGTAGATCTGCCGCTGCAGCATGAGGCTATATCCATGGAAAGCGTGACGACATGAAAGCAAAGACCATCCAAAAACTGAAAACCATGACCACCGTATTGTGTGCAGCCATCCTGGCGCTGCTGTGCGTTTCCTGCAGCGTGCTCCAGGAGGAGCAGCCCGCCAAAGGCACCAATGTGCCCATCAGCAATGTGCCGCAGGCTGCCCAATCCAACAAATACGACGCCACGCTGTATTTCGGCTTCCGGGACCAGGAACTGCTCACGCAGGAGGAACGGACCATCGAAGTGCCTTCCAACGAGCGCGTGGAAAAGGCGATCCTCCGGGAACTGATCAAGGGACCGGCCGACTCCGGCGGCGAGCTATCCGCCGTGATCAATCCCAAAACCACTGTCGTATCCATAACGGACAACGGCGAATTCCTCTTTGTGACACTCAGCAGGGATTTCCTCCAGCCTTTTGGCGAGGAAACACAAAACGACACACCGGAACAGGGCAAGCCGGCCGCCGCAGAGCTGAAGCTGCGGCTGGCCGTCGACTCCGTGGTAAACGCGTTGACTGAGCTGGGGCAGTTTGCCCAGGTACAGCTTTTCATCGATGTGGACGGGAGCGGGTACGGGCAGCGCATCAAACGCAAAGCCGCGGGCTTCGATACCGAATCCGGGAATACCGCCGGGGAACAGACCCTGGAACCGCTCACCCGGCAGAACGACATCATCCTGACGCCCCGGAATACCGCGGACTTGGTGATGGGGCTGCTCAAAGACAGAAAGTATACAGAAATTTACAATTTCACAAGCTTTGCAGCGGAAAAAGCGCCCACACCGGACGAACTGGCGCAAAGCATCTCCGCCACCGAAAGAGTGGTGGAGGAATATACGATAACCGCCGAATCGGTAGCTCCTGACGGCCTGAGCGCCATAGTGACGGCGGACATCACGGTACGGGACAAAAACGCAAACTCATTGGATCTTCCATCCATCCCTTTGCGCCTGATCCGGGTGAAGAACTGCTGGAAGATCAGCACCCTCATGCTGCAGCATATCTACCTGATCAGCCAGTCCTGACGCGGACCGGATCGATAGGAAGGGCGGTGAAAAAATGAAAAACAGGATCAAAACCATCATAGCCCTGATCTTATCATTGCCCCTGGCATTCACCGGCTGCGCGGCAAATTCCCCTTCGCCATCCACATCCGCAAGCCCGCTGCCCAACTGGAACGGCGGCAAAATGCCGGTGACCCTGAAAGCGCCGCTCTATTTTCTCAGCGAAGACGGCACGCATTTCGCCATCATGGCAAAAGACATACAGGCCCAGGAGGACGAAACGCGAACGGAAGCGCTGGTGTGGGCCCTGATAGAAGGACCTTCGGGTGATTACAAATCCATTTTACCGGCCAATACGCAGGTGGACTGGGTGGAGGAATCCACGGGCATCATCAACGTATTCCTCAGCGGCAGTTTCCCGGGATTCACCCCCGAGGACTACCTGATCGCCAAAACTGCGATCGCCGACACCCTGATAGACGCGGAAGGCGTGGACTATGTGAACGTATACATCAACGGCATACTGCCGGATTACATGGGGATCCCGACGGGCCCTGCGACCCGGTATACCGAAGATATCGCCACCCTGCTCAACGGATATGCGGCACAGGGGCAGGCCATGGAGGAAGAGGGCGCCATCACGAGCACGGCAGTACTCTATTTCCGTGACGAGAGCGGACAGTACCTGATCCCGCAGGCCGTGCCCGTACAATACGATGCATCGGACAACGTCCAGACCATCATCCAGGCCCTGATAAAGGGACCGAAAACGGGCTCCGGCCTCAAAGCGGTGCTCCCGCCAGACCTGACAGAGCTGGAACCTCCTACGCTGGTGGACAACGCAGACGGTACAAGGACGGCCATTTTGAATTTTTCGGGGCTGCCCATCCTCAGCGACGCCGCCTCGCAGGTCGCGGAGGTGCTCCCGTACGCGTCCCTGTCCAGCTCCATCACGGGCAACCTGCCCAACGTTCGGGACATCATCGTAAAACTGAACGGGAAGCCGGTAACGGGCGTACCGGGCGCTGACTTCCTGCCCGACGGCAGGATACAGCGGGAGCTTTTCCACGAATTGACGGGCAACCATATTACACTGTATTTCCCGGACAAGGAATTCAAAAGCCTGATCACCATCAAACGGTGCGTCCCCCAGCGGCTGGCCATGGACCCGTCCACAAGGATCAGCGAGCTGATGCGGGGGCCGCTGGAAGCGGAAAACGAAAGCGCGTGGCCGGTATTCCCCGGCGGCGTAGCATTAACAGACCTGGCAGGGGTACAAATCAGCGGCAATACGGTCGTGATCAATTTCACATACGATTTCAAACGCAAATGCGAGGGGCTGTCGGCGGCA
This sequence comes from Bacillota bacterium, assembly GCA_023454175.1. GTDB lineage: Bacteria > Bacillota > Clostridia > Christensenellales > JAEXRW01 > JAEXRW01. Next base: position 814,181 of record JAEXRW010000025.1, on the reverse strand, counting down.
GGAGAGAACATGCTCGTCTATTCCATGGTCAACTCCATGACGGAAATGGCGGGCATCCGCCGTATCCAGTTCATTTTCGACGGAAAGATATACGCTTCGCTCGCCGGGCACATCCATATGCAGACGCCGCTCATGCGGAACCCTGGGCTCATCATGAAGGAGCCGGCCATATAAGCCTGCACCGGAACCTTTGTTCACATTGAAGTACCCGCGGCTACGGCACGGGCACATTGCCTATCGGTCATTCTTACCTTTTAACGGGGTCACAAATCCAGCGAGACATGAAAATCCCGCATCCAGGCATCCACCTGCAGGATATGGCCCAAAAGCTGCGGTGTGCCCATCAGCTGGCCGTACCATCTGCCCGGCATCTGCCCTTCCAGCAACCCCGCGACTGTCTCCCTGTTATACAGATCAAAGACCGGCGCCGACGCATCTTCCAGCAGAAGCCTGATCCTATTTGCGACGGCATGGGAAAACGAGGCATGCCAGGTCTTGGGGAAGGGGCTCTTTTTCCGCTGGAGGACCTTTTCGGGAACGATCCCTAAAAACGCCTTGCGGAGGATGCCTTTCTCCATGCCCCCGAGGCGTTTCATCCCATAGGGGATGTTCCATGCGTACTGGACCAGCTCCTCCTCGTAATAGGGAAGGCGTGCCTCCACTCCCGCAAGGGCGGAAATACGTTCCTTCCGCTCGAGCAAACTGGCACCGAACCAGTGCAGGCAGGTATAAAAGAGCCTGCGGTAATAGGCCTCCTCTTTGCCGCAGCCCGCGGGAAGAGGCGTTTCCAGCAGCGTATCGTCCAGACAGCGCGCCGTATAATCCTCGAACAGAAGAAAAGATATGCCCGGGGCGGCCAGGGAACGCCTGAGCTCCATGGCCTTCGACCAGGGGAAGGTGCCGCCGGCAAAGGCATTTTCCTCCAGGAACCAGGGGTAGCCGCCAAAAAGCTCGTCGGCGCATTCGCCCGAAAGGATAGCGTCACCGCTGACCTGCCTGAAAACAAGCAGAAGAGAAGAATCCACATCCGCCATACCGGGAAGGCTGCGCGCAAGCATGGCCTCTTCCAGGAAAGCGACCAATTCAGGGGTATCCAGCACGATCCTGCGGTGTTCACTGCCCAGGTACTGCCGCATGTATTCGGCATACTCCGGATCGGAATTGGGCTGAAAGGCATCGGCCTCGAAATACTTCTCATTCTCGAAATATTCCAGGGAAGCGGTACGGAGCTGCTTCCCCGCCTCAGCGCAGTATTTCGAAGCGACGCAGCCAACGCCGCTGGAATCCAGACCGCCGGAGAGCAGGGAGGTAATCTCACCACCGAAGTCCATCTCCCGGCGCACATTCCTGTCAAACACGGCCCGGATCCTTTCGGCTGTATCATCGGCATCCTCCCCATGGTCATGGCTTTTCACCTGCCAGTAGCGGTGAAGCCTGTGCCCCTTCGCATGAAACATCAAACTGAACCCGCCCCGCAATTCGGATATGCCCTTATATACGCCGCTGCCCGGCCTCCTCGCAGGGGCCAGGGCGATGAGCTCCATAATGCCCTCCTCGCCGAGCACCGCGGGTACACCGAATGCGAGAATGCTCTTGATCTCGGATGAGAAGACCAGACGGTCCGCTCCCATATGATAAAACATGGGGCATTTTCCCAAACGGTCCCGCGCGAGGAACAGGAGACGGGCGGCCTGATCCCATACGGCAAAGGCAAAGGCGCCGAGAAGACGGTCGACACACCCGGCGCCCCATTCCATATAGGCGTTCAATACGAGCTGTTCATCGTCGACGCCCGGGAAATCCCGCCCCCGGAGCCCGAGCTCGCGCTTCAATTCCCGCACATTATACAGCCTGCCTGTGAAAGCACACACGAAACGCGTGGGCCCCTGTTCAGCCTGGGCCAGATCCTCCGTGATACAGGGCTTTGCCGACTGCAGCCGGGCAAGCATGCACCCCGGTTCGACATGAACGGCCTTGCCTGCACTTCCACGGTAAGCCATGGAAGCAAGCATGTTTTCAAAATACGGAATATTTTCATTCCCATGCCCCTGAAACTGAACGCAGCCTGCGATCGCCCCCATATACACCACTCCATTTTCAAAAATATCAGACCGGAATACTATATGCATACTTTCAAACAGATAGGCATAACACAAATAAAAATTGAAATCCCAACAGGTTTTCCTTACAATGGAAATACAGATATTCTAAATCTTCGGAGGAAAATTTGCATGAAACTGACTGTATTGGGGAAGTACGGGCCGTATCCGCCCGCCGGAGGTGCAACATCGGGCTACCTGCTGCAGGGAGGCGGGACGAACGTGCTGCTGGACTGCGGCAGCGGCATTCTCTCCCGGCTGCAGCAATTCACCTCCATCGACGATGTGGAGGCAGTGGTGCTTTCCCACCTGCACGACGACCATACGGCGGACATGCGCATCCTGCGCTATATGATCCCTTTCCGCAACAAGTTCTCCGCTGGAATCAAAACGAAGATAAAAGTTTTTGCACCCCCCATGCCCGAAGCGGAATACGCGTTCCTGTGCGCCATGGAACCTTTCGAGGTGCATCCCGTCCACCACGGGATGGAGGCGGAGATAGGAACCATGCGATTCCGATTCCATGCGGGAATACACCCCTACCCCAGCTTCGGGATACGGGTGGAATGCGAAAACAAGGTATTCGCGTACTCGGGCGATACGAACCGAAGCGAAAACATCCCGCCCATGATACAGGGCGCAGACGCATTCCTGTGCGACGCGGCCTTCCTGCACGAGGATAAGGAACCGGGGTCAGTCCACCTTTCTGCAAGGGAGGCAGCCCTTTATGCAAAGGAAAACAACGTCGGGAGGCTGATACTGACGCATCCGCTGGCGCATTACGATGCAGGAAAGCACCTGGCTGAGGCGGTTGCGATATTTCCCAATACGCAGACTGCCGAGGAAATGAAGAGCATCGATATCTGACCTGAATACCTATGCAAGTGTTAACCGCTGCAAAAGATAAAAGAGTATGAAAGATCTGATCAAACAATTCAACCATGATCCCATCGGATCGCTTCTTTCCTGCGGAAATGAAGCCATCACTTTTATTACCCAACGGGACCTGCAGGGCGAAGAAGCAGGCCCTATTGATCGGGTGTGGAGCCTTCCCGAGGTTGCCAAAATCTTAAAAAAGCAGCAACCTGACGGAAGCTGGAAAACGGCAAAAGCCAGGGATGACTACGGCAAATACTCCGCCATGACCGAAACCTGGAGGCAGTTTCGCTACCTCGTTGATCAATACGAAATGGACCGGTCCCATCCCGCGATACCGATGGCTGCGGAATACATATATTCCTGCCAGTCGGAAGAGGGCGATTTCCGCGGCATCCTCTCCAACGAATACGCCCCGTACTATACCGGCGCACTGCTGTACCTGCTCATCAAAGCGGGGTATGCAGGGGACCCGAGGACTGAAAAAGGCATGCAGTGGCTGCTCGGTATGCGGCAGGATGACGGCGGGTGGCTGATCGGGAGCCCGGGGTTAGTGAATGCCCCCTGGAAGGAAGTCCTTCAAAGGACGTCTCGATGGAGCAAGGAACCGGCAAGGGATTTCGACCGGACCAGACCCTATTCGGCGGCAGGCACGGGCATGGCCATCCGCGCGCTGGCAGTGCATCCTGATTACAAAAGGTCTGAAGAAGCGGTAAAGGCGGCAACCCTTCTCAAATCAAAATTCTTCCGGAAGGACAACTGGAGCTGGTACGAGCACCCGGACAACTGGGTGCGATTCCAATACCCATACTGGTGGAACCACCTGGTATCCGCGCTGGACATGGTCTCCCGCATCGGCATCCCGAAAGAAGACGAAGATATCCAACGCGCAATGAACTGGTTAACCGGCCATCAGGAAAAGGATGGGCTCTGGAAAGTATCCTACTCCACGATCCACAAGCAGAACAGCAAGGACGACACATCGGAAACGCGGTACTGGATCACGCTCGCCATCTGCAGGATATTCAAGCGGCTTGCCCTGCAGTAAAACCACCTTCTTTTCAGGTACTAACCCTATGAGAAACCCAAGCGGGGCGCCGGACCCTCTGAAGCCGGGCGGAACAAGATTCTTTGGCACATTGACGATGCCTTTCAACAGCAGGCCGCTGGTGCTGCTGGCGCTGCTTTTTGCCCTGGGCATCGCGATAGGGCGGGTCTGGGGGCCGGCCTGGCTCTACCCCTTGCTATTCCTGTGCGCATCGGCCGGCGCCGGAATCGTCCTTCTCGCATTCAAAACAAGCGCATGGATCCCCGTTTTCCTCGCGGCCTTTTTCCTGGGGGCTTTCCTCTGCTCCGCGGCGGCATACCCGGATTATTACTTCGTTCCAGGTAACGACAAAGTGCAAATAAGGGGCAAAGTATGCGAATTACCCGCAAAGGAGAAAACGAAAACCGGTGAGGAACGAACCATAGTCGTACTGGATAATGTATCCGCAATGCAGGGGTATGACACGATTCCCCTCAAAGGCAGGGTCAGCGTCACGGTGAAATCAGGGAGTTTTACTTACGGGCAGAAAGTAGCAGGGAAGACAAGCCTGTATTTGCCGGGAGATGCTGACGGAGAGAAGGCATATCTGCTGGCCCGCAGGATCTGGTATACGGGCTACGCGGACAGCCTGGAGGATCTGGGCAACAAAGAAGAATGGGATCTGTACGGGGTCATCCTATCGGCGCGAATGGCCATGGAGAAAACGGTCAATGATCTGTACGGGAATGCAACACCCGTGATGAAGGCCATGCTGCTGGGGGACCAGGACGATATCCCGGATGCAGGCAAAGATGCTTTCCGCACCACGGGGACGGCGCATATCCTCGCCGTTTCGGGGCTGAACGTGGGATTCATGGCCGCGCCGCTTTTCTTCCTGCTGACAAGGATCATCCGGACGAGGACATGGATACGGTTTGCCATCACCAGCGCAGTACTGGTCCTGCACTGCGTGCTCACCGGCCTATCCCCGCCCATCCTGCGCGCCACGATCATGGCAATATTCATCATGGCCGGCCGGTCATGGGGCAGGAAACCGGATACGCCCACGGCGCTGGCGGCGTCCTTCATCCTGATCCTCGCACTCAACCCCATGTGGCTGTACGATATCGGATTCCAGCTTTCCTACTCCGGCGTGGCGGGGATACTGCTGGTCACGCCGCGCGTCGAGCAGGGATTGAAAAGGATACCCAAAGCGCTGATAGCGGTATTGGCCGCATCGGTGGGCGGGCAGGCGGGGACGCTGCCTTTCACCGCATACCATTTCAACCAGATCTCGGTGCTGGGGCTGCTGGTGAACATCGTGGCTGTCCCGCTCACGGGGATCATCTTTATCCTGGGATTCATCTCGGTGCTGCTGGGGCTGATCTGGCTGCCCCTGGGCATACCTTTCGCGTTCATCGCCAAGGGACTGCTGATGGCCATGCTCTCGGCTGTGGCCTTCGGCGCAACGGTGCCGGGGATGACGGTCAAAGTTGAGACCCCCGGGCTGGGGTACTTCATCTGGTATTTTGCTTTCCTGGTGATCATCTCGCCTTACTTTCTCGCGCGCAGGAAGATACGGAGCATCGCCGGGTGGGTCACGGGGGGCGTGTGCCTGACCGGCACCCTCGTACTGATACTGATACCACCGGCCAGAGGCTTCTTAGAGTTTGTCAAAACGCTTTCCGGCTAGTATGCATGCGGCAAAGAAACGTGGTAAACTGATTTGTATTCATTTATCAAAAATCTACGGAGGAAAGATGGATTACGCCGGATTCACAGCAGAACTGAAAAAGAACATCACCAAGCCTATATATTTCTTTTACGGAAACGAAGAATACCTCAAGCGGAAGGCCGTCCAGCTGATGCGTTCAACGATTGCCGGGGACAGCGACATGGATATCTCGGTACTGGACGGGGCATCGGCCGACGAGATCATCCGCGCGAGCGAGACACTGCCGATGTTCGCAGCCAAAAGGCTGGTGCTGGCGATGAGCTGTGACAATTTCTTTTCGGGCAGGCAGAAGGCGGAGGAAAACAAAAAGCTCATCAAATACCTGGCACCCGGGACATTCCCGCCCCGCACGTGCCTTGCTTTCATCACAAGCATCGAGGAAGAGCCCAAGAACGAGGTCTGCAACACCATTAAAAAAACAGGATGCCTGGTAGAACTCACTACGCCGGACGACAGGCAGCTGGTCCTCTGGCTGAAGAAGAACACGAGCTGCGGGGCCGGCATCGGGGACGCCGCGGCACGATTGCTGCTTGAAACCTCGGGGAAAGAACTCGTCGTATTGCAGAACGAGATCGAGAAGCTATCGGCGTATGCCAGCGGCCGCGAGATCACCTGTGACGACGTGAGAAAGATGGCCGCGAGAAACCTCGATACCGACGTTTTCAAGATGGCAGCGGCTTTCCTGGAGGGGAAAACAGGGCAGGGGATGGAGATCCTTATCGTGCTGCTGCGCGAAGGGCAGGAACCGCAGAGCATCCTGGGCGTACTAGCGCTGAAACTGCGGGAACTTTTCCGCGCAAAGGCGTATCTGGAGCAGGGAATGGACGAAAATGCAGCCGTCGCCGCCATGGGCGGAAGCCGGTATTTCGCGCAGATGGCAGTCAGGCAGAGCCGGAAATACGCCACAGCCAGGCTGGCATATGCCCTGCAAAAACTCGCGGACATGGATTACGCCGTGAAGACAGGGAGGGCGCAGCAGGTGACGGGGCTGGAGACGGCGCTGCTGGACGTATTCAAATAGAATATTTATCCCAACCGGGAGAAACACAAAAAGCCGCATAAAAGCGGCATTTTTATTGTTTTGACCGTGGACGTCAGATCACTCGGCCTTGCTCATTGCACTGAGTTTGCGGGCAAGCTGCGCCTTTTTGCGGTTGGCGGCGTTTTTATGGATGATGCCCTTGCTGGCGGCCTTGTCCACTTCACCGGACACGGCACGGCCCAACTGCGCTGCTGCTTCGGCGTCGCCCTTTTCAACGGCGGCATCAAACTTTTTGCCCACGTTTTTGACCTTGGTCTTCACAATACGGTTGCGAAGATTTTTCTTTTCGGATACCTTGACCCTTTTGATGGCGGATTTTATATTCGGCAACTCGGTCACTCTCCATAATTTAATCAGCAAAAGCTATTTTAACATAACAACATATTGCAGGCAAGCGGTATTTTTCATACAGCGAAGCTTTTATTTCTGCATACACCCGTCCGCTTTGCCAAAACTATTATAAAAAGATGAGGGAGGAAAATCAATGGCCGTTCCTTTTACAGACATGGCATTGGAAGCCCGTGAAGCGGCAGGAGAAATACAGGGCGTGGATTTCAAACAGGAGACACCAGCCAAAGGCGTCACCATAACGCGCGTAAAGGTCATGACGCCCGAGGGCGCCAACGCAATGGGAAAACCGGTGGGTAACTATATCACCATCGAAGCCCCGCAATTGAAGCTGGGCGACCCCCAGCTGCATGCCGACGTAGCGCGGATCCTGGCGGGTGAACTGAAAAAAATGATCCCGCAGGGAGACGGTCCCGTCCTGGTGGTGGGGCTGGGAAACTGGAACGTGACGCCCGACGCCCTGGGCCCCAAAACCGTGGGGCAGACCCTGGTGACAAGGCACATGCTCCAGATCATGCCCGAACAGATAGACAAACGACTCCGGCCGGTATGCGCCATAGCCCCGGGCGTACTGGGCACGACGGGGATCGAATCGGGCGAGATCGTCAAAGGCGTGGTACAGAACGTAAAACCAAAAGTGGTCATCGCCATCGATTCGCTGGCCTCCCTGAAAACCGAACGGATCGGGACCAGCATCCAGCTGGCCGATACGGGGATATCCCCGGGCGGGGGCATCGGCAACAAACGCCCCGGGCTCTCCATCGACAACCTGGGCGTGCCGGTGCTGGCCATCGGCATCCCGCTGGTGGTCTATGCAGCCACGATCGTGGCCGACGCGGTGGAAGCCACGCTCAAGGAGAACGTGGTGTACAAGGTAACGGGAGGTTTCGAGGAAGTAAAAAAGGCTGCCCAGACCAATATGGGCAACCTGGTGGTAACGCCCAAGGAGATAGACGGACTGATCGAGGACGCGTCCAAGATACTGGCCGATTCGCTGAACCTGGCGCTGCATGACAACATGAGCCTGGAGGAAGTGAGAATGTACATGTAAGCACAGGGAATGGCTCATACTTTGCCCGCCGCCGGAATACGTTATCTTGAAAGGAAGATGAGATACAGATGATACAACAGGCGGGCAGAACAATCCTGCGGTTTCTGGCCGGAGCAGGGATCGTGATCTTATCGGCAGGCCTACTGGCAGTAGGCCTTTTTATCCTCGTAAACGGGGGCGGATGCAGCAGCGATACCGCACAGGCAGGCGGCGCTGCAGCGGAAAGCACGAATAAAGACGCTGATGAAAAGCTGCCCCAGGGGATCATCTCGCTGGGGCTTCCCGCCATATTCGGCGTGGAACCTGAACGAACCGAAGACGAAAGCGCATTCGTACCGGAAGACACCGGGATGACGACAGACCCGGGGATCCAGCCGGACACAACGGATACCGTCAAGATCGAACTTGAAAAAATGGCGGCGAACACGCCCGCGGTGGCGCCGCTGGCACAGAGCGGGAGCGGCCCCAGAATACTGGTGTACCATAGCCACACGCACGAAGCCTACAGACAGACGTCGGATTACACCTACGTGGCCTGCGGAAGCTGGCGCACGGAGGAACAAAGCAAAAGTATCGTGGCGGTGGGAGATGTGCTGACGCGAAATCTGAGCGAACAATACAAACTGCCCGTATATCATGACAAGACGGACAACGAACTCAATGACTTTTACGGCTCGTACCCGCATTCGCTGAAAATGATAGAAGCCGACAAGAAAAAATACCCCGGCCTGCAGGTCTTCATCGACATACACCGGGACGCGGCTTCGGGCGAAGCAGCAGCCAAAGACGCCGTAACACTGGACGGGAAACGGTGCGCCAAGGTGATGTTCGTGGTGGGCACCGGGGAAGGGAAGACAGGGAACGGATTTACCATCAAACCGGACTGGAAGGCCAACTATGCCTTTGCCAATGCAGTAACGGAAGAACTGAAAAAGATCGCGCCGGGCCTGGTAAGACCCATTCGCACGAAGACGGGGCGGTACAATATGCACGTATCCACGCACTGCCTGGTGGTGGAGATCGGCCACAACATGAACACCCTGGAAGAAGCACAAAACTCCATGCCGTATGTGGCAAAGGCCATTTCGAACGTACTTTCGAAAATGCAGTTAAGCGGCAAATAGGGATACAACCTTATTCCTTACAGACAAGAGGCAGCCCGGTCAAATCAACCGGGCTTAACTTACAACATACGAATCACAGTTGTGCTTAGCCAATCAGTTCAGGCTCGATAAACCCCGCCTGCTGCAAAACGGAATAGAATTCTTTATGCTTTTCGATATTCCTTTCATCATTCTTTTCAGTCTTTTCACCCCCGCACCAAACGTCAAAGAACCATTCCAGATAGTGGGAAAAACCTTTCCGCCCCCAATCACCGATCAAGCCCAGATGCCTTCCAGGATCATCATACTGCCTGACCAACTCATCCAGACCTGCGGCATCCGGCATACGGTACCTGCCATCGTGGACAAGGCCCGAGCCGGTGAAACGGCCTTTCAAATAAGCGGGCTCTTTCGCCGGATATCCGAGCAGAAGCGCTATCAGGGGAAAACAATACCGCCTGGGCAACCCAAAGTAGTCATAGAGGCCGCTGATATCCCGCCTGTGGATGCTGTTGGTAAACATTGAGTCGATACCCAGCGATTTGGCGGCGATGGCAGCGGTCTGCGCGGCCAGGATGGTATCCGTGCTGCAGGTAATGAAATCAATAATGCCATTGACAGCATACTTCCTGCCCACATGTTCAGCAGAAGCGACTATCCGGTTGAAATCAACACAGAAAAGCAGGGCTTTGCTGCCGCCATAGGCAAACTGCTCTTTCACGACACACCGGTCCTTCACAACGATGATCGAATACGGCTGCCTGGCGGAAGAATTCGCTGCACGGACACATGCATCCACGACCGTCTGCAGATCTCCATCGGAAACATCCCTCTCCGAGAAATCCCCGTGGATCGTCCTGAGAGCGTACAGGGTCTCCAAAATCTGGTTCATGTTTCATTCCTCCTGATATTAATTAGAACTCTAATTATATGGCCAAAAAATTTTGTCTGCCGGTACTATTCAATCTTTTCCATGTGGCGGCCGAGTTTATTGAGCAATTGGTCAAGCTGCGCTCTTTCGGCTTCCGTGAGGCATTCAAGGGGATCAAACCCCCCGTCCTCACGGTGGGAAGAGACCGAGGACAGTTTCTGCCTGCCTTCGGGTGTAAGGATCACCCTCGTTTGTTTTGCATTTTCCGAATCCTTTTCACGCCTGACCCAATGCTCCCGCTCCATATTCCGGATAACGACCGTGGCGGTGGGGCGGTCACAGAAAAGCATATCTGCGATCCGGGAAGGATACAGGAATTCCTTCCTGTCCAGATGCCGGAGCACATACAGCTGCTTCAGTGTGACCCCGTAAGGATTCACGCCGCGCTGCAGATACCGCCGCCATGTGAGGAATATGACGCCGACCTTGGCCATGATGGGCAGATTCTCATTCATTCACATCACACCATAATTAGAATTCTAACCATAATGTACAGTAATCCCTGAAACAAGTCAAGAGCCAAAGCCAAATCCTTGACACCCCCGCACACGAAAATGGTATAATCAAGCGGAAACCTCCATACGGGGGTTTCTCCATGATCAAACATCTCAAGGGAAGAAAGATGGACAAGTGCAACAGACCGATCGGAATATTTGATTCGGGAGCCGGAGGGATCAGCTTTCTGCGGGCCGCCAGGGAAGCGCTGACATACGAGGATTTCATCTATTTCGGTGACAGCGGGAACGCTCCCTACGGCATACGGCCCCTGGAGGAAATCCGCGCGCTTACGGTGGCCGGAACGACCCGATTATACGATATGGGCGTGAAGGCGCTGGTCGTTGCCTGCAACACGGCGTCCAGCGCGGCCGTGGCGGACGTCCGCGCGGCGCTGCCCATCCCCATCCTGGCGATGGAGCCTGCGCTGAAACCCGCCCTGCATATCCTTGGAAGCGGGAACGTCATCGTCATGGCCACACCGGCAACGCTGAAGCAGGAAATGTTCCGCAAAATGATGACGGAAGCCGGAAACGGGGACAGGATCATCCAGGCGCCGTGCCCGGCGCTGGTGGAACTGGTGGAGGCGGGGGAGGCGAACACAGGGAAAACCAGGGAAGCCATCGACGCGATATTCCTGCCCTATAAAGGGCGGGATATAGACGCCATCGTACTGGGGTGCACGCACTTCATCCTCGCGGCAACGGCCATATCGGAATGCGCGTGCGGAATGTTTTCCGGGAAACATACCCTGCTGGACGGAAACGCTGGCACGGTGGCGCAGCTGAAAAAGGTATTGGAGCGGGAAGAACTCTTTACAAAAAGGCAAAGCCGGTGCGGGGTACGATTTCTCACATCATCCCCAAAGGAAGGCATGCTGGCGCTCTACAACCGGTATCTGGAAAAGGGGGAATAGACCGCATACCATCCATCCTATTAATGAGAATTGCTATACAAGAACAGGTCCAATGCATTTGTTTCCATACTGTCAAGCCGCCGATCAATCACACAGCAAGATAAGTATCAATTACATCCAAACGAAACAAACCATAAAATACCAAGCTCGAACCACATAATGTATAAAATACACAAAATAAAATATGAAAAACCTCCGGAAAAGTCTTGCTTAATCATGGATATGTTGGTATGATTGTACTGCGCACGGCATACTACATATGGTATCCCGTATTCATTACCATACCACATATACACACATTTTTACAGATGACAGGGGGCCTCCAAGCGTGCAGCTCAGCGAAAACGCCATCAAGGTACTAAAAAGAAGATATCTGGCCAAGGATGAGAACGGGGAAGTCGTGGAAACCACCGAGGAACTCTTCCGCAGAGTGGCGGGACACATCGCAAAAGCCGATCTCAATTATGACAAGGATGCAGATATCGGCGCCCTGGAGCAGCAATATTACGACCTGATGACCAGCCTGAAGTTCATGCCCAACTCACCGACCCTGATGAACGCCGGAAGGCAGCTGGGACAGCTTTCGGCCTGTTTTGTGCTGCCTGTTGAGGACTCCATGGAGGAGATATTCGATACGGTCAAAAATGCGGCGCTTATCCATAAAAGCGGAGGCGGAACGGGATTCTCCTTTTCACACCTGCGTCCGAAGGGTGCTTCTGTCCGTTCGACTGGCGGTGTGGCGAGCGGCCCGGTCAGCTTTATGCGCGTATTCAATGCGGCAACCGAAGCCGTCAAACAGGGCGGGACCCGGCGGGGCGCCAACATGGGCATCCTGCGCGTGGACCACCCCGACATCATGGAATTTGTCCAGTGCAAACGCGATACCAGCGATATCACGAATTTCAACATCAGCGTGGGCCTAACGGAAGCCTTTATGAACGCAGTGGCGCGGGATACGGAATACGCCCTGATCGATCCGCATACAAAGGCCGAAGTGGGGCGCAAGAAGGCGCGGGAAGTATTCAATATCATCGTGGAAATGGCCTGGACCAACGGGGAACCGGGCATCATCTTCCTCGACAGGCTGAACAAGGACAATGTCGTACCCTCGATGGGCGAAATCGAAAGCACCAACCCCTGCGGCGAACAGCCGCTGCTGCCCTACGAGAGCTGCAACCTGGGCTCCATCAACCTGGACAAGATGCTGAGCCTGAAAGACGGGAAGTACGAGATCGATTTTTCGGCCCTGGGCGAGACGGTGGACCTGGCCGTACATTTCCTGGACAACGTGATCGACATGAACTCCTACCCGCTGCAGCAGATCGACGAGACCACGCGCAAGACTCGCAAGATAGGCCTGGGCGTAATGGGCTTTTCGGACATGCTCTTCAAGCTGGGCATCCCATACAATACAGACGAAGCCATCACCACCGCGGAACGGGTGATGGGATTCATCCAAAAGGCATCGCATTCGGCTTCGGCCAGCCTGGCGCGTACCCGGGGGGCTTTCCCCCTGTACAATATCAGCACGCTGGCATCCAAAGGGATCCCGCTGCGAAACGCCACCACCACCACCATCGCGCCAACGGGGACCATCTCCATCATCTGCGGCGCATCCAGCGGCATCGAACCGCTTTTCGCCCTGTCCTTTGTACGCAACGTGATGGACAATGACCAGCTGCCCGAGGTGTACCCGCATTTCGAAGAGGTGGCAAAGGCGCGCGGCTTTTACTCGCCCGCGCTGATGCGGCTCATCGCACAGGAAGGAACCATTGCGCACATCAACGAGATCCCCGAAGACATCCGCAGGCTCTTCGTGACGGCGCACGACGTGACCCCGGAATACCATATCCGCATGCAGGCGGCATTTCAAAAATATACCGACAACGCCGTATCCAAAACCGTCAATTTCTCCAAAGACGCCACGCAGGAGGATGTGCGGGAGGTATACAACCTGGCATTTTTACTGGGGTGCAAAGGCGTTACGATATACAGGGACGGGAGCCGTGAAGGCCAGGTATTGAATGTGGGGACCAAGGCTGAGAAGGCTCCGGCGCCGGTGCCCGCGCAAGGTAATATCGTACCACGGACGAGGCCGGATATCACGCAGGGATTTACTGAAAAAGTGCTGATCGGATGCGGAAACCTGTACATCACCGTCAATTACGACGAGCATGGCATCTGTGAGATATTCACCAACCTGGGAAGGGCGGGCGGCTGCCCTTCGCAATCCGAAGCGACGAGCCGGCTGGTATCACTGGCGCTGCGTTCAGGCATAGACGTACAGACGCTCATCGGCCAGCTCAAAGGAATCCGATGCCACAGCACCCTGCGCCAGAAGAACCTGAAGGTCCTGTCCTGCCCCGATGCCATCGGCAGGGTGATCGAAAAGGTGACGCAGCTGAACAAATCCAACGGGAACGGCAACGGCCATGCCGAAGAGAAAATACCCGACATCGACATCGCGGATATAAAATCCTCGGCCGAAAAGTGCCTGTTGAACTGCTCCCTGTGCACTCGCAGGGACACTTGCGACCGGCCGATGCGGCACCGCGAAGACATCATCGCGGGGGCGGGGCTGCACCCCCTCAACGAAGGGGAGACGCAGATGGGCATCGAATCGCTGATGGAGGAGGGTACCTCACACTGCCCCGAATGCGGGGAAAAGCTGGAGCACGAGGGCGGCTGCGTGGTATGCAGGTCCTGCGGGTACAGCAAGTGCGGCTGATGCTGCATACATCAACCAGAATATATAAAAAATAAATTGGATAAGATCACAAGGCAAAGACCGCCTCTAAGGCGGTCTTTGCCATAGCATTTAATCGACGCCCCTTCCACCCGTTTTGGCTTGTAAATACATTCAGCAAAACCAGGACTGAAATCACCGTATTTACGAAGGCTGCGCTGTGGTAATAATAGATTAATTCCGGTGAATGCGTGCGCCGGACTGCCAGCCGCAACGAAAAACAGACGGGAGGGTATCCTGTGATGGATATGCGCAGAATGAATCCCAAGGTGGATGAATTCCTACGCGAAGCAAAACAGTGGCGGAAAGAATTTGAAAAACTGAGAATGATCGTTCTGGACTGCGGGCTGGATGAAGATTTGAAGTGGGGCGTACCCTGTTACACCCATGAAAAAAAGAATGTTGTGCTGATACACGGATTCAAGGAATACTGCGCGCTCCTTTTCATCAAAGGCGCGCTGCTGCAGGATACCCATGGCGTACTGATCCAGCAAACGGAAAATGTACAGGCAGGGCGCCAGATCCGCTTCACCAATGTTCAGGAAATAGCCGATATGGCATCCATCCTGAAAACCTATATCCATGAAGCCATCGAAATCGAAAAGGCCGGCCTGGAAGTGGTTTTCAAAAAAAATACGGAATTCATCATACCGGCGGAATTACAAAACAAATTCAATGAGAACCCTGCATTAAGAGCTGCATTTGAAACACTGACGCCGGGACGGCAAAGAGCATATCTCCTGTATTTTTCCGAACCCAAACTATCCAAAACCAGGGAGGCAAGGGTCGGAAAATATGCTCATCAGATACTCGAAGGAAAGGGAATGAACGATTAAGACCGCTTTTGAAAAGAACTGGCATCACGCTTGGAATGATATCGGCTTTATGTATATGTCACAGCGCCGGATCAAAGACGGCGTTATGCGCATGATCATTCGACGATATTATCTATCGGGAAAATGCACCAACTACTCAGTAACCCATTATAAACAGTGCATCATATTCTTTATACGGAAGGGAACTTTTAAAGTATATGTTGCGTCTAAATCATCAGGAACGGTATAATCTAGCTTGACAGGTTTTCGTTCATTGAATGGAAGGGGGTGAACTCACGTGGACTGCAAAAAATGCATGGAGCAGATGAGCCTGCACATGGACAATATGGCGGACGGGGACGACAGGGAATTCCGGCAGCACTTACGCTCCTGCAAAAAGTGCCGCACCGTTTATGAACGCATGACGTCCACGCGGGAGCACCTGGGCAGCCTGGAGGAAGCAGAAGTACCCGAAGGATTTCACGACGCCTGGATAAAGGCCGCAAGGGAACAAGCCAAAACCCAAACAAAAAGGCCCAACCTGAAGTGGGTGCGCATCGCAGGACCGATCGCCGCCGCGCTGGTCGTCGCGGTGGTCGGATGGCAGATGTTTGCCAACGGAATCATCGCGCCACGTCCCCAGGCGCCCATGCTGGACAGCAACCTGGCTTCGGCGGCGGATGAAAGACAGTTTTCTGCTGCAAAAATAGCTCCCGAGGCAGCTGCGCCAACGCCTGCACCGACTGCGGCTGCAACCATGGCTCCGCAAGAATCAGGGATGGTGGGTATCACGGGCGGACAGGGAGATGCAAACGTTTCCTTCGGCGCCAGCGCTCCAACTGACAGGAAAGGAATATCATCCTATACCATTACCGCGAAACCGGAGTCGCAAAAGGATTTGCAGGACTTGCTGAATCAGTGGAACGTATCATATGCGGCTGACGATTTGGGTGGAACGACAAGGATCACGTTTACGATCGGGCAGGACCATTACAGCATACTCATGGATTGGCTGAGGGACACGGGTGCGCAGCCTCCACCCCCGGAGAATCCTGCCGGTGAAAACACCGAAACGATGCAGTTTGAGATCCTGTTCAATTGAAGAAACATCGAAAGCCCCTTGAGAGGGGCTTTTTTATGTCTGTCAGCTATTCAATATCCTTCAAACCCCCAGGGGCGCAATACCGGTGAGCGCGAACACCAGCATGACCAGCAGAGCGGCTCCGGCTGTGATCAGAAACGTCTTCCAGAAAAGCTTGTAGCGGCGCTGATAACGCTTTTCCAGGCTATAGGTAATGATCATCGTGAGGCCAAATGCCGCGACCCATCCATAGCGGAAATAAATCTCGGGCCTGCTGGAAAAATAGAGCAGCACGAATATGACCAGCGCCAGAACGATACCACAAACGATCTGGACCACTTTGGTATGCTTCATGGGCGGTTTTACATAGGCTGTCTCTTCCTGGGATGGCGCCTGGCTGTCCTCCGGCCGGGGATCATTCTGCATTCGGATCACTCACTTTTTCAAGATTGCCATTATTATTACATAAAACCCGGCCTTTTTCCACATCATTTTTTTGGCCGGGAAATACTTCCCACTGCCAAGGGCAATGCAGATGCAGGAAAACATACAAATGCTATTCCAATTTTATTTCGCATTTGATAAAATACTATAGATTGTATAAACCCAGGGCACGCGGATGCAATACAAGGATACGAGGGGGAATTTTTTATGAAAGAGTACAAGGCAGAGAAAATCCGCAACGTCGTTGTAGCAGGCCACGGCGGCGAAGGCAAGACCACGCTCGTGGAAGCCATGCTTTTCAATTCGGGTGCGATCGACCGCATGGGCAAAGTGGAGGAAGGGACGACCACCACGGACTACGACCCCGAAGAGGTCAAAAGGCATATTTCCATCAACGCCGCTGTGGCACCTGTCGAAGTCGGAGACACCAAGATCAACATGATCGACGCCCCGGGGTATTTTGATTTCCTGGGCGAACTGACACAGGCCATGAAACTGGCCGACGGCGCCGTCATACTCGTGGGAGCCGTATCCGGCCTGACCGTGGGCGCGGAAAAAGCCTGGAACATCTGCGCGAAAAACGGCGTATCCAAGATGATCCTCATCAACCAGATGGACAGGGAGAACGCGAATTTTTCAAAAGTACTGGACCAGCTGAAAGGCAAGTACGGTACAGCCATCGCACCGGTCAGCCTCCCCATCGTAAAGGGCGGCGCCTTCGCGGGAGTGGTGGACCTGGTCCAGATGAAAGCCAGGATGTTTGCAGGGAAAGAGACCAAGGACGCGGATATCCCTGCCGAACTGGCAGACGAGGCAGCGACACTGCGCGGGACGCTCATCGAAGCTGCCGCTGAAAGCGACGACGAGCTGCTGGAGAAGTTCTTCGGGGGAGAAGAACTGACCACAGATGAAGTCATAAAAGGCATCCATGCCGGAACGGTGGCAGGCAAGGTGGTACCGGTGTGCTGCGGCGCGGCGGCCCCCAACCTGGGGATCAATGTGCTCACGGAGTGCATCATCCGCTACCTGCCCGCTCCCGATGAGAAACCGGCTGTGAAGGCCAAAAATGCCAAGACGAATGCGGAGACCACCGTAAAATGCGATCCTGCGGCGCCATTCGCAGCGCAGGTCTTCAAGACGGTGGCGGACCCGTTCGTAGGAAAACTTTCCCTTTTCAAAATATTCTCCGGGACATTGACCTCGGACATGACCATGTACAACCCCAACGTACAGAAAAACGAAAAAGTGGGCAGCATCTACATCCTGCGCGGCAAGAAACAGAATACCACCGAAAAGCTTTATGCAGGCGACCTGGGCGCGGTGGCGAAGCTGCAGTACACGATGACGGGGCATACCCTGTGCGACGCGGCCAACCCCGTGGTCTTTGAAAACATCGCTTTCCCCGAGCCCTCCATCTGGATGGCCGTAGGCTCCAAGAAGGAAGGCGAGGAAGACAAGGTCTTCACAGGACTGCACAGGCTGGAGGAAGAAGACCCCACATTCCTGGTGCAAAAGCAGGCGGAAACGGGCGACATGCTCATCGGCGGCCTGGGCGAGATGCACCTGGAGGTCATCACAAAGAAACTGACCAATAAATTCGGCGTGGAAGCCGAGCTGCACGATCCCAAGGTGCCCTACCGCGAGACCATCAAAAAGGCGGTCAAGGCCGAAGGCAAACACAAGAAGCAAACAGGCGGCCATGGACAGTACGGCCACTGCTGGATCGAATTTGAACCCATCGTGGACGGATCCGGAACCTTTGAATTTGTGGACAAGGTGGTCGGCGGCGTGGTGCCGAGGCAATACATCCCCGCCGTGGAAAAGGGACTGCGCGAATGCATCGTGAAGGGCGTGCTGGCGCACTGCCCCGTGGTCAACCTGCGCTGCACCCTGTATGACGGATCCTTCCACCCGGTGGACTCCTCGGAAATGGCCTTCAAGCTGGCCGCGAGGCTGGCCTTCAGGAAAGGCTGCGCAGACGCCAACCCCGTCCTGCTCGAGCCGATCTACCACGTGGAAGTAAACGTGCCCGACGAGTACATGGGCGACATCATCGGGGACCTGAACAAGCGGCGCGGCCGGATATTGGGGATGAACCCGGTGGACGGCGAGCAGCAGGTGGTGGCCGAGGTACCGTTTGCGGAAATGTTCAAATACGCGACGGACCTGCGCTCCATGACGCAGGCCAGGGGCTCCTTCAAGATGTCCTTTGAACGGTATGAAGAGGTACCGGGCAACATCGCAGCCAAAGTGGTGGAACAGGCCAAGAAGGAACGCGAAGAGGAAGAAGAGGAATAAGACAATTGAAACAAGGGAGCTGCATCCAAATGGTGCGGCTCCTCTTCTTTTTATGAAGCAGGATGCCCACCCCTGCCCCTCCCATACGCAAAAAAAGATAAGGTACAAAATGCGGAGCATGGGAGGGGAAGTTTTATAGGGGGCTGCGCCCCCTATGTAGGTACCCCGCGGGTAACGGATCCGGATCGAAAACGCCTGCTATTTAGGCATAAACCAATTATCGATTTTTATTTGATGATTACTTTACCGGGTAGAACGTGGAAACATGCCGCGCATTCTGGTATACTATCCATAAAATTTGCGATAACGCAAGGCAGAAGCGGTTGCATATATTGAATTTACGGTAAACGGAAGGGTGCAGGGCATGAAATACATCGTGATACTGGGCGACGGCATGGCGGATGAACCGGTCGAACAGCTGGAAGGGAAAACACCGCTCATGGTCGCCAAGAAACCCAACATGGACGCCATGGCACGGGAAGGCGAGGTGGGGATGGTGCGTACGACGCCCGACGATATGCCGCCCGGCAGCGACGTGACCAACCTGGCCATCATGGGATACGACCCATCCATCTACTATACCGGAAGGTCTTCGCTGGAGGCCGCTAGCATCGGCATCCCGCTGGGTGAAAAAGATGTGACCTTCCGATGCAACCTCGTAACATTATCGGACGATGAGCCATATGAAGCCAAAACGATGGTAGACTACAGCTCTGACGAGATATCCACCCGGGAGGCGAGGCGGCTCATCGAGTACCTCGACAGCCATTTCCACACAGACGCCTTTTCCCTGCATACCGGACTGAGCTACAGGCACTGCCTGAAGTGGACCGACGGGCAAACGGGATCCAAACTGACGCCGCCGCACGATATCACGGGGAAGAAGATAGCGGAACACCTGCCGAAGGGCACTGCAGGCGAAGCGCTGCTGGACATGATGAAGCGATCATCCCTACTACTGGCAGATCACCCGGTGAACAGAGAACGCATTCAAATGGGGCTGAAACCCGCAAACTCCGCATGGTTCTGGGGCGAGGCGAAAAAGCCCATCCTGACATCATTCGGGGATAAATTCGGGAAAAAAGGCGCCGTCATATCCGCTGTCGATCTGATCAAGGGGATCGGCGTCTGTGCAGGATTAAAAGTCGTCGAAGTGGAAGGCGCGACGGGGAACATCCACACCAACTTCGAAGGCAAGGCGGAAGCCGCATTAAACGAGCTTCTGTACGGGACTGACTTCGTCTATGTGCATATCGAAGCGCCGGACGAATGCGGGCACCGCGGGGAAGTGGAAAACAAGATAAAGTCCATCGAATACATCGACAGGAAGGTCATCGGCCCGCTCATCCAGGGACTGAAAAAGCATGAGAAGTACTTTCGCATGCTCATCCTGCCTGACCATCCGACGCCGCTAAGGATCATGACGCACACCAAAAACCCAGTACCGTATATCCTCTACAGCAGCAAGGGGAACAAGCCCTCGGGCGCGAAAGCGTACAACGAGGAAGAGGCGGGGAAGACAGGTGTATTCGTCGACAAGGGATACACGATGCTGGATAAGCTCTTTGCGGAGTAAACAGCCGGCGACAGTTAAAGCCGTTCAGGGTATGGCCTCCGAACGGCTTTTCTTTTATACGTTCGAGAGACCTTCAAAACCATCATAGGGCATAATACTCACCTTTCTGAAATAGCTGTCTGCCGCGTCATACCCGGCCCTATACAGAAAATTATAAGTCGGATCTCCCGGCGCAATATCAAAATCCACAAAGGATACCTGGCCGGGGTCGATGACGATGGAGCGGGCGATATCCTGCGGATCGTTTTCGTATGCGTCCTCCTGGACACGGTAGAGCGACATGAGCAGGTTTGCAATAAAATCCAGAAGGTTATGGATCTCGTGATATGCTTCGGACGCCTTGAACCGGACACCGAGGGTGAAGGGATTGGCGGCAGCCGTACCGTCATACAGATTCAGGGGGTAAACGCGCTGCACACCGCCATCGGCATATATATCCTTAAGACCGTCCTCTTCCAGTTTCACCGCTTCGAAAAAGACGGGGATGGACATGGAGATGCGAACCGCCGTGGCCACCTCCATATAGGGGGTGGTCTCAAAGGAAAACACCCTGGTATTCCTCCTGGATATATCCGCACCGATGATGCTCACATCGTAGAACGGCCGCCCGTCCACATGCAGGCGCGGGTCGTTAAAATCCGCAAACGAATAGGGCGGGGCTTTTTTTCTCCGGTCAAACTGCCTTGCGATCTGTTCCTGGATCCAGCGATAGAAGTATCCGCTCGAAAACCAGCCGTAGTTTTTCACCAGGCGGAGCACACACTCCCAGTCATCAAATACCCTGTCCAGCCCTTTTTGCACATAAGCCGGGAGTACGGCCTGCTCCGCCGGTATCTCCTTCATGGGCACCTTCCTGTAATCCAGCGTATCGACGGCAGCCTTCAATCCTTCAAACGGCAGATTCAATCCCACCATACAGGCGGCGATGGCTCCCGCTGATGTGCCCGCGGTGCGTCTGACGTTTGCCATAAGCCCCTGCTCATACAGATACTGCAGGACACCCAGATAGGCGGTGCCCAGCACGCCCCCGCCCGAGAAAACCAGATTTTCCACCCTGTGAACCACAGCCTGCACCCCCAAACCGATTCAACCCCAATTAAAGGTATGCACCCGGCGTGAGGCAATATGCGGCGGGAGAGTTGCAATTCATCCACAGACATGCAGAAGTGATTATAAACAAGTATGTAATGGCCATATATTGTTACTGATACCGTCACAAACATGAAGACAGGTGCCTTATGATACAGGAATTCAGGAGGAAGAACTGGATGTTTTACCTGCTGGCCATCATCGCGACCGTGTGCTGGGGGCTTGCGCCGTTATTTGCGAAGATCGGCCTGCGCGACCTCAACCCGATGGTGGGGCTGGCGATCCGTACGGGCGTGACCACCATCCTGCTCACGGGGTGGATGCTCGCGGACGGGAGCCTTTTCAAGATAAACCAGATCACGCTGCCGGTATTCCTGATCCTGGCGAGCGAATCCATCCTGGCCACGCTCATTGGGGACTGGGCCTATTACTCCGCAGTCAAAATGGGGTCCGCTTCGCTGGTGACCATCATCATGTCCTGCTCACCGCTGGTGACGATCGCATTCTCCATCATCTTCCTCGGGGAAGCTCTCTCCATCAAACGGATCATCGGAGTCTTTTTCATCATCGGCGGCATCATCCTCGCACTTTAGCCCTGCTTGGCATCCTATTCCCATGCATGTTCGCAAGCGTCAGGGATGGCTGTTCCTATCCAGAACCCTGATGAAATCCACATGGGCATCTTCGGTACCCTGCAGCTGGCAGTTTTCGCCCTTCAGGATGCGGATATATTCCACGATATCCGAAGTGATCCGTTCCCCGAGGCAGATGACGGGGATGCCGGGGGGATAGGCCATGACGATCTCGCCGGAGACCTCCCCGACAGAATCTTCGAGTTTTACAGCCTTTTTACGGCAGTAGAATGCCCGGCGAAGGGAAACAGCCGTCTCCAATCCACCGGGTATGAACACGTTATGGTTATTCTCCCGCATGGGCATACGCTGGGAGATATCTGTGAGCGCGCCGATGAGCGCGTCCAGATCCAGCCTGCGGTCTGCAAAGGTGACGACGGCGAGGATATTATACAGATCGGACAGCTCCACCTGGATGCGGTACTTCTCCCGCAGAAGCGCCTCCATCTGGCAGCCGGTGCAGTAAGCGGAGACATTCACACCCAGTTTCGTTTCATCAAACGCATGGCAGCCCGGCGAACCTGCAAGCTCCGGCCCAAAAGCCATGAACCCCTCCAGACCATTGATCTTTTCCCGCGCATAGCGGGCCAGGCTCAGCGCATTCTCCATCAGCGCCCTGCCTTCCAAAGCCAGCTGTTTCCGCGCCAGATCCAGGGAACACATGAGCAGGTAGGAGGCGCTGGAGGTATAGCACAGTTCCAGCACGCGGTGGACATGGGATGGGGATA
Source organism: Bacillota bacterium (assembly GCA_023454175.1). Lineage (GTDB taxonomy): Bacteria > Bacillota > Clostridia > Christensenellales > JAEXRW01 > JAEXRW01. Next base: position 791,149 of record JAEXRW010000025.1, on the reverse strand, counting down.
CCCGCCCATTTTTCAGGAGCAGCGCCGAACTCTGCGTGAGGGAACCGCCGGTCTTGTGGATGCTGAGCGTGCTCAGGTCGGCGCCGGCGGCCATGGCGGAGAGGGGAAAAGCATCATGGAAATACAGATGGCTGCCGTGCGCTTCATCGGCCAGGACGAGCATGCCGTGCGCATGCGCAAGATCCACGATGGCTTTTATATCGGATGCCATGCCGTAATACGTGGGATTGATGACGAAGACGGCCCGCGCTTCGGGGTGCTCCCGTATGGCCTGGGCCACGCTCTCCACCGTCATGCCCATGGCGACCCCCAGATGGGGCTCAATGACGGGCTGGACATAGACGGGCGTGACGCCCCCCAGGATGAGGCCGCCGACCGTGGATTTGTGCGCGTTGCGCGGCAGGATCAGTTTTTCCCCCGGCGCACAGGCGCTCATGATCATGGCCTGTATGCCCGATGTTGTGCCGTTGACGAGAAAGAAGGCATGGTCCGCCCCGAAGGCCCGGGCCATCAGCTCCAGGGACCGGCGGATGACGCCCGCCGGATTGCTCATGTAATCGATGTCATCCATGCCGTTGAGGTCCATCTGCAGGATACGTTCACCGACGTACTGCCGCAGGCCAGGCAGGCCGCGGCCCTGTTTATGCCCGGGCACGTGGAAAGGAACGACACCGTTTTCGATATGCCTCTTTACTGCATCAAACAGAGGGGCGGAATCCTGTATATCATCCACTTTGGAATCCCCCCTTCCATAAAAAAGGCCCCAATATGAGGCCGAACTGCCTTATCATATTCAGGGTGGAAGGGAAGGGTTCAAAAAAATGAGGGCAGCAGCCGGATCAGTAATGGACCCGTATGAGCCAGAATTTGATGTCGCTGTCATTCCATCCTAAATCCCAGGGGGTACGGTAGCGGTCCACAGTATGGGAATTCACCATGGGGTACCCCCTGGAATCCGCTCCGGTCACAACGACAGTATGGACGATCTTGCCTTTTTCCTGGTAGGAGATCACATCGCCGGGAAGGAGCTTATACGCGGATTTATAGACCTGGCTGTACGTACCGCGCGCGATCAGGGAGCCCCTGCCGCTGTAGATCAGGTAATCCTTAAACCCCTGCGCGTTGCCCCAGGCCCTGCTGGTACCGCCGCGGGCATAATTCCAGGCGCCGGTCTTTTTGAAGCCTCCGCCCTCATGCAGCACCTGCGAGGTATAATTGGTGCAGTCACCGCCCGCGCCACTGAAATCCCGGTATTCCTTATTATACGTATATCCATACTCCTCATCTCCAGCAGCCCCGGCATAACGGTCGGCGTATGCCACCGCTTTTCTCCTGCGTTCCACGATGGCGGAAAAATCCCGCGGGGGCTGGGAGGTGACGAAAGCGTTGATATCCGCGGCCTTCAGTTCATTGAGCATGAGCGAATCCTGAAAGGGATCCAGATACCATTCCCTGCTGATGGCCCAGGCGCCCTCGGTGACTCCCGGTATCAAATCAAGCGTGTGGCAGGTGCCGATGCGGAACATATTCACATTTTCGGGGTCGTTATTGTATGCATATTTGTATTCAGTGGAAACGATGATATAAAAGGCATATCCACGCCCCACCTTTTTGGCCCTTTTGACATCAAACTTGCTGACGATGCTGGAAAAGGTGACGCCCTGCCTTTCAGACCAGTTCTTCAGGTATTTTGACCTTTTTACCTCTGCCTCAAACGCCCATTTGCCATTTTGCTCATTCAGGATGTACATGGACTTCAACGCGTCAAACGTACCATACATGAGGCTTTGGTTGCGGGCCTGGAAAAAGAAATCCAAAACCCGGTACCACTGGGGGTCAACATAGACCGTTTCAGCCCCGGGTGAAGGGATGATCAAATAGAGGCAGGACGCCAGTACCACAGCGGCCAGAATACAGGCGATGAGGATCAAAGATCGTTTTTTTATGCTCTTTATGAAAACCATGAGACGCCCGCCCGCATGCCGTTTCTAAAAATATATGTTGAATACCTTTTACAGTAGAATTACCAACCATCTATCCACCATAAAATCATTCTTCCGGCTGTATGAATATGCTGAGGGGGAGGTGGCGACATGCCGGACGGGAGGCTCCATCCATACGACCGGGAAAAGGGGATCTCTTACGCCAGGATGTATGCACTGTATAAAGAAGTGCCCCAGGAGAAAAGGCTTTTTTTCTACGCAGCCAACGAGCTGGACTGCGCAAACTTCGCAAGCCAGTGCCTGTGGGCGGCATACGGCGGATGGCTGCCGGGGGAAGACGAGCCAACGATCGTGGAAAACAGGAAGCGGATCGCCAATATGCAGGGGATGGTGCCCGGCACGTGGTACGGATCCGCCACATTCGCCGGGCCGGCGCGGTGGAGCGGGGTCGAGGCCCTTTTCGCCTACCTGATAGCCAACCAGTCGAAAGGACCGCGCGGTGTGAAGACAGCCGAAGGAACGTGGGACAAGATCGACCCCGGACTGATCCAGGCAGGCGATATCATCCAGATGGTGGTGGCGGGCTATGCGGATTACCGGTACGGGCATACCCTCTATGTGACGCAGGAGGGCCCGACTTTCGGCGATATCCTCATCTGCTGCCACAGCTACGACAGGCGGGACTCGCCGCTGTCCGAATTCTCAGGGAATCCCGACATGTACAAGAAAATGCGCTTGATACGCATGAAGGACGCCTATTTCAACCGTTGACCTAAGGCTGCAGCAAGCTTTTTCGGGATCGGATTCAGGGAGTTTCAGGCACTGCGGATATTGACCGGATGAATGCGATAGGATACAGTACAGATGATAATGTGCGTCTTATAACTCAGAAACGGAGATCCCCATGCTACATGAATTTTCGAGAACGGAACTCCTCATCGGCGCTGCGGGGCTGGAAAAACTAAAAAACAGCAAGGTGGCCGTCTTCGGCATCGGCGGCGTGGGCTCCTATGCCGTGGAGGCCCTGGCCAGGGCCGGGGTGGGGCACCTGGTGCTGATCGACGACGACAACATCTGCCTGACCAACATCAACCGGCAGATCCACGCCACGCGCAAGACCATCGGCAGGCCCAAGGTGGATGTGATGAAGGAACGGATCCTCGAGATCAACCCGCGGGCGGAAGTGGAGACACACCAGGTATTTTACCTGCCTGAAACATCGGAGGGGCTGGTGCGGAAGGATTACGACTACATCATAGACGCCATCGACACGGTGAGTGCGAAGCTGGACCTGGTCATGAAATGCAAGGAACTGGGAATCCCGCTCATCAGCAGCATGGGGACGGGTAACAAGCTGGACCCCACCCGGCTGGAAGTAGCGGACCTTTTCGTCACCTCGGTCTGCCCGCTGTGCAAGGTGATGCGCAACGAACTGCGCAAGCGGGGCGTTACTTCCCTGAAAGTGGTCTATTCCCGCGAGGAACCCATCAAGATAACCGAAAGCGAAAACACATCCTGCAAAGAAGGGTGCATCTGCCCCAAAGAAACGGTGCGCAAGTGCGACCGGCGCAGGGCGATACCGGGGAGCATCTCCTTCGTACCCCCGGCGGCGGGGTTGATCATCGCGGCGGAAGTTGTTAAAGCATTGCTTGCCGATCCGGCTACCGGAACAAAGCTGTGATCCTGTCCTGATCCAGACCAACACCAATAACGACCAGGACGGGAGAGCAATCCCTCTTTCTTTCCTTTGCCGTGAAATCCCCGTCAACGTAGCTGATCTCAACCATCCCCGCAGGCCCCCGGACGAACCCCTTCAGGCGGATGACACTGCCGAACTGCCCTGCCGCGAGTGTGCTCAGCGCGTCCAGCAATTCACCCTTGCTATAAGACCTTTCGGTGTTTATCTGAAACGTGTCAAAATGACTGTGCTCCCCGCGATGGTGGTGACAATGGTGGGCGTGGCCTCCGACCCCATCTGCCTGCAGCAAATCAACAAGACGGCCGGGCGCAATGTTATTCAGATCCAACGGAATGACGTCACCGCGGAAATGCAGCTTTCCGATCTCCTGAAGAAGATATTCAAGCGAGAGCGGGCTGATGCGGTCCGCCTTGGAAAGCACAAGCTTGCCGGCATGGTGGATCTGGTCCTGCAGAAACTCCGAGAACCGCTCGCTCTGGCGCAGAAACAGCAGACCGTCCACGATGGTTATTACGGATCGGACCGTGCACACCGCTCGGATGGCGGGGGAGCTGAAAATGGACAGCGCCTCTGAAAGCAAGAAAATGCCGGAAGGCTCGATCAGAATCCTGTCGGGTCTGACTTTTTCCGCAATTTCCAAAATGGCGGCCTCGAAATCCCCGCGCAGCGTACAGCAGATGCAGCCCTGCGTGATCTCCACCACCGAGAAGCCTTCCTGCTCCAGCAGCATCCGGTCTATGCCGGACTGCCCGTATTCATTTTCCACCACTGCCACCTTTTGGCCGAGCGCCAGGAAGTGGGCGGCCATCCTGGTAATAAGCGTGGTTTTTCCGGCGCCCAGAAAACCCGATACGATATCCACCTGAATCAATGCCATCATCCTTTCCTATCCCAATGATAACGGATATACCGGCGCAATGCTTTGCATGCTGTTGCGATATTTGAAACTATTCCATCCAATATTCCACTCCGGATGGTATTGATTATACCCGTTTCAGGTGGTAGAGTACGAATGAAACACGAATAAAGATCGTTAAAAATACTAAAGAGGTGAACCCAATGCGGATCATAGAAACGCAAAACGCGCCCAGGGCCATCGGCCCTTATTCGCAGGCCGTCGTCATCGACAGCCTTCTGTATACCTCGGGGCAGATACCCATCGATCCTGCCACCGGAGACATCGTCCACGGCGACATCGCCGCCCAGGCCCGGCAGGCGCTGGAGAACCTGAAAAACATCCTGGAAGCCGGGGGAAGCGGGATGGACAGGGTGGTAAAGACGACAGTCTTTATCCGGGATATGAACGACTTCCAAACGATCAACAAGGTTTACTCCGAATTCTTTTCTCAGCCATTTCCGGCAAGGTCGTGCATAGAAGTATCGCGCCTGCCGAAGGATGCACGCATCGAGATCGAAGCCGTGGCATTGCTGCGTTAAGCAGGGCCCACCATACAAACAACGATATGAATGACCTGACCGAAGCATAAACATCATTGTGAAAACACAATACGGTACAACCAAAAGGAAGAGGAAGATGCAACCCCCTTCCTTTTGCATTACAGCAGGGAATTTATTGAAAATATATTTCCTTTTTTCACCATAAGCAAAAATGAGAGTACGGTGAGAGTGCAATAAGAACGGAATGAGATGAATGCACATTATGATGGACGTGTAAAAGGCAAAAAGTATGATTTGCACGTTTGGAGGACGAGAAATTGGCATCGACGGTACAGCAGTACAAAAGCCCCAAAGGAGAGTATCTGGCAAGGTTTGCTTACGATGACACCGGATATATGGAAGGCACCGGAAACTATCTGCATACCGGCGAGTCCTTCCGCTTCTTCTCCCTGTGGGAAGCCATCAAACGTATCGAAAAGATCATGGACAAGGACCGCTTCCCCGAACGCACCCGTGAATTTTCCGCGTGGGCCAAGGAAGAGGAGATCGGGCGGGAGATGCCTTCCCCCATCCACTTCCAGGAGGAGACGGGCATCCGGCTGCCTTACATGGCGTCCTTCGTCATCCGCGTGCATTACCGGCACAACTCCACATGGCAGGGCACGGTCCAATGGATGGAAGGGATGCAGATCCTGCACTTCAAAAGCGTATTCGAACTGATGAAACTGATGGACGACGCGCTGGAACGGAAGAAGAAACTGTATGGAACGACCCGGCTGGAAGGGCAAAACCGGACAGAGTCCATATCAAAATAGATAGCATTACGGAAGAATAAACACTTTTTGTGATCAATTTTTGTACAGGCTTCAGCGCCTGGGTGAAAGGGCAGGTCAAAAAATGAATACGAATGAAAAAACGTCCCAGAAGAAGAACAGGAAGAAAATACGCATCAGTCTCATCATCGCCGCCGTTGTACTGGCCATCGTGATACCGACGACGATCATCCTGGCCAATGACAGCTATGTATTCCAATGGACCGGTTCGCTGGATTATGGTGAAGGCCTGAACAAAACGGCGGGCATTTTCACCATCCACAGGACGGATATCAGCGAAGCAGATCAAAAGGCTTATTGCTGCGACCTGAATACCTATGCACATCAGAACATCATGTACGCCCGGACCGACATCGAAGACGGCAGCTACTACTCCAATGCCGATGCGGCCCATATACGGGCGATCCTTTTTAATTCCTACCCGTACAGGGACCTGAGCTGGATACAATCACACTCGGGTATATCCGAAATAACCCTGAAGCAGGCCATCTCGGCTACGCAATGGGCGATCTGGCACTATGCCAACGGCGGCGCGCCGGACGTCCACAGCACGCTCACCGGAGCCCCGAACGACCCCCTCACCCGATATAAGACCTGGCTTCTGGGGCTGGACGGGATAAGCGCAAGCAGCCCGATAGCCAACGTGAACGTGGAAACGGATATCCTGAGCTACAATACCGCGAACAATACCGTCAACCTGAAGATCACATACTGGACAAGCGGACAAAATGTGGGCGGAAGCCCGGTAGCCCTGGAATGGGCCACGGACAAGAACCTGCATACCACTTACGGCGCGACCGTGACCGACAACGGGCTTTCAAGCGGGAAGTATTCCGTGACCATCACCAACCTCCCGCAGACCGCGAGCTTCACCTTTACTGCATCGGGCAGCCAGGTGGTATCCTTCGGCGGATACCTGTACTCGCCGGAAGGCGGGCGGAGCGCCTCCCAGACGTATGTCGGGCCATTCTCAGGCTCCACGCCGGTATCCAACCAAGTCACATACAACGGCTTCAGCGGAAGCATCCGGATCAAAAAAGTGATCGACAGCACCACCATCGAGAACCCGACCTTCACCGTGCACATTGAAGGCGGGCCTGAAGGCTCGATCTCCAGGGATATCCCGCTGAAGGCATCGGACGGGGAGGTCACCGTGAGCGGGCTGCCTTACGGGAGCGGCGACGGCTACAGCTATACCGTAACGGAAGCCGCAGCCGACGGGTACCGGAACGCGGGCATAGACCCCGATACGTTCAAACTAAACGGCACCAACAAAAACGGTACGATCCTGGTGACATGCACCAACCAGAAACTCGGCAAGCTAACCATCAAAAAAGAGCTGACATCGGAGTGCACAAACAACTCCGAAAAGACATTCAAATTCAAAGTGACCTATCCCGATGACAGCACCAAAACCGTAGACGTGGACGCAGGGGAGTCCGTCACGCTGGACGGTCTGCGTTACGGGGATTACACCATAGAGGAAAAAACGATCCCGGACGGATACGAATTCGTGCAATTCACCAATTTCCCGGCGGGACAGGAAACGATCACCGTAAACCTTTCCAAGACCACGCCTGAAAGCGCGATAACGGTGACGGCCAAAAACAAGCCGCTGGGGAACATTCAGATAACGAAGAAGGACCTGTCGGGGACGAACAACCTGGCAGGCGCGGAATTTGACATGAGCCTGACATCGGATTTCGCATCGAAGATCCATGTGGGACCGACAGGCAGCGACGGGAAGGTCGTATCCCCGTATATCGCCGCAGGCAAATGGTACGTGAAGGAAACAAAAGCCCCCACGGGATATGTCATCGACACCAGCACAAAAGAAGTGCAGGTAACAGAGGGACACAAGGCAACGGTGGAATTCCGTGACGCACGGAACGTAGGCAGCCTGGACATCCTGAAAAAGAGCAAGGGCAGCGGCACCCCCCTGGCCGGAGCCGAATTCAAGCTGACAAAGGGAAGCGACGAGCGCACCGGCATTATAACAGGAAGCAACGGACACATCGTCGTATCGGACCTGGACGTGGGCACCTGGACGGTGACGGAGACGAAGGCGCCCGACGGATACCTGATCGACACGGCCAGCAAAACCGTAGACATCTCCTATAATACGACCGCGAGTGTGGAATTTACCGATACCAAGAACGTAGGCAGCGTAGATATCTTTAAAAAGAGCGCGGGCAGCAACCCCGTAGCCCTGGCCGGCGCGGAATTCAAACTGACCAAGGGGAGCACCGAGAAGACAGGCATTATAACGGGAACCGATGGCCATATCGTCGTATCCGACCTCGCCGTGGGCACCTGGACGGTGACCGAGACGAAGGCACCAACGGGATATCTGATCGATACAGCCAGCAAGACCGTCGAGGTAACCCTGAATAACACTGCAAGCGTGACCTTTACCGATACGCGGAACTCCGGCAGCGTGGATATCTATAAAAGGAGCGCGGGCATCAACCCCGTGGCCCTTGCCGGCGCGGAATTCAGACTGACGAAAGGCAGTATCGTGAAGACCGGCACGACACAAGCCAACGGCCATATCGTCGTACCAGACCTGGACGTGGGCACCTGGACGGTGACGGAGACGAAGGCGCCTGACGGATACCTCATCGACACAGCCAGCAAGACCGTCGAGGTAACCCTCAATACCGTAGCAAATGTGGAATTCACCGACACCAAGAACGTAGGCAGCATCGACATCTATAAAAAGAGCGCGGGCGACAACGTCCCCCTGGCAGGTGCGGAATTCAGGCTGACGAAAGGAAGCACCGTGAAGACCGGTACGACACAGGCCAACGGCCACATCCTCGTAGCGGACCTCGAGCCCGGCACCTGGACTGTGACGGAGACGAAAGCACCTGACGGATACCTGATCGACCATGACACACAGACAGCCCAGGTCAGTGTCGGGCAGACAGCATACGTGACATTCACCGATACCAGGGACGTGGGCAGCGTGGATATTTTCAAAAAGAGCGCAGGCGACGACACCGTACCCCTGGCAGGCGCAGAATTCAAGCTCACCAAGGGGAGCGACGAGCGTAGCGGCATCATCACACAGGCCAACGGCCACATCGTGGTGACAGGGCTGGATGCCGGTACATGGACGGTGACGGAGACGAAGGCGCCAGCCGGATACCTTATTGATACCGCAAGCAAAACCGTGGAGATCGCGTACGGTACCCCCGCGTACGTGGAATTCACCGATACAAGGAACATCGGCAGTCTGGATATCTTCAAAAGGAGCGCAGGGGACTCCTCCATACCCCTGGCCGGCGCAGAGTTCAAGCTGACCAAAGGGAGCATGGAGCGGACCGGCATCCTATCGGGCTCGAACGGCCACATCCTCGTGACGGAGCTCGAACCAGGCACCTGGACGGTGACGGAGACGAAGGCGCCCGCCGGATACCTGATCGACCGGGATTCCCAGACCGTTGAAGTCAGACTCGGACAGACTGCAAGCGTAACCTTTACAGATACCAAGGACGTGGGCAGCCTGGACATCTTCAAGAAAGACGCAGCCGGAACAGGATTGAAGGGCGCGGAATTCAAACTGACCAAGGGAGACATCGAGCGGACCGGCATCGTCACACAGGACAACGGCCACATCACCGTGGAGGGGCTCGATTCCGGGACATGGACGGTGACGGAGACGAAGGCGCCCGCCGGATACCTCCTCGACCCCAGCAGCAAGGAAGTCACAATATCCTATGGCTCCACCGCAAGCGTGAGTTTCACCAACACCAGGGACACGGGCAGTCTCGATATACTGAAAACAAACACGGCCGGTATACCGCTGGCAGGGGCAGAATTCAGCCTGACCAAAGGCTCTTCCACCTTCCCCGGATATGTGAGCGGTGCTGACGGCTATATACACCTGACGGGATTGGATTCCGGGACATGGACGGTGACGGAGACGAAGGCGCCGGCCGGATACCGGATCGACACCAGCAGCAAGGAAGTCACGATATCTTACGGTACCACCGCAAGCGTGACGTTCACGGACACCAGGGACACGGGCAATCTCGATATACTGAAAACAAATACGGCCGGAACTCCCCTGGCAGGGGCAGAATTCAGCCTGACAAACGGTGTGACAACGATCACCGGCAAAGTAACGGACGATACGGGATCCATCCATGTACTGGGCCTTGATTCGGGTAAATGGACGGTGACGGAGACGAAGGCACCTGATGGATACCGGATCGACACCAGCAGCAAGGAAGTCACGGTAACCTACGGCTCCACTGCAAGCGTGACATTTACCGATACCAGAGACGTGGGCAGCCTGGAGATCTTCAAGAAAAATGCCACAGGCGTTGGTTTGAAGGGTGCGGAATTCAAGCTGACCAGGGGGAGCGACGAGCGCACCGGCATCATCACACAGGATAACGGCCGCATCGTGGTGGAAGGGCTCGATTCCGGAACATGGACGGTGACGGAGACGAAAGCCCCCGCCGGGTACCTCATCGATACCGCCAGCAAAACCGTGAACATATCATACGGCACGAAATCGTACGTGGAATTTACCAACACCAGGGACGAGGGCAACCTGAACGTACTGAAAACAGACAAGAAGGACGGCAGCCCGCTGTACGGAGCCGAATTCAGATTCACGAAGGCGGGCTCCGAACCACTGACCGGCAAGACGGATTCCTCGGGCTACATCCACATCCTCGGACTGAGCACGGGCATCTGGACGGTGACGGAGACCAAGGCGCCTGAAGGATACCTCATCGATACGGAATCGCAGACTGCCGAAGTGAAAGTCGGCCAGACGGCAAGCGTGACCTTTACCGATACCAAGAACGTGGGCAGCCTGGACATCTTCAAGAAGAGCACGGACGATCTGCCCCTGGCAGGAGCCGAATTCAAACTGACCAAGGACGGCGTGGTGAAGGACGGTAACATCACACAGGCCAACGGCCATATCACGGTGGCGGACCTCGAACCCGGAATGTGGACGGTGGAGGAGACGAAGGCACCCGCCGGATACCACATCGACCAGGCCCCACAGACGATCGAAGTGAAACTCGGGGATACGGCATATGTAACATTTACCGACTCCAGAGATATCGGGGACCTCGAGATATTGAAGACCAATCCATCGGGACTGCCCCTGGCCGGCGCGGAATTCAAGCTGACCAAGGGAGCGACCGAACTGACCGGCAAAGTGACAAACGATGCGGGCAAGATCCTCGTTACGGGCCTCGAATCCGGCACATGGCTGGTGACGGAGACCAAAGCACCGGATGGCTACATCATCGACACCGCAAGCAAAAACGTGGAGGTCTCGTACGGCACGACCGCGAAAGTGACATTCACCAATACCCCCGATGTGGGCGGCCTGCGGATCGTGAAAGTGGACGCAGTGACCCATGAGAACATCACAGGCGCAACGTTTGCGATCTACAGGGATGAAGCGCTCACCGATCACGTACAAAACGTGACCATCACGGATGTGAACGGCGTGACGCTGGAAAATTTCGCCGCAGGGACGTACTGGATCGTGGAGACGCAGGCACCCACGGATTATATCAAGGACGACGCCAAGAAGCAGGCGGAAGTCAAGCTGAATACCACGACAACGGTGACGTTCTCCAACCAGCCCATCGGGAACATGCGGCTGCTGAAGGTGGATTACAATACGAGCCAGCCCCTGATCAACGCCACATTCGGGATCTACCGCGATGAAGCCTGCACGGACCTGTATGATACTGTGACGGTGACCAGCGCAAGCGGGGCAGTGCTGGAAGGCATGTACACGGGGGACTACTGGGTGAAGGAGACGGGCGCACCGGCGGGATACCTGGTGGATCCCAAGGTTTACAAGGTAACGGTGGAAAGAGGCCGGGAGGCAGTCTTCACATCCCGCGACCTGCCCGAGACACATGACCTGACGCTCATCAAGATTGACGGCTATACCCAGGCGCCGCTGGCCGGGGCACAGATAAACCTGTATTCCGACAGTGCCATGACCCGCCTGGTGAGCTCAGGCACATCGGACAACACCGGCAAGATCGTATACAAAGGGTTGAAGCCGGGGACGTACTGGGCCATAGAAACAAAAGCGCCCACAGGATACAAACTGAACGCCGTCAAGGTGGAGGTGCACGTAGTGGCCAACACCGCAAACGAATTCAAGATCACGAACGAGCTGGACGACGAGAAGGAGTACCAGACGGGCACGGACGATTACAACCTGCTGATCGCAGGCGGAGCGCTGCTGCTCATCGGCGGCGGGATCCTGACCTTCGTACTGCTGCGCAGAAGACACAAGGCACGGCACGCGAGATAACCTCAAGTAAAACATAAAAAAAGAAGACCGGAAGCATATGCTCCGGTCTTCTTCTGTATAGAAAACCCCCGGTTAGACTGGGGGTTCAGAAAAGCTTACAGCTATGGGCAGAAACCTAAAAGGTTAAAGTGAATGACAGATCACAACATGATATAGCACCCACCCCCTACCCCCTCCCACGCGCAGAGACAGAGAGATTCTCAGATGACTCAATGCGCGGGAGGGGGATTAAATATGGAGAGGGCTGGCGCCCTCTCCACCCACCACTCCTTAAGGGAACGTAATGTAAAAGAAGGCAAGAAAATATAAATGAAAGCGAAAAACTGAGAGAAGGATCACTTTCGCATATGTCAATCGTACGAACGCCCGTTAGGCGTTGCTAGTAGAAAAGGGCTAGGCATAGCAATGCACTTTGTGCATTGCTTTTAAAGAAAAACCCCCAGCTAGGCTGGGGGATGCCTATTATATTTCAGCATTCATCGCGGAATCATCCGGGCTGGTCGCACTGGTCCTTGATATCCAGAAACCTCGACAGGTTCTTTAAAAGCAGATCAACGAGGGACGGATCAAAATTTTTCCCGCTCCCATTTTGGAAAGCACTGATGACATCCTCCAATACCGCCGCATCCCTGTACGGCCTTTGATAAAGAAGGGCGTCAAACATATCCACGACCGCCATGATACGGCCGGGAAGGGGGATCTCCTCGCCTTTCAGGCCGCGCGGGTAACCGGCGCCGTCCCACCTTTCATGGTGCGTGCAGGCGATCAGTTCAGCGAGCCTGAGCGTCTCGGAAGCATTGCCATGGAGGAATTTCGCCCCTTTGAGGGTATGCTTTTTCATGATCTCCCATTCGGCGGCATCCAGCTTGGACGGTTTCAGCAGCACCTCATCGGGGACGCCCACCTTGCCGATATCGTGGAACATGCCTGCGTAGACCATCCTGTCGCACTGTTCCTCGGGGAGCCCGGCCAGTTTGCCCAGCTCGGCGCAATACCTGCCGATGCGGTATACGTGCCTGTCCTCGATCTTGCCGCGGAATTCGATGGCCTGGAGAAGCAAAATGATCATACTGAAGTGCTCATTGTCCTGCTGGCGCATCAAACTATTGTCCAGGGCGTTCCGGACGCTTATTTTGACCTCGTCCGGATCGAAGGGCTTCCGGATGAAATCAAAGGCTCCCAGGTCCAGCGCCCAAGGAAGGTTCTCCTTGTCATTTTCCGTGACCATGATGATTACGGGAAGGAGATCCTTGTGCATTTCCTTCAACTGCTTCATGATCTGCATGCCGTCCACATAGGGCATCTTCAGGTCCAGCATCAAAAGATCGGGATGAAACGACTCATAGATCCCGATCAGTTTTCGGGGGTCGGACGTATAGTCAAGATTATGAAACCCCTGTGCATTCAGAATCTGTTCAAGCAGGGTGACATTGCCCGGATGGTCATCTGCAATCAATATCTTCGCAAGTTTCTGATTTATTTGTGCATAACTTTCGCCCATAAATACTTCCCACCGAGCAGTAAAAATTTGCCTGAATACGAGCCAGCAAAGCTTCCCGTTGCAGACTGCCTCCGTAACTAATAACGTCATTTTAACATGAATACTTGAACGGTAAAATTTACAAACCCGGAGCAGCATGACACCGGGACATGGCTTCACCGGATACCGGCCAAAGCCACAACACAAATATCCGTGACTGCGCATTATTGCCGGCATTTCCTGCCTGAAAACCGGTGCGCGTATATGCATTATGATGTATAATATCCGCATGTGCTCCAGGACCGAGCCGAGCGCATCGTACACTTTGGTATTACCAGAAAGACGGGGATGATATGGGACAAATCAACTGCTTTGCGTCGGACAACACCAGCGGCGTGCACCAAAGGATACTGGAAGCGCTGGCGAAGGCTTCCGAGGGATATGAACTCTCCTACGGCTACGACAAATACACCCGCCAAGCTGAGGAAATCTTCAAAGATATTTTCGGGGCGGACAGCGAGGTGTATTTCGTATACAACGGAACAGGCGCAAACACCCTGGCGCTGGGAAGCCTCACGCGCTCCTGGCAGGCCGTCATCTGCTCTGCCATGGCGCATATCAACGTGGACGAAACCGGCGCGCCCGAGAAATTCACGGGCTGCAAACTGATCTGCGCGCGCTCCGCGCACGGGAAACTGACGCCCGAGGCAATAACCGAACATTTGCATGAACTGGGCTTCGAACATTCTTCCCAGCCTGCGGTGGTCTCACTGACCAATGCCACCGAAGTGGGGACCCTGTACACACCCGGGGAGATATCGGCCATCGCAGAAACGGCGCGCAGGTACGGATTGAAAGTCCACCTGGACGGGGCGCGGATCGCCAATGCCGCGGCGGCGCTGGGCAAGGGATTTGACGCCATCACGAAGGACTGCGGCGTGGACGTACTCTCCTTCGGAGGAACCAAAAACGGGCTGATGTTCGGTGAGGCCGTGGTATTCATGCACAAGACGGACGGGACATTTAAATACCTGCGCAAGCATGGGACCCAGCTGCACTCCAAAATGCGCTTCATCGCGGCGCAGTACATCGAATACCTATCCAGCGGGCTCTGGCTGGAGAATGCAAAGCGGGCCAACGCGCTGGCGCAGAAGCTGGCCGCCGGATTAAAACAGGTCCCGGGCATAAGAATCATGGAAGAGGTGCAGGTCAACGGCGTTTTCGTGGAACTGCCGCCGGCGGCGCTCAAACGCATGGAGGAAAAGTACTTTTTCTACAGTATGCTGATGGACGGGGGAAAAAGCGCGCACAGGCTGATGTGCAGCTTCAATACGCCTGAAAAAGCCATCGACGAGCTGATACAACTGGCGCAGGGCGGGCAGGGTTGACAGGGGGCAGGCGTTGAACCCTGCTGAATCATAGCTGCCTATCTGTATCCCATTCGCGCGCAAGCATCGCATACACATACGTATCCTGCCATACAGGCCGGCCGTGACCGTCGCATTTAAAAGCGACATTTTGCAGGAGATGACCTTCCCGGCGGAACTTTAGGCGCTCCAGCAGCCGCCAGGAGGGGGCATTTTGCGGATCGCACATGGCTACGATCCTGTGGGCATCCCGGAAACGGAATGCATGGTCCAGCAGGGCAGTACAGCTCTCAAAGGCATAGCCTTTCCCCTGATAACGCGCGTTAAAAACGTATCCAAGCTCCCATGTGCGGCAGTCCAAAGGCTCGGCCAGCGCCAAATAGAGGTTGCCGATCAGTTTGCCGCTTTCTTTCAGGCATACCGCCCAGAACGCAGGATCGCCCGAACGCCTTTCCGATTCCTTTGCGCATTCAGATTCCGAAAAGACATCATACGGCTCAAACCTGACAACATTTTCGTCAGAAAGATATTCAAAAAGATCCTTCCATTCCCCGGGTTCAAAACGCCTGAGGATGAGCCTTTCCGTTTCGAAACGATCCATAAATGCCACCCATTCAAATAGATATATAGAATATACCATGAACCAGGGCATTTACACTATTCAAGCGAGAGACATTCCGATCATCCAAAGCGATCAAATACGCTGAATCTCCATAAAAAACACACAAAGACAAGTTATATTACCACTATGGAAAAACAATATAAAACGATTTCAGGAGTTTGAGGGATACCATGACTGAAAAAAAGATCATCATCGAAGTCTCGGGTATGACATGCGGGCACTGTGAGAAAACGGTGGCGCAGGCGGTTACAAACCTGAGCGGCGTACTGCAGGCATCCGCCTCCTTTCCCAAAGGACAGGCGGAGATCGTCATCGATGCGGAAAAGGCGGACCTGAAAGCAATCAAAAAGGTAATCGAGCAAGCCGGGTACAAGGTGAAAAGCATGGGGCCGCAAGGAAGAAAGCATCCTGCATCCAAGGTGATACCCATCTTCCTGATCATCATCGCCATGTATTTCATCATCCGGTATACGGTCGGATTCGACTTTTTTAACCTGATCCCCAGGATCGACCAGTCCATCTCCCTGGCGGCGCTGTTTGTGACCGGACTCCTCACCAGCGTGCACTGCATCGCGATGTGCGGAGGCATCAACCTGTCCCAGAGCTTAGGAACTGACAGCAGAGAAAGTGACACGGGCAGAGGCGTTCTGAAAAAAAATAAAAATAACAATGCCCCTGCGTGCATTGGTCCCGGTGAAAAAACTGGAAAAGACTCCCGGTTCAAGCGGCCATTGCTGTATAATCTGGGCAGGGTGATCTCCTATACGCTCATCGGCGGCATCGTAGGGGGACTGGGGTCGCTGCTTTTCATCAGCGGCACTGTAAAAGGCGTCATCATGCTGATCGCAGGGGCGTTCATGATCCTGATGAGCCTTTCCATGCTGGGGTGGCTCCCGCACTGGCTGGTGCCGAGGCTGCCTGCGAAATGGTCTGCCAAAACTGCCAAGGCAAAAGCGGGGAGGGGACCTTTCATCGTGGGCCTGCTCAACGGACTGCTCCCGTGCGGACCGCTGCAGGCCATGCAACTATATGCACTTTCCACGGGGTCCGTCTGGATGGGCGCGCTGTCCATGCTGCTTTTCTCCCTCGGGACGGTCCCGCTGATGCTGGGGGCCGGCGTGATCTTTTCCTTTTTGAAGGGGAAATTCACGCGCGCCATCACGCGGGTAAGCGCCGTACTGGTGATGCTGATCGCGGTGGTGATGCTGGTGAACGCGACGGGCTTTTTCGGGTGGAGCATCTTTTCGTCCGATCCGCCGCCGGCAGCGCAGGCGCAGGGACCGGCCATAAACGGAACGAACACCGGCGCAAATGCAGGCAACCAAACGTATGCCAAATCCGGCGCCTATACGATAGCCAATATAATGGATGGATACCAGGAAGTGACGGTGGATGTTCAGCCCGGCTCGTATCCTCCCATCCTGGTGCAGAAGGGAATACCGGTGAGATTTAACCTGCGCGCAGAGAAAAAGAACCTGAACGGATGCAACGGCACGATCCTCATCCCCAAATACTACATCCAGAAAGAGCTGCAGCCGGGGGACAATATCATCGAGTTCACGCCGGACAAAGCGGAAAACATCACCTTTACATGCTGGATGTCCATGATACGAAGTTCCATTGCCGTGGTGGATGACCTGAGAACCTATTCAGGCGCTGAAAAAACGGGCACCGAAGCTACCGCCTCCCCGCAAGCCACAAGCGGCCAGTCCGGGACCACGAGCGGCGGATGCTGCTCCCAGAGTACTGCGACGGCGTTTGCGGGCGGAAAGATCCCGACAGACAATATCCTGGTGGCAAACGTGATGAACAACGAGCAGATCCTGGAAGTGACTGTGAATGACCAGGGTTACACCCCGGCGGTGCTGGTCGTGCAAAAAGGGCTGGATACACTGATCAAATTCAAGGCGGAGAAGCTCAGCAGCTGCGACAGTTATGTATACTTTCCGGACTATGGCGCAGGGCTGGACCTTTCCAGCGGGGAACTGGAAACACCCTGGCTGAAGCCGGGCAAGGATTTCACCTTTGAATGCGGCATGGGCATGTTGCATGGATATGTGAAAGTCGTGGATGATATCAAAAAGGTGGACCTGGACGCCATCAAAACGGAAGTCGAGAACTACAAGCCGCAAAATAACGGAAGTTCCTGTTGCGGAGGCTAATACAGATGTTATTTTGCATGAAAACTGTTTAAGAGACAGTTATAAAGATTATCAGATGTTTACATAGATCGGAGGAAGAAGCCTTGACAGAAAAGACTTATCGGGTGACCGGGATGACATGCGCGTCCTGTGCGGCCCATGCCCAAAAGGCGGCATCCAAAGTGCCGGGCGTGGAGCACGCCGACGTGAATATCGCGACGGAGAAGCTGACGGTGCGCTATGACGAAACCCAAACCACATTCAAAGCCCTGCAAAAGGCCGTTGAGGGCGCGGGTTACGGATTAGCAGAAGAACAGACATCCAAAAAGATAGAGCTTGGCGTGGAAGGCATGACGTGTGCAGCCTGTTCGGCCGCCGTGGAAAGGGCCATCAGAAAGCTGGACGGCGTCCAAAACGCATCTGTTAACCTCATGACGAACCAGGCAGCCGTTGAATATGATCCATCCAAGGTAAAACTCTCGGAAATCAAGGCGGCTGTTACAAAAGCCGGATATACGCCCAGGGATATAGCAGCCGGAAAGGAACGCGATACCGAGGCAGAACAACGGAAACGCGCATTAATGATCATGCGCATCCGGCTCATCGTCGCAATCGTTTTCTCTGTGCCGATCCTCTATATCGCGATGTCCCACATGTTCCCGGGGCTGGGACTCCCCATACCGAACTTTATGAGCCCGCACGACTATCCCTTCATCTTCGGCCTGGTACAGTTCATCCTGACGGTTCCGGTGATCGTGGCCGGGAGCAAATTTTACCGTGTGGGCATGAAAACGCTTTTCAAAGGCGCACCCAATATGGATACGCTGGTGGCCATCGGCACGGGAGCGGCATTCCTGTACAGCGTATATGCCACCGTCAATGTTTACCTGGGCGATTTCAGCTTCACCCAATCGCTCTATTATGAATCCGCGGCCGTCGTCATCACGCTGGTGATGCTGGGCAAATACCTGGAGGCCGTGAGCAAGGGCAAAACATCGGAAGCCATCAAAAAACTCATGGGACTCAAACCCAAGACCGCGGTCATCATCAAGGACGGGGCAGAGATGGAAGTACAATTGGACGAAGTTTCGGAAGGAGACGTTGTCCTAGTCCGCCCGGGAACATCGGTACCCGTGGACGGGGTGGTGGTGGAAGGAACATCCTCCATCGACGAATCCATGCTGACGGGGGAAAGCCTGCCGGTGGAAAAAGCGCCGGGCAGCGACGTGACAGGCGGGAGCATCAACGGGGAAGGACTGATCAAATTCCGCGCCACCAAGGTAGGGGAGGACACCGCGCTATCCAAGATCATCAAACTGGTGGAGGAGGCGCAGGGCAAGAAAGCCCCCATCGCAAAAATGGCGGACATCATCTCCCGCTACTTCGTGCCAGCCGTACTGGGCATCGCCATCATTGCGGCGGCCATATGGGCGATCACGGGCAAAGACTTCAATTTCGCACTGAACGTATTCGTTTCCATCCTGGTCATCGCGTGCCCATGTGCGCTGGGGCTGGCCACACCTACGGCCATCATGGTGGGCACCGGAAAAGGCGCAGAACTGGGCATCCTGATCAAAGGCGGGGAAGCGCTGGAAACGACCCACAAGATAAAAACCGTGGTCTTTGACAAGACAGGGACCATCACGGAAGGCAAGCCGGTACTGACGGACGTCAAAACCTATTCATCCCTGAGCGAAACGGAGGCGCTTGAACTTTGCGCCTCGGCGGAGCGCGGCTCGGAGCATCCGATCGCAAGGGCCATCGTGGAAGGCGCCGTAAACAAAGGAATTTACCTGATCGAACCGGAAGGATTCAAGGCTGTACCCGGCAGGGGCATCGACGCCACCGTGAAGGGGAAACGGGTGCTCGCAGGCAATATCAAGCTAATGATTGAGAATGGCATAGAAACAATCCATGCCACTGAAGATGCAAAAGAACTGTCCAACCGGGGCAGGACGCTGATGTATGTGGCGGTGGACGGGAAACTGGAAGCCCTGATGGCTGCGGCGGATACCGTGAAACCCACGAGCAAGGCAGCTGTCCAGCGGCTAAAGAGTATTGGCGTCAATGTGGCGATGATCACGGGGGACAACCGGAACACCGCCATGGCGATCGCAAACGAAGTGGGGATCGACCAGGTGCTGGCAGACGTGCTGCCGCAGGACAAGGCCGGAGAAGTCATAAAGCTGCAGGAAGCCGGCCAGAAGGTGGCAATGGTGGGCGACGGCATCAACGACGCGCCGGCGCTCGTGCAGGCGGATATCGGGATGGCTATCGGCACAGGCACGGATGTGGCAGTGGAGTCCGCAGACGTGGTGCTCATGCGCGGCGATCTGAATGAAGTATCCTCGGCCATCCGACTTAGCCGCGCCACGATACGCAACATCCGCCAAAACCTTTTCTGGGCGTTCTTTTACAACGTGGTGGGCATCCCCATCGCGGCCGGGATCCTCTTTGCCCTGGGCGGGCCGCTGCTGAGCCCGGTATTTGCGGGGGCGGCGATGGCGCTCAGTTCGGTATCCGTAGTTTCCAACGCGCTTCGTTTAAAGCGCTTCAGGATAAAAGACAAATTATAAATTATTGGAGGTTTATTCAATGAAGAAAACAATCATTTTCTCGGTATTAGCAATAGCACTGGTAGCAGCTATCCTGGCGGGATGTACCGACACTGACGTGGTGCTGAAGTACAGCCCGACATCATTCAACGATATCATCAAAAAAGACCCGGCGTTGGTGAACAGCGATACATCGGACAACTATTTCAAATTTGCCTTTGACGGTATCACGACATTGAAAGTGAGCAAGGATTTCAAGGCGACGGGCAAAGAGGATATCCTCCTCGAAACGCCGCTCAAACCCTTCACAGACGCCGGACTGGACGTCTCCAGGCTCGGAGAAGGCTACAAGACCGACGGCGATAAGCTATACCTGACAGGCGATTACGGCGACGGCACCGGAGCCAAAGCAACTATCACCGATGCCTTGTTTGAAGCAGTCAAAAACGACAGGAAGAACCTGACGTACCACCAGAGCCTGGACCACTATGGCGTCAAGCTCCTCAAGGGCAAGTTTGAATGGGCCAAAGACTATACGAAAAACGACAAAGACATCGTATTTGTCATAGCAGCAAAACCGCTGGCGGACCTGGGTGTAAATGTTCAAAAAATTGACGGATGGGCATTCATGACGATCCAGGATGCCGATGGGACCAATGTGGATATCCTTGCCAAACCATACGATTTGAAATAGTATTAAACGGGTGCTGCCCGGGGAACATGCTCCGGGCTCCACCCGTTCAACAATGATCATATATCCTACAGGAGTGATATATAAAATGGCAACTGAAAAAATAGTACTGGATGTGGAAGGAATGTCCTGCGGCCACTGCGAAAACAGGGTGAAAAGGGCCGTGGGCGCGCTGAAGGGCGTGAAGAATGTATCTGTCGACCTGCAGGGGAAAAACGTCACGGTGGATTATATCCCGGGGAAAGTGAACCTAAATGCTATAAAAGAAGCTATCGTAGAACAGGGATACGAGGTCATTACCCGATAAGGGAAGGTGAATCTGCATTGGAGCCAATGAAGACGATCCTGGTGGTGGATGATGAAAAGAAAATAGTGGAGGTCATCCAGGCCTACCTGGAGAAGGCAGGTTACCGCGTGGCGTGCGCATACAACGGAAGCGACGCGCTGAAGCACTTTGACAGGCTGCAGCCAGACCTGGTGGTGCTGGACCTGATGCTGCCCGACATATCCGGGGAGGACGTCTGCCGCACGATCCGAAAAAAATCACGTGCGCCCATCATCATGCTGACAGCCAAGTCTGCGGAAGAAGACGTCATCACGGGGCTGGACATCGGCGCGGACGACTACGTGACGAAGCCTTTCAGCAACCGGCAACTGCTGGCCCGCATCGGCGCGAACCTGCGGAGGGTATCGGAGGAAGCCATACCCATCGCCAGCCTTTTATCCTTCAACGAAGGGGAACTGGTGGTGGACAGCCTGCGCCACGAGGTGCGGAAAAACGGAGAAACCGCGGCGCTGACGCCCAACGAATACAAGATATTCATGACGCTCGTCAAATACCCTGCCAAGACATTCACCCGGGAGGAACTGATCCGTTTCGCCCTCGGGGAGGACTATGAAGGCTTTGACCGGGCGGTGGATACACATATCAAAAACATCCGCCAGAAGATCGAAACAGACCCCAAAACACCCCGGTATGTATTGACCGTCCACGGGGTGGGATATAAGTTTGGGGGGGATGGGCGATGAAACTGAGCCTGCGCGTCAAGCTATCCCTGGCCTTTTTCCTGGTGGCCGCACTGCTCTTCGTGATATTGAGCATCCTGGCGAATTTCTTTCTGGAGAGACAGTTCAAGGCGTATGTGCTCAACAACCAGGAAAAAAAGAACAACGATATCGTGGCGCTGCTCACCAGCCGCTACCGTGACTGGGGCGGGAAGTGGGACGTGAACGGGCTGGAGGATATCGGCGTGAACACCCTGGGCGACGGCCTCATGCTGCGGGTGCATGACACAAGCGGAAAGGTATTATGGGACGCGCAGGTCCACGACAACGGCATGTGCGCCTCCATCCTGACGCACATGGCGCAAAACATGCAGATGCTGAACCACAACTTCCAAGGGGGCTACGAGGAAAAAATCTATCCCATCACCATAGACAATGTGCAGGTGGGCAGCGTGGATGTAGGATACTACGGGCCTTATTTCTATACCGATATCGATATCCAGTTCCTCAATACCATCAACCGGCTGCTGCTGTGGGCGGCTGTCACGGCGGCTGCGGCGTCCATCATCCTGGGGATCGTCCTGGCGAGGCAGCTGACGAGGCCGATCGCACGGGTCATCAGCACCACCCGGAACATCGCACAGGGCGATTACAAGGACAGGATATACGAGAAATCCAGCACAAAAGAGATCTCGGAACTGACAGACTCCGTCAACAGCCTGGCGGATACGCTGGGAAAGCAGGAAAAGCTGCGCAAAAGGCTGACGGCCGACGTGGCGCACGAACTGCGTACGCCCATCACAACGCTCCAAAGCCACCTGGAGGCGATGATCGACGGCACATGGGAAGCGGATAGCGGGAGGCTGGAGAGCTGCCACGAGGAAGTGGTGCGCATATCCAAACTCGTGGGCGACCTGGAGAAACTGACGCGGTACGAGGGGGAAAACCTCTCAGTGAACTACGGGAGCTTCGACCTGGCCGCACTCCTATACAGGATAACGACCAACTTCCAGGGGGAGTATAAAAACAAGGGCGTGGCGCTCATGCTGGACGCGATCGAGACGCCCATGGAGGCGGACGAGGACAAGATGAGCCAGGTATTCATCAATCTGCTGTCCAATGCGCTGAAGTACACCCCGACGGGGGGAAAGGTGGATATCAGGCTGTACAGCTCCGACAGGTTTGCGGAAGTGAGGATCCAGGATACAGGCATCGGAATCGACAAAGAGGATCTGCCATACATCTTCGACCGCTTTTACAGGACGGACAGATCCCGGACGCGTTCATCGGGTGGATCGGGGATCGGCCTGGCCATCGTCAAGGCCATCGTGGAGGCGCACCAGGGGGATATCCGGGTGGACAGCGAGCCCGGGAAAGGGAGCACCTTCATCGTTATCTTCCCGAGGCATCGTGATGATACTTCATCATCTTCATAAAACCTACATATTGCTGTGCTAACCTGAATGCAAACAAAGCAGCGAGGTATGAATATAATGGTTGACAGCAAGAACAGACCAAAAAACAAAAACGGCATCAAAACCCTTCTCCTTGCCACCGCGGTATTAACAGGGGCTATACTCGTGCTTTCGGGCTGCAGCGGCGCAGCACGAAGCAACCCGTCTTCAACCCCGGATACCGCCACAGCAGGCCAGGCGTCATTCACAGGAGCGGGGATCTCGATCAACAAGAGTGAAATCACCAGCACAGCCAAATTCATCCCGTACCAGGCGGGGGACACGAAGATGGAAGTCCTGGCTGTACAGGCGCCGGACGGCACCATCCGCACGGCTCTCAACACATGCCAGGTCTGTTTTGATTCCGGAAGAGGGTATTACAAACAGGAAGGCGACGTACTGGTCTGCCAGAACTGCGGCAACCGGTTTAAAATCTCCCAGATCGAAAAAGAAAAGAACGGATGCACACCTGTGCCCATACTGGAAGGGGATAAAACAGACGACGGTACGACCATCTCGATATCTGCAGATTTTCTGGAGCAGTACAAAGAACTATTCGCGAACTGGAAGACGAATTGAATACCAAATATCAACTTTTAAACGATAAAGCCTGCTTCGTGCAGGTTTTATTTATTCGTAATTGCACTCAGCGGGCTTATCTCGGGCATCATCCGGATAAACCATTTACATCACAGGCCAAAAACCAATGTGGATACTATAAACATCCATGACCGTTTGATATAATACGCAGGAAACATGGAAAGCTGATTTCCCGTTATAAGGAGGATCTCCATGCTGGGGCATTTTGGATTTTCATACGTGGGCCTCATTTATTTGCTGATGCTGTTCGTACCGAACATCATCTGGACCAGAAACAAACCCCAAGGCTACGATGCAATCATCACAAAAGAGAACAAAATACTATTGCTGTTTGAACGCACAGGACAGGTGTGCGTAACCTGCACTGCTCTCATATTCAGCGATTTTAACCTGGCACCCGTTTCAATATGGAGCATATGGCTGGGGGCATCTTTTATCCTGATGGTCCTGTACGAGATATGCTGGATACGGTATTTTACGAAAGGGCACACAACGGAATACTTCTACAGAAGCTTCTTGGGTATTCCTGTGCCTCTTGCGAGTCTGCCGGTAGCGGCCTTCCTGCTGCTGGGCATATACGGGAAAGTAATATGGCTGATACTGGCGGTACTCATACTGGGCACAGGCCACATAGGTATCCATCTCCAGCATCTACATGGGCTGAAAAGCAAGTCCAATCTAAATGATACATAAGGCGGTCCCAACGAAAGTGCAATAAATACTCGTGGCACTGAACCCCGAGGAATCGAAAAATCTGCTGCATGCTCCGTATTTGGCCGGATGAACACGAGTGCTTCCGGCTTTATATCTCCAATAACGGGCATCTAACCTTTTATAACGTAAAGAACGGTATACTTCATACTCTACTTCTCCGGCTCAAATCATTTTTTGCTTTTGCCTGCCGACATGACTCCTGAATATTCCCGCAATACCCATGGAAGACAGGATCACAAAGACTGGCAGAATAAAATAATGGTAACGGTTCTGGATCTCCAGGAACATATGCAGAAAAGCCGTGCCGACAAACAGGAGAATAAGGACCTGCGCAGGGCTTGCGTCTTTACGCCTGAACAACTGTATGCCAAAAATAGCAGAAAAGAATATGCCGAACAGGTAGAAAAAATCGTTCCAATCGGTGAACCGGTCAATGATATCCTGACGTTCCGGGCTCAGGCCGCCCTGTTGACCCAGAAAGAGCCTGGTCCATTCCCGCGCGTAATCGTCATTTTTCCAAAGAGACGTGAATTTTTCCAACGCCAGGTTGGAAATGCCGACAGGGTCGCTGCCAATGCGCTGCAACGCAACGTCCACACTGGCCTTATGAGCCGCCTGCGGGGAATTGGTGGAGGCAAACACCTGTGCAAAGAAATCCGCATCCTGCTGGTTCCAGGTGCCTTTTGAATCCTTGTTGAGGCCAACCATAAGATTGAAGCCATAGGATACATCGCTCCCGGGCAGCCTGTAGGCGATGGTGCTGGAAATAGACATGGAAATCAGCTGGCTGCAGACGAAGAAGCTGAACAATACGACCAGGGAGAGGAACCAGCCCTGGCAGGAGGCCCGGCTCACCTTTCCATTGAGCATCCTTTCATTTTTATCGAACCGGACAACAAAGGGCAAAAAGCAGAGAACCACAGCAACAAGAAGAATCTCCGACAGGGGCCGAACGGCGTTTGCCAGTGCGAGGGCGATACCCAGCAGGAAGCAAAGGAACATGGCGCTTTCCCTGTTGCCCAAACGCACCGGATACCGGTACAGATAAATGAAAAGCCATATGCATAAAAGCAGGAAACAGGTAAAGACGGGTTCGGATGCCAGAACTGACCCATATAATATCTGGGAAGGCCAGAATGCCGCCGCAACCAGCGCGACCATGCCGCCCAGACGTCCGCAGAGCGTGCGGGCAATGCGCCAGGTGAAAAACACGGAGGCCAGGCTGGCCGCCAGATTCAGATAAAACCCGGCCTGGAAAGACGGCCCCGTGATGCGGAAAAGAAGGGACAGGATAAAGGGATAACCGATGACATGCGGAAACTCCGCAATGTAACCGCTGTAACCGGAGGAGCTCAGAGTACCTTTTGAGAGAAGGTCGGCAACCTGGTAATAAACCTGATAGTCGGATGACGGGGTGATGGGGAACTCCAAGATCACCCATATCCTGACCGCGGCACTGGCCAAGATCACCGCGGCAACGACCGACCGTTCAATGACGACGCTTTGCCGCGTCTTCGCAGCCAGAATGCCGGGAAGACCCAACTGTGCCATGTATTTCGAGGCGACATGGACAAGGACCAAAGCCGCTGCAAAAGCACATAGGATAATCCCATACCAAAGGTATGGATACTCCGTGCTGCCGGCAAAATCCATCATAGCGCTGAACAAGGCATATGCAGCACATATTTCAAAAACCACGAGTATCAGGTAAACAAACCAGTTCCTTTTTACAGCCATACTGTCTACTCCCCGAACGATTCAGCATTTGTAAATCCCGGATGATCATGCGTGCACCATAGCAAGCTCCTCGCGATTTGGAGGAACGCACGATCCCACTTTAGTGTAACAAGATTCCTTCAGTCCCATGTAAGCCAGTATATCCGTCGCAAAATCATACCAGTCCAGCGCGACTACAGCCTGCTCCCAGGTAATGGAGCCGGATAGCATATATTCATTGATCAATCGATAGGCTTGGGACGCAGTGTCACTTTCGCTGCCAATGGCCCCCAGGATACCCGCTTTTGTGGCATAAACAAACCCGCAGGCTTCCAACGGAAGGCTGAGCAAACCAGGCAACTCCCCGACGACTGATCCTTCCGTCATCGCAAAAACATAGCCTTTTTCCGTCTTGAAAAGCGGATATACAAGCAGCCTTTTAAGCAGCTCCTTATCAAACGCCCCTGCAAGACCGCCGGAAAACGCCGCCATATTTTTTACAAAGAGCCTGTGCCGGACACCCGCGGCGGACTCCAGGAGTTGTTCTTCAGACACGGAACCCTGACGCAGGAGGACTTCGCCAACGCGCGAGCCTTCATCCTTGCTCTGCCTGAGTGCAGCACTCAGCGTGCTGACATCGGTGTACTGCTTTTCCAGCAATATATCCCCGATATTGCGGTAGTAGCGGGTCAGGACCTGCTTCTGCAGGAATACGTGGTCCGTTTTGCTCCAGGCAACCTTTTTCCTTCTCTTTTTGCTACCCGTCCCGCGAAAGTAAAGCTTCCACGCCTGGAAGGTCGCCGACATGTTGATGAGGTTGCCCCAAACCAGGCGGATGGGCATGAGCGGGGGCAGCAGGCAAGCAACGGCCATGCTTTTGAATCCATAGAAATTCGTGATCGCAACAGCCCGCATGATCTGGCGGAAAACCATCATGAACGTCAAAAACACGCAAAGCTGGTATGCAAACGATCCCTGGGGATACATATAGGGAAGGGCAACAAACAATGACGCGATATAGTAAAGAAAAACAAGGTAGCCGGGCAACACCATGATGTTGCTCAACTTGGCTTTCAGGTCCTTGTAAAGCGAATACCGGCCGGTAAACCCTATCCTGCTGGATTTGAACATTTCGGAGATTTTGGCAGACTGCATCGTAATGCCATAAATCCAGCGCGTTTTTTGCCTGACGGCGGTCCTGAAGGTATCGGGGAAAAAGCTCCGCGTCGCAACGAAATCCCACCGCACGGTATTATTGTCCATCAGACGCGGAACCTTCTCCAATACAAAATGCGTATTGAAGCCTCGTTTGGCCAATATCAGGGATAATTTATAATCCTCGGTCAGACTGTCTTCAGGGCAAAGCGGTTCATCCCCGAAGGCATCCATCACCGCATGGGATATGACAAAGCCTGTCCCGGCGGATGGGACCACGGCGGACATGGCTTCCCGTGCGCCCATCATCCTGTAATGGTTTTCGGCAAACTCGTCGGCATATGTGCCGACCGTCATCCCGCGGAGAATGTTTTTCAAAGCCGGCATTTTCTGCAGCGGGATCACGGGAAACTGCATCACGTCATAGGACTCAAGCAGATAGTTTGTGAGCTTGAGTTCGTAGGGATGCACCACATCCTCAGAATCATGGATCGTAACCGAGCTGAAGCGCCATTGGTGCGTGCGCTCAAACTGCTGGATATACCGTATAATGTTGTTGATGTTATCCGCCTTGCAGGTGGGACCCGGGCGGACATTTACGACCATATGCACATTTTCATATCGCTGCTCCAGCCTGGTGACAGCATCCATGGTGGGACCGTCATTGGGATAGACGCCGATAAAAATATGGTACATCGATTGCGGATATTGAACGGAGGCTATCATATTCTCAATGACAGACTCCAGCACATTGTCCTCGTGCCATGCGGCAACCATCACCGCAAGCAATTTCGGAGGAACGGCATCCAGGTGCTCAATGGGCAGGCGCGAGACCTCTCCGCGCCTGATGTTGCGTATGATACTGAATATATCCCAGAACAGATCGTCAATACTGAAAACAATGAAGCCCAGCGCAACGATCAATCCAATGGTTTGTATAATTTGTTCCATCATTACCTACCCCTTTATCCAAATGCCAGGTGCATCGGCCCATAACAAATCCGGGTGAACTACCTGCCAATCGCCCGGATTTGGGTCAGTGAACCTGTACACAACACAGCGTTCATAAAAACAACGATCCATATTACATCACACATGAACGTACATATTTAAGAGTATATATTACAATAATCCGACAAAATCCGCCATAGATAATTCATGGATTAATAAGGGTGTATTTACCAGAAGCGAATCGTTCAGGCCAAACTTTAGCCGCGGCGTTTCGACCTGACAATAAGATTGAACAGTATCGTTTAACGTCCGCACGATCTATTGCTCAGGCCCCAGCATCATCAATTCAAAAAAACACCCTGTTGCGCAGGATGCTTTTTGAATAGGCTACTGTCAATTAATCAACACTTTTGGGTCTTTAATCATAATTGGCTTACGCGGGTGCACATCAGTTGTGAAACCGCTAATACTGATATGTGAATAAATTCTCAATCATACCATCCTGATTTTGATAAAGCATAGAAACCGTAAACTCTTTCTCCGCATCAAAGGCCAATACTGCATAGGAAGGGTGGTCAAGCATGGATCTAAATGGCTCGGGAACATATTCAATGATTTGAATCCCCTGATCCATTTTTTCGCTCCGGTGCAGTTTCATAAATAAACAAAGCTGCTTCCCTGTAGGATATCCATAGTCCACATATCCATCTGTCTCCATGCAATGATCATACGCAGCGCCTTTTATCGGTATCGGGAAAAAACTGTGCAAGCCGACAATGGGTTTTTCCTCATCAAAACAGTCCAAATTGATCAACAGTACCCGCAAGGTAATGCCATGAGGATGATATCTTTTATAATCTTTATATTCGGGGTCATAAGAAATCGGAGAGAACGGGTTCCAACCCATCCGATAGGTTTCAAAGGACGCCTGCGTTTGATCCATGAAGCGCTCGCTGAAAACAAATGTGAACCATGGTATAAACTCTACGGGCTGTTTATCCTGTTTACATATCAGCATGATGGTCCCTCCTTATTTCAAAAACAGACTGATAACACTTACCGACAAAAATTGAATTCCCTTTATCAATAGCTTACGCCGCTCGAGCACAACGGAAAAGATACACATAATGGATATATTATCGCTTCGCTCGACTGAAAACAATACACAGTATTGTTTCCCATAACCCCACTCAGCTAGAAATAATGCACGCATTATTTCTTTAACGCTTTGTGCCTCGCGGGTTCAAGTCCCACTCTGAAGACAATAAAAGCACCCTGCTCTCGCAGGATGCTTTTATTGGTGCCGAAGGTGGGACCATGTCCGCTACGCGTCCATTTGCGTTCGGGGCAAGCCCTCACGCCGCTCAGCTAAAAATGATGCACAGCATCATTTTTTACGCTTCGCGCCCTCGCGGGTTCAAGTCCCACCTGAATAAAAAACACCCTGCTTTCGCAGGGCATTTTTTATTGGTGCCGAAGGTGGGACTTGAACCCACACGTTGTTGCCAACACAGGATTTTGAGTCCAGCGCGTCTGCCAATTCCACCACTTCGGCATGGCTCAAATGCAAAGAAATGTTATCACAAGCACCTATGCGTGTCAAGCCCGGCCAAACGCCCAAAAAGAAGGTTTCAAACCATAGAAACGCGAATCTTAAAAATACATTTATTTATAAGGGAAATGCAAAAATGAACAGGGAAGATACCATCAAAAAATACTTTGAAGCGTGGCTCTCAAAAGATCCGGCCGGACTCAGGGAAATCTTCGATCCGGGTGTAACCTACATCGAGAGCCATGGACCGGCGTACAAAGGGCTGGATGAAGTAATACAATGGTTTGAGGATTGGAACCGGATAGGAACCGTACTGCGCTGGGATATCAGGCGGTTTGCCCATGACGGCGGGAGCACGGTATGCGAATGGTATTTCGAATGCGATTACAGTGGAAATATGGATGGTTTTAACGGCGTATCATGGATCACATTTGACCAGATGGGGAAGATAACCGAACTCAAGGAATTCGCCGCCAAACGCCGAATCATTACCCCTATTTGAAGGGATAGTTACATTCAAGACCTCCTACAACGCCGCAATCGACATTTGCCTGCAAACAAAAACAGCCGTTCATTGCACATGAACGGCTGTTTGCTATCTATTACCAATCAGGAAGCATCATCATCCGACGTCGTATAAGGATTAAAATCCTGCGCCTGCTGGGCCTTCGCATCGGCGGGTACTTCCACAGCGGGGGTGGTATCATAAGCGGTGAATGTGCACTCTACCAATACGGAAGCATAGGTCAGCGTTATTTTCGTCATGTCGGCATCCTCGCTGCCCGCCTTCTGCGCTTCATCCATGAGGACATTCACGTTTTGCGTCAGGTCGATGCTGATGCGGCTGAGCTTATAATCCTTGCTGTCCACCCAAATCTTCAGGGGCATATCGCCCAGCACCTTGGAGGTATCGGCTGCTGTGACGGAAAAGCCTGCCTGGAACAGGAGCATGGGCATGGTATCGGCGGAAAGCATGCCTTCAAGCCTGACAAACTCCCTGCCGTCCTTGTCCTTCTCCGTACCCGCTGCCTTCAGGTCCTTTATATATGTCTTCAGGATGGCGTAGCTGTCAACAAAATGCAGTTTAAAATATTCGTTTACCGTTTTTTCGTTGGCCAGACGGCGGTTAATCCAGACGTCGCCCGGCTTTTCGTACATGAAATAGTCCGTGCCTTCCTGCGAGAAAAACGCCTCCGCCTTGAGCGGCACGGGGTTATCCACCACCAGGGAGGATTTTATCGCGAACGGGGAAAGGAAGACATTGGAGGTAAACGCCGAACCATACTGCGCACCCAGGGGCGCACTGGGCTCGGGGCTGCCTTCGCCGGAAGCAGTGGGGGAGGGCTCAGCCGATTCCTCGGGCGATACGGTGGCCTCGGGTGAAACGGAGGCTTCGGGAGATGCCGCGGTATCCCCGCCGTCGCCGCCTTCTTCGCCGCCGAGATCAGCGCCGGGAGGGGGCGTGGCGTCACCGGTCTCCTCTCCTGTATTGATGTCGGGAGCGTCGGTAACGACAGGCTCCGCGTATTCGGCAGCCTTTATGGCAAAGGAATATGTATAATTCTGAACCTTTGAAAAATCAGCCTCTGACGTGTCCAGTATCTCCTGCGGGTTCAAAGCCGGGGCGGCTTCCTCGCCGCAAGACGTCAAAATCAACAGAGATACGAGAACGAGGGCGATTACGGTCAATTTTTTCAGCATGATCGTGCACTCCCAAATAGTGTTACGATATTATAACATAATCTTTGCAAAGAGTAAATCGGTGATATTGTGCAGACAGAAACCAAAACTTAATCGGAAGCGGGAACGAGCCAGGCCTTCAACGCAGGCAGCGCTTCATCCTGTTTCATGCCTGCACGGACAACAGGACTATAGAGCATTTTCACCAAAAGCCAATCCATCGGCGTCAGACTTTGCACTTCGGTCCACTCCACCTGGTAGATGCTGTCCATGTACCTGGGGCTGTCGTTGAGCAGGCCCAGCCCCTGCGTCGTTTCCTCAAGGATCAGATGGTCACGCTGGACCTGGCTGGTCACGTCCGTTGCGATACCCACTGTGGCACGTGAAATCCTGCCCCGCTCGTCCCATGACAGATTTACAAATCCCCAGTTGCCCTCCACGTAACCCGGTACAACACTCGCCATCTGAGCCAGCGGCACAAAATGGACCACATAATTACCGCCACTCTCAACAATGGAGATATCGGGCATCCCATCGATAGCTTTCAATGCTTCAAAGTGATGTACCAGCACAGCATAGTCTTCCTGCGTATATTTACCGTTGATTTCGAAGCGTATGGGTTCCTCCCAGCGCCGGACGATACCTTCAAACGCATCCCCGCCATATTCGCTCTTCAGCGCGATCTCGCTGAAATAGGAAAGGGCCTCGTCATTACGAATATCGGATGCGGGAGTTGGCGCTGTGGCACTGCTGCCAGGCAGCAATGTCGGGAACGAAGAAGGCTGAACCCCATCCGAAGCCTCAGGGGCTGAACCTGCGGGGAGCTGAATAACACATGATGCCATCAATACAGCCAGAAGCAGGGCGGCAAGCGCCAGTGCAGTTTTCCTGATCAACGATCCATCAACTCTTTCGAAACATACTTTGATCCTGAATACCTATCGTAATCATAACGCAAAGTCTCAATCTGTCCACGTGTTTTTGACAGATACGCTAAAACACCATGCTGAATCAACGAAGAGCAGATCTGCCGCAATGAATTAAAAAATACAGCCGCTGAGAATCTCAGTTCAGTATCCGGAATCCATGAATAAGATATTATTAGCGAAGCTAACCTTATGGAGGGAACGCTGATGGATGACGCCGCACAGTACATAACAGCCTTTCGGGCGTTATCGGACAAGAACAGGATGAGCATCGTAAAACTGCTCGCAGGCGGAGAACTCTGTGGGTGCCAGATCAACGAATATTTTAAAATATCCCAGCCAACATTGTCCCACCATATGAAGATCCTGTGCGGAAGCGGGCTGCTGCTGACACGAAAGGAAGCCACCATGATACACTACCGGATCAATAAGGAAATGATGAGCCGCCTCTCGGGCTGCTTCAACAGGCTGGCTGGGACCAAAGAAGGAAGAAACGACACTTTATCAATGGTTTGCTGTGAGGATGCCATATCTAGAGAGATTCAGCCCGAAAACGAGATAAAGGACGGTGATGATCCCGTCCGACGTTTGTAGGAAGCCAGTTTGAAAGAGGAGAATCTTTTTCAGAAGGCACAGCCCTTGTCGCCACAACCGCAGCCGCAGCAGCACATGAGAAGGATCAAAGGCAGGATTCCACCAAAACCCCCGAGGCCGCCATCCCGGTCACATTTATCACCTCCGCACCCGCATCCGAAACCATCCCCGCAGCAACAGAGCAGAAGCAGGATCGGAAGAAAACCGCCTCCGCCGCCACCAAACATATTACCCATTCCACACACCACCTTCATTGAATTTTCCTAAGGACACTCCATCATATTCATTCCATAGAGATGCGTGCATGTTTTCATCGATATTTATCGATTATTTTATCGAAGCGGGTGAATATAAGGGGTATTTAATTTTCTAAAAATAAGTAAAATGGAACGCTAGAACATATTGACGCATATCTATATGTTGTGTAAAATACATATAGATGCTCATCTATATGTTAGGGGCTCGGAGGTAAATATGGAGATACAGGAGAAAGAGACCATTCGAATTTTTCACGCACTATCCGATACAAACCGGTACAGGATATTTCGCATGCTGTCCGGCGGGGAACTGTGTGCATGTAAAATCCTGGAGAAATTCGACATCACCCAGCCCACACTTTCCCATCATATGAAAGTGCTGACGGAATGCGGGCTGGTCACCGGACGCAAGGATGGCATCTGGATGCATTACGCCATCAATCCTGACATACTGAGCGCCCTGATCGGAATCCTGACGGATGTGCTGAATTCGCCGCAGGAGCCCAGCGAAACCAGAGTATGCAGAGGAGTTTGAAAACATGGCAGTCCTGCAATTTATCAACGACCAGATATTAAAGATGCAATGGCTGTCGGACCTGATCCGGCAGCTGCTGGGGGTTTTCGGCCTGGATGTTTCCACCCAGGTCGGAGGAAGCGTACACTTTTTTATCTATGACACGATAAAGATATTCTTCTTCCTTTGCTTTTTCATCTTTATGATCTCTTACATACAAAGCTACTTTCCCCCGGAGCGGGCCAAAAAGGTCATGGGCAGGTTCAAAGGGATCGGGGGGAACATCGTGGGCGCGCTCCTTGGGACAGTCACGCCCTTTTGCTCCTGCTCCTCCATCCCGCTTTTCATCGGCTTTACAGAGGCGGGGCTGCCCATCGGCGTTACTTTTTCATTCCTGATTTCCTCGCCCCTGGTGGACCTGGCTTCCATGTTCATCCTGATGACCATTTTCGGATGGAAGATCGCCGTGGCCTATGTGGTGGTGGGGCTGATCCTGGCGGTGGCGGGCGGGAAGCTCATATCCGCACTGAAAATGGAACGGTACATCGAGGAATATGTATTCAAGATCCATTCACAGGCGCTGGAAGCTGAAAGACTGTACCAGAAGGACCGGTTCATATTTGCCGGGAACCAGGTGCTGAGCATCCTGAAAAAAGTATGGTGGTTCATCCTCATCGGCGTGGGGGTGGGCGCTGCAATTCACAACTGGGTGCCGCAGGAGACCGTCCAGTCCGTGGTAGGACAGAACCAGTGGTATTCCGTCCCGCTGGCCACATTGATCGGCGTGCCGGTCTATGCAGATATATTCGGGACGATACCGGTGGCGGAAGCGCTGCTGGGCAAGGGCGCGGGGCTGGGGACGGTACTGGCTTTTATGATGGCCGTCACGGCACTATCCCTGCCATCCCTGCTGCTGCTCAAACGGGTGGTCAAGACAAAACTGCTGCTCGTTTTCACCGGAGTGGTGACAGGCGGGATCATCATCATCGGCTACGTATTCAACGCACTGCAATTTCTGATCATTTAAAGGAGGCAATCAACATGGAAATCAAGGTACTGGGCATGGGGTGTGCAAACTGCAAAAAACTTTTCAAAAATGCAGAGGACGCGGCGAAAGAGGCGGGGGACACCACCGTTTCCAAGGTCGAATCCATCCAGGAGATCGCATCCTACGGGGTCATGCGCACGCCGGCACTGGTCATCGACGGCGTTGTAAGGGTGCAGGGTGCCATACCATCCAAAGACGAGATTCTCAAATTGATCAAAAAAGGCTGAGATCCCACCAGCATATTCAGTAAGGAGGGTCATCTATGAAAACAAAGACAGGAACAGAACAAAAGGCAAGATTATCGTTTCTGGACCGGTTCCTGACGCTGTGGATATTCATCGCCATGGCGATAGGCGTCGGTATCGGCTACCTTTTCCCGGGATTCTCCACGACGCTGGACGCGCTGAGCACGGGGACGATCTCATGGCCCATCGCCATCGGCCTGATCATCATGATGTACCCGCCGCTGGTACGGGTCAAATACGAAGAGATCGGGAAGGTCGCGAAAAACAAAGGCGTATTTGGGTTTTCGCTTTTACAGAACTGGATCATCGGGCCCATCCTGATGTTCATCCTCGCAGTCATATTCCTGCCGGATAAGCCCGAGTATGCCATCGGCATCATCATCATAGGATTGGCGCGCTGCATCGCCATGGTCATCGTGTGGAACACGCTGGCCAAAGGGGACAACGAATACTGCGCAGCGCTTGTTGCCTTGAATTCTATATTCCAGATACTCATGTTCTCCTTTTATATCGTTTTCTTCGTCACGCTCGTTCCGAAGTGGCTGGGCCTAACATTCGGCGGACAGGATGTCAATGTTACCATGTGGCAGGTAGCCCAGAGTGTATTGATCTACCTCGGCATCCCGTTTGCGGCAGGCATCATCACCCGATTTGCACTGATGAAGGCGAAGGGGAAGGAATGGCTGGAGAAGAAATTCATCCCGAAGATATCCCCCATCGCGCTGGCTGCGCTGCTCTACACGATCATCATCATGTTCGCGCTGAAAGGGCAGTACATCATCGCGCAGCCGCTGGACGTCCTGCGCATCGCGGCTCCGCTGCTGATTTACTTTGTGGTGATGTTCTTTATCAGTTTCTTCATCTCGATGCTGGGCAAATTCAAATACGAGCAAACGGTGTCGCTCAGCTTTACTGCTGCAAGCAATAACTTCGAACTGGCCATCGCGGTGGCCGTTGCGGTCTTTGGCATCGGCAGCGGTGTTGCTTTCGCAGCCGTCATCGGCCCATTGATCGAGGTGCCGGTGATGATCGCGCTGGTCAACGTGGCAAGAGCCTTCAGAAAGAAATTCTACGATGAGAACGGGTTCCCATTACGCAAGAACAAAGCCGTAGCAGAGGCAGATAAATAACAAGAGTAGTGAGGT
Organism: Bacillota bacterium; assembly: GCA_023454175.1. GTDB lineage: Bacteria > Bacillota > Clostridia > Christensenellales > JAEXRW01 > JAEXRW01. Next base: position 754,554 of record JAEXRW010000025.1, on the reverse strand, counting down.
AATTATCAATGACAAAAGCATGGTATCCGATCATCAACGACGAACGCTGCATCGAGTGCAGCGCGTGCATGGACAAATGCACCCATGGCGTGTACGAAAATGACAACGGACACCCCAAAGTCATACATCCCGAAAGCTGCATGCAAGGATGCCAGGGATGCGGCGAAGAGTGCCCCAGTGATGCCATCACCTATTTCGGGGAGACCGTCAAAGCAGCGGTATGCGGCTGCGGCTCAAAGGAAACATGCGATCCCAAGAGCGGATGCTGCTAAGGAAGAGAAGCGAGGAAGCAATCCAATGAGCAAGCCTAAAGTGGCATTTATCTGCGTGCATAATTCCTGCCGTTCACAGATGGCAGAGGCTATCGGCAAGTGGATCGCCTCGGATTCGTTTGAAGCGTATTCCGCCGGGTCGGAAACCAAAGCGGGGATCAATCCGGATGCCGTTGCAGTGATCAAAGAGATGTACGACTTGGATATTACACTGACACAGCGGCCGAAGCTGATCGAAGAGCTGCCACCCATCGATATCGTGGTGACCATGGGATGCAATGTGAAATGCCCATGGCTCCCCAGCAGATATCGTGAGGATTGGGGGCTGGAGGACCCGACCGGAAAGGGCAAAGATGTATTTATGCGGACAGCGAAACTGATCGAGGAGAAAGTGAAGCATCTAAAGGATCGGATCAATCGGGGGGCGCTCCCTCTCAGGGGGGAACAAGATGAAACCATTTCTTGAAAAAGGGAAGTGCATGGTGCAGCCCGATTATTGTCCTGTGATAAAGGCCTGTGAACAAAAGGCTGTAAGTTTCGTGGAAGACGATGACGAGCCGCTTGGCGGAAGAATCCTGTTTGACCTCGGGAAATGCATCGGATGCGGGACCTGTGCAACCACTTGCTGCGGTGAAGCTGTGACCCTGAAATAGTTCTCCCAGACAGGAGTATCAATCATGAAACGAGCAATGATAAAGCCGGATCAATGCCAAAATTGCGCTGCGTGCAATATCCAGATCAACTGTGAGAAGAAGGCAGTGATCCGCGAAGCACCCGATGATAAACCATGGATCGATTTTTACCATTGCGCGGGATGCATGAAGTGCAAACTCTACTGCCGAAATGATGCAGTAGAGGAAGTCACCCAGCCATGCAGCGGGAAGGGAAGAATGGGCTGGTAGGACGGAATTGGGATTTCAACTTTAATATTTATTATGGGAGGGTCAAAAAAGTGTTACAAAAGACAATGGGCTTCGTGGGAGGCGGAAGGGTCACGAGGATCATGTTAAAAGGATTCAAGCGCGCAGGAATGAGCCTGGACTGGGTATTGGTGAGCGATACCAATGCCGACGTATTGAAAAGGGTCAGTGATGAATTCCCCGAGGTGAAAGTACTGCTTGACGGGAATAAACAGGTGATCCAAAGCGATATCGTATTCCTCGCAATCCACCCGCCCGCCATCGCGGGCACATTAAGCGATCTGGATTTGCAAACCAGCCCGATCCTCATATCGCTGGCGCCCAAGTTCACCATCGCAAAGCTGTCCGAACTGACGAACGGTGCAACGAGAATCGCGAGGATGATACCCAATGCCCCTTCGGTCATCGGAAAAGGATTTAATCCCATATGCTTCTCTTCCGGGGTCAGGGAAGATGAACGGAAGGAGCTAATCGAATTGTTTGGAGTATTGGGAGAATGCAAGGAAGTACCCGAACAGAACCTGGAGACCTATGCGATCCTCACGGCAATGGGACCGACATACCTGTGGTACCAACTATATGAACTGCAGGACATCGCAAAGGAATACGGCCTTTCCGATGAAGAAGCCAAAGAAGGCATCAAAAACATGGTATCCGGAGCCCTCGTGACGATGTATGAATCGGGATACAAACCCGAGGAGGTCATGGATCTGGTGCCTGTAAGGCCGATGGCTGACCAGGAGGCAAGCATCAAAGAAGCGTATCGGATAAACCTCGATGTCATCCGCCAAAGAATAAAACCTTAAGCATCATACCTTGCAAGACCCTGCTGTGTCTTTGATGCGGCAGGGTCAAATATTATCCGTTAAGCATAAGGGCTTATGGGTTATCAGTAAAACAAAGGCTGAACGGAGGGCTGAATATGAGAATCGTCATCATCGGCGCGGTGGCTGCGGGCACCTCGGCCGCAGCAAAAGCCAGAAGAAACGACGAGACAGCGGAAATCGTAATCTATGAGCGGGACACAGACATATCGTACTCGGCATGCGGACTGCCATTTTTCATCGGCGGGGAAGTGGAGGACATCCAGGTACTCGTGCCAAGAGACGCACACTTCTTCAAAACCAAGTACAACGTGGATATCCTGACCGGACACGAAGTATTAAAAGCCGATAAAGAGAATAAGGAACTGACAATCAGAAACCTCTCAGACGGGACTGAGTTCAAAGATCATTACGATGCCCTGGTATTGGCTACCGGAGCTTCTCCCATTATCCCCTCCATACCCGGCGTCGGCAGCAGGAATGTATTCATCCTGCGCAATCCAAACAGTGCAAAGGCCATCAAGGATTTCATGGACGAATACAAACCCAGGACAGCCGTGATCGTCGGCAGCGGATTTATCGGCCTGGAAATGGCCGAGAACCTCACCAGGGCCGGGATGGCTGTGACCGTTGTGGAAAAATTACCGTCCGTGTGCCCGTCACTGGATGAAGATATGGCAGTCCATGTGGCCAATTACATGGAAACAAAAGGGCTTACCATCCTGACAGGACGATCCGTGACAGCAGTTTCGGAAGGCCATATCACCCTGGATGATGGGAAAACCGTTCAAGCAGACATGGTCATTGTATCCATAGGAGCAAAGCCCAACACTCAACTGGCAGAGCAAATGGGAGCGGAGACAGGACCTACCGGTGCTATCAGCATCAACAGGAAGATGCAGACCAATGTACCCAGGGTATACGCCTGCGGCGACTGTGCTGAAAGCTACTCCATCATTGACGGCCAGCCTATCTACCGGCCTCTTGGCTCCACAGCCAATAAAATGGGCCGAATAGCCGGAGATGCCATCACCGGAGGGAATCTGGAATTCCACGGCATAGCAGGGACACGCATATTCAGGTTATTTGACATGGCGGTGGCCTCAACCGGATATACCGTGAAAGAAGCGAGGCAGAAGGGCTACGACACCGCCGTCTGCCACAATATCAAACCGGACAGGCCCGAATATTACCACGGCCGGGAGATGGTCATCAAAGCCATCGCGGACAGGGCTACCGGGAAGCTGCTGGGCGTCCAGATCGTGGGATATAACGGCGTGGATAAACGCATAGACGTATTTGTGACAGCCATGACATTTGGGGCAAAGGCATCCGATCTTTTCCATCTGGACCTGGCGTACGCACCGCCTTTTTCCACGACGAAGGACCCGGTCATCTATACCGGCATGATCCTGGACAACATCATGAGCAGGGGCAGGGAAGTGATCACGCCGGAAGAGCTTGCCAGACAAGATCCCCATTCCATAACCGTTATCGACACGCGGGCCGAAAAGCAGTATCGGGACGGCCACGTGGAAGGCGCCATCACCCTGCCGCACGAAAAGATCAGGCAGTCGCTCCAGGACATAGACAGGGAAAAGCCTGTAATCACCTACTGCAACAAGGGGACGACCGGGAACGCCGTACAGAACATCCTGATCAATAACGGGTTCAGGAAGGTCTACAACATCTCGGGCGGGTACAGGCAGTACAAGGCCCGTATCAAAGTTTAAATTCATTACTGCGAGCAGGCGGGTTTTCGCTTATCAATCATTCAATAAATGCTTACAAAGGTCTGTAATTGGAGATATAATAGAGGAAAATGCCAAAGATGAGGACAGGAGGCACACGCCTTGGGAAACGAAGCCAGTGTGGTAAAATTCACGATCAACGGGACGGAACGGGAGTATCCCGCCGGAACGACGCTGGAGGAGATGGCCAAGTCCATCGGTTACCCGAAGGACAGGCCTATCGTGGCGGCCATCGTGGACGACCAATTCTACGAACTGACGGAAAAGCCGAGAGCAGGGAGCAAAATACGCCTGCTGGATATATACGACGAGGACGGCAACCGGGTCTACACGCGCAGCCTGAGCTTCATCCTGGTAAGCGCTGTGAAGAAAGTCTTCCCGCAGGCCAGGGTGCGCATCGAACATTCGCTCTCCAACGGGCTGTATTGTGAGATGGACAAGCCCGGGGTCCCCACCGCGATGGATGTAAAAAGGGTCGAGGAGGCCATGCGGGATATCGTATCCAAAGACATGCCCTTTGTGCGCACACAGGTGACAAAGGAGGAGGCCATCCGCTACTACGAACAGGACGGACAGACGGACAAGGCGCAGCTGATCCATTACCGTCCTTTGAATTATTTCGTATTGTATGAGTGCGGCGGCATCAAAAACTATTTCTACGGCTTTATGACGCCTTCAACCGGCTACATCGATCAATTCGCACTCATTTACTACCCGCCCGGATTCGTAGCCGTTTTCCCCCGTGCAGGCGGCGTGGGCACCGACATGAAGTTCATGGACCGCCCCAAGCACGCCAAGATCTTCAAGGAAGCGGAAGCTTGGGCGCGCATCCTGGAATGCGACCATGTATCGGACGTCAATACGATGGTGGAGAAGGGGAAACTCCGCGAATTCATCCGCATCAGCGAGGCGCTGCATGAAAAGAAGCTCGCGGAGATAGCAAACGACATCACTTCCCACGGCAAAATCCAGCGGCTCATCCTCATCTGCGGCCCATCCTCTTCGGGCAAGACCACGTTTGCCCAGCGGTTGATGGTCCACCTGAGCGTACTGGGGAAAAAGCCCGTATCCATATCCCTGGACAATTATTACAAGAACCGGGATGAAATGAAGGTGGATGCAGACGGCATACTGGACCTGGAAAGCGTAAACGCGATAGACCTGGACCTTTTCAACAGGGACATCGAGGCGCTGCTCCAGGGAAGGGAAGTGGAGATGCCGGTATTCAACTTCAAGGCCGGGAAAAGGGAATACAACGGGACCAGGATGCAGCTGAACCCCGAAAACATCGTCATCGTCGAAGGCATCCACACCCTCAATACACTGGTGGCTTCATCCATATTGGATTCTGACAAATACCGCATCTATATCAGCCCGCTCACGCACCTGAACCTGGACGACCACAACCGCATCCCCACAACGGACGTGCGCCTCATCCGGCGTATCGTGCGCGACAGCATGACGCGGGGCGCTTCGGCCGAACTGACGCTGGAGATGTGGCCGGGCGTACGCAAGGGCGAGGAGAAATACATCTTTCCCTTCCAGGAAAATGCGGACATCATGTTCAATTCGTCGCTCCCATATGAGCTTTTCATCTTGAAAAAGTACGTGTATCCGCTGCTGGAAAAGATCAAAAGGGATGACATCAACTATCCTGCCGCCAACAGGCTGGTGAAATTCCTCAACTATATCCTCTCCTCGGATGACGATGATGAAATACCCCCGACTTCCATCCTCCGGGAGTTCATCGGGAACAGCTGCTTTTACAAATAGGCTCATTGACAGGCCCACTTTGGCAAGGATATAATCTATCACATGAGAGGGGGTTTGCCGAATAATGGGAGACAAGATCGGAGTCGCATTCAACATTTTTGGCAAGGACATATACTGGTACGGCATCATCATCGCCGTGGGCCTCGTACTGGGCGTATGGGTGGCGATGGCGGAGATCAAACGCAGGGGATACAAGAGCGATATGATCATTGACGCCTGCCTTATCTGTGTACCTTTGGCTATCATCTGCGCACGCGCATATTATGTCATATTTGAATGGAAACAGTACGCCAACGAATGGTGGCGGATTTTCTACGTCTGGGAGGGCGGACTGGCCATCTACGGTGCGGTCATCGGCGGCGTACTGGGCCTTTTGATTTTCGCGAAATGGCGCAAGGTATCCTTCCTGGATCTGCTGGACGCAGGCGGGCTGGGCGTGATTGTGGGGCAGATCATCGGCAGATGGGGCAACTTTGCCAACCAGGAAGCCTTCGGAGACGTGGTCACAAACCCATCCCTGCAGTGGTTCCCATTTTCCGTACATATTGAAAGAGTCCCGCATATGCATTACGACCTGGCCACCGCTACAAACTACCCGATCATGACGCCAGACTGGCATTTTGCCACATTCTTTTATGAAATGCTGTGGAACCTGCTGCTCTTTGCATTCCTGTTCTTCTGGTTCCGCAAGAAAACCAAATCGCGCGGAAATATCTTCGTGATGTATCTGATGGTTTACGGGATCGGCAGGGCCCTGATCGAACTGCTCCGCCAGGACAGCCTGTGGCTGGTGCCGGGCGTTATCCGGGTATCCTCCCTGCTGGGTGCGATCTGTTTCGCCGGCGGGATCATCTACTTGATCATCAGGCGGAACAAGCCGCTTTCTCCCAGACCGATACCGGAAAAATACGCACTCAAACCCAAAATATCGGAAGAAACCGAGTAATCGAGGCGCCGCAGTCCATACACTGCGGCGCATCTTCCTTTTTCGATGCTGTTACAGCAAGCAAACCGTCACAGGCTGCCGGAACAGGTTGAGAAGTCCGCGTGTTGGAAAGGACGTATAACGGGAAGAATACTCCCGGACTAGATGCCAGGATCCCAAACGGCACAGGGAAACGCGCTATGCCCGCCGAAGAGCCAACAATACTGCTTCAAGAGGTGCATTACCCTGAAAAGAACGGAACGGTTTTCCAAAACAGTCCTGGGATATAACCCGGAGGAAGTGGATGCATTCATCGCACGCACCGAAGCCTCGTATGAAGAAAGGCTGACCCAGTACCGGAGGCTCGTGAAGGAACTGGAGGAATCCAACGCCAAGGTCCTGCAGGAATTATGGCGGACGAAGAAACGGTACGAAAATTTCTTTACGGCGTTGACGCGGCTGGCATCGGGGGATATGAAGGCATTTGAAGGTGAAGACGCGGAGTATACCGAAGTGAGCATGCGGGCGCTGGCTGAGAGCCTGAAAAAATACAAGGGATCCGTGAAGGAACAAACTCCGCCGGCAATAGAACCCGAGCAGGGGACGCCCGATGCGGATGCGCGGCACATGATGCAGCGGATCTACGGGATCGTGGCGGGGAATACCCAGGAAGAAACTCCGGAACCAACATAACCATCCTTTTTACAAACAATAAGGGAAAGCCCCGGAAATATCCGGGGCTTTGCGTTTTTATCCTGTATTTCAGATCAATACATCGGGGGCATATTCGGGGCAGCCGGCGGCTCCTTGGAGGGGATATCGCAAACCAGGCTCTCGGTGGTGAGAAGCATGGCGGCAACACTGGCCGCATTCTGAAGGGCAGAACGCGTGACCTTTGTGGGGTCGATGATGCCTTTTTCCACCATGTTGCCAAACTCCAGCTTGGCAGCATCAAACCCGAACCCGGTCTTGCCGGACTTTTTGATGCGCTCCACGATGACGGAGCCTTCCAGGCCTGCATTTGCAGCAATCTGGCGGATGGGCTCCTCCAGCGCACGCACCACGATGGCAATACCGGTTTTCCTGTCGCCTTCGCTGCCTTTGAGCAGCTTTTCAATATCGGAAATGATATTGAGCAGGGCCACGCCGCCTCCGGGAACGATGCCTTCCTCAACGGCTGCACGGGTCGCGTTCAAAGCATCCTCGATGCGAAGTTTGCGCTCCTTCATCTCGGTTTCGGTAGCCGCGCCAACCTGGATGACGGCTACGCCGCCGGCGAGCTTGGCGAGCCTTTCCTGCAATTTTTCCTTATCATAATCGGAAGTGGTCTCTTCGATCTGGGCTTTGATGGAGGAAATGCGGGCTTTGATCTCGGAGGGATCGCCTGCGCCTTCCACGATGGTGGTATTGTCCTTGTCGACCTTGATCTGGCGGGCGGAACCGAGCATATCCACCTTGGCAGTTTTCAGATCGATGCCGACTTCCTCGGATATGACCTGGCCGCCTGTGAGGACGGCGATATCCTGCAGCATGGCCTTCCGGCGGTCACCAAAGCCGGGAGCCTTGACGGCTACGCAGGTGAAGGTGCCGCGGAGCTTATTGACGACGAGGGTGGCGAGCGCTTCGCCTTCCACATCCTCGGCGATGATGAGGAGCTTGCGTCCCTGCTGCACGACCTGCTCGAGGACGGGCAGGATCTCCTGCACATTGGATATCTTCTTGTCAGTGATGAGAATATAGGGATTATCCAGGACCGCTTCCATCTTCTCGGTATCGGTCACCATATAAGCGGATGCGTATCCACGGTCAAACTGCATGCCTTCGACCACGTTCAGCTCGGTCTTCATGGTCTTGGATTCCTCGACGGTGATGACGCCGTCGTTGCCGACCTTTTCCATGGCCTCGGAAATCAGCTGGCCGATGGTCTCGTCCGTGGCGGATATCGATGCGACCTGGGAAATGGCGGTCTTGCTTTCAATGGGTTTGCTCAGGGATTTGAGGCTGTCCACGGCGGTATCGATGGCAGCCTCAATGCCTTTTTTCAGGACCATGGGATTGGCGCCGGCGGCGATATTTTTCAGGCCTTCGCGCACGATGGCCTGTGCAAGCAATGTCGCTGTGGTCGTTCCGTCGCCTGCGACGTCATTTGTCTTCGTGGCGACTTCCTTGACCAGCTGCGCACCCATATTTTCAAACGGGTCTTCCAACTCGATCTCTTTTGCTATGGTGACACCATCATTCGTGATGAGGGGGGAGCCAAACTTCTTATCCAGGACTACGTTGCGTCCGCGGGGCCCGAGGGTGACCTTGACGGTATCGGTCAGGACATTGACACCGCGTTCGAGGGCACGGCGGGCTTCTTCGCCGAACTTGATCTGTTTTGCCATCTTTATTTCCTCCTTATAAATTCGTTTTGCTTACTCGACTACCGCGAGGATGTCATTCTGGCGGACGATGATGTACTCTTTGCCGTCCATCTTGATCTCAGTGCCGGCATATTTGGAGTAAATGATCTTGTCGCCGGTTTTGACGTACATTTTAATCTCTTTGCCGTCCACCATGCCGCCCGGACCCACTGCCAGGACTTCCGCCATCTGCGGTTTTTCCTGCGCGGTACCCGGAAGTACGATGCCACCCTTGGTGACCTCTTCACTCTCAAGGCTTTTAATGACGACCCTGTCTGCCAACGGTTTGATATTCATGCTGCAACCTCCTTCGATTTTGCTATTATTATTGGAAAATGTTGACCTTTTATCCATTTAGCACTCTAACAACCAGAGTGCTAATCCCTAACATATCTTATTGAATGGGAAGGTAATAAGCAAACGGGAAAATTGAAGATATTCGCCCGAAATATTCAAATATGGCAAATTACCTCCCAATAAAGCCCGGTATCTCCTTCAATCTCTTAATTTCCCATGATGATAGGTATTTTATCCGTGCCGGAACAAATAATCCCACCCGCGAAACGCGCAAAGGCAGCCAAATATCAAAAATGGCGGCAGATACAAAGGAAATACACAGGGATATGTTGAAATTATATTCCGAGCGCAGCCAAAAGGAGCAAAAAGATGGATAAATGGGACAAGCGTTTTATAGAACTGGCCAGGACGATATCCGGCTGGTCGAGCTGCTACCAGGAAAACCGGAAGATCGGCGCCGTGATCGTACGGGACAAGCGGATCCTCACAACGGGATACAACGGCGCGCCTGCAGGGATCAGGAACTGCATCGAAAGGGGCAAATGCCTGAGACGGGAAATGGACATCCCTTCGGGCACCCGGCAGGAGATCTGCTATGCCATCCATGCCGAGCAGAACGCCGTGATCCAGGCGGCCAAGATGGGCGTCTCCATCCAGGGGGCCACGCTGTACTGCACACACCAGCCCTGCGTGATCTGTGCAAAAATCATCGTGAATTCCGGGATCAGAAGGGTCGTGTACGAGCAGGGGTATCCGGATGAATTCTCACTGAGGATGTTTGAGGAGACGGGCGTGCTGCTGGAAAGATATGAAGAATAGGCAGCCCGAACATCGGTTGTTTCTTCAAAGTTAAAATATTTGGGAACTTGGACAAGAGGCAGAATAATGCCTCTTTTTTGTTTGACCAAAAACAGTTTGTCCAAAGTTATAAGAATTTTTTGGCCTGTGTCACCGTATTTATTACAAGAACAGATCATACAAAAGGAAATGTATTCAAAAGGAGGCAGAATCATGGATGACCAGAATCCATACCGAAGAGATATATCCAATCCATACAGAAGGGAAATGCAGCAGGCGGAACCAAAGAAAAGAGGCTCGACCGCAGGCAAATGGGGGAAAGCGATCCTCGTGGTCATCATCCTGGCCGCCATCGTTTACCTCGTCGTAGCAACGGCTGCAGGAAAGTGGCTGGCGGAAAACGTGTTTTCCCCTGCCATGCAAGCGATGAGCTGCGCCCCGGAGCAGACACCCGGCACAACCACTTCGCCGGTCACATCCACAATACCTGCAGGCAATGTAAAGACCGAACAAATCAAACAAAGCGGATTTTCCTACTACTGCATACAGACCGGCGCCTTTGCAAATGCAGACAACGCCAGCGCCGAGGCATCTGCGATGAAACTCAAAGGGGGAGCGGGCTACGTATTTGACGACGGCAGCAGGAAACGGGTGCTCATCTCTTTTTACAATACCGCAGATGCAGCAAGGAGCATACGGGACCAGCTGAAAACGGAGCAGTCCCTGGATACGATGGTTTTTGAACTGAAAGCCGAAGACCTTTCCTTCAAAATCACCGCAAACGACGCGCAGATATCCGCATTGAAAAACGCATTCACCGCCTATTCTTCGGCGCAGCAGGCGGCATTTGCGGCCAATGCGGACTGCGATGCAAACGGGTCGGTTTCCAAGGCCTCCACAGATAAACTTTCTGCCGCTGTCAAAACAGTGGAGGACGCCAAAACCCAACTCGTCCAGTCCTGGGAGGGAAACCGTGAAAATGCCGTATACAAGGCCATGACGGCGCTGCTGGACTCGGTGCGGGCAGACCTGAGCGACATGGTGCAGATCGGCGCTGCAAGCGATACGCAAGCCAAGGCAAACGTGAAGTACGCGTGCCTGAGCATTGCAGGCGAATACGTAAAATTCATCAAGGAAATCAATACTTTATAATTACGGACTCTTTGCCTGGTCCCAATAAGCATAAGATGAGAATGCGGCTGAACCGGTCATGGAGTCAGCCGCTATTTGCTTTTTTCGGGAGAATATGTTCCGATCTCGATAAAAGATAAATTTCCTTCCGCCCATGCCTTCAGGTTGGCCAGCCTCTCGCCATGATCCTCATGGCCGGGTGTGGAGAAGGCATCCCGAAGCTGTGCACATACCAAATGCGGACACAGGCCGCAATGCATGTGGCCTTTTTCCACTACGCACTTTGCGATCCGGCATTCACCCCAAAACACTCTGCCTTTCATCTGCTGGCAGCCCGGGCAATCCATTTCATCCTTCCATTTGCACGAACCGCAATAATTACCGCACATACCCATCATTCCTGTATCCATTCCACGCACACATCCATCTTTTAAGCAATTCAACCATATTATAACATCGACCAAAGGTGATGTCGAAAATGTGCGGCGCGCCATCGCCAGGCTTGAAAAATAGCTGGTGAAAACCTATTACTTTTATGGTAAAACGCTGTATTTTTTAATGCAAAAAAAAAGGCCGTGTGGTAAAATATTAAACGTTGTGTGTCCGGATGAAACACCGGCTGAGCAAGACCGGTTTTGTAATATTAAATTTTATGAGGAGGTCATTTCGATGGCAAACGTGGCTTGCGATGCCAAAAAACTGGACGAACTGAGAGCAGTCATCGAAGCGTACAAGGACAAAAAGGGTCCGCTGATGCCTGTGATGCAAAGGGCGCAGGATATTTTCGGCTATTTGCCCGAAGAAGCGCAGGAACTCATCGCAGTGGGGCTGAATGTGCCGCAGACAAAAATCTACGGCATCGCGACATTTTATGCACAGTTTTCCCTGCAGCCCAAAGGCAAGTATGTGATAGGGGTATGCATGGGAACGGCATGCTACGTGCGGAAATCCTCGGACGTACTGGACGCCATCAAAAAGGAGCTGGGCGTCGAAGTGGGCAAGACAACGGATGACGGCCTTTTCACCCTGGAAGGTACGCGCTGCCTGGGATGCTGCGGCCTTGCACCCGTGATGATGATCAATGACGATGTATACGGCCAGCTGACGGGCAAGGAAGTCGGCGATATCCTGAAACAATACCGCAGGCATTCATGATCCACTGAACCGTATAACCCGCGTACAGGTTGATGCCGGTTAGGGCATATGATGCGGGGATAACATGGCAAGCGAAGATATTCAAGTAAATCAAACCCCCGGGCAGCAAATCGCTGTGATGATGACGGAGCACGAAGCTGACTGCCTGAAGGGTTGGCATACCGGATTTTTTAAATTATATGGAGGTGTCCCAACAAATGATCACCGTGGCTGATCTGGAGGAGATACGCAAAAAGGCACTGGACAAGGTCGTGATGCGCAAGGAGGGCGGCGCCACCCGGATCGTGGTGGGTCTGGCGACGTGCGGCATCGCTGCCGGAGCCAAACCGGTACTGCAATCCCTCCGCGAAGAAGTGAAAAAGCGCAACCTGCAGAACGTGCAGGTATCCCAAACGGGTTGCATCGGCGTATGCAGGCTGGAACCCATCGTGGAAGTATACCGGCCGGGCGAAGAAAAAGTCACCTACTGCAAAGTCAAGCCAGATATGGCCAGCAGGATCATCAACGAACACGTCGTAAACGGTACACCGGTGAATGACTGGGTCATCGGCAAGTACGAATAGGGAAGGAGGAGAACGATATGGTATTTTACCGTGCACATGTGCTGGTCTGCGGCGGGCCGAGCTGCGTATTTTCGGGTTCGGCGCAGATCTTTGAACAATTTGAAAAAGAGATAAAGGATGCGGGCCTTTCCAAGGAAGTGCTGGTGGTACGCACCGGCTGTTTCGGCCTCTGCGAAGAAGGCCCCATCGTGATCGTATATCCGGAAGGCTCCTTCTACAGCAAGGTGCAGGCCAAAGACGTGAAAGAGATCGTCTCGGAGCACCTGGCAAAGGGCAATATCGTGGAGCACCTCCTGTACAAGGGCAAAGCAGCGGACAAAAAATCCCTCGCGGACGTCGACTTTTACAAGAAACAGACCAGGATCGCCCTGCGCAACTGCGGCATAATAGACCCTGAAAATATCGAAGAATACATCGCCGTGGACGGATACAAGGCCCTTGCGAAAGTGCTGACGGAGATGACACCCCAGCAGGTGATCGACACGATCAAAAGCGCCGGGCTACGGGGGCGGGGGGGCGCCGGTTTCCCGACGGGCATGAAGTGGCAGCTGTGCGCCAACTCCAAAGCCGACCAGAAATATGTGCTGTGCAACGCCGACGAGGGCGACCCGGGGGCATTCATGGACAGGGCGGTACTGGAAGGCGACCCGCACAGCGTTATCGAAGCCATGACCATCGCAGGATATGCCGTGGGCGCATCACAGGGCTATATATACGTCCGGGCGGAGTACCCCGTGGCCGTGAGCCGGCTGAAGATCGCGGTGGAAAAGGCCAAGGAAATGGGCCTGATGGGCAAGAACCTCTTCGGATCAGAATTCAGCTTCGACCTGGAGGTGCGCCTGGGCGCCGGCGCTTTCGTATGCGGCGAGGAAACGGCGCTGATGGCCTCCATCGAAGGCAACCGCGGAGAACCCAGCCCGCGCCCGCCATACCCGACAGAATGCGGGCTTTTCGAGAAACCCACGCTGCTCAACAATGTGGAGACCTACGCGAACATCTGCCCCATCATATTGAACGGCGCGGAATGGTTCTCCAAAATGGGGACCGAAAAAAGCAAGGGCACCAAGGTATTTGCACTGGGCGGGAAGATCAACAATACGGGGCTGGTCGAAATCCCCATGGGCACCACACTGCGCGAGATCATATACGATATCGGCGGGGGATGCCCCAACGGCAAACAGTTCAAAGCCGTGCAGACGGGCGGACCTTCGGGCGGATGCATCCCGGCGCAATACCTGGATACACCCATCGATTATGACAACCTGGTGAAGCTGGGCTCGATGATGGGCTCGGGCGGCATGATCGTGATGGACGAGGACAACTGCATGGTGGATATCGCCAAGTACTTCCTCGATTTCACGGTGGACGAATCCTGCGGGAAATGCCCGCCCTGCCGTATCGGCACCAAGCGCATGTACGATATCCTCACGCGCATCACAGAAGGCAAAGGCGTACCCGAAGACCTGGACAAGCTGGAAGAGCTGGCCAGGCAGATCAAGGATACGGCGCTGTGCGGACTGGGCCAGTCGGCCCCCAACCCCGTGCTCTCCACGCTGAAATACTTCCGTGACGAGTACGAGGCGCATGTGAAGGACAAAAAGTGCCCGGCAAGGGTATGCAAGGCGCTGCTGAAATACCTGGTCAGTGTGGAAAAATGCAGGAAATGCGGCCTCTGCGCCAAACAGTGCCCGGCCAACTGCATCAGCGGCGTACTGGGTAAGGAACCCTATATGATAGACCAGTCCCGGTGCATCAAATGCGGCACCTGTGAGACGGCGTGCAAATTCAACGCCATCTACAGAGGCTGAGGGGAGAGGTGAAGCGAAATGGATAAGAAAAACATCCTGGATATAAACAAGGAAAACAAGATATCCAAACTGAAGAACATGGAAACCAAGATGATCAACCTCAAGATCGACGGCGTCCCCGTCACCGTCCCGGAGGGGACGACAGTGCTGGAGGCGGCGCGTCACATCGGCATCCGCATCCCGACGCTATGCTACCTCAAGGGCATCAATGAGATCGGCGCATGCCGCGTCTGCCTCGTGGAACTGAAAGGCGCACGTTCCCTGTCGGCTTCCTGCGTATTGCCGGTTTCGGAGGGGATGGACGTATATACCAACACGCAGCGGGCACGGCAGGCCAGGAAACTGAACCTGGAACTGATACTCTCCAACCACCGGAAGGACTGCCTGATGTGCATCCGCAACGGCAACTGCGAGTTGCAGGCCCTGGCGCAGGAACTGGGCGTGGACGACATGCGCTTTGAAGGCAGCTCCGTGGACAGGCAGATCGACAACCTATCGCCCTCCCTGGTGCGCGACCCCAACAAATGTGTGCTGTGCAAGCGCTGTACCGCCACCTGCGAAAAAGTGCAGGGCATTGCGGTCATAGGCACGACGCAGCGCGGCTTCCGCACCATCATCGAGCCCGTGTCCGAACGCAGCATGTCCCAGGTGCCCTGCATCAACTGCGGGCAGTGCATCGTGAACTGCCCGTGCGGCGCGATCTATGAAAAGGACGATACGAAGAAGGTATGGGACGCGCTCGCCAACCCCGACCTGCATGTAGTGGTCCAGACCGCACCCGCTGTCCGCGTGGCGCTGGGGGAGGAATTCGGCCTGCCCATCGGTACGCGCGTCACCGGGAAGATGGTGACTGCGCTGCGCAGGCTGGGCTTTAAAAAGGTATTTGATACGGATTTCACCGCGGACCTGACCATCATGGAGGAAGGGTACGAGCTCATCGACCGCATCAAAAACGGCGGGGAGCTGCCGCTCATCACCTCCTGCAGCCCGGGGTGGATCAAATACTGCGAACATTACGAACCGGAATTCCTGGACAACATCTCTTCGTGCAAATCGCCGCAGATGATGATGGGGGCCCTGATCAAGACTTATTACGCCGAAAAGAACGGCATCGACCCAAGCAAGATCTTCTCGGTATCGGTCATGCCGTGCACGGCCAAGAAATATGAGATCACCCGCAACGACATCAACGCCACCAACTTCCAGGATATCGACGTGGTGCTGACCACGCGCGAATTTGCCCGGATGCTGAAGATGGCATCCATCGACCTGCCCCACCTGCCCGAAGGGGAATTTGACGAACTGATGGGGGAAAGCACGGGCGCGGGCGTGATCTTCGGCGCGACCGGCGGCGTGATGGAGGCGGCCCTGCGCACGGTGGCGGACCTGCTGGAAGGCAAGGAACTGCCGCGCATCGAGTATCAGGACGTGCGCGGTGTGGATGGCGTGAAGGAAGCCACGGTACAGCTCGGGGGGATGGACATCCACGTGGCGGTGGCCCACAGCATCGGACACGCCAAAAAGCTGCTGGAAATGGTGAAAAAAGGGGACAAGCAGTACCATTTCATCGAGATCATGGCCTGCCCCGGAGGGTGCGTATGCGGCGGCGGCCAGCCGATCCTGCCTGCGCGCGACAAGATGGACATGGACCCGCGTGTGCTGCGCGCATCGGCTATCTACAGTGAGGATGAGGCAAAGCAACTGCGCAAATCCCACAAGAACCCTTCCATCATCAAGGTCTATGAGGACTTCCTGGGGGAACCCGGCGGCCACAGAGCGCATGAACTCCTACACACACCGCCCCACCACCAGCGGCCCAAATACAGCGACTGATCCAACTGATAATACTTTTATAAAACAGGGAAGACGGAGAAAATCTGTCTTCCCTGTTAATTCACTTTGCCCAAAACGTGGTATATTAATAAATGCAATCATTTTAATCATATTTATTTACTTAAGGAGGCGGAATCAATGAAATCATCGTCCAGGAATGCAGCAGTCTGGATCGCCCGTACGGCGGTGCTGCTGGCCATCGCGGTCCTTTTCCAATCCCTGAGGCTCCTGATACCCGTGCTTGCGGCCATCCCGGTGGGGCCCGTCACGCTGGACCAGCTGCTAATCGGCTCACTCGTCAACTTGACGCTTTGCGTAGCGGCGGGAATGACGGGATTCTGGAGCGGCGCTGTCGTAGGCGTCCTCACGCCGACCATCGCATTTTTTGAGGGCGCCCTGAAATTCCCGCTGATGATCCCCTTCGTGGCCCTGGGGAATATCGCCATCGTACTTTTTTTCTGGCTATTTTCCAGAAAGATCACCTTCAAGGGCTCTCTTTACGTTGGTGCGGTCACGGGCACGATATTCAAAACCGCCGTACTGTGGTTCACCGTGGCATTGATAGCAGTGCCATTGCTCGGCGTCAAGGCGGCGGCCGGCCAGGCCATCGTCCTTATGTTCAGCTGGCCACAGGCGATCACAGGCGCCGCGGGAGGCATCCTGGCGGCCGTTATCCTGCCGCTCATACGGAAAGGGACGGGGGAGGAAGGCAGGCGAAAACGCGCCGAAAAAGTTTCAGCCGGTTAAACATTCCATAAAAATGAAACCCCAAAAGGCTGCCATCCGGCGGCCTTTTTCAATGGCATCAATCCCACGTATTGCCACGCTTTGCACAACTGAATACGTGGAATAATCTGATATGGCCTCATATTCAGTTCCCGGGGGGGATTTCAGATGCATGTGGAAACCGATGAGCGGGTCAAAAAACTGGGGACCTACGTCAATTCAGCCCATCTCAAGCCGGAGGGAGCGGAAATGCCCGCCCGGGTAAAGGCGGAGCTGCCCTGCCTCATCTACCTGAACGGACGGCTGAGCGCGGATACGGGATGCACGCCCACCGATATGGACAAGCTGGCCGTGGGGCGGCTCGGCGCCATGGGCCTGGTACGCTGCCAGGACATCACGCGGGTGGACGTGAAAATCCTGGAGAGCACGATGCCGTCCAGGGAATACAAACCGCTTGAAGGCATGCCTTTTGCGCAGGTGGACGTGACCTCCATCCGGAGAAGGCTGGTGCCGAAAAAACCGAAGGACAGGGAAAGGGAGGCTGAAAGAGGCATCGACCTGACCGCCATCAACATCGAAAGGTATCATCCCTCTCCCGAAGGGCTTTTCGCCTGCGGCGTATACAGGAAAGGGGAGTCGACCTACTATGAGGATATAAGCATATTGAACGCTTTTTTCAAGGCCGCGGGCGTGGCCCTGTGCCAGAACCCCGACCTCCGGGACGCCATGGCCCTGGTGGGCGGGAGCATCACGGGTGAGATCGCCGTACATGCGCAAAAATGCGGGTTCCGGGCTATCTGCTCACCATATGCGCCCACCTCCGCGGCCTTGCGCGCCATCAGGGGCAAGAACCTTCCGATCTACGGCATATTCCAGGGCAGGGCGTTCAAATACTGCTGATCGATACACATTCCCTTCGAAACATCAAGACCGCCGTCATGCAAACGGCGGCCATGATGTTTTCAACCGGAGAAACCATTACTTATCATGCCTGCTGCGGAAGATGGGCCTTTTCCTGAAAAAGAACGTTATGCACCACAATCCAGCCAGCGCAATGATGGCATATACGATCCTGGGAACGACACCATACGGGTCTCCGAAGATCAGCCCAAGAAGGTTGGCATTCGGGTCGATGGCGACCAGACCCCAATTCAAGGCTCCGATGATAACGAGTATCAATGCAATGGTATTCATGAATCACACTCTCCTGTCTTATTTCTGCATAGGTCTTATTATTTCCCCGGGGGCCGATTTATTCAGCATTATCCGATGACAAGTTTTTCAATATTACAGTAAAAAAATACCTTCACAAAACACCGCAACATTTATGTATAAAACATTCAGAATAACCTTGTCCCATAATGACTTGATTTTTCCCTCCCATATGGTATTTTAATTTATGTTGAAAACGACTGGAGGGGGCCTATTTGGCGAAAAGCTACACTTCTGAAGACATACAGGTGCTGGAGGGTCTGGAGGCCGTACGCATGCGGCCCGGCATGTACATCGGCACCACCGGGCAGCGCGGGCTGCATCATTTACTGTGGGAAATCGTGGATAACGCCATCGATGAAGCTGCAAACGGCTACGCAAACGAGGTACGCATCACACTGCATCCCGACGGTTCGGCTACCGTGGCCGACAACGGCCGGGGCATACCGGTAGGCATCCATCCGCAGCTGGGCGTATCGGGCGTGGAAGTGGTCTTCACGAAGCTGCATGCGGGCGGGAAATTCAACAACAGCAATTACGCCTATTCGGGCGGGCTCCACGGCGTGGGCGCAGCGGTGGTCAACGCCCTGTCCAAATGGCTCATCGCCGAGGTCAGTGTGGACGGCAAGCTGTACAGACAGGAATTCCGCACGGCAAGCGACCCGGCAACAGGCAAACTCCTTTACGGGCACCCCACCACGCCGTTAACGGCTTCGGGACCTTCACGCGGGACGGGGAGCAGGGTCACATTCCTGCCCGATGCGGATGTATTTGAAGACATCGAATGGAATTACGATATCATCGCACGCAGGCTGCGGGAACTGGCCTTTCTCACGAAGGGCGTAAAAATGGTACTGACGGACGAACGGGTGAAGATGGGCAACGCATTCAAACGTACGGAATACGCCGCCGAGGGCGGCCTTTCGGATTTCGTCACCTACCTGAACAAGGACAAGACAGCGCTGCACGACAACCCCATCCACATCGAGGGGCAGAAGGACGGCATCATCGTGGATATCGCCATCCAATACAACGACTCCTACACCGAAAGCATTTTCTCATTCGTCAACAACATCCCCACGCCCGAGGGCGGAACGCATGAGACGGGATTCAAGACCGCCGTCACCAAAGTGCTGAACGACTATGCGCGAAAAGCCGGGCTTTTGAAGGAAAAGGAAGAGAACCTGACGGGGGAAGACTGCCGGGAGGGGATGACGGCCATCATCGCCCTGAAAATGCGGGAGATCCAGTTTGAAGGGCAGACAAAAACGAAGCTGGGCAATACCGAAGCGAGGCTCGCCGTGGAGGCCATCGTCTCGGAACACCTGGAAAAATTCATGGAGGACCTGCGCAACGCCAGCGTGGCGGGCTCAATGGTGGCAAAAGCGATGCAGGCCGCAAACGTGCGGGAAGCGGCGCGCAAGGCCAAACACATGGCGCGCCAGCGCAATAAACTGGACAGCGCGCCCCTGGTGGGAAAACTGGCGGCCTGCTCGGGCAGGAACCCCGGCGAGAACGAGCTTTTCATCGTGGAGGGGGACAGCGCGGGAGGTAGCGCCAAACAGGGAAGGGACAGAAAATTCCAGGCCATCCTGCCCCTGCGCGGGAAACCGTTGAACGCGGAGAAAAAGCGGCTGGACCAGGTGCTGAGCAACGAAGAATTCCGCACGATCATCGCGGCGCTGGGAACGGGCATCGACGAGGATTTCGATATCGGCGACCTCAAATATGACAAGATCGTCATCCTGTCAGACGCCGACCAGGACGGCGCACATATCCGCGCCATATTGCTGACGTTCTTTTTCCGCTATATGCGAGAACTGGTGGCGGAAGGGCATATCTACATCGGCCAGCCACCGCTATACAGGGTGACCAAAGGCGGAAAGAACGAATATGCGTACAGCGACAAGGAACTGGAGCAAATGACAAAGGGTTTGAAGGTATATACCGTACAGCGCTATAAAGGACTGGGAGAGATGAATCCGGAGCAGCTCTGGGAAACGACGCTGAACCCGGCAAACCGTTCCATCATCAACGTGACCATCGAGGACGCCGCCGAAGCCGAGCACCTCGTGACCGTGCTGATGGGGGACAAGGTGGACTCCCGGAAGGACTATATCAGTGAACACGCAAACTTCAACCGGATCGACCACTTCGCGAAAATGGGGGTGAAGTGATGGGCCAGATAAAGATGGACCTGGGAAACAACGGCAAGGTCACGCTGCTCCCGCTGGAAGAAGTGATGCACAGCTCCATGATGCCCTACGCCGAGTATGTCATCCTGGAGCGCGCGCTGCCGCGCGTGGAGGACGGGCTGAAACCCGTGCAGCGCAGGATCCTGTACACCATGATGGAACTGGGCCTGACGCCCGACAAACCCCACCGGAAATCCGCCCGCATCGTGGGCGATACGCTGGGTAAGTACCACCCGCACGGGGACACTTCTGTATACGACGCCATGGTGCGCATGGCGCAGGATTTCAACATGCAGGCGCCGCTGGTGGACGGACACGGGAATTTCGGCTCCATCGACGGGGACAGCGCGGCCGCGATGCGTTATACCGAAGCACGGCTATCCCCCATAGCCATGGAGCTTTTACGGGATATCGACAAGGACACGGTCGATTTCTCACTGAACTTCGACGATACATTGAAGGAACCGGATACGCTGCCGGGACGTTATCCCAATTTACTCGTTAACGGCGCGTCGGGCATCGCCGTGGGCTTCGCCACCAACATCCCGCCGCACAACCTGGCGGAAGTGATCGACGGCGTGAGCGCGTACATCGCCAACCCGAACATCGCCCTCGATGAAATGATGAAGATCATCAAGGGGCCGGATTTCCCCACGGGCGGATACCTCATCGACGACGGGGAACTCGTCAAGGCCTACCAGACGGGGAAGGGACGCGTTTACCTGCGGGCCAAGACCAGGATCGAAAAGGCGGCGAACGGCAAGCACAGTATCGTCATCACGGAGCTGCCGTACCAGGTAAACAAGGCGGCGATGCTGGAAAAGATCCTGAAACTGAGCGAGGAGAAAAAAGGCATCCTCACGGGCATAGCCGATATCCGGGACGAATCGGACCGGGACGGGATGCGGGCCATCATCGAAGTGCGCAAGGACGCGGACCCCGTCAAAATCCTAAATTATCTTTTCAAATACTCGGACCTGCAGACCACATTCGGCATCAACATCGTGGCCATCGCCGACGGGAAACCGCAGCAGATGGGCCTGCTGGACATCATCACGTACTATGTGGAATACCAGAAGCAGGTGGTCACGCGCAGGACGAAATACGACCTCGAGAATGCGCTGAAACGCGAGCACATCCTGGAAGGGCTGATCATCGCCGTTTCAAACATCGACGAGGTCATACGGATCATCAAGACCAGCAAAGACCCCAAAGAAGCCAGGGAACGCCTGATGGCGCGCTTCAGCCTGAGCGAGATCCAGGCGCAGGCGATCCTGGATATGCGCCTGCAGCGGCTGACTGGGCTGGAGATCGAAAAATTAAAACAAGAGTATGCACAGGTCAAAGCGCTCATCAAAAAACTGCAGGCGATCCTTTCCAGCAAGACCAAGCTGATGCAGGTGATCGTGGACGAACTGGGCGAGATACGGCGGAACCATGCAAAACCGCGCAAGACGCAGGAACTCGGCGCGCAGCCCAAGATCGAGATCGAGGAGGAAAAGCCCGAATCGGAAGAGTGCGTGGTGGTGCTGAACCGGGGCGGGCAGATCAAGCGGATGCAGCCGAAGGCCTTCCAGTTCAACGGCGAGGGCGGGCCGCAGAAGGAAAGCGAGCACATCCGCGGGGCCATCCTCACCGCCACGGACCGGAAGCTGCAATTTTTCACCAACCTGGGCAACTGCTTTACGCTGGAGTGCAGCACCATCCCGCAGGCAAAACTGAAGGAAAAAGGCGCGCTGCTTCCCGGCCTGCTTTCGGGCCTGGAAAAAGGCGAGGAAATCGTGGCAATGTTCTCCTTCACACGCTACCCGCAGGACGCCTACCTGAACTTCTACACGCGGGAGGGCATGGTGAAAAGTACGGCGATAGCGGAGTACGAATCCAAAAAAGGGAAGATCGCCGCATGCAAGCTGCATGAGGGAGACAGGGTGCTGCGGGTGGAACCCGAAAAACCGGGCCTCAACGCGCTGATCATCACCAAGATGGGCTTCGCCATCAAATTCCCGATGGACGATATGCCGAGGACGGGCAGGGCGACCGCGGGCGTAAAGGGCATCAAGCTTGCAGACGGGGACGAGGCGATCTTTGCCCAGCAGGTGCAGGAAGACGCGAAGGCGGCACTCATCACGCAGACGGGTTACGGCAAATGCATCCCTGTATCCGAGATCGAAAAGCAGGGCCGCAACGGCAAAGGCGCGAAAGTATTTACCTTTGCCAAGAACGGCGCTAATGGAAAGGTCCTGATCGCGGCATTCCACATCCAGAAGCACTTTGACATGGGGCTCGTGCTGGCACGCGGAGAGGTGGCTGCCATACCGACCAAGGACGTGCCGGCGGAGTCCAAGGTTTCGGGCGGCGTACCGCTTTTGCCGGGGCGCGAGGAAATCCGAGAAGCATTCAAGATATTCGGCAATACATGAGCGAGGCTATATTGAAACTATTCAAAATTGATAATTACAATACGAGGCTGCTGTGCCTGGGCGATACCGGTCCTGTCCGGCAATTGTGCGACCGGTGCGCCGATTACTTCAATATCGTGGAAGGGCTGCCGCCTTCGGGCGAAGCCGTACAGGATATCCTGGAATCCCTCCCACCCGGGAAGGGACCGGAAGACAAATCCGTCATCGGGGTATTCGGCCGCGACGGAAGGCTGTGCGCGCTGGCAGACCTCATCGATGGATATCCTGAAACAGGAACATGGATGCTGGGGCTCCTGCTCATCGACCCTGCGGAACGGAAAGCAGGACTGGGAAGAAACATCCATAAAGGGCTTGTGCAAATGGCTGCAAAAGCGGGTATGAGGAAGATAAGAATAGGCTTGGTACAGGAGAATACCAACGCAGTGGGATTCTGGACACATCTCGGCTACATGGAAACAAACAGGGTCGAAAGACATTTTGGCGTCAAGGACCATACCGTCATCGTCATGGAATACACGTTATAAACCGGTCAATCCTCATCAGCCTCCGGCACATATCCGGGGGCTTTTCGCTTGTTAACAGTCTGTTTATTTCCCGGACACGCGATGCTCACAAAGGCTGGGTACAATGGGAAATGCGGGAACAAACAGCTACAACATCCCATTGAATGTGGCAGGAGGACCGACATGAAGAAAAGAGACGCCATTACCGCAACCACAGCCTTTCTACTGATGTTCATCCTGAGCGCATGCGCTTCCGCCGGAAGCAGTGACAAACAGGGCAGCACAAACGGGCAGGCCTATCAGCGGCCGGACCTGATGGGCCAGGTCACCGCCATCGCCGGGAACGAAGTGACCCTCAACGTGATCGAACTCCCCCAGATGCCTGCCGGAAGCGCGGGCCAGCGGCCGACGGCAGCAGGAAACAACCCTGCGGCGACGCTAGGAGGCAACCAGCCTGCGGCAAGCTCCGAAACTAGCCCGGGTAGTTCGACGCAGAAACAAAGGGGATATACTTTCACAGGGGAGGAGAAAACCATCATGATCCCGGTGGGCGTAAGCATCACCGCCGTCCAAAGGTCCGGCGCCGTAAACGCAAACCCCCAGGCCACCGGCAACAACTCTGTTCAAACCGTTGCGATGGACTTCAAGGATATCCAGGCGGGCGACATCCTCTCGATATGGTATTCAGAGAAGGACAGCACAGCCATCTCAAAGGTCATCATCGCCTCGTCCTCCTCCACGGCAGGACAGGAAGGCGGCTTCCCGGGAGGGGATTTCCCCGGGGGAGGACCGGGGGGTGAACCGCCCGCCGGAAGGCCCGAGGGCAATTAAACCAGGGCTTCTATAAAAGCCTGCATGCATAAAAAGGCCGGTGTGTTCACCCGGCCTTTTATGCAGCCGGACAGTTACAAACACCTGAAAACATATCGCATAAAAACATGAAAATACACACCGATCACCGTCCATTCATTCATCGCCCTCCAATCAAACCAGGCCTTCGGAAACAGATCCGCATGTTTTGCTGCCAGCATTTCAAATACCTTTCCCTGAATAATTCGCGAGCGAAAGCTAAAGGCTATACAATGACCATGCTGTCCGAACTTCCAGACGCATAAAAGGCGCACGCGCCAAGCAATTGCGTTCATAAAGAGGTGTGTATGTACATAAGTTTTATGAGAAACTGTAATGCTTCGCCCTGCGGGGTGGTGGAGGACGGCGACATGGAAAACGGCGTGCTGGGCAACAATATCGTCTTTTTGACGGGTACGGTCACCTCGCAGCCCCAATACAGCCATAGCGTATGCAGTGAAGCCTTTTACAATTTGAGCATCGAGGTGGCCCGGCTGAGCGGATATTGCGACATACTGCCTGTGACGGCTTCGGAACGGCTGCTGGAAGGGCTGGACCTGGAGAATGGGAAAATGCTGCATATCACCGGCCAGCTGCGTTCCTACAACCGGTGCATCAACGGCGCCAACAGGCTCCTGCTGACGGTATTTGCCAAAGATGTGCAGCAGGCCGAGGGACAACCACACACGCCCAACGAGATCACGCTCGAAGGATTCATCTGCAAGGCGCCCACCTACAGGACCACGCCCTTTGGCAGGGAGATAGCGGACGTGATGCTGGCAGTAAACCGTTCATACGGGAAATCGGATTACATCCCCTGCATCTGCTGGGGAAGGAACGCGCGGTTTGCCTCCAACCTGCAGGTGGGGGAGAAGATAAAGGTTTTCGGCCGCATCCAGAGCAGGGAGTATGAAAAGGCGCTCGAAGGCGGGGAGAGTGAGACCCGGGTGGCGTATGAAGTATCCATATGCCAGATGGAGCGTATCGAAGCGCAAAAATCCAGGCCCGATGAAGAGAAGATGCAGGAAGACATCCAGGCCCCATAAGTTATATCATCCGGACTGGCATTTACCCGATAGGAGAGGTATGTGATAAACCCCGAAACGGGGTTTTTTCTTTTGCCGCCAGGGCTCGCGGTCTTTCCTTTGACACGGTGTTATGATAAAATGCGAATGTAAACCCAAATATGGAAGGATACGCAGGAATGAAGATCGGAAGAGCCCTTGTTCAGGGAGAGACTTTTTATGCGACCATTGAAAACGATACCGTCAAACGGCTGACGGGAGACCCATTCGAAACGCTGCAATATGACGGAAGGCAGTATGACCTGTCTTCAGTGAAACTGCTGGCACCCATCCAACCCACCAAGGTGGTATGCGTGGGCCTGAATTACCGCGGGCACGCCGCTGAAATGAAGGACGAGCTGCCCGAGGAACCCAAGCTGTTCATGAAACCGTCCACGGCAGTGGTCGGGCCGGAAGACGACATCCTGATGCCCCCGCAATCTGCAAGGGTGGACCACGAAGCAGAACTGGCGGTGGTGATAGGAAGAAAGTGCACCGATACAACCGAAGCGGAAGCACTTGAATACGTTTTCGGATATACCTGCCTCAACGATGTGACGGCGCGCGACCTGCAGGCAAAGGACGGACAGTGGACGCGGGCCAAATCCTTCGATACCTTCTGCCCGATAGGACCCTGGATAGAAACCGGGCTGCGGTATGACGACGCCGCCATAGAAAGCCGCCTCAACGGGCAGGTAAGGCAGCACTCCCGCACTTCGGATCTGATCTTCAGCGTGCCGAAGCTGGTCAGTTTCATCAGCAAGATCATGACCCTGATGCCGGGCGATGTGATCGCGACAGGCACGCCGGCGGGCATCGGGAACATGGAGCCCGGCGACACCATCGAGATCGAAGTGGAAGGCATCGGGATACTAAGAAACCGTACACGCGCGCGGAACTGATATTATATTCATCATTACAAGCGCAACTGGGGGGAACTACCTATGCCATACGATTCCAAACTGAAATCCGCAGAAATGGACGCCCTTTTTGAAGCGATACTCTCTTTGAAAGACGCGGACGAGTGCTACCGGTTCTTTGAAGACATCTGCACCATCAACGAACTGCAATCCATCTCCCAGCGGCTCCAGGTGGCCAGGATGCTGGACGAGCATGTGACGTACAGCACCATCTCCCATGATACGGGGGCCAGCACTGCCACGATCAGCCGGGTGAACCGGTGCCTCCTGTATGGCACGGGCGGGTACCGCCTGGCGCTGGACCGGGCGGAAAAAGAAAAGCAGGACTAAAATAACACCGGAGGAAAAAGAATGAACCTCAAGGACCTCAACGAAATGCAACGGCGCGCGGTGGAGCATACCGAGGGCGCCGTTCTGATATTGGCGGGTGCGGGGTCGGGCAAGACGCGCGTACTGACCTACCGTATCGCCTACCTCATCGAAGAGATGGGCATCGACCCCTATGCCATCATCGCCCTGACATTTACCAACAAGGCCGCGAAGGAAATGAAGACGCGCATCGAGGATCTGCTGGGCATCAACGCCACGCACATGTGGATCGGCACCTTCCACTCCCTGTGCGCCCGCATCCTGCGCTACGAGATCGACAAGCTCGGATTTACCCGCCAGTTCACCATCTACGACGAGCAGGACGCCATGCAGCTCATCGGCCGCTGCCTGGACGAACTGGAATTGGACGAAAAATACTACTCCCCCAGGGAGATGAAGTCGCGCATCAGCGAGGCTAAAAACGCCTTGATGGACCCCGACAAGTACGCGGCGTACCTGGCACACGATTTCCGGGCGGAAAAGATTTGCAGCGTGTACCGGCTGTACCAGAAGCGGCTGGCCAAGAACAACGCGCTGGACTTCGACGACCTGATCATGCTGACCCTGAAACTATTCAGCGAGGTCCCTGAGGTCAAGCAGAAATACGCAAAGAAATTCACATATGTAAATGTGGATGAATACCAGGATACCAACCACGCACAATACATGCTGGTGACACAGCTGTGTTCCGTCCATAAAAACGTATGCGTGGTGGGGGACGACGACCAGAGCATCTACGGCTGGCGGGGGGCAGACATCCGCAATATCCTGGAATTCGAACGGGACTTCCCGGACGCTTTTGTCGTGAAACTGGAGCAGAATTACCGCTCCAGCCAGAATATCCTCAACGCCGCCAATGCCGTGATCCAGAACAACACGGGCCGCAAAGCCAAAAAGCTGTGGACGGAGCTGGGGCAGGGAGACCGGGTATGCGTCTACACCGCGGCAAACGAGCGGGACGAGGCGCAGTTCGCGTGCTCAATGATCAGCGACATGCTGGACGAGGGCATGACGCCCGGGGAATTCGCGGTGCTGTACCGGACCAACGCGCAGTCCCGCGTGATCGAAGAAATGATGCTGCGCTTCGGCATCAAATACAAGGTGTACGGCGGCCAGAAATTCTATGACCGCAAGGAGATCAAGGACGTGATCGCCTACCTGCGCGTACTTCAGAACCCGTATGACTCGGTGAGCCTGGAGCGCATCATCAACAATCCGAGGAGGGGCATCGGCGATACGACGGTGGAGGAACTGCGGGGCGCCGCGATGGCGCACGGCATCTCCATGGTGGAAGCCGCGGAACGGGCCAGGGAGCTGCTGCCGAAATGCCGGGCTGCCGGAAAACTGGCTGCATTCGGGCAAATGATGAAAGCGTTATCCGATGAACTGCCTACCACCCTTCCGACGCCATTCGTGCAGAAGGTGGTCGCGGAGACCGGTTACATGGCGCAATATGAAGCGGACGGGTCCGACGAGGCCAAGGGCAGGATCGAGAACATCAACGAATTCATAGGCGCGGTGATGGAATACCAAAACAGTGCCGAGATCCCGACCATCGGCGAATTCCTGGAGATGGTGGCGCTCGTCACCGATACCGACAGCATGGACGACGAACGGGGCACGGTATCCCTCATCACCCTGCACAGCGTAAAAGGCCTGGAATTCCCCATCGTATTCCTCACTGGTATGGAGGAGGGGATCTTCCCGCATATGCGCTCTATCGGGGATCAGACGGGGCTGGAGGAGGAACGCAGGCTGTGCTATGTGGGGATCACGCGGGCCATGAAGAAGCTTTTCATGACGCACGCGGTGGAACGCTCCCTTTTCGGACGGATGGACTGCAACCTGCAATCCCGCTTCCTGCAGGAGATCCCGCAGGACCTGGTGGAGAGCACGCGCTCACGCTATATCCAAAACAGGAACACGGCGCGCGATGCATTCGGCTCGTTCGGCTCGATGAACATCCAGTTCAGCGAGGCCAAACCCCGGCCCAAGATACTCAACGCTACCGAATATGCCGGGGGGAGTCTGAAAGTATCGGACAAGGTGACGCACGACAAATTCGGCAGGGGAACGGTCATCGCCATCGAAAAATCCGGCAATTCCTCCATCATCACCGTGGCATTCGACGGGCAGGGCATCAAGCGGCTGGACACGGCCTATGCCCCGCTGAAAAAAGCGGATTAGTTCCATTACCACCCCCCCCGAAAGGAGCGGTCCCAGGTGAACACGGAAGAAAAAACGGCGCGGATGCGCCAGCTCATCCAGACCATCAACGAGCACAACTACCATTATTATGTGATGGACAACCCCACCATCAGCGACGCCGAGTACGACAGGCTGTTCGACGAGCTCGCCGCGCTGGAGGCAGAGACGGGGACCGTACTGGACGGCAGCCCCACGCTCCGGGTGGGTGGGGAGATATTGCCGGGGTTCAAACCGCATACGCATACTGTGCCGCTGTGGAGCCTGGACAAGGCAAAAGATGCGGAAGGTATACGCACCTGGGCTGCCAAGGCGCAGAAAACGAAGGCGGAATACGAAGGGGCAAACGATACCGTCCTGCCGCCATTACGATACACGCTGGAATACAAGTTCGACGGATTGACCGTCAACCTCACATATGAAGAGGGCGGTTACAAAACCGCCTCAACGCGCGGAAACGGGATCACAGGCGAGGAGATCACCGAGCAGGCGCGCACCATCCGATCCATCCCCATGCAGATCCCCTTTAAGGGCAAAATGGAGGTGCAGGGGGAGGGCTACATGCCGCTCTCGGCGCTGGAAAAATACAATGAGAACGCGGATGAGCCCCTGAAGAACGCACGGAACGCGGCAGCCGGTGCACTAAGGAACCTGGACCCGAAGGAGACGGCGCGGCGCAAGCTGGACGCGTGCTTCTACGGGGTGGGTTATATTGAAGGCAAAAGCTTTTCCTCCCACATGGAAATGATTCAGTTCCTGAAAGAAAACCGCTTCCCCACGAGCAGATTCCTGAAAGTCTTCGACCATATCGAGACCCTCATCACCGAACTGGATAAGGCCGAGGAGACTCGGGACAAGCTGGATTACCTGATCGACGGCATGGTGATCAAGATCGACGACTACGCCACGCGGCAGGCGCTGGGCTTCACCAGCCGTTTCCCGCGGTGGGCGCTGGCTTATAAATTTGAAGCCGAGGAAATGACGACGAAGCTGCTGGCCGTATCCTGGAACGTGGGACGGACGGGGCGGGTGACGCCGCTGGCGCACCTGGTACCGGTGGAACTGGCGGGCGCGACCATCCAGAATGCCACGCTGAACAACTGGGGCGACATCCAGAAAAAGAAGGCGGCCATCGGCGCGCGCGTATGGATCCGGCGCAGCAACGACGTGATCCCCGAGATCATGGGCGTGGCGGAAGACGGGGGGGAGACCACCCCCATCGAAAAGCCCACCGTATGCCCCTCCTGCGGGACGCCTATCATCGAAAAGGGGGCCCACCTTTTCTGCCCGAACTCGGACGGGTGCAAGGAACAGATCATCTCCCGGCTGACGCATTTCGTCTCCCGGGACGCCATGGACATCGAGACCCTCTCGGAAAAGACGCTGCTGCTGCTCCATGAAAACGGGTTCATCCGGGACTGGGACGACCTGTACAAGCTGAAAGGCCGGGAGCGGGAGATCGAGGCGTTGGAACGCTTCGGCGCGAAAAAGACGGAGAACCTCATCCACTCCATCGAAAAGAGCAAGGACAAGGAACTGGACGATTTCGTATACGCCCTGGGCATCCCGCTCGTGGGCAAGAAAACGGCTAAGGATTTAGTAAAGGCATACGGTACGCTGGAAAGGCTGATGGGCGCAAACGCGGAGGAACTACAAAACATCCGGGACATCGGCGCCATCGTGGCGCAGGGCGTGGCGGAGTTTTTCGGCGACCCGAAGAACAGGGAACGGATACAAAGATTGCTCGATGCGGGCGTCAGGCCCCGCTCCAAAGCCGTTACATCCATTAACACGGACAATCCTTTCTACGGGAAAACGGTGGTCCTCACGGGAGGACTGGCCCGCTACACACGCAAGGAGGCGGGGGAGCTATTGGAATCCATGGGCGCGACTGTAGCCGGGAGCGTGAGCAAGAAGACGGACATGGTCATCGCAGGAGAAGACGCGGGGAGCAAGCTGGACAAGGCAAGGGAACTGGGGATACGGGTGCTCTCGGAAGACGAATTCCACGGCATGAGCGGACAATGATATCACATTTACACATTTGGCACCGGAATTGGACATTGTAAAACAAAGCACAATAATGTTACAATATCTCTTAAAATTGGACTGGCAAAAAACTGGATATTCCAGCGATTCATACAAGAAGGTGCAAACATATGCGGGTAAGCATCCAGGAAGTGGAATACGTGGCCTCGCTCTCGAGGCTGGAACTCTCGGAAGATGAAAAACTATACTTCCAGGGAAACCTGGACAAGGTGCTGGAGCTGGCCGAACGGCTGGTGGCGGTGGATACCGAGGGCGTGGAGCCTACGGCGCACATCCTGCCCACCTGCAACGTTTTTCGCGAGGACAAAGCCATGCCATCCATGGACAGGGACGAACTGGTACGCAACGCGCCCGAGAGCAGCGAAGGCTGCTTCCTGGTGCCCAAGACGGTGGAATAGGGGGACGGAACTTTGGGGTTGAACACACGCACGGCGCATGAAGCGTCGGTCCTTTTACAGAAACGGGAGATATCCGCGGAGGAACTCACAAGGGACTGCCTGGAGCGGATACAAAAGGTGGAACCCAGGATCCACGCATTCAACACGGTCTGCGGCGACAGCGCATTGTCCACCGCCCGTTCCATCGACCAAAGAAGGGCGTCGGGAGAGGAATTACCGCCGCTTGCGGGGATCCCTTTCATCCTGAAAGACAATATGTGCACTAAAGGAGTACGGACAACGTGCTCCTCGCGGATGCTGGAGAACTTCGTCCCGCCGTATGATGCCACAGTGGTGGAAAAGCTGCGGGAGAACGGCTGCATCATGCTGGGCAAAGCGAACATGGATGAATTCGCCATGGGCTCATCAACAGAAAACTCCCACTTCGGCCCGTCCTGCAACCCGTACGACACCGACAGGGTACCAGGCGGTTCGAGCGGCGGGTCTGCGGCAGGCGTGGCGGCCGACGAGGGGCTTTTCGCGCTGGGCTCGGATACGGGCGGATCGATCCGCCAGCCCTCGGCCCTGTGCGGCATCGTGGGGATGAAACCGACCTACGGCGCGGTATCCCGCTATGGCCTGATCGCGTTTGCGTCCTCCCTGGACCAGATAGGCCCCATGACGAAGGACGTGGAAGACGCGGCGATGGTGCTCAATGTCCTGGCCGGGCATGACCCCAAAGACTCCACATCGGCCAACATAAAGCATCCCGACTTCACAACGGGACTCGGAAAGGGCATCCGGGGTATGAAGATCGCGCTGCCCAAGGAGTACTTCGTGCCGGGGCTGGGCGAAACCGTTAAAAAAGCCGTGATGAAGGCTGTAGCCGACCTGGAATCGCTGGGCGCCAGGGTGGAGGAAGCGTCCATGCCGACATTCGACTACGCGCTGGACGTCTATTACATCCTCTCTTCCGCCGAAGCATCCTCCAACCTCTCGCGCTACGACGGGGTGAAGTACGGATTCCGCTCGAAAAACGCCGACGACATCATCTCGGTTTATAAAAAGACACGCAGCGAAGGATTTGGCCTGGAAGTGAAGCGCAGGATCATGCTGGGCAACTACGCGCTTTCCTCGGGCTATTACGACGCCTATTACCTGAAGGCACTGAAGGTGCGCACGCTGGTGAAGCGCGATTACGACGCACTCTACGCCAAATACGACCTGATCCTTTCGCCCTCGGTGCCCACCACGGCCTTCCACCTGAAGGAGAAGTCCGAGGACCCGATCCAGATGTACCTTTCGGACATCTATACCGTGCCGGCCAATATCGCGGGGATACCCGGCATCTCGATCCCGTGCGGCTATGACGAGGATGGGCTGCCCATCGGCCTGCAGCTGATGGCAAAACCCTTTGACGAGGCGCGGCTGCTGGCGGCGGCGCATACATATGAACAGGGCGGATTTTTCAAACCCGCCAAAGCGAACCTGTAAGGAGGACCCCATGAGTACGGAATATGAAGTCGTCATAGGGCTGGAAGTGCATGTGGAGCTCTCCACGGAATCCAAGGTATTCTGCGCGTGCAAAAACGAATTTGGCGGGGAGCCCAACAGCCACTGCTGCCCCGTGTGCACGGGCATGCCGGGGGTGCTGCCGGTACTGAATCAAAAAGCAGTGGAATACACCGTTAAAGCGGGACTCGCCACCAACTGCACGATATCGGGGTTTTCCAAGATGGACCGGAAAGGCTATTATTACCCGGACCTGCCGAAGGCGTACCAAATATCCCAGTTTGATTTGCCACTATGTAAAAACGGGCATGTCGATATCACGGCTGACGGGACGGATCGAAGGGTGCGGATCAACCGCATCCACCTGGAAGAGGACGCTGGCAAACTCCTGCACGAAGGGTTTGGCGGGCTTACCGCCGCGGACTACAACCGGTGCGGCGTACCCCTGATCGAGATCGTCACCGAGCCCGACCTGCGTTCGGCGGAAGAAGCGCGGGTATTCCTCGAGTCGCTGAAATCCACGATGCAGTACATCGGGGTATCGGACTGCAAGATGCAGGAAGGCTCCCTGCGCTGCGACGTGAACGTATCCGTACGGGAAAGGGGCGCAAAGGAATACGGGACGCGCACCGAGATGAAAAACGTGAACTCCTTCCGCGCGGCGGTACGGGCAATCGAATACGAGGCCAAACGCCAGGTGAAGCTGGTGGGCCAGGGGCAGGCCGTGACGCAGGAAACGATGCGCTGGGACGACGCAAGGAGCATGAGCTCCCCCATGCGCTCGAAGGAAGAGGCGCACGATTACCGGTATTTCCCCGACCCGGACCTGATGCCTATCATCCTGAGCGACGATGCCATCCAATCCATCAAAGACTCGATGCCCGAACTGGCGGATGCAAAGAAAAAGCGTTTCATGGAACAATATGGCCTGCCCGAATACGACGCGGGCATCCTGACGGCATCCCGGCCGCTGGCGGAATTCTTTGAACAATGCGCAAAAGAACATGCCAACTACAAGGCGATCAGCAACTGGATGATGAGCGACCTGCTCAGGTTGCTGAAAGACAGCGATACCGAGATCACCGATATCAAAGTGAAACCTTCCCAACTGGCCAGTATCCTGAAAATGGTGGACGCGGGCACGGTGAACGTGACGGTGGGCAAGGGCGTATTCGAAGCGGTATTCGCCACCGGCGAGGAGCCTGAAGCCATCGTACAGAAAAAAGGGCTGGGGCAGATCAACGACGAGGGCGAACTGCTCTCCCTGGTGAACGGCATCATCAAGGACAACCCGCAGGTGGTGGCGGACTACAAGAGCGGGAAGGAAAAGGCATTCATATTCTTCGTGGGCCAGGTGATGAAGGCCACGAAAGGGAAGGCCAACCCCAAACTGGTGAACGAGATGATCAAGGCCGAACTGGACAAGGCCTGAGTGTATTACGGGGAGTATCGTGAGAGAAGGCAAGCTGACAAACGAACAGCTGAAAAGCATCATCTTTTCCCGGCTGAAACCGCGCCGGGGGGATATCCTCATGCGCTCGGGGGTGGGGATCGACGCGGCGGCACTGGAGATCGGAGACGAAGCCTGCGTGCTGACAACGGACCCCATCACGGCGGCAGATGCATGGGCCGGCTCCCTGGCCATACACATCTGCTGCAACGACCTGGCCGCATGCGGGGCCAAACCGGCCATGGCGCTGGTGACACTTCTGGCGCCGCCGGAATGCAGTATCACCGATATTGAACGCACCGTCTCCGATATGGCAGATGCCGCGGAAACACTGGGCATCGAGGTCGCCGGAGGCCACACCGAAGTGACGAACGCGGTCAGGCGGCTGGTCATCTCGACAACGGCAGTCGGGACCGTCTCCAAAGGAAAGCTGATATTTCCCGGTGGGGCCAAAGAAGGGGACAGCCTGGTCATGAGCAAATGGGCGGGGCTGGAGGGCACGACCATCATCACAAGCGACCATGCCGATAAAATTGAAGGCGTACTTACAGCCGATGAGACAGCGGAAGCCGCCGGATTGAAAAAACACATCAGCGTCGTCCCGGAAGGGCTCATCGGGGCAGAAGTGAACGTACACGCCATGCACGATATCACTGAAGGCGGCGTGCTGGGGGCAGCCTGGGAAATGGCAGAGGCGGCAGGCCTGGGGATCGAGATTTACGAGGATGACATCCCGGTGCTGCCAGTCACATCAAAACTGTGCAAGCATCTGAGACTGGATGCAAAAAAGCTGATATCCAGCGGGTGCATGCTGTTTGCCCATCCGGATGGGGATCAGCTCGTTGCAGGACTGAGGGAATCCGGAATCCCGGCGAAGGCCATCGGCCGGTTCACAGGCGAAGGAAGAGTCCTCGTTACAGGCGGCAACCGGACCGCCATCGAACCGCCCGAAGCGGATGAGATCTATAAACTGTAAACTGCAATCAATCCGATAGAACGAAAGAAAAATACCGAAAACGCGCTAAAAATAGTCATAATTGCAGGGAAATCCATTCGAAACGCAAAATATGAACCGCCAAAGCAAAAAAACAGTCTCTGGACCGCAGGAATGTGGTATAATATTTTAATAATATGCATCTTTGCATGAACATGAAGGGAATGGTATGCTCCTTTGAACAGTATGTCGGGCTTCGGCTCGGGTAAAGTGGAACGCGAAGGGTACGAGGTCTCGGTGGAGATCAAGACTGTCAACCACAGGTATCTGGATTTCAATATACGCATGCCGCGAAACCTCGGCAAGTTTGAAGACGACGTGCGCAAGACCGTCTCAAAAAGGCTTTCAAGAGGCCGCGTGGACCTTTACATCAATTTCGCAAACAGGCACACAGGCATGCAGAACGTGGTGCTCAATGAGACATTGCTGGATGCATACCTCGAAAGACTCCACGAGATGGCGGAATCCCGCAAGGTCAAGGACGACATATCGGTCATGACGCTGGCGCGTTTACCCGAACTGCTCACGGTGGAGGAAGAGCACGAGGACGAGGAATTCCTCCGGAGACTCCTGCTGGATGCGGTGGAAGAAGCGGCGAACGGCCTGGTCAAAATGCGCGAGGCCGAAGGCAGGACCCTGTGCGAGGACATGGACAGCCGGCTGGATACGCTGCTGGCCATCACCGAAACGGTGGATAAGCGCTCGGGCGCCGTGGTGGAGGAATACCGGGAGAAACTCAAAACCAGGATCACCGAACTGCTGAAGGAAGTGGCCCTGGATGATGCCAAACTGGCAAACGAAGTGGCCTTCTACGCGGACAGGAGCAGCATCAACGAAGAAGTGGTGCGCTTGAAGAGCCATGTCCAGCAAATGCGGAAGATGATGAAGGAGAAGGAACCGCAGGGCCGGAAACTGGATTTCCTCATCCAGGAGCTGAACCGCGAGGTCAACACCATCGGCAGTAAATCCGCGGATATCGATATCGCCCGTGCGGTGATCGACGCGAAGGCGGAGATCGAGAAGCTGCGCGAGCAGGTGCAAAACCTCGAATAAAAGCGATCCAATCAAGTTCAGATAAGGTATTTGGAGGTATATATGGGCATCAAACTGATCAACATCGGTTTTGGGAACATCGTATCGGCAAACAGGCTGATCGCCATCGTGAGCCCCGAATCCGCCCCCATCAAACGCATCATCCAGGAAGCGCGGGACAAGGGGACGCTGGTGGATGCGACCTACGGCAGAAGGACGCGCGCCGTGATCATCATGGACAGCGACCATGTGATCCTTTCCGCCGTACAGCCGGAGACGGTGGCACACCGCCTGGGCATCAAGGATACCATCATCGAAGAAGAGGAAGAATTGAAAGAATAGCGCTTTTTGGCAGTAACATCAAGCTTATTAGAATTCTTTAAAAATTTTATACATAGTTCTGGAGGGAACACCTTATGATGATAGACCCACCGATGGATGAGCTCATCAAGAAAGCGGACAGCCGGTATACACTGGTAGTGGAAGTATCCAAAAGGGCGAGACAGCTGATATCAGGAGAGCCGCCGCTGACAGAGAAGCCATCGAACAAACCCGTGACCCAGGCCATACGGGAGGTATTTGACGGCAAGATCATATACGATCGCGCCGAAGGAGCGGATTGACATGCCGGAAGGCAAGACCGTGGTATTGGGCGTGACGGGATGCATCGCAGCGTACAAGGCGCCCGACATCATCAGCATCCTGAAAAAGAAGGGTATCGACGTGCATGTGATCATGACCCGTAACGCACAGCAGCTGGTCACCGCCCGCACGTTTGAGGCCATATCGCAGAATCCGGTCACCACGGACCTTTTTGAGCGCGACAGGCCCTGGGAAGTGGAGCACGTGGCGCTTGCCAAAAAGGCGGACGTCCTGCTCATCGCCCCATGCACAGCCAATACCATCGGCAAGATCGCCTGCGGCATCGCCGACGATATCCTGACCACGACGGTCATGGCCACCCGCGCGCCTGTCGTTATCGCCCCGGCCATGAACACGATGATGTATGAGAATCCCGTGGTCCGGGACAACATCAAAAAACTGAAAGCGCTGGGCTATTACTTCGTGGGGCCCATCAGCGGGAGGCTGGCCTGCGGGGATACCGGGATGGGCCATATCGCGGATACGGGGGATATCGTGGACATGGTGACGGGCATCCTTTCGGTCCGCAAGGACATGAAGGGCCAAAAAGTGCTGGTGACGGCAGGCCCGACGGCCGAACCGATCGACCCGGTGCGCTACATCACCAACCGCTCTTCCGGGAAGATGGGCTACGCGGTAGCGGAAGCCGCCAAGGAACGCGGTGCCGACGTGGTGCTGGTGAGCGGCCCGGTGCATATCGAACCGCCCATGGGCGTTACACTCATCAAGGTATCCACCGCAGAGGAGATGCGCGCCGAGGTATTGAAGCATTACGACAAGAGCAATATCGTGGTGAAGGCCGCCGCTGTGGCGGATTTCGCCCCTGAATACAGGAGCGAGAACAAGCTGAAAAAGGCTGAGATGGAACTGCAGATCAAGCTGGTCAAGACCCCTGACATTTTGAAAGAACTCGGGGAAAGGAAAAAACGGCAGTTCCTCATCGGTTTTGCCGCCGAAACGGAGAACCTCGAAGAATATGCACGGGCGAAACTGGAGGAAAAGAACCTCGACATGGTGGTGGCCAACGATGTGACCATGCCCGGCGCGGGCTTTGACACGGAAACGAACCTGGTGACGATATTCACCAAGTACGGGGACAGGATCACGCTGCCGATGGACCACAAAAAACAGATAGCCCATTCCATCCTGGACAAGGCGCTGGATATGATCAACGAGTAAAAATTACCGAGCCAGCAGTATTCCGGGGTATTCAGTCCCAACAATTTATTTCGTAAAGCTTCTCACAAATGAAACGGGGGTGCGCCATACAGCATGGTGGCTGAAATCATAGTGGATATCGCGCACTCCGAACTCGACAGGGTCTTCGATTACCACATCCCAGGCGAATATGAAAGCAGGATCTACCCCGGCATGCGCGTGCTGGTGCCTTTCGGCGCGGGCAACAAGCCGCTGGAGGGGTATGTGCTGTCCACCAAGGCAATGAGCGCGTACAGCCAGCTCAAATCCGTATACAGGCCGCTGGAGGATTTCTCCGCGCTGCTTCCGCAGCAATTACGACTGGCAGAATGGATGAAGCAGGAGTACTACTGCACCACGGCGGAGGCGCTGCGGCTGATGCTCCCCGCGCAGATGCGGGGGCAGCGCGTACATGAACGCGTGCTGAAAACGGTATCTTTGGCACTTGACCCTGACGCTGTTTCAACAATGATTGAGTCCGTGCTGAACAAAGCGCCGAGGCAGGCGCAGATCCTCGAAATCCTCAGGGACGGCCCGGTGAAGGAATGCCAGCTGGAGAAAATGATCAAGGGGGCATCCTCCGCTGTCTCGGTGATGCTGAAAAAGGGCTGGGTGAAGGTCGATTACGAGGAAGAATTCCGAACGCCCTACCATGCCATCAAGCCCGAACCCCAAAAGGATATCCAGCTGACCGCGGAGCAGGATCGTGCAATCAATACTATTCATAACGCCATCGATGACGGGGCAGGGAGCTTCCTGCTGCACGGCGTGACGGGGAGCGGGAAAACCGAGATCTACCTGCGCGCCATCCAGCACTGCATCCGAAAAGGCAAACAGGCCATCGTGCTGGTCCCCGAGATCGCGCTGACGCCCCAGATGGTGGGGCGGTTCCGCGCGCGCTTCGGCAGCCGTATCGCGGTCCTGCACAGCAGGCTGTCGGCGGGTGAACGCTTTGACGAGTGGCGGCGGATCCGCACCGGCGGGGTGGATGTGGCCATCGGCGCGCGGAGCGCCGTGTTTGCGCCGTTTGAAAATACCGGCCTGATCGTCATCGACGAAGAGCACGAGCATACCTACCGCTCGGAATCACACCCCGCTTACAGCGCGCATGAAGCGGCAGGGCAGATCTGCAGGGACCAGAAGGC
The DNA here is from genome assembly GCA_023454175.1 of Bacillota bacterium. Classification (GTDB taxonomy): domain Bacteria; phylum Bacillota; class Clostridia; order Christensenellales; family JAEXRW01; genus JAEXRW01. The sequence continues at coordinate 715,238 of JAEXRW010000025.1, read as the reverse complement.
CGTGCTGGTGCTGGGAAGCGCGACGCCTTCCGTCGAAACCTACTACAAATGCGCGCAGGGCGATTATACACTGCTCGAGCTGCCGCTGCGCATCGGCGGCGGTGCAATGCCGGGCGCGCTGATCGTGGACATGCGCAGGGAACTGCTGAGCGGCAACCGGACCATCTTCTCGGCACCGCTCTACAAGGCGATGCGCGAATGCCTGGATAAAAAAGAGCAGATGATGCTTTTCATCAACCGGCGGGGCTATTCCTCCTTCGTGATGTGCCGGGGATGCGGGCACGTGCTGATGTGCGGGCAATGCGACGTCTCGCTGACATGGCACAAGACGGGCGAAATGCTCAAATGCCATTACTGCCAGGACAGCCAGCCCATGCCGCACGCCTGCCCAAAGTGCGGAAAACCGTACCTTAAACAATTCGGCATCGGCACGCAACAGGTGGAGGAACAGGTCAAGCTGCATTTCCCGGATGGCCGTGTGCTGCGTATGGACATGGACACGACACAGGGAAAGGACTCCCATGAGCATATACTGTCCGCATTCGGCGAATACAAGGCGGACATCCTCATCGGCACCCAGATGATCGCAAAGGGACTGCATTTCCCGCGCGTGACCCTCATCGGCGTGATGGCCGCGGATACGGCACTGTACCTGCCGGATTACCGGGGCGCGGAACGCACCTTCCAGCTCATCACCCAGGTGGCGGGCAGGGCGGGACGGGAGGAGCTGCAGGGCAATGTGGTCGTGCAGACCTATTCCCCGCGGCATTTCGCCATCGAATGCGCATCCAGGCACGACTACCTCTCGTTTTACAATCAGGAGCTGATGAACAGGAAGATCGCCCAATTCCCGCCCTTCGCCTTGTTTGCCCGCTTTGTCTTCCAGGGGGAAAACGCGAAGGAACTGAAAACGGAGTGCGAGGCCTTTTACGGGGACGTGCAAGCCATCCTGAACCGGCATCCTGAAATGGTGCTGCTGTCTGCCTGCGCACCGGCGCCCATTGCGCGGATCAAGGGCGTATCCCGCTACCAGGTGCTCGTAAAACTCCGCCAGGACAGCACTACCAAGGGGATACTGGACCAGTTACACGGGCTGCTGGACAAGCGGGGGGAGCTCAAGTACCGGTGCAGCATGGAGATCAACCCCGGCAGCATGTTTTAAAGGAAACCGGCTGTTCCATGACACGAAAAACAAAGAATCATTTGTATTTGGCTTATATACATATTACGCAGGAATGTTCTTATGAATATAGTGCTAGCAGAGCATGTTCTCTTTCGGGCAGTGGTTGCGTGTGAGGGGAACATGGTATAATATGTACAGTGAATTTTTACGAGGAGAGTTTCAATGGCATTACGGAAAGTACTGAAAATCGGGGACGAGACGCTCCGGAAAAAATCCCGTCCTGTGGACAAAATAGACGAGAGGCTTCTGGAACTGCTGGATGATCTTAAAGAGACATTGAAAAAGGAAGAAGGGGTGGGCATCGCCGCCCCGCAGGTAGGCATCCTGCGCCGCGTGATCGTCATCGATACCGGGGACGGCTCGGGCCCTGTGGAAATGATCAACCCTGAGATCCTGGAAATGAGCGGGGAAGTGGAAAGCACGGAAGGATGCCTGAGCGTGCCCAACATCACAGGCAAAGTGATCCGCCCGGAAAAAGTGAAGGTGCGCGCACGGAACCGTGAAGGCAAACTGATGACATATGACTGCCAGGGACTTTTCGCCATCGTAGCCTGCCATGAGACGGACCACCTGGACGGGGTGCTTTTCGTGGACAAGATGGTGGAACAGGTGAAAGATTGAAACAAATGCGCGTTGTATTTTTGGGGACGCCTGATTTTGCCCTGCCCTCGCTGAAAATGCTCATTGAGCAGGGGTACGAGATCACCGGCGTATTCACACAACCGGACAAGCCCAGGGGCAGGGGCATGAAGGATGCAGAACCGCCTGTGAAAGAGCTGGCGGTTTCATTTGGGCTGCCCGTTTTCCAATTCAAACGGATCCGGGACGCCGAAGCGCAGCAGGCGCTGGCGCAGTGCAAACCGGATGTGATGGTGACCGCCGCATTCGGACAGATCCTGTCCGCTGAAAACCTGGCTACACCTCCACTGGGGTGCATCAACGTGCACGCATCGCTGCTGCCCAAATACCGGGGAGCGGCCCCCATCCAGTGGGCCATCATCAACGGGGAAACAAAGACGGGCATCACCACGATGTTCACCGACATCGGGCTGGATACGGGAGACATGATATTGAAACGTGAGGTCGATATCAGCCCCGAGGAGACCGGCGGGGAGCTTTTCAGCCGGCTGGCCATCCTCGGAGCGGAGGTTTTACGGGATACCCTGCGCCTGGTCGAAGCAGGCAAGGCGCCGAGGGAGGAACAGGACGAGGCGCAGGCGACCAAATGCACCATAATCAAAAAAGAGACAGGACACATCAACTGGAGCGACCCCGCTGAAAGGATACGAAACCTGGCAAGGGCATGCGACCCCTGGCCGGGGGCATATTCCCATTACCGGGGGCAGATACTGAAGGTGTGGAAGGCACGCAAAGCCGACCCAACCTCCATAAATGCGGAACCCGGCACCATTATCACCGCTGACCCCAGGAAGGGGCTCATAGCTGCTGCGGGTGACGGCGCCATCGAGATCATCGAAATGCAATCCCCCGGCGGGAAACGGATGAATGCCAAGGACTATTTACGGGGGAACCCCATGCAGGAGGGAACCTGTTTTGAGGATATTGAAGAATGAGTGAAGAAACCAAACAGAATGCAAGAAGCATCGCGCTGAAAATATTATCCAAGGTCACGCGGGAAGGCTCCTACTCCAACCTCGCCGTCAAGGACGTGCTCAAGGGCGCCGAACTGGGCGAGGCGGACAAACGACTGGCTTCCCAGATCGCCTACGGCGTACTGGAAAACCTGATGTACATCGACCATGCGCTTTCCGCGTACCTGCGTGAAAAGCCCGACGACACCCTGATGAACATCCTGCGCATCGGGACCTACCAGCTGCTTTTCCTCTCCAAAATACCCGAAAGCGCCGCAGTGAACGAAAGCGTGCTGCTCTGCGCACGGACGGGGCGGGAAAGCAAGCGGGGTTTCGTCAACGCCGTGCTCCGTAAAGTCTCGAAAGACAAAAACGACATCCTCCTGCCCGACAAGGAGACCCAGCCGGAGAAATACCTATCCATCAAATACAGTTACCCGCTCTGGCTGGTTTCAAAGTGGATCTCGGAATACGGCTATGAGTTTGCCGAAAAGATGGTATCCTACCGGCCGAGGCAGCGGGGCATCTGCCTGGTCCCGAACCCAATGAAAATAAGCACCGCTGACTGGGAAGCGTACCTGAAGAATAAGGGGCTGCAGTTTGAAAAGGGCGAGTGGAGCCCGGAATGCTTTTATGTGAAAGGCTACGGCGACCTGGCGGCGGACGAGATGTTCCTCTCCGGGAAGGTGAGCTCCATCGGCGAGGCGGCGGCCCTGGTGGCGCGCATCACCTCCCCTCAAAAAGGAACGATGGTCATCGACGCATGTGCCGCGCCGGGCGGGAAAAGCATGCTGATGGCGCAGCTCACAGGGGGCGAGGCGGAGATCATCGCATTTGACATCCATCCGCACAGGGTCCAGCTCGTGGAAAAAAACGCCAAAAGACTGGGATACTACCGCATCACCGCGCAGTTGCAGGACGCAGCGGAACTGAAAAAAGGCCTGGCGGGCCGGGCGGGCGCCGTACTGGTGGATGCGCCGTGCTCGGGCCTGGGCGTAACCGATTCCAAACCAGACATCAAACTCACCAAATCCCCCGAGGCCATCGCCGAACTGGCCAAACTGCAAATGCAGATTCTTCAAACCTGTTCAAAGTACGTAGCACCCGGCGGGACGCTGGTATACTCCACCTGCACCATCATCAAAGAGGAAAATGAAGAGATTATCAAGGCATTTCTGGCGAATAATCCGAAATTCGAAATGGCAGACCTTTCGGCGTATGTTCCGGAAGGGTTCGACAGGGCGAGGCTTTCAAATGGCTGGCTCCAGCTCTTTCCGCACCTGGACCATATCGACGGCTTCTTCATAGCCAAAATGACGAGGCGCTGAAATGGACGGGCTGTATGATATGGACCTGGCCCAGCTGGAAGGGCTCATGGAAAGCATGGGCGAGAAGCCGTTCCGCGCAAAACAACTCTTTTCCTGGCTCTACAAAGGCATCCCCCCCGCCGAGATGGGCAACCTGCCGAAACAACTGCGGGAAAAACTCGAAGCCTATCCGCTGCACGGCGTGCAGATGGAGCAGAAACTCGTCTCAAATGACGGCACGACAAAATATTTGTTTTTGCTTTTTGACGGGAATATAATAGAAAGCGTATATATGACGTATAAATACGGCGGCACGCTGTGTATTTCCACACAGGCTGGATGCCGTATGGGGTGCGCCTTTTGTGCTTCGACCATCGGCGGACTGAAACGAAACCTGAGCGCAGGCGAGATGGCCGCCCAGTGCGTGGCAGTGGAAAAGGATAAATCAGCCCTGGCAAAGGATGGCGGAAGGGCAGTGACCAATATCGTCATGATGGGCTGCGGGGAACCCCTGGATAATTACGATAACGCCATCCGGTTCCTGCACCTGATCAGCGCACCCGGGGGAATGGGCGTGAGCCCGAGAAACATCTCGCTCTCCACCTGCGGGCTGGCGCCGCAGATCATCCGGCTGGCGAAGGAAAAGCTGCCTGTGACGCTGTGCATATCGCTGCATGCAGCGGACGATGAAACGAGACAGAAGATCATGCCGGCTGCCAGGGCGTACCCGATCGCCGAGATACTGGAAGCGGTGCGCTTTTATATCCGGGAAACCGGGAGGCGCGTCATATTCGAGTATGCGCCGATAAAGGGGCTAAACGACTCGGAAGAAGACGCTGCAAAGCTGTGCAGCATTTTAAAAAACCTGCAGTGCCATGTGAACCTGATATCCCTCAATCCGGTGGAGGAAACCTGCCTGCAGGGTTCTGAAGCAAGGCGGACAGAGGCTTTCTCCGGGTGGCTTTCGAAGGGCGGACTGTCCGTCACGATACGCCGTTCACTGGGGCAGGACATCCAGGGCGCATGCGGCCAGTTGCGGCGCTCTTATATAAAAGGCAATATTTGAAGTGCAAGGTAACAGTCAAATAAGAGATTAGGGGAGAACCCGATGCTATTTGCGGCCAAATCCCATACCGGCAGGATCCGGAAAAACAACGAAGATGCGTTTTATATACCCAAAAGTATAAAAGGCAGCATAACCGCGCAGCTGCCGCAGAACGTCATCATCATCGCAGACGGTATGGGCGGCCACGCCGCAGGGGAAGTGGCCAGTGCGGCAGCCGTAAAGGGCCTGCTGCGTTATTTCGCGGAAAACAGCACGCTCGACAAATGTGAAGGACTCGGGGATATGATCTGCGCTGCGGTGAACAGTGCAAATGCAGACGTATTCAATATGTCCCAGCAGAAATCGTCCTTCCGCGGCATGGGCACCACACTGACCGCCGCGCTCATTTTTGACGATGAGGTCCTCATCGGCCACGTGGGAGACTCGCGCGCCTATCTGTTTGACGGGGAAAAAGCCGTCCAACTGACTAAAGACCATACCTATGTGGCGCACCTGGTGGAGAGCAAAACGATCACACCGGAGGAAGCCATCATTCACCCCAAACGAAACGTGATCATGCGCGCCGTGGGGACCCATTCCCAGACTGAGACCGATCTTATCCGTTTTGCCTGGAAAAACGGCGACATCCTGCTGCTCTGTACAGACGGCCTGACGGAATATGTAACCGACGAAGACATATGCCGGATCCTTGAAAAACAGGATTCCCTCGAACAGAAAGTGAAGACTCTGGTGAAGCTGGCACTGCATCGGGGCGGCGCCGACAACGTAACCGTGGCCGCCACGCTCAACGATGCAAAGGCAGGTGCATCGGCATGACGGGAATGGTATTAAATGAAAAATACAGGATCATCGAAGAAATCGCCAGGGGCGGGATGTCCATCGTTTACAAGGCGGAGAACATCACGAGCGGCGATACCGTAGCTTTGAAAATACTGAAGCGCGAACTGCAGGAGGACGAAAGTTTCCTGCGGCGTTTCCGGCGGGAAGCGCAGGCCGCCATGAGCCTGAAACACCCGAACATCGTCAAAATGTATGATGTTGGCCGGGATGGGGACATGTATTACCTCGTCATGGAGTACCTCCCCACGACCCTGAAGGACCTGATCAAAAAAAGCGGCAGGCTGGAATACCCCGAAGCCGTCAGGATAGCCGTGCAGGTGTGCGACGCACTGAAATCGGCGCATTCAACGGGCATCGTACACAGGGATATCAAGCCGCGGAACATCCTCATGACCGAGGACGGCACAGCAAAGGTGACGGACTTCGGCATCGCGTGCGACGTATCCTCGCAAACGGCCACGCTCGAGGTGGCAGGTGCAATGGGCTCCGTCCATTACATCTCCCCGGAACAGGCCAACGGACACAGGGCCGAACGCACATCGGATATCTACTCCCTCGGGATCACCCTTTTTGAGATGCTGACGGGGGATGTGCCTTTTCACGGGGAAAAGGACGTATCGGTGGCGCTAAAACACATCTCCGCCCCGATGCCCATCCCCAAAGAGGTCAATCCCGCGATACCGACGGCCCTGAGCGACATCATCCGCAAGGCCACGCAAAAAGACAAGTCTGACCGGTACCAGAATGCGGATGCCTTCAAGGAGAACCTCCTGCGTTCCCTGAAGGAGCCGGAAGGCACATTTGTGGCGCTGGCGAGCGACGATGCTCCCACACAGCGGTTCATGCCCTTCTTCAAACATGAAGAGGGACAAAAGCCCGTAAAAGCCACCGTCAGGCTGCGGCGGATCCTGATCATCACACTGGCGGTCACACTTGCCGTGGCAGGCGCGCTGGTCGCGGTTTTCGTCACGCAAAGCCAGTACTATCAGCAGCGTAAAAACACGGATATCGGCATCATGCCCGGCGTTGTGAACAAGACCGAACAGGAAGCGGGAGCCGCGTTAAACGCAAGGAAAATCGATTATACCGTGGAGACCAAATCAGATGATACCATCACCGAAGGTATCGTCATGCAGCAGACCCCGGAAGCCAACACGATCATCAAGGAAGGCGAGACCGCGGTCATCACCGTCAGCAGCGGACCGAACAAACTCAACATGCCCAACCTTTCGGGATACACGCTCGCGGACGCGGAAAAGGCGATCGACCAGATGGGACTGGTTTCCAGGGGGATACAATACCAGGAAAGCGAAAAGCCGGATGGATACGTACTGGACCAGGATCCAAAGCCCGATACGGAAGTAGCCAAAGGGACGTTTGTAGACCTTTGGGTAAGCGGCATTGCAAGCGACAGCATCTATACGATGCCGTCAGTAGTAAACCTGAGCCTGGAGGACGCAAAAGAAAAACTTTCAACGGCCGGCTTCCAGTGGCTGAGGATATACCAAACGCAAAGCGACCTGGCGCAGGGGACGGTGATCGAGCAAAAACCGGAAGCCAATACGACGCTCGCGCCCGTTTCGGCGCCGGTGGAACTCACCATCAGCGAACTGGATAAAAAATGCTACGCAAAAATTTCTACAAGCATCAATATCGAGCAGGCAAAATCGGAAGTATTGGTCGTACTATTGGACGACAGTATCGAGTATATGGTGGACAAGCGTGAGGCATCCAAGGGGAAACTGGATCTGGACCTGACGATCTACAGCACCTCGATATCACAAAAGAACGTAATCATCTATGTGAACGGACGGGAAGCAAGCCGGCAGCCTGTTTCTTTTAAAAACTATGGGGGCTTTTAAATGAAGGGCATCATCCTGAAAGGCGTAGGTGGTTTTTATACGGTCTCAGGTGAAGACGGCAGCCTCCATACCTGCAAAGCGCGCGGGCGTTTCCGCCTGGAAGGGCTGGTGCCTTTCGTAGGGGATGAGGTCATGCTGCGCACAGACAAGGCCAATGACCTGATCGATCAGATCCTGCCGCGAAGGAACCAGCTGGACAGGCCACCCATCGCAAACATCGATGTGATGATCCTTGTCATAGCTGCTACAAGTCCTGAACCCGATTTCCTGCTGGTGGACAAACTGCTGATACAGGCTGCAAGGATGCGGATCAAACCGTGCATATGCATCAACAAATGCGAAATAGCGGAGGAAGAAACGGTCTGGTCCATCGCGGAACAATACTCCTGCTATGATATCGCGCGCATCTCCGCAAAGACAGGGGCGGGGATCAGGCAGCTCGAAAGCTACATCAAGGACGCCATCTGCTGCCTGGCAGGGCAGTCCGGTGTGGGAAAATCGAAGATCATAAACTGCATCACCTCCGGGGACGATATGAAAACCGGGGATATCAGCCAGAAAATACAGCGCGGCAGGCACACGACACGCCATGTGGAGCTCCTGCAGACAGAAGGCGGGGGCATGGTGGCGGACACCCCGGGATTCAGCCTGTTTGATATCACAGATGTGACGGAAGCAGAACTCGCAGGGTATTATCCGGAGTTTCGAATGCACCTGGGTAAATGCAAATTCTCAGGCTGCCTGCACGACAGCGAGCCGAGTTGCGCTGTAAAAAAGGCTCTGAACGACGGTAAGATCGTGCAGGAGCGATACAAAAGGTATATTGAGATCCTTCATGAGATACGAAAGCAAAGAAAGGAACGGTAGGCTGCTATGGGAACGATCAAAGTAAGTGCATCCATCCTGGCTGCAGATTATGCGAAGCTGGGGGAGGAATCCCGAAGGGCGGAAAAAGCGGGGGCGGATATGATCCATGTGGACATCATGGACGGCAGTTTTGTACCCACCATCACGATCGGCCCGCAAATGGTGAAGGCGCTACGCCAGCACACCGTGCTTCCGCTGGATGTCCACCTCATGATCGTAAACCCTGAACGCCATATCGATGAATTTGCCAAATCCGGGGCGGATATGATCACAGTCCATGCCGAAGCATGCCTGCACCTTCACAGAACACTTCAGGCCATCCGTGAGGCGGGCATGAAAGCGGGCGTCGCCCTGAACCCCGCCACGCCCCTGTCCGCGCTGGACTATATCCTGGACGATATCGACCTTGTCCTATTAATGTCCGTGAACCCAGGCTATGGCGGCCAAAGCTTCATACCCGCGATACTCGGTAAAATAGCCCAAATGAGAAAGCTCATCGATGAAGGGGAGAAAAAAACAGATATTTCCGTGGATGGAGGGATCTCCGCGACCAATGCGCAAAAGATCATCTCGGCAGGGGCGAGCGTACTCTCCGTGGGCACCGCCGTGTTTGGAGCGGTGGATATGAAAAGGGCGATCCTGCAGCTGAAAGGCGAGCCAAAGTGAAGGCAGGCATACTCGTCAACGGTACGGCTCTTCCCGATCGGATGACGATCGATGAAATCAGGGGGTGCGATCTCATCCTATGTACCGATGGCGCGCTGGCCTGGGCATTGGAGGCAGGCGTGAAGCCGGACGTACTGATCGGAGATATGGACTCCATCGACCCCAAACTGCTTGAACAATATGACCGTGATACGATCGAGATCATACGGCTTCCCGTGCAAAAAGACGATACGGATGCGCAGGCGGCGGTGGACCTGGCGATGGAACGGGGCGCCGATACTTTCATCATCACCGGCGCACTTGGCGGAAGGCTCGACCATGCCATGGGCAACCTGATGCTGCTCATCCGCCTCATGCGAAGGGGCAAAGAAGCAAAAATGGTGGATGATCAGCAAGTCGTTATGGCGGCGGGGTCGGAAACATTGCTGCATGGAAAGCCCGGCGGAACCATCTCCATCATCCCATTCGGCGACGGCCTCTTTATCGAGAAAACGGAAGGCCTTGCGTATCCCATCGTGCATAAGTCCATCCCCTGTGACATCACACTGGGGATCAGCAACGTATTTACAAAAACCACTGCAAGCGTCTCCATCACCGCGGGTACGGCCATCATCATCATGCAGAAACAGGCATAATAAAATAATCTGTTATCAAAACCCACCCCACGCGAGTATTATTTACTATCAGGATCGGAGTGGGTTTTCATGTTTGCTGGAGGATTCGGAAGGCGTGGCATTGGCATATTCTGCGTAATCGCCGGGCTCATACTCATATGCGTATTCATACCGATTTGGGTCTGGAGCCTGATCCTCGGCGCTTCACTCATTATTCTGGGCGTGTTTTTCTTCCGGTCCTGCTGATGAAACCGAATACGTGAAAAGCTGGGAGGTGTCTGATTTGAAGATCTTCTGCATCAAACCGCCAAGATTCCTGCGGGCCTTATTGAAGCTCTTTGCCCGCTGAAGCAGCGCAAATTGTATTAATTCAGGTCAAGCTACTGTCAACCAGGAAGGCGGAAGGGGAAGAAGGCCACCCCGGATAACGCAATAAAAAAACGCGGTTACCCGCGTCTTTTCCCAATGGATCAATCAGACATTGCGTTCGATCTTGCCTGAACGGATACAGCGCGTACAAACATTGAGCGTTTTGGGAGTACCGTTCACGATGGCCCTCACACTCTGAATGTTCGGGGCCCAACTGCGTCTGGATTTCCGATGAGAGTGGCTGACTTTATTCCCGTAAACCACACCTTTACCACAAATCTCGCAATTTTTAGCCATTAGAACAAACACCTCCTTTTTCGCCGCTCAAAACACATACATTCTACCATTGAAAAAAACGTTTGGCAACGATTATTTTCAATATGTTTGCTTTGCCATGCACCGCCTGAGCTTCCATTATCCTGAAGATTGACTAGTAAAACTAGTATGAATTATAATGATAAATATGAATATGCTTGCATGGGGGTGTAACAATGGATACCAAGGCCATCGAAATGTACAAAGAGCATAATACCAATGTGTTCAACGGGAGCAAATTCTTCTGGAAGTCGGACATAGAAGCCGCCTTTTCCCATGAAAGCAACATTTTCAATTCCATTGAGGACGGCATTAGCATCCTCGACAAGGACCTCAACGTCATCAGCATCAATTTTACCATGCAGACGTGGTATTCGATGCGGCGGCGCATCATCGGCCGCAAGTGCTATTCCGTTTATCATGACAGGGAAAAGCCCTGCATCAAATGCCCGATCCTGAAAACGCTGGAAACCGGGCAAGCCAACAGGGATATCATCTCCTATTACATCAAAAAGAACAATGTTTCGGGGTGGCACGAACTTCTGGCCATTCCGATCATGGACGGGGAAAAGATCACCGGCGTGGTGGAATATGTGAAGGACATCACGTACGAGGTGGACCTGTATTCAAAAATATGCAACATTGAGCGGGAAATGGACAATATAAAAAAGCAGAACGAGATCCTGAAAACCTATATCGATCAGAAGGAGATGGAGAAGAAGGACATTGAAAACAATATCACCAGCAATGTCCGGAAATTTGTCAAACCCGTTATCAAACAGATGAAGGACGGCTTTGCGGAAAGACCTCTGGAATATGAGATGATCTCTTTTTTGGACAACCTTTTTGAAAACATCGTGACGCCTTATCTCTCGGACTCATCCAGCCTCAAAGACTTCACATCCAGGGAGATCCAGATCATGTCGCTGATCAAAGGGGGCAAAACATCCAAGGAGATCGCCGAAATCATGTGCCTTTCCACGAAGACCGTGGACTTCCACAGGGCCAATATCCGCAAAAAGCTTGGGCTGGAGCAGGGGAAGGATAATCTCAGGTCGTATCTTTTACGGTCCATGCTGACGCTGGAGTAAAGTACTAGGTTCCAACTGGTATTACCCGGTATTACTCCGGTGTTGTTGGATTGTATTTCACGTTATATATTTAGAGTATGGGCAACCATGAATATTCTATAACAGGAGGTAAAGGAAATGGCGAGAAAAGACGAACCATTAGCCCAACCATTACAAATAGGGACCAAGACCGCTTCCAACCGCTTCTCCATGAATGCCATGGAATGCTGCGATTCGGATGAACAGGGCAATCCCACCGAAAAAACCTATGAAAGGTACAAAAACCTGTTTGAAGGCGACTCCGGCGTGATCGTGCTGGAAGCCATCACCGTAGGCTACGAGAGCAGGTCCAGGCAGTTCCAGCTCTCCATCATGCCGCACAATGCAAAACCCCTCGAGAAGTTTACCAGCGAAATGAAGAAGGTCAACGACAAACCCTTGTTCATCTGGCAGCTGACCCACTCCGGCGAACTGAGCCACCCCGCATTTTCCCGCCGCGTATGCATCAAGCCCCTAGCCGGATTCGGCGGAGACGTACTGAGCGAGGACGACGTGCTCAAGATCATGGATCAGTTCGTAACCGCCGCCAAGATCGCTCATGACGCAGGCGCAGACGGCGTAGACCTGAAATTCTGCCATGGCTACCTGGGATCCCAGATCCTACGCCCGTACAACGACGGGAACTGGAAGTACGGCGGACCGTGGGAGAAGAGAAGGCAGTATGCCTTTGACCTGACCGAAAGAGTCATCAAAGCCGTAAACGACAAAAACTTCCTCGTGGGATCCAAAGTATCCTTCTGGGAAGGCTTCCCGGGCGGACAGGGATCTGCAGGCCCGGATACACCCATCATCGACCTGACCGAGCCGCTGGACCTCATCAAGGGCCTGGAAGAGCGGGGCGCGAGCTTCATCATCCAGTCCCAGGGCAGCCCGTCCATCACGCTGGCCCTTTCACAGCCCGACAAGGCGGTGCCGGACCAGGCTTACCTGGCATTTGGTTTCCAGAAGGCAGCCAAAGACGTACTGAAAAAGGCTGTCGTACTGGGATCCGACTACTCGGTATTCAACAACGGCAACAACAGGCTGCAGGCCAGGAACAAGGAAGAGAACACCGTGGCATTCTGGGGCAACAAGAATATCAAAGACGGCGTCGTGGATATGATCTGCCTTGGCAGGCAATCCCTGGCCGATCCGCTGCTGCCCAAAAAATACCTGGAAGGCAGAGATAACGAGATCAAATGGTGCACGGCGTGTGACAACTGCATCGAGTTCCTCATCCGCCAGAAAAACGTGGGTTGCGCGACCTTCAACAAGCCCTATACCAAGTCCCTACAGGAGATCCGGAAGGCGGAAGGCAACCTCAGAGAGAAACATACCTGATTTATTGAACTCAAAAAGGTGGCTTAAGCCACCTTTTTGAGTTCTGGTGTATTGGATTACTCCACAAACCTGCCTGGCAGCTGCCGCACAGCTGAACCGTTCCACTGAGACGTTTTCCGGGTGCGCCGGGTACATCCCGCCAGAAACGATGCAGACAGTGGACCATGAAAAAGAAAGCGGATACGCTAGAGGGTATCCGCTTTCTTGTTGTATGTCTCGCAGTTGTTAATCATACCATGGGGGAGGTCGCCTCGACCAATTCCTCCGATTCACCCAACTCTTCCTCATCGACTGCCGGTTTTTTTCTGCCGCGGAACCTCGCGATGACATCATGATAGACCTCTTCCATCCTGTCGACGGAAAGCGATACTCTGTATTGCGCGGAGTATTCGATATACCTTTTGCTCATATCTGCCTTTTCTTCGGGATGCTCGATCCAGTATTCGATTTTGGAAACGAGATCCTTCACGCTTTTGTCTTTGAAAAGGCAGCGCTCATCCAATGCAAACTGCTTGGTGGCGCTCATCCTTGCATCGGCGATCACCGGGACGAGGCCGCACGAAAAGGACTCTATACACGAGATCGCCTCTATCTCCACTTCGGCGGCATGGACATAGAGATCACACTGGTTCATCAGCCGGATAAGATCGTCCCTTTTATAATAGGCAAACACGGGCGGGTTTTTCAGCTCGCGCGCCAGGCGCTCGTAGTAGGACTGCCTCGGGCCTTTGCCGGGGAAGACCAGCTGTATCCGGTCGCTGTATTTGGAACGGAGCGCAGCACGGATGATCAGATCCTGCCTTTTCTCTTCGGAAAGGCGGCCGATCATCATGATGACGAACCTGTCACGCCATTCCGCGGGCTTTTCGACAGCCATGGGCTGAAAGGATTCATCCGCGCCGTTGGAGATCACATGGAGCCGCGCCTTGTAACCATGGCGCGAAAGTTCACCGGCAATGAACGCGGTGGGGCAATGGATATCGTCCACATACCGGTAAAAACGGTGGTCGAACCACCAGTAAAGCCAGTGGGCAAGGGGGGTGAAATATTTCATGCCGCAATTGTACGTAATATTCTGGGGCTGCGTATGAAAGGCCGCCATATACGGCACGCCCATCTCCTGCGCAATCTCACGGATACGCATGCTCAAACGGAAGGGCGTATACATATGCACGATATCGGCTCCCGTCAAAGCCTGACGGACTCGATCATCATCCGAACGGGCAAAAACCGTGCCCTGTGCACTGATGATGGGATCTATAATGGGATAGATCTTGGTTTTCATCACGTACTTGCCGGGGGCGGGCGCCCCTGTGGAGCAGATGCGCACCTCGTGACCGCGGGCGCGAAGTTTCTCCGCAAAACGGGCGGCGGAAACCGTCAGGCCATTATTTTCCTTGTCGAACTGATCCAGCACGAGTACAATTACCATTCTTTTTTAGACGGCAAAGGAGCATGAATTGAATAAATGATTGCAGTTATTGGCAGGATCCCTTGCCTTGTCCGTGCCTCCTTTTCTGCAGAATGCATAAGGTTGACAGTACGAGATTATGTACACCAATCATAACAGATAGCATCATATATAACAATCATATTCACCGGCAGGCCCTTAAGAACGCAAGGAAAAACAGAATATAATGCGGAGAAAACCTTGTTACGGGAATAACGTGCACGAAGGCACCGGCAAATTTCCCTTATGCAAACAAGGGAATGTACATTTCATCCGTGCATTGTGATTGGACTGGATTTATGCAGAGAGTTCGGTTATAATATCAAAGTTATAATTTGAATGATCCGGGGAAGTAAAGCATGTTAACAGGACTTTCCAAATATTCGATGCTGCTGGGTGAACTGGTCAAGCGGGATATCAAGGTAAAATACAAAGGGTCCGTGCTGGGCATCATCTGGTCGGTGCTCAATCCGCTCCTCATGATGCTGGTCATGAGCGTGGTCTTTTCTCTGGTTTTCCGATTCAATATACCCCACTACATCGTATACCTGATCACAGGGCAGGTCTTCTTCTCGTTCATGGTGGAGTCCACGACGCTCTCCATGCACTCCATCCTGGGGAACGGAGCGCTTTTGAGGAAGATATATGTCCCCAAATACATCTTTCCCATCTCAAAGGTGCTGTCCGCACTGGTGAACCTGGGCTTCAACATGGTATCCGTGCTCGTGATCACGGCTATCAGCGGTGTCGTTTATTCATGGTCGCTCCTGCTGATACCTGTCGCGGCCCTATACATCCTGATCTTTTCCATGGGGCTGGGCCTGGTGCTCTCCACGATCGTGGTCTTTTTCCGGGATATCCAGCACATTTACGGCGTATTCACCCTGGCATGGACATACTTCACCCCGATATTCTATGAACTGAAACATATACCTGAGAAATACCAGGCGATCTTCCAACTGAACCCCATGTACCATTTCATCAACTATTTCAGATCGATCGTCCTGCACCAGCAGAGCCTGATCGATTATATGAAGGACCCAACCCACTCCGTGACAGTATACCAGCTACCCGGCATCCAGGAAAACGCTCTGTGCCTGGGCATCGCCGTCCTGATGCTTTTGATCGGGCTTTTGGTATTCCGATGGAAACAATACAAATTCCTAAATTATGTTTGATGGTGGATAAAAGCCATGCCGGAAAAAATCATCCTAGAAGCAAAAAACGTATCCATGCGATATAACCTGAACAGCGAAAAGATCTACGCCCTGAAGGAATATATCATCCGCGCCCTCAAAGGGAAGCTGCACTACGAGGAATTCTGGGCGCTCCGGGATGTATCGTTCACATTGAAACAGGGCGAGATACTGGGTATCGTGGGCCTGAACGGGGCCGGCAAAAGCACGCTCCTCAAGCTGGTCGCCGGTGTACTGAAGCCTACAAACGGCGAGATACACGTATACGGGACCATCGCCCCGCTCATCGAACTGGGCGCGGGTTTTGACATGGAACTCACGGCCCGCGACAATATCTACCTCAACGGCGCATTCCTGGGCTACAACCGGAAGATGATGAACGACCGGTTCAACGAGATCCTGGATTTCGCCGAACTGAAGGAATTTTCCGATGTACCGCTCAAAAATTACTCTTCAGGCATGTACGCCAGGCTCGGCTTTGCCATCGCCACACAGGTCAAGCCGGACCTTCTTCTGGTGGATGAAGCATTGTCGGTGGGTGATTTCCGCTTTCAAAAGAAATGCGAGCAACGCATCAATCAGATCCTGAGCGGGGGGACCTCCGTCGTTTTTGTTTCGCATTCCGTGGAGCAGGTGGAACGCCTGTGCACAAAGGTCCTGTGGCTGGAGAACCATACCGTAAAAATGCTGGGCGATGCCAAGGAAGTATGCAACCTCTACAAACAGAGCTAATGACAGTTTACGTGGTCATGGATCATGACATAACACGACAGGCGCAGTCAGTCCCGTTGTTGTGTATTGGGGCAAATTAAGGTAGAATATAATTTAACGGCGGAACATGTAATTGCGAATGGAGGTAAGAAGATGGCTATCAAAAAGCGCAACGCACTGGGTTACATCGTCTACAGCGATGAAGCGCTTGCAAGCCTGGCCGGAATCATTGCAATGGAATGCTACGGTCTTGTCGGCATGGCTTCCCGCCGTGCAACGGACGGCATCGTGGAACTGCTCAGGCGTGAGAATCTCAGCAGGGGCGTCAAAATACGCTGGGACGGGGAAGAAGTCATCGTCGAACTGTATGTCATCGTGGAATACGGCGTATCCATATCTGCCGTTGCCTCCAATATCATTGAAAACGTCAAGTACAACCTCGAGAATATGACAGGACTGTATGTCAACAGGGTGGACGTAACCGTGCAGGGCATCCGGGTATAGCGATTCGGGCCCGATACGATCCGCAATGCGAATGTTTCCAGACGGGGGGAAGATAGCGAATTGGCACATCATATCATAGACGGCGTCCTCTTCAAAGAGATGGTACTCAAAGGCGCCGCATTCCTGGAAAAGAATAAAAAGAGCCTGGACGCGCTGAATGTATTTCCGGTGCCGGACGGCGACACGGGGACGAACATGTCCCTGACCATGATGTCGTCTGTACGCGAGATCAAGAACATGGACAGCCACTCCATCTCCAAGGTCGCGGACGCAGTAGCCATCGGCGCGCTCAAAGGCGCAAGGGGCAACTCCGGCGTCATCCTTTCCCAGATATTCCGCGGATTTGCCAAAGGCGTTTCGGGTATGGAGACGGCCGACGGCGTAGCTTTGGCCGGGGCGATGCGCGCCGGCATGGAGGCGGCGTACAAGGCCGTGCTCAAACCCAAGGAAGGCACGATCCTCACCGTGGCAAAATACATGGCCAACCGGGCCGTGGAACAGGCGTCCTATGGCGCCAACGTATACCTGGTATTGGATTCCGCCATCGAGGAAGGCGAGGTCATCCTCAAAAAAACACCCGAGATGCTGCCGGTCCTCAAACAGGCGGGCGTGGTGGATGCAGGCGGGCAGGGCCTGCTGGTCCTGTACAAAGGCTTCAAAATGGCGCTGGACGGGGAAGACGTGGGTGATATGGCCATATTTGAATCTGCCGCACCCGAGGCCGTTCCCGTGGAGGAGCCCCTTGACCTGCAATTCCAGTATTGCACCGAATTCCTCATCAAAAACACCTTTGAAAATGTGACAGAATATGAAATAGACCGGTTCCGCGAGAAGCTCGAAAAAATTGGGGACTGCGTGCTCGTGGTGGGGGATGTGAACCTGATCAAGGTCCATGTCCACTCCAACGAACCCGGCAAGGCGCTGCAATACGCCCTGCGGTTGGGCGAACTGAGCAACATGAAGATAGACAACATGAAGGAGCAGCACCGCACCCTGGAGGAAGCGCCGCCCAAGCCCATGAAACCTTTTGCTATCGCAGCCGTAGCCATCGGCGACGGTCTGGTGAGCGTATTCAAGGACCTGGGGGCCGACGAGATCATCCAGGGCGGCCAGACGATGAACCCCAGCACCGAAACCATCGCCAACGCCATCGAAAAATCCCCTTCCGATACGGTATTTGTGCTGCCCAACAACAAGAACATCATCCTTGCGGCGCAGCAGGCTGCAGAACTTTCCAAAAAGCGTGTCATCGTGATCCCCACAAAATCCATCCCCCAGGGGATCTCCTCGGCCATCGCCTTCAATCCGGACGCCACTGCGGAGCAAAACGAGGCCAGGATGACCAAAGCCATCGGCAACGTGAAATCCGGCAGCGTCACATTTGCCGTGCGGGCCACCACTCTGGAGGGAAAGGAGATCCAGGAAGGGGATATCCTGGGCCTTCTGGACGGACAATTGCTGCACGTGGGCAAGAACGTGGAGGAAGTGGCGCTAAACCTCATGAAGAGCATGGTCACAGACGATGAATCCACGATCATCGCTTTTTATGGCTCCGACGTCAAAAAGGAAGAAGCGGAGGCATTCATCGGCAAAGTCTCGGAAGCATATTCCGACTGCGATGTGGAGCTGCAATACGGCGGCCAGCCGCTGTATTTCTACGTCTTTTCGGTGGAATAGAAAAATGCAATCATACAGGCGGGGCATTGCCCCGCTTTTTTCATCATAGCGGCAAGCCACGATCATGAGCCTTTTATACAAGTTTTCATAATTGCGTTATTTTTAAGTCTCAGGCGGGAGAAACCCCGCTTTTTCGTTTATGAAATGTTCCCTGTGTTTGCTATAATGGGAATATACAAGTATTGCCGGAGGAAATATGGCCGGATATCACCGGATAAGCCTATCCACCATCAAAGGCGTAGGGCCGCAGCGGCTGAAACTGCTGGGAGAACTCGGCATCGAAACAGTCCGGGACCTGCTGGAGCATTTCCCACGCGACTACAAGGACATATCACACATACACAAGGTATCGGATATGCATCCGGGTGACGTTGTGGTGCAACTTACCCTGCGTACCAAGCCCTCGGTCTTCCGCAAAAAGGGTCTGACCATCACGAGCGTAAAAGCCGGAGACGAGACGGGAACGATCAAACTGACGTGGTACAACCAGCCCTATGTCGCGAGCCAGCTGCATCCGGACGGGGAATACATCGTGATCGGCAAGGCTGAATACCGCTTTTCCGAGATACAGATCATCAACCCCGTGATCGAAGTACCCGAGAAATTTGACCCGGAGGAAAAATACCTGCCCGTTTATCCCCTGAGTGCCGGCCTGTCCCAGAAGGTACTGCGGGGGCTCATCAGGGAATGCCTGAAAAACGCTGGCGCTATCCCCGAATCCCTTCCTGCCAGTATCGTTGAACGATGCAGCCTGTGCAGCGCGGGCGAGGCCATCCGGTGGATCCACTTCCCCAACAGTGAGGACCAGATCCGAAAAGCACGGGAAAGGCTGGCTTTCGAAGAGATGCTGCTTTTCCAAACGGCTGTGACCCTGGCCGGAAGACCGGGCAGAGGGAAGAACGGGATACCCCTGGCCTGTGCGCAGGATGCCGTTGACCGTTTCACATCGATCCTGCCTTACAGCCTGACGGGCGCACAGGGAAGCGTATTGTCCGAGATATCGGCAGACCTGCAGAAGGATACGCCCATGAACAGGCTGGTCCAGGGCGACGTGGGCTGCGGCAAGACGATCCTGGCGCTCTATACGCTGTATTGCGCCGCCGCAAACGGGGCCCAGGGCGCTTTGATGGCGCCGACAGAGATACTGGCGCGGCAGCATTACCGGACGGCGCAGAAGTTACTGGAACCCCTGAGGATCCAGGTTGGCCTTTTCACCGGCGGGCTGAGCAAAAAGGAGCGGGAAGAGGCAAAGGCAAGGATCTCATCGGGGGAATGGCAGGTCATCATCGGCACACACGCACTCATCAGCTCCGACGTCCACTATGCACTGCTTGCGGCGGTGGTATCGGACGAGCAGCACCGATTCGGCGTGCGGCAGCGCGCGGCGCTGCAGAACAAAGGGGTCCAGCCGCATACGCTCGTGATGTCAGCCACGCCCATCCCGCGCACGCTGGCTTTGATCCTGTACGGCGACCTGGATATCTCGGTGGTGGATGAGATGCCGCCCGGGAAAAAACCGGTCCGAACGCACTGCGTGCCCATGAAGAAGCGCTGCAACATGTATGATTTCATCGCGAAAAGGGCACAAGCCGGGGAACAGGCCTACGTGGTATGCCCGCTACTGGAAGAAAACGACGAAACGCCGGTCCGTTCCGCGGAGGAGGTCTTTTCAGAGCTTATCAAGGCCATGCCCGGCATCGAAACGGGATTGCTGCACGGACGGATGAAGGGGAAGGACAAGGACGATATCCTCCAGAAGTTCGTCTGCGGGGATATCAAGGTGCTGGTATCCACCACGGTGGTGGAGGTGGGTGTGGACGTAAAAAACGCCACCGTCATGGCGGTGGAAAACGCGGAACGGTTCGGCCTTTCCCAATTGCACCAGCTCCGGGGCAGGGTGGGAAGAGGGGATAAGGAGTCGTACTGCTTCCTGCTTTACCCGGAAAATTCGGAAGCCTGCGCGCGGCTGGAGTTTTTGGCCTCCCATGCCAGCGGATTTGACGTGGCGGAGGAGGACCTGCGGCTGCGGGGCCCGGGACAGTTCCTGGGGACCCAGCAGGCGGGCGCGCTGGACTTCAAGGCGGCCAGCCTGACGGGTAACATCGAGATCCTGCAAAAAGCCAGGGATACGCTGCAAAAACTGATGGCAGGCGGATACGGGCCCGATGCGAAGCGGCAGGTCGAAACCGAGGCCGCCCGACGCTATAAAAAAAGCCTGGATGAGATCGCAATGAATTGACCGCAAGAAAAATATTGATGTTAAAAAATAAACAGTTGACAGATCCATGCATATATAATATCATATCAGCATATTAGCGTGATAAAGCGATAAAGGATATATTGGGAAATGGACAGCAACAAGAAATACGTTCCCGAAGGCGTGCAGGACTTCCTGCCCCAGGAATGCTACAACAAGCGGGAACTGGAAAGCATCATACGAAAGCGTTTTTTCCTCAGCGGTTACGATGAAGTCGAGACGCCTGATTTTGAATATTACGACGTGTTTGCCAGCGGCATCGGCTCGGTGCGCCAGGAAAAGATGATCAAATTCATCGACAGCACCGGCAAGATCCTGGTGCTGCGGCCCGACATCACCATGCCCATCGCACGGATGGCGGCGACAAGGCTGGAGAAGAAGGACAGCCCGCACAGGCTATTTTACATCGGTAACGCGTACGGGTATGAGCCGGTGCACCCCATGCGGCAGAGGGCCTTCACCCAGGCGGGCATCGAACTGCTGGGGGTCGCGGGAGCGGGCGGGGACGCCGAAGCCATCGCGCTGGCCATCGAAGCCCTTTTGGACACCGGACTGGGGAATTTTGAGATCGAGATCGGGCAGGTGGAATATTTCAAAGGATTAATGGCGGAGTACGGAATACCGCCTGAGAAGGCCGACGAACTGCGCAAACACATCGACCGCAAGAACAGCCTCGAGGCGGAGCTTTTCCTTTCGGGCTGCGGGATGGACGAGGGCATCCAGCAAAAGCTGATGAAACTGCCGTCCCTGTACGGCGGGCCGGAGATATTGAAAGAAGCCGAGAAGCTGTCCCAAAACGACCGGTGCATCCGTGCGATCACAAACATCAAAGCCGTGTATGACCTGCTATGCTCCTACGGGTATGAGCAGTACATATCCATCGACCTTTCGATGCTGCAGGATATCGATTACTATTCGGGCGTGATCTTCCGGGGCATCACAGGGGACCTGGGGTACCCCCTGCTGACAGGCGGGCGGTATGACGGCCTGCTCGGGGAATTTGGCACGGAGATGCCGGCCACCGGGTTTGCCATGGGGATCAAACGGGTGCTGATCGCGCTGGAGCGGCAGAAGGTGCTCCAAAGCATCCCCGCGCCGCAGGCTGTGGTGGGCTGCGCCAAAGACGCAGAAGCAAGGGCATATTCAGCCGTGCAGGAACTGCGATCCCAAGGCATACGGACCGAATTCGATCCCTCATTGGATAACGTCGAAGCCCTCAGGGACTATGCGCGGAGCAAACGGGCAGGGAAATGGCTCTTTATAAGCCGGGAAGAGACCATGGAAGGGAAAATGTAAACCGATGGATGATAATGTGTTAACGATAGCCCTTGCAAAGGGCAGACTGGCGGAAAAATCAGTCGAACTCCTGCAAAAATGCGGCGCCATCGACGCCGATCTTTCGGATATCGGCCGGAAACTGGTGTCCGAACAAAACGGGATACGCCTCCTGCTGGTAAAGCCAATGGACGTGCCCACGTATGTGGAACGCGGCGTGGCGGATATGGGCATCGCGGGAAAGGATACGCTGATGGAATCGGGCGCACCGCTGTATGAAATGCTGGACCTGGGGTTTGGCGCGTGCAGGCTGTGCATCGCAGGTTTCCCGCAGGCCAGGGACAGGGCCATCACGGCGGCAAACAAACGGGTGGCGACCAAATACCCGGCCATCGCGCGCGAATATTACGGCTCGTGGTCCGAAAACGTGGACATCATCAAGCTCTCGGGCTCTGTGGAACTGGGGCCGCTGCTGGGCCTCTCCGACGAGATCCTGGACGTGGTGGAGACGGGGAGCACGCTGCGCGAAAACGGGCTGGTGGTGCTGGAGGAAATCTGCAGGGTGAGCGCGCGCCTGGTGGTCAACCGGGTGAGCCTCAAGTCCAAAGGCGGTATGATCCGTCCCCTGATCGAAAAAATGGCGGAAGTGCTGGAGGATGGCAAATGATACCGGTATATCCATCGGCAGACGAAAAGGCATGGAAAGCACGGCTGCAGCGCAAGGCGGAGCTCGATGAGAACGTCATCCTGTCCGTGAAAAAGATCATAACCGATGTACGGATGCGCGGGGACACGGCATTATACGAGTATACAAGAAAGTTTGACGGAGCGGACCTGGCGGCAACCGGGCTGGCAGTCACTTCAGAAGAGTACGAGGAAGCATATAAAGCCGTAAGCAAGCAGACGCTGGCGTCATTGCGGAGAGCTGCAGGGAATATAACCGCATACCACGAAAAACAACGGCGCGAAAGCTGGGAGATAACGACAGACGGCTGCAGGGTGGGGCAGATGGTCCGCCCCATCGCAAAGGCGGGTGTGTACGTGCCGGGCGGGAAGGCCAGCTACCCCTCCAGCGTGCTGATGAACGTGCTGCCGGCCAAAATCGCGGGCGTGAAAACGATCCTCATGGCAACGCCTCCCGACAGGGCGGGAAAGATCAGCCCCCTGCGGCTCGTGGCGGCAAAGGAAGCCGGCGCGGACATGGTATATAAGATCGGGGGCGCGCAGGCTATCGCGGCGCTGGCATACGGAACTGAAAACATCCCGAAGGTGGACAAGATCACAGGCCCTGGCAACGCCTACGTGGCTGCGGCAAAGCGGGAAGTCTTCGGACAGGTGGGCATCGACATGATCGCCGGTCCATCCGAAATACTGGTCATCGCCGATGAAAGCGCAGACCCTGTATATATAGCTGCGGATATGCTTTCCCAGGCGGAGCATGACGAGACGGCGGCCGCCATCCTCGTCTCAACGAGCAAGGAGACGGCGGAGCGGGTTATAAGGGAAATTGTGCGGCAGTGCGGACTTCTGCCAAAGAAGGACGTTGCAGCGCGGTCGATGCAGGATTTCGGGACGGCCATCATCTGCAGCGATATTGCGGAATGCGCTTACGTCGCAAACGCCATCGCGCCCGAACACCTGGAGATCCTGACGGAAAAGCCGGAAGGGCTGCTGCCTCTGATCGAGAACGCGGGCGCCATATTCCTGGGGCCCTATTCTCCCGAACCGCTGGGAGACTACATGGCGGGGCCAAACCATGTGCTGCCCACGGGGGGCACGGCACGTTTCTCCTCCCCGCTGGGGGTGGACGATTTCATCAAGAAGACCAGCCTGATCCAGTACACCCGGGATGGCCTACAACAGGTGTATGAAGATATCATCACCCTGGCACGGGAAGAGGAACTGGAGGCGCATGCGCGCTCCGCTGGCATACGCTTTTAAACAAAGGAGGGATCCAAGATGCAGCGCACCGGGAAATGCGAACGGAATACGAAGGAAACACAGGTCGCCGTGGAGATAAATCTGGACGGCGAGGGAAGATCCGAGATAAATACCGGGATCGGCTTCTTTGACCATATGCTCGTCTTACTGGCAAAGCACAGCATGACGGATATGAAAATCACATGCAAGGGCGATCTCGAGGTGGACTGCCACCACAGCGTGGAGGATACGGGCATCGCCCTGGGCGCAGCCATCCTGAACGCACTGGGCGGGAAGGAATCCATCAACCGGTTCGGGAGCGCGACCATCCCGATGGACGAGGCTCTGGCTTTTGCGGCGGTGGATATCAGCGGCAGGCCATACCTGGTGTATGAAGGGCCGCTTTCGGGCCTGCGCTGCGGGGAGTATGAAGTGCAGTGCACGGAGGAATTTTTCCGCGCAGTCTGCTTCAACGCGGGCATCACGCTCCATGTGAAAGCCCTGTACGGCAGGAACGACCACCACATGATCGAGGGGATGTTCAAGGCTTTCGGCCGGGCGCTGCGGCAGGCGGCGGAAACAGACCCGAGGATGAAGGGCGTACCTTCCACAAAAGGCGTCCTATAAACATTACACGAGGAGATACCATGATCGCGATCATCAATTACGGGCTGGGCAACCTGCGCAGCGCGGCCAAGGCCTGCGAATATATCGGGCTCGAAGTGCTGCTCACAAGCAATGCATCGGACATAGAAAGAGCGGAAAAAGTCATCCTGCCGGGGGTGGGGGCCTTTGCGGACGCCATGGCCGGACTGAAAGAGATCGGGATGGATGAAGCCGTTACAAATGCAGCCAGACAGGGGAAACCGCTGCTGGGCATCTGCATCGGGATGCAGGTACTCTTCGAAACGGGGCGGGAGGGGGGAACCCACCAAGGCCTGGGCCTCATCGAGGGGGAAGTAAGCCGTATCGAGGCGCCGGGGCTGAAGATCCCGCACATGGGATGGAACCAGATCGAGATGGCAGACGACCCGCTTTTCAAAGGCATTACAGGCAGGCCGAACATGTACTTCGTACACTCATACTGTGCGCGGACGCCGGACGCCAATGTGAGCGCGTGGACGGAATACGGCGAACGCTTTCCCGCCGCAGTGCATAAAGGCAATGTTTACGGCACGCAATTCCATCCCGAAAAAAGCGGGGAAACGGGACTGCAGATCCTCCGGAATTTCGGGGCACTGAAATAACTTACGAAACGAGAGGCAAACGAATTGATCATATACCCTGCAGTGGATATCAAGAACGGAAAATGCGTGCGCCTGGTGAAGGGCGAAGCAGGCAGCGCGACCGAATACGGGGACCCGTACGAGATGGCAGTAAAGTGGAGCAAAATGGGCGCGCGGTGGCTCCATATCGTGGACCTGGACGGCGCGTTCAGCGGTGTATCGGCCAACCTGAAGGTAATTGAACGTATCGCACAGGACTGCAGCATCCGGATACAGCTCGGCGGGGGCATCCGTACACTGGAAGATGTTACGTTGCGAATGCAAATGGGCGTTATCCGGGTGATATTAGGGACGGCGGCCATTGAGAACCCATCCCTGGTGCAGGAGGCGTGCAGAAAATATCCCGGCAGGATCGCCATCGGGATCGATATGAAGGACGGCTACGTAGCGGTGCGGGGATGGACGAAGCAATCCGCGATGAAGCCGCTGGAACTGGCGCTGCAGATGAAGGGCCTCGGCGCCACAACGGTGATCTTCACGGACATATCCCGGGACGGGATGATGATGGGCCCCAACACAGCGGAAACCAAAAACCTGATGGAGGCATCCGGGCTGGAGGTCATCGCCTCGGGCGGGGTCCGGAACCTGGACGACATCCGGGCGATCCGGGCGGCGGGCATCCCGGGCGCCATCACCGGGAAAGCGTTATATGAGGGAACACTGGACCTTGCAGGGGCTTTAAAATATCAGGATACCGGAGAAACGACATGCTGACGAAACGAGTGATCCCCTGCCTGGACGTGAACGCGGGCAGGGTGGTGAAGGGAATCAACTTCGTGAACCTGCGGGACGCGGGGGACCCGGTGGAGGCGGCGGAAGCCTATAACGCGGCAGGAGCCGACGAACTGGTCTTCCTGGATATCACCGCTACGCACGAAAAGCGCGGGATCATGGAGGACGTGGTGGCGCGGACGGCGGAAAAAGTATTTATCCCGCTGACGGTGGGCGGAGGCATCCGCACCGTGGACGATTTCCGGCGCATCCTCTCGGTGGGGGCCGACAAGATCTCCGTGAATTCAGCGGCGGTGCAGGACCCGGGCCTCATCAGCGAGGCAGCGGCCAAATTTGGCAGCCAGTGCGTGGTGGTAGCCATCGACGCCAGAAGGAAACCAAGCGGCGGGTGGGAAGTATACGTGCACGGCGGGAGGAAACCTACGGGCATCGACGCGCTGGAATGGGCGGCGAAATGCGAGAAGCTGGGGGCGGGGGAGATCCTGCTCACCAGCATGGACTGCGACGGGACCAAGGACGGATATGACATCCCCCTGACACGCGCGGTATCGGACGCCGTGGGCATCCCGGTGATCGCATCGGGCGGGGCGGGAAGGCTGGAGCATTTTTTGGACGCGGCCGTATCGGGCAGGGCGGACGCGGTACTGGCGGCATCCCTTTTCCACTACAAGGAGCTGACGATACTGGAAGTCAAAACGTATTTAAATGAACATGGCGTGCCTGCCAGATTATGATTGGAATCAGGGGTGAAAAAATATGGGATATGAAGAACTGGCATCCAAACTGAAATTTGATGAAAAAGGGCTGATCCCTACGATCGCCCAGGACCACTTTACAGGTGAAGTGCTGATGATGGCCTACATGAACGCGGAATCCCTCAAAAGGACGATCGAGGAAGGCTACATGGTATACTGGAGCCGGAGCAGGGAGAAGCTCTGGAAGAAGGGCGAAACCTCGGGCTGCGTCCAGAAATTAATCGAACTGCATTTTGACTGCGACGCGGACTGCCTGCTGGCAAAAGTGGAGCAGACAGGCGCGGCTTGCCATACAGGCAACCGCACGTGCTTTTTCACACCGGTGATCGAAAAGAGCGAAAAACCCGCTACATCGGCCGTCATCGACGAACTGTACCGCGTGATCCAATCCCGCAAGGATAACCCGGTGGAAGGCAGCTACACGTGCAAGCTTTTCAACGGCGGGATGGAGCGCATCGCCAAAAAAGTGGGCGAGGAGGCGGCGGAGGTCATCATCGCGGGTATGAAAGGCATCAAAAGCGAGATCCGCTACGAAAGCGCCGACCTCATTTTTCACCTGCTGGTGCTGCTGGCAGACAGCGGCATGACGCCCGCAGAGATCTACGG
This sequence comes from Bacillota bacterium, assembly GCA_023454175.1. Classification (GTDB taxonomy): domain Bacteria; phylum Bacillota; class Clostridia; order Christensenellales; family JAEXRW01; genus JAEXRW01. The sequence continues at coordinate 687,738 of JAEXRW010000025.1, read as the reverse complement.
CGAGCTGGCATCCAGAAGAAAATAAAACACGAAACAGCATTATTTTCGCAGAGATCGACACAAGCATGCATATGATATATACTGCCGTCCTGTGTTGGAATCGCGTTTGAAACGGCCGGGCCCTCAGCCACATTTTGCATGTGAAAAAAGAGCAGCAAACTCGGCGCATAAAACGCAACATTGGCACTTGCAAGTGCAGCGATGCTATGATAGAATACCTTTGCGTCTACAGCAAAGCTGGGTGCATGCACCCGGCTGAAAGCTGGGAACCGTGTAATGAATGGCCTCAAAAGGCCATTTGTGCGCAGAACCTGGAAAGTAGCGAACACGTGGGGACATAGCTCAGCTGGGAGAGCACTTCGTTTACACCGAAGGGGTCACAGGTTCGAGCCCTGTTGCCCCCACCAATACGGCCCGGTAGTTCAGTTGGTTAGAATGCCAGCCTGTCACGCTGGAGGTCGAGGGTTCGAGCCCCTTCCGGGTCGCCAAGATATGCCTAGGTAGCTCAGATGGTAGAGCAGAGGACTGAAAATCCTCGTGTCGGTGGTTCGATTCCGCCCCTAGGCACCACCTTTTTGCGGAAGTAGCTCAGTGGTAGAGTGCCACCTTGCCAAGGTGGATGTCGCGGGTTCGAATCCCGTTTTCCGCTCCAAACGGCGCCATAGCCAAGCGGTAAGGCGAAGGTCTGCAAAACCTTTATTCCCCGGTCCGATTCCGGGTGGCGCCTCCAAGAAAAACCCCGATATGTGCAAAAGCGCATGATCGGGGCTTTTTTATTATTCCATCCTACTATTTTGTATCCAAATTCACTGATTTATTTTGCATATTTATAAATAATACTGTATCATTTTTAATAAAACAGGTTCATATTATACATTCATAAAGCTTAACCACCAAAGAATTCATACGAATGCATTTCAATGAAAGAGGTGTCGGCCATGAACGAAAAGCTTCTCCAAATCTCCAGCCGCATCAAGGAACTGCGGGACATCCTGGGCATCAGCGCGCAGCAGATCGCTGAAAAAGCCGGGATACCCTGCAAGACGTACCTGCAATACGAGGAGGGGAAGCTGGATATCCCGGTGAGCATCCTTTCCGAGATCGCCGTACAGCTGGGCACCGACCTCACGGTACTGCTGACGGGGGAAGCGCCGAGAATGGACACGCATACGATCGTACGGGCCAACAAGGGGATCGACGTGGAAAGGCTGCCGGGGTACCATTTCCAGAGCCTGGCCTTCAACTTCAAAAACCGCGACATGGAACCGCTGCTGGTGACGCTGAACGACGGCGACGCACCCGCGCCGCTGGTGATGCACGGCGGGCAGGAATTCAACTATGTGCTGGAGGGCTGCGTCCGCGTGACCATCGGGGGGAAATCGTATGACCTCCATCCCGGCGACTCCATCTATTTCAACCCGCGCGCGGCACACGGGCAGGCGGCCATCGGCGGGACTGCAAAATTCCTGACGGTGATCAACGAAGGGAAGCAGTGAGGGCGCACAGATGAATGAATTGCTGAAACGATACTGCCCGAGGATCGAATTTGAGTCCTACGAGGACCTGAAGGAGAATTACCGCTGCAACGTGCCGGAACGATTCAACTTCGCCTACGATATCGTGGACGAATGGGCGAGGATCGAACCCGAAAAACCGGCGCTCGTCTGGACCAACGACAGCGGCGAAATGAAAAGCTATACGTTCCTGGATATGAAAACATGGAGCGACCGGGCGGCCAACGTCTTCGCATCGTACGGCGTCCAAAAAGGGGACGTGGTGATGCTGATCCTGAAGCAGCGCCCGGAGGTATGGGCCTGCATGGTGGCGCTCATGAAGCTAGGCGCCATCTGCATCCCCGCAAGCTACCAGCTGACCCCGAAGGACCTGATCTACCGCTGCAACTGTGCCAACACCAAACTGATCGTCAGCGTGGACGATGCAGAGATACTGGGACATATCCGCGCGGCGCGCCCGGAATGCAAAACCCTTGAAAATGTTTTAACCATAGGGGACCACCCACAGGAATTCACTGATTTCCGGGCTGAAGTATCCAAGGCAAGCAAACAATTCGTCCGCCCGACAGGGGAGAACGCCACACAAAACTCCGACCCGATGCTGGTGTATTTCTCCTCGGGGACGACGGGATGGCCGAAGATGGTGATGCAGGATTTTGCATTCCCGCCCGGGCATATCGTGACGGCGAAATACTGGCAGTGCGTGGAGGAGAACAATGTCCACATGACGCAGACCGATTCGGGCTGGGCGAAATTTGCCTGGGGGAAAATGTACGGCCAGTGGATCTGCGGCGCGGCCATCGGCGCCTACGACACGGAAAAATTCACCCCGCACGGCATGCTCAGCGCCATGATGCGGCTGAAACCGGCGACATTCTGCGCGCCCGCCACGATCTACCGTTTTCTAATCAAGGAAGACCTATCGGCATATGATTTCAGCTTCATCCGTCACGCGAGCATCGCGGGGGAGCCTTTAAACCCCGAAGTGTATAAAAAGATCCAGGAACTGACGGGCATGGAGCTGCGCGAGGGCTTCGGGCAAACCGAGACATCCGTACTGCTGGCAAACTTCCCGTGGATAGACGTGCGCCCCGGTTCCATGGGGAAACCCAGCCCCTTATATGACATCGATCTGCTGGACGGTGACGGGAACCCCTGCGAGGACGGCATCGTGGGGTCCATCGTAATCAAAAATACCGACGTCCAACATCCCACCGGCCTTTTCAGGGAATACTGGAAGAGCGAGGAAACGACCCGGGCATCCTGGCATGACGGCATCTACAATACGGGCGACATGGCCTGGCGGGACGCGGACGGGTACTATTGGTTTGTGGGCAGGAGCGACGACGTCATCAAATGCTCCGGCTACCGGATCGGGCCATTTGAAGTGGAGAGCGCACTGCTGGAGCACCCCTGCGTGCTGGAATGCGCGGTCACAGCCGCTCCGGACCCGATGCGCGGCCAGGTGGTGAAGGCGACGATCGTACTGGCGAGGGGATTTGAAGCATCCGACCGACTCATCAAGGAACTGCAGGACCATGTGAAGAGCGTGACCGCGCCGTACAAGTACCCGCGGATCATCGAATTTGTACCCGAACTGCCCAAGACCGTGAGCGGGAAGATCCAGCGGAACGTGATCCGGAAAACCGACGAAGGGAAAAACTTCGAGCCGCAGTGCGATTGAGCTTATTTCCATGCTAAGGGTATAAATCCCTCGCCTTTCAGGCGAAACCTTAGGTCAACCGACCCGGATGTTGCCGGCAGTACCCACGTTCGCTCCTTTGCGAATCCCACTGGCAGCATGCGACCCCATAGAGCCGTTTGCGGCCCATTTGGTCGCTTTGCGGCTGCCACCTCCCTTTAAACATGGGAGGATTTTGGACGCGATTAAGTACTTAAGATGGCTTTCAGCCGAATATCAAATGCGGAAGATTGAATCACCGCTATTGATATACAATTTGAAGAGTAGCTTATACAGGAAACTGTACGAGCTATTTTTTTTTCATCCGAAGTTTCAGGCACCACAGAAAAGATCATTAGGATGGAAACATGTTGCTTGACATATATAACGCAAGCCGATATAATCATAGCAGATATAACGGCGGACGATATAACGGATGCCGTAATACGAATAGAGAAGGGACTGACCGACATGCCGGAAAGCCAGGAGAGAGGCGCGCTGACAGAAGCCGTTTTTTATATCCTCCTATCCCTTTACCGTCCGCTGCACGGATACGGGATCATGCAGCATGTGAAGGAGCTGAGCAAGGGACGCGTGACCCTGGGGGCGGGGACTCTGTATGGCGCCATCAGCACGCTGCTGGAAAAGCAATGGATCCGATCCATCGACGGGGAAAAGGATTCCCGAAAGAAGGAGTACGAGATCACTGCCCTGGGGAAAACAGCCGTAGACTGCGAGATCGGCAGGCTGGGGGAATTGATCGCAAACGGCAGGAATATAACAGGGGGTGCTGTAAAATGAAACAAATCATCTGGAAAGCCTATTGGGACTATGAAAAAGAGGAACGGTGGATCAATGAAATGTCAGCCATGGGACTCGCGATGACGGACTACTCGTGGTGCAGGTATGCTTTCACTGAAGCACCGAAGAACGAGTATACCTACAGAATCGAGCTGCTGAAACACGCGGCGTCCCATCCTGAAAGCATGGCCTATATCCGGTTCCTGGAGGAAAACGGCGTGGAATGCATCGCGACCTACTGGCGCTGGGTTTACCTTCGCAAGAAAACAGCGGAGGGCCCGTTTGACATCTACTCGGACAAGGACTCCAAAATAGCGCATTACAAGCGGGTATTCTGGTTTGAGACCGCGTTCATGTGCCTGGAATTAACGGCAGGCATCGTGAACCTGGTGATGGGGATCGTAAGCCTCAGCACGAACAACAGTCTGGGAAATGCCGGGGTAAGCAACGTGATTCTGGGAAGCGGACTGACCTTACTCGGTCTGCTGTTCCTGAAATTAAGCCTGGCCATGGGCAGGAAAATACGGAAGCTCCAAAAAGAAAAAATCGTGCGGGAATAAACCTGTGATACAACCAAGAACATCGCCCGGGCCAATGAGAGGCTGGTATTCATTCCAGCCTCTTCATAACTGGCGCGGCGGGTTTTATAATGGAGACGTCCAGCGTCAAAAATGCTCCTGACGTGAACCGGCTTTTCTTGCTTGAAAAAACATTCTGCAGGGATTAAAATATAATGCAGCGCCGAAGTGGCGGAATGGCAGACGCACGGGACTTAAAATCCCGGGAGGCATCCCCTCGTGCGGGTTCGAGTCCCGCCTTCGGCACCAAAACAGCCTTGTTTTTGTTTGACATAGCAAAACAAGGCTGTTATTCTTCAACGATTTTTTACGGCTGAAAATCGACACGATTCCGGCAGAGCAATCAAAACAAGGCCTCGTACCAGTGCCGCCGTATGCGATATATTTTCCTGTATTTACGCACCGTTCATAAAACTGCAGCCATTATTTATCACTCTTATTTGATTGATACGATGGAATACTAAGAGCGTGTCAAAGCCGCACCAAAGCGCGCTTACGGCATAATGTGTAGCGGGAAAGCGCGCGCTTGCGCAGGAGTTTTCCGGCAAACGGAGTGGTGGATATTGGGCCTGAACATGTTGGGTAGCGAAGCAGCACGTACGGAAATGGCAAGGGTGCTGGATGTACGCCTGGCCAATATCGAAGGTGTGAACGTCGAGGAGGACGAAGGAGGGTTTTACAAACTCAGCATTTCCGAATGCGAAAACGGGCAATCCAGAAAAGCGATGGAAAAAGTATCCACTGCACTTTCAGAATCCATCATCGAAGACATGCAAATACCGATACTGGCCAGGCTGGTCAATATGCGGCACGGCGACCTGCCCCAGACCACGCAGGCCCGGCTCCTTTTTGAGGCGAGAAAGGGACTGGTCGCTTTTCTCAATACCAAAAAGGAGAAGTGGTTACGGGAATTAAAAAAGCGCCTGTGTACGCAGCTGGAGGAGAACGGCGAGATCGTACCCGAAGGATTCCTGCTGTTCAGAATGAAGGATATCCTGGCGGAATGGGAAATGGCAGTGGAAAGGGCATACGAGGAACTGCTCATCGAAAAGGAATACAATGAATTCATTAATTTGCTGCGGTACTTTGTGGAGCTTCAAAAACCGAAAGCACGCGAAGTGCATGTATTGCTGGACGGCGTGGGGGGATACCTGATACTGGATGAAAACATGAAGATGATGAACTGCGAGGATTTTCTCATCGGTGAAGACGCCATCCGGAGCGAGGATGCGCTCATCAGCTCCCTGATCAACATCGCCCCATGCTATATCACCATCCATGCGGCAAAGGAAAAGATGCCAAAGGTAATGGACACGATCAACAAGGTATTCACCGGCAGGGTGAAATACGAGCCGGATGTGCGCAAATAGGCGTGTTTGACATCGCAGGCAACACTGCTGTATAATCGACATTGAAAAACGAATAAGCATGATGACGGGAAAAAGTAGCATTCAAAGACCGCAAAGAGAGGGCGGGACACGGCTGGAAGCCTGCCTGCGGCGATGAAAGAGTGAAAACCGCCCCCGAATGCAAAAGACCAATGAGCGGCCGCTGATCTTTGGCGGCAACGAGGGTGGAACCACGGGTAATGGCCCGTCCCTGCGACGTACTGCGGGGACGGGTTTTTTGATTTTATCAATGCAGCAGGAGAGGGAATAAATATGAAAATCACTTTTCCGGACGGGAACGGCAAGGTCTATGAAAGAGGCGTGACAGCCTACCAGATCGCGCAGGATATCAGCCCGCGCCTGGCCAAGGACGCCCTGGCAGCCGAGGCAAACGGGAAGACCATCGGCCTTTCGGACCCCATCAACGAGGATGCCCTGTTAAAGATCCTCACCTGGAACGATGAAGGAGGGCGGAACGCCTACCGCCACACCGCATCCCACATCATGGCCCAGGCCGTGAAAAGGCTGTTTAAAGGCATCAAACTCGCCATCGGCCCGGCCATCGAAAACGGGTTCTACTACGATTTCGACGCCGACCAGCCGTTCACGGCGGAAACCCTCGTAAAGATCGAAAGCCAAATGCAGAAGATCATCGACGAAAACCTGCCGATAGAGCGATTCGAACTTCCGAGAAGCGAAGCCAGGAAGCTCATGCAGGACGCAGGCGAGGTCTATAAGGTTGAGCTGATCGACGCGCTCCCGGAAGGGGAGACAATATCCTTTTACAGGCAGGGTGAATTCACCGACCTGTGCGCGGGACCCCACCTGCCCTTTACCGGCAGGGTGAAGGCATTCAAGCTGACCAGCCTGGCGGGCGCCTACTGGCGCGGGGATGAAAAGAACAAGATGCTGCAGCGCATCTACGGCACCGCCTTTGACAAGAAAAGCGACCTGGAGGAGTATATCACCCGGCTGGAGGAGGCAAAGAAGCGCGACCACAACAAACTGGGCAGGGAACTCGGCCTTTTCACCACCAGCGATATCGTGGGCCAGGGCCTGCCGCTCCTGATGCCCAAGGGCGCGAAAGTGATCCAGATCCTGCAGCGGTTCGTGGAGGACGAAGAAGAACGCCGGGGGTACCAGCTCACCAAGACGCCGTATATGGCCAAGAGCGACCTGTACAAGGTATCCGGGCACTGGGACCATTACAAGGACGGCATGTTCGTGATGGGAGAGGAAGGGAAGGACGAGGAGGTGCTGGCGCTGCGGCCCATGACCTGCCCGTTCCAGTACCAGATCTACAATACCACGATACACAGCTACCGCGACCTGCCGGTGCGCTACAACGAGACCTCCACGCTTTTCCGCAATGAGGCTTCGGGAGAGATGCACGGCCTCATCCGGGTACGCCAGTTCACCCTCTCGGAAGGACACCTCATCGTGACGCCGGAACAGCTCTCCGACGAATTCAAAGGCGTGGTGGACCTGGTCCATTTCATGATGAACACGCTGGGCATCAGCGAAGACATCCGCTACCGGTTCTCCAAATGGGACCCGAACAACCGGAAGAAGTACATCGGCGACACCGAGGTATGGGAACAGTCCCAGAACATGATGCGGACCATCTTGAACGAACTGAAAATGGACTATTACGAAGCCGAGGGCGAGGCGGCATTCTACGGCCCCAAGCTGGATATCCAGATGCGCAACGTCCACGGAAAAGAGGATACAATAATCACCATCCAGATCGATATCGCCCTGGCGGAACGCTTCGATATGTTTTACATCGACAGCGAGGGGCAGAAAAAGCGGCCCTACATCATCCACCGCTCCTCCCTCGGATGTTATGAGCGCACCCTGGCGATGCTCATCGAAAAATATGCCGGCGCTTTCCCGACCTGGCTGGCGCCCGTACAGGTGAAGGTACTGACCATCACCGAGCGCGCGAATGAAGCGGCTCTATCCGCCGTCAAAACCCTCCAGTCCCTGGGGATGCGGACGGAGGCGGACACCCGCAATGAAAAGATCGGGTACAAGATCCGCGAGGCGCAGATGGAGAAGGTGCCTTATATGCTGGTGATCGGGGACAGGGAAGCCGAGAGCGGCAGCGTGGCCGTACGGAGCCGGAAGGCCGGGGACATGGGCGTGATGCCCCTTACGGCATTCACCGATATACTGAAACAGGAAATCGATGAAAAGCGCATTTGACGTTGACAGAAGAAAATATCCATGGTAGTATATATTGCACAAAGCAGAAGTCCCACTTCTCACCTGCCGGCACGGCCAGGCAGGTCACGCAACAAACGGGAATCACGACATTCTTGTATTTGATAAGTGGGCGCTAATGCCCACTTATTTTTATTGGAGGTGCAAAAACCATAAACACAGAACACATGATCAATGAGCAGATACGCGACAAGGAAATTCGCGTAGTGGATGTCAACGGCGAGCAACTCGGTATCATGTCGGCAAGAGATGCGCTCCGCATTGCGGAGGAGCGGGAACTCGACCTGGTGAAGATCGCTCCACAAGCGAAGCCTCCGGTTTGCAAGATCATGGATTATGGCAAATACCGCTTCGAGGAAGCAAAACGAGAGAAAGAAGCACGTAAAAACCAGAAAGTGATAGAGATCAAGGAAGTGCGACTTTCCGCCACCATCGACAAGCATGATATCGACTTCAAGGCCAAGAACACACTGGGTTTTCTTAAAGACGGGGACAAGGTAAAAGTGTCCATACGCTTCAAAGGGCGCCAGATAGGCCACAGCGACATCGGCAGAACAGTGATGAACACCTTTTTTGAAATGGTGAAGGAAGCAGCTGTGATGGAGAGGCCTCCGATGGTGGAAGGAAGGAACATGACCATGATATTGGTTCCTAAGAATTGATCCGATAGATTGCAGAAGGAGGACTGATTACCATGCCTAAAATGAAGACGCACCGCGGCGCTGCCAAGAGGTTTTCCCTCACGGGTACGGGAAAGGTGAAGAGGGCCAAGGCATACAAGAGCCACATCCTCACCAAAAAGAGCAGCAAACGCAAGCGCAACCTCAGACAGGGCACGCTCGTTTGCGAAGCGGAAGAGAAGAACATCAAGCAGCTGATCCCGTACAAGTAAAAATCAAACGCGAATCAAGGAGGTAAAACCAAGTGGCCAGGATCAAGAGGGCAGTCAATGCCGTGAAAAAACGCAGGAAGATACTGAAACAGGCGAAGGGTTATTTCGGCGCAAAAAGCAAGCTGTACCGCATAGCCAACCAGGCCGTGATGAAATCCCTGCACTACGCTTATGTAGGCCGTAAACTGAGAAAGCGCGACTTCAGGTCGCTGTGGATAGCACGCATCAACGCAGCCGCCCGCCAAAACGGCATCTCCTATAGCCGCATGATGAACGGGCTGAAAATGGCCGGTGTGGACATCAACCGTAAAATACTGGCCGATCTGGCGGTGAAAGACCCCGCTGCATTCACAAACCTCGCCAATATGGCAAAGCAGAAGATCGGCGCATAAAAAGGTTCACAACAAGGTAAGGATTGCCCGCCGCGCAACAAACGGCGGGCAATATTACATTTATGTATGATTACGGGACGAAAAAATGATCAGACACATCACGAGCAGGGAAAACGAATACTTCAAACTTGCGCGATCCCTCGCATCGGGCAGAGGTATCCGGGAGAACGGGCTTTTCGTCATCGAAGGGCCCAAGCTGCTGGACGAGGCGCTGCAGACAAATGCGCCGGTCCACAGCGTAACCTTTGGCGATAAAAGCGCAGGCACCTTTGGGAGCCTCATTCAAACCTGTGAAAACAGGGGCATCCCCGTCTACGCCATGCCCGAGGCCATGATCAGCCAGGTCTGCGGGACGGAAACACCACAGGGCCTTTTTGCACTGGCCAGAACCCCGTCCTTTGCTCTCCCTGAAGCCTTGGAGACGCTGGGAGGCAGGATCATCGCGCTGGATGCGGTGCAGGACCCGGGTAACCTGGGCACGATCCTGCGGTGCGCCGCGGCATTCGCCTGCTCGGCGGTACTGATCGGAAAAGGGTGTGCCAGCCCCCTGAACCCGAAAGTGATACGTTCAGGCATGGGGGCGATATTCCGCATCCCGGTCCATGAATGCGGGGAACTTCCAGAGACGCTTGAAAGGTTCAGCACGCACAACTACCAGATCATCGCCGGACACCTGGCGGGCACCCCCACTCGGCCGGTCCTGACGGACAAAACGGTACTGGTCATCGGCAATGAATCCCGGGGAATCAGCCGGGAAGCGGTGGAAAGATGCACGCTACTCTGGCGCCTGAACATGCCGGGCCATATGGAGTCGCTGAATGCCTCGGTGGCCGCCGGGATCATGATGTACGAACTGTTTGCCCGCAACAATTAAACTGCAGCAAAAATGCATGAAACGGATCCGCCCGCGGAACAGGGAAGGCATTTCGCGGGGATCCTTTTTTTAGTATCCTGATCTCAGGCAAGTGCACGCAAATCCCAAATTCAGGCTATGAAATATCTAAAAAGTATGATATTATAGCAACAGAATTACAATAATTACGGCTGGAAATAACCGGGAAAAGCGACAAAACAATCAAAGGTAGATGCATATGAAAAAAATCTTCGTAATTGCCCTTGTCATCATGTGTGTATGCGTATTTGTATGGACGCCCACCTGCGCCTATGCAGCGGGCTCCAAAGCCGCGGGCTCCAAAGCCGCAGTATCCATCACACGCGGTGAGATCACAGGCTCCAATGTAGCGATGCGAAAGGAAGCAAATGCGACCTCGGACATCCTTTACAAGCTGGGCAAGGGAACGATCGTGCAGATATCGAAGACCAACGTCAATGCGCAGTGGCACCAAGTGGTATACAAAGGCAAAACCGGATATGTCAACAGGGTCTATATCAACTGGGACTCCTCGCTGGATGCTTACAACTTCAGCTATGTAGCCAGGATCGTCAATGTCAAAAAGGATGTAACTGTAAGAAGTGCCCCCAAAGCGTCCGCCAGCAGCCTGGGCAAGGCCAAAAAAGGTGCGGTGCTGGACATATCGAAACGAAATGCCGCAAAGGGATGGCACCAGGTCGTTTTCGAAGACAAGACGGGCTACATCTCCACAAAGTACCTGGACGTCTATGTAAAGGCGGACAGCACCCAGCTTTGCGCCCTATCGATAAAGGGCGGCACACTCTCCCCGGCTTTTTCCCCGAAAGAATACGGATATGTCGTCACAACGAGCTCATCCAAAGTGACACTCACCGCCCGTGCCAATGCAGGCATCAAAGTGGATATCAACGGCTCAGGCAAGAGCAGCCTTTCGGTCAGCGTGCCATCCGGCGGCATGAAGACAGTGCGCATCAGCCTGAACGGGCAGACGCGGTACTCGGTCTATATCCTCCGCAACGTCATCACCGTAGGCACGTGGAACATCAAACGGGGCGACGGGAACCTGCTCATGCAGGGACGGCTGGTCAATAACCAGAAGCCGGATCTCATGGGCATACAGGAAGTGATCCAGAACTCCTCAGCGAGCAGTACCGTGGACAACCTGGCGAGCCTGAAAACGTCCACGATGTCCAATACGAGTTTTGCCAAAACGATAGACTTTTCAAGCAGCTCCAAGTACGGAATCGGCATCATTTCCCGGTACAAACTCAGCAGCATCCAAACCTTTCCCCTGAACAGCGGCGGGTACGAAAGACGGGTCCTGCAAAAGGCCGTGGTCACCATCGGCGGAAAAAAAGTGTCGATTTACAACACGCATTTTTCCTACAACTCCGCGAGCATACGGGCAAAGCAATTCCAGCAGGTGCTGCAGATCATGAACCAGGATAAAAACAAGTACAAGATCCTGACGGGGGACTTCAACGCAAAAGGCCCGGAATTCTCCCAACTCACGGGCTATAACGTCGTACATAACGAGCAAACGGTTTATTACGATTATTCCAAAAAGGAATTCAAGGCCAGCATCATCGACAACATCATCGTGACAAAAAACATCAAGGTCCTGAATTCCCGGGTCATCCAGACATCGCTTTCGGACCACGACCCGTTGTTTGCATACCTCATACTGAAGTGACATACCTGCCTGAAACGCTTTAATTATTCAAAATGCTTGAACTGGCATAAAATAATGTGGTAGAATATGCAGAAATGAATACCAAGCGATGAAGGAGAAGAGTAACCTGACTCTGCGACGCCCAGAGAGGGAAGGCCACCGGCTGCAAGCCTCCCCGCGACCGGCAGGTGAAAGTTCGCTCCCGAGCTGTTCCGCTGAAAAACCCAGTAGGCGGAACCGGTCATGCCGTTACATGTGCAATGAGGCCTCACTTCCATGAGGCGAAACAGGGTGGTACCACGAAATTTACCTTCGTCCCTATTGGATGACGAAGGTTTTTTATTTGCCAGAAACACCGGAAGGAGCACGAACTTTATGCATGAAGAACTGAAAAGGCTGAGCAAGGAAGCACTGGGCGAAATCGAAACGGCAAACAGCGGCGATGCCCTGGAGGCCCTGCGCATCAAATATTTCGGGAAAAAAGGAGCGCTGACCGCGCTGCTCCGCTCCATGGGGTCATTGCCCCCGGAAGAGCGTCCAATGATGGGGCAGATGGTCAACGAGGCCAGCAGGCACCTGGAAAGCGTGCTGGAAGAAAAACTCAGGCAGATCCTGCAAAAAGAAAAGGAAGACAGGCTCAAAAGCGAGGCGCTGGATGTGACCATCCCGGGCAAACCGGTCAAACTGGGGCATTTGCATCCGCTTACGCTCGTTCAGAATATCATCACGGATATTTTCACCGGCATGGGGTTTGAAGTGAAGGAAGGGCCCGAGATCGATTGGGAGGAATACAACTTCGAATACCTCAACATCCCGCAGAACCATCCGGCAAGGGACATGCAGGATACGTTCTATGTCAATGAAAAGATGGTGCTGCGCACGCAGACGTCCACCGTACAGGCGCGTACGATGCTGACCCAGAAACCGCCTATCCGCATGATCAGCCCGGGCAGGGTATACCGGGCGGACGAACTGGACGCCACGCACTCGCCGGTCTTCCACCAGCTCGAAGGGCTGGCGGTAGACAAGGGCATCACGCTGGGGGATCTGAAGGGCACACTGGACGTATTTGCAAAGGCGCTGTTCGGGCCCAAAACACGGACCCGGTTCCGCGCGAGCTATTTCCCCTTCGTGGAGCCGGGCGCGGAAATGGACGTATCCTGTGCGGTGTGCGGAGGCAGCGGATGCCGGGTGTGCAAGGGAACGGGGTACATCGAGATCATGGGCGCCGGCGTGGTGCACCCGAACGTGCTGCGCAACTGCGGCATCGACCCCGAGGTCTACAGCGGGTTCGCCTTCGGCATGGGGCTGGACCGCATCGCAAACATGAAATACGGCATAACGGACATCAGGCTGCTGTATGAGAACGACGCACGTTTTCTGGCGCAATTCTAAACGGAAGGGATGGAACTCGAAATGATCGTACCACTGAAATGGTTAAAAAAATATGTTGAAATCAATGTCCCTCTGGAGGAGTACACCCACAGGATGATCATGGCCGGCACAGGCATCGAAGGCGTGCGCCCCCAATGCAGCGGGATATCGGGCGTTGTAGTAGGTAAAATCACCAGACTGGAGCCCCACCCCAATGCGGACCGCCTGCAGGTGTGCGCCATCGATACCGGCGCAAGAACGGTGCAGTGCGTGACCGGCGCCGCCAATGTATTCCCGGGCGCGCTGGTGCCCGTGGCGCTGGACGGGGCGGTGCTGCCCGGGGGCAAGGAGATCAAAAAAGGCGAGCTCCGGGGCGTCCTTTCGGAATGCATGATGTGCTCAGGCGCTGAACTGCAATGGAAGGATGAAGACTACGAGGGCGCCGAGGCCAACGGCATCATGATCCTCCGCGGGGACCTTCCGTTGGGCGAGGATATCGTGAAGGCGCTGGGGAAGGACGATACGCTGATCGAATTTGAGATCCTGGCCAACCGGGCGGACTGCATGAGTATCACCGGTATTGCCCGGGAAACGGCGGCGGTCCTCGGGACGCGTTTCACCATGCCGGAAATATCGGTGAAGGAATCCGTCGGGGATGTACACTCATATGCTTCCGTGGAAGTAGCCGACACGAAATTATGCCCCCGGTATATGGCACGCGTATTTAAAAACATCAAAATAGCCCCTTCCCCGGAATGGATGAAGCAGGCCCTGCGCGCTGCGGGCGTGCGCCCCATCAACAACGTCGTGGACGTGACCAACTATGTCATGCTGGAGATGGGCCAGCCGCTGCACGCGTTTGACCTGGATTTCATCCGCGGAAGGAAGATCATCGTCCGCCGGGCCGAACCCGGGGAAAAACTGATTACGCTGGATGGGAAGGAAAGAACGCTCGACAGCGATGCCCTGCTCATCGCGGATGCCGAAGGCGGGACTGGCCTGGCCGGGATCATGGGCGGCGGCAACAGCGAGATATCGGACAACACCCAGACTATTCTCATTGAATCTGCGAAGTTTGACAGGGGATACGTCCGCAAAACCTCCCGGAGCCTGGGCATGAACACCGAGGCGGCCTTGCGTATGAGCAAGGGCATTGATATCGCGGGCGTGGCAAAGGCGCTGGACAGGGCGGCGCAGCTCATCACGGAGATCGGCGCTGGCGAAGTGGTGCCGGGCGTCATCGACGTGTGCAGCGCGGATACAGGAGAGAGGACCGTCGAGGCTCCCGTAACGTACGTCAATTCGATCCTGGGCGCCCAATTGGACGCGCAGTACATGGCGGACATCCTCAACCGGCTTACGATCAAAACCATCGTAAAAGACGGTAAGCTCATTTGTTCCATCCCCACGTACAGGATGGACATCGAAGGGAAAGCAGATATCGCCGAAGAAGTCGCACGGCTCCACGGATATGACGAGATCCCCATGACGCTGCTGCGGGGGGATACGCTGCCGGGAGGACTGACAAAGCAACAGGGACTGCGTGAAAAGGTGCGGGGGACCCTGTGCAGCATGGGGTATTTCGAATGCGTCACGTATTCATTCACCGGCGAAAAAGCTTATGACATGCTCCTGGTCCCGCAAAACGATCCCCTGCGCAATACAGTCAAACTGATCAATCCTCTTGGAGATGAGCATTCACTCATGCGCACAACGGCTGCGGCGGGGATGCTGCAGGTCATGGCCACGAACAGCAGCAGGAAGATCCCGGGGGGCGCGTTTTTCGAGATCACCCATACGTATGCCCCAAACGGAAACGACCTGCCCGCCGAAAAGGCAGTATTGAGCCTGGGTATCTACGGCAATACCGACTTCTATGCAATGAAAGGCGCGATAGAGACCCTGCTGGCTTCGCTGGGGCTGCAAAAACCTGTTTTCGCATCCGGCGGAAGCAGCTGGCACCATCCGGGACGCTGCGCCACGGTAACGTGCGGGAACGTCCCCCTGGGGAATTTCGGTGAGGTGCACCCGGACTGCATGCAGGCCTTCTCAATGGAGGGCAGGGCATTTACCGGGGAACTGGACCTGGACGCAATGCTGTCCATGGCAGACCACGAGAAGCGCTTCGCACCGCTGCCCAGGTACCCTGCACTGGAGCGTGACCTGGCGCTGGTAGTAGACAGGGGTACCACAGTCGGCAGCATCCAGAAAACGATGGAGGACGTCTGCGGGGAACTGCTGGAAGATATAAAACTCTTTGATATCTATGAAGGCGTCCAGGTGGAAAAGGGAAAGAAAAGCGCGGCTTTTTCCCTTGCTTTCCGTGCGTCCGACAGGACCCTCAAAGATGAGGACGTCAACAGCCTGATCGAAAAGCTCCTCACCGTTTTGAAAAAGGAATTCGGGGCTGTGCTGCGCAGCTGACGTGTTTTGTGTTTGTATGTTTGAGGGGTATAATGTATAATCATTATTGAGAATTATTGACTTTCGACAGGGGTTTTGACAAACGGTGAATAAAATAACTGCGACGGTGAAAATATGCGGGCGGGAGTATACCATCACAGGGCCCGAGTCGACCGAGCATATGCGTGAAGTGGCGGAACTAGTGGACCGGAAGATGCGGGAGATCCAGAAAGACCACTTTGGCATGGTACCCAACCTCCTGGCGCTGATGACCGCCATCAACATCGCCGACGAGTATATCAAGCTCAAAGAAGCGGCCAAGCAGGTGGAAGCCTCAAAACCGGATACTAAAAAGATCGTCCCCCTGTCACAGCGCAGTGAAGCGGACAAAAAACTGCCGCTCGGTCCCAGCCTTGACAACATGCCTGCACCGGGCATCCAGAAACTGCCCAGAATCGGGCAGGAAAGCGAAGAACCCGTACAGCGGAAAACCACCCGCTATACACTTTTTCCCAAACAAAGCGACGTCAGCAACGAGTCCATGGCCGCTGCGGCCGGGATCGCGCGGATGGCCGCACGCGCAGCGGAAGAGGCGCCCCTGCCGGATGTGACCGAAGAGGATGCGAACCAGAATGAACCGGTACCCGTGCAGCCCGTTCAAACCGAAGCAGAGGCGGAGACCCTGGCAGGCGGAGAGGACAAAGCCATTGAAACGGAAACAAACGATACCTGTATAAATACGAATGACGCGGAAGAACCCGAAAATGAAACTGAGCCGGAGCCGGAAAGGAACGAATATCTCGACCAGACGATATTCGACGGATTTTAGAGACCAGGACATATCACAGCACTGGAAAGGCGGGCTTTTGTACCGCCTTTGATTATTTGGGAAGAATACCTGTAGAGGAATGTCATTTATGCAGCAAAAAACCTTATCGATACTGGAATTCGAAAAAATAAAAAAGATGCTCGAGGAGCTCACGGTCTCACCATGCGGATACGAAGAGGCCCGGCAGCTGAATATCCTGACGGATATCGACAGTATCCGGCAAAGCCTTCACGACACGTCGGAAGCGGAATGGTACCTCGCAAGGGAAGGAAGCTCCCCCATCCTGCCCTTTTCTGACGTGAGAGCGGGGCTCATACGCAGCCTGAAGGGCTCCATCCTATCCAACAGGGAGCTATTGGACGCTGCAGGATGTTTGCGTGCCTCCAGAAACGCATTGGATGCGTTCGCAACGGGAGAAAGCGATTTCCCGCGCCTTTCACGACTGGCATCCACATTATGCAGCGACAAAAAAACGGAAAACGAGATATGCCGGTGCATCCTCAGCATCGACGAGATCGCAGACGACGCCTCCGCAGAGCTTTCCGCCATCCGCAAACGGATGAAGATACTGGCGGAAAGGGTGCGCCAGAAGCTACAGTCCATGATCCATTCAACCGAATTCAAAAAATACCTGCAGGACCCCATCGTCACCATGCGCAACGACCGGTATGTGCTGCCCGTAAAACAGGAATACCGGTCCATGGTCCCAGGCATGCTGCACGACCAGTCGGCCAGCGGTGCCACACTTTTCATCGAACCCATCATGGCGGTGGAATCCAACAATGAAATGAAGAAACTGGCGCTGGACGAGCACGCGGAGATCGAAAAGATCCTTGCAAGACTGACCGGCTGCATAGCCGCCATAGCCGAATCCCTGGCCCAATCCATCGAGACACTCGGCAGGCTGGATTTCATCTTTGCAAAAGGCGCGCTGAGCCGGAAAATGCATGCTGTGGAGCCGCAGCTGAATCCCGACGGGGTCATCGCATTTGACGAAGCCAGGCATCCGCTCATCCCGCCCGAACAGGTGGTACCAATCAGCCTGAAACTGGGCGGGGAGATCCGGGGACTGATCATCACCGGGCCCAATACGGGGGGGAAAACGGTCACACTCAAAACGGTAGGCCTTTTCGTACTGATGGCTCAAAGCGGCCTGCATATCCCCGCGCGGCCAGGCGCCACGATGGGCATATTCCACCAGGTATTTGCCGACATCGGGGATGAGCAGAGCATCGAACAGTCCCTGAGCACCTTCTCTTCGCATATGGGGAATATCGTCAATATCCTGGCGGAAGCGGATGAACGCTCCCTGATCCTGCTGGATGAAGTGGGCGCGGGGACGGACCCGGCGGAAGGCGCCGCACTGGCGATGGCGCTGCTGGATGAACTGTATGACAGGCAAGCAACGGTGATGGCCACCACGCATTACGGACAACTCAAGGCCTACGCAATGAACAAAACAGGGCTGGAAAACGCCTCCATGGAATTTGACGTGAAGACCCTGCGGCCCACCTTCCGGCTGCTCATGGGGATCCCGGGGCGGAGCAACGCCTTTGAGATCTCGCAGAGATTGGGGCTGGACAGGAACATCATCGAAAAAGCCAAAGGATTCCTGGAAGGCGGAAAAGTTTCGTTTGAAGAACTGATATCCAAAGCGGAAAGGCACAGGCAAACGGCTTTGGAAGAGCGGCGCGAGGCCGAAGCGAAGCGCAGGGAAGCGGAAAAACTCATAGCAGAGGCTGAGAACAATGCGCGCATGCAGCAGGAAAAAGTGAAAAAGGCACTGGAAAAGGCAAAGGAAGAGGCGCGTTCCATCCTGATCAATGCCCGGGAACAGGCCGAGGAAGCCATCGAGGAGATCAAACGCGCGTCCAAAGAGAACGAAGCCCAGCGGACACACTCATTCCATGCGGGACGCAAGGTGCTGGAGGAGGCGCTGGACCAGGTAAACACGGAAGAGATGCAGGAAGACGAATATGAAAGAATCGCGGCTGCGGAAATCAGGGAAGGCGCAACCGTATTTCTCCCCCGGTACAGGCAGAGCGCGGTCGTCATCGAGCCGCCAAACGAAAAAGGCGAGGTCGTGCTGCTGGCGGGATCGCTGCGGATGAACCTCCCAGTGAACGAAATCAGAAAAGCGGTATCGTCACCCAAAAAGACCATACAACCCCGCAGCACCGTGGTACTCCAGCCCAAGCAGGTGTCCATGGAGCTGCACCTTCGCCATATGACGCTGGATGAAGCCATCCCCGAACTGGACAAATACCTGGACGACGCCTTCATCTGCGGCTTGAAGCAGGTCAGCATCATTCACGGCAAGGGGACGGGCACGCTGCGCAGCGCCGTGAGGGACCACCTGAGAACGCATCCGCACGTCAAAGCCTTCCGAAGCGGCAAATACGGGGAGGGCGAAACGGGCGTGACCATCGTAGAACTGAAATAGGCGGTGAAAGAATGGATATTGTAAGCGCCTGCCTGGTGGGAGCACCCTGCAGGTATGACGGCAAGGGCTGCAGCGACGATCTGGCGGTGCGCCTTTTCCTGGAGGGAGAGGTGCTGCCCGTGTGCCCCGAGGTACTGGGCGGGCTGTGTACGCCGCGTGTGCCATGCGAGATCGTCAGCGGCACCGGGGACGACGTATTGCAGGGGTACACTGCCGTCCACGATGCGTCGGGAAATGACATAACGAAGGAATTCCTGGCCGGCGCAAAAAGGACACTGGATCTCTGCAGGGCGGTCGGGGCCAAAAAGGCCTACCTGAAATCCCAAAGCCCATCCTGCGGGTGCGAAATGATCCACGATGGCAGCTTTACAGGGAAACTGCGGCAGGGAATCGGCGTAACGGCGGCGCTATTGAGGCGTGAAGGCATTGAAGTCATAGAAACAGGATAGTAATGTAAACACACTTTTAAATATATGAGCAAAGACAGATAAACGATCAAGAGGTTATGTGAATGATACTCCAGATGTTTATTTGGAAATCAATCTGAAAGGCATATGCCATGAAAAAAGTGTATTTAATGTGTGTTCTATTTATAGCACTTGTGGGTTTTGCCACGTCTTGTTCAATGAATCAAAGTCAAAATTCACCCCCAAACAACACGCTGCAAGAGACAACTACGCCATCCATTTCCAGCACACCACTAGTATCATCAATGCAATCGTCAGCAAACAACCCCCAGAAGACCAGTACACCCAGCCCCAAACCAAACGAAGCAAAGCTTCCGGACGAAGCGGTCAAGAATATGATCAATGCAGCAAATAAGGATGACGGTGCTTCATTTATTGCGTACCTTGCCCCGTATTCAATGATGTATAATGGTGCGAATAACCTGTTGGAGAGACTTCCTCCGCTTGACAAGAAAAAAATGTATGTCGCCATGTTCATGCCTGCCGAATTTGACCACTTTGTGGTCCTGTCCACCAAAACTAAACAACAGGGGAAGGATATGGCCATCGTAACTGCAAAATGCGAGGTATGGTGCGGCTTTGACGCTAATATCCATAAAGCCGGGATGCTGCCGCTGGATTTCCATCTGATCAAGATAGATAGCAAGTGGTACGTATCGGAAATCAAAGACAGGGATGTATGGCGAATGGATTTGATATATCAATAAAACCCAGCATTATATTTCTAGTGATGAATAGAACTACAGGTATTCAAAGTGGTTCTTAATTTTCAGTTGGCAGGCGTTCGTATCTAAAGTAAATTATGTATATTCTTGGAGGCATTTAGAGCTAAAGGCTTAGCTATGTGTAGTAGTAGAATGCTTTTTGAATATCTTGTTTTGCTGTAGGTTACTCATAAATTGCTCACATCTATTCCTTTTTTATGCGTACAAAACGAACTGTAAGGGTAAAATATCAACTAAAACCATTGATTGTGTCTCCAAATTGCATTAAAGTTTAAACAATAAATGAATAAATCAGGGCGCGCGTTGCACGGACGCGCGCCCGTCTTATAATTACGTTGAGGTGCTGCAAAATGGACGGAGCAAAAATACTTCTGGTCGAAGACGATGCAAATATCAGCAAAATCGTGAAGATGTACCTGGAAAAGGAGGGCTACTTTGTGACCGCAGCCCCGGACGGGGAAAAGGGGGTCAAAAGCTTTGACAACGGCGGATACGCCCTGGTCATCCTGGACCTGATGCTGCCTAAAATGAGCGGGTACGAGGTATGCCGGTATATCCGTGAAAAAGGGAATACCCCCGTTATCATGCTCACCGCGCGGGGAGACACCCAGGACAAGGTGACGGGCCTGGAGATGGGAGCGGACGATTATATCGTCAAACCCTTTGAAATGCGGGAACTCCTGGCCAGGGTGCGGGCGGTGATCCGGCGGGCATCTGAAAAGGATACCAAAACGCCTGTACTGGACCTGGGGGATATGCTCATCGACCTTTCTGCCTATACCATCTCCACAGGCGGGGAAACGAAGGAACTTCCGCCGAAGGAGATGGAGCTGCTCCACTTCCTGGCGAGCAACAAAAATACGGTGTTTACCCGGGAACAGCTGCTGAAAGAGGTGTGGGGATACAATTACTACGGCGATTCCCGGACCGTGGATGTGCACATCAACCGGCTCCGTGAAAAGCTCCCTGAAAAGAGCGACAACTGGCAGCTGAAAACCATCTGGGGCGTAGGCTATAAATTTGAGGTGAAGTAATGTTCCGTTCGGTATTTACGCGGATGCTCGTGACGAACCTGGCAATCATCGCAATCGTCCTGGTCCTGCTGGCCGTGGGACTTTCCTTCACGATACGGGGCGTGATCGTAGACAAGCAGCTGCGCCAGATGGAAAACGATGTGGATTATATGGCGGGACTGTTTACGGCGTATCCAACCTCGGGGATCTCCACCGAGATCATCGAATACGAACTGGAAAGAACCGCGCAGATCAAAAAAGCGGAGGTCTGGCTGGTCCGTCCCGATGGCATGATCATGCCCATCCCTGCAAACAATCTGAAAAGCAATTTTGACTATCAGCGCCTCGTATTGGGCAACCAACTCGATAAACAGGTAAGCAATGTATTGAAGGGGGAAGCAATTGCAACCACAGGCATGTTCGATGTGCCCTTCAATGCACCGGTAATGACCGTGGGCAAGCCCATTATCCAGGATGATATGATCGTAGGCGCGGTCTTCATGCATGTGAAAGTCGACGAGCTGGGCGGGGTGCTGCGCAGCACGTATCAATACATCACCTTTTCCGCACTTCTGGCGGTAGGCCTTGCATTCATCATGGTCTATATCAGTTCGCGCAGGCTTTCAAACCCCCTCCGCCAGATGAGCGAGGCGGCCAATGATATCGCAAAGGGCAATTTTGACCGCAGGGTGTCCGAAAGCGGAGAAGACGAGATCGGCCAGCTGAGCAGGAGTTTCAACATGATGGTCAAGGACCTGCAGGCGCAGGAGAAAATACGCAGGGGATTCGTGGCGAATGTATCCCATGAGCTTCGCTCCCCGCTGACGTCCATCCAGGGTTTTGCACAGGGCATGCTGGACGGGACCGTCCCGGAAAACGAAAAGCAAAGGTGCTATGAAACCATCGTTCAGGAGACTAAGCGGCTGGGAAAACTCATCAACGATCTGCTGGACCTTTCCCAGATGGAAGCGGGCAAGTATCGGCTGAATAAAACCACCGTGGAATTGAACGAACTCGTCAGGCGAACGCTGATCACTTTTGAAGGAAGGATCGATGCAAAGAACCTGCAGGTGGATGTTTGTTTCGACGCAGATAAAATCCATGTGGAAGCGGACGCCGACAGGATCATCCAGGTACTGATGAATCTGTTTGACAATGCCGTGAAATTTTCAGAACAAGGGGGCAAACTAGTCATCAGGACAAAATCGAAAGACAGGAATGTGCGCATACTGATAGCGGACAACGGCCAGGGGATCCCGCGAAAGGACCTGCCGCATATATGGGACAGATTCTACCAGGCGCATGATACATCCAACGGAGAAAGCGGGACAGGACTGGGACTGTCGATATCCAAAATGATCATCGACCAGCACGGGGGCAGGATCAGGGTGCGCAGCACCGAAGGAAAAATAACGCTGTTCCTGATCGACTTACCTAAATCAACCTTAAATCAAATCCAATGAGGAGGATATGAAAATTGGATACCGAATTCAATTCAAATAACGATTGGACGCCGCCCGACGGTTTCCACAAAGAAAACGATCACGGCAAGCATGACAAGAAAGAGAAAAGAGGGATCCGGGCCTGGGGCGTGGTACTGATCGCCGTAGCCAGCGTACTGGTCGGCGCGCTGATCATGGCTGCGGTTTCCCCGCTGGTTTTCAAAAACAATGGCTTGTTCGGGAACAGACTCAGCCTGGGCAGCCCTGCCCCCACCATCAATGCCCCGGCGGCGACAGCTCCATCCACCACGGACCTGCCCCATATCGGCGCAAATGATGCCCCTGCAGTCAACCCGGCCAATCCGGTGGTGGATATCGCCAAATTTGTGACCCCTTCCGTGGTGGGCGTTAGCAACAAGGTGACGACCCAGGGCAGAAGGGGCCCCAGCGAAGTGGAGCAGGCGAGCGGCTCGGGCTTCATCATCTCGGCAGACGGGCTGATCCTCACCAATTACCACGTGATACAGGGGAGCAATACAATAACCGTCATACTGTCCGGCGGCAGGGAAGTGAGCGCCACTGTCAAAGGCACGGACCCGCTGAATGACATCGCCGTGCTGAAAATAGCAGAACCGAACCTGACGCCTGTGAAATTCGGAGATTCCTCCACGCTGCAGGTGGGAGAGATGGCGGTGGCGATAGGCAATCCGCTGGGCGAGGAGCTGGCAGGTACGGTCACATCCGGCGTCATCAGCGCGCTGGAGAGAAAGATAGACCTTGGCGGCAAGGTGCTGAGCCTCATACAGACGGATGCAGCGATCAATCCCGGCAACAGCGGCGGCCCGCTGCTCAACGCCAAAGGCGAAGTCATCGGCATCAATACTGCAAAACCGGGCATAGCCGGCTACAATGAAAACGGCCAGCCGATCACATCCGAAGGGATCGGTTTCGCCATACCGATCAATACCGTGGTCCCCATCGTAGAGGATATATTGCAGCATGGCAACGTGGCGCGGCCGGGGCTGGGCATCTACGGCGGCGAAGTGACCGACCAGATGGTACAGGATTACAAGATACCGAAGGGTATCTATGTCCGGGGACTGATACCGGGCATGCCTTCCGTCAATTCCGGCATGAAGGCCGACGATATCATCATCGAGGTGAACGGACAAAAGGTGCAAACCATGCAGGATCTCTCCAATGCGCTGAGCGGGAAAAAGGTAGGGGAAGACGTACAGGTAAAGGTATGGCGCGACGGCACCGAAACTGCTGTGACCGTCAAACTGGGTGACCTGAATACCATCCAGCCCGATACACAAAGTTGATGCGCTATAAACAAAAACGAAAAGGTTCGTCTAGAGAAAAGGCAGCCGCCCAGTGACGGCTGCTTTTTCTTACGGCTATATACTTTTCGGACAGTGGATTTCCATATGGACAGATGATCGTGCTCTAATGGTATAATACCATTGCCATAACACTGGAAGAAAACCGGCAACCGGAACAAACTCTGAATCTGAATACGAATATGCAAAGCGTTTCGCGACAAATATACAGGAAGATGAGTATAATGGTATAGCAAAAATATTGGAAAACAGCAGGTGATCAATCAATTGAAAGGAATCATATATCTGGACAACAGCGCAACGACGCGGGCGTTTGACGAGACGGTGGATGCCGTCGCCAAATACATGCGGGACGAATTCTACAACGCTTCCGCATTATACGGGAATGCCGTGGCAGTGGATGAAGCCATCACTGCCGCAAGGAAGAGGCTCATTACCGCGCTCCGGGGGAATGGCAGCATCGTATACACCTCGGGGGGTACGGAGAGCAACAATATCGCCATCCTGGGCGCGCTGGCGGCCATGCGCCCGGGGAAAAAGCGAATCGTAACGACAGAGATCGAGCATCCTTCGGTGCTCGCCGTATTCAACGAATTACGCGCAAGAGGAAACGACGTGGTATATCTCCGGCCCTGCCAGGACGGGAGCATCGACACGCGGCAGGTGGAGGAAGCGGTGAGCGATGATACGGCGCTGGTGAGCATCATGCACGTCAACAATGAGACAGGGGCGGTCCAGGACCTGCCGGAGATCGGCAAAGCCATACGAAAGAAGGCTCCGGCCGCCATCTTCCACAGCGACGGGGTGCAGGCTTTCCTCAAGGTGCCGGTATTTGCAGAGGCCTCGGGCATCGACCTTTACACCATCAGCGCGCACAAGTTCCACGGTCCCAAAGGGATCGGCGCGCTCTACATCAAAAAGGGCATCAAGCTGGACGCCATCCATTTTGGCGGGGGGCAGGAAGGCGGGCTGCGGCCCGGGACATACAACAGCCCCGGCGTGATGGGGCTGGATGCCGCGCTCAGGAAATACATGTCCAACCAGGAGGATTACCTGTATACGATGCGGCAGTGCAAGGAAACAATGGCTGCGGCGTTCAAGATGAAAATGGAGGGTGCCTATATCAACGGACCTAAAGCCACGGGCGGCTCGCCCCATATATTAAATGTCTCGTTTACCGGGGTCCCGGGACAGGTGCTGCTGCAGGCGCTGGAGGAACAGGGGATCATCATCGGCACGGGCTCAGCCTGCTCGTCCAAAAAAGGTAAGGAGAGCAAGGTGCTCGCGGCCATGGGCCTGCCAAGGGAGCGCACAGAGAGCGCTATACGGATCAGCCTTTCGCCGGAGGTCACGCTCGAGCAGGCGAAATTCGCTGCATCCGTGATCATGGATTCGGTGAAAAAACTCAGATACTGGAGGAAAAAAGATGAATAGGAAGGTCATCCTGGCGCGTTATGGAGAAATACATTTAAAGGGCCTCAACAGGCCCTTTTTCGAGAAAATGCTGACTACCCGTATCCGCGAGGCCCTTTCCCCTTTCAGGTGCCACGTGGGCAAGGGGGACGGAAGGTATTATATCAAAGGAATAGGCGCTGAAGACGAAAACGAGGCCCTGCGGAGGATCTGCTGCGTCTTCGGCGTGCACTCAGCAGCGTCCGCCACCTGTGTGGACAAGGATATGGATACCATCTGCGAAGCAGCAGCCTCGATACTGAAAGATGCCATGGAAAAGGACGGGAAAGCCAGGGCGACCTTCAAGATACGCACGCGGCGCTCGGACAAGACCTTCCCGCTGGATTCGAACGGGATCTGCAGGACGGCAGGCGGTTTTGTGCTGGACAAGCTGGAGGGCGTCACAGTGGACGTGCATAAACCGGATTACTTCGTCGACATCGAAATCAGGGAGGACGGGGCATACATCTATGCGCGTATCCTTCCGGGCGTGGGCGGGATGCCGCTGGGGTCCAACGGAAGGGCGGTGCTGCTGCTCTCCGGGGGCATCGACAGCCCCGTGGCGGGATACATGATGGCCAAAAGGGGCGTGGAACTCATCGCCATCCATTTCCACAGCTTCCCGCACACGGGCGAAAAGGCGAAGCAAAAAGTCATCTCCCTATGCAGGGAACTATCGCGATACTGCGGCAGGATCGAACTGAATATGATCAACCTCATCGAGATACAGACCGCGATCCGGGACCACTGCGACGAACGTTTCCTGACGCTCATCATGCGGCGGTTCATGGCAAAGCTGGCTGAAAGGGTGGCCGGCGAATACCGTGCGGAAGCCCTGGTAACAGGGGAAAGCCTGGGGCAGGTGGCGAGCCAGACGATGCGGGCGCTGGCAGCAACCGAAGAAGCCGTCACGATGCCGGTATTCCGCCCGCTGATCGGCATGGACAAATCCGAGATCGTGGACATCGCACTGAAGATCGGCACATACGACATATCCGCGCAGCCGTATGAGGATTGCTGCACGCTGTTTGTGCCAAGGCACCCGGCGACGAAGCCAAAGCTTTTTGAGGTAAAAGCCGAAGAATCGGCACTGGACATACAGGCCCTGCTGGATAAGGCCATGGTGACGCTGGAGAAACAGGTGATAACGGCGGACTGATCCAACGAGCGTCCGGAGAAGACGTTAACCTTCTGCCGGCAAATGACGGTTTTGGCTGACAGATCAATAGGAATTATACCAATCCGGATCCTCCGTTGGCTCCGGACTTTCTGAAGGCGAGGGAGAAGGCGGTGTGGGCGGGAGGAACGGCGTATCTGTGGGGGCCGGAGTCGGACCCGGATCATATGAAGGGGTTTGAACCGGGACGGGCGAAGGCGCCGGCGGCGGTGTGAGGGCAGGCGTGGGGGAGGGAAGGACGTTAAAGCCCGGAGAAGGACCGGGTGCGACACCCGTATAGGCCGGGCAGAGGACCTTGCCGGAGGCCTGTCCGTCAAAGCGCTCACCCGAATCCCCGAGCATATAAGGCAGAACGTAATAATAGTAGTCCCTGTCCGGCAAAAGCGAAGTGTCGGTACAGACGACCTCCCCCGCATTACCGGGGTATACGCCGATAACCACGCTCGTCTTCGTATCGGTGCTGCGCATGAGCTTGTAACAGGCTTTTACGCTCATCGGATAAAACGATATGACTGCAGAACCGTCGGGATCACGGGTGATGCTGATGTTTCTCGGCGGGAGAAGCGCCTCCCAGAAGTCCGATGACTGTGTGGGCTCGGTACCCCTGGAAAAATATTCGTTGAGCACATATTTTTTGGGCGTCAGACTGCTGGCCAGTATCGGCTGGTGGACCATGCTCATGGCCTGCAGGTCCAGCTGCTGCTCCACGATGCCCTGCGGCATGGCGAAATCCGGGGCGAGGGATGCGATGTATGTCTGCTCAAAAAACTGTTTTGCAAGGAGCGTGGGGTAGAGCCCTCCCGTTGCATTGGCGGGGATGCTGTGCTTGTCATCCGGCGCATCGAAACCCACCCAAACGGCCGCCACGTAACCGGGATTATAGCCTACAAACCAGGTGTCCTTGTTTCCGCTCTGCTCGATATCCACGGTCCCTGTTTTCCCGGCAAGCGGGATCTTCTCCATGTAGGCCCTTCTGGCTGTGCCGCCGTTTACGGCGCTTTTCAGCATGGACGTAAGAAGAAACGCATTTTCCTGGGACATGATGCGGGTCGCGTTCACATGTGACGAATAGAGCACTTCCCCCGAAGCATCCTCGATACTGGTGATAAAATGCGGCGACACATATTCGCCGTCATTGGCAAACGCCGTATATGCACTGCAAAGCTGCAAAGGCGTCACGCCCTTGCTGAAACCGCCCAGGGCCAGGGCCAGGCGGCCGTCATTTTTTTCAAAATGGATACCTGCCCGGGATGCGAAACTCTTGGCGCTGTCGATCCCCACCGTATTCAGCACACTGACTGCAGGCACATTGAGCGATTTGGCTATGGCGTCACGGATGGTGACATAGCCATAGTATTTCTGGCCGAAGTTTTTGGGGCTGTAGCCGTCAAAATCCGTGGGGCTGTCATAAATAAAAGTGGCCGGGGAAAACAGCCCGCTCTCCAATGCAGGGCCGTAGACCATCACCGGCTTGATGGCAGAACCGGGCTGCCTGTACATATCCGTGGCCCTGTTGAATCCACGTTTCGTACTGTATTCACGGCCACCCATGACGGCGCGCACCTCACCGGTGTGCGCATCGATCACTACCATGGCGGACTGTACTGGCGTCCCATCGGCTGCATTCGGAGGGAAATTGGCAGGATCGGCAAAAAGCTTTTCACAGATATCCTGCAGGGAAACATCCAGCGTAGTATGAATTTTATAACCGCCCGCCATCAGATCATCCATCGAAATATTCAAAATGCCTTTTGCCTCTTCAAGCGCAGAGTCAATAAAAAAGCCATGTTTGTAATTTTGTGAAAACCGTGTTTCCGCGAGATTCAGCGGCTCGGCCCTGGCAATGGCAGCCTGTTCGGGCGTAATCAAGCCGTTATCGCCCATGATACCGAGGATCAGATTCCTTCTTTTTATGGAATTTTCGGGATACAGGTGCGGCGCATAGTATACAGTGGACTTCAACGCGGCAGCAAGCGTAGCGCCTTCTGCAATATCCAGTTCTGACACGCTTTTGCCGAAATACCGCTTCGCTGCCGCTTCGATTCCGTAAGCGCCCCCGCCGAAATAAACATAATTCAAATACATCTCCAGGATCTGGTCCTTGGTGTACTGCTGCTCCAGCTGAATGGCAAGCGCTGCTTCCTTGACCTTGCGCAGCACCGTCTTTTCGTTGGTCAGATGCGTGTTTTTAATCAACTGCTGTGAAATGGTGCTGGCGCCCTCCTTGATCTTCCCGCTGGTCAGATCATCCCAAAGCGCGCCGAATATCCGCTCGACATCCACGCCCCCATGGGAATAAAAACGAAGATCCTCTGCCGCTATGACGGCATTTCGCACATGCAGCGGGACCTTTTCGAGCGGAACGATCACACGGTTCCGTGTGTAGATATCCGCTACCTCCTTTCCGCCGGCATCATAGACGATGAGCGTCTGCTCGATATTTTTCAGTTTGCCTGGGTCCAGTTTACACTCGGAACTGACGACAAAAAAGAAAACGACACCGGCGAGAACCATCAACAGGAAGAGTGAAAAAAAGGTCAGAAAAAATATCTTGATGGCTTTAAAGACCTTTTTTTTCTTTGTCAGCGGTTCCTTTTTCATTCCAAAATGCCCCGTTTTCTGCTTGATCGTATGTATATAAGTTTCCCGCAACGCCTGCGGCCTATGTGAAACAATACATGCAGAGATACCAGTATGTGCGTTAATTACCATAAAAAAGTGAAGCATATATACTGGGATAACTGGACATACTAACCATGCAGCCCATTTTCAACAATAAGACTCCAATTATTACAAAAGAGGGCAAAATGTGATGAAGGGCTTTTACGCAGTATATGAGAAACATATATAGATTTCAAAGGAGGGGGAAAAATGCTGATACGATGCGAAAGACAGGGCGCTACCGTGCGGGTCAAGCCCATCGGTGAGCTGGACCACCACAGTGCGGACGAAGCCAGGATGCAAATCGAGGAATGTATAAAAGATCCCATGATAAAAGAACTGGTTTTGGACCTGGGGCAACTGAGCTTTATGGACAGCTCCGGCATCGGCGTCATCCTGGGGAGATACCGGACAATGAGCAAGCGGGGGGGCAGGGTATCGGTGCTGAACATGAGCAACCAGATAGACAGGATATTGAAAATGTCCGGATTATACCAGGTGGTCCATAAAATCGGCTGAATTGAAATCACTCAATGAATTTGGAGGGAAAGAATCAATATGGAAAACCAGATGTTCGTCCGCTTTCCCAGTTTCTCGGTGAATGAAGGGTTTGCACGCGTGGTCGTGGGCGCTTTTGCCGCACAGCTCAACCCGACGCTGGAGGAACTGGCGGATATCAAGACCGCTGTATCGGAGGCCGTCACCAATGCCATCGTACATGGCTATGAGGGGACAGTCGGAATGGTGGAGATATCGGCACATATCAAGGACAGGCAGATCACCATCGATATCGCCGACAAAGGCAAGGGAATAGAGGACGTGGAGATGGCCAGGCAGCCGTTTTTTACAACGGCGCAGGGCTCGGAACGTTCGGGAATGGGATTTACCGTGATGGAGACATTCATGGACAGCCTCGCAGTGGTATCGCGTCCTGGAACAGGCACGACCGTCACACTTTCAATAACGATCGGCACCATTCAGGAATCCGGAAGTGAAATCGAATGAATGACGCCCTATTGACGCATGAACAGACAATGGCATTGATCAAAAATGCGCAGGGCGGAGACGATGGGGCGGCCCGGACCATTTTGGAACGGAACGGACCCCTTGTACGGAGCATCATCAAAAAGTTCATGGGGCGCGGGGCCGAATATGATGATCTGTATCAGATAGGCAGCATCGGGCTGCTGAAGGCCATACGAAATTATGACGAGGCATTTGGCGTACGGTTTTCCACCTATGCAGTGCCGATGATCATGGGCGAAATCAAACGGTTTCTCAGGGACGACGGCATCATCAAGATCTCCCGCTCCCTGAAGGAATTAACGACGAAGGCCTATTATGCAGAGGACAAGCTGAAAAAGAGCCTGGGCCGTGACCCGACACTGAATGAAGTGGCGGAAGAACTCGGGGTGGCTGCGGAGGAACTGGTCTTTGCCATGGATTCATCCAGGGCGTGCATCTCCATCGACGAGGCGATCTATGACGACCCCTGCAGCGAAAACATGGCTGAACGTACCCTTGCCAAGGAAGACGACGGCTGCGACGCCGTGGACAGGATCATGCTGCGCGAACTCATCACGGAATTGGAGCCGCGCGAAAGGCAGATCGTGTTCCTGAGATACTTCAAGGATAAAACACAAACGGAGATCGCCGAAATGATCGGCGTCTCGCAGGTGCAGGTATCCAGGCTGGAAACGAGCATACTGAAGAAACTCCGCCAGGCCGCAATCTGAACCATCCCCCAAAACCGGCCAGCCGGGTTCTGATTGTCAAAAAATGTGGCTAAAAGTGGATGAACCACTTTCAGCCACATTTTTTGAATTTTACCATGCAGAGAATGTTCACCGCCAAACCTGCATGAAAGGTGTCATCCTGCTCCAGGGCGCGTAGCGTGTACACGACGCCAGAAATGACGGATTTGATTTTGATCGCATATTTAGCCAAATTGCTGTTTTTCACTCAAGGTTATTTTAACATCCTGAACCCGGCCAGCCGGTTTTCTCGCCTGGACATACATCCGGCAAAATGCTGTTCAACATGCGCATAGCAAGTGTTTGAGCGGACAGCAAATAAATTTGCAGACAATGCAAAAAATGTGTGCGCAACGCTAATACTATGAGCGGCATAGAGGAGGCTGTGAGATGGTAAAAGTATTTTCCCTGCGAAATATTCTCGTCATCCTGGCTGTGATCAGCATACTTGCACTTGCCGCTGTCATCGCCTATGCCATTTTGTCGCAAACCAATCCAAACCATTCGTATGGGGATGCGATGTTCGTTTACCGTGGTGAATGGAGGCTGTGCTAAATGGCCAGAAAGAAGAAAGACAAGGAAGCTTTCCAGCCCGCGCCCGTCATGGACATGTCTATGGGGCCCAATCCCGGGGAGAAGGAGACCATGTTCCGACAGCATGCAGACAAGCTGCACCCATAAAGCATGACGCAATAAAATAAGCCGGGGACCCACTGGGGTGCCCGGCTTTCAAAAAAACAGCTTTTACAATCCTGCAAAAATCAAATCAGCAGCGTTTTTCAACTCCGACGTCCGGCTCGTGATCAGATCCTTGTCACTGCCCGTTACAGCCTGCTGCAAAGAAGCAATCAGATCATTCAGCGTACCCTGCTGCTCGGCAGTCAGCACGCCTGCATGGGCCGCCATATTGGATTGGACCTGCGTAATGAGCGTATTGGCATTACTTTTCGCCTTGGACAATTCCTGCCCGGCCTGCCACTGGCTGGTATGAACATCACAATAGTATTTATGATAATCCTGCGAATCGGGCGTGAGGGACGCAATATCATCGCCGTCTTCGGGCGCGAATACGGCGCCGGGATAAATGGATTTGAGCAGGTCGGAAGGCAGCAGACGGATGATGGAATCGACCGGTATCACCAGCAGGCTGCCGGCTTTTACCCTGTCCTTCGGACAGTAAGGCCCGGCGATCTTTCCGGAATCCTGGCAGATATCAAACGGCAGGTGCATGTCACACTGCTCCGTGGGGACCGTACCCTGCAAAAACCAGTCCGTGACCGGTTTCCTGCCTGAAGGATCATCCTTGCATGCATCGGTGGCAAGCTTGCCGGATACCGAGCATACCGTCGCATGTACCAGACCGAGCGAAGCCGGGTTATCATCGTCTATGGGCTTATCCGCCAGGTTTTCATCGCTGTGCACCTTGGCCATGATGGTCTGCCAGATGGGCGCTGCGACCACGCCGCCGGTCGAGCCTTTGGGAAGCATTTTATAGCGGTCAGATCCTACCCATACGGCACCGGCATAATACGGCGTCATACCGGCAAAGAAAACGCCGCGGTAGCTGTCATTGGTACCCGTTTTTCCCGCAACCGTCATGCCCTTGATCTGGGCTTTCGTCCCGGTCCCTTTATTGATCACGTCTTTCATCACATCCACGAGCAGCCAGGCCGTGGATGGTTTGAAGACCTGCTTTTTCTTCTGGTACTGTTTGGCTTCGAGAATGACGTTTCCTTTGCTGTCCAGGACCTTTGAGAAGGCGACAGGCTCGATGTACATGCCTTTATTGGCGATGCATCCGTATGCGGCGGCAAGCTCCACCGGCGTGATGCCCGATGTGCCAAGGGCCAGGCCGGCTCCATCGGCGTTGATCTGGTCCGGCTTGACGCCGAGATCGAGCAGGTACTGTTTGGCCCGGTCCACCTTTACATCGTCCTCCAGCGTACGGGCCGCAACGATATTGAGCGAGTTGGTAATGCCGTTGCGCAGGGTGGAGGGGCCGCCTTTCTTGTTGACTTCGTAATTGCCCGGATAACCCTTTTCGGTATTCCAGTTCGTGATGGGGACGGGGATGTCCTGTATGACCGTCGCAGGGGAAAGACCCATGTCGAAAGCGGGCCCGTATACCGTAAGGGGTTTGATCGAAGAGCCTACGGGAACCCTGCCCTGGTATGCGCGGTTCAGCTGTTTCCTTTTTTCTGGCTGGGTCCTGCCGCCCACGATGGCCTTGAGTTCGCCGGTATGATAATCCACGAATGCCGCGGCTGCCTGGGGCTGTACCACCTGCGTGATGGAACCGTCCGGATTTTTGGTGATGACGATCCTGTCTTCATCGCTTCGCATCTGGGGATAGTTTTTCCAATTGTATATGGTATCTTCGGCGGTTTTCTGCATGCCCGCATCGACAGTCGTGTAAATCTTATATCCCTTGGTGCGCAGTTCGCTTTCGATCTTGGCCCGGTTTTCCTTCGTATCCTCCAGAGCGCGCTGGCGCAGGAAATACGTGATCACATCACTGATCGCATATTCCACAAAATAGGGCATGTCGTACATCTGCGTGGCCTTGGATTTTTCCACGATGGCGACTTTCTCCTTCATCGCGCCATCGAACTGCGCCTGGTCGATATAACCGGCCCGCAGCATGCGTTTCAGCACGGTTTCGGTCCTGCTGTTTGTGACTTCCGGTTTTTTGCGGATGTAATAATTGATCCTGGGATCATAGGAATACGGGCTTTGTGTTATGCCTGCAAGCATGGCACACTCGCGCAGGGTCAAATCTTTGAGCTCTTTGCCGAAATAATCCTTTGCTGCGGTCTTTACGCCGTAATTGGACTCCCCGAGCGGGATGGTATTGAGGTAAAATTCAAGGATCTCGGATTTCGAATACTTGTTTTCCAGCTGTATGGCCAGATAGGCCTCCTGGATCTTCCTTTTATACGTCCTTTCGGAGGAGAGGAGCGTGTTTTTGACCAGCTGCTGCGTCAGGGTGCTGGCGCCCGAATACTGGTCCCCGAATATGTTGGACATGAAAGCGCCGACCAGGCGTTTGAT
The DNA here is from genome assembly GCA_023454175.1 of Bacillota bacterium. GTDB lineage: Bacteria > Bacillota > Clostridia > Christensenellales > JAEXRW01 > JAEXRW01. The sequence goes on along the minus strand of JAEXRW010000025.1, from coordinate 653,589 downwards.
ATCTACGCCGTTGTGCGTCTCAAAACGGACATCCTCCGTGGCGATAAAAGCCTTTTGCAGCGTGGAGGGGATCTCATTGATGCTGGCCCAGACACGGTTTTCGAGCCCTGAAAAAGTCGTGATCACATTTCCGCTGCTGTCGAGAATAAAGGAAGTCTGCGACTGGTCTTCGATCTGCTGGATATCCAGATCCGGCGTAGTGCCCATATAAGCCTGCGCGATACCGAAAACCACCCCGCCGCTGGCAAAACAAATGACCATAATCAGAATGACGACGATACGAAACGAGGAAACGAGGATGGAAAAAAAGATATTGGGCTTTTTCGTACGGGGTACAAAAAGGGAAAGCTGCGACAAGCCGTCCGGTTGTTTATTCTCCGGGGCTGAATTTCTATCATGTTCCTGTCCGGTTTTATGCCTTTTCAGGCTCAAAATGAATTTCCTGTTCAATCTGCTGCCTCCGAATAATCTTTAAAAAAGATACCCGTTTCCGACAATTATACCATAAAGTCGTACAAACTCAAAACAGGAGAAAATGTAAACAATATCCGAAGCGACCACCGGAAACAAACTATAAAAGCCGGACATCAATACGCTAAACGCACGCTATTGAACGTCAAGCGCAGGTGCAATATCTTGCATGGAGGGCATCGCTTCCCGCGTACTATATAAGAGCCGGAGGTGTGAACGGTGAAAGGCAGCATCCGCTCACGCATGATGAAGGGGTTTCTGGTCCTTTTTCTGATCATTATCCTGGGTGTAGGCGCATTTCTCGTCATGGACAGCCAATTCCAGCCTGCGATCCAGGCCATGTCCGAAGCAAAGGCCAGGGTCATGGCAATAAAGGCGATGAATGGCGCCATTTTGGAGATCATCAACGGGGACATCAAATACACGGATCTGGTAAACATCATATACAACAAGGATGGGTCCATATCGATGGTCCAGCAAAACACGATCAAAATGAATGAACTGGGAACCAGGGCTGCCCTGCTGGCGCAGGACAGGCTGGCGGCTGTGGGGACACAGGGCATGGACATCCCGCTCGGCACACTGGTAGGCGGGGAACTCCTGGCAGGCAAAGGACCGGCAGTGCATGTGCGGATGACACCCGTGGGGTCGGTGACTACGGAATTCAGGACCGAATTCGAATCCGCGGGCATCAATCAATCGAGAAACAAAATCTATATCGTGCTGAATGCAGCCGTACGGATCATCACACCCACCAGCAGCAGAAACGTGGAGGTCCAGTCGCAGATGCAGGTATCCGAAACGATCGTGGTGGGCAATGTACCCAATACCTATATCAATGTGGATGAGACAAGGAAAATGCTGCAGCTGGTACCGATCCAATAGCAGACGCCCAAATATTGAAATTTGGCGGTCTGTATAGTATGATAAGCCGGAAGGAGGCTGAAAAATGCTTTTTCGCAGCTGTGCAGGGGGCGTCGTATTCCATAAAAATGAAGTCTTTCTCCTGCAGAATGACAAGAACGAATGGGTGCTGCCCAAAGGTATCATCCGCGAAGGCTTCCTTTCCTCCGAAGTGGCATTGCGCAGGGTGGAAACGGAAGCGGGGATCCAGGCCGAGATCGTATCTGCGGCCGGGGAAACCGCATATGAGTTTTATTCCGTGACGCGCAAAATGCCCGTATGCAACGAGATCACCTGGTATATCATGCGTTCAAAGAACGTCCACTACGCCGTCAACAAGGAAGAAGGATTCATCGGCGGAGGCTATTTCCCCCTTGACGAGGCGATGCGGAGGATCACGTACAGCCAGGACAAGGCGCTCGTAAACCAGGCATATAAAAAATTCATCCAGATCGAAAAACAAGTATAAGGAGTGACTCTTGCATGTCAGGCCATTCCAAATGGGCCACCATCAAGCGAAAAAAAGAAAAAACGGATTCACAGCGGGGCAAGATATTTACCAAGATCGGGCGCGAGCTGGTTATCGCCGTGCGTGAAGGGGGACCGGACCCGAACAACAACAACAGGCTGAGAGACGTCATCGCAAAAGCCAAGGCAAACAACATGCCCAACGATAACATTGCCCGCTCCATCAAAAAGGCAGCCGGGGAAATGGGGCAGTCCACATTTGAAGAGATCCTGTATGAAGGTTATTCTGCGGGCGGCGTGGCGGTCATCGTGGAAGTGCTGACCGACAACAGAAACAGGACAGCCAGCGATGTAAGGCATATTTTTGACAAATACGGCGGTTCTCTGGGCTCGACAGGCTGCGTAGGCTGGATGTTTGACCGGAAGGGCCTGATCGTGGTGGAAAAGGACGCCATGAAAAGCGAGGACGATATGATGATGCTCTCGCTGGAAGCCGGGGCGGACGATTTTGCGCCGATGGAAGACGTATATGAGATCTACACCAACCCCGCCGACTTTTCCCAGGTACGGGAAGCTTTGGAGAAGAGCGGGCTTGCTTTTGTATCGGCCGATATCGAGCGAATCCCGCAGAACACGGTAAGCATTTCTGCCGAGAACGCCGAAAAGCTGGAAAAGCTCGTGGAAATGCTGGAGGACAACGACGATGTTCAGAACGTTTTCCATAACGCCGAGACGGAATAATCCCTGAGTGCAATACCCAATGATAACGTCTGAATACCGCTTTAAAAGCGGTATTTTTTTATCTGCCCGTTTCCGGTTCACTAAAGTTAAGGCTAACAGTTCTTACAAATATTGCGCACAAATAAAAGCATTGACATTGATATTTGACTAATATATACTCGATTTGTTATAAATTACACCGGATGGAAATGGGAAGGTTGCCTGCATGGATTACGACAAGTATTCCGGAATGGTCGAAAAAACGGAACCCGAAGATTGGAGTTATGATCCGGAATCCAAAACCTATACATACAATCAAAACCCCTCACTTTCGATCATCCGGGATATGGTCCTTCCCGAATACTTCCTGGATTGGGCGACCAACGAAAACCGATCGCCAGCATACAATGTCCGCTTTCTCATCATGGTAAACAATGTGAAAATATCCGAGTACTATGCCATACAGGTCATACGATGCAATGCCTATATCCCCGCACCGGACTCCGCGGGCGAAAAGGTCATAACCGAAAGGGACTATAAAATCGGAAAAATCCTGAACATCAGCAATCCTGCGGCGGCCCTGGACCAGTCCCTTGAACAACTGGGCATCACCGTCTGCAGACCCTGAAAAACCCATCTTCCATCATCCCAGCAATTCCCTGCGAAATCATCCGGCACATGGGAAAAATAACCCAAGCGTGATACCGGAGGGATTTCTATGCAGCAAAAACGCAAATGGGCGGCTTCCGTATGGATACGCGGCGGCATGATCATACTGGGAGCGGGTATGATCATGCTGGCGGGGGCATTCATCGCAGTGGATCTCATACGGTCCGGAGCAGAGTCCAAATCGCCCGATGACCTGCAGGCAAAGCAGGGGAACATCGCAGAACAGGTCAAAGCCCAACAGGACAACATCGTTCTTCTGGGCGGAGCCTGGGTCACCTATGAATACCGCTATACCCTGTGCGGGCATACGAAAACCGCAACAAAGCCCGCCACCCCGGGCATGATCGGGCTGAGCCGGGAGGAGATCCAAAAAGCATATCCCGAACTGCAGATCAGCGCTTTTTCTCCCACATCGTTCACCGCAAAGGTCAACCGGGACCTGTACTGCCCGGACCACTATATCCTGCGCGCGGTTGACGGGAAAGCGGATATTTACCAGACAAACCAGGATAGCGGAACTGTGGAGCTGACAATGAAGCTGTCCATACCGCTGGATGGATTTGATACGGACAGGGTGGAAGATATCAAAAAGGGGATCCCGTTTGATACGCTTGAAAGCCTGGAAGAATTCCTGGATGACCAGGAGGTATGACGAACTGCGGTTGACATGGACCGGCCCCACGGCATATAATCTTGTAAATATATCCAAAGGCTGCAATCCAAACCGGGGGTAGTGAATGATGGGTGAAGCACGGGAATTGGCACAAAAAGCCAGGCTGGCGGCGCCGGTACTCGCCACAATGGGCGTAAACGGGAAAAATGCCATCCTAACGGCCATGGCGGAAGGCCTGATGGACAGCCTGCCGGAAATGATGGCCGCCAACCAGATGGATGTGGCTGCAGCCGAAGCAAAAGGACAGACGAGGGCGCTGCTGGACCGGCTGATCCTGAACGAAAAGCGCATATCGGCAATGGCACAGGGGCTGCGCGATATCGCCGCGCTGCCAGACCCGGTGGGGGAAGTGCTGCAGATGTGGGTGAGGCCCAACGGCCTGCGCATCGGCAAAATGCGCGTACCGCTCGGGGTCATCGGCATCATTTACGAAGCAAGGCCGAATGTCACCGTGGACGCAGCCGGGCTGTGCCTGAAATCCGGCAACGCCGTGATCCTGCGCGGCGGAAGCGAAGCGATCCACTCCAACAAAGCCATTATCCAAGTATTAAACGATGCCGGAAAGTCCAAAGGCATGCCTGAAGGCGCTGTGAGCCTGATCCAGGATACATCCCGCGAGGCGGCCGCGGAATTGATGGCGCTGAACGGGCTGGTGGACGTGCTGATCCCGAGAGGCGGGGCGGGGCTCATCCGCTCGGTGGTGGAAAATGCCCGTGTCCCGGTAATAGAAACGGGCGTGGGGAACTGCCATATCTATGTGGACGGGGATAGCGACCGGGAAATGGCGATCCGGATAACGGTAAACGCCAAAACCAGCAGGCCGGCCGTGTGCAACGCAGCGGAAACGCTGCTGGTAGACAAAACGATAGCGGTCACGTTCCTGCCCGCGTGCATCGCCGCACTGCAGGAAAAAGGGGTGGAGATACGGGGATGCCCTGAAACCCGAAAAATCGTCCCACAGATCAAAGCGGCTACTGAAGAAGACTGGTATGAAGAATACCTGGATTACATCATGGCTGTGAAGGTGGTGGACGGTGTCGACGAAGCCATACGGCATATCAACCAGTACGGCTCTAAGCACTCAGAGGCGATCGTCACGAACGATTACGCGAATGCCAACCGGTTCCATAAAGAGGTGGACGCAGCGGCAGTCTACGTGAACGCTTCGACCCGGTTCACCGACGGATATGAATTTGGGTTTGGCGCCGAGATCGGCATCAGCACCCAGAAACTGCACGCACGCGGCCCCATGGGCCTGGCGGAGCTGACATCCTACAAATACATCATTTTCGGGGAAGGACAAATACGCTGATTTATGTGAGCCCCAGGAGGGCCACATACCACTTTACGATCATATCTCCCGCAAATATACTGACAATGATGCCTATCGCAAGGTAGGGGGCAAAAGGCACGGCGGTCTTCCGTCCGGCCTTTTTCATTGCCGCCAGGATCAATACGCCTATCGCCCCGGCGACGATGCCTGTCACAAGCGCAACCAGGACGAGCTTCCAGCCCAGAAACAATCCGGCCGCCGCCATCAGCTTGATATCCGCCCCGCCCATGCCGCCGCGCGATACGATATACGCCACTAGCAGGGGCAGGCCGCCCGCCGCTATGCCGATGAGCCGCTCCCACCAAAGCACGGGGCCGTTGAAATTCAACACGGCATGGATGACGCCAAAGACCAGCATGGCAACGATAAGGGAATTGGGGATCTCCTTTGTTTTGGCATCGATGAAGGCTGACGCGACGATGCAGGGGATATAAAGCGCAAAGCCCAGCGACAAGAACGAAAGGCCGTAGAGTACGAATAAAAGCAGGAAAAGCACGCCTGTCAGAAGCTCGACTGCGGGATAGACGAGGGAAATATGGGCCTTGCAGTGCCTGCATCTGCCCCGGAGGACCAGATAGCTGATCAACGGAATATTATCATACCCTTTGATGGGTGCGCCGCAGGAAGGGCAGAAGGAGCGGCCTTTGGCGATATTCAGCTTTGCAGGCAGGCGGTAGATCACCACATTGAGGAAGCTGCCGATGCAAAGGCCAAGAACGAACACGAACACTGCAACCAGCGCAAAGGGAATCCCAATTAATTCCAGGTCCTGACCGTAAAGCGCAACCGCCTGAGGCAATGCAAACACCCTTTCTGCCGCAATGTACCATCCCGATGCGAAAATTGTTATATAATGATTATATTACATACTAAGGTTTCGATACGCAACAGCCGATTGTTATTAGTATAAGACCTGTAATGGGGGAAGACCGATGGCGCAAGGCCGAATCAGAAGAACCGGAGAACTCCTCATCGAGAAAGGCCTGATCAGCCAGCAGCAGCTGGACCAGGCCCTGAAGATGCAGGATACCTCGCTGAAAAAAATCGGCGATATTCTGATCGATTTGGGGTTTGTGACGGAAAAGCAGGTATTGGACGTGCTGAGCAAGCAATACAACCTGCCGATGATCGACCTGTCCGATGCCGCCATCCAACCCGAAGCGACGGCGCTGATCAATGTGAACCTAGCAAGGAAGTACACGCTTTTACCCATCCGAAAAGAGAACAGCTCCCTGATCATCGCGATGGCCGACCCGCTTGATTTTTATGCCATCGACGACGTGCGCACCGTTACAGGCTTGATGGTGAAGCCGGTGATCGCCCTGAAGGAGCAGATCCTGGAGGCCATCGAGAAGAGTTTCCAGGGGGACGCCGCCAAGGCGGTGGCAAGGGAAATCAAGACGGAGCGAAAACCCGGTGCGAACGAAGAGACGGAGCTGCTGCTGGAAGAGATCAAAAAGGCGCCCGTCGTCCGGCTCGTGCAGTCCATCCTGCAATACGCCATCCGCAAGAACGCGAGCGACATCCATATCGAGCCCATGGAGGACGAGATGCGCGTGCGCATCCGCCAGGACGGGGAACTGCAGGAGGCCATGCGCACACCCGTCTCCGCCCACTCCGCCGTGGTGACCAGGATCAAGATCATGGCGCACCTGGATATAGCCGAAAAGAGGCTGCCGCAGGACGGACGCATCGAAGAGATGATCGACGGCAAAAGCGTGGACATGCGCATATCCATCATGCCGACGGTTTTCGGAGAAAAGATCGTCATAAGGCTACTCAATAAAAGCGACATGATCCTGACAAAGGAAGACCTGGGGCTGGCGAACGATAACGCCGAAATTTTTCAAAAAATCATCAAGAGCCCCAACGGCATGGTGCTGGTCACAGGCCCCACGGGCAGCGGGAAGACCACCACGCTGTATGCCGTATTGAAAGAGCTCAACAACCCGGCGCTGAACATCCTGACCATCGAGGATCCGGTGGAATACCAGATGGAGGGGGTCAACCATACCCAGGTCAATACAAAGGCCGGGATGACCTTCGCTTCGGGCCTGCGCGCCATCCTCCGCCAGGACCCCGATATCATCATGGTGGGCGAGATACGCGACAGCGAGACGGCACAGATCGCCATCCGCGCCGCCATCACGGGCCATCTGGTATTGAGTACGGTGCACACAAACGATTCGGCATCCACGATATCCAGGCTGGTGGATATGGGGATCGAACCGTTCCTGCTTTCCTCCTCCCTGGTGGGCATCGTGGCGCAGCGCCTCGTGAAAAGGCTCTGCCCCAAATGCCGCGAACCCTATACCGCCTCCAAATCCGAAATGAACTACCTGGGCCTGGAGCAGGGGAAAACAATCTACAGGCGGAAAGGCTGCAGCCACTGCAACTTTGCCGGGTACAAAGGCCGTACGGCGATCTTTGAGATTATGGCCATCGACCGCAGGATCCGGGAACTGATCGACTCCCGCGCGACGGCGGATGAAATCCGGGATGCGGCGGTGCAGGCGGGGATGACGAACCTGCGCCAGAACTGTACACGGCTGGTCCTGGATGGCGTGACATCCATGGATGAACTGATGCGGGCGACCTACCAGGTCGACTAAAGGAGAGTGTGGCATGACGATACCGGAATTGCTTGCAAAAACCATCGAATCCCATGCATCGGACCTGCATATATCCTGCGCGCTGCCGCCGCTGATACGCGTAGACGGGATACTGGTGCCGCTGGGCGACAGGGCGCTGACCCCGGATGAAACCAGGGAGCTGTGCTTCCAGTTGCTAAACGGGGAACAAAAGCAGACGCTGGAAGAAAAGGGGGAAGTGGACCTTTCCTATTCCGTCAAAGGAACGGGCAGGTTCCGGGTGAACGTTTACCGGCAGCGGAATACATACTGCGCAGCGGTACGCGCGCTCTCCTCGGATATACTGACATTCGAAGCGCTCGGCTTGCCGCCTGTGACCGGCGAGCTGGCCCTGAAGCCAAGAGGCCTGGTCCTCGTGACGGGGCCGACGGGGAGCGGCAAATCCACGACCCTGGCGGCTATGGTCAACTATATCAACCAAAACCGAAAGTGCCACATCCTCACCCTGGAGGAACCCATTGAATACCTCCACCGGCACGGGCTGAGCATGGTGAACCAAAGGGAAGTCGGCTCGGATACGCAATCCTTTGCCAATGGCCTGCGTGCCGCCCTGCGCGAGGACCCCGACGTGATCCTGGTGGGCGAGATGCGCGACCTGGAGACGATCTCCATCGCAGTATCCGCCGCGGAGACAGGGCATCTGGTGCTATCCACCCTGCATACGACGGGCGCAGCCGCTACCATAGACAGGATCATAGATGTATTCCCGCCCCACCAGCAGCAGCAGATACGCGTCCAACTGGGCAGCATCCTGCTCGGCGTCGTCAGCCAGCAGCTGGTGCCGATGGCCTCGGGGCACGGCCGCACGGCAGCCCTGGAAATCATGCTGGCGACGGATGCGGTCAGAAACCTGATCCGGGAGGGGAAGACGCACCAGATCAGCACCATGATGCAGACAGGCTCAAAATATGGCATGCTGACGATGGACGCATCACTGGCGAGGCTGGCAAGGCTGGGCACCATCTCCATCGACGAGGCCAGATCCCGCTGCGTGGATGAGGAGCAGTTCAAGCGGTACCTTGTGCAGCCCTGAGGCCCGGTCAAAGGAAAAGGACTGCCTTTCGGATGATTCATCCAATTGATTTGTACATATCCGAGTCAAAAAAATATTGGCTATATATGGCTGCATTCAGCGTATAGTGCCTTGCAATTCTTAATTTTGTACCACATATTAGTATATAATTGAGAAAATATGATAAAAATCTGCTTTATCTATTATCATTTCGTGATAACTGTGCGATAATGAATATAAGGCTATTTATGTCCATTGGCCTGAACCGTCATATTCCAATAAAAGCGATTCTGTAATATCGGGGGCGAAACCGATGGCGCAATACCAGTACCGTGCGATGGACCGCACCGGAGCCATGTTTTCCGGCGTGATCATATCCCAATCCGTACAAGAGATGAGCATGCAGCTACGCGAGAAGCATCTCCACCTGGTGGATTTCAAGGAGATGGGCAGCGGCGGCAGGGGCAGGGGCCTGAGCATGAGCCTGGGCGGCGCAGCGAAATCCAAGGACCTGGCCATCTTCTGCAGGCAATTTTCCACGATGCTGGCTGCAGGCGTCCCCATCGTGAAATCACTGGATATCCTGCACCAGCAGGCCGGCAAGCGATCACTGAAGGACAGCATATTCAATGTCTTTGAAGAAGTTCAGAAAGGCTCCTTCCTTTCCGAGGCGATGCGCAGGCAGAAGAAGGTATTCCCGGAGATCCTCGTGGCCACCGTGGAAGCGGGGGAGGCCAGCGGCAATCTGGATGCCGTCCTGCTGAAAATGGCGGAACACTTTGAAAAGGAAGCGAAGATCAAGTCCAAAATACGTTCGGCCATGATCTATCCGATGGTGCTTTTAAGCCTGACCGTAATCGTGGTCGTATTGATGCTGACGGTCATGCTGCCGAGTTTTGTGGGCATATTCAAATCGCAGGGCGCCCAATTGCCGGGACTGACGCAGGCCATGCTGGATCTCGGTACATTCCTGGGCAACCAGTGGTACATCCTGCTGGGCGCGATCATCCTTTTCGTCATCCTTTTCAGGGTCTTCCGCAAGTCCGAATCGGGCGGACTGGCATGGGACAAATTCAAACTCAAGGTACCGGTAGTCAAAAAGACGATACGGAACATATCCGCGGCACGCTTCACCAGCACGATGTCCATCCTGCTCTCGAGCGCGATACCGGTGGTATCCGCCCTGGAGATTGCAGCACGCGTGGTGGGGAACCGCCTGGTGGCGATGCACATCCTCTCGGCCAGGGAAGAAGTACAAAAAGGGACGCAGCTGTCTTCGGCGATACGCAGAACAAATGTATTTCCCATCCTCGTGCCGTCCATGATCAGCATCGGCGAGGAAACGGGCGCGATCGACGGAATCCTTTACAAGGCCGGCAAGCTCTATGACGACGAGGTGGAGGTCAGCGTACAGCGGATGATGGCGATGATGGAACCCATGCTGATCCTGGTCATGGCGCTGATCATCGGATTCGTCGTGATATCCATCGCGCTGCCCATGTTCAGCATGTACGATACCATACAGTAAAGCGAACGGAAGTGTTTATATTGCCTTCAGGTATACTGTCCATCGACGCAGGGTCCAGAATGCTCAATATCGTGGAGGGAATCAAAAGCGGCAGGCGTGGTGTGACCATCCGGCATGCCTATTCCCATACCATGCACGAAGAATGCATGGAAAACGGCGTGATCACGAACAGGGAGGCATTCACGGCCCAATTGAAAGAAGCCATCGCAAAAGGCGGCTTCAAGGCCACAAAGGCCGTACTGACCATCAGCAACGCCGCCGCCATCGTACGGGACACCAGCCTGCCGGGCGCCAGGAAAAACGTGCTGGAGTCCATGGTGCGAAACGAGATGCAGGAAGTCTTCCAGGATGAGACATTTCGGGTGATACAGTACCGCAGGATCGGCACGAACGGCACGGACAACGGCGAAAAAAGTATGCGGCTGCGGATGGCGGCCATCCCCTTCGAGGTGGTATCCTCCTACTGGGAAGCGCTGAATGAAGCGGGACTGACGCCGCTGGCCATGGACGTCAATGCCAATTCCTCGGACAAGCTCCTTTCGGGCAACATCTCCATCAACGGCATCCAGGCGCTGGGCAGGGGCTCCTATATCGCCATGGATTTCGGTTATGCCAATACGGATATCTATTTCTTCACTGACTCCCAGACGGAGCTGATGCGGCAGATCCCCATGGGGCTCCGCGACCTGTACAATGCGATCTCCAATGAAAACGCGCTTGCCGGCATAAACGGCGCGCTCAAATTCCCCGAAGGGCTGGACAGCATCCCCAAGGAGGCGGAACCCTTCCTGGAGCAGTGGCTGGATGAGATCGTCAAGGTGGTGCAGTATTACCGGAGCCTGCGGCGGGGCAAGATCATCAAGCGGATGTTCCTGTACGGCGGCGGCGCCATGATCCACGGGCTGCCCGAATACCTGACGCGGATGTTTGATGTGCCGTGCGAGATCCTGCGCAAAATCGACCGGGTCAAGGATGACGGCGCATTGGGCGAACATGGCCTGGCGGTATGCCTCAACGCCATCGGAGCCATTATCAGGCTGTAGAAAGGGGGTATAAAGAGCATGACCGATATGAATTTTTTCTCGACATTTCTGGATCGGAAGATGAGAAAGCAAAGCCGGCAGGTATGGATCATCTTTATCCTCCTGGCCGTGGTACTGATATCCGTCGGCGTTTATCTGAGCATCGACCTCCTTTTCAGCGGCATGAAATCGGATATAACGGCGCTGCAAAACCAGATCGGCGCCTTGAACCAGGAAGCAAGCGATACGAAACTGAAAACACAGCTTTTCCAATCCTACCAGAAATACGGGACATTCATCGACAAGATCGACAGGGAAGCCCAAAAAACGCCGACCCTGACGGTGGAAAGCCTGGAGGTTATCGGCAGGAGCGTGCCGCAGGGCGTATACCTGCTCAATTGCAACATCCTGGAAGGGCAGACCCAAATCAAGGGGAAATCCCCATCCAATACCGCCGTGGGCGTCTTCTGCAGGAACCTGCAGCTATCCGGGTCCTTCAGCGACATCATCATCACGAACATCGCGATCGACCAGACAGGGTCGGGCACATATGACTTCGACATCTGCTGCACCGTGGAAGGGGGCGAGCTGAAGTGAAACTTTCTTCCCGCGAAAAAAAGCTGCTCATATTCCTGGGGGTACTGGCCGTGCTGGGTGCGGTCGTATGGCTCGCCATCATACCGATCATTGACAATGCGGGCAAACTCAACACACAGAAAGACGAAGCCAACCTGCAATTGATCGAAGCCAAATCCAAAACCTTCGGAAATTCGGAACTCGATAAAAAGCTGGATGACATCATAAAGAAGACACAGGCCAAACTGGACAGGTACCTGCCCACAAACAACCTGGATACGGTAATGACATTCATAGAGGACAAGTCCAGGCAGGCCGGGATCAGGATCACGGGCATCAGGTTCATGACCCCGAAAATCGCCGATACCGGCAAACAGTCAGCGGCAGTCCAACAGGCGGAAGTGAATGCGCTCGGCAAACTGGTGGGCAATATCGACGCGCTCAATGCGGGATTTTTGCCGACACAGGCGCCTGCCGCACCGCAACAAACCCAGGCTCCCTCGTCCCCGGAAGAAAGCAAACCGGAAGATATGATCACATCAACCGACGTGATCCTCAATATCACAGGATCCTACAGCGAAGTCGAGGCATTTGTGAGAAGCATCAACGAATCGGGCAAGTACATACCGGTAAGCGGCCTGCAGCTCGCCAGGGACGAGAATAAAGGACTAACGGGCGAAATCACGCTGCGGCTCTTCAACATGCCCATGCCTGAGCGCAGCGGCGGCACGGAGCAAACCGGAGGAAGCACCACAAGGGACCCCTTCAACAGCAATTGAATGCGCGGCCCCGTGAAAGGAGGGTGGTCTTATGGGTTTTTTACGCAGAATGATCAAGGAGCGGAAAGGATCGGCCCTGGCCTATACGATCATGACGTTTTTCATTGTGGCCGTCCTGGCCGTGGGGATCGTAACGGTATCCTTTACGGAAGAAAAGATGTCAAAGAACAATGACAACTACCTGCGCGCGCACTATGCCGCACGCTCGGCGGTGGATTCCGCTTCGGCATGGATCGAGAATGCTTTCAAAAACAGCCAAAGCACGACCGGAGTCGTCCCGACCGTCATCGGCGGCACCACGACGGGAACGGGCACGTGGGAGGGAGCGAGCTATACCACCAGCGTATTTCGGGACAACAACGACGAGTATATCATATCGGCAGTGGCAAAATACAAGGACGCCACCGCAAACTCCAAACTGAGCCTGAAAAAGATGACGACGGGCGGGACGATCCCGGTGGATTTGATCTTCAGCGCGGGCATTTACGCCACGGGCGCCATCTTTATCGACAACTCCAACGTGCAGTTTTCACCGAGGGATTGCCCGGACCAGATGGTGATACAGGCTGCGGGCGCCATTTTCCCAACATCCATCCCGGGTGTGACGGTGATAGCCAATACCTCCAAACAAGTGTATACGCCTACGGTCCCGTCCGGACTGGCCGTGAAAAGCATGCCTGCACCGTCGGGCGGCGTCTATACCATCACCCAGGACGGGGATTACGGCAACGCGCTGGGCAGCCTGAGCAACTGCACCGTGGTATTTGATACCGCTGCCGCCGGGCATGACATGGTGGTGGCTGTGAACAGCATCGGGTTCAACGGACATATCACTTACAGGCTTGCGGGTACACATAAACTCTTCCTTTATTTCCGGGGGAGCCTGGATGCAACAGGGAACGGATATTTCTTCCCCGAGAACAGCACGAACGTGTTCCTCATCGGCGTGGGCGGGTATACTTCGGGCGCCATCAATATCAAATGCGGCAGCGAGTCCTTCAACGGCTACATCTATGCACCCGGAAAGAACGTGACCATAGAGGCCAACGGGGTATACACCGGAGCCATCATCGGGTGCAACGTGGTGGTCCGGAGCGGGGCGAGCGTGGCCTATATCGACTGCTCCAGCAACATGGCGGGCACACCTCTGGGACAATTTTATACGGCGCCCACTGTGACGACCTATGTAAGGCAATGGAAATGAGAGGCGGGGCAGCATGAAACAGCATTTAAGCCGTTTCATTCAGGATAAAAAGGGGATGACGCTGGCCGAGGTACTGGTGAGCATGGTGCTGCTGGTCATCATCTTTGCATGCCTTTCATTCCTCTTCGTCATCGGCTCAATGGCCGTGAAAATGGCCGGCAGCCGCACAACCAACAGCTATGCCGCATCCGGCATCATGGAGAACAAGCTCGCAGGCGTAACGGTAACGCAGGGAAGCGGGAAAGTGACGCTCACCGATCCGGGCGGCGGTTCATCGGAAGTGGCGGGGGCGACATATTCTCAAGCGTCCAACGCCACGATGAGCACGACATTTGGCAGCAAAACGATCAGTGTCAGCGGCACCTCCGCCACATCGGGCATGAACCAAAACAATGTGCAGAGCACGCTGAAGGTATTCATCCCCAACAGATAAGGAAGCACATGATGATGAAACGGAAGAAGGGATCCATCATAACAGCCTGGATCAAAGACAGGCGCGGCATCACATTGACCGAGATCCTGGCGGCTTCCGCAGCATTTTTCATCCTGCTGGGAGCGCTCCTGGGATTTTCCGTCTTTGCAACGAAAACGATGGCTGCGAGCACGACCAGAAGCGATGTGCAGGCAAAAGCCAGGCAGATGATGACCTATGCCGCCAAGGCTGTGCACCCTTCCTATACCATCAACATCCTGTCTGCAAAGCCTGCGTCATTTACAAGCGGGAGGCAATATCTTTATGTGGAAGATGGTTATCTGAAGCATTACAGTGGGGCGCATACCACCACGATCAACAACGCACCGCTTCAAAACCTGACGGTAGCTTTCTCGCGGGGCGTTTCAACGAAGGTCATCATCGTAAACATCAGCTATAACGGACTATCCAGCGCATACTCAGAACAGGTACTGGCTGAAAATGCGGGGACATCAGCAGGAACAGGGACGACGGGCACCTGCCTGGAATTCAAAATCACGCCATAAGCATTCAATGTTACAGGAAGTAAAAAAGCTCCGGACCGACCGGCCCGGAGCTTTTTATGCATGACATTCACAGCCCCGCAATGAACTGCTTTGACGCTTTTATATGATCCAGCACTGCCGAAGGGGCAGGACCGCCGGGAATGGCACGGCCTTCGATGCAAGCCTGCAACGAAAGCGCGGCGAAAACATCTGCTCCAAACAGCGGGCAAAAGGACCGGTACTGTTCCAGGGGAACATCCTGCAGGGAAATCCCTTTTTCGATGCAATAACGCACGATGCGCCCGGTAACCTCGTGCGCCTCACGGAAGGGCAGCCCCTTTTTCACCAGGTAATCGGCGCAGTCGGTGGCATTGGAGAAAGAGGACAGGGCCTTCTGCTCCATGACGGATTCGTTGAACTTCGCCGATGCGACCATGCCGGTAAAGACATCCAGGCAGATCGACAGGGTATCATACGCATCGAAGAGCTGCTCCTTGTCCTCCTGCATGTCCTTATTGTAGCAAAGGGGGAGGGACTTCATCAGGGTCAAAAGCCCGACCAGGCTGCCATAGACCCTGCCTGTCTTCCCGCGGATGAGCTCCGCCATATCGGGATTCTTTTTCTGGGGCATGATGGAGGAGCCTGTCGCATAAGCCTCATCCATCTCGATGAAGCGGAATTCGCTGGTGGACCACAGCACGAGTTCCTCACAGAAACGGGACAGGTGCATCATGAGCATGGAGGCACAAAAAACAAACTCGATGCAGAAGTCCCTGTCGCTCACCGCGTCCATGCTGTTGAAAGTGATAGCAGAAAAGCCGAGCGCTTCCGCCACAGCCTTACGGTCCAGCGGATACGTGGTGGCTGCGAGCGCCCCGCTGCCAAGGGGCATGGCGTCCAGGCGGCTGCCGCAATCCGAAAAGCGCAGGATATCCCTTTTAAACATCTCAAAGTACGCCATCAGATGGTGGGCGAGCGTGACGGGCTGGGCCACCTGCATATGGGTATAGCCCGGCATGACGGTATTCACGTGCTCCGACGCGATATCCAGCAATACCGTTTCAAGGCGCTTCAGCTTCGTAACCAAGTCTGAAACCGCGTCCCGCACGTACATGCGCATATCCAGCGCCACCTGGTCATTGCGGCTGCGGCCGGTATGCAGCTTTTTGCCGGCATCGCCGATGCGCTCGACGAGCAGCGCCTCGATATTCATATGGATATCCTCACATGCCTCGCTGAACACGACTTTCCCGGCATCGATATCTTCCAGTATCTCCTCGAGGCCGGAAATGATGGACCGGCTTTCCGCCACCCCGATGATGCCCTGCTGCCCGAGCATGCGGGCATGCGCGATGCTGCCCAGGATGTCCTGACGGTAAAGGCGCCGGTCAAACCCGATGGATGCATTGATCCTGCTGGCGGCGCTGTCGAGTTCCTTGCCGAATCGTCCGCTCCATGCTTTTTTCAAAGCGGTCATCCTTTCTTCTGCCCCTGCTTCATCAGCGCCTGTACCTTGAGGGGGAGGCCAAACAGGTTGATAAAGCCCTCGGCGTCCTTTTGATTGTACACGCTGTCTTCGCCGAACGTGGCGAACTCCTCATTATACAGAGAATAGGGGGATCTTACATTTGCGGCGCTGCAGTTGCCTTTATACAGCTTGACACGCACGGTGCCCGTGACCATCTGCTGCGTGCTGTCCACGAACGCGGAAAGCGCCTCGCGCAGGGGGGTGAACCAGCAGCCGTCATAGACCAGCTCTGCAAAGCGTACGGCTACGGCTTCCTTATAATGCGCAGTGGCGCGGTCCAGGGTAATGCTTTCCAGCGCCCTGTGGGCCTCGTACAGGATGGCGCCGCCCGGCGTTTCGTATACGCCGCGGGATTTCATGCCCACCAGGCGGTTTTCCACCATGTCCGCCACGCCGACGCCGTGAAGGGCGCCCACCTCATTGAGCTTTTCGATCAGCTCAACGCAGCCATATTTCTTTCCGTCCACCGCAACAGGGATACCCTGTTCGAAGTCGAGTTCGACATATGCAGGCTTGTCGGGCGCCTGCTCGGGCGTCTTGCAGATCATGAGGAGATCATCCTTGTGCGCGTTCCACGGATCCTCCAGGTCCGCACCCTCGTGGCTGAGATGCCAGAGGTTCCGGTCCATGCTGTAGGGGCGGGATTTCGTCACAGGGACGTCGATGCCGCGCGCCTTGGCATAATCGATCTCCTCATCGCGCGATTTCAGATCCCAGATGCGCCAGGGGGCGATGATCTTCAGCTGGGGCGCCAGCGCCTTGATGGTGAGCTCGAAGCGCACCTGGTCGTTGCCCTTGCCTGTGGCGCCGTGGGCGATGGCGTCGGCGCCTTCCCGCAGGGCGATCTCGACAAGCCGCTTGGCGATGACGGGGCGGGCAAAGGATGTGCCCAGCAGGTATTTGCCTTCATAGACCGCACCGGCTTTTAGCGTGGGGAAGATGAAGTCCTTCACGAACTCCTCTTTCAGGTCTTCAATGAATATTTTGCTGGCACCGGTTCTGATCGCTTTTTCCCGCAAGGGGGAAAGCTCCTCGCCCTGGCCGACGTCGCCGGCGACGGCGATGACTTCGCAGTCGTAGTTTTCTTTCAGCCACGGTATGATGATGGAAGTATCCAAGCCTCCAGAATAGGCCAAAACCACTTTGCTCTTTGACATGGCATAAAACCTCCGGATTCAAATAATATATAATTATACATACTTATGCATAAATATGCAAGCACAATTTTGAACTGCATCAATATCATTCAGAAGTATCCGAAACAATTATAGCCCCGATGCGCAGCCTTATGCAATTGACAATACAAACAATGAAAGCAATAATATAAAAGTAACAATACGCTTTGGCGGGGGGCACCCTATTTGGTGATACTGGGGATCGATCCGGGACTGGCCATCATGGGATATGGCGTGGTACACAGCGAGAACAGCCGGCTGAAACCGGTCGATTACGGTACGGTGCTGACGGAAAGCACTATGCCTTTCCCTGGGCGCATCGACCGCATCTACGAAGGCGTCTGCACCCTGATCGAACGGTTCAGGCCCGATGCCATCGCATTTGAGGAACTCTTTTTTAACAAGAATGCGAAGACGGCCATCATCATCGGGCAGGCGCGCGGCGCCGCGGTGGCCGCGGCATACAAGACATGCAAGCAACTATACGAATATACGCCGCTGCAAGTAAAGCAGGCCGTCGTGGGATACGGTAAAGCCGAGAAGAAACAGGTACAGCTGATGGTGAAAACCATCCTCGGGCTGGAGAAGATACCAAAGCCCGACGACGCCGCGGACGCACTGGCCGTGGCGATCTGCCACGCGCAGACCTGCAGGATGAGCGAAAGCTTCCTGATGAAGTGAACCAAATCCACGGAATCACTGTTCCGAAACCGGACCGATGTGGAGGGAATATGTACGAATATCTGACGGGAAAGGCAACCATTCTTTCCGCCGACGCCCTGGCAATTGACGCGGGCGGCGTGGGGTACCGCGTGAGCGTGACGCCCCGGACCGCGGGCAACATACAGGATGGCGATGCGGTCAGGCTTTATATCCACATGCAGGCGTATTCCCAGGTGAACGACATCTCCTTCGTACTTTTCGGTTTCCCCACGCGGGAGGAGCGGGAGATGTTTGAACGCCTGCTTTCCGTATCGGGGATCGGCCCCAAAGTAGCCATGGCTGTATTGTCGCGCTTATCCGTGAACGAGCTGGCCATCGCCATCATGGCGGAGGACGCAGCGGCCCTGAGCAAGATCAATGGGATCGGCGCCAAGACCGCCCAGCGGATCATCCTTGAACTGAAGGGAAAGGTCCAGGGCAAGGACGCCGCAGGGAGCGCATTCACCACCGCCGAGCAGGAGAAAGGCGGCATCCTGCAGGAGGCCATCGCCGCGCTGACGGCGCTGGGGTATGCGCCTTCGGAGGCCGCACGCGCGGTCTCTTCCGCGAAGGAAGGGGCCAAAACGGTAGAGGAACTGATATTGAAAGCGCTCAAAGGCATGAACGACAGGAGATAACGATATGAACGACAGGCTGATCACCTCGGGAATGCAGAGCGAGGACAGCGAAATCGAATACAGCCTCCGCCCGAAAACGATCGAAGAGTATATCGGGCAGTCCAAGGTGAAGGAGCGGATGCGCATTTTCATCGAGGCCGCCAAACTGCGCGGGGACGCGCTGGACCACGCCCTGCTCTACGGCCCGCCCGGGCTGGGGAAAACGACGCTGGCGACCATCATCGCCAACGAACTCGGCGTGAACATCCGTGTCACCTCGGGCCCGGCCATCGAGCGCGCGGGCGACCTGGCGGCCATCCTCACCAACCTGAACAAGGGCGACGTGCTTTTCATCGACGAGATACACAGGCTGCGCACGGTCGTTGAGGAAGTATTATATCCGGCCATGGAGGATTACGTATTTGACATCATCACCGGAAAAGGGCCGAGCGCCAATACCATCCGCCTGCCGCTGAAAAAATTCACCCTCATCGGCGCGACCACACGCGAGGGCATGCTGACTTCGCCGATGCGGGACCGATTCGGCATCATCTGCAGGCTGGAACACTATGCGCCCGAGGAACTGTGCGCCATACTGCACCGCAGCGCGCGGATATTGAATATCCCCATCGAAGAGGACGGCGCGGACGAGATCGCGCGGCGTGCGCGCGGAACCCCGCGCGTGGCCAACAGGCTGCTGCGCCGGATACGCGACTTTGCACAGATCAAGGCGCACGGCGTCATCACGAGGCAGGTGGCCCGGGATGCGCTGGACATGCTGGAGGTGGACAGGCTGGGACTGGACAACGTGGACAGGGTGATCCTTTCTTCCATCATCCATAAATTCGGAGGCGGCCCGGTGGGGCTGGAAACCATCGCGGCCTCCACGAACGAGGACCCGTCTACCATCGAAGACGTCTATGAACCCTATATGCTGCAGCTGGGTCTGCTCAACCGGACGCCGCGGGGAAGGGTGGCGACTGACGCCGCCTATGCGCACCTGGGCATCACGAAAAAAGGGCAGACGACAGAACAGGTGGGCCTGTGGGAATGATTCATAACAAGGATTGAAATACTTTACGATACGAGGATGTGATGCTGCGTTTTGAAGCTCTCGGAATTCGATTACGACCTGCCTGAAGAACTGATCGCACAAAAACCCGTGGAAAAGCGCGACGAATCCCGGCTGCTGGTGGTGCACAGGGAGGATAACCGGCTTGAGCACAGGTTTTTTCATGATATCCAGGAATACCTGAAGCCGGGCGACATGCTGGTACTGAACCGGACGCGCGTACTTCCCGCAAGGCTCATTGGCACACGGGAGGATACAGGCGGGAAAATGGAGTTCCTGCTATTAAATGAGACCTCCCCCAGGGTATGGGAAGTGATGGTGAAGCCGGGGAAGCGGGCCAAGACCGGCGCGGAATTCGTTTTCGGAGAGGGCATCCTCACGGCGAAAATCCTGGGGAGCACGCCAGAAGCCAACCGGATCGTGGAATTCCACTGCGAAGGCGATTTCATGGACGCGCTCCACAAGGCCGGCCATGTGCCGCTGCCCCCATACATCAAATCCTCCATAGCGGACGAGGAAAGATACCAGACCGTGTATGCAAAGGAGGAAGGCTCGGCCGCGGCACCGACCGCGGGGCTGCATTTCACGCCCGAACTGCTCCGGGATATACAGGGGATGGGCGTGAAAACCGCCACGGTACTGCTGCATGTCGGGCCGGGGACCTTCCGCCCTGTAAAGACGGAGAACATCGAAGAGCACCGAATGCACTCCGAGTACTGCATCATCACACAGGAAACGGCAGATGAGATCAACAGGGCCAGGGCCGCGGGGGGCAGGGTGATCTGCGTGGGGACGACTTCCTGCCGGACACTGGAGACCGCGGCGGATGAAGACGGCAGGCTCCATCCCTACGAAGGCAGGACCAATATCTTCATTTACCCCGGGTACCGCTTCAAGAGCATGGATGGGCTGATCACCAATTTCCATCTGCCCAAGTCCACGCTTCTGATGCTGGTGAGCGCCTTCGCAGGAAGGGTGACCATGCTGAAAGCATATGCGCAAGCCGTTCAGGAACGTTACAGGTTCTTCAGCTTCGGTGACGCGATGCTTATTATTTGAATTCATGGAGAATGGATAAGATGTTTCAATTCGAACTGATCAAGCAGTACCCCAAAACAAACGCGAGGCGGGGCCGGGTCCATACCTCGCATGGAACGATCGAGACGCCCTGCTTCATGCCCGTGGGCACACAGGCCACGGTAAAGGCGATGACCCCCGAGATGCTCAAGGATGCGGGCGCCGAGATCATCCTTTCCAATACGTATCACCTGTACCTCAGGCCGGGCCACGAACTGGTCCGGGAAGCGGGCGGACTGCACACGTTCATGCACTGGGACAGGCCCATCCTGACGGACAGCGGCGGGTTTCAGGTATTCAGCCTCGGGGATCTGCGGAAAATCACCGACGACGGGGTGATGTTCCAGTCCCATATAGACGGCTCGAGGCATTTCCTGACGCCGGAATCGGTGATGGGGATCGAGGAGGCCCTGGGCGCCGACATCATCATGGCGTTTGACGAATGCTCTGCGCTGCCTGCCACACGCGAACAGATCGAATCCGCGATGAAACGGACGCATGCGTGGGCAAAAAGGTGCAAAGCCGCGCACGGGGAGACGGGGCAGGCGCTTTTCGGCATCGTCCAGGGCGGTACCTACAAGGACCTGCGGGTCGAGAGCGCAAAAACCATCTCCGAGCTGGACTTCCCAGGCAATGCCATCGGCGGGCTGAGCGTGGGGGAACCCAAGGAACTCATGTATGAAATGCTCGAGGAGACCACACCGCACCTGTCCGCCCAAAAGCCGCGGTACCTGATGGGCGTGGGGAGCATCGACTGCCTGCTGGAAGGCGTGAAAAGGGGCGTGGACATGTTTGACTGCGTGCTGCCGACCCGGATGGCGCGCAACGGCACGGCATTATACGGCGCGGGAAGGATCAACCTGCTGAACGCCAAGTACGAAAGAGACTTCACCCCTGTTGAAGCGGGATGCGACTGCTACTGCTGCCGGAATTACACCCGTGCCTACATACGACATCTGGTCAAAGCCAAAGAGATCCTTGCAAGCATCCTGCTCACCTGCCACAACCTGCATCATACCCTCGAATTCATGCGGGATATCCGCAAAGCACTGGATGAAGACCGGTTTGAAACGCATTACGAAGCAAAGCTACGGGAATCCGAAGAAATCAAAGAAGACGAGGGATAGGAGGGATATTTAAAGCCAATTTTGAGAAACCTATGCGGCAAATACTGCAAATACATGATTTTCATGAATAAACCAACAATGTTATTGACTGCTGATAAGGCATGTTATAGAATAAGAAATGTTATTTGCAAGCCCAAAATTGCAGATAAAATTTTTTCATATAGAAGGTGATACGAAAAATGCCTGATATTTTTGGTTGCGGTACAACAGCGGCTCCGAGCGCTACTGCAAGCGGCGCAGCCGCAAACGGAGGCGGCAGCTGGATGACGTTACTCATACCACTTCTCCTGTTTGTCGTGATCATCGTGGTCATGATCATCCCGCAGCGGCGCAGGGAGAAAAAGGTAAAGGATATGCTTTCAGCGATGAAAGTAGGGGACAAGGTCAGGACCATCGGCGGTATCTACGGCACGATCTACAGCGTGAAGGATGATACCATCGTACTGGAAGTGGCCGACAAAGTCACGATCACTTTTGCCAAGAACGCCATCGCCACAGTCGTCAACGCGGAAGTGGAGAACACCGCAAAGATCGAACCCGTTAAAGAAGGCAAATCCAAGGGCAAAGACAAAAACATGTAGGACAAGCTCAATACTGCACATGCAAGGCGGGACCGGAAACGGTTCCGTTTTTTTTCACCAGGACACCCCTCCCGCATAAAGCCATAACGTGCATGCATATGCATTAATGATATTATGTAATGGAGGGGTCGTGTATGAAAAGCGCAGCAAGGGGAACTGCTTTTGCCAAAAGCAAGAAGCTGGGCATCAAACCTTTCCTGCCTTCCATAAAGGGTATCCTGGCGGCGATCATCTTCACTGCGGCAGCATTCCTCATCCTCGCACTGCTCCTCAAAACGGGCGCCATGGGCGAGGGTGCGGTGGCACCCCTGACCCAGGTGGTGAAGGTGCTCGCCATCCTGCTCGCGGCATTTCTCACCGTGCGCAAGGAGGAGAAACTGGTCTGGCTCAAGGGCGGAGCGGCAGGCGGGGTATTCATGCTGCTGGGATGGCTGATATCGTCACTGATCGTGAATGAATTCGGTTCGGCGGCCGTGCTTTTTGCCGATATCGCGATGGGGCTCATCATCGGCGGGATCACCGGCCTTTTGATGCCGGTTTTCAGAAAGCGCGAGAAAGCGAAATAACGATTGAACAAGCACTGCCGTTTATGTATAATGGACAATGAAATCATGCGCGGAGGATAAAAACCCATGAAACATGTAAAGACCATTTTGTCCAAAAAAATGAGAAGCGATAAGAATACCGGCTGCGGCGAATGCCAGGCATCCTGCCAATCGGCCTGCAAAACGTCGTGCACCGTAGCAAACCAGCCCTGCCGCAACGAAAAATAGTACACGGCCTGAAGAACGCGGATCGCAACGGCAGTAATATGTCATTACTGCCGTTTTTATTTCGTCAGCAGCAAAACGGAGGTAAGACAGTATTGGTACATGTTTTTATATGCAGGGGCAGGTATTTTGCACTCGATGTGGAAAGCGGCTCCCTTCACGAAGTGGACGAGCCGGTTTTCGATTTGCTGGCCCTCAACGAAACCGGCTGGAGCAGCCAGACCCCGGACAGCCTGAACGGGAAGCATGGCACGGACACCATCCAAGAAGCACGGGCGGATATCGAAACCCTGATCGAAGAAGGCCTGCTTTATACGAAAGCGCCTTCCACTAAATATGAGGGCGCGCCGGATGTTTTCAAAGCCCTATGCCTGCATATCTCCCATGCATGCAACCTGAAATGCGCCTATTGCTTCGCGGGGCAGGGGAATTTCGGCGGACAAGCCGAACTGATGCGCAAAGAAACGGCAAAAAAAGCGCTGGATTTCCTCGTCCAAAATTCCGGGCGGAGAAAACACCTGGAGGTCGATTTCTTCGGCGGGGAACCGCTGCTGAACTTCGATGCCGTCAAAGAGACCGTGGCTCACGGCAGGGCGCTCGAAAAACAGTTTGACAAGAAAATCAGCTTCACCATCACGACGAACGGCCTCAACATGGATAAAGGGACCATCGGCTATATCAATG
Source organism: Bacillota bacterium (assembly GCA_023454175.1). Classification (GTDB taxonomy): domain Bacteria; phylum Bacillota; class Clostridia; order Christensenellales; family JAEXRW01; genus JAEXRW01. Next base: position 629,290 of record JAEXRW010000025.1, on the reverse strand, counting down.
CGGAAATGGACAACGTGGTTGTGAGCATCGACGGAAGAAAGCAGGTACACGACGCGATGCGGCCCACGTGCTCGGGCGGGGGCTCTTTCGATACTATCGTCCAAAACGCAAAAGCACTCGTCCGCGAACGGACTGGCAGCTATTATATCCGGGGCACCTTCACCAGAGAAAACCCGGACTTTTCCAATGACGTGCTGTTTATGGCCGACGAAGGATTCCCCAGCCTCTCCATCGAACCCGTCGTGGGCTATGACGAAGAGCCCTACAGCATCCGGGATGAAGAGCTTCCAAGGGTGCTGGAGGAATATGAAACGCTGGTGGGCCATTTCGTTTCGCGCAAAAAGGAAGGCAGGCCGTTCCAGTTCTTTCACTTCATGCTGGACGACGGCAACGGGCCGTGCTATAAAAAGCGCGTGAAGGGATGCGGCGCGGGCTATGAGTATGCGGCGGTGGCTCCCGATGGCGCCATCTATCCCTGCCACCAGTTCGTGGGGGACAGGGATTTCATCATAGGCCACGTGGACTGCGGCATCACAAGCAGGCCCCTTACCGAAAAATTCGCCGCATGCAACATCCTGAACAAACCGGCATGCCGCTCCTGCTGGGCGAAATATTACTGCGGGGGCGGGTGCGCCGCCAACGCGTACAAATTCAACCATGATCTCTCCATCCCGTACCAAACAGGCTGTGCCATGCAGAAAAAGCGCATCGAATGCGGCCTGTATGCACTGGCAATGGAAAAGGAGGCGGCGGAATGATACAAGAATACAAAGGAATAAAACCCGTGACCGGAAAAGGGTGCTACATCCATGAAACCGCCGTCATCATCGGGGAAGTGATCCTAAACGATGGGGTAAGCGTCTGGCCGGGAGCCGTCCTGCGCGGGGACACCTGCCGCATCGAGATCGGCAAAGGAACCAACATCCAGGACAACGCCGTTTTGCACGGCGGGAGCAAATCCAAAAAAGGCACGATCGTCATCGGCCAAAATGTGACCATAGGCCATGGCGCCATCCTGCACGGATGCAGCGTAGGCGACGGCTCGCTCATTGGCATGGGCGCCATCCTGCTGGATGATACACGGATCGGCCGGGGCAGCATGATCGGCGCGGGAACGCTGGTCCCCCCCGGAAGAACGGTAGCGGAAAAAAGCCTGGCCGTCGGCAATCCTTACAAAATATTGCGCGAGCTTACAGAAACCGAGCAGGACGGATTGCTTGCAAATGCCAGGGAATATAGTGAACTTGCACGGGATTTCAATGCGTAAATGACATCATTCGCATTGTTGACTTATAACATGACGAGCCTTATAATCTAATAGTTAATGTTTTGACCAAGGGGGTAGCCGTATGAAATCAGGCGGCCATAAAATTGGCAGTCTTATCGGGCTGATCGTGGTGGTTTTGATCATAGCCTTTTTTGGATATGTGATCCTGGCCCAACCGCAGGTAGGCATATATGACGTCAGTTTTACAAAAGCGATCAAGCAGGGTCTCGACCTGACCGGCGGCGTAAACGCCGTATTCCAGGCGCCGGACCACTCCAACGTAGACCAGTACACCTTTGACCAGCAGATGGAAGGAGCCATAAAAGTCTTCCGGAACAGGCTGGACGCGGAAGGCTACACGGAGGCCACCATCGTACGGCAGGGAGGCGACCAGATCCGCATCGAAGTCCCGATCAACAAAGGCGCGAAGGCGCAGGGCGGGCAGAGCGCGGAAGACATGATACGCTTCCTGCTCAAACCGGCACAACTGGTGATCAAAGGCCCCGATGACAAGGCGATCATTGAAGGCAAAGACATCGCCAAGGCCGTTCCCGTATTGGAAGAAGGCCAATACAAAGTCGCATTTTCGCTGAACGACAGCGGAAAGAAAGCGTTCGGCGACGCTACGACAGCGCTGGCCGGAACAGGAAAGCAAATAACCATCTATGTGGACGAGGCCATCGTATCCCAGGCCAGTGTAAAGAGCCCCATCGTTGACGGAAACGGTGTGATCGAAGGCGGGTTCACGCTGGAAAGCGCGAGGGAATTGGCTACACAGATCACGAGCGGCGCGCTCCCTATCGCTTTGGTGGAAAACGAAATGAGTTCCATCAGCGCGACACTCGGATATGACGCATTGAATACGAGCCTGCTGGCCGGCATCATCGGCGTATGCGCGGTGCTGCTGTTCATGCTCTTCTTCTACAAACTGCCGGGGTTCGTAGCCTGCATGGCGCTTTCGGTATATGTGATCATCATGATCATACTGCTGGCCACCATACCCGGAATCCAGCTGACGCTGCCCGGTTTTGCAGGCATCATCCTGAGCATTGGCATGGCAGTGGACGCCAACATCATCATCTTCGAACGTTTCAAGGACGAGTACAGGTCCGGTAAATCCCTGAAAGCATCGGTGGATGCGGGATTCAAGCGGGCTTTTAAATGCATCCTGGACTCCAACATCACCACGGTCATCGCCGCACTCGTACTGGCCATCTTCGGGACAGGCCCGATCAAAGGATTTGGCCTGACGCTGATGATCGGCATTATCGTATCAATGTTCACGGCCATCACGGTGACACGCGGACTGCTGAAGATGATCATGAACCTGGATATAAAGCATCCGCAACTTTACCTTTGGATCAGAGGTGAGAAAAATGGATAACAAGAACAGCATGAAGGCAAAGGATAATAAAGATATCAAAAACGATGTGCCGGTCTCGGCCGACTTGAGGAATACCTTCCACGTCACCAAGCACCTCGCTTGGTACCTGGGCGCTGTCAGCGTGGTCATCGTGGTCGGCCTGATTTTCTTCATCCTATCGGGCTTGAACCTGGGCATCGACTATACGGGCGGCACGCTGATGACGGTGGATATGGGAAAAGCGTACGAGGTGAATGATGTGCGGGATGTACTGGCCCAAAACGGCTTTGCCGATGCGCCCGTGGTCAAAAGCGAGTCCTCCACGGGAGCCAACCAGGTGATCATCCGCATGCAGGAAAAAGGCACTTCGGAGGAACAAGCCACGACGCGTGAAAACATCGTGAAAGGCCTGCAGGTGAAATACCCTGATGCGAAACTGATGAACTCCCAAAGGGTGGGCGGCGTGGCAAGCGCGGAACTGATCCGGAACACCATGTGGTCGATCCTGATCGCTTCCGTTTTGATACTGATCTACGTCGCGATCCGTTTCAAATACATCGCGGGCGTGGCTGCCGTCATCGCGCTGGTCCACGATATCCTGGTCATGACCGCTGTGGTCGCCATTTTCCGCATACAGGTAAACAGCTCCTATATTGCGGCCATCCTGACCATCCTAGGGTATTCGATCAACGATACGATCGTGGTGTTTGACCGGATCCGGGAGAACGAACCCAAGTATTACCCCAGGGTCCTGAACCGGTTCCAGCTGACGGACCTGAGCATCAAACAGACCCTCGTACGGTCCATCAACGCTTCCATGACGGTACTTCTGACCACCGTAGCGCTGTATGTATTCGGCGTGGACTCCATCAAGGAATTTGCACTGCCGCTGCTGGTCGGTATCGCGAGCGGCACCTATTCCTCCATCTTCGTGGCGGCTCCCATATGGGCCTGGTGGAAGGACAGCGTCGATTTCAAAAAAGGGATCATCAAAACCCACAGTAACGCAAAACCGAAGAAAGCATAAGACGAGATGCCCTCTACCGCTTTGCGATAGAGGGCTTTTTAATCAGGGGGCTCCATGATACGTTATATTCAGGCGGCGCAAGAGGAAACTGGCGCCGCCTTTCCAAAAGAAGAAATCGGGGAAATAGCGCGGCAGACCGGACTGCCGGAGCTTCTTTGCCGCGTACTGTACAGCAGGGGCATCCAAACGGCTGCCGCGGCGGGGGAATTCCTGGCGTGCGATCTGAAAGCCCTGCACGATCCATTTCTATTCAAAAACATGGACAAGGCCGTGGCGCGCATCTGCGATGCCCTGGATAAAAACGAACGTATCATGGTATACGGCGACTATGACTGCGACGGGCTGACCGCCGCCGCCATGCTCATTCGCCACTTCAAAAAACTGGGCGCTGACGTAGACCATTATATCCCCAAAAGGTTTGACGAGGGATACGGCCTCAACATGCAGGCGATGGAGAGCATCGCAAAAAGCGGTTGCAGGCTGCTGGTGACGGTGGACTGCGGCGTCACGGCCATTAAGGAAGCGGCGCATGCCTGTTCGCTGGGGATAGACGTCATCATCACGGACCACCACCAATGCCTGAAGGAGATCCCGCAATGCCACGCGGTCATAAACCCCAAACAACCGGGTGACGATTATCCTTTCAAAGAGCTATCGGGCGCCGGGATCGCATTAAAACTCGTCCAGGCATTGTCGGGCGCAGACGCCCTGAATGATTACCTAGACCTGGCGGCGGTGGGCACCATCGCAGACATCGTCCCACTTCTGGGGGAGAACAGGGTCATCGCAGGCAGGGGGATACAAAAAATCCGGGAAGGCGGCAATATGGGACTAAACGCATTGCTGGGCGTGGCGGGAGCAGACCCCCGAACCGCGGACGCATGGCACATCTCCTTTGCCGTGGCGCCGCGGATCAACGCGTGCGGACGCATGGGCGACCCCATCAAAGCGCTGGAACTGCTGATAGCGGATAATCTGGTGGTTTGCGAAGAAACCGCCATATACCTGGACGGCGAAAACAAACGCAGGCAGGCGGAAGTCACAGCCATACTCACACAGGCTATCCAAATGGCATCTGCGTGCGACATGGTGAAAGACAGGGCGCTCATCCTGTGCGGCGTAGGCTGGAACCAGGGCGTGGTGGGGATCGTCGCGGCCATACTGGTGGAAAAATACCACCGGCCAGCAATATTGCTGTGCCAGGACAACGGCACCTGCACAGGCTCGGGCAGAAGCATACCGGGCGTGAACATGTTTGAGACGCTGGAACGCTTCTCGGACCTTTTCACGCGGTTTGGCGGGCATGAAATGGCCGGCGGCCTGACCCTGCCCACCGAGAACGTCCCACGCTTCATCGAAGGCTACAAAGCACTCCTGTCTAACTATGATGAGTCCATCTTCATCCCAAGGCATGTATATGACCTGCCCATCCATCTCAGCCAGATCGATACAAAGCTGGTCGACGCAATGGAGAGGCTGCAGCCTTTCGGGGAGGGGAACGAAAGCCCGGTATTTTTACTGCAGGATGCAGAGATCCGGAACCCCGGCATATTTGGAAAGGCCGGTGACCATCTGAAAGCAACCATCGTCCAAAAAACTGTTTCTATGGAAGGGATCCTGTGGCGCGGCGCTGCAGAATGTACACGGCTGAAAAGCTTTTCAAAATACGATATGGTCATTTCACCTTCGGCTGAAGATTGGAACGGAAGGAAAACCCGGTGCATCATCCAGTCCTACAAGCCCCGCATCAGCGCGGCAGACCTTCGGGTTTCTCCTGCGGCGCCGGCGCAATATCAGGATGCATTGATCGCCCAATTGATATATAATGCAGATACCGATAGTTCAGGAGCAGCCGGGAGGGCCGTGCAGGGGCTCGGCAGGGCCCAGGCTGACGCGTTTATCGAGAAGAAACTCAAATCAGGCATCATGGGAACGCTGATTATTGCCTCCACGCAAAAGGGTTCGGAAACGCTGATCCAGTTGATACAAGGACTGAACCTGACCGAAGCAACTGATTATGCCTTCTGCAGGCTGGAGCCGAACGCCTGCCCGTACAATACGGTGTGGCTGGCACCGTGCAACATACCGGACCGGACAGGGTTTACCGATATCCTGCTGTACGACGGCTGCTTCGGGATGGGGTTTATCGACAGGCTGGCAAAGTCGGCGCCTGATGCGCGTATATGGATCTGCACAGAGGCTGCAGATATCGGTTCAATGGGCGAACAGGCAGCAAAACTCCGCCTTTCCCGGGAGACTTTACTACAGTGCCATAACCTTTTAAAAAAGGAAACCGGAAAGACGAAAGTATACAGATCATACGCAGCATTGCTCGAACGGCTGAAAAATGAAGAGCAGCTGGCAATGGATGAAATGCAGCTGCGGATCGCACTGAAGCTGTTTTCCGAGCTTGAACTGATGGAAATCCATGAGAACGACGGCGTTACCCTCAAATCTCTGCCGGTCAGGCGCAGAAGAGATTTATTGGAAAGCAAGATATTTTCCGCACTGGAAAGAGCGGAAGAAAATATCCTGAAGATGAGACGGTATAGTGCCGATTAACATATGAAAGGAGGCGGCAACGTGAACGGGCTTTTGGAAAGAGCGAAGGAAACCTATAAAAAGGAACAGGTCGAACTCCTGAGCAAGGCGATCGATTTTTCGAAAGAGGCGCACAAGGGACAGACCCGGCATTCGGGCGAACCCTTTTTCGTGCACCCCTATGAAGTGGCCTGTATTTTAATGGACCTGGGCCTGGACATGGACACCGTGACAGCCGCGCTCCTCCATGATGTGATCGAAGATACGTCCGTGACCCTGGCCACAATAAAAGCCGAATTCGGCGCAGAAGCGGCGGCCCTGGTGGACGGCGTGACCAAACTGGGCCGGTTTGAATTCAAGACCAAGGAAGAACAGCAGGCCGAGAGCCTGCGAAAAATGTTCCTGGCCATGGCCAAGGATATCCGCGTGATCCTGATCAAGCTGGCGGACCGCCTCCACAATATGCGGACACTGGAGTATTTCGAAGACAAAAAGCGGAAAGAGATCTCCACGGAAACACTGGAAATCTACGCACCGCTGGCGCACAGGCTCGGTATCTTCCGCATCAAAGCGGAACTCGAAGACCTCTCCATCAAATACATTGACCCGCAGGGATACCAGGAACTGATCGACATCCTGAACAAAACGAAAGAACAGCGGGACGGGTCGCTCCAGGCCGTCATGCAGACGCTGCGGGAAAAGCTCACTGAAGCGGCCATACCCGCGGACATGGAGGGCCGTCCGAAGCACCTGTACAGCATCTACAAAAAGATGCACGAGCAGGGCAAGAGCTTTGAAGAGATCTACGACGTGATCGCCATGCGCGTAATCGTAGACTCGGTAAAAGACTGCTACGGCGTGCTGGGAATCGTGCATACGCTCTGGAAACCCATCCCGGGACGGTTCAAGGATTTCATCGCCGTCCCGAAACTGAACATGTACCAGTCCCTGCATACCACGCTGATCGGCGGCGGGGGCGTGCCGTTTGAAGTGCAGATCCGCACCCACGAGATGCACAAGACGGCGGAATACGGCATCGCAGCGCACTGGAAGTACAAGGAAGGCCGGGAGGACAGCAGCGATCTGGACTCCAAATTGACGTGGCTGCGCCAGCTGCTGGAATGGCAGAACGAGATGAAGGACCCGTCTGAATTCATGCAGACGCTGAAAATAGACGTCTTCTCGGATGAAGTTTTCGTATTCACACCCAAGGGGGACGTCATCGATCTGGTGAAAGGCTCCACGCCGCTGGACTTTGCCTACCACATCCACAGCGAGGTGGGCAACAAATGCATCGGCGCCAAGGTGAGCGGAAAGATGGTGCCGCTCCACTACAAGCTGCAGACGGGGGATATCGTAGAGATCCTCACGTCCTCGGCCTCCCGCGGACCCAGCAGGGACTGGCTGAACCTCGTGAAAAGCCAGCAGGCAAAAAGCAAGATACGCTCCTGGTTCAAAAAGGAGCACCGCGAGGAAAATATCCTGAAAGGCCGCGACATGCTGGAAAAGGAAGCCAAACGCCAGGGCTACGATATCGCGACCCTTTTGAAACCGGAATTCACGGAGAAGGTGTTCAAGCGATTTACGATCAACTCGCTGGACGATATGTTTGCGGCCATCGGCTACGGCGGCTTCACGACCGGGCAGGTGATCAACCGCCTGTCGGAGGAATACCGCAAGACAGTCAAGGCGGAGATCAAGGCGGAAAAGGAGAGCGAGGCCAGGGCCAGCAAGGAGGAAAAGGCGGCTACCGCGTCCCAGGGTGTGATCGTGAAAGGGGAGCAGGACCTGCTGGTGCGCTTCGCCCACTGCTGCAACCCGCTGCCGGGCGACAAGATCGCCGGGTACATCACGCGGGGCAGGGGCGTATCCATCCACCGCGCCGACTGCAGCAACCTCAAATCCATGATCGAACTGGATGACGGCAGGTTCATCGAAGTATCCTGGGCGGGGCAGATCAAAACATCCTACAACGCGCAGATCCAGATCACCGCTGCAGACAAGACGGGCGTCTTCACGGCGCTCACACAGGTGCTGGACAGCAACAACGTAAACCTTTTCGCCGTGAATGCGCGGAGCAACAACAACGGGACCGTCACGATCCACTTCACGGTGGAGATCCACGACGCGGGGCAGGTGGAAAAGCTCCTGCAGAAGATGCGCAACGTCAAGGGCGTGATCAAGGCGCACCGTGTAAATTCCCAGATATAAAGGAGCAATTATATTGCGCGCAGTGGTACAAAGGGTGAAAGAAGCCTCGGTAAGCATCGAGGGAGCGGAAAGGTGCAGGATCGGGTCCGGCCTTTTGGTCTTTTTGGGGATAGGGGCCGGGGACGATGAAAAAGATATCGAATACATATGCTCGAAAGTGGCGGGCCTGCGCATATTCGAAGATGCCGAGGGCAAGATGAACCTCCCGGTATCGGCAGTGAACGGTAGCATCCTGCTGGTATCCCAATTTACCCTGCACGGTGACTGCAGAAAGGGGAAGCGCCCCAGCTTTTCGGAAGCCATGGCCCCGGCTGAGGCATTGAAGCTGTATGACAAAGCGGTCGAACGCATGCGGATGGAAAACATCCCGGTGGAAACGGGTGAATTCCAGGCCATGATGGCAGTATCGCTCATCAACGACGGGCCGGTGACCATCCTTTTGGACAGCAAACGGCTATTCTGATAGGAGCAAAGTACATGGAGATCATCCGAAAAACAGCGGGCGCATTCGCCACGAACAACTACCTGATATCCGAGCCATCCAGCGGGGAAGCCGTTTTGATCGACGCGGGCGGCAGCGCCAAACCGATCCTGGACGAATGCGAACGGCTCGGTAAAAGGTTATCCAAGGTGCTGCTGACACACGGGCACTGCGACCATATCTCCGCCCTTGCGCAATTGCAGAAACGAACGGGCTGTGAAATATACATCCATTCCGGAGATGCGGCGATGCTCCGGGATCCGGAACTGAACCTCTCTGCAGTCACATTCATGCCCTTCGAACCCGTAAAAGAAGCCATTACCATCCAGGACGGGGATGTGATCAGCGGCGCGGGGCTGGATATCCGCGTGCTCCATACGCCGGGGCATACGCCGGGCGGGGCGTGCTACGTATGCGGAAATATTATCTTCAGCGGGGATACGCTTTTTGCCATGTCCATCGGCCGTACCGACTTCCCGGGAGGCAGCCACAAGACGCTGATCGATTCGATACGGACAAAGCTGCTGACCCTCCAAGGAGATTACACCGTATACCCGGGGCACGGGGATAAGACCAGCCTTGATTTCGAACGCAAGAACAATCCATACCTTTAGGAATCCGATATGATCTACCTTTCGACGCAAACACCCGAATACTTCAACGATCTCTGTGATGTGATCCGGATCTTTTTCGGCGCAGTCTCCATTGAACTTTGGAACGGAGCGGCTGACCCACCACCCCTTTCTTCCAATGATCTATACATCAGGCATACCTTTTCGGATAAGGCGCTTACGTGGGAGAACAACGCCTTCCTGACTACAGGCGATGGGCAAGAAGCCGGATATACGTTCGTTTTCCAGCCGCCGCAGGGGATGGATGCGCTGGTGCGGAAGCGGTACCTGAAGCGGTGCGCCAAGATCGCCTGTTTCCGCACGCTCATGCAGTATACCGGCAGGAAGATGCCGTGGGGATCCCTCACCGGCATACGGCCTGCAAGGCTGTTACGTGATCTTGCCTCGGAAGGCATGGGGCCGGAAGCGGCGGAGGTGCAGCTTATCGACCTGTTTGATTGTTCACAGGAGAAGGCGGACCTCGTTTATGAAACCGTGAAAAACCAGGAGCCCATCATCCGGACGCAGCAAAAAGGCGACCTGGATATCTACATCGGCATCCCTTTCTGCGTATCGCGATGCTTATACTGCTCATTCACATCCTATGCCATCTCCAAAAAACGGGAAGAGGCGCGCACTTATCTGGAAGCGTTACTGGCCGAGATGGACGGGACGGCAGCCGCGATGCAGGCGGGCAGGAAGATCCGAAACATTTATATCGGCGGGGGCACCCCGACGGCATTGAATGTCCATGAGCTTGAGGCACTGTTAGATACTGTGTCAAGATCGTTCTTCAATGATAGCATTGAATACACCGTCGAGGCGGGAAGGCCCGATACATTGGATCGTGACAAACTAGCCTTGATGAAAGACCACGGCGTCAGCCGGATCAGCATCAACCCCCAGAGCATGAACGAAAAGACGCTGGCCGCCATCGGCAGGTGCCATTCGGCCGCGCAGACGTACGAAGCCTTCGAGGCAGCGCGAAAGACCGGATTCGACTGCATCAACATGGACATCATCGCGGGGCTGCCGGGGGAAAATATTGATGATTTCAACCATACTCTGCAGGAGATACGAAGCCTGGGCCCGGACAACCTCACGGTGCATACGCTGGCGGTCAAACGCGCTTCCCGGCTGCACGAGGAGACAGGGAAACATGCGCTTCCGGGATTGAATGAAGTGGAGAAGATGGTGGACGCATCGTATGGGACAGCGAAGGAAATGGGGATGGCGCCGTATTACCTCTACAGGCAGAAATACATGACGGGAAATCTGGAGAACGTGGGTTATTCCACACCGGGGAAGGAATGTATTTATAACATAGACATCATGGAGGAATCGGTGGATATCCTGGCTTTCGGCGCGGGAGCGATATCGAAGAAGATATTCCCGAAGGGCCGGATAGAACGGCTCCCAAACCCGAAGGACCTGAAGTACTACCTGGAAGGCCTCCATACGATCATCGAGAAAAAGAGAGCAATGGTAAACCATAACGTACAGAACGGTATACATTAGAAGCCCGATATATGCTCCGGTTGTGCATCGGCTTGACAAGGCCTCGAAAAACTGGGTATAATAACAAATCAAAGGTGATGCGAGGAAGAGTAGGCCTTCTGCATGCCGCCGCAGGGAGGGGACGCCCAGACTGAAAGCGCCCCCGGATGGCACAGGACTGAAAGACACCCTCAAACCGCGCTGCCGAAAACAAGTAGGAAGCGACGCCACCCGGCGTTACGGGGCAAAGGTGGGGCAGATAATGCCCAAAAAGGGTGGCACCGCGGGTTTCCCGTCCCTGAGGATGAATTCAGGACGGGTCTTTTTATATCATCAGGAGGCAAGACATGCTGACACAAGCGCCGAAAGGGACCAAGGACATACTGCCGGGCGAGAGCTACAAATGGCATTACATCGAAGACGTTATCCGCAGGACATGCAGCCTTTTCGGATACCGGGAGATCCGTACGCCCGTTTTTGAACATACCGAGCTTTTCCAGCGCAGCGTGGGCGGCACCACCGATATCGTGCAGAAGGAAATGTATACGTTTGATATGAAAGGGCGAAGCCTGACGCTGAAACCCGAAGGAACGGCAGGCGTGGTGCGCAGTTTCATCGAGAACGGCCTTTTCAACGAGGTATTGCCTGCGAAAATGTATTACCTGAATTCTCCCACCTTCCGCTACGAGCAACCGCAGGAAGGAAGGCTGCGCGAACACCATCAATTCGGCGTGGAAGTATTCGGCGCGGCGGAAGCAAGCATGGACGCCGAGGTAATCCGGCTGGCCGGGTTCGTATTCAGCGCGCTGGACATTTCCAACCTGGAACTGCACATCAACAGCATCGGCTGCAGGGAATGCCGGCCAGTCTATAACGAACGTCTCAGGGCATATTTCAGGCCCTTTGTGGAGGGCAAAAAAGTGTGTGCCACATGCATAGAGCGTTATGACCGCAACCCCCTGAGACTGCTGGACTGCAAGGAGGAAAGATGCAAGGCCATCGCGAAGGATGCACCGACGATCCTGGACTGCCTTTGTGATGAATGCAGCGGCCATTTCCAGGACCTGCAGGAGTGTTTGAAACGATTAAACATCGAATATTCCATCGATCCGTATATCGTGCGCGGCCTCGATTATTACACCCGGACAGTCTTCGAATACGTGAGCAACGCCATCGGCGCGCAGGGCACCGTCTGCGGAGGCGGGAGGTACGACAAGCTGATGGAGGAATGCGGGGGGCCCGAGATGCCGGGGATGGGTTTCGGCATGGGCATGGAACGGCTGCTGCTCCAGATGGAAAAAACCTCAAAGGCCATCCCGGAGAAACCGCTGTACGACGTATACCTCGCGTCCATGGGCGACGCCGCGAAAGCCAGGTGCTTCGCGCTCTGCGACGAGCTGCGCAGCGCCAGGATCCGGGCCGAGTGCGACCATATGGGCAGGAGCCTGAAGGCCCAATTCAAATACGCGGGTAAAACGGGATGCCCGTTCGTGGCCGTCATCGGGGACAACGAACTGGAAAATAATACAGCCAATGTTAAGAACATGAAGGAATCTACCGAAGATAAGATAAGCTTAAGTGAATTAACCACTTACATACAAAGGCAATTGAAAGAAGAAAAATAACAATAAGGATGGGGAAGCATGGAAGAGCTTTTGCAGGGCTGGAAACGGACATCGATGTGCGGGAAGATCAGTCTGGAGGACGTGGGGAACAAGGCCACACTCATGGGATGGACGGCGAAACGAAGGGACCTGGGCGGGCTGATCTTCATCGACCTGCGGGACCGAGCGGGGATCGCCCAGATCGTATTTGACCAATCGAAATTCCCCGAGAATTTCAAAAAGGCCGAGAGCATCCGCAACGAATACGTGATCGCGGTAAAAGGCGAGATCGTACGGCGCGACGATGAGACCGTCAACACCAAGATCGCAACAGGCGAAGTGGAGCTGCGCGTGGAGGAACTGAAGATCCTGAGCCATGCGGAGACCCCGCCTTTTTATATCGAAGACGGGCTGAACGTGAACGAAATGACGCGATTGAAATACAGGTATCTCGATCTGCGGCGCCCCGAGATGCAGTACAACATCATCATGCGCCATAAGATATTAAACTCAACGCGCGAATACATGGACCAAAACAGCTTCCTTGAGATCGAGACGCCCATCCTGATGAAAAGCACGCCGGAGGGCGCAAGGGACTACCTGGTGCCCAGCCGCGTCCATCCGGGGAAATTCTTTGCACTCCCACAGTCCCCGCAGCTATTCAAACAGCTCTTCATGGTATCGGGCCTGGACAGGTATTACCAGATCGCCCGGTGCTTCCGGGACGAGGACCTGCGCGCAGACCGGCAGCCGGAATTCACCCAGATCGACGTGGAAATGTCATTTGTGGAACCGGAAGACATCATGTCCATCAACGAAGGCCTCGTATGCAAGATATTTGAAGAAACGATGGGCATGAAACCGGAACGGCCATTCCGGAGGTTTACCTACAAAGAGGCTATGGACCGGTTCGGCTCGGACAAACCCGACACGCGTTTCGGGCTGGAACTGACTGATGTGAGCGACCTCGTGAAGGACTGCGATTTCAACGTATTTGCCTCTGCCGTGAAAAACGGGGGAAGCGTGCGCGGGATCAACGCCAAAGGGTGCGTGCCCGTGTTTGCGCGGCGCGAACTGGACGCACTGGTGGATTTCGTGAAAACCTACGGCGCAAAGGGGATGGCCTGGGTGAGCATCACCGAGGAAGGGCTCAAATCCCCCATCACCAAATTCTTCACCGAAGCGCAGATGGACGCCATCATCCAAAAGATGGGCGGGGAACTCGGAGACATCCTCTTCTTCGTGGCGGACAAAAACAGTGTGGTCTATAATTCGCTGGGCGCGCTGCGCCTGGAACTGGGCAAACGCCTGAACCTGATCGACTACAGCAAATGGGATATCCTCTGGGTGACGGAATTCCCCCTGCTCGAGTACGACGAGGAAGAGAAACGGTATGTCGCCATCCATCATCCCTTTACCAGCCCGATGGACGAGGACCTGCCGCTGCTGGATACCGACCCGACAAAAGCCCGCGCGAAGGCCTACGACATCGTAATGAACGGATACGAGATCGGCGGCGGAAGCATCCGTATCCACCGCAGGGAGCTCCAGGAAAAGATGTTCGGGCTGCTGGGCTTTGACGAGCAGTCCCGCTGGGCGAAATTCGGGTACCTGCTGGAAGCCTTCAAATACGGCGTGCCTCCCCACGGCGGGATGGCATATGGGCTGGACCGGCTGGCGATGCTCATCTGCGGCAAGAACTCCATCCGCGAAGTCATCGCTTTCCCGAAGGTGCAAAACAGCAGCTGCCCGATGACGGAAGCGCCTTCGGAAGTGGATGCAAAACAGCTGAAGGAACTGCACATCTGCATCGAAAAGGATGAAGATGAATAGATATCAATATATTGCGGATAACAGCGCCAAAAATCGTTTGGAAAGTTGGCACCCGTACGGGGAAAGTTGCATTACATATATTGTGGCTGCTTAAAGACTGATCCAATCAATATGTATTTCAAACCTCCGATAATCGCAGTCATTCGGGACGGATTTGAGAGAGGGGATCCAATGACCTATGGAAAAAGTAATGGAACTGAAGTGGTGGAACTTTGATAAAACCATACGGAAATCCAAGGTACCTGTACTGGTGGATTTCTGGGCTACCTGGTGCGGCCCCTGCCGGCTGCTTTCACCGCTGATCGAACAGCTGGCGGCAGAATTTGAAGGCAAGGCCAAAATATGCAAGGTGAACATCGACAGGGAGGGGGCGATCGCATCGAAGTACAGGGTCCTGAGCATCCCCACGGTCATCGTCTTCAAAAACGGCCTCATCGCGGCCAGAGCCATCGGTTACCGGGGAAAAGGCGATCTGATCAAAATGCTCGAAAGGGCCATGTAAAACTCCTTCAGCGCACCCTTCCATATACGGAAGGGTTTTCTTTTGACCAGCCGGATTGACTTGCGGGCAGCAAGGGGGATAATATATCCACGAATGAATCAAAAAAAGGAGCAACACATGCGGCATATCATATCGGCAGTAGAAGAAGGGAGCCTGGCTCATGAAAAGGGCCTTGCCGCGGGCGATGAACTGATCTCCGTAAACGGGAAAAAGGTCCAGGATGCGATCGATTACCATTACCTGACTTCGGCAAAGAAAACCAGGCTCGTATTCAAAAAGGCTTCAGGCCAGGCTATTAAAATATCCACGGATGATTTCAAAGCGCTGGAACTGGGCATCGAATATGAAAACGGGCTGATGGACAGACAGAAGAACTGCCGCAACCGCTGCATCTTCTGCTTTATCGACCAGCTGCCAAAGGGGATGCGAAAACCCCTGTATGAAAAAGACGACGACTGGCGGCTTTCCGTGCTGCTCGGGAATTTCGTGACGCTTACGAATATCACCCCGGCGGATATCCAGCGGATATGCCGGTACAAGGTATCGCCATTATATATTTCGGTGCATTCCACCGACCCGGATATCCGTAAAGGAATGATGGGAAACGTAAGCACCGCCGATATATTGCAGCTGCTGCAAAAGCTCGCCAAATGCAGGATCAGCTTCCACAGCCAGATCGTGCTGGTACCCGGCGTCAACGACAGGGAAAACCTCGAAAGGACCCTCCGTGACCTGTACAAGCTTTCCCCGTTCGCCGCTTCAGCCGCGGTGGTGCCTGTCGGTCTCACCCGGTACCGCGAGGGATTACATGCGCTGCGGACATTCACAAAGGAGGAAATGCGAGATACGGTGGCGCTGATTCATAAACTGCAAGCCCACTTCCGCGATACCGGCGGGTCATCGTTCGTATTTGCCGCGGATGAAATGTACCTGGCTTCCGGCATGCCGATGCCGGCCTATGACGATTATGAGGACTTCCCGCAGCTCCAAAACGGTGTGGGACTGTGGCGCAAGCTGGAACAGGAGTTCAAAACAGCACTTGCGGATGCCGATACCTGCCCGCCAGGCCGGACGGTATCCATGTGCACGGGGCAAATCATCGCACCGAGCCTGCGGGAACTGGTGGAACCCCTCGTTGCCAGCACAGGGATGAAGGTAAATATTTGCCCGATACGAAACGAATACTTTGGAGAAGGGGTAACCGTAACGGGGCTCATCACCGGAGAGGACATCTATAACCAATTACGCGGGAAAACACTGGGCGAGGAACTATTAATCCCGCTGTCCATGCTGAAAAGCGGGGAGGCTGTTTTTCTGGATGACATGCGCGTGGACGAACTGGCCCGGAAACTGAATATCAGAATCACACCCGTAGCAGTTGAGGGCCATGCGTTGCTGCAGGCGCTGCTGGGAAAGACGGAGGCATGAATGGATAAACCGCTCGTAGCCATACTGGGAAGGCCCAATGTGGGCAAATCGACCATCTTCAACAGAATAGCCGGGGAACGCATCAGCATCGTGGAGAACGAACCGGGGGTGACCAGGGATCGGATCTACTCCGACGCCGAGTGGCTGGACAGGCGTTTCACGCTGATCGATACAGGCGGGATCGACCCGCAGCAGGCGGATGAGATCCACAGGCAAATGATGTACCAGGCACAGCTCGCCGCAGAGACTGCCGATGTCATCCTTTTCATCGTAGACGGCCGCGAGGGATTGAACCCCATCGATATGGAAGTGGCGGAGTACATACGGCGTACGAAAAAGCCTGTCGTACTGGCAGTCAACAAGATCGATAACGCAAAGCATGACCTGAACGCTTCCGAATTCTATGCTCTCGGGATGGGGAAGCCCTTCACCGTTTCGGGTGAACACGGGCTGGGCATCGGTGACATGCTCGATGAAGTGATCAAGGATTTCCCCGACTCCGACGCGGATGAGGAGGAAGACGAGCAACTCAAAATAGCCGTGGTCGGGAAACCAAACGCGGGCAAATCCTCGCTGGTGAATGCTATTCTGAGGCAGGAGCGCACCATCGTAAGCAATATCCCGGGAACGACACGGGACGCCATCGATACGCCTTTTGAGCGGGACGGGCAGAAATATATCATCATCGATACCGCCGGCATCCGGCGGAAACGGAGCATCGAGGAACAGTCCGTGGAACATTACGGCGTAATACGCGCCCTGGCGGCCATACGGCGGTGCGACGTGGCCTTGCTGGTGATCGACGCAAGCGACGGCATCACCGAACAGGATGTGAAAATAGGCGGTTTCATCCATGAACAGGGGAAAGCAAGCGCCATCATCGTAAACAAATGGGACCTGATCGAAAAAGACACCCATACGGTCGAAATATTCAACCGTCAGATCCAAAGGGAATACGCATTCATGGATTACGCCCCCATCCTGTATATCAGTGCAAAAACAGGGCAGCGGGTGAACAAGGTGATCGAGGAAGTAAAAAAGATCGATGCGATCACGAGAACACGCATCCCTACCGGCATGGTCAACGATATCCTTGCGCAGGCCACGGCTGTCAAACAGCCTCCGTCCGACAAAGGGAGAAGGCTCAAGCTTTTCTACTGCACGCAGGTGGAGGTAAAGCCGCCGACATTCACCCTGTTTGTCAATGACGCAAAGCTGATGCACTATTCATACCTGCGGTACATCGAAAACAGCTTCCGGAAGGCGTTCGATTTTACGGGCACGCCCATAAAAATAAGGCTGAAAAACAGGGGCTAGCGGCTTTACGTGCGGGGGAAAATAGGGTAGAATATCCATACCGAGCAATGACCCGAGCACACAGGAGGTGGGCAAATGGATTGGTTATTTTATTTGATGCTGGCAGCATCCGCCATAGCGGGATATTTATTGGGTAATATTTCTTCCGGATATATCATCAGCATGGCCATTTCACGCAAGGACGTGCGCAAATACGGCAGCCACAGTGCGGGAACGACCAACATGATACGCATGTACGGCACGGGGATCGGGGCCGCCACATTCGTCTGTGACGTGCTAAAAGGCGCCATCGCCGCTTTTGCCGGCGTGGTACTGGCGGGAGCTACAGGCGGCATGCTGGCGGGCCTGGCAGCCGTGGCAGGGCACAACTGGCCTGCGCTGCTGAAATTCCGCGGCGGCAAGGGGATCGCCACCACCGCAGGGATGCTCCTGGTCCTTTTCCCGAAGGAAACCGCCGTACTGCTGGTAGCAGCCATCGCGGTCATCGCCATCACACGCATCGTGTCCATCGGCTCGCTCGCAGGCGTATGCATGATCACGCTCGCAGTGGTATTCCATACCGCCTTCAATATCCCCAATACGACTTTGAACGGCATGAGCGACGCCGTTACCATCGTAACGGTGCCTGCAAGCATAGCATCCCTGTTCCCGGTATTCATCTATGCAGGCATGGGGCTCATATTTGCGATGGCATTCTTTTCCCACCGGGAGAACCTCAAACGCCTTTTCACAGGCACCGAAAGGCGCCTCAAATTCCGCAGGTCCGCATCCGTACTGAAGGAGTCCAGGACAAAGCAAGCCGATACGGAAAACAAACAGCCAGAAACAGATGAAACCAAGCAAAAGAAAGTATTGATGCAGTAAGCAACGGACTATACGACTGAACGAGCATCAATGGCATTGAATGATCATGGCGCGGATATTACCAAAATCCGCGTCATTTTTATTTTCATTCCGTAATATATATCTACTGTTCATATGCATACACTCGTTATATTTTTTCAAGGGGGAGTTTCGATGGATAAGTTCGATCTGTACCGGGATATCGCCGAAAGGACAGGGGGAGATATATATATTGGCGTGGTAGGTCCTGTACGGACAGGCAAGTCAACGTTCATCAGAAGGCTGATGGATCTGCTGGTCCTGCCAAACATGGAGGACTCCTACGCCAAAGACCGCGTGGTCGACGAGCTGCCCCAGAGCGGAACGGGAAGGACCATAATGACGACGCAGCCCAAGTTTGTCCCCAACCAGGCCGTCCCGGTAAGCCTGACGGATAAAGCCCATATGCGGGTGCGCATGGTGGACTGTGTGGGTTACATGGTAAAAGACGCGATGGGCTATCTCGAAAACGAAGTCCCGCGAATGGTGCGAACACCCTGGTATGACTACGATATCCCGTTTGAGGATGCTGCAGAACTGGGGACAAGAAAGGTCATACGCGACCATTCAACCATCGGCGTGATGGTCACAACGGACGGGAGCATCACGGATATACCGCGTTCGAGCTATATCGAAGCGGAAGAAAGGGTGGTCAATGAACTGCGGGGGATGAACAGGCCTTATGTCATCGTACTGAATTCGACCGATCCGCGCAGTGAAACCACCGAAAGGCTGCGCGAATCGCTGGCCCAAAAATACGAGGTCCCCGTGATGTCGCTGGACGTCATGAACATGTCCTCGGAGGACGTGAACGGGATGCTGGAAAGGATCCTCTTCGAATTCCCCATCCGGCAGATCATCATCAAAATGCCCATGTGGATGCAGGCGCTCTCTCCTGAGCACTGGCTGATCACGGGGATAATGGACGGCGTCCGGAGCGGAATCATGAAGATCGACAAGGTACGCGACTGCCCCACGCTGCCCGACTATATCCAGGAGACAGACTTCATCAACCAGCCAATATTGTCCGAAATGAACCTGGGGAGGGGGGAGATGTCCTTTGACCTCCAGCCGAAGGAAGGCATCTTCTACAAGATCCTGGGCGACGAATGCGGCTATCCGATACAAAGCGACTTCCACCTGGTCTCCATCATGAAAGGCCTGGTCACGGCGAAGCGGGAGTACGACAAGGTGGCGCAGGCGCTCAGGAGCGTGCGGGAAACCGGCTACGGGCTGGTACCGCCGTCCCTCGACGAACTGAAACTGGAGGAGCCAGAAATCGTGCGGCACGGGAACCGGTTCGGCGTACGGCTCAAGGCGAGCGCACCTTCACTGCATATGATCCGCGTGGATATCAAGACAGAGGTGGCCCCGGTGGTAGGCACCGAGAGGCAATCACAGGAGATGATGGAAAACCTCCTGTCGGATTTCGAGAACGACCCGGGCAGGCTGTGGGGCACCCAGATATTCGGACGCTCCCTGCATGACATGGTAAAGGACGGACTGGCCAACAAGCTTTTCAGAATGCCCGAGGAAGCGCAGATGAAGATACAGGAGACATTGCACCGCATCGTCAACGAAGGCAGCGGAGGGATCATCTGCATCCTGCTGTAAATCAAGCTTACACAGAAAGCCGTCACTTTGCATGGCGGCTTTTGCTTTTTCCATCGCTCAATGGGTTGGTTTGCAGTCTTCACAGGGAACATACGACGTGACAGCCTTCATCCGAAGATATCTAAGAGCCCTGGCATACCCTTAATGCTTTGCCGGACGGGCTGCGTCATTGCTTCGCATATTTGTCCATATATACCTTCAGCCTGGTTTTGCTCACGCTGAAATACCTTTGCAGCTGGGCGAGAACAATGTTTTGACGTTTTTCGAGGGCCCTGCGGAGTTTGCCCAGCTCGTTCTTCCATGCCGCCATGCTTCGGGGGGTATGGAACCTGCCGATGTGCAGCGGCATTTCGGGCTCCATGCCTGCAACCATTTGATCGAAGATGCCGAGGATCCGGCCGGTGCTGAACTGCGTGACGGAAAGCTGGACGAACCGCTCCACGAAACGATCGCACCAGCCCTTGTTCCTGCGCAGCGCGCAGAAGATATCCATATACGTGACGGCGCCGTTGCCTGCTATGGAACCACCCGGGTTAAAATACCGCCTGAAGACATTGCGGCCGGCGGTATTGAACCGCATGCACCAATCCAGGTCATACAGTATGGGCCGCCATTTCACGGAATAGTCCCGTGCGCGCCAAAACCGCTGGTTGATCACGTCTCCATTTCCAAAGTAAATCTGGGCGATGAGATAGTCCATGCACGCATCCACGTCCACCAGTTTGGAAAATTCCGCGAAGACTGCATCATCCTTCATATTCCACTTACGGGCGGCCTGCCTGACCCTCAGAAACTCCTTCACATCGCCATCCATGACGGTATTGTTGCGTTCGATCATATCGATGGCGTGGGGATCGAGGCCGTAATGCTGCGCAAGGTAGTCGGCGTTCTGTTCCTCGTCCAGATCGAAAAGGCCGTAGTACTTTCCGTTGATATAGGCTACCACAGTCCGCGTCTCGATCGAATCCACATTCATCCCCCTGAATACCCTGGCAAAGTAGGAATCGTGGATCCTGGAGGCACGGTTGTCCTGGCCGGCATTTCGAAGGGCGAGCGCGGAAAACGTATCGATCCCGCTGCCCGGGAAAAAAGGATATGTGACGCTGCCGGTACCGTAGTCGCTTCGGAGACGTATCACCAGTGATTTCTGCGGATTGGACAGGGAAGCACGCCCTTTGGCACGCAGCCCGGACGCAAATGAAACGCCCAGACGCCCATCACTATCATAGTACTCGATATAGGCAGGTATCTCCGGCTTGCGGCCCAGCCTGCTGTTCTGGAGTATTTTTTTCAGCGCCGCCTCATCCCCGGTGATGCAAAATACAGGCACGGTCCGGCGCTGCCCGAAAAGATAGGTGGCGGCAGTTGCTTCACTGGGAAGCCTCGCCGGGGCGCAGGCGATGGCGCGCACAGGGGTATTTTTCGTAATGGATATGGGCGCCGAGTACAGGGAACTGCGCGGTG
The DNA here is from genome assembly GCA_023454175.1 of Bacillota bacterium. Lineage (GTDB taxonomy): Bacteria > Bacillota > Clostridia > Christensenellales > JAEXRW01 > JAEXRW01. Next base: position 607,648 of record JAEXRW010000025.1, on the reverse strand, counting down.
TGGGCGCGCTGCCATCCAGCGTATAATAGATCCTGGCTCCGGTATCGGGGCAGGTGATGGAAAGCCGTACCGGGCCGACCTGAAAACCTCCGGGCAGCGAGAAGACGGGCTGCCGGGTAAATGCCCTGCCTGCAGGGGGAGCATTGGCCGCGCCGGGCGTGGGCCGGTCAAACAACACCCTTTCACCGGAAGCATCGTTTTTTGCCCGCCCGCTGGTATATCCTGCGCGAAGGACGCCTGTATCGAAAGTATCAACGATCACTCCCTGCGGGGATGATAGGATCAACGTTTCCCCCGATCCGGAAAGGCCGAAGGGCAATACGCCATCCTTTTGCCGTGCGGAATCGGCGGTGGCGGAAATCACGGAGGATCCGCCTGCGGGAATGGACACGCCACCGATGCTGTATTTTTTCAGGTTGTCAATATCGTCGCTGAGATAATATCCCTTCAGACTGATGCCTGCAGCGCCGCCATTGGCTATCTCTATCCAGTCTTCACCCGCAGACCCGTATGCCTGCACCGCGCAGACTTCATTGATCCATATACCCGTGAGATCCAGAACCTTCAAATCCGCCATGGAGGCATACCCCTTGCCGGTATTGGGCGTCCCGGGCGTGGGACGGGGAAAGAAGCGCCATTTCCCATCCTGCAAGCCGTATGAAACGTTCTCCTTCGACCCTTTGGGGATACCCACGGACTGCTGCTCCATATCCACCAAATTCGTAAGATAGATGCCTTCGTCGGCTGGATCCAACTTGAAATCCGTATGCAGTTCTCCGCCCTTGGCCGCCTCCGTGCCCTGGCCGGAACAGAAAACCAGTTCACTTTCCCCGGGAATCAGCAGGAGCTGGGGGAAGGTCCATTTGTTATATTTATCACTGACATCCGAGAGGGCATAGTTTCCCAGCTGAACAGGTTCCCCGGAGACATTGCTCACTTCAACCCATGGCTCACGCTCACCCCTGCTGTCCGCAATGGATAACGTATTCTCCATCAATACTTCCGTTATGCGCAAAGGCGATGAACCGGGCATGGCCGTCATGGCATCCTTTTTTGCCTGTATGGATGAATTTGCCTGACCGGGTGTGGGCCGGTTATTCAGGCCGAATGCCGAATGGCCGTCATAGGCATAGGAGACATCGGCCGCCAACGCGGGAATGGAGAGCTTCTGCAGGGAGGCACCCTGCGATGACATCAAGAACAGGGTGAGGCCCCTTGAAGCCAGTTTAAAGCCTGTGGCGGGGTTCTTGCAGGTTGCGCTATCCAGCTTATTTGCGGCATAAACCAGCAGGTATTGATGCGCCGAAATGATCATATCCGGGAAGAGGAATTTCGCCGGATCGTTTTCATCATCCGAAAGGGCATAATTTCCGATGTTGATATCCCTGCCGGTGGGATTATAGAGCTCTATCCAGTCGGGCGCGCCATAATCGTTATCCAGGAGGGTGCCATGATTGGCAGTAACCACTTCATTGATATAGATGTCATTGCCATCCGGAAGGGTGCTGCCGGCTGCTGCTGAAACGCCTGTAGCACCCATGGTTGAAGAACCATTCGATGCGCTGCCTGATGGGGATCCATTGCCTGCGGTATTCCCGCCGAAAAGTCCGCCGACAGAAGTATTTAAAGCGACCGCAAGGAACAATGCCAGGGCGAGGGCGGTGACTGCTATCCAGTGGGTTCCAGATTTCATGCTTTCCTTTCAAATCCTTGCAGCGGATAATAAAAAATCAACAGATAAAAAATACCCTTCACATGAAGGGTATTTTTGCCGGAGGAACCAGCGATTATTCTTTCTTATCCATGAGCCTGTTTATTTCTTGACGCGTATATCAGCCTTTCCTGATGATCTTATCGGCTACATATAACCCATGTGCCGCCGCATGCGAAAGCGAGCGGGTAAAGCCGGCCCCATCGCCCACGGCGTAGATATCACGGCAACCTGATAGCTCGAAATCTTCCGACGACGGCCTGGCCGAGTAATACTTGCATTCGATCCCGTAGAGAAGCGTATCGTGGTTGGCAGTTCCCGGCGCCACTTTATTCAAGGCATATAACGTCTCAATGATATTGTCGAGCTGCCTTTTGGGCATGCACAGGCTCAGATCGCCCGGCACCACATCCAACGTGGGGATGGTGGTGGATTTTTTGAGCCGGGATGCATCGGTCCTGCGCCCGGTCTGCAGGTCTCCAAACTTTTGTACGAGCACGCTGCCGCCGCTGATGAGATTGGCCAGGGACGCCACATACCGCGCATACTCGATGGGGTCCTTGAACGGCTGCGTAAACTTGATGGTGCTGAGCAGGGCAAAATTGGAATTCGCCGTCTTTTTGACCTCATCCTTGTAGGAATGGCCGTTCACGGTCAAAACGCCCCCCGTATTTTCCATCACGACGCTCCCGCGCTCATTGAAGCAGAACATACGCGTGATGTCCCCGTAGACCTTGCTGCGGTACCATATCTTCGGCTCGTAGATCTTGCTGGAAAAATGGTCCCAGATGATGGAGGGAAGCTCGATGCGTACTCCGATATCCACCTGGTTGTTGGTCATCTCAATGCCGTTCTTTTTGCACCAGTGCGCAAACGAACGGCTCCCCACCCGGCCCACCGCAAAAACAATCACGTCCGCCGTTAATTCGCCTTCCGGCGTGGTGATGGTATGCGACTGCCTGTCAACATCCGTCACCTCGGTGCGCGTGAGGATCTCCACGCGCTGCTCGATATCCTGGATCATGCGTTTCATCGTATCGTAATTGGCGTCGGTCCCAAGGTGCTTCAGCTTGGCCTGCTGCATATGCAGGTCGTGCTGCAGGCAGAGCTTCTTCAGTTCATCATCCGGCGAGTAGCATTCGGTAGATGCGCCGTAACCCACGAGCAGCGCATCGGCCTGTTCAATATAGTCCAATACGGTAACTGAAGGTATATAGTCAGTCAGCCACCCGCCATATTCGGTGGATATCACATACTTGCCGTCGCTGAAGGCGCCGGCGCCTGCCATGCCCTCCATGATGGAGCACCGCTCGCAATGCCTGCACGAACTGGATTTCTGCGTGATCATCGGGCAGCTGCGGGTGTCCAGGGAAGCGCCTTTTTCGATCAGAATGATCTTCAGGGACGGCTGCGAGACAGAAAGCCTGTGCGCTGCCATCAAGCCGCTGATCCCGCCGCCGATAATGGCCACATCGTATTTCAAAAACCTGCTTTTCATAAAAACCTCCCTGCAATGGTTTGTCCGAATCCTATTATATCACTGACGGTGCCAAAAAGCAGGATATTTGCGTATCATACCGGCAATGCCATCATATCCATTGCAACTCCATGCTGGACGATAAAAAGGCATTTGAACCAAGGCATCAAGGGTGGAATGGATAAGCCATCAATTTCAATTTGCAGGCAAACGGAGCGGCAAATTATTCAATCGAACAGGTTGATGGCATGACAATAATTGCGGCTATACATACCGGCTCGCCTCCATAAAAAGCAATGCCCTGGGCGCATCACAAGTTCCCTGCAACAGAGGGTCTTGACGGCTGCTCAGTGAGGTGAGCGGGTGCAAACAGGAAGCCCACAAACCGATTGGCCGGAAAATATATGCGCAATTATTATCAGATAAGCTGTTGTATTGTCGAAAGAATTGTGTGCCAATTTCAAAAACGATACTATTTAGAAGGTGACTGATCCAAAGAGCGGTAGCAAGTAATCATTATTTTCGGGGGGATCGAGGGATATGAATCATCCGAAACATCCCTGGAAGATGATCGTGGCCTTTACGGTTGTGACCCTGCTCATAGCCGGAACGCTTCCGGATGCCCAGGCCTCAGGGAACAAGGCAGAGTCAAGTACCGGATGTGCCCAAAGCCCCGTCCTCACATCGGGCAGCAGCGCACAGCCTCTGGGAATCACCGCGCCAAAGAAGAAGAGGAGCAATGCGGATCTTTCCAGCCTTACACTGAGCAAATGGGCAGCTATCTCCCCGGTGTTTGACCCGGGCACCACCCAATACAATATCACCATCCCCTATAATAAAAAATACCTGAAAATAACCCCTCATAGGTCGGACAGCGCAGCCAGATACAGCTTCTACGTGAACAACAAAAAGGCAAGCCGCACCATTCGGTTAATGAAAGGGCAAAGCAAAACAATAAAGATCACCGTAACGGCTCAAAACAAAACCACAAGAAAGACCTATACAATACATGTGCGCCGGTCGTACCCGGACAAACCCGACATGACCCCCTACAAGGACCTGGCACCTTCCGTATTCATGAGCTTCAAGCAGCTGATCGACGACGACGGGACGCGTAAATCCCCGCCAAAACCTGCCGCGCTGCCACCATCCAACACCTACAGGATAGAAGTGGACCTGATAAACCAATACGTAACGGCATACGTCAAAGGGACGGATGGAAAGCATAACGTACCCTATCGATATATGATCTGTTCTACCGGGATGAGCGGCCGCCGCACACCAACAGGCACCTTCAAACTGGCTGGCAGAAAAGTACGCTTTGGGTACTTCGTGAATTACGATATCTACGCGCAGTACTGGACCAGGATAGTCCGGGGCATATACTTCCACTCGATCCTTTACAAAACACGCAGTGACAAATATCCGTATATGCCATCCTACGATGATCTGGGCACTGCCGTGTCTCACGGGTGCATCCGCTTGCTGCCCCCGGACGCGAAGTGGATCTATGAAAACTGCGCGCCCGGAACCACCGTGGTCATAACCAATAAAAAGGCCCGCGACCCGGTGCTGCCGATCGTGCTGCTGCCACCGCCGGTATGAACCCGATCCAACCGGTTTTTTCAAGCATGTTCGTGTCTTCATGAATCATTTTCATGATCAGCTCGACTCCACCACCAGGACCACAGCTATCACACTGGTATTGCGCACCCCGGAAAGGCCGCCCGTTAGCATTTTGATTTTCCTCCAAGCGCATTAAACAATATATGGAAATTCAAACGGAATTGCGGTAATCAACACACCGGGCCATTTTTACTTGCAACCAGGAATGAAATATATCAATACCAGATCGTTTTTCATGTTTATTTTGATTGTATCGTGCAACATAATATATTATAGTGTTTAAGGTTGAAATCATACGAATACATGCAAGTATGGGAGACTCGTCACGGAGCCTCTTTTCATTGGGTTTTTCAAATTCGCAGTAATGGAGTGGGTAAATATCAACGGCAATTCATTAGCATCTGAAGCAAGGCGCAGGAAGACCTTCGCCATCATATCACACCCGGATGCGGGTAAAACGACGATGACTGAGAAACTGCTGCTTTACGGCGGGGCCATCAGGCTGGCGGGTACGGTGAAGGGAAGAAAGGCAAAGAAATTTGCCACGTCCGACTGGATGGATATCGAAAAGGAAAGGGGCATCTCGGTAACCTCCAGCGTTTTGAATTTCGATTACAACGGCTACCGTATAAACATATTGGACACACCGGGCCATCAGGACTTCAGCGAGGATACTTACAGGACACTGATCGCGGCTGACAGCGCTGTTATGCTGATAGACGGAGCAAAAGGCGTTGAAGAACAGACGAAGAAACTGTTTCATGTATGCCGAAAGCGCGGAATACCGATCTTTACGTTTATCAACAAACTGGACAGGTTTTGCAAGAATCCGTTTGACCTGATGGAGGAAATCGAAAACACGCTGGGCATACGCTCCTGCCCGATGAACTGGCCTGTGGGCGATGAAGGGGATTTCCGGGGTGTCTTCAACCGCAAGCTTGCCCAGATCGAGCTTTTTGAAGCGGACGGACACGGTGAGAAGATACTCGCATCCAACACCGGCAATGTAAAGGATGAAAAGATCAAATGCCTGCTGGGGGAAGGCCTCTATAACAAGCTGTGTGAAGAGGTCGCCCTGCTGGAAATCGCAGGTGATGAATTTGACCTGCAAAAGGTATTAAACGGGGAATTGACCCCGATGTTTTTCGGAAGCGCATTAACCAATTTCGGTGTCCAGCAATTCCTTGAAGAATTCATCAACATCGCGCCATCGCCGCAAAGCAAAAGCAATGATACCTTTTCCGTTCGACCGGACAGCGATGACTTTTCCGGCTTCGTTTTCAAGATACAGGCCAATATGGACCCGGCCCATCGGGACAGGATCGCGTTTATCAGGATATGTTCCGGAAAGTTTGAAAAAGGGATCGAAGTAAACCACTCAAGAACAGGGAAGACCATTCGCCTTACGCAGCCGCAGCAGTTCTTTGCCCAGGACAGGACGATCGTGGAAGAGGCATATGCGGGGGATATCATCGGGGTTTTCGATCCGGGGCTCTTCAATATCGGAGATACATTCCATACAGGCAATGCGGAATTCAAGTTTGATGGAATACCGATGTTTCCTGCAGAGCATTTCGCCGTGGTCAAATCCCCGAATGCCATGAAGCGAAAACAGTTTCTCAAAGGCATACAACAGATTTCAGAGGAAGGCGCCATACAGGTATTCAAGCAGCCCAATATCGGTGTGGAGAACCTCACCATAGGGGTCGTGGGCGTGCTGCAATATGAAGTATTGGAGTCAAGAATGAAAAGTGAGTACGGCGTGGATATCGTAATCGAGCGGCTGCCATATTCACTGGCAAGATGGGTCATCACTGAAAGCGTTACGAAGGATATTCTGGGCTATACAGACAGCGCCACCCTTGTAGCAGACCAGTATAAAAGACCTGTGGTACTTTTCCGGGATCAATGGTCTTTGAAAATGGCCATGGAGAAAAACAAGGGGATCCAATTCCTGGACATCCCCCCACCGATAAGTGAGTGATTAACAGATTGATCTGCGAGGACGGGGGTCAGATTTGCCTGTCCATTACACTCCCGTCCAATGAAATAAACAGATATGTTCAATGTAATTTAACCGCATAAGATATTGAATAGAATATGCTGCACAGTTGTATACTCCAACCATGAATGGAAAGAAAATAGTTGGTTAACCGTTTGACCAGAATAACAGCAAGCTGATATACTCTTATCGATATAGTTTTATCGATAGGAGTATTTCTGATTTGTGGGGGTTGGACCATGTCACTGCAGACGCCCGTATCCATGCAGCTGTATAACCGACTGACAAGGTATCTGAATTACTTAAAACATCTGCCAGCCGAAAACCATATCCATGTCTCGGCTACGGTCATCGCGGAAGCATTGGAACTGAATGATGTACTTGTAAGAAAGGACCTGGCCAGTGTCAGCAGCGGAGGCAGACCCAAAACCGGTTATGTCTTAAAAAAACTGATAACGGATATCGAACACTTTCTGGGGTATGACAATTGCTGCGATGCAGTGCTGGTGGGCGTGGGAAATCTGGGGAGAGCTTTGCTTTCCTACAACAATTTTGCAAATTACGGGTTCAATATCGTCGCTGCTTTCGACAACGACACCGCTCTTATCGGTAAAGAGATCAACAGAAAAAGGATCATGGATGCAGAGGAAATAACAGGCCTTTGCAAGCGCATGAATATCCGGATAGGCATCATAACCGCTCCGGCCATGTCTGCCCAAGGTATTTGTGACGCTCTGGTCGCCGGAGGGATACGCGCGATCTGGAATTTCGCACCCGTCAATTTAAGAACTCCTGAAAATGTGGCGATCAAAAACGAAGATATGGCGGCATCCCTGGCGATCCTTACAAGGCAACTCGCAAAAAGCCTTGCGAAATATGGTATGGATTAGTCCAAAGGGAAGGCCATAGGTTCTGTTTCGTTAGAAATAAATTTTTATAGCCGGGTACTGAAATTATCCCAATAACACGCCTAGGTACCCATGGGAGGAAGCCAATGAGACTGAATACGATCTTTACCGTAACTGCAAACTGCCAGGATTGTTACCGGTGTGTACGCGCCTGCCCGGTAAAGGCGATACGTGTTCACGGCGGCCAGGCGCAAATCGAGGACGAACTGTGCATCAAGTGCGGCACCTGTGTGCGGGAATGTCCCCAGCACGCCAAGACAATACGCTCAAGCCTCGAAGAAGTAAAGCTGCTGCTTCAATCCGGCCAGATGGCAGCGGCCAGTATCGCGCCGTCCTTTGCCGCCATGTTCAGCGGCGAGCTATCCGCACGGGTCCCGTCCGCGCTCCGGAAGCTCGGATTTCATCATGCGTCCGAGACTGCGGTAGGCGCCAAATATATCACCGAGAAAACTTTTTATCCCGGGTCTTCGGGCAATGTCTGTACTGCTTGCCCGGCGGTGGTCAACTATATCGAAATGCACAAACCCGCGTTACTGGACAGTTTGATACCCGTCGTGTCGCCGATGATCGCCCATGGCAGATTACTCAAGGCAAAATACCCTGGCTGTGCCGTCGTCTTTATAGGCCCATGCGCAGCCAAAAAGCAGGAAGCCCTGCGCCCTGAAAACGCAGATGCGGTAGATTATGTGCTGACCTTCAACGAACTGAAGGAATGGCTTTTCGAAGAAGGAATCGAGCTGAAAAATTGCTTGGAGAGCGGATTTGAGAACCCCGGAGAGATCGGTGACTGCCGTTTGTTTCCTATCCAGGGAGGCATGCTCAAAGCCGGAGGCATCCCCAGTGACGGGACGGATTCACAGGTGCTCCATGTCAGCGGAGCGGATGACGTAATGGGCCTGCTCGACAGCGGCAAAATATGCGCGGGGTATAAATATATCGAGCCATTATTTTGCAAGGGCGGCTGTATCAACGGCCCTGCTTTTGCCGGGGAAAGAGATTTTTTTGAACGAAGGGAAAACATCATCGATTATGCGAAAGCCGCATCAACGATGCAGGAGGGCAGGACCGAAATACAGGTCAATCATGCCGGGGCTTTTTCCAACAAGGCTTTGACTGGCGAAACGGTCACCGAAAGCCAGATTAACAAGATCCTGGAAAGCACAGGAAAGACCGATCCAATCTTGCAGCTCAACTGCGGGGCCTGCGGCTATAAAAGCTGCATCGACAACGCTGTCGCAGTGGCCAGGGGAATGGCAGAACCGGAAATGTGCATCCCTTATATGCGCCGTCTGGCGCAACAGAGGACCGACCGGATCATCGAAACAACGCCGAACGGTGTCGTCATCCTGGACAGCGAACTGTGCATGATCAAGATGAATCCTGCATTTCAAAGGATGTTCATGTGCAACAATGGAATCCTGGGCCACCGAATCTCTTATCTGGTAAATGCCGACGGGTTTGAAAAACTCGTGACAGGCAGCATGGAGCAGTATGAATCCATCCAAAACAAATACGGCATACGTTACCATGAGATCTTGTACGCTTTGCGGGAAGAGAAGCAGTATGTCGGGATCTATTCGGATATATCGAAACTCAAATATGACGAGCGCCAGCTGGATGTGATAAAGATACAGACCCTGCTGCATGCCCAGGAATTCCTGGACCATCAGGTACGCTTTGCGCAGGAAATGGCAAATTACCTGGGAAAGAGCACAGCCCGGAGCGAGGAAATAGCCAGGCGATTGATCAGCCTTTACGAAGACGACGGGACGGCAAGCAAAACATGAAATTCTTTGACGACATACTCTGCCAGAAAACAAAAAGCGGATACTCTGTGTGCGGAGATGCCTGCATGTGCGAGCGGACTGCCGAAGGAACGGTATATGTCATGTGCGATGGGATCGGCTCAGGGATCTATGCCAACATAGCGGCACTCACCTGCGCCGGCCGTATCATGGAACTTTTTCGCCGGGGTATGTCCATACGCGCAGCAAGCGAAATGGTGGCCTGCTCCATGCACAGGGCTAGGACGGAAGATATCCCTTTTTCCGCCTTTACCGCAGCCGTTATATTGCCGGACGGCCAGTTTATCATCTATACATATGAAACGCCGAGCGCGATTTTACTCCAGGACAGCTCTGCGAGCGTATTGAAGCCGCGCCTCTATACCGCAGGCCACGAAGTGATCGGCGAAGCGACCGGTACGCTCCATATGGGTGACGCGCTCATCCTGGCTTCGGACGGCATCACGCAGGCGGGCCTCGGACATGGCTATACGATGGGAATCGGTACCGAAGGCGTAGTGGCGTACATCAACCGTAGCTTCAATGCCGATGAGGGCATAGATAAGCTGCCGGAAAGGATCGTGGAGCTGTGCGCAGGTGCGTCAGAAGGCAGGTACGAGGACGATACAACGCTGGCGCTTCTGCATTGCCGCGAGGCTAATCAAATCTCCGTGCTGACAGGCCCCCCTTCCAGATCCGCAATGGACCATGACTACGTGGAGACATTCATCAGCCTTCCGGGCAGGAAGGTCATCTGCGGCTCCACAACCACGGATATCGTAGCCCGTGAACTGGGGAAAAAGGTGGAAACAATCAGCCTTGGCTCAGCCTTGAGAACCCTGCCGGAATATTATGTGGAGGGGATCGACCTGACCACCGAAGGAGCCATCATGCTCAGCCAGGTGTGCAATATTTTGGATGAACCAAAGGAAAAATTCGTGGAAAATTCCACCGCGGAACGTTTCTGCATCATGCTGAAAGAAGCGGATGTGGTATGTCTTTTGATTGGCAATGCCATGAACGATGCCCATGATGCGCTTTTATTCAAGCAAATCGGTGTCAGGGTCAGAAGGAAAGCTATCCGGCAGATCGTCGATAAACTCCGGGCCGCAGGAAAGCTGGTCACGGAAAAATACTACTAGCATACGATGGCCAGCATCGATAAAACCATGGCCTGGATCCCCCTAGGAGTACTTCAGCGCTTCTTTCTTCCAATAGATGATCCGTCTTCCATTATCGGTTACAGCACTTTGTTTCCGTTTACCGGTAATGGTGTCCCTTTGGCGGACTATGGTCATGATGTTCTACAAATCAAACCGATCATTTCAGACCGCTTCACGACGCCTGAAAACAAGGTATAAAACCACCAACACGGCAAGAATCATTTATCACAGCATAAAAAAAGCAGTCATCATAAAACTGCGTATTTTTTAACGCCCGAAGTTCCGCCGCCTGACCGGCGCGACCCGGGGATCAATGATAGATCCTGTCTTTGCATGCACAATTACAAATAATCAATCAGGAACTGAAGGGAAAGGGCGAACCATCAGACTTAAGCATATATTGCCCGAAAAAAAGTATTGGAAATTGGATTAAATACTATTGACAATTATCTTAAATGATAATATTATCATATACGAAAACATTATCAAAAATGAGGTCAATCATGAAAACATCAAATTTTGAAATGCTGCTGAACCCCGTGCGCATGGGCATAATCCAAAACCTCATCGGCGGCCGCCGGCTGAGCACGCAGCAGCTGGGCGAGCTGCTCCCCGACGTGCCGCAGGCTACGCTATACAGGCACCTCAAAGTATTGCTGAAGGCGGGGTATATATCCATAGCCGAAGAAAACCCGGTCAGGGGCACGGTGGAGAAGGTCTACGCCATGAACGAGGAAGCGTTAAACGAGGTCAACGAGGAAGCAGCGACCCTTACGGCAGAGCAGCACAAGCGTTACTTCTTTACCTACATGGTCGGGCTGATGGACGAATTGGAGAGCTACTTGGATAAAGACGGTTTCGACGCCGTAAAAGACGGGCTGTCTTACCGCCAGGGCAGGTATTACATGACCGACGGAGAATACTCGGAGTTCATAGGCGGCCTGCAGAAGGCATTCGCAAAGGTCGTCGGGAACATGCCCACGCATGAGAGGAAGGCGCGCACCATAGGACTGATCATGATACCGGATGGAAAAGATCCGGAAAAATAAATTTCAAGAGGGCGTAGAACATGGATAATATTATTTGCAAAACGGAAGACGTGACCATTGCCGGAGCTTACCCCCTATATGGGACGATCACTTTGCCCAAGGGAACAACGGGAAAGCGGCCTGCCATCCTGTTCATTGCGGGATCCGGAATGATAGACCGCAACGGATACGCGACGAAGCTGAGGTTTTATTTCAACGCTTACACCCAGATGGCGGACAAAATCAGCGACGCAGGCTTTATTACCCTTCGGTTTGACAAGCGTGGAGTGGGACAGAGCGGCGGTGTGTATTCTGAAACGGGGATGTGGGACCGCGTCGATGACGTTGAGGCCTGTATCAAATACCTGGAAGGCCGGCCTGAAGTGGATCCGGATAGAATCATACTGATAGGGCACAGCGAAGGCTGCATGCTCGCTTCTGCTGTAAACGCACGACATCCCGTAAGCGGAATGATACTTCTCGGAGGCGCTGCGGAAACGCTGAAGCAGGCATCGGAGCGGCAGAGAAAGCTCGCAATGGAGGAACTGATGAACGCAAAGGGAATCAAAGGAGCGTTCTGCCGCCTGCTGAAAGCAGATAAACTTGCGGAAAAGCAAAATGCAAAAATGATGGGAAAGATCATGCAATCCCCCGATGATATGATAAAGTTCAACTTTATGAAACTAAACGCAAAATGGTTAAGAGAGCATTATTTGCACGATGTGGTGGAAGATCTAAAAAAAGCGGTATGCCCGGTACTTGCCATCACCGGCTCCAGGGATTGCCAGGCAGACCCGGAAAGGATAAAAGGGATACCAGGTATGGTGCCTGGGGGTGAATACCGCATCATTGATGACATGGACCATTCGCTCAAATCATACAAGGGCGAACTATATGTAAATGGTATAGTCAAACAGTACAAGCTTTCGGAGAAAGAGCCCGTGCACCCAGCACTTGAAAAGACCATTCTCGACTGGCTCTCGAATAATTTCAAGGCTTAGCCCGGGTTTAATAAATAATATGATAGAAAGGAAATTTTTAAAATGACAGTCGTTTTCATCATAATAGGGGTCCTGGTGGGGCTGAATCTGATAGGGTTTGCGGTAAACAAGATCTTTTTTACGAACGAGCTGAAAGGCATTTCGCCATACGGGAAGATGGTGGAGGTGAACGGCCGGAAGATGCACGTATACTCAATGGGCAAAGGCGGGAAAACGATAGTGCTTCTGCCCGGTTTCGGTGTGAGCCTACCGTGCGCCGATTTTGGCCCGCTGATGCGGGAACTTTCCAAAGACAGCACAGCCGTATGCCTGGAGTATTTCGGTATAGGCTTCAGCGAACAGACGGATACGCCGCGGACGAATGAAAACTACATGGAAGAGATCAGGATGGCGCTATCGCTTGCGGGTTTCAAGCCGCCATATGTGCTGGTACCGCACTCCGCCTCTGGTGTGTACTGCGAGTATTACGCAGCGAAACACCCGGAAGAGATATCCGCAGTAGTCATGGTCGACACCACATCCACCGCGAAAAACAAGGCCAAAAACCCGCCGAAGTTCGTTTATTCGATAGGCAAGGTACAGCAGGCCTGCAGCCTTACGCGACTGGCACCTGTGCCACAGAAGCAGGAAAACGGATATACCGATAAAGAGATCAAGGATTACAGGCGGTTTACCGGGCATGTGCTCAACGATACTGTCATAGACCAGTCGCTGCGCCTCCTCGAGAATGTGAACGAAGTGAGCGACATGCCCTTCCCAAGGGAGATACCGGTGATAAAACTGATATCTTCGCAGTCGGAGAAGAAGGCCGGGAAGGCATACCAGACGAACCATCTGGAGAGGCTGGGAGAAGCCGCGGAATCGAAAGTATTGGAGGGCACACATTTTCTTTACCAGACCAAAGCGGCTGAAATAAGCGAAGAAGTCCGTAGTTTAATGGCAAGATCAGCAGGAAACCAGGATAAAGCACAAGGTGTGAGGATACAGTATCAAAATGTGTAAAAGCCTATTCTCACCCCTCACTGCTATTTTGTTAACCTTGTCCTGATTCAAAAATGGTCTTTTCCCGGCAAACCGGGAAAGGGCCGTTTTCATTTACAGTAAATGTTGAAATGCTTATAACAACTTAAATACCGACCAAAGTACACAACTGTATTCGTGCAAATCCATACTACCTAAACGAATGGAAACCACCTATTATACGCAATAACAAACGATTATCGTTTTTGGTCTGGGTGAGAAGATTTGAACTTCCGGCCCCGGGGCGTCCCACCGCAGCGCGGTACCGGGCCGCCTGATTGCTCGCAGCCGACAGTCCACCGGACTGTCGGCTTACCGCCAGGCGGCACCCTCGCAATCCCCTCTAAGGGTTCAAGAGGCCGGAGAAAAATTCATACCGAAACAAAAAGAAAAGGCATACATTCGTATACCTTTTCTTATTTGGTCTGGGTGAGAAGATTTGAACTTCCGGCCCCGGGGCGTCCCACCGCAGCGCGGTACCGGGCCGCCCGATCGCTCGTAGCCGACAGTCCACCGGACTATCGGCTTGCCGCCAGGCGGCACCCGCGCAATCCCCTATTAGGGTTCAAGAGGCCGGAGAAGAATTCATGCTGAAACAAAAAGAAAAGGCATACATTCGTATACCTTTTCTTATTTGGTCTGGGTGAGAAGATTTGAACTTCCGGCCTCTTGAACCCCATTCAAGCACGCTACCAAACTGCGCCACACCCAGATATTTGATACAGCATATTGTACTGCAATCTAATTTAAAATACTATATACAGTACTTACTATATTCTATGTGCTTGAATAAGACCAGTTAAACGTGCTTGAGTCTTAAATGCACTCAATTATATTAGCATCTAGGAACCGTTCTGTCAATCTGAAACACAAGGATAAGCAACGGAATTAGCCTAAATTTATATGAGTTAATGGGAAATATTGATTCTCCACTTATTCTTTGCGTCATTCAGTTAATTAATGAGTTCTTTTATCGTTTCAGTAAAGTAATCCTTGAAGAACTGGTCAATCCCTGCCATATAGTCAAACCACTTATCTGATTCAAGCTCTCCTTTTATGAAAGAAATCTTCCATACAATCTTGGAGTAACTACCGTCTCCCGCAGAGAAAACTAACCAAGGTTTCTCCAACAACATACCCTCATACTCCGAATGATTTATTTTTTTATATGTAGCCCACTCGTAAGTCCACCATAGAGAGTCTTTAGCAGATGAAATGTTACCAAGGTCATCTTTATAGTAGAAGATTGGTGTAAGCCTTAATCTTACATTCGTATATCCCTTTGGCATAGTCCTATTGAATACTTCTTTCAAGATACGATATTCATCCATCCCATAATACTTAGAAAAATTGCTCCTGCTATCGCTATCTTTGATTTCATAAGTAAGCTCGACAAGGAATGCGCTATTAACACTGTCTTCCTTAAAAGTGCAACTGTTTGCGTGTATGAAGCCTGTTGAGGGTAATTGAGAAAAGTAACTTTGATAATCCGCTATTGTTTTTTGAGTTTTTTCTAACTCATTATTCAGTTGTTGATAGAGGTCTATGGTAGGGATTGGTGATGAAGGAGTCTGCAAAGTGCTAATTTTTGACGTTGAACATGATATCAAAAACAATGCTAGAATTATAAGTATTACGAAGATTAAGATTCTTTTGATATTTACATGCATGCTCATTTTTCTCTCCTTATTAACAATTTAGTTAAATTATATTTGGATAATATTCCAACGTCAAGGGTGATTACTCTTATAGTGTGTTTATATCTATCACATTTATTAGTAGCTTATTTTAAGGTGATTATTATGAATGTGGATTATAAACAATTAGGGTTTAGGATATCTATTGAACGAAAAAATAAAAAGCTAACACAAGAACAGCTTGCTGAAAAGATAGGTATGAGTGCTAATTATGTTTCTAATATTGAGAATAATTACTCCATTCCAAGTTTAGAGACATTTATTAATATTTGTACAGCGTTAGAAGTTACTCCCGATTGTCTTCTACTGGGTGCAATTATTGCGTCAGACTATTATCTAAAAGATGATATAGCCAATAAAATAAACAAGTGTAATGACAAAGAAAGACGACTGGTTATGAATTTTATTGATTGGATATTGGACGAGAGAGCAAATAATTATTAACCTTTCTATTCTTATTTAAGAGTACTCTACCTAAAGCATTTTACAGAAGCTTCTTTTAGTATCAGTCTAATAAACCCCTCCCAAAACAAGTAGGGGGTCTATAAGCCAATACAAACAGAGTCAAGCAGTATTTAATATTGCCTGGAGATGCCTCCCTTACTGAGTTCTAAGGCGTTTACCAATGAATTGATGTTATCTCCTTTTAGTTTAGAAATACGGCGACAGGGCGGCTTATAGCTGGTCTAAATAGCTATTGATTGCTTCCATCCCTACAGCGATTGAATTTAATATTGATTTAGTCTATAGCGTGAATAACCACCTAATAAGCTTGCATTTTCTCTGTTATAGTGGTACAATACAAACAAGAAGTGAATAACCACCTATAATGTATATTATAGGTGGAAAAAAGGAGAGATAGAAATGCGAAAGAAACTACCAGTATTTTTGAATGAATGGGAGGAAAAGCAATTATTAAACGTGTTCAATTTACGCTACGTTTCGAGTCATCGTAATAAGGTAATATGCCTTATGATGCTAAAGACTGGTTTGAGGGTATCCGAGTTAATAAGCTTGGAATGGAAAAACATTGACTTAATGGCAGGGAGAATAAACGTAATAAATGGTAAAGGTAATAAAGACCGAATTCTTTTCATATCTGACGAAACGCTCGATAGTCTTTTAAAGTGGAAGGAACGCCAGTCTTCCATATGGGGCAAATCAACTTACGTTTTCTCAAATCGGCTTGGTAATAGGCTAGTATCAAGAGACGTTAGGGAAATGATAATGACTTATTCAAAAAAGGCCAATATCGTCAAAAATGTTTCCCCTCATGTTTTAAGACATACTTTTGCTACAAATCTATTGAGAAAATCAAAGAATATTCGTTTAGTACAAAAAGCATTAGGGCATTCGGATTTATCGACAACGATGATTTATACACATATTGTTGATGATGATTTTGAGCTTGCTCTAAAGACACTTTAATGAGCATGGCAGGAGGGAATATATGACATAATAGCAATATAATAGAATTTTATAAGTTTACACTTTTTAAGTATATATATACAATTTTTCTTCAATATCACTCCTTTCGTTCGAGACGTTTCATTTTTACCTAAACCAGCTTATATCCATATCTTACTCATTTATGAACATGATAAACAATTTTCTTATTAATCTTCCTTGTCCAATTTTTATCTATTATCCCCTCATTATTGAAAATTTGCGGAAGGAATATACTTTGGCATGAGCAAAGTAAAGAACGGTGAATCTATGCTTTTGGTGAATATTGTATTACCATATACTATCATGTATAATTATGGTGAATAAGGGGAGGGTATATTATGTTTATCAAAAAGCTATTTGTTAATAACTATAGGAACCTGGATGGGCTAGATATTATATTTAATGATATATGCAATTTTGTTATAGGGGAAAACAATATTGGGAAAACAAATATTTTAGATTTAATACATATACTATTTTCTAAGACTCCGTATAGGTTTTTCTCAGAAGATGATTTTAAAGATTTACAGAAACCAATTATAATCGAAATTACTATAAAATTGAGCAATGATGAAATAGGCTTCTTTGAAGATTTATTTGACCCATCTAACTCTAGTAATATTAATATCATTGCCACCCAGAATAAGAATGACCAGTTCATAGAATTTGTTCATAAAGAAACGGGACAAAACATAAAGAGACAAATAATATCACAATTGAATTGTATTTATTATAGTTCAATGCAAAACCCGCAAAGTGAACTAAGTTTTGAAAGAAAGCATGGTGCTGGTGCATTTCTAAGTTTTCTTTTCAAGAATTACTTAGATAAAAATGAAATTGAAGAAGTCAACCTAGTTATAAGCGACAATATGTCTGAAGTTATTAAGTATATAAATGGACTCTTGGATAACATAGATAGTATTTATGGTTTGAGAGTTGATTGGGATACTAAAGCAACCAATATTGTAACACGATTGCTCCGATTATACGATAATAGTGGTAGACTCCTTTCAGAGGCCGGAACAGGCGTACAGTATATAAGCTTAATACTCATGTCCCTTTTAAATCACATCTATCAAATCTATATTAAAAGTGGAAATGAAGTAGGTTATGTAGTAGATGGTAAAAGGATAATATCCGTATTATTTATACTTGATGAACCGGAAATACACTTAAATCCTTTTGCACAACGTTCCTTAATAAAATTAATCAGAAATATTCTTTCTTCAAATAACCAAAAATTTAATAATTTATTAAAAGGTTTATTTGATATTGATGAGTTGTATGGGCAAATAATTATTGCAACTCATTCACCTGATATTCTTTCTGATACATATAAAGAGTATATCAGAGTTTTTGAAAACGAATCCAAACAAATTAAATCTATTAATGGTGATGAAGTTGTGCTAGATGCGCAAATAGAAAACCATTTATTAAAGCAGCTTGAATATATTAAGCAATCTTTTTTTGCCAAGAAGGTCATTATATTTGAAGGGGATAGTGAATACGGATTTTTCTCTTTTAGATGTAGAGAAGAAGCCGAATTTGATTTTGATAATAATCAAATTTCTTGTATTAAAGCTGAATCAGCAGATTCTGTACTTCCACTTTATATGTTATTTGATAAATATCAAATTGTACCTTATGCAATTATTGACAAAGATAAATATAAAAGTAGTTATTCAGCATATCCCAGGTTTTATTCAACAACCTATCTTGATTTTGAAGAAGAAATTGTACAAACTTTAATTAACTATACAGAAGAAGACTTTCTTGCAAAAATACTCTATACTTATGACTCATCTGGTTTAAATAGAATAATTGACAAAGATAAATTCAATTATATAGCTCAAAGATATAACATTAATATTTCAACAACAACACCGTTGAAATTTGCTGATGTCACAGATAAAGATTATAAAATTGTAATGTATTTGTCTTGGCTTGAAATAAACAAAAAATGCCGTCTTGGTCGAATTATATCTGAAATACTGCCTAAAAATCTTATACCTCAAGCTTATAGTCGTACTATAGAAAAATGCATAAAAAATGAGGTCTAAATAAATGACGCTTGAAGAAATATTAATAAATCGTCACAAAGATGATGAACAACTAGGAGTTATATTTAGTAGAGAAAATAAGCTAATGGTCGAGGCTCCTGCCGGATGTGGCAAGACAAAAACTATAATTAGTTTAATTTCTTATCTTCTAGGCTCAGGACAAATCCAGTTTCCAAAAAGGATTTTAGCCCTTTCTTTTAGTGTAAATGCCGCAACAAAAATTAAGCTTGATATTTTACTTCAACTTCCAGAGATACTTGAAGTAAATAGAGAAGTTGTAGATAAATATATAAAACAAGTAGTAGCAACAAATTATCATGGTTTGGCAAGGATGATATTAAAGAAATATGGCTATCTAATAGATTCTAATTTAAAGAACATTGATAAAATGCATAATATAGATTGTTCTGAACGGGAATTAGTTCCCTATATAAAAAATGAAGACAAAATGAGATTCCTTTTAGAATATTCTAGCGCTGTGAACAATGCCGATTGGAAGTATTTGAGAGACAATATGGAGCAATATAATTCCATTATATGCATGGAATTAATTAAGAACAATGCTATTACTTACGATGCTATTTTAACGATGGCAATAAAATTACTTTATCAATACCCTGCTATTATGAAGTTCTACAAGAGTTATTTTTCTTGTGTAATAATCGATGAGTATCAAGATACCAATTATTTAGGTTATTCACTTATATATAACTTCATTAATGAAGATACAAGATTAATTATTATGGGTGACCCCTTGCAGAAGATATACGGATTTATTGGTGCATTACCAAACATAATGGATGGTACGAGAAAAGTGCTTAATATGGCTACGAAACTTATAAGTAAGAATTATAGGTATGCAGGAAATCCCCAAATGTTAGCACTAGACAGAATGATAAGAGCAAATGCGTCTTACCCTCAAATAAACATAAATGATACTGAATGCGTTCAGCCACTATATATATTTGAAGACCAGGAAGAAGAAGCTACGTGGATTTGCCAAAAGGTTTCGGAAATAATCGGTGAAAACAAAGATGTTACAATTGCAATTTTGTGTAACACTAGAGGTAATAATATCAATGCAATTATTGGTAAACTTGATGAGATGGGAATTAGGTTTTTCTATGGTCTTTTTAGAGATACAGAAGAAATATATATTGATTTTCATAGATATTGTTTAGATGAGTTTAATTCAATTTTTACATCTAAAAAGGTAACAGCGTCTAATTTAAAACAATTTGAAAGTCATATTGCTCTTCATTATTGCAAAACACGAGAAATTGAATCTTTATTAAAACTGCTCTCATCATTCTTCAATATAGTTTTAAGTGATTACTTCTTTTTATCAGATGACGAAAAGAAAAACATTATTAGAGAAACATTTGATTCTCTGTCACTTCGTCAGAATATGAAAATTGCTTCTGAAAGGCTAGTTGTCTCAACTATTCACGGTGCTAAAGGATTAGAATGGGATTATGTATTCATGCCGGATATGGAGCAGTTTGTGAATCCGGGATTTTTCAGTTGTAGTGCATGTATTAATGGCAATTTTAATACCATTACAGAGCAAAAATGTATTATTAAAATGTCAAAAGATTTTGAACAAGAATTTTTGAATATGTTAAGCGTATTCTATGTTGGGTCAACAAGAGCGAAAAAGCAAGTTATTTATTCTTCAAGTAAGAAGAGATTAGGAACAAGAAGAGAAGAATATACTTATGTCTCTTGCTTTCTTAACTTGCCAGGTATAAAACTAAACATAATGTAATCTATAATCTTTTTTAATTATATTAAGAGGACAGTGTTACTGTCCTCTGTTTATAAATACGGGCCATATAAATCAATTTTTTAGAAAGATTATGTAATGAAACTTGGCACTTATATTGATAATTGAGCAATGTACTCTTGCTGAATTTTGAAGTCATTAGCATTGCTCACGAAGTTCTGAAAGCCTTGGCTTTTTGTAGTCTCTGCTACCCACTTTAAGTACTCTGGACTATAGAATTTATTCACTATTAATTGTGGTACAGCATAATATATTTTTCCATTATCCTCTTCTGTGTCGTAAATTCTTTGCACTTCATTAATACAATCGTTTATCTGTTGAGTTGTTATAGCTGAAGATAAGTAAATAGCCGATACAGGCGAGATATGCCCGCCTTGTGGTTTTACCTCATCAGCCAACCAGGTATGAGGTTCTACATGTTTATATTCTTCTAACTTCTCGTTTATTCTACTGGCTGTTTCGCCGTTTGAGGCGACGCCGTCAGGCGGAATATTTGTATTATTAATTGTTTTATTACTTGTTTTATTATCTGTATCAGAATCTGGCACACGTTGTATGCTTATATCCGGCACACCCTGTGTATCAGCTTTTGACACGCGCTTTAATTTCTCTTTCTCTGGTGTGCTCATTTCAGGCACACGCTGTTGTATTTCATAAAAAGCATAATAATCGCCCTTTAAATGAATCAAATATCCTTTTTTGCACAATGCCTTAACTGCACTCAAATATGTTGTTCGTGATAAACCAGTTTCCTCTAAAACGTGCCATCTTGACAGTATCCAGCTATATTCACCGCTTGTATCTGATTGACTGCTAAGATATAGCCATAGCTTTAATTCGCCACCACTTAGAATTTTCATAGCTGCAAAAAGTGTTTGCTTGTCAACCTGTAGGAATTTATTTTCATAACTAATTGGTTGTTTGTGAATTGCTAAGATTTTTTGATTTGGAACCTTATACATTACTCTCCTTTCTTAAAGTTTTTAACAGGGAAGCAGGGGAAGATAGTTAAACCTCCCCCTACAGCTATAATAGTTAATCCTCAGTTTCAAATCTCTTACTATCCCATAGATAATCTTGTGGATAATTCGGAAATCCAACAACAACACCAAATAAACTACTAATATGTTTGTATTTTTCTTGGCTTTGCTCAAAAACTCTACAGGCGCAATAATGAATGTACCGTATAGAATATCCCTTTTGATGAGTCTTTTCTATGATTGACAGCAAATATTCTTTGTCAAATTCTTTTTTACTCAGTTCTTTTTTATATAATAGAGTTATTTTTTTAATATACTTTTCTTTTTCCTTATCGGTTTCTTTCTCATAGATAGAGGATGGTTTCTTAATACTTTTTTTAATCATTTCACTCCTTTCATCAAAATATATCGATTAGCTAATCAAATTTAACGTATATAATATAACATGTATATTATGTAAAGTCAAGAAAATTATGTGAGTTTAACTCAAATGGGAAAATGGCTAGGAAATGTGAGTTTTATTTTATTCTTATTGGCCTTGAATGTTTTTTCATAAGAAATTCTAATGGATTGAAACTGTCGAAATTCTTTTGTAGGTCGGCATTGAAGATTGTACAATATTGTAAGGTCATATCAAGAGTACTATGTCCTAATAATTTCTGTAACGTAAAGGCATTGCCGCCACAATCCAATAGATATTTCTTGGCAAAGGTATGTCTGAAAGCATGAGTGCTCGTACGTGTTACGCCTCTTGATAGGTTATAGTCTTTAATAGCATCTTGTAAACCTCTCTCAGATAATTGTCCATTATTTTCGGTACAAAACAACCATTCGTCTTTTTCCCCTTGTCTATATTTCAAGAATTCGTTTAAAAGGTGTTTAGTGCTGCTGCTTAACGGTACACTGTGAACTGAATGACTTTTGGTGTTTCTTCCGCATTTAATATGCCTAAAGTTTATAAGGTTATTATCAAAATCAATATCCCCGCATTGAATATATCGCATAGTTCCTGCCCTGCAACCAGTACTTAGAAATACACAAACCATAACATAGTTACGGAACTCTGCAAAACTACAATCTTTTATATTTGGTCTTTTTAATAGCTTTTGCAATTCTTCTTCGCTATAGGTTTCCTTTGGTGTTGGCTGGGCTTTATAAATATTTACTACAATATCGGTATATCCCATTTGTTTTGCCCAAGAAAAGAATGATTTGATACCTCTAATATAGCTGGCTATAGTAGTGTCTTTTGCATTATTTGTTCTTTGTTGATTAACCCAAGATTCTATATCTTCTTGTTTTATATTACTGATAGGCGTGCTTGCATCATAATACTTAAAAAAAGCATTAACATGATAAGTATAACTTTGCAGTGTTTTGAGCGATAAACCTGATGCCTTTTTGTAAAGTAGATAAGATTTGAATACTTCTTGTAGAGTGTCATTTGAAATGATTTTTCTTCTGATTACTCTGCCGCCCATAATTTTTACCGTCCTTGAATACTAGTTACATTACAGGATATTCAAGCACGTTTAAAATCATAGGAATTGACTGGAAGGGCATTTTCCGCTAGTATCGGCCTCTTGCTCACAGCCGAACGCAGTGAGGCAACCCCATTCAAGCACGCTACCAAACTGCGCCACACCCAGAAGCACGAGTCAGCGTAAATGATTATATAAGATTCTGCCCTCCAATGCAAGCCTAATAATCAAATGAATGACCGATTCTTTCATGTCCGTACCCAAATGGTTTCCATCACAATCGGGGTAGTGACTTATCATACCAATTCTGTTAAACTATCGCATGGGTATTCCTACAGCTATGATCGGAGTAAAGCATGGAAGCAGACGATAATCACTTTAAAAGCAGGCAACTTGTAAGCGGTCCAAGGCATCGTAAAAGGAGCAAACAATCCAAAAACAAAAAACTGCTTTGGATCATCCCTGTCCTTGCGGTGATCGTTGCGGCAGCGTGTATTGCCGCTTTTTCAGGAGGGACTGTATTTTCCGGAGAAACCGCCCGGGCATCGATCACGCCTATCTCCTCCATGAGCACGATGCCGGCGGCAAACACACCTTCCGCCGTACTATCAGCAGCGCCCAGCCCCACCGTTGAAACACCGCAGCCTGCCGAAACTTCAAAATTCCTGGCAGTTGGGGTACAGAGCGACGAATGGAGCTATGTGAGCACCCAGCTCAACATCAAAATCGAAAAGTTCAAAGAAAAGGATCTGTCTTATTTTGTGGTGGATCTTTACTGCAAACATGCCAGCAACCTGAAAACCGTACTGGCCAAGGATAAATACGGCAATTACCACGAAACTGTCTCGGGCATGGCAAAAAGGCATGATGCCATCCTGGCGATAAACGGCGATTATTACAACTGGAGGACTACGGGCATCATCATCCGGAACGGGCAGCTTTACCGGGATAAGCCAAAAGAGCAGGTGGCAGCCATATTCCCCGATAACCAATTGAAAACATACCTTTCTTCCAAGACCACCGGGAAAGCTCTGAAGGCCGAGGGAGCGGAACAGTCATTCAGCTTCGGACCGGCATTGCTGAAAGACGGCAAAGCCATCCCGAGCTTCAAGGGCATTTCCAATGTGCGTACGTTCAACCCGCGAACGGCCATCGGCCAGGTCGAACCGGGACATTACATCATCATCGTGGTAAACGGTCGGCAAAGGGACGGCAGCAAGGGAATGACCATGGAGGACCTGTCCAAGCTGTTTGAAAAGTACGGATGCAGGACGGCATACAATCTGGACGGCGGGGGCTCATCGACACTGTATTTCATGGGACGCATACTGAATTCTCCGACGGACGGGCATGAGCGCAAGACAAGCGACTCCATCTGCTTCATCGAGAATTAAGGGAACACTGATTTATCCATGCGATATCTTTGCCATTGATTTGACCCCTGCCTATGAAGCTATAAACTTCGAAATAGCGCTATTCCTGCGTTTTGCTTTTTTGGCATAAGCGCGCGGCGCACGCAAATATCCTGGCAAATGTTATCGCCCTCATAAATCATCGCTTCCTTCCCTTACGATAGAAAAAGAGGGAAGGGCGAACACCGCCTTTCCCTCTTACACCATTCTAAAAATCATCAGCCGGGGAACAGCTCCTTCATTTTTGCATCAGAGAGGCTGAATCTATTCTTCAGCTGCTGCTTGGCGTATTTGGGTCTATCTATGATCATCTGGCGAAGCTGCTTCATGTCCTGTTTCCAGGCGGCTACGGAGGAAGGATCGCCCCATCTTTTGATCTGATCCGCAATCTCGGGCTCCATTTCCTTCTGCATCTTATCAAAAAGGGGCAGCAGGTTATCGGGTTTGAAAACCGTATTCATGAGCTCTGCATAGCGTTCAACAAACATTTCACGGAATTTGGGGCTTTCAAACAGGCCCGCAGGAATACTCATATCCACCCGGATGTGGTCATGCGGGCTGAAATATTGGCCTATGAAGTATTCCGGTATAAAGCCGTATTTCAACCCACCGGGCAGCAGCGAGAAATCCAGGTCAAACAATACGGGACGTATCTTTACTTTATAATCATTGGTGGACCAGCACTTCTGGTTAAAAAGATCGCGGCTGGGGAAATAATTATTCATCACAAGGTAGTCGCACCATGCCTGGGCATCCACCCACTGGCAGAACTCATCGTAGTATTTATCGTTTGAGAGATCATGGGAGTTTGCATAGTTGCGCACTCTTTTTATATCGTCAGCCGAACCGGCCCTCGCACTGTTGCGCCGGACATAATTGATGGTATCCGGATCAACGTTATGTTTTGCCGCAAACGTATTTTTGCATATATCCTCTCGGATATCATACAAACCCCGGTACTCGCCGTTCACATACAATACAGCCCACGTATTGGCGGAAGAATCCTGCCCGATCTGCAAGCCCACCCTGGAAAAATAGGCGTCACGGAAATACGTAGACCAGCGGTCCTGCCCCGCGGCGCGCAAATCCAGGCTGGAGAATGTGGTAAGCGGGTAATCCTCAAAGAAGGGATATGTGACCGTTGAAGCTCCATAACCGCTTGCCAGCTTAAATGAAAAACCTTTTTGCGCGTACCCGCGGCTGGTCCACCCGCGTATCATGGAGGCGCAGGGGAAGGATATGCCCAGTTTGTTTTCATCATAGTACTCCACGTAACCTGGGCGCTCCACATTCCTGAGCCGCTGCGTATTGGCGTAGATGGTCCGGAAGTCTGAAGGCGACATGGAAAGGCATACAACGGGAACAGAGCGCTTCTTATCAAACAGATACGTGGCAGTCTGAACGTCGCTCTGCGGAGCACCGGAACTGTACGCTATTGCACGCACAGGGCAGCCCTGTACGCCCCTGTTGGCGGTAACGGTAATCGGCCCTGCATAGAGCTTGCTGTTCTGTGTGGGCGTACTGCCATCCAGTGTGTAGTAGATCTTCGCGTCAGGCGTGTCACAGGTGATGGATACTTGCACCTGCTTGTTATAATAACCGCCGGGGACGGAGAATACGGGCTGTGCGGTGAAGGATTTGCCGGCAGGGCTGCTGTTTATATTTCCTGGCGTGGGATTACCGAAAAGAACTTTTTCGCCCGAATCATCCTTGCTCACCCGTCCGCTGCTGTAACCCGGGCGAAGCACCCCGGTATTGAATATATCCAGCGGATAACCCTGCGGGGAGGACAAAACCAGCGTTTCGCCGGACACAGATAAACCAAAGGTGGCTACGCCACCTTTTTGTTGTGATTTGGTTGCCGAGGCATTTATCACCTTGTATCCACCGGCAGGTATGGTGATGTCTCCCAGTTTGTATTTCTTAAAATCATTCGTACTGTTGCTCAGGTAGTACCCTTTCAGGCTGACGCTCTTCGGACCGCCGTTTGCGATCTCTATCCAATCCATCCCCGAAGAACCACGGGACTGTACCGTGGCCACTTCGTTGATCCATATACCGGCGCGATCCAGAGGTTTGAGGCTGGTCAGGGAATCATACCCTTTGCTGGTATTGGCCGCACCGGGCGTGGGCTGCGAAAAGTACAGCCATTTCCCGTCCTGGAGGCCATAGGAGACATTGTCCTTCATACTGGCAGTAACAGCGAGGGATTGCTGCTGCATATTCACGACATCGGTAAGGTAAATGCCGGTATCACCTGAGCCCAGCTTGAAATCCGTATGCAGCTCGCCATCCCGGGAAGCGCCTGCGCCCTTGCCCGAGCAGAAAACCACCATGCGTTCGCCGGCGGCCAGTTCTGATTCCGGGAAGGCCCATTTATCGAATTTGTCCTTGTTGTCGGACAGCCTGTAATCCGCCAAATGAACAGGACTCTGGGAGTTATTCGTGATCTCCACCCAGGGGCTCCGGTCACCCTGGCCATCCGCGATGGAGTAGGTGTTTTTTAAAAGGACTTCGGTGATGGTAAGCGGCGCGGAATCCGGCATCGCCGTGATGGCTTTTTCGGATACGAACGAATCCGAGTTTGCCTGTCCAGGCGTTGGCTTGTTATTCAGCCGATAAGCGCTCTTGCCATCGTATGCATATGAAATATCCGTGGCCAGCGCAGGGACAGAGAATTTCTGCAGGAGGTCACCGCCGGCGGAAGTCAGAAAAAGTGTAAGACCACCCGAGGCCAGCCTGAAGTCTGTAACCGGTACAGTGACTGGTGCATCGGGAATGAGCTTTGCTGCATACACCAGGAGGTAACCATGGGAGGGAATACTGGTTTTTGCGGGAAACAGGTATTTCGCGGGCTTTTTTTCTTCATCCGACAAAGCAAAATTTTCGAGGTTGACAGCAGCGTTCGTCGGATTATAAAGCTCGATCCAGTCGGGCGAACCGTAGCGTTCATCCACGACAGAGGCCCTGTTGCTGGATACTATTTCATTAATATATATACTGCTGCTTTTTGGCGGGCTGTTGCTCACCACCGGCGCAGCTCCGGGGGAGGAGCTCATAGCAGGTAAACTGCTGCTCGCAGGCTTGCCGGTCTGTGTGGGCGCATTGGCAACCGAACTGTTCCCAAAGAACTTGCCTATCGAATCATTGAACACGATAAAGAGTATCAACGCCAATACCAGGACAACGACCAGTACGATCCCAAAAACTCGTGCTTTCATAGTTTCATCCGTTCATAGAAATTTTTCTTTTATTATATACTTTTTTCGCCCGATTGCCATATAAAATTTGTAAAGGTTAAATCAGCTTTGAAACCACAAAGCAAAAATTATGAAACAAATAGGATCAGGTATGCCTGCTTTACACGCAATATTGGAGATATCAGGCGCTGCAACTGTAATAATAAAACAAAAGAAGATGGGGAATCAGGTATCCATACAGTGAAAAATATGGTAATATAGCAGTGTTCACACCGCTGCATAATCCATATTTGGGACCTTTTATGACACTACAGTCCTCAATGGATTTGATCACACGGCATTTCATTCAATACGGGGGGAATAGAATGGACATCCAGGCTACCCTGAAGCAGCTGACTCTGGAAGAAAAGGCCATGCTTTGTTCCGGAAAGGACTTCTGGCATACCAAAAATGTAGAACGGACCGGTATTCCATCCATCATGGTCTCGGACGGTCCGCACGGCTTGCGCAAGATGGGGGATGCCAAAGAACTGGATCTAAGTCAAAGCGAAAAGGCGACCTGTTTCCCGCCGGCCTGTGCCACCGCCTGTTCGTGGGACCGTGCCCTCCTCCGTGAGATCGGGGAGGCTATCGGGGATGAAGCGCTGCATGAGGGGATATCGGTCGTTTTGGGACCGGCGATGAATATCAAACGCTCACCTTTGTGCGGAAGGAATTTCGAATATATATCGGAAGACCCCTACCTGACCGGGGAACTGGCTTCCGCCATCATCCAGGGGATACAATCAAAAGGCGTGGGGACGAGCGCAAAGCACTTTTGCGCCAACAGCCAGGAAACGCGGCGGTTCGTCATCGACTCCATCGTGGATGAACGCGCACTGCGGGAGATCTACCTGGCAGGATTTGAAAAGGCCGTCAAACAGTCCCGCCCCTGGACGGTGATGCATAGCTACAACCGCCTGAACGGCTGCTATACGGGCGAGGACAGACGGCTCCTGACGGATATCCTGCGCGATGAATGGGGATTTGACGGGATCGTCATGTCGGACTGGGGCGCCACCGACGAACGGGTGCAAACCCTCAGGGCCGGGTGTGAGCTGGAGATGCCGGGCAGCGGCGGTATTAACGACAGGAAGATCGTACAGGCCGTAAAAGACGGCGTTCTCCCGGAAAGCGTATTGGACAGGGCCGTTGAGCGGCTGCTGACCCTCATAAGCAAATCGACTGAAAACCGGAAAGAGGGCTACATATACGACGCAGAAGCACACCACCAGTTGGCCCGGAAAGCCGCCGCACAATCCTATACCCTGCTGAAGAATGATCAAAGCTTGCTCCCGCTCAGGAGCGGGAGCAGGCTGGCTATCATCGGGGCTTTTGCCAAAGATCCAAGGTACCAGGGGGGAGGCAGTTCTCACATCAACCCGCTACGCATCGACAGCGCCTGGGATGCATTTGCCGAATCGGGGCATGAATGCATATACGAACCGGGATATAAACTGACAACCGACAAGCCGGATAATGTATTAATCCAAAGGGCGGCGGAAGCGGCAAAGGCTGCGGATACCGCCATCCTGTTTGCGGGGCTCACGGACGACTACGAGTCGGAAGGGTTTGACAGGGACCATATGCGCATGCCTGAAAGCCATAACAAGCTGATCGAGGCAGTGGCCCGGGCCAACCCGAACACCGTGGTGGTATTGTCCGCCGGTTCACCCGTGGAGATGCCCTGGATCGCCTCCGTCAAGGCCCTGCTGCACACCTGCCTGGGCGGGCAGGCCGGCGGATCGGCTGCAGTGGATGTGCTCACAGGCAAAACCAATCCATCGGGGAAACTGGCGGAGACCTATCCGCTCAGATATGAAGACACACCCTGCTTCAATTATTTCCCCGGCGGGGAGAAGACGGTGGAGTACCGCGAAAGCATCTTCGTGGGTTACCGCTATTACGATACGGCGCACCGGGAGGTCCTTTTTCCGTTCGGGTACGGCCTGAGCTATACAGCGTTCACGTATGCGGATATGCAGGTGTCCCGAGATTCGT
The DNA here is from genome assembly GCA_023454175.1 of Bacillota bacterium. Taxonomy (GTDB): domain Bacteria; phylum Bacillota; class Clostridia; order Christensenellales; family JAEXRW01; genus JAEXRW01. The sequence continues at coordinate 577,823 of JAEXRW010000025.1, read as the reverse complement.
ATGAAGAAGGGGAGGAGGAGGTCACCGTTTCCGTAAAGGTAAAAAACGCCGGAAAGACCGAAGGGGCGGAGATCGTCCAGCTCTATATCCGCAATTCGTCGTCAAGCATATTTCATCCTGAAAAGGAACTGAAGGGTTTTGAAAAGGTATTCCTGTTGCCGGGCGAAGAAAAAACCGTACGCTTTAAACTGGACGGCAGGAGCTTTGCCTGGTATGATGCACAAGCCAAGGGTTGGGCGGTATCCGGGGGTGAATACCGCATCCTCATTGGCGCTTCCTCCCGCGACATCCGCCAGGACGCAAGCATCGTCGTGAAAGCGAAGGACCCGGCAAGTATTCCGACATTACATAACAGTGCGCCGATCTACTATTCCCTGCCGGGGGAAGGAAAGCTAGAGATCTCCAGGGAGCAGTATGAGGCTGTCTACGGAAGGCCGCTGCCTCCGTCCGAGCGTGACAGGAAAGAACCATACACGCGTAATTCTACTGTAGAAGAGACGCGAAAGACGCTGACGGGCAAACTGCTGGCATTCGTCATCAGACAGATGATGAAAAAGGAGGCCGGCAAAAACGCAACGGAGTCTTCCAGGCGGATGATGCTGCGTTCCATGATGGAAATGCCCCTGAGGGCATTTGTGAGCATGAGCGGCGGGGCCTTCAGCGGCAAACTGTGCGACGGGCTGCTATTGGTAATGAATGGCCACCCATTCAAGGGAATCAAAACAATGCTTCAGAATATTTGAAAAGGATATCGCGGGTATAGTATCAAACCTAATAAGATCGAAGCCAGGGAGTACGGAAACCCTACGTACTGCCTTTTCTATTCGCCTGTCCTCGGCTTGCCGGCCGAAATGACACCCGAAGGCTGGTCCTGAAAGAATCGGTATTTCCTCGAAAACACGAGCCACATGAGCAGGGAGGCAAGGGCGCATGCCAGGTTCATGATGCCAATGGACAGGATCCCGTTTTTCAGGTCCAGCGTGATCAAGACCATCCCGACGATACCGAATACCGAGAAAGCGAAACCCATCAGGGACGATGCCGAGCCGATATCCTGCTGCTGCTGCTCCAGCATCAGATTTGAACCCGGGGGACGCAGGACCGCACCGAAAAACGAGGCAGGTATCAACGTGAGCGCAAAAACCCAGGGCTGCATACCGCCAAAGATACAGATCATCAGTCCGCTCAAAGCCGTTGCAGCAAAGCAAAGGATGACAATGGCATCCTTCTTCAGCAGTTTGGAAAGCACGATATAAAAAAGGGGGCCGAGGACCAAAAAAACCGCGTTGGCCGCAAAGTAGTAGCTGTAAACCTGCTCGGACAGGCCAAACGTATTTTCATAAATATAGGATGAGCCCGATACGAATGCCATCATGGAGACAGCCCCGATGGAAAACGTAAACAGCAGGGAGAGGAAACGAGGGTTTCCGGCGACATGGAACAGTTTCCCGAGCGAACGCATGACGGTAGCCGACCCTTTTTGCGCTATGGATTCCTGAAAGAGGATGGCGCCTGCCAAAGCCAGAAGGCCAAACAGGGACAATGCCCAGAAGACCCCCTGCCAGGATAGGAAGCGGATAATGACTGCACCCAGGATCGGCGCGACGATGGGGGCTATCATCGACATGGACTGTACGAGGGCGAGGACCGTTTCCCGTTTCCTGCCGCTGTACACATCCTTCACGATGGCTGTGGATACCGCCACGGACGCGCCGCACCCGACAGCCTGCAGGATGCGCCATACGATCAATAAAACGAGGCTGCCGGCCAGGGCGCACAGGATACCCGCGACGGTATAGATGATCAAACCGGCGAGGAGGATCTTTTTCCTGCCGAACTTATCGCTGAGCGGTCCCCAAAACAGCATCCCGGCGGCATAAAAGACAAAAAAGAGTATGATTGTGAGATTTACATGGCTGGCCGGGGCGGAGAAATTGGCGGCCATGCGAGGCAATGCAGGCAGGTATAAATCCGTCGACAGGGGAATGAAGGCGCTGAGAAACATGATAAACGCGATGAGACCCTTGTCCCGAAGGTATTTTTGCTTTACCGGACGAATTTCTTCGTGAATCTCCATAAGTCCCCCAAATAACCCACAATGCATATACGCTGTAATCATATTGATTCCGTACGAGCCTGTCAACGGTATGACCGGAGGGGAAACCGGCTGATCGCCAACGATAAGCGGACTGGAAACACGTCATACATACCATGCCGATATCCTGAAAGGCCACATGGGAAATGACAGACGCTTGCCCTTGCCGGTACACTGTGCTATCATGCACGGTAATGACGGGGGAAAAATCAATACCGCTCAAGGAGACATATTCATGGAAAAAACGAGACTCGGTCGAACTGGTCTTTTAGTTAGCCGAACGGGATTCGGCGCGCTTCCGATACAGAGAGTATCCTTCGATCATGCCAAAGAGATCCTGCAAAAAGCATATGACAGCGGAATTGACCTTTTTGATACGGCGAGGGCCTATTCCGACAGTGAAGAAAAAATGGGGTACGCCCTCTCGGATGTACGAAAACAAATCATTATCGCTACAAAAACGACTGCAGAAGACCGAAAAACGCTTTTTGAACAGCTCGAGACCAGCCTGCGGAACCTGAGGACCGATCATATCGATATCTACCAGCTACACAACCCCAAAGGACTGCCGGATCCTGCCGACCCGGAGTCCGTGTATGGAGGATTACTGGAAGCAAAGCGAAAAGGGATGATCCGCTTCATCGGGATCACCAACCACAGCATCCGAACTGCGATGGATGCCGTGGAATCCGGTTTGTTTGACACCGTACAATTCCCGCTGAACCACCTGTCTTCTGATATGGATCTGGAACTGATACAAGCGTGCAGCGAGCACGATATTGGCGTCCTGGCCATGAAGGGGATGTCGGGAGGACTGATCAAACGCGCCTGTGTTCCTTTTGCTTTCCTGCGCCAATATGGAAATGTTGTGCCTCTCTGGGGCGTTCAAAGACTTTCTGAACTGGAGGAATTCATCCGCCTGGAAGATGATCCCCCGGCGATGGACAAGAACATGCAGGAAGCCATAGACCAGGAGAAAAGAGAACTGGCCGGGGATTTTTGCCGCGGGTGCGGCTATTGTCTGCCGTGCGGGGCGGGCATAGATATCCCTATCGCTGCAAGGATGTCGCTGCTGCTGGAACGGGCGCCATACAAGGTATTCCTCGTAAAGAAAAGAAGGGAAAACATGCTGCGCATTCATGACTGCATCGAATGCGGGGAATGCAAAAGCAGGTGCCCGTATGGCCTCGATACGCCCGGCCTTCTCAGAAGAGAACTGGAGAAGTATGAAACGTTCTATCAAAAACATCGTTCGGAGGCAGAATAAACCGCATAAAAAAGGAGACGTCCGGAAGGAAAGACGCCTCCTTTTGATCGCTATATACGTTTAGCATGACATGATCACACGACATCTGCATATCTGACAGACTGCGCTTCCGATTTGTCCCCGACGCTCCCCAATACGACGATGACTTCATGGACGCCGCCCTTGAACAAAGGCAGGATATTTCCGACAATGGGTTCATTGTCGACGGTAATTGCCTTGATGCCCTTGCACACCCCATCGGGGTTTTGTACCGTGATCCAATAGCCTGCATTCCTGAATTTCCTGAAGATACGGTAGGCCTGCCAGCCGCCGGGTATGCAGGGGTCGATCCTCAATCCATGGAAATCGGGCCTGATGCCGAGAATATACTGCGAGATGGCTACAAAGCTCCAGGCAGCGGTACCTGTAAGCCATGAATTTTTGGCCTCCCCGAACCTGGGCGCATCCCATCCCGCGATGGTCTGGGAATATACATAAGGCTCCATGCGATGGATGTCGCTGATCTCTTCACGATAAGAGGGGGCGATCTTTTTATAGAGGTCAAATGCCCGGTCCCCATGGCCGAGAATCGTTTCGGCGCAGATGATCCAGGGGTTGTTGTGGCAGAATATGCTGGCATTCTCCTTGTATCCGGGCGGATAGGACGAAATCTCGCCCAGTTCCAGATGATACTTTTTGTACGCGGGCTGGTGCATGACGATACCGTGTTCCGTTTCCAGATAGCGGCCAACGGAAACCAGCGCAGATTCTGCCTTTCCGTCATCCAGGCCGATGCCGCCCATCACGCAGAATCCCTGGGGTTCAATGAATATCCGGCCTTCCTCGCATGATTTGCTTCCAATTTTATTCCCGAAAGCATCGTATGCACGCAGGAACCAATCACCATCGTAACCAGACTCAAGGACCGCTTTTTTCATGGCCCCGATCTCGGTTTCCACTTCCGAGGCCAGGTCCAAATCGCCCTTGCGCTTCAGGATCGAGGCCAGATCCGGCATGAATGCGACAAACATGCCTGCTATCAAAACGGATTCGGCGATGCGGCCATCGGAATCACCAAAAGTCTGGAACGATTCATCCGGGGTCTGGGAAAAACAATTCAGATTCAAACAGTCATTCCAGTCCGCCCGGCCGATCAGGGGGAGGGAATGAGGGCCTTTGTTTTCCGCTACATGACGGTAGGATGCAACCAGGTGCTCCAGCAATGTGCCTGTATCCGATGGGTCGCAGTCAAAAGGCACCTGTTCATCCAGGATCGTATCGTCGCCGGTTTCCTTGATATAGGCCGAAGTGCAGGCGACAAGCCAGATGGGGTCATCATTGAACCCGCTGCCGATGGCGTCATTGCCTTTATTGGTGAGCGGCTGGAACTGGTGGTAGGCGCTGCCATCACGAAACTGCGTGGCGGCGATGCTCAGGATCCTTTCGCGGGCCCGTTCGGGGACCAAATGAACAAACCCCAGCAGATCCTGGCTCGAATCACGGAACCCGAGTCCGCGGCTGATCCCGGACTCAAACAGGGACGCGCTGCGGCTCATATTGAATGTGGTCATGCACTGGTACGGATTCCAGATATTGACCATCCGCGAGAGCTTCTCATCCGATGTTTCAAGCTTGAACGAGGAAAACAACTGATCCCAGTACTGAGCCAGACGGCCCATGGCATCATCAACATCCGCCTCGCTTTGAAAGGCACGGAGCATCTCCTTTGCGGAAGATTTATCAATGATGCCGGGAGATTCATACTTCCTGTCCGGCGGGTTTTCAACATATCCCAGCGTGAATATGAAGGACTTGCTGGCTCCGGGAGCCAGTTTCACATCGATACAGTGGCTGCCGATCGGCTGCCAGCCGCTCGCAACAGAGTTGCGTGAAGCGCCGCTGGCAACCGCCTGCGGATGATCCAGGCCGTTATACAGCCCGCAAAAGTCTTCCAGCTGCGTATCAAACCCTGAAATCGGTGCGTTGACCGAGAAAAAGGAATAGTGATTTCTTCTTTCGCGGTACTCTGTTTTATGATAGATCGTGCTGCCGTCCACTTCGACTTCCGCAAGGTTGTAATTCCTTTGAAAATTCGTCATATCATCCAGTGCGTTCCAAATACAAAACTCCACAAAGGAAAACAGTTTAAGCTCTTTTGACGATGACGAATTGTTTTTGAGCGTTACCTTATGCACTTCCATGTTATATCCCATGGGAATAAAAGCGAGGATCTCGGCATCGATACCGCCCCGTGAAGCGCATACGCGTGTATAACCCAGACCGTGGCGGCATTCGTACCGGTCCAACGGACGTTTCACAGGCTGCCAGGAGGGACTCCAGAAATCGTTTCCTTCCTTTATATAATAGTAGCGGCCATTGGAGTCAACCGGTATGCTGTTGTATCGATACCTGATGAGCCTCCTGAAACGTGCATCGCGATAAAAACAGTAGCCTCCCAAAGTATTGGATATGATGCCGAAGAAATTTTCGTTTCCAAGATAATTGATCCACGGATAGGGCGTCTGCGGCGTATCAATCACGTATTCCTTTGCATTATCATCAAAATGTCCATACTTCATGCTCATATCCGCCTTTCCAAGGGTAGTAGAATGTGAAGACTACTCAAATTTATGAATACTTTTATTATTTATAACATATCACAGTAAAAAAGGAAATGGGTTTCTATAAAATTGTTTTACGATCCTGTGAAAATAAATACACACGATAATTTATAGTGAAAATGATAATTTAGGGTTGATTTTAATAAAATGCCATGATAATATGTTTCTGTGAAAGATAGAAACCGATTTCTTCTTGGGATGCAAATCCTGCTAATAAAATCATCTCATGGAAAGGTGGAATCAATCATGAAGAAAGCCCTGGCCCTTATCCTTGCACTTGTGATGGCGGTTGTCCTGATGACAGCATGCAATGCACCAGCCCCATCACCGTCTGCACCCACCGTAGCCCCGACCACGGATACTACCACACCGGCCACCGAAGCTCCCAAAGAGCTGACCGGGACACTCAAAGTCTGGTCCTTCACCACGGAAATCAAAACATTCGCAACTGCATTCCAAAAGGCGAATCCCGGTGTAAAAGTAGAATACACCGTGACCCCGATGACCAATGGTGAATACCAGACCAAGGTCAAGGCGGCCATCCAGGCCGGCGACGTACCCGATGTCATCGCGCTTGAAGCCGCTTTCGTCAAAGAGTACGTGGAAGCTGATGAAATCCTGGCTGACCTGAGCGACCTCAGGGCTACTGCCGAGGGGATCGGCGCGTACCAGTTCATGCTCGACGTCGGAACGAAAGACGGCGTGACCAAAGCCTATTCCTACCAGGCCACCCCGGGCGCCCTGTTCTACAGGAGAAGCCTTGCCAAATCGTATTTCGGCACGGATGATCCCGCCAAGATGCAGGAAACCCTGGCTGACATGGCCAAATTTGAAGCCGCGGCTGCGGTAGTCAAGGAGAAATCCGCGGGCAATACCTACATGGTATGCTCAGTGGGCGACTTCACCAACCCGATCTACAACCAGAGGGCGAATCCCTGGGTCGTGGATGGCAAGCTCAATATCGACCCGAAAGTCAACGATCTGTTCGCAATTGCGAAACGGTTCCGCGACAACGGCTATGAAGCAATGGCAAAACAGTGGCAGGAAGGCTGGTTCGCCGGCATGAATGACTCGCTGAAAGATGCCAAAGGCAATGCCAAACAGGTATTCTGCTATTTCCTGCCGACATGGGGCCTGCCCTATGTGCTCATGCCGCATGGTGTCCCGACAGCTCTGGATGCGAAGAAACCCGATGCAAAGACCGGTAAAGACACGACAGGCGACTGGGCCTGCATCCCCGGCCCGCTGTCCTACTCCTGGGGCGGCACCTGGGTTGGCGCCATGAAAGACACCAAGAACATGGATCTCGCCAAGGCATTCATCAAGTTCATGACGATGGATGAACAGACCCTGAAAGACTGGGCACTGGGAACCTACACCAACGAATACCTCAAAGCAATAGATCCCACCATCGGCGACGATCAGAAACAAGGCCCTGGCGACTTCGTAAACAGCCAGAAGGTCGTTGCAGAGATCACACCGCAGTTTGACAGCGCCGAAACCAGCAAGTTCCTGGCGGGGCAGAACTCCTACAAGGGATTTGCAGATGCGGCTCCCAAGATCAGCCTCAAGCTGATGCAGGGAACTGACGACGCTATCCAACGCGCCCTCAATGACCCGCTGGACAGCTATGCTGCCGGCAAGATGACGCTTGACGCAGCGATCAAAGCCTTCAAGGATGCCGTCAAGAACGCCGAACCCGACCTTATCGTGGAATAAGGAAAAGAACGATTCTCACTGAAGCAGGACCTGCGGTGCGGCGCTGTACCGCACCGCAGGTTTTTGCATGAGGCCCTGAAAGGTAAATTTGAATAATATATTGAATTTATATATATCTGTAAAGCCATTTTATCCCATTACATATGAATGAAACAAATTTCACTACCTGAAAACAACCCATAAAAATGATGATATCCATAAGGGGGGATTCGCCTTGACACAAGAATCAACCGCGATCAGAAGCCCGGTCAAAATGGTCAAGATACGAACCGGCAGGATCAACAAGAACTTCTACGGCTATATTTTCGTCGCCCCGTTTATCCTGGCTTTTCTTTTATTTGGCCTGTATCCCATCGTGTATACGTTTTATCTGAGCATGACGGATGCCACCCTGATGTCAAAAACCCGGCACTTTGTGGACATACAGAATTTCAGTGCGCTTTTTGCCGACAAGTTCTTTGCCCAGTCGGTAGGGAATACCTGGCTCATCTGGACCTGTAATTTCATTCCCCAGCTGGCCATAGCGATGCTCCTTTCCGTATGGTTTACAAACGTGAGGCTGAAACTCAAGATGGTAGGCTTCTGGAGGACGATATTCTATCTGCCGAACCTCCTCATGCCTGCAACCATCGCAGTATTGTTCTTCAACTTTATCTCATTCTACGGCCCATTGAACCAGATACTTGTCAGGATAGGCGTTCTGCCTGAGGCATTCATGTTCGTTCAGGATCCAACTTCCATGCAGACGGTCGTGGTATTCGTCCAATGGTGGATGTGGTTTGGTTCCACGATCATCGTTTTGATGGCAGGCATGACAAGCATCTCACCTTCCTATTATGAATCCGCAATGGTGGACGGCGCCAGATCGGGTCAAATGTTCTGGAAGATAACCCTGCCGTTACTGAAACCCGTACTCCTGTATACACTGGTTACCTCTTTGGTCGGCGGTATGCAGATGTTTGACATACCCTATATGATAACGGACGGCCGGGGTTCGCCAAACGGGTCGATTATGACGATGAACGTCTTGATGTACATGAAATTCAGTTCCAGCAAAGGCTATATAGGCGCAGCCGCAGCCGTGGGCGTGATGATCTTCCTGATCACCGCAGTGGTCGCAATCGTATTCCTTGTTTTGCTGCGAAATAAAAAAGACGGGGTACCAGAAGAAAATGAACGCAAGCTCATTATGCAAAGGCACCGCAAAGGGAGGGTATCATAATGTCGGCATACAAGGTAAAAACCAACATCATGCGTGTGATTATCTATCTGGTATTGGTGATGCTGGTGGTAATCTGCATCGTCCCTATATGGATCATGATCGTGAATGCTACCCGTTCAACCCCTGAAATACAGGAAGGCATCAGCCTGTTACCCAGCATTTCGACTACCGCAAACTGGACGTATCTGACGGGCAAGGGGTTTGATGTCGGTCGCGGCTTTTTGAACAGCTCGCTCATTGCCGTAAGTGCGACGGTACTGACCGTGTATTTCTCGCTCATGACTGCCTATGCCATACAGGTCTATAATTTCAAAATGAAAAAATTCATGTTTGGACTGGTTATGGCGCTGGTGCTGATACCCACTCAGGTAGGGATCATCGGCTTCCAACAGTATATGTCCGCATTGGGCATTCCCAAGCTGCCATGGCCTTTGCCTTATATTCCATTGATTTTCCCGGCTATCGCTGCCCCAGGCGCGGTATTCTTTGCCAAGCAGTATCTGGAGTCGTGTATCGTTCCCGACCTGATCGATGCAGCCAGGATCGACGGGTGCAGCGAGATCGGCATATTCCACCGCATCATGATGCCCATCGCAGCCCCGGGAGCCTTTACCTTGGCGATATTTGCATTCGTGGCATCGTGGAACAACTTCTTCACACCGTTTTTACTCATATCCAAGATGGATATGTATACATTGCCAATGCTGGTACAGACGTTGCGGGGTGACATGTATAGAACAAATTACGGCGGGATATACATGGGGCTCACAATATCGATACTGCCCATTGTCGTGGTGTACGCGATCTTCTCAAGGTACATTGTCAGCGGCATCGCCATGGGCGCCCTGAAAGAATAAAACGACATTCTTGCAAGCATATAAAATGTATTGTTTGTTTGCTCAGACAGAGCAGGTATTCCTTTGCAACGGGCCAATGACTGAAAAGGAATACGAATGGGCTTGAAAGGTTGGATCGAACTTGATAAAAAACCCGGTACTGGCAGGATTTCATCCTGACCCATCCATGATATGTGTGGACGGTACATTCCATATAGCGAATTCCACTTTCGAATACTTCCCAGGAGTAAAAATATCCTCATCCAGGGATTTGGCCAACTGGGAGACACAGCCGTACCCGTTGGACAGCGTGGAGATGCTGAACATGTGGGGCGTACCCAAGAGTGCGGGGATATGGGCGCCATGCCTTTCGTTTTCAAACGGGTTGTTTTACCTGGCTTTCACGGTGGTAAAGGATTGGGCCGACGGACCTTTCAAAGATACGCCCAATTACATTACGACTGCGCCCAGCATAAAGGGCCCATGGAGTATGCCCGTTTTCATCAATTGCTCGGGATTTGACCCATCCGTCTTCCATGACGACGATGGCAGAAAGTACTTCGTGAATATGGAATGGGATTACCGGGAAAGCGGCGAAAAGCAGTTTTCAGGGATTCTGATCACAGAACTAGACACAGTGACATTGCAGCCGGTATCAGAGCCGGTGAAAATATTCAAAGGGTCCCCGAGGGGTTTGGTGGAAGGCCCGCACATCTATAAAAAAGACGGATACTATTATCTGCTCACTGCGGAGGGCGGGACTACGTACAACCACGCAGAGACTGTCGCCCGCTCGTCCAAACTATTTGGCCCATACGAAATGCATCCGAAGGTTCACCTTGTATGCTGTGCGGATGCGCCTGAAGCCTATATCCAGAAATCCGGGCATGCAAGCATATGCCAGTCTCCCGATGGTCGCTGGTGGGTGGCTTTCCTGAGCGGCAGGCCTCTGGCGGGGACAGCCAATTGCCCGCTCGGCCGGGAAACTTCCATCAATGAGATCATATGGGAGAACGGATGGCCGTATTTAAAGAATAGAACCCTTGTGCCGGATGCGGCGTTTGAAGGATACGGCGAGCAGAAGGCAAAAGGGCCCGCGCGGTATGGATTCGGCGGGGAACAATTCAAACCGGACTTTATGAATCTCCGCATCCCGGCAAGGCATGATGTATTGGAGAACGGTACATTACGTTTATATGGCGGAGACTCTCCACAGTCGTGCTTTGCACAGAATATGCTGGTCAGAAGGCAGACGGATTTTTCATTTACTGCCGAAACGCTTGTTGAACTCCCTTTTGATCACTTTCAGCGCATGGCCGGATTGATCTACCGTTATGATGAGCAAAACCAATATCTTTTGAGATTGGCCTACAGCGAGGAAAAGAAATGCAAATGCATTGGGATCTTATGCTTTGATCATGGGGAGTTTTCCATGCCTCTCGGAAAAGACGAGATACCGGTCCCGGGCGGATATGTGCATATGCGGTTGACCGTTATCAATGACAAAGGCATCTTTGCATATTCCCTGGACGGAGAACGCTGGACCGAGATCCCGTATGTGATAGATGTTCGAAAACTGTCCGATGAATATGCAACACCGATGGGTTTTACGGGCGCTTTTGTTGGCATGAGTTCCATTGATGTGGCAGACGGGCATGGATATGCGGATTTCAAACACTTTGTATACTCACCCCGTTAGGGTATAAACCGGTTTCGATAATTGTTTCGCTGTAGTATAATAAAATTACATTGAAACAACGAAAGGAATAGAACCCTGTGGTAACGATTTATGATATTGCAGAGAAGACAGGATTTTCTCCTGCAACGGTGTCAAAAGCTTTTAATAATTATAGCGGTGTAAACAAGCAGACATTCGCCATCATCATGCAGGCTGCAAAGGAAATGGGGTATACCCCCAATACCAATGCACGGGCGCTTGTAACAAAGAAGTCATGGCTGATAGGCGTTTTGTTTTCGGAAGATATCGGCACAGGCATAGCCCATCCGCATTTCAGCGGGATCTTGCAGAGTTTTCAAAGCAATATGGGGATCAAGGGTTATGATGTCATCTTTGTAAACAAGTGGCTGGGCAATCAGAAGGTCTCTTTTTTGGAGCATTGCCTGTATCGAAGGGTGGATGGCGTGCTGATAGCGGCTGTCAAGAATTTCACTCATGAAGTCCAAAGCGTTGTAGACAGCGACCTGAAGTGCGTATCCGTCGAGATGCCATATCCCAACCGGCATGCCGTACTATCCGATAATTACATGGGGAGCATGCAGGCACTGGAATACCTCTACATACTCGGGCACAGGAAGATCGCGCATATCGCAGGACCGCTTTTCAGTACGGCCGGATGGGAACGGTACAGTGCCTACAAAGAATTTTTAAAGAGCAAGAATCTGGAGGATAATCCCCTGTACATGGTCGAAACGGCCGCCTATTCCTCGGAGGAAGGTAAAAGAGCGATCGACCAACTGATGCATAATTGCTGGAACGATATGCCCACGGCGATATTCGCAGGGTATGACCTGTATGCGATCCCCGCAATCAATACGCTTCAGGAAAGGGGATTCAGGGTGCCGGCGGATATTTCCGTAATCGGTTTTGATAATCTGGATGTTACAAGCATCACGAGCCCGGGATTGACGACAATAAGCCAGAACAGGGAAGAGATCGGCATAAAAGCAGCCGAACTTCTGATCGATCTGATCGAAAACGGCTCGGTAGAGGGCCCCCTGGATGTACGGATACCGACATCACTCGTCATGCGGGGCACGTGTGCGAGGGTCGATACTTAAGGCACTGCGGAGGAATCAATGGATTTCAACAAAGAATTTATATTCGGGGTCGCCACTGCAGCGTACCAGGTGGAAGGCGCCGCAAACGAAGGCGGAAGAACCAGATCCATCTGGGACACTTTTTGCATGGAACCAGGAAAAGTGTTCAATGGTGACAACGGTGATATCGCGTGCGATTTCTACCACCGATACAGCCAGGATATCGTCCTGATGAAAGAACTGGGCGTCGACAGTTTCAGGTTTTCCATCAGCTGGCCCAGGATATTTCCCACGCAAGGTGTATGCAACCCAGCCGGGATCGAATACTACAAGGATGTTCTGAAACAACTGAAAGCTAACGGTATAAAGGCATGCGTGACGCTCTATCACTGGGACCTGCCTGAATGGGCGCAGGCAAAGGGCGGCTGGGTCAACAGGGAATGTATTGATTGGTTCCTCGAATTTGCCGAGGTGTGTTTCCGCGAATATGCCGAAACGGTGGATATGTGGGCCACGCATAATGAACCCTGGTGCCCGTCGTTCCTTTCCTACATCTGGGGCGTGCAGGCGCCAGGCAAGAGGAACATCGAAGAAGGCCTTCGTGTGGCCCACCACATATTACTGTCCCACGGAATGGCCGTTGAATTATACCGGCGGTTGGGATTGAAGGCTCCGATAGGGATCGTCCTAAATATATCCGCAACCTATCCGGAAAGTCCAAACTACGGGGATCAACTGGCTGCATCCAATATCGGCGGCTTTATAAACAGATGGTTTCTGGATCCGTTATTCAAAGGTACATATCCTTTTGACATAGCGAATCTACTGAGCGCAAGAGTACCGAATTTCAACTTCATCAAAGACGGGGATCTTGAAATAATCGGGCAGTCCTGCGATTACCTTGGCGTGAATTATTACAGCCCGAATGTCGTTCAGTTTGACCCGCTGAATCTGCTTTTGTGCTCGGAAGCCCATACGACCTACAAGAAAACGGAGATGGGATGGTCCGTTTATCCCCAGGGATTGATCGATTCGATCAAAAGCATCCGGCGGGAATATACGGATATGCCGATATATATTACGGAAAACGGTTCTGCATGGCAGGATACAGTTGAAAACGGGCATGTCCACGATCCGGACAGGGTGGAATACCTGGAGCAGCATCTGGCTGCTGTCAGGGAACTGAATGAAGCCGGAATGAATATCGCCGGATATTTCGCCTGGTCGCTGATGGACAATTTTGAGTGGTCCTTCGGATATTCAAAACGCTTCGGACTGGTGTTTATCGATTTTGCTACTCAGGAACGGATCAAGAAGGATAGCTTTTATCGGTATAAAGAAGTCATAGCCAGCCGCTGCATCTGATAAATATGAACGCAGGTATATCAGGGAGGTGAAAACATGAAATTTGGTCTTCAAAAAGAAGGTTTGGGAATATCGAAGAATGAAAAACCCAAATCCAAAACCTTGATGTACTTTGTAATATACTTCAGACGGTTTTGGAAACTGATGGGACTGAACATGCTTTTCCTGGTGATCTGCCTGCCGGTCGTTACGATCGGGCCCGCCAACGCTGCAATGGCTTACATTTTAAGAAAGTATTCCCAGGAAGAGACAGCTTACGTATGGAAGGATTTTTGGCAACAATTCAAAGAAAATTTCAAACAGGGTTTATCATTTGGACTGATCAGCCTGGCAGCCTATGGACTGCTGGGGCTTGCATTCTACTTTTATGTACTTCAAGCCCAGATCGACCCGATAGCATATGCGCTGGCAGCAATCTGTGGTTTGGCGCTGGTCGTTTTAACGTTCATTTCGTATTACGCTTACCTGCTGATGGTTACGGTAAAACTGCCATTGACGAAGATTATCCGGAACTCTCTGGCAATGGCGCTGGGGAATTTGGGAGCGAATCTCCTCGCGTTTGCGATCAACCTTTTCCTGATCGCTGTTACGGTTTTCCTTTATCCGGTGTCGCTGCTGCTTGTGCTGATACTGATACCCGTTACGTGTGCATATACCATCAGTTTTCTATGTTATCCGAAGGTGAAAGCAATCTTTGTAGATCCACAAGTATCTGCAAAGGAACAAATACCGGCTCGAGAGGCAATTTTCAAAGATACGATAGAATAATTAAATCAGGAGGTTATCGTCATGGCATCTGTTACTCTAAAAAACATCTGCAAAGTTTTCCCTGGTAAGGTGAAAGCCGTCGACAACTTCAATCTTGAGATCAAAGATCAGGAGTTTGTGGTATTGGTCGGCCCATCGGGCTGCGGCAAATCAACAACTCTCAGAATGGTTGCAGGATTGGAGGAGATCACATCGGGTGAACTCTTGATCGGCGACAGGCTTGTAAACGGTATCGCGCCCAAAGACAGGGACATAGCCATGGTTTTTCAGAACTATGCTCTATACCCGCATATGACAGTGTATGAAAACATGGCGTTTGGTCTGACATTGAGAAAGATGCCAAAACCGGAGATCAAGAAGAGGGTGGAAGAAGCTGCGGAAATCCTGGACATTTCCCATCTGCTGAAACGGAAACCGAAAGCCCTCTCCGGCGGGCAAAGACAGCGCGTGGCATTGGGCCGTGCCATCGTACGCGAACCCAAGGTATTTCTCCTTGATGAACCGCTGTCAAATCTGGATGCAAAGCTCAGGACGCAGATGAGGGCTGAAATAGCCAAACTGCATATGCGCCTGGGAACGACATTCATCTATGTCACGCACGATCAAATCGAGGCGATGACAATGGGGGACAGGATCGTCGTGATGAAGGATGGATTCATCCAGCAATGCGGATCCCCTGCGGAACTCTATGACAATCCGCAGAATAAATTTGTCGCAGAATTCATCGGCAGTCCGCAAATGAACATATTCGAAGGCCGTTTTGAAAAAGCCGGGAACAAAACTTATGCGGTTTTCAGCGGACACAAGGTGCTTATCCGGGAAGAAAGAGCGCGCACATTTGACGATGCTGCATTTGGGAGGGATATCTATATCGGCATTCGCCCCGAAGACTGCTGCGTGGAAGAACTGTGCAAGAATTTTGATCCTGAACTCAGCATCGATGTAAATGTTGAGATCAGGGAAATGCTCGGTTCGGATATCTATCTTTACCTGAAAGCTAGGAATATTGAGAAGAATATCATTGCCCGCCTGGCCAATACTTGCTCTGCAACTACGGGGCAGAATATAAAACTATTCATTGAAACGGGCAAAATTCACGCTTTTGACAAGGAAAGCCTGACTACATTGAGGAAAAAAGGCTAAGGCAGATATAAAACGTCATCATAATGCCGCCGGTTATCACCGGCGGCATTTTTGTCTCAAAAAAGCCAGAGAATACACATAAATGACGAAATGCACGATGTTAACAAGCAAAGAGAGGGCACGACTCCTGTGCTGCGTTAACAAGCGATGGTTCTAACTTAGGGACTTTCAGCCCAAAAACCCATTCCGGACTTGCTGTATCTCCGCTATACCAAGGCTGTCATGTGCAAGGGGGCGAGGGGTAATACCAAGGGGTTTACGCACGATGCATCATTGCAGACTTTGGTCCTTCACATGGTGTTTCATTTGGTATCCAACCATCAGTATATAAATATCAAAACGTTCTTATAAAACGGGCGCAGCTTATTACCCTGATACGGGCTCCGGGATGTTTACAGCCCGACAGGAATCCAAGCTGCAAAACTAGTGCAGTCCATATATCAAACAGTACCAGCCATTCAGAAAGTGAAAAGCATGAGAGACAAGGCGTTTTCGCACGGGACCGCAAATTTAGTTTCCCTTTAAAGCGGAAACCCGGTTCAGCATACAATATGCGTGCCAGGAGGTGATTCAATTGAGCACTTTGCTGCCGGCTTACAACGTACGTACTCGCAGTGGAATTTGACATACCTTCACCGCCTGGGGTTCAAAGCCTTAATACATCGAATTTTTAGACCTGCCAGTTTTTGAATCGGCAAGAATTTAAAATGTCATCTTTACTTGCCCAACGTAAATATGATAAGATGGTTTCAAATGTGACTTATACGTTTAACATCACCCTTGCAGTTCATTTAAATCCTGTATCTGGGCAAAATAGTCGTTAGAAAAAACCAAATTATCTATCGGGAGGCTTTTAGTATGACTGAACAAGTGAAAAATGAGTTTGATGCCAGAGTAAAACGCGTACGTGATTCGATCGCTCTCAAAGAGCCTGACAGGATTCCTATTGTTCCCGTTATGGAAGGTTTCCCGATTTATTATGCAGGCGGTACGATAAAGGAATGCATGTATGATTATACAGCAGCGGGACGTTGCCTGGACAAATTCTATCAAGATTACAAGCCTGACCTTGGGTGGGATCCCATCCTCATGTATCCAGCCAACTATATGGAAGAACTGGGACTGGTATGGTTTCGCTGGCCTGGCAAACATATTGAGGATCCAAACGTACTGTATCAGTACATTGAAGATGAATACATGAAGGGCGATGAATACCCCGAAGCAATCCAGGACATGTCAAAATTCATGTTGAACAAATGGCTCCCGAGAAGTTTCAGCAAATTAAGCGGGTTTTCAAAGCTTGATTTCAGAAACACCATGTGGTTTGGACATATGGGCGCCCTCGCAGCGTTTGGGCTTCCGGATGTACAGGAATCACTGAATCATGCCATGAAAGCCGGGAAAATGCTGCTGGATTGGTTTGGATATTTGGGTGAATACGATACGAAAATGGAGAAGGAATTTGGTATACCGGTAGCGTACGGCGGATTTGCCTATGCACCATACGATATGATAGGCGATACCATGCGCGGCACGGAAGGCATCATATTTGATCTGTATGATCATCCCGAAGAGCTGCTCACATTGATCGATAGAGTCACCGATTTTGCGATACCGGACGCCATAGCAGGGGCAAAGGCAGCCGGCAGACCCTATGTATGGATGTGGCTGCACAAAGGCGTGGATGAATTCATGTCAGATGAAATGTTCAAGAAATTCTACTGGCCGTCCCTGCGCAAATACATTACTGCGCTGGCCGATGCTGGATTGACCCCCATGGTGTATGTCGAAGGCACCTACAATACGAGACTGCCGTATCTCACGGAAGTACCGAAAGGAAAAGTTGTCTATTTATTTGAATACACCGAAATGGCAAATGCAAAAAAAGTCCTGAAAGATACTGCATGCATAGCCGGAAATGTGCCGAATGTCATGCTTACCTATGGCAAACCGCAGGAAGTGGTGGATTACTGCAAATGGCTCATCGACACATGCGCGCCTGGCGGAGGCTATATGATGGATTCCGGAGCGCTCATCGATGAAGCCAGACCCGAAAACATTACTGCTATGTTTGAAACAACCATGACATATGGCAAGAGATAAATAGCTGCAGACTGCCTCTCTGGCCGTATATGATTCATATATGAGACTTCATATGTAATAGGATAGTACATATGAAAAACTTACTATTGCATTTGACGAATTAATATGTAAAATTAAGAATAGAAATTTAATCGTATAAATGCTGGATAAATGTTGTATATTGAAAGTTTTCACATAGCGTATTGTGATTACCGAAGAAATCAGCGATTTGAGTACATAAGATAACTTAAACGTATAAAAGCGTAATTGTGGAGGGGGTTGGAATAATGCCTCAAGAAGAGATCCTTCGGTTGAACAACATATCAAAAACCTTTCCCGGTGTGAAAGCGCTGCAAAACATATCGTTTGACCTGAAGCAGGGAGAGGTTCATTGCCTTTGCGGCGAAAATGGCGCGGGAAAATCTACGCTTATAAAGGTTTTATCGGGCGCATATACGCCGGATGAAGGCGGCGAGATCCTGTTTGAAGGGAAAAGAGTCAAGCTGAACCCGCATACGGCGCAATCTCTGGGAATTCAGACCATATATCAGGAGCATACGGTATTCAAACACCTAGATATCACTGAAAACATATTCACGGGTCTGGAGATCGATAAAGCAGGTTTTGTGCAGAAACCCGAGATGCGCAAAAAGACTGCAGATGTGCTGAAATACCTCCAAAGTGACATGAGCCCGGATACTTTGGTAGGAGAATTGAGCAGCGGCCAGCAAAAAACCGTTGAAATAGCCAAAGGCCTGATTTTCCAACGGAAAGTAATCATTCTGGATGAACCAACAGCATCCTTCTCGGCTTCCGAGATCGAACATTTGCTGGAGATCATCCAGACTATCAAGAAGACCGGGATAGGAATCATCTATATCTCACACCATCTGGAGGAAGTATTCCGCATCGCAGACAGGGTGACGGTGCTTCGGGATGGCCAGAAGGTCAATACCTATGACATCAAAGAATTGACAGAGCAGAAGCTCATAAAAGACATGGTAGGACGTGACCCGTCCACGTTTTACAAACGTGAAGCAGTTACGACTGGCGACGTCGTGTTTGAAGCCAAAAACGTTACCGGCAACGGTGCAAAAAACATAAGCTTCCAGCTCAAAAAAGGCGAGATACTCGGATTTGCCGGAATGGTGGGTTCAGGACGTTCCGAATTGATGGACGTGCTGTTTGGCGCCGCCAACCTGGACAATGGTGAAATCATCATCAATGGCAAATGCGTTAAAAAGAGTTCTCCCAAAAATGCGATAAAAAACAAGATGTGTTTCATCACCGAGGACAGGCAAAATACAGGCCTATTCCTGAGACATTCGATCGCATTCAATACGATAGTGGCCAACCTTGTAAACACCAAAAAGTTTTTTATGAACCAGGTGGAGGACTACAAGGTCGGTGATAAGTATATTAAGGCGCTCGGCACCAAGGCGAATGATTCCGGAGTGATCGTGGGGAACCTGTCGGGCGGGAACCAGCAGAAGGTCGTCCTGGCCAAATGGTTTAACACGGACGGTGAGATATTCATTTTTGACGAACCGACCCGCGGTATCGACGTTGGCGCCAAACAGGAAATCTACCAGATCATGATAGACCTGCTCAAACAAGGCAAAGCGATCATCATGGTATCCTCCGACATGCCGGAAGTCATCGCCATGAGCGACAGGGTGCTCGTGATGAAAAACGGAGAGGTCAAAGCCGAACTTGAAAAAGAAGAAATTTCTGAAGAAAATATCCTGACACATTCTATAGGGGGGACAAAAATATGACGACTGGGGTAGCAAAGAAAAAAGAAAAACTGGCTACATCAAAGCGCTTTGAAAACCGTACTGTGCTGAACATATTTCTCGGCTTTATTGTAATCATTGTATTGGTTCAGATCATCAGCAATGCGACACAATGGCCACGGTTTATAAGCCCGAATAACATATTGAACCTTTTTGCACAGAATGCGCCGGCCGGCATCCTTGCAATCGGTATGACGCTGGTCATGGTGGGTGGAGGTATCGACTTATCCGTTGGTTTACTGGCCTCCCTCGTTTCCATCGTGACCGCGCTTGGCATCGCAGAGTGGAATCTCGGAGTACCCCTGGCCCTTATCGTCGGAATTGGATCCGCTGTACTGCTTGAAACCATTTTGGGGTATATCATTTCACGTACCAATGTGGAACCATTCATTATCACATTGGGCGGGATGATAGCATTCCGCGGTATCGCGCTGCTGCTGTGCCATTCCCGTGAAGTCGCAATGCAGGGCCGTCCTCTGGAGTTTTTAAAAGTCAATCTTGTAGATGGTGTCAAGGATCCTGCAACAGACTTAAACTTATCCCTGCCTTTATATGTGTTGATATTCCTAGCCATCGTGATCATATTCTGGATACTTTCGAAATATACACGCTTTGGACGCAGGGTATTTGCAGTAGGCAGCAATCCCAATGCTGCATTCCTGGCCGGCGTCAATGTGAAAAATGTAAAATTGCTGACCTATACTTTAAACGGCATCCTGGTGGGCATTGCAGCTATCATCCTGCTAGCACGTACCAACTCCGGTATCATCACCCTTGGCGAAAACCAGGAGATCGATGCTATCGCCATGGCGGTCATCGGCGGCACTGCGATGAGCGGCGGTAAAGGAAACATGTGGGGTACATTCATCGGCGTACTGCTGCTGGGAAGCATAGGCAATGCCTTGAGCCTGATCGGCCTGCCATCCGAAGTGCAGTTTATCGCCAAAGGCGTGATCATCATCTTTGCGGTGGCAGCAGGCGCTCTGTCCACCAACGTCATGGGATTTATAAACAAAATGAAAAACCGCTCTGCCGCGGCAGAAAAATAACTCAAATGAATTTGAATTGACGGGAAACCGTTGATAGTAGTGTGTCAAAACAGTGAAAAACCCCAAACCCTGGCAAGTGAGTACGGACCAAACTAATAATTAGGGAGGAGACCAAATCTATGAAGAAAATTCTGACCATCATCGTGTGCATCGCACTGGTGGCTGTGCTCGCAGCTTGTGCTGCCCCCCAGACGTCACCATCTGCACCCGCTCCGACGACTGCAACCACTGCCCCCACGACCGCTCCTACCGCTGCGGCAGCGCAGAAGGTAATCGGTTACTACAAGGACGCAGCTGACGACTATTACAAGGCAGGCTTCGAAGTATTCAAAGCCCTCGCCGAGGAAAAAGGCTGGAAGGTCATTGACGTGGTCGGCGGCGGAACAGCCCCCGAGCAAATCACTGCTATTGAAAACTTCATCACGCAGAAAGTCGATGCCATCGTGTGCGTGCAGAACTCTCCCAACACCACATCCGAGTGCCTGAAAAAGTGCAACGATGCGAAGATCCCGTATTTCGCCCTGACGCACAACCCGCCGAACGAACCCGGCCTGGCCGGCTTCTCCGGATTTGACTGGGTAACAGACGGTAAGGTTGCAGGACAGTCTGCCATAGCTCATGGTGTAAAGAAAGCCATCATCATCGAAGGCAAACTGGGACAAGGCACAGCAGGCGGCCAGACCAATGGCTTCCTGTCTGCATACAAAGAAGCCGGCAAAGACATCGGCAACCTGCTTGAGTCCGTCGGCACAGTCGGCGGCGGCAAAGACCTCCAAGTAGTGTTCTGGGGTTCCGGCGGATGGTTTGCTGATCCCTCCTACAAAGCCATGCAGGATGCTATCGCGAAGCTGGGCAAAGACGGCTGGGATGGCGCATATGTAGAAAACGACGAAATGATGACCGGCGCACTCAACGCCATCAAAGATGCCGGCCTGAACCCCGGCGACTACTGGCTGGGCGCCTCCAACGGCAAAGAAAAATCCTGGGATTGGGTCGCTGACGGCGTAACCACCATGGACGTGAACCAGTGCCCGACCCTCGAAGCAGACGTATGCTTCCAGCAGATCTCTGCTCTCTTTGAAGGGAAAACATACCCGAAAGCTATCTTCGTAGCACTGTTCCCGTTTGAAAAGGCAACCGCAGCCAAAGAGACAAAGATCCCCTGGATCCTCAATGATTATATGACCAAGAGGAAAGCAGGCGCCTTCAAGTACGACATGAACGATCCTTCCATGAGAGTAAACCCCGACTACAAATAAACCAAAGTAACACAAACTCACTTGCTATGGGATGGACACACGAAGGAAGGCTGTGCAAACAGCCTTCCTTAAATTTATGCGCTGAACGAGTCATGGCTCCCGGCCGGACCTGTGGTGTCATGGCTTGCAGCTCTATACAGGCATGTGCCAGCTGCGCCTTTTAGACTGCGTTCTGATAGAAAAGAAATATACCCATTACTATATATCTAGGCTATTTTGCTGTCATCATGATGCAGAGCGCCACGCTGACTGAATGTTTCCCATACACACACGCGTGTAATCTATTATGGATGGATCATGAGCGGGCAGGGGACTGATAAGTTTTATTTACTTACTCAAAGCTGCAGTATCCGGGAACGCATATTCACATTATTAAACTGAGGGTATCGAAAGCGGGGTGTTCGCTGCACAAAAAAAAGCCCGCATCGATTAAAATGCGGGCTTTCACGGGTCAACTATACTTTGGTGAAATCAGGAATAACGATGCGGGCTCCGCCCTGCAAAGCAGATTCGTGCGCACAAATGCCCGCACACGTGTAGTTTGCGGATATCTCGGCATTTACTGCCGCATCACGGCCTTCCACGATGGAGCTGATAAACTCATGGACAAGATGGGGATGTGAACCGCCATGACCCGCTCCCTGGATAAAGGAGACATGCTTGACATCTTCGATCTTCTCCCTGCGGGTGAACTGAGCGATCTCGGACGGCAGGAGACGGTCCGCATCGGGCACATCGACCCTTCTGGCCTGCTCTCCGCCTTCGAACAGTACATTGCCTTCGTCTGCAATCTGCTCCCATTCGAACGCCATTTTATCGCCATACACATCAAAGCTTTCGCGATACTGCCGTACCGTTTCATACAAGGCACGGGTGGCTTCGGCGATAACGTTGGAATCCTTCAGCTTGAATGTCGCTGTCTCCACAGCGAATGGAGAGCCATATTTGGCAGCTCTCTCCTGGCTGATGGAACCCGACCCATGGCAAACGACGGATTCGGCTATCGTTTTATTGATGCAGAGCAAGGGGGAAATGGCGTGCGTCCCATAATGCATGGGCGGGAAGCCAATCCAGTATTCGGGCCAGCCCTTCAACCCCATATCCTGCAGGTGGGACCCGCGAACGAACTGGATACGTCCAAGCTTGCCGCTCTCGGCCAGGTCTTTCACATACAGGAATTCACGTGTATAAATGGCTGTTTCCATCATCATGTAGTTTTTCCCGGTTTTTTTACTGGCGCGTACGATCGCGATGCATTCATCTACAGATGTGGCCATGGGAACGGTGCAGGCTGTATGCTTGCCTGCTTCCAAAGAGGCTATGGATTGACTGGCATGGTCCAGAATGGGACTCATAATGTGAATCGCATCGATATCCTTGCGCGTAAGAATATCTTCGAAATTCGTAAACCTCAGATCCTCCGGAATACCATGTTTGTCTCCGAATTCCTTTACGGTAGAGGGTGTCCTGGCACAGATGGCCACTTTGCCGACATTGGGATGGTTTTGGTAGATGCTGATAAATTCCTTTCCAAAACCCAACCCTACGATGGCGACATTGATCTTTACGGGTGCTGCCATTTTAAAACCTCCTTATATGAGATAGTTTTTACTTACGTACTGCAAAAATGCAGGCCGTATAAAAAAACAGCGTACTATGGAATGGTGTTATGGCATATGTTATAATCAATTATAGCTTATACGTATAATAAGAGAAAGTCCAAATGAAAAATAAATCAGGTAATATTGAAAACCTCGAAACGAATTTCTGTGAATATTGTTATAATCGATCAAATTCCAGTTAATAATGAGCAGGGCGTACCGCATGAGTGTTGACAATGGAAAATATATATGTAAAAATAGTAGTAAGGTTAAACGTATAAATAACAATTATTAAAGCATATCAACATCCATACATCCAGAATATCTTTGCCGTTTTCACGGCTCAAACTAACAGCAATGAAAGGGGTAATCACCATGGCAAAAAGAAAAGTCGCAATTATTGGTGCAGGAAGCGTCATCTTCTGCAAAACACTGATCCTGGACATTCTGGCAACTCCGGGTCTGGAGGATACGGAAATCGCATTGATGGACCTTGTTATCACCAGAGCTTCCCAGGTGGAGAATTTTATCAACAGTGTAATACAAAAGAATTCATTGAAAGCTACAATATATGTTACGACTGACAGGGTGGATGCCGTGCGCGGCGCCAAATTTATCATTTCAACTTTTCAGGTCGGCGGTGTATCGGCATTTGAACTGGATTACAAGATACCCATGAAATACGGGATCGACCAATGCATCGGTGATTCGATGGGGCCGGGCGGACTTTTCCGCGGCCTTCGGAGCATCCCGGTATTGATCGATCTCGCGGAAGACGTGAAAAAATATAGCGCCAAAGACGCGATCATATTAAATTATGTAAACCCGATGGCCATGAACTGCTGGGCCCTGGGAACCACGGGCGTACAGTTCGTGGGACTTTGCCATGGGGTCCAAACGACACTGGACCTTATATCCGGTTATGTCGATGTACCCAAAGAGGAGATAGACTTTCTATGCGCGGGCATCAACCACATGGCCTGGTTCCTGGAAATCAAACATCGCGGGAAAGACCTTTACCCATTGCTGAAAGAACGCTTTGAAAAACCCGAATATTATGTAAACGAAAAAGTCAGGGGCGAAGTGCTCCGCCAGTTCGGTTATTTCATGACGGAGTCAACCGGACATCTGTCCGAGTACCTGCCCTGGTTCCGCTCAAGCGAGAGAGCACTTCAGCTGTACTGCGACGAGCCGGCATTTGGCGGGGAAAGCGGCGCCTACTACAAATGGTGCGCGCACGTGGCAGGGAAGTATGCCGAGGAACTTTCACTCAACGAAGAACCCTCGACTGTGCCGAAACGCAGCATCGAGTACGGCTCCTATATCATCGAAGCCATGGAAACGGGCAAGCTGTTTAAACTGAACGGCAATATCCGCAACAACGGCATGATATCCAACCTGCCGGATGATTGCTGCGGAGAGGGGCCGATCTATGTAGATGCACTCGGCCTGCATCCAGCCAAGGTGGGCAACCTGCCCCCGCAATGCGCCGCGCTGAACATGACCAACATCAATATGCAGGGACTCGGCGTACGTGCCGCCATGGACAGCGATCCTGAACTGATCGTAGCCGCAGCAGCGCTGGATCCGCTTTCGTCTACAAAATGCACGCTCAACGAAGTAAGGGAGATGTGCACCGAAATGCTGGAAGCCGAGCGTAAATGGCTGCCGAATTTCAGCGGCAAGGCCATCCGTAAAACGCCGGTCATCAGCATTCCCAAGGATGTAAAAAGGGCGGATGTCCCTGTAGACCCGGCGCTGGCGATCATGGCCAGGTTCGGGGAACTCGGCAAATAAAACGGTTTATCATAATGAGTCAGTCAGAATTTACGAGGAGGGAAGCACATGAAAAAGGTATCAATCGGCAGCTGGGCCTACATCTTTGGAGAATACGCCCAAAACCCAATTTCCCTGCAAGATCTGTGCAAGAGGCTGAATGAGCTTGGATTTGACGGGATCAGCCTGGGCGGGTTCAGGCCGCATGCCCACCCGGATGACTGGGGCACCCCTGAAAAAATGGCGGAACTCAAGAAGATCCTGAAAGACAACAAGCTCGAGGTGGCGGACTACGCGGCGGACATGTGGAGCGTAAACGCGCTGGAACAGGGCGAAGAGTATCTGAAGATATTCAAGAAAAACGTTGATTTCTGCGCCGACATGGGCATCAAGATCATCCGTGTGGATTCGGATGCCCCTCCGAAGCTCCCGGCCAATATGACGTATGCCCAGGTCAAGGAATACTATGTGGACCTCTTCAAAAAATGCGCGAAAAAGGCCGCGGAGAAAGGCCTGCTGGTGGTATGGGAATTTGAACCCGGTTTCATCATCAACGAGCCCAAAAATGTAGCGGAAGTGGTGAAAGCCGTAAACGAGCCCAACTTCAAGATCCTGTTTGATACCTGCCATGCCTATATGGGCGCCGTGATGGGTGCAAACGCCATCGAAAGCGGCTGCACGCTGAAGGGCGGCGTGGCGGAATATGCGCAAATGCTGAAAGGGCTGATCGGCGTCGTCCACGTGATCGATTCCGACGGAACGCTGAACGTAACCAATACGAGTACGCACGCTCCTTTTGGTGTCGGCAAGATCGATTTTGATGAAGTGATCCCCGCGCTGCTGGATAAAGCGCAATACGACGGGGAGTGGTGGGCCATCGACCTGTGCGAATGGGGAGATGCCTGGGAGGTAACGGCGCAATGCAAGGATTTCGTCGACAAGGAAATCAACGCGAAGTTCTGCAAATAGGCATTTAATGAATCAAAAGCTTCGGCAGGGACAGCATAGTCCCTGCCGAAGAAGATGAAATATCTGACAAAATATTTGTTGAAAGTTGTTATAGTATAAGGTATTATTTGTAAACAGGAGGAGACGAGATAGTATGAAAGGCAAAATGAGAGCCCAGGTTTTTTATGAAGCCAACGTAATGAAAATGGAAGAGATCGATATCCCGCAGATAGCGGATAACGAAGTGCTCGTTAAGGTCAAGGCCACCGGCATCTGTGGTTCCGACGTCTCCTACTATTTCGGGCACAGCCCGCTTGGCACTACAGACGGGAAAGGCCCGCTGGTGCTGGGCCATGAATTCGGCGGCGAGATCGTAGAAGTGGGACGCATCCCTGAATCGCTGGGGCTTTTCAAGCCCGGTGACCGAGTGACCTGCAACCCCGTGATACAATGTAATTCCTGTACATATTGCTCGGAAGGCAAATTCAACATCTGTCCTACGATGACCGTGCCCGGCGTAAGCGTCAACGGCGCCTTTGCAGAGTACTGCAAACTCAGTTACACCCATGTTTACAAAATACCCGACAACATGAGCTTTGAACAAGCCGCTGTAGTGGAACCGCTGGCCTGTGCAACCTATGCCGTAAAGAAACTGGACGTAGTACCGGGAGAATTCGTGGTCGTATTCGGACCAGGACCCATCGGGATCATGATGGTCCAGCTCATCAAAGCATCAGGCGCGGGGAAGTTGGCCATCGTCGGTACCAGGGATTATCCGCTCAATGCAGCGCTGGAATCGGGAGCCGATTACGCCATCAATGTGAAAGACACCGGCTCAAAATACTACACTAATGATATCAATGGAAAGATAGCAGAGCTGACCGGCAAACGGATGGCGGACAAAGTCATCGTCCCCACCAGCTCGAAACAGGCGCTCCAGGATGCGCTGACGGTATCGGGCGCCGGTGCGACCATCGTATATTTCGGGCTTCCGGGACCGGACGATAAAATCGAGATCCCGGCGCTTTCCGCGATTCAATCGGACAAGACGATCAAATTTGCGTGGCTGGCCCCGCTGGTCTGGCCGACAGCCATCCGCGCATTGGCCAACGGACTCGTCAAGGTCGATAAACTGGTTACCCACCGGTTCTCGCTCGAGGATGCGGAAAAGGGCATCCAGTATATGAAAAACGGGAAGGGCGATAAACTCAAGGGAATCGTTATCATCTAAACCAAGGCTTTTGGTTGAGGTAACATGAAGAGGAAAACGCACAAATCCCCCACGATGAATGATGTAGCCAGAGCCGCCGGCGTCACGCAGGCTACGGTTTCCTATGTATTGAACAATACAGGGGAAATCTCGGAACCGGTAAAAAAGCGCGTGCTTGACGCCGCGGACGAACTGGGCTACATACTCAATATCGTGGCGCGGAACCTCAAACTGAATAAAACGAATACCATCGGCATCATCGTACCGGATGTCATGAACAGCTATTACAGCGAGATGATCAAATTCACAGAGAAGATCACCCGCGAACACGGCTATTTCACGTTTATCTGCAATACGATGCACAACCCGGAAGTAGAGGACTGGTATGTAACGACGCTGATACAGCACAAAGTGGCGGGCGTACTTGTATGCTATGGCATGACAAACCGTACATCGATGCAGAAACTGCGCAACTACAATGTGCCTTTCGTGGTCATCGACGACGAGTTGGAACCGGAATTCACCGAATCGTCCTGTGTATTGATGAACAATATCAAGGGGAGTTATCTGGCCGTACAGCATCTGATCTCGCTGGGGATCACAGATATAGCTTATTTTTCCGAGCCATTGTACAATCTATCGCTGAAGCACCGATACCAGGGCTTCAAAATGGCCATGGAGCAGTTGGGACTTCAGATGGATGAGAACATGATCTATATCACACAGGATGAAGCAGACAATGACAAGATAGCGCAGGGTTATACCGCAACGAGCGAGGTCCTGGAAAAAGTCAGACCCAGGGGCATCTATGCTTCCACAGACCAGATGGCTTTTGGCGTATTGAAAAGACTGCACGAACTGAGAATCAAGGTACCGGAAGATATCGCCGTGATCGGCTATGACAATGTGCCGTTTTCCAGTGTAATATCCCCAAGCCTGACAACCATCAACCAGCCTGTACTGACCATGTGCATTCAGGGAAGCGGGATGCTTTTCAATATGATAGACGGCAAGGATGAACCAAGGAAACAGATCATGCTTGAGCCCAGTATCATCATCCGGGAATCTGCGCCATAATGGAGGGCCAATGCTTTATATCGGACTAGACATAGGTACGACCGGGAGTAAAGCAACAGCCATCAATCTGGATGGAGAGGTCAAAGCGTTTTCCACCTGCGAATATGCGACCGTCCGTACGAATCCTGGTTGGGCCGAAATACAGCCTGAGCTGGTATGGCAGGCTGTAGAGAAGATCATCCAAGAGGTCGCCACGAAAGCCAGGGAACCGATCGATGCCATAGCGATCACATCACTGGGCGAATCATTTATCCTCCTGGACAAAAACGACCGGGTGCTTTCAAACAGCATGCTCTTTGCCGATATCTGGGGGACTGAAGAAATAGACGACATCCTGGGAAAAATAGACGCGCAACGGCTCTTCGACCTGACGGGAATGCCCATCAATTCGATGTATTCCCTCAACAAATGGCTCTGGTTAAAGAAGCATATGACTGGAATTCTGGACAGGACTGAAAAAGTGTTTTTTTTCGCGGATTTCATCGGTTACATGCTTTCGGGGTGCAGGTGCGTCGATTATTCGCTGGCGTCAAGGACTTTGCTTTTTGATCACAGAAAACGCAACTGGTCAGCACCTATATTAGGCCTGTTCAACATTCAAGCATCCTTTTTGTCTGAACCGGTATCTTCGGGCACCGTCATCGGAAAAGTCAGCCCGCATATAGCAGAAGCGTTGGGTCTGCGAAAAGATACGCGCATCGTAGCAGGCGGGCACGACCAGGTCTGTGCAGCACTGGGGGCTGGTGTCTTGAAATACGGGCAATGCGTTGACGGGATCGGCACCTCGGAATGCATTACCACCATGATAAGCAATAGCAGTGATCCCCAGTTTATGAGGGAAAACAATTACTGCATGGAACGCCCTGGAAGACAAATATGTTACTTTGGCATTCAATACCACAGGCGCCTCGGTGCTGCGTTGGTTCAGGGATACTTTTGAGACGCATCTGATGCAGGAAACAAAAACAAACCATCAGGATGCTTACATAAGAATGGAAGCGGAATGTCCGAAAGCGCCGACCAGCCTGGTTGTCGTTCCGCATTTTGCCGGCAGCGGAACCCCATATATGGATTCGCTGGCTTCGGGGACGATCAGCGGCCTGAGGCTGGATACCTCCAAAGCCGAAATATACAAAGCCTGCATGGAAGGGTTATGTTTTGAAATGCAGCTCAATACCGATTTGCTTTCCCGGATAAACATGCCATTAAACCAAATGAATTGCGTAGGCGGCGGAGCGCACTCCGACCTGCTGCTGCAGATAAAGGCGGATATCATGGGCATCCCTGTCAGCCGATTACGTGCGGAAGAATCGGGAACGTATGGATTGGCCATGCTTTGCGCGACTGCATGCGGCGAAGCATCCACGATGGATGAGGCGGCGGAGAAGCTGGTCAAAATCGAGAAGGTCTTCCATCCGGACCCAACGCAACATGCGATCTATAATGAAAGATACGAAGCGTACAAAAATTATTGTCAAAAATTTAAACGTATAAACTAATCATGTCAATATTGCACGAATAAACGGAAAGAAGGCGGATCATGAGTACCGAAACGACGAAAAGACTCGTGGAAGAAGAAATCAAAAAAACAGGCGGCATCCTCCGTCTCGCTCCCGCGTGGGTGACACGCACCATCCTGCTGCCGGGAAAAAGGATCAAAATCCATCCTTCCGAGATGTATCCGAGAGGTTCGACGATGGGCGCCATATCCGAACGGTGGATGGCATCGACGGGCATGGTGGATAACGGACCCATCACGATGCCAAACGAAGGCATGAGTTTCATCGCGTGCCAGAAATCGAGCGGGCATGAAAAGGTCCTTCTCAAGGACGCAATCGACCTATGCGGGGACCATATCCTCGGGAAACATATCATGCAAAAATACGGCGCATTGATGTCCTTTGCAAAATTTTACGATTTTGCCACGCCCATCCCGCATCATGTGCATCTAGGGGAAAAGGGTGCAGCGGCTGTGGGCGCCACGCCGAAACCGGAAGCGTATTATTTCCCTGTAGAACTGAATTCCATCGACTATGAGGGCAGATTCACATATTTCGGTCTGGAACCGGGCACAACAAAGGAAGCCCTGAAAAAAGTGCTGATGAAATGGGATACAAAATCCGGCGATAACGGTATACTGGAACTGACGCGTGCATACCGCCTCAGGCTCGGGACGGGTTGGAATATCCCCGCCGGAATCCTGCATGCACCGGGTTCGCTCGTGACATATGAGCCCCAGCGGGTCAGCGATACCTCGCTCTTCTTCCAAAACATGATCCATGACAAACCCTTTGAACGCGAACTCCTGGTAAAATTCGTGCCGGATGATAAAAAATACGATTATGACTATCTGGTGGATTGCCTGGACTGGGAAGCCAACATCGATCCCGAATTCAAAAAGAACCACTACCACGAACCGATCCCTGCAACAAACGCGGAGAGCATGGAGGACCTGGGTTATCAAGAGGACTGGATCGTTTACGGATCGGACCAGTTCAGCGCAAAGAGGCTGACCGTTTTGCCGGGGCGTAAAGTTACCATCAAAGACGCCGCATCCTACGGATTCATCATGATGCAGGGCTATGGGCAAATCAACAAACTGCCGCTTGAAACACCCGCCATCATCGGCTATGAACAATTGACCTGTGATGAATACTATGTGACAAAGGACAGGGCAGAAGAGGGTGTGGATATCGAGAACCTCAGCGACAATGCAAACCTCGTGATGTACAAACACTTCGGGCCGGACAATCCAGAAGCGGCGAAGTTCATCGTTTAGGAAGTTCATCAGTTAAAGCGCGTATAGCGAACCAATAGTATATCCATGAATGTTTTATGATAAGAACAACAGGAGGGAAAAAGCAAATGATTGAAGCAAGCAAAACATCAGGAGCAGCGAAACAACTGAAGTACGGCATGGTGGGCGGCGGCCCGGGCTCCTTCATCGGCGCGGTGCACAGGAAGGCTATCAACCTGGACAGCAAGAGCGTGATCGTGGCCGGATGCTTTTCGGACATCGAATGGGAGATCAAACAGACGGGCGAGGAACTGGGGCTGGACCCCTCCCGCGTGTATATGACGTACCAGGAGATGGCGGAGAAGGAAGCGGCGCGGGAGGACGGCATCGATTTCGTCGTGATCGTCACCCCGAACTTCCTGCACTACCCAGTGGCAAAGACGTTCCTGGAAAAAGGCATCAGCGTGGTCTGCGAGAAGCCGCTGACGGTGGATCTGAACCAGGCGCTGGAACTCAAAAAAATCGCGGCGGAAAAGAACTGCCTCTTCTGCGTCACCTACACCTATACGGGACACGTGATGGCGAAGGAAGCGCAGGCCATCGTACGGAGCGGTGAGATCGGGGATATCCGCGTGGTCATCGCGGAGTACCCGCAGGACTGGCTGGTGGATACCCTCGAAAAAGCGGGCAACCGGCAGGCCTCCTGGCGGACGGACCCCAAACAATCGGGCAAGTCCAACTGCGTGGGCGATATCGGGAGCCATATCGAGAACATGGTGAGTTTCATCACAGGCCTGAAGATCAAAAAGCTCATCGCGAACATGGACGTATTCGGAGAAGGGCGGCTGCTGGACAACAACGCGGAGATCATCCTGAAGTATGACAACGGGGCGAGCGGCTCGTACTGGTGCTCGCAGGTGGCCATCGGCAACGACAACGGCCTGAAGGTGCGGGTATTCGGCACGAAGGGTACGGTGGAATTCGAGCAGGAGAACTGCAACTACCTCAAGGTCGTGAAAAAGGGCGAGGCCCCGCAGATCTACTCCCGCGGCGCAGGCTATATCAAACCCGAAGCGGCCAAATACTCCCGCATCCCGGGCGGGCATCCGGAAGGATTCTACGAGGCGTATGCAAACATCTACTCCTCCTTTGCAGACGCCATGCATAAGAAGCTGGCGGGGGAGAAGGTCAATGAGGCCGAATTCGGATACCCGACCATCGACATGGGCATCGACGGCGTGCGGTTCGTGAACAAGTGCGTGGAGAGCATGGACAAGGGCTGCGTCTGGGTGGACGTGGAGTAATACGCATCAACGATAAACAATAAAAACGAGGTGGATAATATGGCAAGACCGATCACGTTATTTACGGGCCAGTGGGCCGACCTGCCGTTTGATGAGATGTGCAGGAAAGCATCGGAAATGGGCTATGAAGGACTGGAACTGGCGACCTGGGGCAACCATGTGGACGTAAAGAAAGCATCCGAAGACATGGACTATGTCAAGAGTCTGAAGGATTCCCTGGCGAAATACGGCCTGAAGGCATGGGCTATCAGCTGCCACCTCTCCGGTCAGGTCGTAGGCGACGTACTGGACGAGCGGCACAACGGCTTTTGCCCCTCGGCGCTGGCGAACCAGCCCGAGAAGCAGCGCGAGTGGGCGGTACAGGAAGTGAAATACACCATCCTGGCGGCGAAGAACCTGGGGCTGAAGATCATCACCGGATTCCTGGGCTCACCGATATGGCCGTACTGGTACTCCTTCCCGCAGACATCGCAGGAGATGGTGGACAAGGGATACGAAACGATCGTGAAGCGGTGGACCCCGCTGTTTGACGAGATGGACAAATACGGGATCCAATTTGCCCTCGAGATTCATCCCACTGAGATCGCATTCGACTACTACTCCTTCGTGAAGCTGCTGGATGCATTCAAGGGAAGAAAGACGCTGGGCATGAACTTCGACCCGAGCCACCTGCTGTGGCAGGGACTGAAACCGCACCTGGTCATCCGGGAACTGCCCGAGCGGGTCTACCACGTACACCTGAAGGACGTGGCCGTGACGCTGGACGGGCTGAACGGCATCCTGGGCTCGCATATTGAATTTGGCAGCCCGAAACGGGGCTGGAATTTCCGCTCGCTGGGCAGGGGGCATGTGGACTTCGAGGCCATCATCCGCGAACTGAATGATATCAGCTACGAAGGGCCGCTCTCGGTGGAATGGGAAGACACGGGCATGGAACGGTTCCGGGGCGGCGCGGAAGCCTGCGAATTTGCCAAACGGATCAACATCAGCGCCAATGTGGGCGCATTCGACGACGCGCTGAAAAACAAGTAAAAACTATAAGAAACTACAAGTTCATTTGTATGTGAAAGCCTGCCCCGTTCAATTAATTTGGATGGGGCAGGCTTATTCATATATCCGCTACAGGATAGGACCCGCCAATAACTACAGCAGAAATCATGATAGCAGCATTCAAAAGAAAAGGTTGTATCTGTATCTGCATTCAATATTTTGCGCCTGCCCATGATGTCTGCGATGTGCTATGAGGACTCCATTCCATAGGAAGTAGTGATGTGCCTGTAGTGGTGCAGATTCGAGTCCAAAGTCTATTCTATTATCAAAATCCTACATGATAACCAGAAAACCATCCAAATGAAGCCTAATAAACAGTTGTCAGACAATTTATCTGCTTAACAAACTTAACAAACAAGCGTATAATAGCAAACATGAAAAAGATTACTATCCAGGATATCGCAGAGGAAGCAGGCGTTTCCGCGGCTGCCGTCAGCTATGTCCTCAACGACAAAAAAGGCGTGAGCCCCGAAACCCGCAAACGAATTGAATGCGTGATCGGGACATACAACTATCGTCCGAGCCTGCGCTCCAAAAGCCTGGCGCATGGCAAGAATTACAGTATCCATGCGGTGATACGGCGTGAAGCCGCGCCCGCCTGCAAAACTTTTTATTTCAGCGTCATAGCCCAGATGATCGAGCAGGTCATGGGACGTTTCAGCGTGGTCCCGGCATTTCAATCTGATGATACGGAAAAGGATAACAGCCTGCTTGAGATCGTACGCAGCAACAGCACTGACGGCGTGATCGCCTTCCAGGGCGTGATGCCGGAGATCCTTACGGAGTTGGAAAAGCATAAAATTCCTTTGGTCATTATCAACCCGGGGATCGAAGCCACGCGCGCAACATCCGTGATACTCGATTTTGAAGAACTCGCATACCGGGCGACCTCGTATTTAATAAGCCGTGGCCATCGTGAGATCGGCATGATCGGCATGCAATGCATGCCGCTGTTTTATGACCAGGCGCAACGCGGTTTCCTCAAGGCACTGAAAGAAGCGGGTATCGAGCCCAATCCCGCCTGGATACGCGGGGAAGCGGCCTGCGAATCCGGCGCTGTGCTGGCGATGGAGAACATACTGAATGCCGGAAAACCGACCGCTGTCTTTTGTGTGCAGGATAATTTCGCGCTCAGCGCGATGAGCGCATGTGTGGCGCGGGGGCTGCGTGTACCGGAAGACATCTCTTTTATAGGGATCGACGACGTGCCCGAAGCGCGATATCTCAATCCGCCGCTTACGACGATCCCTGTATCACCGAAAGAGATCGCAGAGGCCGCGCTCTCGCTCATTTCCCAAAAAATGAAGGACGGCAGCCCCGGATCCACCGTACTGCCGTCCCGTGAAGTCGTTGAACGCGATTCAGTTCGTACTATTCGGCCAATACGCCCTTAATCCACTCTACGCTCTTCCTGATATTTTCGTCCGATCCGTCGCATTCGATGGAAATATCGCCGTCGAAATTGCGTTTCTTCATATAGTTCAGTATCTTGCGGATATTCTCCGCGTTGACGCCGCCGCCGATCGGTACTGCCGACATGCCGATGCCGGTCTCTTCGCCGCGCAATGCCGCCGCGAGGCCAGGATCGACGTCTTTAATATGTGAGGATACGATGTATTTTTCGAGTTCCTTGTAATACTCGAACGGGTCGTGACCCTGGATAAAGGTATTGCCCGTATCGAAATTGACGCGCAGGTATTCGTCTTCGAAATGAGAGAGGAGTTTCAGCATGAACTCGCCGTCGCCGGTGTAGGGCCCGTGCGGCTCTATGCAGATGATGATATCGTAGTCATGGGCCCATTTCAGGATCTCGGCATAGTTGCCGATCGTGATTTTAAGCATCTCGTCGCGCGGCATATCGGGCGCCTGTCCGGAGTCCACACTATCGACTTTGGGCGCGCCGAGTTCCTTCGCGTAACGGATGACCTGCGTATAATACGGGATGCCATAATACGTGCCCTGCGGCCCGAAGATGGGGTAGCTTGCGTCAAGCATGGAGAGCTGGAGCCCGTGTTTGTCCAGAAGGCGCTTGATGGGATACGGGTTGTCGAGGATCGACAAGCTCGGGTCATAGCCAAGCGATGAAATGAAATAGTAGCCGTATACCGTGCCGGCTTCAAGGTATTTCAAATCATACTTCACCGCCGACGCTACAGCGTCATTGAAGTTTTTGGACTGGCCGCGCCAATTGTCCGCATGCATACCGAGACGAATGCCCATAGAATATTCCTCCTCCTGCAAATTCGTAGGTCGCTTGTGTCAAATACCTACTGTTTTCATTATACTTAAGCGATTAAGTACTGTCAATAAAGAACCACGTCGCTTTCTGCCAAGTATATAAATTTGAGTGACAACCTCTGTGCAAATAATGTGCATGGGTCTGCATTCCATCCTTCAAAAAACGGAACCTTCCTTCTTTCAAGACTTTGGGGCTGCATTGATGATCAGAATTGACTCTTGGAAGACTTATACGTATAATTCAATCATAGGAAGATATCCAATTTTCAAAATAAAAAATTCTATTTACACACAGATGCACTTAAACAATGATAATACATATCTGAACGGGAGGAAAAAAACATGGTAAAAGCAAAGCAGTATGAATTCTGGTTCATCACAGGCAGCCAGGACCTGTACGGACAGGAGACACTGGACCAGGTAAACTCCGATTCCCGGAAGATCGCCGCACATTTTGACGGGGATGCAAATATACCCGGTAAAGTGGTGTTCAAACCCGTGGTAACCACGCCGGAAGAGATTAGAAAGGTCTGCGAGGAAGCAAACTTCAAACCGGAATGCGCAGGCATCATCACCTGGATGCATACGTTTTCCCCCTCGAAAATGTGGATATCGGGCCTGTCCCTGCTGCGCAAGCCATACCTCCATCTGCATACACAGTATAACCGCGAGATCCCCTGGGACAGCATCGACATGGATTTCATGAACCTCAACCAGTCGGCCCACGGGGACAGGGAGCACGGATTCATCCACACCCGCCTGCGCATGAACCGGAAGGTCATCGCGGGCTACTGGCAGGATGACGAAACGAAAAAGCGGATCGGCGCATGGGCCAGGAGCGCCATCGGCGCCATGGAAAGCAGGGGCCTGAAGATCGCCCGCTTCGGAGACAACATGCGGGAAGTGGCGGTAACGGAAGGCGACAAGGTGGAAGCCGAGATCAAACTGGGCTGGAGCATCAACGGCTACGGCCTCGGGGACCTGATGGAATATGTGAACGCCGTGACACCTGCCGAAGTGGAAGCAAAGATGCAGGAGTATGCCGCTTCATACCGGATGAACACGGATAAAGTGGAACATGTCAGATACCAGGCCAAAGTCGAAGTTGCACTGGAACGATTCCTTTCCGAAGGCGGGTTCGGAGGATTCACAACGACATTCCAGAACCTGACGGGACTGGAGCAGCTGCCCGGGCTGGCCGTGCAGAATCTGATGGCGAAAGGCTACGGCTTCGGCGCGGAAGGCGACTGGAAAATGGCGGGACTCTCCAGGGTATTCAAATGCATGGCGGAAGGATTGAAGGGCGGCACGTCCTTCATGGAGGACTACACATACCACCTGGAAAAGGGGAACATGCTCTCGCTGGGCGCCCACATGCTGGAGGTATGCCCCAGCATCGCAGAAGATAAACCGCTCATCGAAGCGCATCCGCTGGGTATCGGCGGGAAGGCAGACCCTGCGCGCCTGGTCTTTGACGGGAAAGCAGGGAACGCCACGATGACGACCTTCGTGGACATGGGTGACCGTTTCCGCATGATCGTAAACGACGTAGCCGCCATGAAGCCGATCAGACCCATGCCCAAACTGCCGGTGGCGCGGGTGATGTGGAAACCGCTGCCGGACCTGGTTACCGCTTCCGAAGCCTGGATCCTTTCGGGCGGCGCGCACCACTCGGTATTGAGCTACGACCTGGACATCGAGCATATCCGGAGCTTCGCCAATATCGTGGATATGGAACTGATCCATATCGGCGCGAAGACGGATATAGCCGAACTTGAAGACCAGCTGAAGATCAACGATATCGTCTGGCGGCTGCGATAAATGGATAGG
The DNA here is from genome assembly GCA_023454175.1 of Bacillota bacterium. Taxonomy (GTDB): domain Bacteria; phylum Bacillota; class Clostridia; order Christensenellales; family JAEXRW01; genus JAEXRW01. The sequence continues at coordinate 540,073 of JAEXRW010000025.1, read as the reverse complement.
GAGCATATTGAAATGACAAGAGATGCGTGTATAAAACGACTCCGGCAGGACGTCTGGAAGGCGAATATGGACCTGGTCAATTGCGGCCTGGTCATCCTGACATGGGGCAATGTGAGCGCGATAGACCGGGAACACGGGATCGTGGCCATCAAGCCAAGCGGCGTATCGTATGAAAACATGCAGCCCGGGGATATCTGCATCCTGGACCTCGCCGGGAACAAGATCGATTCAAGACTGAACCCCTCCTCGGACACGCCCACGCACCTGGTACTGTACAGGGCATTCCCGGAGATCGGCGCTGTGGTGCATACACATTCCACCTGTGCCACCGCATTCGCGCAGGCGGGAAAGCCCATCCCCTGCATGGGGACCACGCATGCGGACAATTTTTACGGCACCGTACCGTGTACCCGGGCAATGTATGCCCCGGAAATAGCGGCCGATTATGAAGCGGAAACGGGCAATGTCATCATTGAGCATTTGCAGAAGAACAACATCGATCCACTGCAGATGCCCGCCGTGCTGATAAAGTCGCATGGCCCTTTCACATGGGGAAGGACGGCTTCGGATGCGGTAGAAAAGGCCTATATACTGGAGAACGTGGCGCAGATGGCGCTGCACACCCTGGCACTGAACCCTGCTGCGGATTCCATCGACAGCGTGCTGCTGGACAAACACTTTCTCCGCAAACACGGACCGGGCGCCTACTACGGGCAGGGGAAGACAGACAAACAGGCATCGGACATGATTTGAGAACTGGTTGACAGATGAAGGAGTGTGGAAGATGAAAGACAAACCCATCGATTTGAAGAGCTGTTTTCTCGGCATCGAACTCGGATCGACCCGCATCAAAGCGGTGCTGATCGATCAGGATCACATACCCGTCGCCTCCGGCAGCCACATGTGGGAAAACAAGCTGGAAAACGGCGTATGGACTTATTCGCTGGACAATACCTGGAACGGCCTCCGCGCATGTTACTCCGACCTGGCAAAGAACGTACAGGCCAAATATGGTGTGCCGCTGACTACAGTGGGCTGCATGGGCATATCGGCGATGATGCACGGGTACATGGCGTTTGACGGGGAAGACCGCCAGCTCGTGCCTTTCCGTACATGGCGCAATACGATCACGGGCGAGGCAGCCGCTAAACTGACCGAAGCGCTATCATTCAACATACCCCAGCGGTGGAGCATCGCGCACCTGTATCAGGCGATGCTGAACAAGGAAAAGCACGTTCCGGACATCGCCCACCTGACGACACTGGCGGGCTACATCCACTACATGCTGACGGGGACGAGGGCCATAGGCGTAGGTGAAGCCAGCGGCATGTTTCCCATCGACAGCAGGACCGGGCAATACGACGCAGGCATGCTGCAGAAGTTCGAATCGCTGGCAAAGGATATGCCGTGGAAGATCAAAGAAATCCTGCCCGGCGTGCTGAATGCCGGTGAAAAGGCGGGTACGCTGAGCGAAAAGGGCGCATTGCTGATCGATCCTACGGGAGCGCTGAATGCAGGGATCCCATTCTGCCCGGCAGAGGGCGATGCAGGCACGGGGATGGTGGCGACCAACAGCATCCGGCCGCGTACGGGCAATGTATCCGCGGGCACGAGCGTGTTCCTGATGGCGGTGCTGGAAAAGGCGCTGTCCAAGGTATACCCCGAGATCGATATGGTGACCACGCCGTGCGGCGACCCGGTGGCGATGGTCCATTGCAACAACTGCTCCAGCGACATCGACGCGTGGGTGGGACTTTTCAAAGAGGCATTGAACGCGTTCGGAACGAAACCCGACGCGGACACCCTCTACAATACGCTGTTTAATCTGGCGCTCTCGGGCGACGCGGAGTGCGGCGGGCTGCTTTCCTACAATTACCTCTCGGGCGAGAGCGTGACGGGCTTCGATGAAGGACGGCCGCTTTTCGCACGGCTGCCGGACGCCCGTTTCTCGCTGGCCAACTTCATGCGCGTGCAGCTTTTCACCGCGTGCGGCGGGCTGAACGTGGGCATGGACACGCTGGACAGGGAAAACGTGACGCTGGACTCCGTCACAGGCCACGGCGGCTTCTTCAAGGTCCAGGGCGTGGGCCAGCGGGTGATGGCGGCGGCTTTGAACACGCCCGTTACGGTCATGTCGACCGCGGGCGAGGGCGGGCCATGGGGCATGGCGATCCTCGCAGCGTACACGCAGAATAAGCAGGATGGTGAAACGCTGGCCGATTACCTGAACAAGCGGGTATTCCAAAACAGCAAAGGCAGCATCGTACAACCCGAAGCCGCCGATACTGCGGGGTTTGCAGCATTCATGGAGCGGTACAGGAAGGGCCTTGCCATCGAGCGTGCAGCGGTCGATCATTTGCAGAATTAGCGATGAATATCGAACGTCCAATATGAATGAAACAGCCCTGATTTTCAGGGCTGTTTCATTCATGTCAAACAAGGATGAATTATGTTACAATAACGGACAAAAGGTACGCGTTATGGACCGCATGGAGAACACCCTTAAAATATATTGACGGAGGCCAAGATGTATAAAGACCTTACTAACGAGGAACTGGAAAAAAGGCTTACAGGATTTAAAGGGATGATGGGCAGGCTTTGCCCGGATTGGGATACCGCCATCTTCATGAGCAAGGTAAACCAGTATTATTTCACGGGCACGATGCAGGACGGGATGCTCATGATCCGCAGGGATGGGGCGACGTATTTTGTGCGAAGGAGCTATGAACGCGCCAGGGATGAATCCCCGTTTTCACCTGTCATCCAGATGGACAGCTACCGGGACGCCGCCGGGCACATGGGCGGGGAATGCGGAAATACATTCATCGAGGCCGAGATTGTAACAGTGGGGATCATGGAACGGCTGAAAAAGTACTTCACGATGGCTGCCGTCAACCCGCTCGACAAGGTCATTGCTTCAGTAAGATCCATAAAATCCCCTTATGAACTGGAATGGACGGAAAAGTCCGGCAAACAGCACGAATATGTATTGAAAGAGGCCGTTCCCGCCATGCTCCGGGAAGGGATCAGCGAAGCGGAGTTTGTGGCAGCGCTTTTCTCGGAAATGGTAAAGGCGGGGCACCAGGGCATCAACCGCTTTTCCATGTTCCAAAATGAGCTCTCCATCGGCCAGATCGGATTTGGGGAAAGTTCGCTTTATCCCATGAGCTTTGACGGGCCGGGCGGGGGATACGGCATGAGCCCTTCGGCCCCGCTCCTGGGCAGCAGGGACAGAAAACTGAAAAAAGGGGATCTGGTGTTTGTGGATATCGGGTTTGGCATGAACGGATACCACACCGACAAAACACAGGTGTACATGTTCGGCGCAAAACCTGCGGAGGAGATCATACAGGCGCACCGGAAATGCATCCAGGTCCAGAGCCGTACCGCAGAAATGCTGAAACCGGGAGCCATCCCCTCTGAAATCTATTCGACCGTTACAGGGGAACTGGACAGCGGTTTCCTCCAAAACTTCATGGGCTTCGGTAACCGCCAGGCGAAATTCCTAGGGCACGGCGTGGGGCTGTATATCGACGAATTGCCCGTCATCGCAAAAGGGTTCAATGAACCCATCGCGGAAAACATGGTGATATCCCTCGAACCGAAAAAGGGCATCTCGGGGGCAGGCATGGTGGGCGTGGAGGATACCTATATCGTCACTGCCGGGGGCGCAAAATGCGTCACGGGGGGAGGAACCGATATTATTGCGGTTTGAGGCTAACCATCAAACCCCTTGCCCTTGCCTGCTGACGGGGCTCATGCCTGCACGATATCACCGCAGGCGATCTTATTCCCCGAATTACCGGCGGGATCGGTACGGTAATCATCCGGGTTTTCATGGATCACGATGGTCTTGCCAATGATATCACGGGAACTCATTTTACCTGTGAAAAACGTCATAAAGGCGTAACCGTTGGTGGGAATGAGCACGGGCAGATCTCCTGCATGGTTGCCGTGGTGCTGGTCTGTGGGGTTGTAATGCCCTCCCGAGGCCTGGAAAGGGGGATCGGAGGAGGGCGAACCGCATTGCATGCCATCATGGATATGAAAACCAAAGGGCGAAACCGGAGCGACGTTTCCCGAGCCCGGTTTATACGGAGGCAATCCCGTTACCTCCGCTTCAATGAGCATGCCCCCGGGCACATCGGCAAACCAGACCATGCCGTTGATGGACGGATATTGGGCAGAACCTTTGATCTGTGCATAAGCATTTACTTTCAGGGGCGCCTGGACCGGGGAAGATAATGGCATCAAGGAAGCAGCCTTCTTTCCGATTGATATCACTCCATTCATATGCAAGGAAAAAAGCGCTGTGCATGCAATGCATACATTACATGCACTCCATGCGAATACAGGCCATATTCTGGCAAGTTCGTCCAGTATCGCCGATCCATCGCCCTGACGGGCCGCTGCCGGCGCATTGGGGATAATGGAAATGAGCGTTCATACATTTCCTTCAATAATCGTTATAACCTGTGATATAATAGACGAAAAGCCACCGCCGAAAGGATGAATGATATGATATTGACGAAAGCCTTTGATGAAAACAAGGGGTTATGGAACGTCTCCCTTGGCGGGGAGATCGATGCTTCTTATGCCGACGACATGAAGGAAGCGCTATTGATGCTGATCAAAGAGAAGGCCGCGGATATCATACTGGACTGTGTAAAACTGGACTATCTGGACAGCAGCGGGCTCGGGGCGCTCGTGAGTATCCTCAAGCGCGTCCGGGAACAAGGACACTCGGTAACGATAACCAACCTCAAGCCACATATCTCCAAGATATTCACCATCACCAAACTGGATACCGTATTCAATATCGAGGTGTAACAGCATGAAAGAAGTATCGTCGGTTACGATCCCGGCAGAACCGGGATATCTGGTGGCCGTCCGGCTTTTTGCCTCCGCTCTGGCCGCAAAAGAGGGATTTGATATCGATACTGCGGAAGAAATCAAATTGTGCACGGCAGAAGCCTGCATGCTCCTGATCAATCAGCCATACTCCGTAGCTTCCCTTACGGTGGCGTTTTCCCTGTGCCGTGAATGTATGGATATAGAAGTAATAGCGAGCGGGGACTTCTCGCCGGCCGAGCGGGAGCCAAACGAAGAAACAGGGCTTGGAAAGGATATCCTCGAAGCGCTTTCCGACAGCCTCGAGATCTGTTGGGAAAATGGCGCATTGAATAAAGTCATTTTTTCAAAAACGGTTTCCGAGGGATAAGGCATGGCACAAATAGCAGACAATGAAACAGATATGGACGCCCTACAGGAACGCTACTGCAGGGACCGGGATACAGAGACAAGAAATGTGCTGGTCAATCATTACACATACATAGCGGAAATCCTCGCGAAGAAATTCCTCTTCCGCGGCGTGGAGTATGACGACCTCCTGCAGGTGGCTTCCCTCGCCCTGATCAAGGCATTGGACCGGTTTGAGTGCGGAAAAGGGTACAAGTTTTCGAGTTTTGCCACACCGACCATCGTAGGCGAGATCAAAAACTATTTCAGGGACCATACCCGCATGATCCGTATCCCCAGGCGGGACAGCGAGATGATCAAGCAGCTCGATGTCGCGGCAAACCAGCTGGGAGCAAAACTGGGGCGGACACCATCGGCAGAAGAGGTCGCTACTGAAACCGGGCTGCCTTTGGAGCGGGTCCTCGAACTGATGGAAGAAAAAACCGCATCCTACACCCTTTCGCTGGATAAAAGCATCGATGATGATGAAGAAACGGAGCTTTCCGCCCTGCTCGGGACGGAGGAAAAAGAATATGCGGCGCTGGAAGACATGGAATTCCTCAAAAAGTCCCTTGGCAGCATGGGCACCATGGAAAAGCGGCTGCTGCAGTTACGCTTTGCCGAGAGCATGAGCCAAAGGGAAGTGGCCAAGATACTGGGCGTCTCGCAAATGTATATATCACGAATGGAAAAAAAAATATTGGAAAGACTCAGAAGCAACCTGGCAAAACCCTGAAAGTTTGAATATGCTTTAATGTGTTTACAAATACACATTCGGATTTTAAGGTGGCTTGTGATCAATGGTGCAGAAAACGACCATTTGCAGTAAAGAAGAAATGCGTACTGCAATTACCAGCCTGATCAGCAATATGAGGCAGGAATGCCCTCTTTCAGAGGAACGGGAGTATTGCATAAAGCTGATACTCAATGAGTTGATCCTCAATGCGATAACAAACAACGATAACCGGCCTGCTATCGAAATATTGTGTAAAACGGATCCGGTGATGCATCAGTGCAAAATACTCGTATCCAGCAACGGCCCCGGATTTGATGCAGTGGAATTCCTAAAGCAGATGGAATGCAAACCCTGCGAGACGATGGCGGAGAGCGGACGGGGACTGATGCTGGTAAAAGCGCACTCTCGATGCCTGAAGTTCAACAAGAGGGGAAACAAGGCGTTCGTATCCCTCGGCTGATGCTATCCCAACAGAAAAGGCAGTAATCGAAATCCCCACTTGCGGGGATTTTTTGTTGTCTGAAATCACAGTACAGAACTGTCACGTCCAGGGTTAATAACCACGAAAATAATGGAATAAGGTGGAAAACTGTTTGCATATCACCGAAAGATGTGATATTGTGTAATCACAATATTGTGTATACACGTAAATGTGTAATTACATGAATCCGGAAAGGGATAAAAGTGAGAAATATCGGCTTTCTTGTAGAAGATGAATTTTACCGCAGCCTGAAGATCCATGTGGCCAAGCTGGATAAAGGTATAAAGGGATATATCATGGAGCTCATCATAAAGGACATGCGAAGAACGGAAAAGAAAGAACAGTCGCAAAACTGCAACAGGCAAAAGTGTTCATAACAACTGGAAACAAAAGGCGCCAAGTTATTTTATTTATATAGAGGAATTGAATATTGTTTGGGGAATATATAACCTATTCGATCGCATTGCAGGACATGCGAAAAGATTTCCCGGGGAGTATGCCGAAGGATGCCTAAGAAATTAAGGATCAGGCCCAGATTTTATATTTTCACCATCGTGGGACTTGCGCTCATCGTTGTAGCTGCAGTCCTGCTGCTGCAGGGCCCATCCGAATGCTTCGCGCAGCAGGGAAGCATGACATACGAAAAGAAAGTCAATGCAGTGATCATGCGCAATGAACAGGTGGAAAGTGCGGAAAACTACGGGATGACGGAGTTTGCGGCGGAAGAGGGCGCTGCCGTGGAAAGCGGCCAGAAGATCGCCGATGTATACAAATGGGGGTTCAATGACTCCATCCTGAAGGACCTGATGGACGTCCAGCAAAAGATAAAGGACTACCAGGAGAACACCATCCTGCGGGATATCCTGGACAAGGATCTCAACGATATCAACAGCCAGATTTCGGAAACAGAGAATAGTATCACGGCCGTGATCAACGCGCGTGAAGCTGCGGACCTCCTCGGCCTTCAAGAAAAATTGCAGGGGTTGATGGCGCAGCGCAAGGATTACCTGAAGAAAACGGTGAAGGAAGATGAACAGCTGGGCGCATTGTACGCGCAGGAACAGGAACTGACCTCACGCATCAATTCCTGGCGGATCGAACAGACGGCACCCGATCCGGGCGTAGTGAGTTTTTATCTGGATGGATACGAAGAAGTCCTGAGGCCCGAAAATATCAACAAAATCACTTTTGACGATATCAGCAACATCATCGGCGGACTGGGAAAGGCAAAGGCCAAGGAAACAGCGACCACGAAGCCTTTATACAGGCTCGCAGACGGCAGCAAATGGTATTGCCTGATAGCGGCAACCGGTAACGAACTGCAGGGTCTCAAAGAAGGCGTTGAGGTCAATATAAACTTTGAAGGGTTCCCCGAAAAGCCTTTCAAAGGGAAACCATCAAAAATACGGGATATCGACAAAAACCACAAGGTATATGTGCTCGAGATCGATGACGCAATAGGACCGCTGATGGATGTGCGCCGCGTAACGGCCAATCTCAGGATCGACTTCACGGGGACAAAGCTGCCTGCTTCCGCTGTGAAAAAGCAGGAAAGCAAGAGCGGGATCTATCTGCTGGACGGCGCACAAAAAAGGTTCATACCGGTCGATGTGCTGGCCTCGGACGGTAAAGAGTGCATCGTAATGCCTGCATACAGCGGTGATACGATACAGACGAATCAGCGGGTCTCATTGAGGTAGGGGAGTTATGGAAGAGTGGTTGAAGGGCAACATCCTGCGTGTGCGTAAAAGGATAGAGGATGCAGCAAAAAGGGCCAACAGGGACCCGGAAGAAATTACCATGATCGCTGTCACAAAAACAGTTCCCCCGGCCCTTATCAATGCGGCTTTTGAATACGATATTATTCATATAGGAGAAAACAAGGTACAGGAGCTGACCGGGAAACAGATAAGCACGAATAGTGGAATAAAATGGCATTTTATTGGACAATTGCAAAGGAACAAAGTAAAATATATAATTGGTAATGTGTCACTAATTCACTCCCTGGACCGTATCGAGCTGGCCGAAGAGATACAGAAAGAAAGCAAAAAGGCGAATCTCAAGACGCCTGTGCTGGTGCAAGTCAATATTGCCGGGGAAACGACCAAAGGCGGTTTGAATGTTCAGCAGATCGAGGGATTTTTAGAAGCTGTGTCTCAAATGCCTAATCTATCAGTCTGCGGACTGATGGCAATACCCCCGGCAGCGGAAAACGCGGAGGAATCCAGACCCTGGTTCAGGGAAATGCGGATATTGCGCGATGAACTGACCGGCAAGAAGATACCCAATATAGACCTTTTTGAGCTGTCAATGGGTATGTCAGGGGATTTTGAGGTGGCCATCGAAGAAGGGGCCACGATGGTGCGGATCGGAACGGCGATATTTGGAAAACGATAGATGGACCAACAAAAGAACAAGATGGAGGGACCCTTATGGCTAAGTTTATCAACAAAATCCTGGATTACATCGGTTTGGAAGAAGCGCCTGCAGAAGAGGCTGAGGTCATGGACGAGGAGTCTTTTACGCAGCAGGAAGAGTATGCGCCTGAAGAGCCGATCAACATCAACAGCAGAAAGCGCGGAAAAGTCGTGGACATCACTTCCGCCAACAGGGTGAAAGTGATACTTGACCAGCCCATGAACTATGACGATACGCAAAACATCATAGACAACCTCCGTCTGCGCAAACTGATCATCGTGAACCTGGAAATGCTGGAAGTGGATACGGCCCAGCGCGTTCTGGACTTTGTCAGCGGCGCCGTCTATGCGCTCCGCGGAAACATCCAAAAGGTGAGCAAGGGGATTTTCGTACTGGTGCCCAACAATATCGATATATCCGGCAATGTGCAGGAAGAAGAAAACGACAACGGCTTCTTCAATGTTCAGGAAAAGCGCGCACGGTAAAAATCCCGCGCAATCACGAAATAAATAGCATGGAAGGTTAAAGTAAATGCCTGTTACGACTAGGGACATTCGAGACAAGGTGTTTAGAAATTCGGGCAGGGGATATAACAAAGACGATGTAGATTCATTTCTCGATGAGATCATCGATGAAATGAATCTTCTTTGCAGTAAAATAGATTCCCTGGAGATGCATATCGAGGCCGAGCAGGTAAAGATGAAGAGCGTGAATGCCGCCTCGAGATCAGCCGAGCAGATCATGGCCGATGCAAAGGCCTATTCCCAGCAGATCATCCGGGAAGCCAAGGACCTGGCGGGGACGATCATCAAAGATGCACAAGCAAAATCCGAAGAGATCCTGAGAAGTGTGCGGCCCGTCAGAGCGGATGCCCGTCCCAATGAAGCGTGGAAGGGATATCCCGGTTTTGAAGAAGATCTGCAGGTAATAGCAGGGCAAATGCAATATCCCGCCCAGGAAGCAGCCAATGCAACCGCATATGCGGAAGCCAGAAGACCCGACGGGTTCTCCTTTGACGACCTGGACTTTGAAAAGGACCTGTCGTCCAGCAAGGAAAATATCCGGGAAGCGCTGCTGACTGATCTGGGCCTGGATAGCAAGAGCGTTGAAGAGCCTGTGGAAAATGAAGCAGCTCCTCCCCAGGTGGCAGACAATGCTGCAAAGAAGAATGACTTGCCGGAAGAACCCTATAAACGCACGAGCATCGACCAGGACGATTATTACAATCTGCTGTATGGTCCGGGTCCGGCGAGCAAACTGGATATCCACGAAGTGGAAAAAACAGGCGCAGCCAGCAGCGAGCGTGAAACGCCTGCCAAGGAGATGTCGAGGCTGCATGCCGAGCAGGAAAGCATACGGAGGATCCTGCAGCCTTCGCAGCAGGCCCCGAAACGCGAACCTATTCCTTTCCCCGGTGCGGGCAGCGAGATGCAGGAAGAAAAGCAGCAGCAAAGTCAGCACAGATCTTTCTCCCTGGCTACACCTGCGAGAACAGCAGGCATGAACGAACAATCCGAGAATACACTGCACCGCCGCAGATCGCCCGAGATCTATGAGGAACCGGAGGAGGCGCCCGCCGCGAAGCCGACAAGAGCCAATATCCACTTTGCGCTCATGCCGCTGGAAATCGAAGAGCGCAAACCTTTGCAAAGGTACTCCACCAATCTTGACGGATTTGCGCATTTGAAAGATGACAGTGAATTTGGATATGCTTCTGAAAAATTCAAAGGTAAACGGTAAGGAAATTCGCCCCGAAAGGGCGAATTTTTTTTTATCCCTGTGGCAAGCATAGTGCCATGAACGGCAACCGTGCAGCATCCAGAAGAAACTGGCGGCGCTTCAAAGAAGAACACACGGAAATCTCAAGGCTGAAAGCAAAGATCGGCGAATTGGGAGAGACGATCGAAAAAGCACACATATCCGAATACCTGTCCTATGTCAAAAACGCAAAGAGGGCTATCTTCCACAGCTTTCTGGGGGGACTGGCGCGGGGATTCGGCATCGCGGTGGGCTTCAGCCTGCTGGGCGCACTGGCCATCTACATCCTGCAGCAGATCGCGATGGCCAACCTGCCGGGCATCGGGAAATTTATTGCGGATATCGTGCGGATGGTGCAGTCCGACTTCAGATAACGGCAGATCCATGTTATAATTTCATATAAACGATTGATTTGATCCTAACGGGGCAATTATGCAGAATGAAGAAAACCTGAAAATCATAAGGTTCGGCCCGGACAGTTGGGGGCTGCGGCTGGACAGCGCCATAACGAAGGAAATCAGCGGGCTTTCCAGGTCGCGTGCGGCGCAGCTGATCAGGGACGGCTGCATCAGGCTGAACGGAAAACCGGCCAAGGCATCCGAGACTATAAGGGAAAACGATGTGGCCGAAGCAGAAATACCCAAAGCAAGGCCGGCCACTGCAGCGGCGCAGGATATCGACCTCGATATCGTATACCAGGATGAATACCTGGCGGTGATCAACAAGCCGCAGGGTATGGTGGTGCATCCGGCGGCGGGAAACGCAGACGGCACGCTGGTAAACGCCCTGCTTTTCCACCTGGACGGATTATCGGGCATCAACGGGGAAACACGGCCTGGCATCGTCCACCGGCTGGACAAGGACACATCCGGCCTCCTTGTGGTGGCCAAAAACGACGAGGCGCACAAAAGCCTGGCCAAACAGATCAAAGACAAGGCAGCCAGAAGGATATACTGGGCAGTTGTTGAAGGCAATGTGCGCAACGATAAAGGTACGATCGACGCCCCGATCGGCAGGCATCCGGTTCAGCGGAAAAAGATGGCCGTCACCGACAGGGGAAGGTACGCGGTCACCCATTACACCGTACTCGAGCGGTTTGGCGGATTTACCCTGATCGAAGCCCGGCTGGAAACCGGCCGTACACACCAGATACGCGTGCACATGGCATATATCGGCTATCCCGTACTGGGCGACCCTGTATACGGGCACAAAAGAGACGCATTTGGATTGGCGGGCCAGGCGCTGCATGCGAAAAAACTGGGATTCTGCCATCCGGGAAACGGCCAATGGATGGAATTTGAAGTCCCGTTGCCTGCTTATTTTGAAGACCTGCTGAAGAAGTTACGCCAGTGAATATTTATTCAAATTTATTATAGACATTATCTTTTCACCATGATATAATACGTCGAAAAGAAGGCCTTTAAGCTGGTCCCGTGAGGCTGGCAAGGCGAAGATCAACATAACGAAATATCATTTCATATGATACTTTGTTCATGAACGAATCATCATGCCTTGCCGGGATCTCTATCGGCAAGGCATTTTTCATACCGGAAAAGGAGGCGCAGCGGCATGACTGAAAAGGCATTGATCATGGACAAGCAGGCGCTCGAGCGCGCGCTGACCAGGATAGCCCATGAGATCATCGAAAAGAACCGGGGCATCGACAACCTCGCGCTGGTGGGCATCCAACGGCGCGGCGTACCCATGGCGAGGAGGATCGCAACGGTCATTTCCAGTGTGGAAGGGAAGCAGCCGCCCGTGGGGGTGCTGGACATCACCTGGTACCGCGATGACCTCTCCACGCTGGCCGAGCATCCCATCATCAACGGAACGGATATCCCGTTCATGATAACGGGGCTGAAAATCGTCCTGATCGACGATGTGCTTTTTACCGGCAGGACTGCGCGGGCGGCCATCGAAGCCCTGTTTGACGCCGGGCGGCCGCAATGCATCCAACTGGCGGTGCTCATCGACAGGGGGCACAGGGAGCTGCCGATACGGGCGGATTATGTAGGCAAGAACGTACCGACCTCCATGGAAGAGGTGGTGCACGTCTGCCTGAACGAGATAGACGGGGAAGAAAAGGTAGCACTTTACAACAAGGAATAAATGAAACACAACGGTGGTGAACATATGGCACTGCAAGGGAAAGACCTGCTGGGGATGAAGGAGACATCGGCTGAAGAGATCACCGAGATATTGAAAAACGCCGCGGTCATGAAACAGATCTTGCTGCAGGACAGCAAAAAGACCCCGCACCTGATGGGAAAATCCATCATAACCCTCTTTTATGAAAACAGCACGCGCACACGGATGTCCTTCGAACTGGCGAGCAAGTACATGTCCGCCGCATCGGCCAACATCTCGGCCTCCTCCAGCAGCGTACAGAAAGGGGAAACCCTGATCGACACGGGGAAGACGCTGGACATGATGGGGACGGATATCATCATCATGCGCCACCCCTGCTCGGGCGCACCGCACCTGCTGGCCAAGCACGTGCGTGCGGGCGTCATCAACGCGGGAGACGGCATGAATGAACACCCCACGCAGGCCCTGCTGGATATGTTTACGATGCAGGAAAAGCTGGGAGGATTAAGCGGCCTGAAAGTGGCGCTCGTGGGCGATATCCTCCACAGCCGGGTGGCGCGGAGCAACCTGTGGGGTTTGCTGAAAATGGGCGCCGAGGTGGTGCTGTGCGCCCCGGAAACGCTGCTTCCTCCCGCCATCAAATCATTCGGCGCGAGGGTGACGCACGATGTCCGCGAGGCGGTGAGCGGCGCCGACGTGGTGATGGGGCTGCGCATCCAAAAGGAACGGCAGCAGAGCGGGCTTTTCCCCTCACTGCGCGAATACGCCAAATACTTTTCCGTGGATGCCGAAATGGTGAAACTGGCAAAAAAGAACGCGCTCATCATGCACCCCGGTCCCGTGAACAGGGGCGTGGAAATGCCTTCTACCGTGGTGGACAGCGAAGGATCGGTCATCAACGAGCAGGTCATGAACGGCGTGGCGGTACGCATGGCGCTGCTGTATCTACTGACAAGGAGGCCGCATGATGAGAATCCTCATTAAAAACGGTACGGTCATCAATCCTTTCGGCGAGAAAAGCGGAAGGATAGACATATTGACAGACGGCTCCAACGTGGCGGCGATGGGGCAGGGCCTGTCCGAAGACGGCGCAAAGGTGATCGACGCGGCCGGGAAACTGATCCTGCCCGCATTCGTGGACATGCACTGCCACCTGCGCGAGCCGGGATATGAATACAAGGAAACCATCCGGACCGGTACAATGGCCGCCATCAAAGGCGGATACGCTGCGGTAGCCTGCATGGCCAATACAAACCCCGTGGCAGATTGTGCCGCTGTCATCGACTTCATCAAGCGGAAGGCACAGGAAGCCGGATATGCCAGGGTATACCCCATCGGCGCGGTGACGAAGGACCTGGCCGGGGAAACACTGGCGGAGATGGGAGAACTCAAAGAGGCCGGCGCGGTGGCAGTATCCGACGACGGGAAACCCATCCTGAACGCAAACCTCCTGCGGAACGCGCTGCTCTATGCCAAAAACTTCGACATGCTCATCATCTCCCACTGCGAGGAGATGGGACTGGCCAACGGCGGATATATGAACGAAGGGGCGGTATCCACCGAGCTGGGGCTCAAGGGCATCCCCAGGGCGGCCGAGGAGGTCATGGTGGCACGGGATGTACTGCTGGCCGAGAATTACAATGCGAGGATCCATATCGCGCATATCAGCACGAAAGGCTCGGTGGAGATCATCCGGCAAGCTAAAAAACGGGGCGTGAATGTCACCTGCGAGACCACCCCGCATTACTTCTCCCTTACGGAAGAGGCGGTCCGGGGATTTGATACCAACGCGAAGGTTAACCCACCGCTCCGGACCCAAGCAGATGTTGAAGCCATTGTAACCGGACTGCAGGACGGCACCATTGACGCCATCGCAACCGACCACGCACCGCACAACGCGGATGAGAAGAATGTGGAGTTTGCCTACGCGCTCAACGGGATATCGGGCCTGGAAACGGCCTTTTCGCTGTGCGCGATGAAACTGATACAGACAAAGGCGCTCCAGCCGGAGGATATCGTGAGGCTTATGTCCTATTCCCCTGCAAAACTTCTCGGCGTGCCGGGAGGTTCAATACGGGAAGGGGAACCGGCGGATATCTGCATCGCAGACCTGGGCGAAAGATACGAATTAACCAGCGGCAGAATGGCATCCATGGGCAAGAATTCGCCGATGCTCGGGGAGACGTTACAGGGAGTCGTAACCCATACGATCGTGGACGGCAGGCTGCTGATGGAAAACGGCGAACTGACTAATCCATAAAGAGGCGATAGAATGAATGCAATCGACCGGCTCATCCAAAAAATAGAAGAGAAGCGAAACCCGAGCGTGGCAGGATTGGATACATGCCTGGAATACCTGCCGGAAAGCTTTATACAAAAGAAACCGGGAAACCTGAAAGACTCTGCGCAGATGATATTGGACTACAATATCGCCCTGATCGATGCGCTTTACACGGTAGTACCTGCGGTCAAGGTGCAGTCGGCCTATTACGAGATGTACGGCGCCGACGGGGTGGGGGCATTTGCCGAGACGCTCCGGCATGCCAGGTCCAAAGGGCTGGTCACCATGGCGGATATCAAACGCAACGACATCGGCTCCACGGCGCAGGCGTATTCCAACGCGTACCTGGGCCGCACAAAAGTGGGCGAATCCGAAACGCCGGTATTCGATGCGGATTTCGTCACGCTGAACGGATACCTGGGGATCGACGGCATCCAGCCATTCATCGACGACTGCAAAATGTATGATAAAGGCGCATTCATCCTGGTCAAAACGTCCAACCCCTCATCGGGGCAACTACAGGACCTGGAGATCGACGGGAAGCCCATCTATGAACTCATGGGCGGCATGGTGGAATCCTGGGGCAAAGAGCTGGTTGGAGCAGCAGGATACAGCAGCATCGGCGCCGTGGTGGGCGCAACGTATCCAGAGCAGGGCAAGCGGCTGAGGGAACTATTACGATACGTCTTCTTCCTGGTGCCGGGCTACGGCGCGCAGGGCGGGAGCGCTCAGGGATTGGCAGAATGCTTTGACGAGAAAGGGCGGGGCGCGATCGTGAACGCATCGCGGAGCATCCTGTGCGCATACAGGAAGGAAAGCATGAAGGGGCTGGGATATGCAGAGGCCGCAAGGTGTGAAGCCGAGCGCATGCGTGACGAGATCAACCAGGCATTGAAAGCAGCCGGCAAGTGCAATTGAAATATGTTATAACATTCTAATAGGAGATAAAAAAGTGCCAAAGAACCCAGCAATCCAAAAAGTGCTCGTGATCGGATCGGGCCCCATCATCATAGGACAGGCAGCGGAATTCGACTATGCCGGTACGCAGGCGTGCCGGGCCTTGAAAGAGGAAGGCGTGGAAGTGGTGCTGGTAAACAGCAACCCCGCCACCATCATGACGGACAACGCGATGGCCGACAAGGTGTACCTGGAGCCCCTGACCGTAGAATTCCTGAAAAAGATCATCGCACGGGAAAAGCCCGACGGGCTCCTGGCCACCCTGGGCGGGCAGACGGGGCTGAACCTGGCCAGTGAACTGGCGGAAAGCGGGTACCTGGACCAGATGGGTGTGCGGCTGCTCGGGACCAGCGTGGAAGCCATCCGCAAAGCGGAGGACCGCGAAGCCTTTAAACAGACGATGGAGGAGATCGGCCAGCCCGTCATCGACAGCATCATCGCCACCAAAGTGGAGGAAGCCGTCGATTTTGCCAAAACCGCAGGATACCCGATGGTGGTGAGGCCAGCCTATACGCTGGGCGGTACTGGCGGGGGCATCGCGGCCAACGAGGAAGAACTGCGGGAGATCACGACCGGCGGGCTCAAGGCCAGCCGCGTGCACCAGTGCCTGATCGAAAAGTGCGTTTCCGGCTGGAAGGAGATCGAATACGAAGTGGTGAGGGATGCCAAAGGCAATACCATCACCATCTGCAATATGGAAAACATGGACCCGGTGGGCATCCATACCGGGGACAGCATCGTGGTGGCCCCATCCCAGACGCTGCGGGACAAGGAACACCAGATGCTGCGCACAGCCTCGCTGAAGATCATCGACGCGCTGCGGATCGAGGGCGGATGCAACGTACAGTTTGCGCTGGACACGCAGAGCATGAGCTATTACGTGATCGAGGTGAACCCGCGGCTTTCACGCTCTTCGGCCCTGGCCTCGAAAGCGACGGGCTACCCCATCGCCAAGGTAGCATCCAAGATCGCCATCGGATACGACCTGGGCGAGATCCAAAACGGCGTGACGGGGAAGACTTACGCCTGTTTTGAACCGACGCTGGATTACTGCGTGGTGAAATTCCCGCGCTGGCCATTCGATAAATTTGTCCATGCGGACAAGCGCCTGGGGACCAAGATGAAGGCGACGGGCGAGGTCATGTCCATCGGCGCCAATTTCGAAGCGGCGCTTTTCAAGGCCATCCGTTCGCTGGAACTGGGCATGGACTCGCTGGAATACGCGCCCATCACATGGATGACAAACGAAGAATTACTGAAGAAAATGTCCCTGCAGGACCACGAGCGGGCATTCGCCATCGCCGAGGCGCTGCGCAGAGGGATCGATGCCTCCGTTATATCCCAGCTGACCTTTATGGACGCATGGTTCCTGGACAAGCTCAAGCGCATGGTGGACATGGAGGAAACGTTAAAGAAAACCGGCGCTTCCCTGAACGAACCGCTCCTGCGCCAGGCCAAGAAGATGGGAATATCGGACAGGGCGCTGGCACGCTATTCCAACCAAAAAGAGCTGGATATCCGCGCCATGCGCAAGCAATACGGGATCCTGCCGACATTCAAGATGGTGGATACGTGCGGGGCGGAATTCGAAGCCGTGAGCCCGTATTATTACAGCAGCTATGACGACGAGAACGAAGCCAAACCCGCGGGGGACAAAACGGTCGTCGTGCTGGGCTCCGGCCCCATCCGTATCGGCCAGGGTATCGAATTTGACTACTGCTCGGTGCACTGCGTTTGGGCGCTGAAACAGGCGGGATATGAAGCCGTCATCATCAACAACAACCCCGAGACGGTATCCACGGATTTCGATACATCGGACCGCCTCTATTTCGAACCGCTGACGCCCGAGGAAGTATGGAACGTGCTGGAACAGGAAAAACCGGTGGGCGTGACGGTGCAGTTCGGCGGGCAGACGGCCATCAAACTGGCAAAATCCGTGGTGGAGATGGGATACGAGATACTGGGCACGAGCCTTGATCACATCAACATGGCCGAGGACCGGGAGGAATTCGACGCGCTGCTGGAACGCTCCCATATCCTGCGCCCGGCAGGTCAGTCTGTATTTACCGAAGAAGAAGCGGTAAACGCCGCCAGGGAACTGGGATATCCCGTATTGGTCCGTCCCTCCTACGTGCTGGGCGGGCAGGGCATGGAGATCGCATACGATGAAGGCAGCATCCGCGATTACATGCGCATCATCAACCGGGAGGAGCAGGAACACCCCATCCTGGTGGACAAATACGTGATCGGGACGGAGCTGGAGGTGGACGCCATCTGCGACGGGACGGATATCCTCATCCCCGGCATCATGGAGCATATCGAGCGGGCGGGCGTGCATTCGGGGGACAGCATATCGGTGTATCCCAGCCAGACCATACCGGCGCATATCCAAAAGAAGATCGTGGACTATACCAGGACACTGGCCAAGGGCCTTCACGTGCTGGGCATGGTGAACATCCAGTTCATCCGCTCGGGGGACGACCTGTATATCATCGAAGTGAACCCGCGCTCCTCGCGCACGGTGCCCTATATCAGCAAGGTGACAGGCATCCCGCTGATCGACCTGGCGACCAAGGCCTCGATCGGCCAGAAGATCTCGGACATGGGTTATGGCAAGGATTTGCTGGAGCCTCGTGGTATCATCGCTGTTAAAGTTCCTGTCTTCTCGCTGGAAAAGCTGCCCGACGTGGAGGTCACGCTGGGGCCGGAAATGAAATCCACGGGGGAAGTGCTGGGCGTCTCCACGGATTATTCAGAGGCGCTCTACAAAGGCCTGCTGGCTTCGGGCATGAAAATACCTGAAGGCGGCAAGGCGCTGCTGACCATCGCCGACAACGACAAACAGGAGGCGGTGCGTATCGCCGCGGACCTGGATGCGCTGGGCTTCGACATCTACGCCACGCCCGGGACCGCACACGTGCTGAATTTCAGCTATGTGGCCGCGACCACGATCGCCAAGATGGGGGAGGGCCAGAACAACATCCTGGACCGCATCGACGAATTTACCCTGATCATCAATACACCCACCCGCGGCAGGAAAAACGCGCACGACGGATTTGCGCTGCGCCGCATGGCCGTGGAAAGAAGAATCCCCTGCCTGACATCGCTGGATACCGCAAATGCGCTGGTGCAGTGCATCAAACGACAAAGAAAGGGCGTGGATCCTGCTATACTGAGCCTCACGGACATACTGAACATCGGGAAGGTTTGATAGCTTTGGGAACGTGCATCCTGCTTGAAAACAACAAAATAGCGAAGGATACGTACCGGATGAGCCTGAAGTGCGATTTCGCGGGGAAATGCACGCCGGGGCAGTTCATCCACCTGGCGATCCCGGATTTTGCCTCGCATATCCTCAGAAGGCCTTTCTCCATCCACACAGCGGACGCTGAAAACGGGACGGTGGATATCGTATACAAAACGGTAGGTCAGGGTACGGCCGCCATGTCACAACTTCAGAAAGACATCCGTCTGGACGTAATCGGCCCACTTGGAAACGGCTATGCCATGCCCCAGGGGACACGAAAAGCCTGGTTGGTTGGCGGCGGCTTGGGCATTGCTCCTCTGCTTTTTATCCCGAAGTATTACCCGGACGTACTGTATGAAGCTTTCCTGGGTTTCTGCGACTGCGGGTCGGTTTATTCTACCGACTCGTTCGAAGCGGTATGCGGAAAAGTCCATACCTCCACCGATGACGGCTCTTTCTGCAGACTGGGCTTCGTCACGGACATGGTGAAAGAAGCGCTGCAGGATGAACGGCCGGATATCATTTATGCCTGCGGACCGGTACCCATGCTCAAAGCCCTGAAAAGCGTCCTTGCGGGGACAGACATCTCCTGCCAGGTGGCGCTGGAGGAACGGATGGGGTGCGGAGTGGGCGCGTGCCTGACGTGCAACTGCAAGGTGAACCGCGAGGACGGCTGGCATTACGCCAGGGTGTGCAGGGAAGGCCCCGTATTCCTGCTTTCGGAGGTGGAGCTATGAAGACTGACCTCTCCGTCGAGATCTGCGGCATCAGATTCAAAAACCCTGTCATCGCGGCATCGGGCACATTCGGATTCGGGCGGGAGTACGACGAGTACTTCGACATCAGCATCCTAGGAGGGATCGCCACCAAAGGACTGACGTTGCGCAGAAGAGAGGGGAACCCGCCCCCGCGCATCGCCGAAACGCCTTCAGGCATGCTCAACAGCGTGGGGCTTCAAAACCCTGGCGTGAAAACATTCATCGAGGACGAACTCCCCTGGCTGATGGAGAAAGGGACCGTGATCATCGCAAACATCGCCGGGAGCACGATGGACGAGTACCGGGAAATGGTCCAGATCCTCAGCCGCACGCCGGTCCACATGATCGAATTGAACATATCCTGCCCGAACGTGCGGCAGGGGGGCATGGCTTTCGGTTCTTGCCCCGGCGATATAAAAAGCATCACGGAATACGTACGGCCCTACTGCAAGAAGCCATTGATCGTGAAGCTGACACCTAATGTGATGGACATCACCGAATGCGCGCTCGCCGCGGAGAAGGGCGGAGCGGACGTCATCTCCATGATCAATTCGATCACAGGGATGGCGATCGATATCGAAACCCACAAGCCCATCCTCAAGAATATCACAGGAGGGCTTACGGGGCCTGCAATACGGCCCGTCGCCATGCGGATGGTGTGGCAGGCTGCAAAGGCCGTGAATATCCCCATCATCGGCATGGGGGGCATCTGGAGCGGCAGCGACGCTATCGAATTCATGCTCGCAGGCGCCTACGCGGTCTCCGTGGGTACGGCGACCGTATCGGACCCCCTGGCATGCCCCAGGATCATCAAAGAGATGGAAGACTATGCGCTGGATCATGGCGTGGAGAAGATATCCCGCCTGACCGGTACGATCATCATCGATTGAGGTGGATATAAAATGGACAAAAACGAAGTACTGGAGATCTTCAAAAAAACCGGCGTGATGCTGAGCGGACATTTCCTGCTTACGAGCGGCAAGCACAGCGAGCGGTACATGCAGTGCGCCAAACTCTTCGAGGACCCGGCGGTCAGTGAAAAATTCTGCAAGGAGATCGCAACCGCGTTTGAAAAGGAAGGGATCGACCTGGTCGTCGGGCCGGCGCTGGGCGGCGTGATCATGGCCTTTGACGTGGCGCGGCTGATGAACGTGCGCAACATCTTTGCGGAGCGGGAAAACGGAGCCATGACGCTCCGCCGCGGTTTCACCATCCCAAAGGACGCGAGGGTGCTTGTGGTGGAAGACGTTATTACAACCGGCGGTTCGGTGCAGGAGGTCATCGGCCTCGTCAAAGAAGCCGGGGCGCTGGTATGCGGCGTGGCCGTGATCGTGGACCGGAGCGCAGGGAAGGCGGATTTCGGTTGCAAACTATACAGCTGCATCCAGATGGATATCGCGGCCTACGAACCGGATCAATGCCCGGTATGCGCGTCGGGACTGCCGCTGGTGAAGCCGGGAAGCAGGAAGCCGGTCTGATTTCGGATATTGTACTATATCAGGTTTCTTTTTGAAGCGCCTCAACAGATTCCGAGTGCGGCGTGACGTACATCGTTTTAAAGTTCACATAGATCACCATGCCCGGTTTGCCGCCGGGCATTTTTTTCACGTTTTTCCGCAGGGTATAGTCCACGGCCACATTGGCACTCAGGCGGGATTTGCTATGCCAGGCGGCGAGCATGCCCGCCGTTTCCAAAGCCTGAACAGGGAAACTGTTTCCTTTCGTTTTCAGGATGACGTGGGAGCCTGCCGCCCCCTTCACATGCAGCCACATATCGTCCCCGCGCGCGGAATGCAGCGTGAGGGCTTCATTCTGGACATTGTTTTTCCCGACATAGACGTCGAATCCATCCGCCGTCACGTAATGGAGGGGAGCGCTGGGCAGCGGCTTTTTATTCTTTTTGCCTGATGCGGATTGCCTGCGCAGGAAACCTTCTGCTTCGAGCTCCGAGCGGATCTCATCGAGTTCCAGCGGGAGCGTGCATTCATCGATATTGTGCAGCTGGTTTTCGAGATAGTCCGTTTCCTGTATGCATTTCTCCAGCTGTTCTCCCGCCCTGTCCATGGCGACTTTGGATTTGGTGTATTTCTTATAGTAAGCCTGCGCATTCTGCACCGGCGTCAAATGCTCATCCAGCGGTATCTCCACCATTTCCCCGGTCTCAAAGTCCTGCAGCATTACCTGCCTGGGACTTTGTTTTATCGAATAGAGATTAGAAAAGAGCAGATCGCCATACTTCCTGTATTCCTCCATCCTTTCGGATTCGGCCAGGGTCTGACGCAGGAGCCCTGCCTTCTTATAAAGCTTCTCCAGGGTCGAATGAACGCTTTTGGACAGGGCCTGGCGCTTTTGGTCAAGGATCGTATCCGACCGCACCGTCCTGTAAAAAGCATCGACAGCTTCGTTTATGGAGTCAAATGATTTTTGAAACCTGCCCGAAAGCATACTGCTTTTAAAAGGGAAATAACCCGCCGGGGCTCCCGCATCATCCAAGAACAATTGAGGCTGGTAGGGCCCGTTCTTCAATGTGGTTACAAAGTCAGACATGGATTCAGCAATGGCTTCGCCCGAGGCATTTTCCCCGACGTACGATGCGATCTCTTCGGCACTGGCGGCTGAAAGCCCGTTATACCTTTTTGCCAGCAGCCTGGGCAATGATAAACCGGAAACCGAGCCTTCGTCAAATCCGGCCTCATCCAAACGGGTAAGATCCAGCCGTTCCTGGGAAGGCGGCGGGGTATACATCAGCCCGGGCAGGACCTGGCGGAAACTGCTGACCTGGGCGTTGACATGTTTGATGCTGTCCAGGATCTTTCCTCCGCCATCCGTCAGGATGATATTGCTGTGCTTGCCCATGACTTCTGCGATCACATGGGTCTCTCGGTGATCGCCGAGCTCGTCATTGCCTTCAAAGCGGAAGTCTGCGACCCTCTCCAGCCCTGTTTGAACGATATCCACCAGTTTTGCCCCCATCAGATGCTTCCGCAGGAGCATGCAGAACATCGGCGGATGCACCGGGTTGCTCCAGTCTTTTTGCGTGATATGGATACGGGAGGATTCGGAGGAAGCGGAAAGGAGCAAAATCCTGGATCCGGCCCGCGTGCGGAGATTGAGCAGCAATTCGTCCTTTGCAGGCTGGAAGACGCCCTGGACCCTGCTTTCCATCAGCAGCTGCCGTACCTCCCGGAGCACGGCATACAGACAAAGACCATCCATCGTCATAGAAAACACCTCGTTATCCGTATATTATACATCAGCCATCGCTTCCTTGCAGTATAAATGCAGCCTTTGCGGAGCAGGAAAATGGCCCGGCGTTGTGGATTATACTTTTTGCGCCAGAATCCTGCACAAAAACATACCCGTCCGTATGCACTCATATATTTGTACAAAATGAATTGGGGGGAGCATATATGAAACGGTATGTGCCGTTCATACTGGCGGTATTGTTACTGTTTACGCTGGTTGCAGCGGGGTGCA
The DNA here is from genome assembly GCA_023454175.1 of Bacillota bacterium. Classification (GTDB taxonomy): domain Bacteria; phylum Bacillota; class Clostridia; order Christensenellales; family JAEXRW01; genus JAEXRW01. The sequence goes on along the minus strand of JAEXRW010000025.1, from coordinate 516,634 downwards.
GCGACAAGGATGCAGTAACCGATGAACAGGTGGTTGCAGAAAATACGGCCATCAAACAAACCGTGGTTTATTACCAGGATGAACAGGGGTTTATGGTACCGGTGATGCGCAAGATCCCCTGGGAAGAGGGCATCGCCAAGGCTACGCTGAAAAAGATGGTATCCACACCCGAGAATATCGCCGAAATGGAGAAATCGGGACTTTCGTTCCTGCTGCCTTCCACCGTTACATTTGATCTGGATATCAAAGACGGCCTGGCCAGGGTGGATATCCGCGGGGGGATCGGCGCAACGAACAAGGCGGAGGAATCCAACGTGATCAGCGCCGTGGTCAATACATTGTGCAATTTTCCCACTGTGGAAAAGGTACAGGTCTTGATTGACGGCAGGAAACTGGATAAGATGAAGTATGGAACGGATATTTCCAAACCCCTCACAGGCTTTGACCTGAACCAGGAAGCCCTGCCGGAGGGCGTGAAGGCAAAGGAAGAGAACAAACTAACACTTTACTTCCTCAGCAAAACGGGCGGATTCCTGGTGCCGGTGACGCGTTATACCGCCCAGAAGGCAAATGCTGAAACCGCCATCCGCGAGCTTTTGAAAGGACCGGCGGATACGGCGACGCTGGACAATGTATTTCCAGCCGGAACGAGGCTCCAGGAGCTCTCGGCCGGTAAGGATGCACTGAGCCTGAATTTCTCGAAGGAATTTTCCGACCTGAAAAGCAGCCCGGACCTGGAGAAGAGGGCCCTCAAAGCGATCATGCTCACTGTAAACCAATACGATAACACGGAAAGTGTCATAATAAAGGTGGAAGGAAAAGAGTATGAGCCGGCGGGCGGCCAGGAGACCGTGACAACATTCGCAAACGAATATTAACATACTTTCAGGAGGTACCAAAGATGCAAAGACCGGATGGCAGGAAGCCGCAGGATATGCGTCCAATCCGAATAACGCCCGGATTCATCAAAAAAGCCCTGGGCAGCGCACTGGTGGAGTTCGGGGAGACACGCGTGATATGCACGGCCATGCTGGATGAAAAAGTTCCTCCTTTTTTAAAGGACAGCGGCAGGGGATGGCTGACAGCCGAATATGCGATGCTGCCAGCCTCCACGCCCGAACGGAAACCGCGCGACGGCATACGGCAGGACAGCCGCTCGACCGAGATCCAAAGACTGATAGGGCGTTCGCTCCGTTCTGTGATGGACTTTTACAGGCTGGGCGAACGCACCCTTTTTATCGACTGCGACGTTCTGGACGCGGACGGGGGGACACGTACGGCTGCCATCACCGGCGCCTTCGTGGCGCTGGTAATGGCGGTGGACAAGCTCATCCAGAAGGGACTCATCACAAAATCCCCCGTGTGCAGCTATGTCGCGGCTGTGAGCGCCGGCCTGTACGAAGACGTGCCCTGCCTGGACCTGTGTTATACCGAGGATTCGAAGGCGGAGGCGGACATGAATATGGTGATGACGGACGAACTCAAACTGATCGAGATACAGGGGACGGGGGAGCGACGGCCTTTTTCCAAAGCGGAGATGGATATCCTGATCGAACTGGCATCCGAAGGCATTACCGAACTCATCAACGTTCAAAAGGCCGCCCTTGGCGGCTTGACAAAGCTGGTCGGGGGAGATTGAACATATGCTAAAACTGCTGATCGCGACGAACAACCAGGGCAAGGTAAAAGAGATCAAAGGCATCTTTCAGGGTATTTATGAAGAAATATTATCACTAAAAGAGGCGGGAATCGCTCTGGATGTCGTTGAAGACGGGACGACCTATGAAGAAAACGCCGTCAAAAAGGCATGCGAAGCATCCCGCATTTCAGGCATGGACGCGCTGGCGGATGATTCCGGATTGGAAGTATACGCGCTGAATGGCGAACCTGGCGTATACTCCGCAAGGTACCTGGGGGAAGACGCTCCGCAAACCGAAAAAAACGAGATGATCATCCAAAGACTGAGAAACGTGCCTGCCGACAAGAGGGGCGCTCGATTTGTGTGCTGCATGGCGCTGGCAAGGCCCGGGAAGCCCGCATTGACTGCCTGCGGTTTCTGTGAAGGAATGATAGCGGAAACCCAGATGGGGGAGGGAGGCTTCGGCTACGACCCCATATTCCTGCTGCCTGAATACGGAGCCACGTTTGCCGAGATCGAACCGGACGTGAAAAACAGGCTGAGCCACCGATACAGGGCACTCTGCGCACTGCGCGAAAAACTCAGCCGCGAATGATCATCCATCAACCGGGAGCACAAATACAGATGCCCAACAAGAACAATGAGATCAAAATCGGCATTTTGAGCGATACGCACGGGAATCATGACGCCATCAAGCTGGCCATGTCCCGGCTCAGGCAGATGGATCATTTCATCCATCTGGGCGATTATTGCAGGGATGCTGAATACATGAAGAAGCTGACGCGAAAACCGGTCGATTCCGTCAGAGGCAACTGCGATTACAACAGTGAAACCACGGACGAAAAAATGCTGGAGATTGGCGGATTGAAAATCCTCCTTACACATGGCCATAAATACAAAGTCAAATACGACAACACGCTTCTCTCGTATCGGGCAGAAGAAACCATCGCAGACGTCGTCCTTTTTGGCCATACGCATATTCCCGAGACATTTTGCGAGGGGAGGCGCGTCTTTTTCAATCCTGGAAGCCTGGCCGAACCGAGATACGGGATGAAGCCAACATACGGCATCCTCTATATCCGCGAAGACCAGGCCGTTCCCATGACCTACACGCTGGATTGATATCACTTTGTTTTCTGTTGACAAGCCTGTTCACCTGTTTTATACTTTGTACTGCGCCAAAAATGAATACGCTTTTCCCACCGAATTTTATGCGCCAAAGACGAACCCGCCGTTGACATGATACCGTTTGCATGTTAAAATATAAAACTGTCAGCGGTTGCGGGAAAGCGACACAGGGCTGCTGAACTAACAGCAAAAAACCTGCAAAAAAGCGGCTCGCAGACCACGGGAAGGAATTATGCGCCTGTAGCTCAGTTGGATAGAGCAACGGCCTTCTAAGCCGTAGGTCCTGGGTTCGAATCCCTGCAGGCGCGCCAGTTTGATTTTACACGGTGGGTATAGTTCAGTTGGTTAGAGCGCCAGGTTGTGGCCCTGGAGGTCGTGGGTTCAAGTCCCACTACTCACCCCAATATTATATCAAACGGCCGTTGGGGTGTAGCCAAGTTGGTAAGGCACGGGACTTTGACTCCCGCATTCGTAGGTTCGAGTCCTGCCACCCCAGCCAATCATGACCCATTAGCTCAGTCGGTAGAGCACTTGACTTTTAATCAAGGTGTCCGGCGTTCGAATCGCCGATGGGTCACCAAAACCCGTTTCAAGCGGGCGTGGCGGAATTGGCAGACGCGCCAGACTTAGGATCTGGTGCTTTACAGCGTGGGAGTTCAAATCTCTTCGCCCGCACCAATTGCGGAAGTAGCTCAGTGGTAGAGTGCCACCTTGCCAAGGTGGATGTCGCGGGTTCGAATCCCGTTTTCCGCTCCACAATGCGGGTGTAGCTCAACGGTAGAGTTCCAGCCTTCCAAGCTGGCTGCGTGGGTTCGATTCCCATCACCCGCTCCATATGCGCCATTAGCTCAGCTGGTAGAGCACCTGACTCTTAATCAGGGTGTCCAGGGTTCGAGTCCCTGATGGCGTACCAGAAAACCCCCTGTTTATTGCAAAATACATGCAAAGACAGGGGGTTTTCGTTATTTGTTATTACAATCGTCATTGACACTGACCGTTTTCTGACCGTCTGCCAAAAAGTGGTTCATTTTATCTGCGACATTTTCCTTGGTGACTTTTGACTTCTTAGCCAGGTGCGTATAGATGTTCAAGGTCATTTCGATCTTCTTATGACCTAGCAAGTACTGTGCTGTTTTGATATCCACACCGGCATAATAGAGGTTGGTGGCATAGTCGTGACGAAGGATGTGTGGATGTAGATCTGTGATTAGTTTTAGGTTATCCTTGGCTCCAGCTGCTTTGTTCAGCTGCCGCATGATCGTTTCCCACATTCTACGGAAACATATCCGTGTGCATACCTTCCCGTCCTCAGTAAGGAACAGGGCTAGGTTTTCCATAGTGGACAGATACTTTGCCATAAATTCAAAAAGCTTATCGCACATCGGAACATCACGGAACCCGGCTGATGTTTTAGGGTATGGTATCAACTCACCTTTAGGACCTTTAAATATAACTTCCTTGTTCACTGATATCTCACGTTTCTTCAGATTGATATCAGCTTTGGACATAGCCAGAGCCTCCCCGCGACGAAGCCCCGCATATTTCAATAAATACATGAATGCCCTGTGTTTATCCTTCAATTCTGCTTTTTCCAAGGCCACGTTCTCTTCATCTGTCATAGGACGCTGTGGGGCCGATTCATATTTAATAAGAGGCAAATCGGCAGCTGGATTCACGTGGATAAGCTCACCCATGGCCTTTTTCATAATTTGCTTCAGGGTGAGGCGCAGCATGTCAGCTGCCCTGGTATGGCCCTCTTGGAGTTTGTCATTAATCAGTTTTTGGAGCTGGGACTGTTTGACCTTTGTAATAGGTACCTTCGCAACGGATGATGGAACGATGTACAATTCTACACATCGCCGGTACATGTCGTAGGTATTGGACCGTTTGCCTTTCTGATAGGTTGCCAGCCATTCCGTGGCCCACTCGCCCAAGGTGGTTTTGTTATCTATAACGAGGGTGCCTTTGTCCCTCTGGCCCCTGATCTCAGCCAATTTTGATTCAAGCTCTGGAATGGTCCTACCATAAACCATCTTCTTGATGGGCCTGCCATCATCCCTACGTCCAACTGTCAATTCTACCCGATAGCGGCCATCTACACGCTTCTTGTATTTTTGCATAAAACCACGTCCCATACCAACAGAATAACAGTGTATCAAAGCAACTCACAAACATTATAGCATTGATTGGGTTAATCGCTAGACCTTATATATCTTTGTCCATTATTAAATGAGTACGAAGCACCAACATAATCAAAGACCTACCAAAATGTGGCACGAAACATATCGAACAAACGCTACAAAGAAATTAATCAAATTGATAAGTATCCATCTTGTCCAGACGTGGGGCAGGGTATGTGGTAAAGATGAACTTATTGAGATCTATGATGTTATACAAAGGAAATAGAAAAACAAAATTCCATGGTTATTATTTGAGTTCTATATAGAACCAGGCTCCGTGGTTGTGATAATACAGAATGTATTAAATGTACTGACCATCCAGGAGCATTCTGCTATGAATAAAGCAATCAAACGCAATCTGCTGGGCAAAAAAAGAAGGCCAATAAAAGTGACAGGATGAAAACGTCGAAGTGATAGTCAGATTCCAAGATGAGGTCATCTGAAAGCTGGCCAAGGGAAAGCACATGTATATTATTGGTACTTTTTTGATACATCATGGCCTATTTTATTTGATGCCTTATCATTTTTTCGTTTTGTTCTCATATAATTTCTTCCATAATGATCTTGGCATTCAGGACATAATTTCTGATTGCCGTGGGTTATTGTAAAGAACCTATGACAGGTACATTCCTTGATACCCGAATCTTCAGGATTCTCAAAGATGAGTATGGCCAGTTGATAAAATGCAACCTCGAAAATATTGCTGGTACTGGGAACCAATAAATTATGCTTCGATTTTGGATCGTATATAAAGGCAATCCGATAATTCAATAAATTCAATAGTGGTACCATCATTGCTGCTACATACGTCGACTTTAATAGTTCGCTATCGTTTAATGTACCGTCAAATTCTATCGGCATGTCTTCTTGTATAAAGAACTCCCTTAGTACTTTGATTGTTGTTTCATCGCCAATAGTTAAAGCGTACCATACATGAAATTGAGTACTGAGAAAACTTAAAATTTCCATAAAATCAATAACACGAAAACCTTTATAATGTGATTCGTTCCAGATAAGGCTCTTATTTTTAAATATTAAGTTTTTATCAGATTTATCACCTGATATCCATGGTAACCCATACGTTTCGCAGAATTGAACAAGCCTATCGGTAAACTCATCTATCGGCCGTTTAAGAAATATTTTCCCTTTAGATTCAGTTTGATAAAGAAATTCATCGGCCAAGTTTATTAGGTCAAATAGCACGTTACTATTTGAAATCAATTTTGGACCCATGGATCTTAAAAAATCATTCGGATATTTCGGAGTACCTGGTTCTATGCAGAGACTATGCTCTACAAATTTGTCGTCTACAGTAAGGTCACGATACACAGCAAAGTAATAATCCGCTTTTTGAGTAAAGAATTCAATTTGAGCCAATTGAATTCCTTCATATCCGTTTTGCATTTTACACCAGCATCATGCTTGTTAATATAATTGTTAAGATAAATGTTTTATTTCTATTTAACAATGACAGTATGATCGATTTGAAGCAATTTAATGTGCTTCGGTTTTGAACAACGGAGGACAGGATGCTCCTTGCTACCAGAAAAAGACCGGTTGAAAGTCTTCTTTCAGGATTCTACCAAAGCCAAAGCGTTTCAAAGGTACTAATGTAAAAGCTTTGAAAGGCAGCAAGGAGCCCCGTCGTCCTTCAAGTTCAATGAATCTAAGATATCAATCTATTACCAACATTTGAAGGTGGGGATGTTAATGAAGCAGATGCCCTTATCGAGATTCATAGAAGAATATGGGATACCACGGAGCAATGTTGAACGATTAATCCATAGTCGTGGATTTCCCGCCTACAAGTTAGGTGGCAGGTGGTATGTGGACATCAACCAGTTTGAAAAATGGAGAGAGATTGAACACAGCAAGCAATACAAGTATGCAAAAGGCGGGGGATAACACTACCTATTCCAAATGACCATGGCGGTGTCGGATAGCCTTTTGTATTTCAAGGTAAAGCGGGATCGCTTTGGTTGCAGTGCTCGATCAACTGATTACAGGGTAATGAAATAATCAAAACATATATGGAGGGTTAAAAATGAACCAAATTGCTACTAAACAAAAACCTATTACCCAAGTCGTCACCGGCATAGTACGGCTCAACTACGTCAATGTATTTGAACCGAGAACCCAGGATGGGCAGCGTCCACGGTATTCCGTTACCATTTTGATACCCAAATCAGACCAAGTGACCATGGACAAAATTAAGCAGGCGATCGATACTGCAAAACAAATAGACATTTGGCGTTGGGGCGGAAAGATCCCGACGGACCTAAAAGACCCGGTTCATGACGGTGATGGTCAGAAGCCAAATGGTGGTGAATACGGCGAAGAGTGCATGCAATGCAATGTGATCAACGCCTCCAGTAAGTTTCAACCTGGCATCGTAGACCAAAACCTAATCCGGATAACGGACAGATCCGAGGTTTATAGCGGAATTTATGCTCGGGTGGTTGTAAGATTCTTTCCATACAATAATGAAAACAAGGGCATCGGCTGTGAGCTAATTAATGTACAGAAAATTGCTGATGGCGAGCCGCTTGGCGGACGGAACAAACCCGAGGACGATTTCAATGACGGCGCTGATTTCGGCAGCAAAGATGTCCTTCGGTGAGATCATGAAGACGCTCCATGTCGATCTTGAGGTATATAGCAGCTTGGATCTGAAAAAGGCGGGGGTATACGTATATACAGAGGCTCCTGCCTTTGAGATCCTCCTCATAGGCTATGCTTTTGATGACGGCCCGGTTGAAGTACTGGACCTGACGAGACATGTGCTTCCCGGCTGGCTGCGTGATGCCCTAATCGATCCCGATGTTATCAAGCATGCCTTCAATGCGAACTTTGAGCGGACATGCTTGGCACGTGCTCTGAAATGCCCCATACCGCCGGAGCAATGGAGGTGCACAGCTGTGCATGCCGCCTCGCTGGGATTGCCCCATGGACTTGAAGATGTTGCTAAGGCTATCAAACTCGGTAAGGATATGCAGAAGATGAAGGAGGGCGCGGCGCTGATCCATCATTTCTGTATACCGCATAAAACCAAATCCGGCGAGATCACACGTAATTACCCTGACGGCGAACCGGCGAAATGGAACCTTTTCATTGAATACTGCGCCCGGGACGTAGCAGTTGAACGGGCGATATATAGGATCTTGGGAAAATACCCGGTAATTCCCGATGAACAAAAGCTGTGGGAGCTTGACCAGCGGATCAATGACCGAGGAGCCCGTATCGACCGCCAGCTGGTGGCCAACGCCATATACTGTGATACGCAATACCGGCAGCGCCTGAAGGATGAAGCAATAAAACTGACCGGTCTCGGTAACCCCAACAGCGTACGCCAGCTTAAAGCCTGGTTGAAAGAAGCTGAAGGCATCGACGTAGAGGAACTAACCAAGGGATCCATTCCAGAGCTGCTAAAAAGGACAAGTAATGAGACCACGACCCGGGTGCTGCAGCTCAGGCAGGAGTTGGCCAGGACCAGTATCAAAAAATATCAGGCCATGGATAGCGCAGTATGCATGGATGATCATGTCCGTGGCCTGCTGCAGTTTTACGGTGCCAACCGGACAGGCCGGTGGGCGGGGCATCTCGTGCAGGTGCAGAACCTTCCGCGTAATAGCCTTAAAGATCTTGCGCTAGCTCGAAAGATGCTGAAGGCCGGGGATTTTGAATCACTGGAACATCTTTTCGGAAGCGTGTCCGATGTCCTATCCCAACTGATCAGGACGGCTTTTATCCCATCGGAAGGATGCCGGTTCATCGTTGCAGATTTCAGTGCCATCGAAGCCCGGATTATTGCATGGTACGCAGATGAGCAATGGCGTATGGACGTGTTCAAGACACACGGGTTGATTTATGAGGCATCGGCCGCCCGGATGTTCAAGGTGCCCGAGGAGAGCGTGACCAAAGGATCACTGCTTCGGCAGAAAGGTAAAATCGCGGAGCTTGCTCTCGGGTACCAGGGAAACGTGGGGGCAATGATCACGATTGGTGCGCTGGCCATGGGCCTGCAGGAAGAAGAACTGTATAGACTGGTAAAATCCTGGAGGAATGCCAACAGCCGTATAGTCAAGTTCTGGCATGACGTGGAAGCCGCGGCGATTTGCGCCGTGAAAGAACGAAGATGCATTCGGATGAAACACGGCCTCGAACTCAGATGCGAAAGTGGCATACTGTTCATCAAACTCCCCTCCGGACGCAAACTGGCATATATCCGCCCGCTTATCCAACCGGACCCGCGTTATGTCAAACCTGTACTGACCTATGAGGGCCTTGACCAAGAGACCAAACAGTGGGGCAGGGTGCACACGTATGGAGGGAAGCTGGTTGAAAACATCGTCCAGGCGACCGCCCGTGACTGCCTGGCCGCGGCGTTATTACGGCTTGAGGAGGCGGGATACAAGACAGTGATGCATGTCCATGATGAAGTCATCCTGGACGTCCCTGCAGACTGCAACTCTTCCAAAGAGGTTTCGGAAATCCTCGGACAGGATATCAGCTGGGCGCCTGGGCTGCCGATGAAAGCGGATGCCTTTGAGTGCGATTTTTATATGAAAGAATGAACTTGTCGAGGGCAAGAAATTTCCGACTGAAAGTGATATTTTGGGGGTCACGATGAATGGATATTTCATTTACCATTGCCATCGGCCGGAGCCGGAAAGAGATGTATTGGAAAAACGATGTGATGACCTGGCACCAGTTCCTTGAGAAAATCAAGGACACTTGGCGCACGTCCGAGACACAGGCCGAGTATAAAATGCTGCCCAAGGCTGAGCAGGATGTCATCAAGGATGTGGGCGGGTTTGTGGGCGGAGCCTTGAAGGACGGGAGGCGTAAAAGCAGCACGGTAATGTCCCGCCAGCTGCTTACCCTGGATGCAGACTACATCACCGGTGACCTTTGGGCCATGGTAGAGTCACGGTTCGGCTTTGCCTGCTGTATATACTCCACGCACAAGCATTCACCAGAGAGCCCACGCCTGCGGCTGGTAGCGCCTCTGAAACGGCAGGTGACGCCGGATGAGTACAAGGCTATAGCACGCCGGATCGCAGCCGATATTGGCATTGACTTTTTTGATGATACCACGTATGAGCCGCACAGGCTGATGTATTGGCCATCCACATCTTCAGACGGGGAATATGTCTTCAAACAGAAGGATGGCCCCTGGCTTGATCCTGACGATGTTCTTGCACGATACCTGGACTGGACAGATGTTTCGTCCTGGCCGGAATTATCCAGGACAAGCACCGAGCGAAAACGACTGGCGGAGAAGCAGGGCGACCCCCTGACGAAAGACGGTTTGGTGGGGGTCTTTTGCAGGACCTACACAATAGCCGAAGCCATTGACACATTCCTTCAGGACGTCTATACCCCATGTGAGGCCCAGGGCAGGTATACATACATCCGCGGATCCACGACAGGCGGCCTGGTCGAATATGACAACGGCAGGTTCGTTTATTCTCATCACGGGACGGATCCCATCAGCGGGAAGCTATGTAACGCCTTTGATCTGGTACGTTTACACAAGTTCGGTGCCAAGGATGACGATGCTGATCCGGGTACACCGACCATCAAACTGCCATCGTATACAGCAATGCTGGATTTTGCCCGGATGGATTCCAAAGTGCTTATTACCCTTGGCGAGGACCGATTGGACAAGTCTAAAAGCGATTTCGGGGAGGCGGGGTCTGACGCCTCAGCTGAATGGATGACGAAGCTGGAAGTTGACCGGAGAGGCAAATACACCGCGTCCATCGATAATGTTAAGCTCATCCTGGAAAATGACCCACGGCTATACGGCAAACTGGCATACAATGAATTCTCCAACCGGCCCGTGACCATTGAAAATCTTCCCTGGAGAAAAGTCCGGGACACTGAAAGCGGGGATGCATGGGAGGACGTGGACGATGCCGCATTGCGCCACTATATTGAGGTAGCGTATACCATAACCGCCCCCAGCAAGATCAATGATGCCCTTGCCATCGTGCAAATGGAACGAAAGTTCCACCCGGTGCGTGAATATCTGGATAGCCTCGAGTGGGATGGCACGCCGCGACTGGAAACGATGCTGATCGATTATCTGGGCGCAGCAGACACACCTTATGTTCGCGCGGTTACTAGGAAAGCCTTTACCGCGGCAGTGGCCCGTGTATATGTCCCCGGTGTGAAATATGACTATATGCTGGTACTTGTAGGGCCCCAAGGCATTGGTAAAAGCCTTCTCATTGATCGTATGGGTGTGAAGTGGTATTCGGATTCACTTACCACCGTGCAGGGGAAAGAGGGCTATGAGCAGCTACAGGGCGCCTGGCTGATAGAAATGGCCGAGCTCACCGCGACCAAGAAAACTGAGGTCGAAGCGGTCAAGCATTTCATCAGCAAAAGAGAGGATTCGTACCGGGTTGCTTACGGCAAGAGGGTAACGAACTTCCCACGCCAGTGTGTGTTTTTCGGTACCACGAACGACCAGGAGTTCCTGCGGGATCGAACAGGAAACCGAAGATTCTGGCCCGCCGATGTCGGCCTGAGGAAGCCCGGGAAGACGATCTGGACAGATCTTACGCCTGATATCATCGGTCAGTTATGGGCGGAAGCAAAGGCCTCCTGGCACGCAGACGAGGTATTGTATCTGGACGAGTCCCTGATAGCAGAGGCCATCAAGGAACAGGAAGTACATTCCGAGCAGAATGCAAAAGCCGGGCTTATCCAGGAATTCCTAGAACGCCTTTATCCGGAGGATTGGGACGATCGTGACCTGGCCGGAAGACGGTTATGGCTGAATGGCGAATTTGGCGGGGTCGAAGGTACGATCAGGCGCGAAAAGGTATGTGCAATTGAGATATGGATGGAGCTGTTTAACGGCGATATCAAGCAGCTGACGCAAGGAGGGACAGCCCGGGAGATCCACGATATGTTGCGCCAGATGCCAGGCTGGGAACCGTACAAAAACGCTAGCGGAAAAATGAGATTCGGGAAATTGTATGGCATCCAACGGGCATATGTCAGAATCGATAAAAACGGTATGGCATAAGGTGTTACCCTGAACGATAAAAACGTTTCCAAAGCTCTGTAAGTGTTAACAGCAGGGTCAATGGTGACCTTTAGGACTTGAAACAAAAATGGATCCGTGGGGGAAAAGGTGTAGCCGAAAATAAGTTCCGGCAACACCATCTGCAACGGGTTTCGACAACACTAAAAAAGCTGATAATTTACATTGTAGATGTAGAAATGCCTTCAAAAGGAGTCCAAAGCACCAAGTGTTGCCGATGTTACCTTATGACCTTATTAATTAATCAACAATGAGAATATAGAGTACATGCTATATATCGCCGGGCCTATATACGTTTATATAGGAGTTCGGGTATTATTTCGGCAACATTGGAAACACCTTCAATGGAAAGTGGCAGACGTGAGGGAATCCGCAATCGAAAAATGGCTTGTGGACCTCATACACAAGAGTGGGGGGCCTTCATATATTACCGTGTCTCTGGATAACGTAGTAGGTATCGCTCAAATATCTCAAAAATACAAGCGGATTTCCCAATCGGTGATAACCTTTCCAACGAGCCTTCCTGAGTAACCATTGCATGACATGCTATTTCTTTTTAGACCGGAAAAAATGGAGTGATTTTGGAGTGGTTTTGGAGTGATTTTGGAGTAATAATTTCGTGTAATAATTAGCCGTTTCAAACCCTTTCATTCATAATACTTATTCGCTTTTAATGGTATATTTCTTACTCAGCGGGCCAGTAAAAAGCTCTTTTGCAGAATTGCCGAAAAAATGCTCAATGGCATCCTGAACCGCACTGTTCTTTAAATCCAAATACCGATATTCCCCGCCAGCTTCATCAGCAACAACTAGAACAGATCCAAAAATATCCGGATTATCTTTCAAATAATCGACGTAGCCTTTTAGTTTTGCGATGCTATCTCCTAACCAGTCTCCATGAGGATCTACGATTGTTGGGATAATTGTTCCATCCGTAGATTGCTGAAAGAATATAAAATCGGGATACATGTTTTCTAATTTAACACCAAGCTTATAAGGAATTGACAGTGATGCGTTGAGATTCCGTGGTTGATTTCGATACCAGGCAACATTATGGCTTCGAGCCAATTCCGTCGTGGCGACCTTCTTCTCCAAATCATTTAAGTTTAAATATGCCCATCCATCATCATCACTGATTATGTGCTTCGGATACTTGTCATACTCTTTATTCTGTCGGGTAATACTTGCCTGGACACTCAAATAACGCTCAATATAAGGCTTTGTGTTGCCTTCAATACGGTCCCATTTCTCACGATTCTCTTCTGAAACCACGTATCTTTGAGGACCATATTCGCTCAAAAAGTCACTTGTCTTATTTTCAGCCCAATCTTCCATGGCTTGCACGATTTCCATACAATAGCCGATGGCTGCTATGCGGCTGATTGCTTCTGTTTGCGAATCGAGTTTTTCCTCCATGCGTCTGTTAATGCAGTATTTGATAATATCAGATGCACCAGCAAATACATTTACAGTGTACTTATAATACGCATCCAGGCGAGTTGCATCATTTTCAACAAGCTCATCATGTGCATCCTCATACTTTTCTCCTGTAAGCGGATCAACACGCTGTACTGTGATAGTAGTGCTCTTGATCTCGGCAAGAGTCCTCTTGAATTCTGCAGGATGCTTCAGGATTTCGCCCTCAACATTGTTATAGAATTCTTCCTGTATTCTTGAATCTATATCTGCATCGGGATCAATGTCAGCTGCAACAACGTCAATGCAATCCCACAGATCAAGAAAATGGTTTGGCTTATCATGACGCACCTGACGAGTGATAATGCCCTCAAAACATGTTTTTATAGCTTCACTATCCGCCCTCGGAATTCTGTCGAGTGCCTCCTTTAACTCCTGTATTGTCTCCGTAACATTTTCAGTAACTATGGAGAAATCATCTTCTGTATTTACTCTAAATTCGTCTCCAGTGCTTTTTGTGGATACATCAGAAATCTGACCGTATGGTGTATGCTCCTCATGAACAACCAATCCCGTACCAGTCTCAGACATAGGGCTTTGTGTTGGTAATGCCAGGCTGGAACTTGCTGCAATGTTTTTTGCCAGTTTTTCTTCAATCTTATCTCTCATGTGTCCAAAGAAATGGACATCCGCAGGGTTCTTGAGAATCTGCTTTGCAGGAGTTACATTCTCATCCTTCAACTTCTCAACAACAGCCTCGACCGTATTGGAATCGAATTCAGGTAAATAACAAGCAACTGTATTCAATTCTTCGACAGAAGGGATTCGACGGGCAAGAGGGGTGCGAACCATACGTCCAATCAACTGGGCAATATACGTCGGATCAGTACGCTTACGCCTGGAATAAATAACTTCTGCACGAGGACAATCCCAGCCTGTAGACACCGCATCCTTAGCAAAGAGTACGCGGACTTCGGTATGATTAGACACTTCTTCAGGTTTAATATATGGTATCTTCCCTGTCGGGGTCGCAATATCCTCATGCTCGCCAAAAACATTGGCGAAGCAGTCAGAAATATCAAGCCACGGCAAGACTTTGTGTATCTGCGCGCATAATGAGTTAAGTGTTTCAATTGTTACTTTATCCTCGACCTGAACGACCATCAAAGGAATCACAAATGGAATGTTGTTCTTTGTACAGTAATTCTTCCATATCTTCGATGATTCAGCTAGCTTCACACATGCCTGGGTCAAATCCTGATGTTTCGTGTCGGCTGCCTTTTTCGGCGTACGCAACTCGATAATATCCTTAATCAGGCCGGAATCACGAACCGCGGATGTCGGCACATCGACCGGAGCCTTCATATCGCGGTTCTTGCGTCCCTGCATTGCCACATTAAACCGCTCCGGTGTAGCAGAAATGCCCACCACACAAGGAATCGGCTTGTTTATTCCTTCTTGACCGTCAATGATAATGCTGTAAATCGTCTTATTCGCATTATCACTGGTCCCGGCGTCATCGCCTTTGCCGAGGCCACGGTGTGCTTCATCAATAAACAGATAAAGATGAATAGCGCTATCTTCGATTGTATCATTCAAGACATCATAAAATGAACGGCCGCCCTCAGCTTCATTCGACAACTTCTTACCCTTACCAAGCAGTTGACGATTTAGAAAATAGACATGTTCTGGCATTAGCTTCAGATGACTCTTTGCAAAGGTCTGGTCAATAATCTCCATTGCTGTCGTGACATTCAGTAAATCTGTCGCAGCATCAAACCGGTTCATCGTCTGCTTATTCAAGTTCGGGCTATCGGACAACCATAGAATAGTTGCCTGAGGATCACCCGCAAATGTGTCATTGCCGTAGAATAAACCCTCCGCAACGGCGGCGGAGATAACTGTCTTACCAGCGCCAGTCGGTGCGGTCAATGAAACTGCAGACAGAGAACCATCCATTTCGTAATTATTCTGCATAGACGACATTCTCTTGAGGAGATCCCTGACAGCATTCTTCTGAAACTCGAATAATTCGTATCTCATTAATCCAGTCCTCCTTCTCCGCAGATTTCAAAAGTACGCAAATACGTCTCATATAGCCGGTGTACTTCGATGTTCGGCAAGCGTCGTACCATATTGGAATAGCGTCTCTGGTCATCCGTCACGACAAACACCGTTTTTATCGTCGGCGTCTTCTTGACCTTATCAACGAACTTAGACGCCTGATTAAAGTCGAAAAGCACACCGTAATAATCAGTCGTCAAATAACTTTTACCAATCTGCTTAATAATCGGCCCACGACATCCAGCCTGCATCCAAAGCATAGGAGCGATAGCATCGAACGCCCGATCAAGACGAATCGGCCAAGCGGATTCATATGTCAGCTCGCAGAACATGGCGTTTGCTTTAAACCCATTGTATTTTGGCAGAGAATAGCCTAGATCGATATCTTTTGCAGGAGTTCCATAATCACCATCCAAGAATTTTCCTTCTATATCGGTGCCTAATATCGAGCACTTAGTTCTCGGCCATGTTACAAATGTGGCAATTCCGTATTTTTCCCAGTCTGCATCTCCCTGTCGTAATCCCTTTGCCGTTAGCATTTTAGACTCATTGTACGACACTTCGTTATTTGTAACACAGATGCATCTGCGATAGCCACCAAGCTCTACATTCAGAAGATTAACTGCATGTAACGTTGTCCCAGAGCCTGCAAAAAAGTCAATAATGAGAGCATCTGGTTTTTTAGCTACAAAATATCTTAAAGTTTCTGTAACTGAATACAATGATTTCGGAAAATCAAACTTTCCGTCTCCTATAATTTCTTTCAGTAACGATGTCCCATAAGCGCCTGCATCGTATATTTTCTTCTGCCATACGGTAGTAGCACGCGTGACCTTACCAGCAGTTTCCACAATAACTTTACTGCCGTCTGGGCGTTCTCCTGTTATCCTCCATCTGCCTTGCCTTAACTTCTGAGCGTATTCTGTGCTTACATACTTGAAGATATATGGCTGCAAAGGATATCCGTCAGATACCTGTATAAAACCACGATCAACCAAATCCTGAAGTGTTTCTTTTGTAACACCCCAATTCATTTCAACACCATCTTCTCTTATAGGGAAAACAGCAGTGGAACCTTCTTTTTTCGGAACATTCTGTATTGATGCTTCGGGGGTTAGGAAATCTCCTATTTCAACAATTCTTTTGGTATTATCATCGACATAAATCGGATAGAATTGAGCAGTTCCACCTTTTGTCGTTCCTCTCCGGGAAGAGTAATCCGTTCTTCTTAGATAGAACCACCGAATTTCTTTTTCACCATCATTATCTGCAGGATGCGTCACATGAGCCTTACCAAATAACACAATATAAATATATTCGTCAGCCCGGGAAAACAAATTATCTCTCTTTGCCCCTGATGGACTGATGGTTATACTGATCATCTGAATCTGTGCGCCAGGAAAAGTCTGCTCCAACAGTAAACCGAGCCGTGCATATTCTTTTTCATCTATAGTGCAGATGAGAACAGAATCTTCCGGATTTAACAGGTTCCTTGCGAGTTTCAAACGCCTTTCCATAAATGCAAGCCATTTGCTGTGTTTATACTGGTCGTCCGGCTCAACATAATCATTGTTATATTTCCATGATTTATTTCTGTTGTTATATGGTGGATCAATATAAATGCAGTCCACTTTACCAGCATAAGCATATGTCAATGCTTCCAGTGCATGATAATTCTCTGCATTGATAACCATATGACACGGTTCATTTGGATTACCGCGCTCAATACGGTCTAATTCTTTCAAACCTGGATAGATTACATCCCGATAACTAACAAGAACTACTATATCCCTCACCGATATATCTTTTTGCTCGTTGTCATGTTCAATCGTCGTGATATCATCCTTAACCGCTTTGACTACCCACGGCACTTTATTCTCTTCAGTCTCATCATCTCCGCGTATGGGAAGAATATTTACTATATCGCCAACAGCAGGCGTCTTCTTATAAAGTCTAACTGCTTCAGGCAGATTATGTTCAAAGACCAGCCCGTAAGAATGATCTTTGACATACTTCTGAATTTGCCTAGCAAGCTCAGGATTCAGCTTTTCAACTTCCAAAATAGTCTCGTTGATATTTGCCATTACTCCATCCACTCCACGCAATATTTTTGTATCCATTCGGGCACAACAGCAGCAAAGGTAACCTCATAATCCGCAGCATATTTTTTTATAGCCTTCTTATCATCTACATTAGCGAAGCGCAAACTTTGTCGAACATGTGTATACAGTCGTATTATAACAAAAATGAATAAATTGGTAGATATAAAATAGCAATAAGTAGAGATAAAATTTGCGGTTATTTTAAAATACCACCCTGTTTGGAGATGCTGGATCATTTGTATTGGGATCAAGGGCTGAATCCTTTAGCATCAATGCTCGTTTGACAGATCCATGTCCGAACCATCTTCGAAATCGTCAATACTCCTTTCAAGAGCCTCTTGCTTTTCTTCTTTCCCAAGCAGCAGGGAGATCTGGTCGTCCATCTTTCTCTGTATATAAACCAGGCACCCGCACACCAAGTGATCTTAACGGCTTATCCCAGAACCAATTACGACGAAAGATATCAATAGCTTGGTATGCAATCTCATTTGCCAGGCAGGTTGGCCTTTATTATTCTTTGACGGATAAAAGACATAAGGTCAACATCTCTTATCCAGATCGCAATAGTATTGCCGGATAGTCCTTTCCTTCTCATTCGTTCAGCTACAGACTTGGACAGAGCAAATATAAGCTGCCGAGCATCCTTTTCGTTAACCATATCCCTGGGTGTGGTAATGCTATTTCCCACACCTTTGACTTCTTCCTCGTAATCCATAACGTTGACAGGGGAGGGGTCCCAGCTATTTGCGAACATATGTAGTGTTTCACCCATTTACCAAGGAGGTCACGCATTTCATCGATAGGGGTATTGGCCAGGGCTTCTATGGTGGGGATGTTCCAGTTTAGAAACTTACGCTAGGTGGCCCCGCCAACATAAAGGAGTTCATTCGCCGCCAACAGTAATATTTAATATATTAGAAAACTTTTATTTATTTTCGTTTAATATTTATGGGAGATTATTGATGTTTAATAAAGTATAAGATATTATTATATTGATCTACTGGTAATCAGTGTTTACCAATCCATTATTCCTTAATCGAACATTTTATTGCTACAACAATATAACAAATGATAATAGGTGTTTAAAGTGAAAGAATTGTGTTATAAAATCTCGGCTTTGCCAGATTTGACTTTAAACAAGTATTCTTTTCTGGATGGCTCAGGTGTTGATGGTGTTTTGGAAAAACACCTGTCTTTTTTGCGACAATGGAATCGAAAAGGTGCATTGTCAGGCTTGTCCATTCATCTATTGTATTATTACGACAATACCAGCGAAAAAGGCAATAGACTAGAGATACTCTTTCTGGTTCGGGGCCCGGAAGACAAACTGAAGAATGTTCCTGAGATGGTAAGATCATCTCCACTGTCCGGGTTTTTTCCTTTTCAGGGTACGTGTAAACTTGAGAATAAAAATAAAGAAGAATATTCATTCGAAATGTTTCTTCAGGAACGAAACATAAAGGATCCTAAATTTTCTGTATGCAGCACATTGATTAAAAAGGAAGTATTTATCAAGCCTGCGATGATCGATTCCAGGGAAGACGAAGGCTATTACACTGTGCCCAAATGGGAGATGAACGAAGAGGGCAGACTCTTCAATATGAGCAAGCTCATGGAAGCCCTGAACAAGACGATACTCTACCGCGTGGATCTATACCCGGTAGAAAGAAGTGAGGCTCTTCGGGAGGCGTTGCGAAAGCCAGTCTCAGTGCTGCGGGAGCGGCAGTTTGCTAGGGCTGGGAGAGAGGGACAGCGGGATTATGAAGCTGATAATGTGCTCAGATCCTATGAGGACTTACTCGAAGGCGTAGATTTATCCCCGCATTTCATCACCAATGTGTTTGTGTTTGGAAACGACGTGGAAGACAGCGTTGTAGTACTTGACTCCGCGGGTGCGGAGGCTTTGAAAAAAGGTAACTATTGCATCGCGACATATAGTGATCCAAAAAGCTGCATGTTTACACCTAAATCATTCCTCGAATCTTCGGACGCGATGATTGATTTTTATGTTGGAGGAAGCAGGGTTATACTGCAGAAGAGCCCGCTGGGTATCATCGCATGCAAGGAGGATGCGCAGAATTTCAAGCTGAGATATCTGCCCACCCTTTTTACACTTGAGGAAGCGGCACCGTTTTTCCGGTTTCCTGCCCTTTACGATGGGGAGGTCATCGAAAAGAGGAAAGAAACAGCGCCAAAAACAGTGGATAAAGAATTATTGCTTGGTACAGATGAAAACGGTTACGAAGTATACTTCCCCCTAAAGAACTTGGAAAAACATGCTTTCATCTCAGGTGTACCGGGCTCGGGGAAAACCCATACCATGAGGCATATTATTTCGACGCTCTGGAAAACGTACCAAATACCATTCCTGGTACTGGAACCGGCCAAGCAGGAATACAGGGCACTGGCAAACCAGAAAGGCATGGAAGCCGTACACATTTTTGCGCCCAATGCCGACATGTCTTTCCCGTTGCACATAAACCCCTTCGAATTCCCCAAAGGGCTGATGGTGGCAGAACATATCCGGCGGCTCGTTGGAGTTTTTGAAGGGGCGTTTCCCCTGGACAATCCGATGCCATTTCTGTTGGATACCGCCATAGAAGCGGTGTACCGGCAAACGGGATGGTCCCCCGAGATGGTCTATACGGATGAGACCACACTCAAGTTCCCAACCATGTCCATGCTATACAGACGCCTCGAGGAGGAACTCAAAACAACAACCTACAGCGATGAGATCCGGGGCAACCTGGAATCCGCGTTGAAAGTGAGGATCGGCAGCCTGCTCAGGCGTGAAATGGGCGACGTTTTCGACGTGCCCTTCTCCACGGTAGCGCCCGAGGACTGGCTCAAAATATCGGCGGTCATAGAACTGGAATCAATGGGTGCGGGCCCGGCCAACTTCCTGACGCTGATCCTGTGCGCGTTGATCCGGGAATCCCTGAAGGTCCGCCCGCACCATGACAAAGGCTATGCGCGGCATATCATATTCATTGAGGAAGCGCATAACCTGATCGGCCCTGAATCCGAGGAAGTATACGGAAACGAAGCAAACCCGAAGCAGGCGGCTACTTCCTTCATCGTTAAAATGCTGGCGGAAGTACGGGCACTGAAGGAAGGGATCGTCATAGCCGATCAGCTGCCCACCGTCATGGCCCCGGAGGTCATCAAGAATACCGGCCTGAAGATAGGGCATAAGATCACCTCCTCGGACGACCGCAGTTTGCTATGCAGCACCATGGCGGCCAGCGGAATGCAGATGGAAGAGATGGTGACATTTGGAACCGGCGAGGCTTTGATCAGCTATGAAGGGCTGATGCGGCCATTCAAGATCCGTATTCATGAATGGTGTGGTGAAATAGAAGACAAAAAGGAAAGGGATATAATGACCACCCCAAAAACCGACAGCGAACTGAAAGAGATGCTTTCGGGCAGGGAAACGTACAGGAACGATTGCGCGAAGAGCTTCATCATCGAAAGCACGCGTTTCAGCCAGGAATATAAAAGGCTTTCGGAAAAGGCCGATAAAATCATCGACCATATCCGAACGGTGAATGAAAAGGATGTAAAGATCAGAAAGGATGAGGAATCCTACAAAGCCATGCTGCATTCACTCGTATCCCAGCCGAACTGGGAGGAAAACAAGGATGAAACAATAAAGCTGGCAAACATGAACGATTTGATCAACGCCCAGAAGATCGAACTAAAAAACAAGTATAAAAGTTCGCCATACTTCAAAATGCTGTCCCCTGCAATCAGCGAATGCATAGCCCTGGCGCAAAAAATCGAGGATCGCAAAAAGCATTGGATCAGATTGGGCATCCGTGACATCGAAAGCATGGGAGCCCAAAGCAGGCCCCGATCCAAAGTCCAGGAGAATGCCTTTGGCATAAATGAAATCCAAAAGCGGTTGATCCTGACTGCTCAAAGAATGTATGCGATCGGCATAATGCACCTGAAGGATCAAAACAAGACCCTCGGGGAAATCGAATCCGCCATATCGAAATTCGAAGTAAATAACATAATGGGAGGCCTTGGAAATGGGTAGCAGGAAGTCCGGTATTTTCGATAAAATTGAGGGGGGCGGTCAGGTCGGCAAAGAAGCCATTCAGGAAGGAGAAAGACTGGAAGGCGAAGGGAATGAGGTAAAATCCCTGCTCGACAGCATAGACACCAGTATGGATGAAGACGATGTATCCGCCCTGCAGGATGCAGAAGGTGGCTACAGCAGCGACTTCCAAACGGCATTCCAGGAAGAAGTGGAAACAAGGGCTGAGCAAATGAGAGAAGTTGAAACGGAAAGCATTGACGAATCCGGAGAGGAACGCGATAAGGTGGAGGATGCTGCCGATAAGTTCCGTGAAATGGCGAGCGTTACGGACGTAGGACGCGGCAACGCGGAAGGCGGAGCGGACCACATGAACCAAAGCGCCGCCGAGTACGAGGATTATATTGCCCAAGCCAACAAAATCATTGAAGATACCGACAGCCAGGTCCAGGCGCTGGATGACTCCATTTCGGGTATATTCGGTTAATATTATATGAAAGAGAGCAGTTAGAAAATGTACGACGGTCCACAACGAAACATAGCTACGGGAAGCAAATATCATCCATACTTCATTTCCTTGGGAAGACTGGCAGAAAACTGGGGCAAACCCTGGCCTGTGCAATGGACAGAAATCAAGGAGACCATCTGCTCTCTCGGAGATAAAAGGACGAGCAAGTTATTCCTGCTGGCGATTGAAGACGATCTGCCTGGTGCTGTACAAAATAGATGTAGGGATCTGAAAGACATCGCTTTTGAATTCCTTCAAAACAACCCATGCACAGCCCAGGAGGCCTATTTCATTACGGCGTGTTTTGGACAGGCTGCCGGGAGAGATATCGACCCGCTCATTCCTCTATTTACCAATGAACCCGGAACGCGAAGCATGGCCGGCACGACCAGGAAGGAATACGCGGACGCCGCAGAGATCATCGATGACGCCCTGCAAACAGCGCAGCCTGCTGGCGCGGTCATGGTGCGTGAAAGCTTTGGCAGGACTACTGAGGTAAAAAGTATCACAGGCATTGTATTAAACGAGGGATACCTTTCGCCGCATTTCGCCACTTCGTCCGAAAAAGCAGCTGTGTTTGACGTTAAGTCCGGCCGGTGCCTCATAAGCGGATATCTATCCCTGTATGAAGAAGAAAACGGTGAAGGGAAAAAGTATGCGCTGCTGAACAACCCATTCATACTCGTCACTGAACAGGCAGTCGACAATATCCAAACCTTGCTGCCGATACTAGAGCAGGTTGTCCAGCAGGGAAGACATATATTGATCATAGCGCGGGATATCACAGGGGAGGCGCTAAAAACATTGGTTGTAAACCTGGCGAGGGGTACTTTCACCTCCTGCGCCGTACCAATGCCCACAGCATATGCATCTCCAGAGATTCTGGAGGACATCGCCATTCTGACGGGTGGCGTATATGTCGACGCTGCCTGTGATATCACCAAATTGAAAGTGGATGACCTGGGATCGGCTGAAACCGTTATCGTCAGCCGTGAAGAGACCTTTATTTTGGGAGCCAAAGGTAAAAAGGACAGAATCAATGAAAGGTTAAGCCAGTTGCAGGCGGAATGGAACATGGAGCCATCCGACCATGCCAGAAAGTACATCCTGGAGCGCCTGGACAGGCTGGCTTCCCCTATTGTTGAAATAGATGTAGGGGCGAACTCTGTAGATCAAATCTCCAAAGAGACAACCGAGATCGTAAAGAAACTATACAATAAAATCGCGCAGGTTTGATAAATGAGAATACGCGAAGTTGAGCAAAAAGCCGAAAACCTGATCGAGCAGGGCGAGTATGCCAAAAGGGAACTGGAGTATTTCCAGGAGCAGATGTTCAGCGCCCGCAGCGAACTGGCATCCGCTTACGCCATGCTGGACGCAGCTTCGCAGACGGACGAGGACGGACACCCTGCGGGAGATGTGGCATACGCACGCGCGCAAGTCGCTGCCGCCCAAATGCAGGTATCCTTCTGCGAAAGCGGGATCAGGAAGGCAACTTCGACCATCGAACAGATCAACGTGCAGAAGAATGATTCCATCAGGGCGATAGACCGGTACACGGCGGGGGAGAGCCGCAACCTGGGCATCGTCGAGCAGCTGCAAGTAAGGGCTTTCGGCAGCAACGTGAACGGGTTCATCGCAGACCTGCTGGCGAGGATGAATGCCGGGGAGCAGGCAAAAACCAAACTACTGCAAAGCATGGGGATTTCTGCAATGTCTGCACAATATTCACAAAGAGCAACGGGAACTGCCGATGCCAAATCTTTTATTCCACCGGTAATAAGCGCAGGCCAAGGTAGACTATCATACGGCATACCTCTAAGTGGATATTTTTCAGGCAATTACGTCGAAAGTGAACAACGCAAGTACGACTATATAAATGAGATATGGGGGATATTGAACAATCCTAATTTGAAGGAGCATGATAGAAGTGAACGTTTAATAAGAGCAAGAGAATCCTTTTACAACAGCATTACTTCAACAAAAGAAATCGTTGACACTAGTCCGGTAAAGGTAAAAAAGGCCACGCAGGGTGATACTTTTACCATTGGTTCAAACTCACATCATTCTGCAGCTATGATAAATGATCAAGCATTGGATGATTACCTTTCCCAAGTATGTAATATACTGAATAATGACGAGTTAACGAAGCCTGAAAGAATAGCGTTACTTCGAAATGCAAAGAACGAGTACCAATACACTTCGTCAGATATTCTAATAGGCCATAATATGGAAGTCGGGAAGGAAATCAATAATTCTATTGGTAGTGAAAATGAATACGATTACCGTGGCATTAATACTACCTTTAACTCTGTTATTGTCCCATCCTGCGGCTATGCCGAAAAAAATACTAGCACTGAAATAAGAAAGCACCCCCGTTATTCAGGTATGATTGAATTTAATGGCCGAAGAGCTAACGTATTTTCAATGAATGATGCCAGATTAAACAAACTTACATACTCTCAAGGTAATAATAAATACGGGTGGAAAAGAACTTGCGGAATTACTCAGTGTTCAAATACATTTACGAAAGCAGGAATTGAAAAAAGTGAGGATTACCTAGCCCAATCCAGTAAAAGGAACGGTTTGTGTGATAAAAGCCACATAATGAGAAAAGACTTGAACGGCGGCACAACACCTCCCGATCTTGCAGCAATTTTGAGTATCAATGGCCTTAATGCCCATTATGATTACAATTTAACCGAATCCGATGTTGCCAATCTAGTTGAAAACGGACATGGTGTGATTGTTGGGGTAAACGCAGGTTACCTTTGGAATCAAAGTAAGGCTATCGAGGATGGCGGTGCCAACCACGCAATATCAATAATTGGCACAGTTAGAGACGAAAGATCCAATGAATTACTGGGTGTATTCATCAATGATACCGGCCGCAGTGATAAAAATGATCAGAAAAGACTGATCAGTATGGAGACGTTCCGGGGAATATTTCGAGTGCCACGAAGTGCAGTTATCGCAACAGACAACCCGATTTCATAAGCGAGGTGAGATAATTGGAAAGAATCAATACAAAAGAGGTAATGAACAAAATCAACACCAATGAAAAAGTCCTTGATGAATTGTCAATAGTATATTCACTTTCTTTTCCGATGCTTATAAAAATGGATGATATAATAAAACTACAAGTATTTATATACTTATCAAATTTATATAATGATAATGATCTTGAGTGCCATGGCGAATTAATAACAGACTTTAATAATGACCCGAAGATAATTTTTAAATTAAGAAATGTAAAACCTGTTTCTGAAAGAATTAACCCCCTTTCATTAATTAGTAGATCAGATTCTAAAATAACTTGCAGAGAAGATTTTGAAAAACTGCAAAATAAATTATTTTCGTCCTTAGATAATATTTTAAGGTTTGCTTTTAAGGCACCGGCGGCATTGTCTATAAGAGACAGAGATCACGTTAAGACTTATCTTGAAATTATTAGGTCATTATCCAGTTCAGATTTATTGAATGTGTATTATACAATAAATCCTGATTTTTTTGATTGGTGTTGTTGTGCCTTATATTAACTTTATTAATAGGGGGGAAATACTGTGGACGATCAAACAGGTACACTCATCCTGGATGCGGAGCTATCCGATGCATCGGATGCGAAGGAAACTGCTACAGAGCAAGGCGGTTATTCCATCGATGTCAGCGAATGGAGCAAGTGGAAGGCTTGGAAGGAAAAAACGAATGAGGAATCAGCCATCACCGCGCTCCAATTTCTAAAGGTCCTCTGCCAGGCATATCAGTCTGCCCTGAGCAAAGCTAAAGACCAGTATGAGGAAGACAAGAAAAATCTCAACCAGCGTAATTCAGACACCCTGGCAATGATCAATAATATGGAGCGCAGCGACGCGGGATCGGCCGAAAGGGATTGCACCGCAGCACGTAAAGCACTTGATATAGAACAGGATATGATCCCTGGCGGGTATTATAATGAAATGTATGAATTTATTAGCCAAAATTTCAAGCATAAGGCTTTGCTCTCCCTTGCATCCAAACCGTTTGCATCCAAACTGGTCTCTGAACAGTCCGTACTCGAGAAAGAAGAACTTCAAATACGCGCAGAACTAGATAAACTTTTTAACAAGCAAAGGGAGAATCGGGATGCTTTCAGAAATGCAACGATAAAAAAGCTAAACGATGCTGCAGATTTGGACCGTGCAAAAGAGCAAAATCAGTATATGGCGGAAAATAAAAAGCTGCAAGACAACTTTACACTGCTGACACAGAGCATGGACATGAAATTCAAAGAATTGCTCAATGATGTGATGAGTGACACGGACGTCGGGTCTTATATCAAAATGGTTTTATCATCCATCCCGTCCGCATCCAAATATACATGTAGTACCAACATACCGGAGTATGTCTGCTTTGGCGAAACCTCAATGGTTATTACGTCCAGGTCGTCGGTCCATCCGGAGGTATCCGAGCAACTGCTCAACAGTGTGCCCAGGGTGATTGAGGATGTGGAAGGGCAGCTAGTAGCCAGACTCCCATACTGCCAGGGCTTGGATGAAGGCATTTCACTCTTTCTGAACTACTCCCCTGCCGAGCGCTCCCTGTACCAAGACAGGCTGAAGATGCTCCTGCTTAGACTTTTCATGGTTTTCCCGGCTGGCAAACTTGAAGCTACGATGATAGACCCGCTGGAGCTTGGCGAAACATTTTCCATGTTCACAAAACTCGGCGAGGAACAGCCACGAATCATCGACACGAAAATCTGGTCCCAGGACAAGGACATCACCGAAAGCATCCATATCTTGCGGCAGAAGCTTGAAACCATGACCCAGGCTTATGGCACCGACAAAGTTACCAGGCTGAAAAAAGAACCGGTGCGCGTACTAGCAATTACAGACTTCCCAACGGGATTCACGCAGTCGGCGCTACAGGACCTCCAGGCCATCGTACGCAAGAGCGCCTCTTTCGGCGTCTGCGTATTTATATGGGCCAACAGTGAAGAGATCAAAAAACTGGCGGCCAGCCAGCAGCCCATATTCAATGAAATCAAGCAGATGCTGCATGTAGCCACAGTAAAAGGCGCAACACTTGAACTGGAAACGTCAAAATACAAAGGCGTCACGCTGGCGCTTGATAATATGAAAGAAGTTGCAGAAAACAGTATAACTCTAGTCCAGAAGATCGCTAAAGGGATCCATGAATCGCAAAGAAAGATTGAGCATTTTATAGATATGTTCAACAATATCGAAGACCCCAACAACTGGTTTATGGAAAATACCATCAATGAGCTGTCGATCCCCATTGGCATCAAAGGCGCAAGCACTATCGTGAAAATGGTATTGGGCAAACGGGACGGGAGTACGGAGCATCACGCATTAATTGCCGGACAGACGGGCGCAGGAAAATCCACACTGCTCCATACCATAATAATGAGCATTTTGCTCAACTATTCGCCGGAAGAAGTGCAATTGTACCTCGTAGATTTCAAGGAAGGCGTGGAGTTTAAACCATATACACAGTACAACCTTCCAGCCCTGCGAGTGGTTGCTATTGACAGTGAACGCGAATTTGGACTCAACATCCTCAAGGAATTATGCAAGGAGCTGGAAAGACGGGCGGATATGTTCTCCCGGGATAAAGTCGAGGAGATCTCTGACTACAGGAGGGGAACAAAAAACAAGATTCCAAAGATCGTACTGATTTTCGATGAGATTCAGGAACTTTTCAGGGAGCGCGGAGAAAGCGACAGTATATCGAAGGATAGCCTGGACTGCCTCAATAAGCTGATCACCCAGGGCAGGGCCATGGGCATCCATGTTATTCTGGCCTGCCAAGATTTCCATCTCGCCACCGGCATAGAGATGCTTTTCAGCCAGATCGCCATCCGCATAGCCATCAAAGGTTCGGAGGAAAGCGCACGTTCGGTGCTCGGGGGCGACAACCCAGGTGCGAAGCAGTTGCAAGATCGTGAAGCCGGTGCCGCCATTTACAACGGAAGAAACGGCATCGAATCTGCAAACATCGTTTTCCAAATCAGTTACCTGGATAAAACAAAGCGCTCCGAATTCCTGGAAAAAATCAGCGCATATCAAAGCAATGAAAACCTGAGCAAAAGATACAAAACGAAAACCAGGATTCTGCTGACAAATGCCGAGGACGACTATTTCAACCTATTCAACCAGCTGATTATTGACAAAAATGTCGAAAAAATATTTGAAGACGGTACGAAGTATGGCTTGATGATCGGGGAAGGTTTTGAACTCAACAGGAATTTCAAGATAGGCATGGCCCCAGTTCAAAGATCTAACCTTCTAATGGTCGGAAGTGATGAGAAAAGGGCCGCAAGTATGTTCCATTTCATGATTATGAGCCTGCTTTATGGCGAACTCACCAATCAATCCGCACGTAAGGATAACCAACTAGTGCATCTGGTAGACCTGTCGGATGATTCGGACTATGCAACACCTGACAACACCAGCTTTGCACACCTGGAATTGCTTTTCCGCAAGCAGATTAAATGCGTTCGAATGGGTGAAATGGAAGAATTGATATCCGACACTTATGATACGGTATTGCGCAGGAAGGCGAAAAAAGAGGACATCAATGAGAGACTTGTACTGATGATCTTTGGAATCAGCCGGGCACACCGTTTGGTAGCCCAGAGAAATATGTATGAAGAAAGCGACTCGGGCAGGCTGACCACAATAAATAAATTGCACGAGATTCTCAAACATGGCGCCCAGCTGGGTGTGAACTGCATCACCTGGGGGGAGACATATAATGCAACCTGCAATATTATCGGGCCACATGCCGAGGGGGATTTTGCGCACCGGATCGTCTTCTCTACCGATAACGAAACAATGGAAAAACTGGTGATGGAGCATAACGGTCAGAAACTCCGCAGCACCACCGCCATCTACATGAATACCGACGAAGACGTAAAGAACACACATTTCCGACCCTATGAGATCCCCGCAAAGGAATGGGTAGAAATGCTGGCGAAAGTCTATCACGATTTTGAATGAAGAGGTGTGAGTAATGGAAGATATTCAAATGAAGGAAGCCCAGCTAAAAAAGTCCAGTGATGCATTGAATCTAAGCTCCAAAGAGGTAGATCAAACCTTTACAAAGATCTCGGAGACAAAAACACAGTATCTCCGATGCATTTTCCAGTTAGCCATCAACAATGAAAAGCAGCGGCGAAGGACTAACCTTTTCTACGCATTACTCATTATTGGTGCAAC
This sequence comes from Bacillota bacterium, assembly GCA_023454175.1. Classification (GTDB taxonomy): domain Bacteria; phylum Bacillota; class Clostridia; order Christensenellales; family JAEXRW01; genus JAEXRW01. The sequence continues at coordinate 487,272 of JAEXRW010000025.1, read as the reverse complement.
CATAGTAGGAGGTTTGCTGTTGTTAATAGTGCACTGGGGATTATCCATAGGCTTGGCAGCGCTGGTTTTGGGTCTGTTTATTCTGGTCAGATCCACTTCCAAGGTAAGACGGCTGGCAGCCATCCAACGCAGGCAGCAATATTACGACAAATATAGGGAGATCATGGAACGGATGGGCTTGATGCAGGGGTTCAGGGCATAATCGCGGATACGATCGGATGCCCGTTAGTCAATTAATAGTACGATGAACAAGAGGAAGTTATGTTTGGGACGATTCGTCCTTCAGATGAGTTTTTGGGAAACAAGGGAATGACCGAATACAGGAAGTATTATTGCGGGCTGTGCATGGGGATGGAGCGATTCAGCGGACGGTTATCCAGGATATACGTGAACTTTGACCTGTGCCTGGCTTATATCATCGCTGATTCGGTCAATCCGGAAAGCACGGAAAAGCAAGGCATATGCCCTTTTGCTCCATGGAGAAAGGTCACATACATAGATAAAGGTGAGCTGCTGGACTCCATTGCCCGAATCAATTTCCTGATGAGTTATTACAAGCTGAAGGATAACGTATTGGACGAGGGCAGCCTGATATCAAGGTGGCTGCTTTCCATGATGAAAAAAAAGTACAGTGCAATCGCCTTGAGCTTGCCCGGCAGGATAGCCAGGATCGAGGAGTCGCTTGATCGCCTGCATGAGATGGAACGGGCAAACAATCCTGTCAGGCTGGGCGATGCCGCCGGCCCTTTTGCCAGTATGCTCGAAACCCTCATGGGGGACTGTCTGGACGAGGCACTTGACTCGCAAATCTTTATGAAGCTCTGCTATTGGACAGGCGTATGGATCTACATAGTGGATGCATGCCTCGATTTAAAAAAAGACTGCAAAACGGGTAAATACAATCCCATTCTTGCCGGAAGCGGTTTGGATGCCGAGATGGCGGCAAGGCAGAGAAGAGACGAAGTGGCGGATATCTTGATGCGGAGCAGGAGTGCGGTGTTTCATCTGCTGGAACTGTTGACCTGCTGCAGGAACAAGGAATTGATCTGTTCGATATTTGAACACAGCCTGCCAAGGGAAGTGGCAGACCTTTTTGGTGAAGAGGTGTAACTGGTGGATATTTACCACATGCTGCGGCTGACAAAATCAGCCACGGCAGAAGAAGTACAGCAGCGGTACAGCAGAGTAACCGAATCCTATAGGTTGGTGGCTGCGTGTGCGGAGGATGAAGACGTTGCAAAACTGGCAAACGCCAAACTTTCCGCTATGAGGTCGGAGGGCCTAAAAATGGGTCTGGAGGAGGATAAGATAGAAACGGCTTTTGAAGCGAGCGAACAAACCGAACTCTCCGCCATCAGACGCTTGCTGAACAGCAGCAACGGTAACGCAACCATCCTCAACGGCTCCAATATTGACGGGAAGCTCAACCAGCTGCCAGACTCGGGTGAAAAATATTACCTGAAGGCAATCGTCACATTGAAAACCGACAGTAGCCTGAAAGGCTGCGAAAAGGCTGTCGAATATCTCCGCAAGGCCCTTACGTATGATCCCTCCAATAGCGCCTACCTGGGTATCATGGACGCCATAGCGGAAGAGATTGCAATATATGAAGACGAGCAGCGACGAATCGCCGAGTCGTCGGAGCAGGAGAGGAAACAGCGTGAGAAACAAAGCCTACAGACTGTACATCAAGCGCAAAGGCGGCGTTTCTGGGGGTCCGCCGGCGGATGCATCGGAGGCCTGGTAGGCCTGGGTGTACTAGTGGGCGGGGGCATCTGCCTGTACAACATTTGCAAGAGCACACTTCACTGCTAAACCGGGAGGATAAAATGGGATACCAGAGGACAATGTATCTGCTCTCTCTGCTTTATGCAAAATCGAAAAATCACCAAACCGAATTGACGACCTTATTCCGACAGGCTATTGCGAAGACCGACGAATATCAGCAATTGAGCAAATTGTTACAGCAGACTACATATCTGGGTATGGACGGAGAGAAATTGTACAATGACAGCAGGCAGGCCATTGAGCTTGTAGTCAAGGATATCCAAAACCCCGTAAACAACCTGCAATCGATGAGATTGCTGGTGGAACGCACCACCCGTATGCTGGAAAAGACCGAGGAATGGTTGCGGTCACCTCGATTTTTTGACGAGGACTTCATTGCCATCAGGTCGGAAACCATCTCTGTCTGCTCGAACTTTTACAGGACCCTAGCCAACGCCATCTGCTACATGCTGTTGACCTTTTTCGGGCCCCACTCTATACGCAACCTGACATATAACCAGAGCATAACACCGAGGGAACTGGTGAAACTGATCAACCAGCAGTACGCCAATGAACTGGTCATGAGCGCCGCACAAAAAAAACCGGCTGTTTGGCAGATTAGCCGGGAGGCGTATACCGGGGATAACATAGCATGTTTTAACGGATTCCGTATCGATTATAACGACTGGCCGATCGACTGTATGGATCAAAGGGTCAAGACGGGTGAATTCAGACGGCTCTCCCCCTACCTATATGTGAACAACGACCTTTCACAGAACACACTTTATATTGGTGTGGGTAATATTATGGGTGTTGACGTCAGCAACAGCATATCAATGCTCAATGCAAGTATCGTGACTTGTCTGCCGGCTGATGTCTTCAAAAAAGCAAACCTAATGCTCAGCAATCCTATCGGCGAAATAATCGAAGCACTGCAGACGGATGCATTCTGTCTGCCACCGGGCAATTTCCTAGACGCCTTGAACAGGCACACCCTGAACAGCGTGGTGATCGAACGGCAACGGAGCCACATGTGCATCTTCTGTGGGAAACCCGCCCAAGATGGCAGGATCTCGTGCGAGGAACATATCAGAGTGAAGGCATGATATGAATGTATATTAAAAGAATCTGTTATCCGGTTACGGTTCTGGGTCCGGGGAACAGAGCCTGTCTATGGGTCACCGGCTGCATGCGTAACTGCAAGGGATGCATGAGCGGAGATCTGAGGAGGAAGGAATCCGGGCGGGACATCCCTGTGGAGTCCATATATAAAATGATAAGGTCCATCGAAGGAAAAATCGACGGTATCACAATATCGGGTGGTGAGCCGTTCCTGCAAGCGGAAGAACTGGCCCTTTTGATGTTAAAGATCAGCAGTGAGGTTACAAAGGACATCATCGTATTTTCAGGGTACACGCTGGAGGAATTAAAAGCGCAGGCAGATAAAAACATTGATTTTGTTCTCTCTACGATATCTGTGCTCATAGACGGCGAATACATCGATGAACTCAACGACGGGAGGGGTATGCGGGGATCCAGCAACCAGAGGATCCATGTATTCAAAGATCCCAAGGAATATGAAGGGCTTGAATCGTCGAAACGAAGTATCCAGGTTTTTCGGGAAAGAGAAAAAATGCTTATGGTGGGGATACAGTGATGGATGATTTAACGAATGTAAAAAAAGCAGGGGAAACGGTCCTCTCCGACAGCACCGACACCGCGATAACTGCACCGGACCTGCCTAACGACCCGGAGAAAAGGTTTTTGGACACGCAGGATGATGCCGGCGGAACCAGGCTAGATGAAAGCCTCCCGACAAGCGGCAATGAAGATATAATACTGGCTCCCGGCCAGACAATAGCCCAGAAATACGTCACCATCAAGCCATTAGGCGATACAGGGACGCAGGCAAGGATTTACGTGGCGCAGAGGGAAGGAAAATTATACGCAATAAAGATATATAAAAAGGGGTCCCGTCCTGCCGAAGATCTGATCAAGGCTCTGAAGGAACATCCTTGCCCCTATTTGGCGGAGCTGTATGATTACGGCTACCACAATGACAACTATTATGAAATCTACAAGTATTACGGCAACGGTACACTGGAGGGAAAAGGCAGGTGCTCGGTCTCCTTCATCAAGGAGATCGTCGTGCCAAATCTAAACGAGGGACTCCACTTCCTGCACCACCTCGCAGATAAAGGCATGATCCACGGAGATATCAAACCAAGCAATATCTTTATCTCAGACAATGAAGACAGCGTTGTCATCGGCGATTTCGGCATCAGCTCATATATGGACAAAAGGGGTAGGCTGATCGACGATATCAAGGGCACACCAGAATATGCACCCAGGACGTTATCCTTTTTTCACAAGACCGCCAAGACCATGGCTTATGACTACGGTGCACTGGGGCTGGTGCTAATAAAAATCGCAACAGGACATTCGATTTTTGAAGGGAACAATGTCGATCAGATCACGGCGAAATGGGAGAAAGGGCTGGAGATACCCGATAGTATAGAAGGACGATTAAAGCGCCTGATCAAAGGGCTGCTGAGCGAAGATGAACAACAACGATTCGGGTACGAAGAGGTAAAGAAATGGTGCGAAGGCGAATTCTTAAAAATTAATACACGATCCCTCTATGACGCGGATCATTTCAAAGCAAAAAAAGAGCAGGAGTCCATGGTATTCGGTGTGTTTGACAACAAGGTCCTCGCTGTTTCAAACCTACGGGAACTAAGCCAATCTATCATTGGAAACTGGGAGCATACAAAAAAACTGATGAGGCGCGAGAACTTTTATGACTTCCTTGAGCAGTTTGGCGAGGACGTGGCAAAAGAGATACGCGAATGCAGCAAAATTCAGGATGAGGATGTAGCTGTTTTTCATATACTCTACAGACTCAAGAGTGAAAAGAGGCTGGTTTTTAAAGGCGTGGTTTACGGGAACGTAAAGGAATTCATCGAAAAGTTGAATTCCAACGTAACCGGCGATATGGAGCGCATCCTTCATGAAGGGCTTTTTGAATATTTCCTGAAGCAGAACGGGTACGGTAGCGAAGTGACCGGGACTGTGAACAAGATCATATCCACCGAATTTGAAAATCCTGCCGTGATCCCACAGATCCTTTATTATATATTCCACAGCGAAAAGGAATACAGCATAAATGGCAGGACAGTGAGCAATATCGACGAGCTTACACAAGAAATAACCAAAATGAGCGTAGACGCTATCGAAAAACTCACCCATGACAGCAAGTTCCTGGCATGGCTGTACGCGTCGGGTTTCCAACAGGATATATTTAAGTTCTTTGATTTTAAATAAAGGCGGTCTGACCAATTTGAGCAGTGAGATTTATTATACAGTGGAAGTGGATAAGCACGTCCTGCACAGGCAGCTGATGTTGCAGTTGGAACAGGAGCGTGCCAGGCAGGATGCATACCTGCAGTCTGTATCACGACAGGCCAGCTCCATCCGTGAGCAGATCCGGAATGCAAGAGATAGTTCCCAAAACCAAAAGGCCATGCCTGCAGCAGGCATTAAAATGTCCAATATCCACAAGTATGATTCTCAGGAAAAATCCTTCACCGGGTTTTCCGACGAGGAACTGCTATCCGGCACGGATATAGTCAACACGGCAGAAGAAAAAGATGGCATCCAGCCGATCGACCTATCCCGGATCATTGAAGACATTGAGCATGAGTCGGACCAAATGAAAAAAGAAGCCTATATCAGGCAGATCAGCGAGCAACTGGCAGGCGCAGCAGTGCAGACGAGTGAGGCGAGGGAGGAAAAGAACAAGTTCGTAGCCTACCTGAACAAACTACTGCAGGATACGGAGCTTGATTTTGCATACTTCAAAACCCTTGTGGAGCAGCGTTATGAACCTCTGCGTGCCCTTCTCACACTGGATAAGCAGCCGGAAGTGTCCGGAGACCGCGCCACCTACTATGCACTGTGCGCCATGCTGCAAATGCAAACCGAAAATGTGGAAACCTCCGCGCTCGCAGCCCTGAACGAAAAGCTGCTAAATCTCCTCATGGAGAGGCGTAAGAACGAGTATGTATCGAATACCATCAAAGAGGTATTTGAGGAATTGGGCATGACAGTTACCGGTGAGATCGAACTGGCGGGACTGCCAGGCGACCTGGTAGCCGTCGATGGCGAGCCGGCTTGCTCGATATTTATGAGCAGGGATAAAAGAGGGATTCTTTTCGAAACCGTAGCCAGTGATGAGGCTTCTCCTGCGGTGATCGAAGAATCGGCAAACCGCATATGCAAAAAGCATCTGGAGATAGTCAGGCGGCTCAGGGAGAGGGGCATCCTGATCAATGTTTCCTGTGCAGTGCCGCCGAAGGCAGCGCAAATCAAAAAACTGAATATGGCCGAGAGCAGATCAAAAGTCCGAAGAAAAAAGGAAAAAGAGCTGTATATTGGGGGCTAAAACGAAGTGAGTTTTTATAAGCTATGCATCTGCGGTAAAAAGAACGTATTCGAAAGCCGACGGGAGGCGCCAAGGAAGTGCTCCAATTGCCAGCGGGACCTGCTGGAAGTCTCCACGATGGATGAGAATAAAGACGAAGTGGGCGCTTCAGGGGAGGAAAATGAAGAAGCCGAAGAGGGAGGCGGCCGCCAGCCCCTGCCATCGAGCGATGTCACATACCTTTTTTCGCTGGAAGACACCAACGGGAAATACAGCATCGATATCCCACCATGCGGGGGCATTCTGGGGCGGGAGGCGCTGGGTGCCGAATATTTTTCCAATAACATGGCGGTGAGCCGCAAACACATCAGAGTGACGTACAGAGACCATATGGGGGTCATGGTGGAAGATATCAGCAAATTCGGGACATATGTCAATGGGGAACTCTTAATGAAAGGCAGTCCGATACACGTTTTCAACAACGATATCATCAGGCTCTACAATGTAGAGCTTCGAGTCAGACAAAAAATAGTATAGGAATGAAACACAATGCTTGATAAACCCAAATGGCACAAGGACCTGGAGATACACCAGAATATGATGACGTCGTTCATCGTGGAGGGGAACGTGCATGACCTGCAGGCGTGGGTCTACCCACAGGACAATATTAGTGAACTCGTGTCCCTTAACGAATACCTCTACCGCTACCTTGATGAAAGCGGCTATGACATCATCGTTTTTTACAACAAGATCGATGGTTTTTACAATCCTTTTTCCAAAAACAGCGTTAAGAAATTCCTGGATGTAGCCAAAACCGCACTGGAGAACTGTAGGACGCTGAACAACGCCACGGTGGCGATGCGTAGCGCCCTGGAATCCACGGACGAATCTGTGGCCATCGTATTCGATATCGCGAACACATCCATTTCATCGCCCGAGATTTTATCTGAGAGCGAGCTAGAGTATCTCACCCGGCTCTTCCTGGCATCAAAGAAACGCAAACAGTCGGTCAGCAAAAAAAACAGCCATTTGCTGACGAACCTGACATTTTATATCGTGGAAAAGAGCAATGACTTTCCGACTTGGTTTTATATCAACAACCCATTCGTCAAAATCATCACAGTCACCAAGCCGGACAAGGACCTGCGAAAAAGCTTCATAACCAGCAACATTTCTGTCTTCCATGATGTGAAAGACCTCACAGAAGAAGAGCTTCAGAAATCAATCGACGAAATCAGCAACCTGACAGAGGATTTTTCAAATGTGGAAGTCTTTGGCATATTGAACTTGTGCGAACAGAAGTGTATTTCGGTACGAAAGGCTAGAGAAGCTATTAACCTTTTCAAGTACGGCGAAACGGAAAGCCATTGGGATAAGTTGGACCGTTCCATCATAGAAAACGCCGAGGAGATACTCAGCAGGCGCGTAAAAGGCCAGCCCAGGGCTGTGGCCAAGGCAGTAGACATCATTAGCCGTGCGTGTTCCGGGCTTTCCGGCATCCAAAGCAACGCCTTCGGGAAACCCAAGGGAATTTTATTTTTTGCAGGGCCGACAGGTACGGGGAAAACCGAACTCGCAAAAGCCATCGCAGAACTTATATTTGGCGACGAGAATTTCGTAACCCGTTTTGATATGAGCGAATACCAGCAGAGCCATTCGGACCAAAGACTGCTTGGAGCACCTCCAGGGTATGTGGGATATGGCGCAGGCGGACAGTTGACCAATGCTGTGAAGGGAAAACCATTCAGCGTCCTTCTTTTTGACGAAATAGATAAGGCAGACCCCTCGATACTTGACAAGTTTCTTCAGATACTGGAAGATGGCAGGATGACCGACTCCACCGGAGAGACGGTGTATTTTTCCGAAACACTTATAATTTTTACCAGCAATATCGGTATGATCGACCTTGATCCCGAAAAGGGAATCCGCTTCCAAAACGTCACCCCCGATATGACATATAAAGAAATTGAAAACAAAGTACTCACCTCCATCCGTAATTTCTTCAACTTCAGAATAGGTCGCCCCGAACTGCTTAACCGGATAGGCAACAATTTTGTGATATTCGATTTTATCCGGGCTGGCGTGGTAGATGAAATCCTCAAAAGCCAGCAAAACAAAATCAAAAATAACCTGCTTAGCGAAAGAGGCCTGACGTTGGAGCTATCGGATAAGTACTGCGAGAAACTGAAGGAACTGGCAATGGGAAACTTGGCCAATGGAGGAAGGGGTATCTCTAATGTCGTGGAGAGTGCATTGCTTAACCCGCTATCGAGGGTAATCATAACGGAGAATCCGCAGCCGAAAATGGTAATCACAATTCATGACTATAATGCTGATGGTACACTTGCCTATAAACTTGATAAACAAGAATCCTAAACTTTGGGATATCAATACCTCTACCCGATAAATTTATCCATTCAGCAAAAAGCTTTAGAGTTGAGATCCTTTGCAATTATGGATTGTGAAGAATTAAAGTTAAAAATTTAGAACTCGTTCTTGGAGCGATACGAGAATTGGAGCTGACCGTTTGCCGACCGTCTGACCTTTTGCTGGCCGTCTAAGTACTGCGTGTTTCTGCCTAGTACTGCATAGTTAAACGCCCAAGTTTCTACGTAAATCGTACAAATACATAGGCATATGGGCATTTTAAAAAGATGGAGCACCCGACTCTTAATCAGGGTGTCCAGGGTTCGAGTCCCTGATGGCGTACCAGAAAACCCCCAAATTCGGCGATATAAGGCTGAATTTGGGGGTTTTGCATTACGTAGCTATTGCGGCACGTTATGTTCATATCGAAATTGCATATCAATTGCACATGGTATGAAATGGTTATCGAATCAATGAATATCATCATGAACATTTTGAATAACAGAGGAATAGACGTTAACGGGAAATATGCTATAATGTGAAATATATACCAAGATAACTTCTGATTTCATTTCTTATATATCTTTGGGGGATGCATGGAGAGTACCAAATCCAAACAACGAGTTGCAGATCATGGCGAAGTATTCACCAGTGAAAGAGAAGTCAACGCGATGCTTGAGCTTGTCAAACAGGAAACAGAGCGTATCGAAAGCCGCTTTCTGGAACCCGCCTGTGGGGACGGCAACTTCCTGGCTGAGATTCTACGTCGCAAGCTCGCGGTTGTAAAAAGCAGATACAGTAAAAATCCTGCCGACTACGAAAAATATGCCGTTCTTGCAGTCACGAGTATCTACGGTGTAGATATATTGCAGGACAATATAGATGAATGCCATGAGCGTATCTTTCTGATATTTGATAATGAATACACAGCAAACTGCAAGAAGCATGTAAGCGAAGAGTGCCGAAAAGCAGTCCGACATATCCTTCAACATAATATTCTCTGCGGTGATGCTCTCACTATGAAGCAGGCTTCAGGAGAACCGATACAATGATGGCTGAACAGTACATACCGGACAAAGCTGCAGCGAAGCGGCTTGGGCACAAATCCCCGCTGACGACAAAGAAGTATTACCAGCATGCAACTGATACGATGGATGAGGAAGCGGCGGATATAATTGATAAGGCTTTTAAGAACTAGTGTAATAAGCAATGGGTAAGCGGCAATTAGCCCTTTTTTCTTTTGATCAATAACCCAATGTATACCAATAATATTCTTCTCTGATATAATGGGGTTAATAGACAGAAGCGCCTCAGTCTTAAATAAATTCTTCTACTCCTAGTTTTATAAACATCTCGTTGATATTACTACAATATTTCTTCTCAAATGGCTTCTGATGATGAATTCAAAAAAAAGCTTGAAGAGGTGCTGCGAGTGAAGCTTGATGATCTAGTAAAATTTGAGAATGCTTTTGGTATAGATAAAGGATATGAAGTATAAGGCATTTATATCCTAAACATATCCAAGCATTATTTGCTATGATATATTATTATTAAGCAGCAATTTTCAATAAATATAATCAAAAGTGGAGGTAAAAATGAAGAACAAAAGAAAAAATGGGTTCAAGCTATTTGTATCAATTGGTACCCTAGTAATGGTAGTACTTAGCCTTGTCGGATGTGGCAATATCAATTCTCCGACTAGCAAAACGTCAATAAAGGATGCGGCAAGTATTTCAACTCAAGTTAAGTCTACTCCATCGGAAGCAACTCCAGCCAAAAAAGTTGCTGAAGAACATCCTATTAAGATTGAGGATATAAATTGGTCTGTTGAAAAGGGCGTCATTGATGGTAATCGAGGTATTGTTTTTAATTATACAAACAATAGCAAATATACAATAGCTCATTTGGAGATAAAATTCGTTCAAAAAGAAAGTACAACAGCAGAACAACTTGCTGTATTTGATAAATTTAAAAAAGATAATAAGCTGAGTGACGATTATATAGCAAGTATGTATATAACGGGTTCTAGTGGTTTGTTTGCTGACCAAGGAGAAAAAGTCGCAGATTCACCTTGCACATTTAATGGAACAGTTACTGAACTAGTAGAAAATATTGAACAATATAAACTTATGGAGCCGGATATGGCGACAATTGATTACATAGGTAATGATGGTAAGCTGTATGAGCAGTATTATGATTTTAAAACTCAAAAATATGGCGATTCGGCACAAGGCGGAAAGAATATGCATGAATGGTCTAACAGCAGGATTTGTAGTCGGTTGCCTAAAGCGGATTTTAGAAGAGTACAAATTGGTTATGATAACGAAGACTACAGTTTCTTCTTTTTCGCATGGGGAGTTAGCAGAGAAGAATTTAAGGCATATGGTGAAGCTTGTAAAGAAAAAGGATTCGCTAAAGAAGTAAGCAGCGGAGATTATTGGTTTCGTGCTTCAAATGAAGATGGGTATTATGTGGATATGAGTTATGTGTCTAAAAACGAAACAATGACATGCCTAATAATGATATTGAAAGAATAGTTTTAACAGCTACGATAATATCTGAAACAAAGCATAATAAAAAAAGACTGAGGTAGTAGCAGGGCGGCAATGCCATAAAGCCTCACTTACTACAAAGAAGCAGCATGTTACTGAAAATGACCCGGCGGAAAATGATCTTAGGACATTTAAAAAACAATAAATAGGTTGGAGGGGTCGGCGATCGCTGGCCTTTTCTTTTTTGTAAGACTTGTGGGAACAATATGTATGTGAGAAAATACAAAGGAATAATTAGGATACTTAATAGTCGATTAATTATCATAAAAGGGGAAATCAAAATGGAAAATGAATTTCAACAAACCTTTTGTATCCCTGCCGAAGGGACCACAATAACACAAGGGGACATTGACAAGGGTTATATTAGGGTAACTGTGGATAATAAAAAGTACTTCCCGTACAACAATGGTGATCTGAAAATCAAGATCAACAGCATTCCTTTTATCTGCAAATATAGTATTCGGATTGATAGGTCAAATCTGATCTGGCTTGGGCTTGAGGCTATGGATATGCTTAATATAAAAGCAGGCGATAAACTCACGATTCAAAGGCTGGATTATCAATCATATATTATTGAGAGAGCTTAATTAACGATTAGCGAATTTAGAACCATTGTTTTATGCATAGATATACGACGATGATTCCTCCGATTCAAAAAGTAAAATTGCACATGTTATAGTAATTCATAAAAGTCATAGGTGAACACAATGTTCGAAATGCCCCTAATGTTGCTTAGAATAAGCAGAAATGGGGGGTTATAGACGCTATAGTGAACATATAATCGAGACTCTTAATCAGGGTGTCCAGGGTTCGAGTCCCTGATGGCGTACCAAACGAAAACCCCCTATGTTTGCAGAAATGATGCAGAGATAGGGGGTTTTCGTATCATAATATCAGGATTATTTATTTATGCATGCGGTTGTATGACAGCAGATTGACAGCAGTAGAGAAATTAATTCGTCTGGATGCGGGTAAGATACTCGTCCAGCAGGGCAGCTGCAGACCTCATCGTTTCATCCAAAACGTGGGTGTAAGTATCCGATGTTGTCTTTATCGATTTGTGTCCCATCCAAGCCTGGATAGTTTTCATGGGGACACCGGCCTCGTACATCCTGGTGGCAAAGGTATGCCTGAGAGTGTAGGGCTCGACATGCTCGATATTGAGCTTATCCAGGAATTTGTAGAATGCTTCCCGGAAATATCTCGAAGACAAATACTCACCGTCGGCAGCAGGGAAGATGGTTGATGGGAGCTTTGCTGTTTAATCAGGGGAGAGGATTGGGTGAGGATTAGGAAGAGAATACTAGTTATATATACTTGACCCGATTTCTACTTATAATCAGCCTAAGACTTTTGATTATAGGGTAAGATTATACATTTTAAAAGAGTATAAAGTAATGTACAATTATTAAAGTCATTTCTTTAATTTGTTGAGGGAAGTATTTATGAAACCAAAGGTCAAGATGAGTCTTCTGAATAAAATGAGAATATTTATCGTTTTACTGATCATATTTCCAGTCGTAGTAATGGCTTTTTTCGGGATATTCCAATACGCAAAAGGCGTAGAAAACAATGTGACCAAGAGCGCGCGGGACAGAATGGAATTCGCCATGGGAGTGGTAAAAGACAGGCTCACAGGCATTGAGGAGAGCGTAAACTCCATCCCATACGATTATGTGCTGAACGATATTTATACAAAAAGGCGGGCAGGGGAACTGAACGATTCGGAAGTATATACACAGATAAACACCTACCTCTTTTCGCGTACTGCGGGAAGGCCATATCTCAAGATGGCATCCTTTTATTTCGTTGATGCCCCCAACCAACCCTACATGTCCAGCTATTATCACACATATTCGAAATATATCAGTACTGTACACAGCACGATCTTAGACTTCACGAAAACTTACAAACCCAGCCTAGGGTATTTTGCCGGTACAGAAGGGGACGTTTTCATAGTAAAGAAACTGGCAGACAGAAATACATTTGACGCGTTTGGAACGGTCATTTTCCAAATCGACAGAGGTTACCTGTTTGACAGTGCAACGAAGGCAATTGAAGAGCAAGGCGGAACGCTGGTACGGTATTCAAATGGCTATGAATTCACTATTGGTACAATCCGAAACGCAGACAAGGAAGTTGCTGCAGAGGTATTCCAGGCCACGAACAGTGAACAATCCCAGTACAGCGATATGGGCGAGCGCTATATGATATCAGGCTTGCTGTCAACACAGAACCTTACTATACAGTATGCGGCTTTCATGCCAGCAGAAAATCTCCGTCAGGAGTATTTCCAGGCTATGGTCATCCCTATTCTGATCATTCTGGTGATGATCCCCGTTCTCGTTGTGCTGGCCACAGCTGTATATCGTAACACCATGGTGCCAATACGCGACCTGGTCTCCAAGATGAAGCTTTTACAGACGGGAAAATTCGGCGTGCAGGCCAAGGGGGGAAGAAAGGACGAGCTTGGGTTCGTAGTAGATTCCTTCAACGAGATGTCCAATGAACTGAAGCGGCTGGTGGATTACGTCTATAAAGAAGAAGTGGCATTGAAAGAAGCACAGCTGGAGGCGCTGCAATCCCAGATCAACCCGCATTTCCTGTACAACACGCTGGAGATCGTCAACTGGAAGGCAAGGCTCTCAGGTGACGAGGAGATCCCCGAGATTATCTCCGCACTCGGCACACTGTTGGACGCCGGCATGAACCGGGGCGGGCAGCGGCTGGTGAGGTTAGAAGAAGAATTAAAAAACGTAGAAGCTTATAATTTCTTGCTGAAACTACGGTACAACAAAAAACTGAACATTACACTGGATGTCGATACCAACACTCTGGAGGCGACGGTCCCGAAGCTGATCCTCCAGCCTATATTGGAGAATGCGGTATACCACGGCATCGAGCCGGTGGGGAGCGGGACTATCTGCATCGACATCCATCCCGAGGGAGAGGACCTGGTATGCATCGTCAAAGACGATGGGGCGGGGATGGAAGAAACGGTATTGAAGAAAATACGGGCAGACATTGAGAAACTATCCCGCGAGGAACTTTCCCATACGCACATCGGCCTGGTGAACGTACACGAACGCATAAGGCTGACTTTTGGGGAAGGATACGGTGTGTACATTGAAAGCGAACCGGGGAAGGGCACGACAGTAACCATGCTGATGAAGTTTTTAAATTGACAGTTGACAGATATAGTTAATAGATGAGGAATGCCCTTGCGGCTATGAAATTCATGAGCTACCCTCCCTGTTTCGTTGCACCACCTCCCTCACCGAGGGAGGCAGGAATACCCTATGGGGGCTAGTCGTCAAGGCCTTAACAGAATGCACCAAGAGGGGGAATGGGCAATGCTCAAGTTTACCAAGGCCTGACCCATGATGACAATATCGTGAAACATATGCCAATTCTGTGCGATGCTCTTCCGGGTGCACAATTTATATAATGTAAACGTACCTATTCACAGGTTAATATTATTTGGAGGGAGAAATCATGAAAAAGAGTGCCATCGCAATCGTTGTCGCCATCGTACTGGCTGTGGCGATGATCGCAGGCTGCGCCCAGACCACCACCCCGACTGCAACAGCCGCTACTTCAACACCCGCGCAGACCTCCACACCAGCGGCAGAACCTGCTAAAGTAGCTCTCCGTACAGTAGGATTCTTCGGAGGAGCAGATCCCTCGGCCCCATACTACACCCAACTGATCCAATCATTTATGGATGCCAACAAGAATGTGACGGTGACCGATGAATCCGCCACTTCGGACGAAGTATGGAAAGCCAAGGTCATGACGGACTTCTCTGCCGGGAACGAACCCGATGTACTGCTCTTCTTCACGGGCGCGGACGCCAAGAAACTGATCGAAGACAAAAAAGTGGTCTCCATCGAAGATATCCAGAAAGATTACCCCGACTACGCGAAATCCATCACCCCCTCGGCCATGAACTTCATGACCGAATTTGACGGCAAACACTACGCCGTACCGGTTCGCGGCTTCTTCGAAGGCCTCTTTTGCAACAAGGACCTGTTTGACGCCAACGGCATCGCGCTGCCCACCGATTGGGACAAATTCATGGCAGCAGTCGAAGCTTTCAAAGGCAAGGGCATCGTGCCTCTCGCAGCGAGCTTCTCCGACGTGCCTCATTACTGGATCGAGCACACCGTCCTGGCAGCAGGCGGCGTGGCCGACCACCAGGTGAACCCGAAAGACAGCTATCCGGCAAGCTGGGTGACCGGACTGGACCAGATCACCGCGCTGAAAAAAGCAGGCGCCTTCAACAAAGACCTCAACTCCACGAAGAACGACCTCGTGGGCAACCTCTTCGTGACGAAGAAAGCAGCCATGTACATTGACGGTTCCTGGTTCATGGGCACAGTGACCGACAAGGCAAACACGGTACTGCTCCCCTTCCCGGCTATGAACGGAAGCGCGAAAGACCCCAGCGACATCATCGCAGGGTTCTCGGGCGGATTCTACATCTCCAAGAAAGCCTATGACGACCCGGCAAAACGTGACGCTGCCGTGAAATTCGTCATGCACATGACCACCCCCGAATCCATCGCCCTGCTCTGCAAGGACGCCGGATCCCCTGCGGCCCAGGTCCCTGCAAACGACAGCATGACCGCGCTGCAAAAGAGCGGATTTGACATGGCTGCAGCAGCCAAACATGCTGACATGCCCATCGACTCCAGAATGAGCAAGGAAGCCTGGACCTACCTGGTATCCCAGATCCCGGCCCTGGCCGATGGCAAGATCACCGCGCAGAAACTCCTGGATGAAGTACTCAAAAAGAACAAGTAACAACGAAATAGCATGTAACCAAAATTGTTTCCACCTTTAACGATGTGGTGGAGGGGGCTCCCCTCTGCCACATCCCTTAAAGGGGATCGCCGGGGGGTAGGCATTTCAGATGCTGTACAAAAACAAGAAGGCATTGTGGCTTTTCATCGTGCCCGCCATCATTATCATACTCGTCTTCCTGGTATATCCCTTTGTACGGGGCATCACATACAGTTTCTTCGACATCAAGACGCTGGGCTCGGAAGACGGCGACTTTGTGGGCATACAAAACTATTCCGACATGCTGAACGACCCCACGGTCCACACCGCACTTTTAAATACCCTGCTCATGATCGGCCTCACATTAATAGTCCAGATTGGCCTTGCACTGGTATTGGCGCTGATGGTGGACTCCATCGGGCGGGCCGGAAAGTTCTTTCGCACGGTATACTTTTTCCCCATCGTCATCTCCGCCACTGCGATCGGCCTGATGTTCAATCTTTTTTACGCATACAACGGCGGCATGTTCAACCAGGTGCTCCAAGGCCTGGGGCAGGAACCCATCGTATGGCTGGACGAAGGAAGGCAATTTTTCATGGTGGCGGCGCCGGTACTGTGGCAGTACGTGGGATTCTACTTCGTCATCATCCTGACAGGCCTCGCTGGCGTACCGCAGGACATCTATGAATCCGCCAAGATCGACGGCACCACGGGACTGAAGAAGGTATTCAAGATATCCATCCCGATGATCTGGGACGTGCTGGTGGTGTGCATTGTGCTGGGCGTAACGGGGGCGCTGAAGGTGTTTGACCTGCCATGGGTGGTGGCGCCAAACGGTGCACCCGCGGGCTCGACGCACCTGCTGGGGACGTACCTGTACTTCCAGACATTCGTATCGGGCAACGTGGGCTTTGGCTCGGCGCTGGCTGTACTGATCGTGACCCTGGGCGTGGTGATATCCATGATCCTCCGCAGGGTGCTCAGGCGCGAACAGATCGTTTATTGAAGGAGGGCTAGATCCATGTCAACAGGCGGAACCGCACTGAAAAAACGTAAAAACGAATACACCCGGAGCCTGATCAAAAACCGCTCCGTTAAAACGCTGATATACCTGATCCTCATCTGCTGGGCGCTGACGACAATATTTCCGCTGGTATGGGTATTTATGAACGCTCTCAAGCCCTCGCAGGACGTGATCAACAACTCGTTTGCACTGCCCGTGAATCCGACCTGGGACAATTTCGCCCTGGCATTCGGCAAACTGAATATCGCCAAAGCCTTCGGCATCAGCCTGCTCATATCGGGCAGCGTGGTGATCCTGGTGCTGCTGATCGGCGGGCTGGCGGCCTTTGCCATGACGCGGTATAAATTCAAGCTCAAACCTGTTGTTTACGGGCTACTGGTAGGCTGCCTGCTGGTACCGGCCTTTTCCACGATCATACCGGTCTTTACCATCATGCTCAAACTCGGGCTCATCAACAACCCATTGAGCGTAATCATTGCACAGACGGCGAACAATCTGCCCTTTGCCATCATCGTGCTGATGGGGTACATGAGCAGCATCCCGATGGATCTGGAGGAGGCGGCGTTCCTGGAAGGGAACAGCCCGATCAAGATCTACTTCAAGATCATCATGCCCATGGCGCGTTCCGCATTTGCAACGGTTGGCATATTTACCTTCCTGTGGTCCTACAACGACCTCTTCCTGCAGATGGTGATGATACGGACACAGGCCATGTACCCGCTGAGCGCATTGCTGAACCTCATCAGCTCGCCGCAATTCGGCACCAACTACGGCCTGATGGCTGCGTCGGTGACACTGGTGGTGCTGCCGATCCTGATCGTATACCTGATGCTCTCGAAGAACATCATCAAGGGGCTGACCGCAGGCGCGATAAAGGGTTAAACGGCTGACAGGGAGAACAAACTGACTACGAAGGCAATTGATAATTAAGAGTTAAGAATTAAGAATTGTGGTGTCCCTTCGGGACGATTCAATAGTGGAAATTTAAACGCAGGGGTTCTGTTGAGCACCACGGGGAATTCAAATCGAGAGTTGCAAGGAATACTCCTCCTTGAAGAATGGCGGCGCTGCTGCAAATGGTTTTATGGGGCACTTTTGCAGCAGCGTAACGCCAAATACATCCTTAAAACAAGAATGGGATTCAGGACCAATGAAGTACGACAATATCGATATCGAAATCAAAATAGGGCAGTTGATCGTAGCGGGATTCAAAGGGACGGAAGGAAACTGTGCAAGGATGATCACGCGGGGGCATATCGGGAACGTGATCCTCTTCTCCCGCAACATCAAATCTGCGGAACAGACTGCGAGATTAACGCAGGGACTGCAGGAGCTGTGCCTGAAGGAAAACGGGCTGCCGGCATTCATAACAGCGGACCAGGAGTGCGGCTCAGTGGACCGGTTCCAGGGGGCCATCACTCCTTTCCCCGGGAACATGGCGGTGTCAGCGGCAGTTCAAGACCCAGAGGAAGTCTCTCACATGGGGGAAATGCTGGGGAAGGAACTTCGGTCGCTGGGCATCCATATCGACTTTGCCCCCTGCATGGATGTGATCTGCAACCCGAAAAACACAGGAATCGGCGTGCGTTCGTACGGGGCGGACCCAAAACGTGTTGCGGAACTAGGTAGCGCCATGATCAAGGGACTGGAAAAGGGCGGCGTGCTGGGATGCGCAAAGCATTTCCCAGGGAGCGGGGATACGGAAACGGATGCGCACATCGGGCTGCCCATATTAAAACACAGTATAAACCGGCTAGATGAGTTAGAACTACACCCATTCAAATATGCCATTGAAAACGGCTGCCCGATGGTGATGGCGGGCCACCTGATCACAGAATGTATCGATCAAGAACACCCTGCGTCAGTCTCTAAAGCCGTGATCACTGGGCTGCTGCGCGAGAGGCTTGGGTTTACCGGACTCGTCATCACAGACTGCCTGGAGATGGGGGCCATCACGGAGCGGTACGGCACGGCGAAGGCGGCGGTGATGGCGATCAAAGCCGGTGCGGATATGGTCTGCATCAGCCATACGTACGAGCGGCAGCTGGAGGCGGCGGTGGCCATAAAGGCAGCGGTGCTTTCAGGCGAACTGCCCATCAAAAGACTGAACGAGGCATTTGAACGGGTCATGCGGGCAAAGGAAAAAGCGGGGCTTTGGGAGAGAAACCGTGCCGACATTTCCGCAACAGTGAGCAAGAAGGAACATAAGGACTTTGCGCGAAAACTATATAACGGAAGCATCGCGACCATTCGTGGAAGATGGTTCCTCCCGGACAGCGAAAACACCATTGTTGCAGGCCCGGAATTCAGAATAGGGAACCCGGCGGAGGACGAGCCGAAGGCGACGCCGGATTTTGCACAAGCGATCGGTGCGCTGCTGGGGACACACCATATAACATTTGATCCAGACATCACAAAAGACGGGAAAGACACCCTCATCCAGGCATGTTCAACTTACATGACAGTGATACTAGGCATGACGGAAGCAGGGGTACATAAATCACAGCGGGAACTGTACAGACGATTGACGGATGCCGGGAAACGGGTGCTGGCGGTATCCCTCCGAACACCGTATGATTTGGATGGAGAAACAGCACCAGCGTGCCACGTTGCGACGTTTGAATATACCCATGAAGCCCTGACGGCACTATCAAGACTATTCAAGGAGAACAGGGAACCGGCGGGCAGGAACCCCAGATCCTGAAGCGGAGGCGGAAGAACTGTGTATAAAGTGGTATTGGTGGATGACGAGGACATCATCGTGGAAGGCCTGAAACAGACGGTGCCGTGGGAGGAATACAACTGCGCGGTATCGGGTACAGCGGACAACGGGGATGCGGGCCTGGAGCTGGTGGAGAAGCTGAAACCCGATATCCTATTCACCGACATCCGTATGCCGGGGAAGAACGGGCTGGAAGTGGTAAGGGAATTAAAGGCCATCCACAAGGATATGCAGGTGATCGTGCTGACGGGGTACCGTGAATTTGAATACGCGCTGGAAGCGGTGAACCTGGGCGTACTGCGCATGATCATGAAACCCTCGCGGATCGAAGATATCGTAGATGCACTGGAGGCGGCCATCACCGAGATCGGCACATCCAAGGGCGGGGCGGAGGAGCAGGGCCTGACCATCGACGAGGGACCGGGGAACTTCCTGGCGACCAAGGCCGTGAAATACATCATGGAGCATTTCGCCGAAAAAATCACGCTGGAGCAGGTGGCCAGCCATCTCTTCGTATCCACCTGGTACCTGTGCAAGGTGCTGAAAAAGGCCACGAACAAGAACTTTATCGATATCGTGAACGGGGTGCGTATCGAATCAGCCAAAAAACAATTAGCGGAGACCTACAAGAAAGTGTATGAGATCTCGGAGAGCGTGGGCTTCTCGGAACTGGCGTACTTTTCAAGGATATTCAAGAAAACGACGGGCATGACGCCCAACGAATACAGGAACCGTGTAGCATCAAAAAAGCATTAACTGGGGGATAAAGAAGATGGCAAGCCTGTCATTACAGGGAATCATAAAAAAATACGGAACCGTGGAGGCTGTCTCGGACTTCAACCTGGAGATCGAAGACGGCGAATTCGTCGTACTGGTGGGACCCAGCGGATGCGGAAAATCCACTACGCTGCGCATGATCGCGGGACTGGAGAGCATATCGGGCGGACAGCTCTACATCGACGATCTGCTGATGAACAACGTGTTGCCCAAGGACAGGGACATCGCGATGGTCTTCCAAAGCTACGCGCTATACCCGCACCTTTCTGTCTATGACAACCTGGCCTTTCCGCTGAGCTCACGGAAGGTGCCAAGGAAAGAGATCCGTAAAAAAGTAGAGGAGACAGCAGCGCTGCTGGAATTGACGCCGCTGCTCAAACGCAAGCCAAAGGAGCTTTCGGGCGGGCAGAAGCAGCGCGTGGCGGTGGGACGCGCCATGGTGCGCAGCCCGAAGGTATTCCTTTTCGACGAGCCGCTTTCCAACCTGGACGCAAAACTCCGCGGACAGATGCGCGTGAACATCTCCAAACTGCACAACGACCTGAAAACCACTTTCGTCTATGTGACCCACGACCAGGTGGAGGCCATGACGATGGGGACCCGCATCGTGGTGATGAAGGACGGCAGGATCCAGCAGGCCGACGCGCCGCAAAAAGTGTACGACAAACCTGTCAACATGTTCGTAGCGGGATTCATCGGGACGCCGCAGATGAACTTTGTTGATGTAATTCTGAAGGATAAGCCCGGGAAGGGCATCTGTGCAGTATTCGGCAAGTATGAGCTGCCATTGCCGGAAACTGTAGCAAAGCTGCCCGGAATCCTCACGCATATAGGCAAACCGGTGGTGATGGGGATACGACCCGAGAGCTTATACTCCAGCGCATACCACCGTGAAAGCATGAAAGAAAGCCTCCTGGAGGCTAAGTGCGAGGTGGCGGAACACATGGGGGCGCAGACCTACCTTTACTTGCTCTGCGAGGGGCAGCGCCTGACCGCGCAGGTGGAACCCTATCTGGAGGCATCGGCGGGGGATACCATCCAGATCGCGGCGGACATGAAGAAGTGCCACTTCTTTGATAAGGAAACGGAAGAGTCACTGCTATACAGAAATCCAAAAACAACGGAGGAACCAGTGAACCATGCATATGCTGGATGAGATCATGGATCAGCCGCGGGTGTTACGGGACTGCGGCACACTTAATATCGATAAAATACGCGCCATCACGCAGGAGGCTATAAGGAATAACATCCGAAACGTTGTGATCGCGGCGCGCGGGACATCGGACCATGCGGCGGTGTACGCTAAATACTGCATCGAGATACTGACGGGCAAGCCCGTATCCCTGGCGGCCCCATCCGTGATAACTTTATATGGAAGCAGGATGGACTATAAAAACGCGCTGGTGATAGGCGTGACCCAATCGGGGATGGCGGAGGACGTGCGTGAGGTATTGAAATGCGCGAACGGGCAGGGCGCACTGACGGTGGCCATCACTAACTCTGAAAACTCCCCCATCGCAAAGGAAGCGCAGTACCACCTCTACTGCAACGCGGGCCCGGAAAAAAGTGTGGCGGCCACGAAAACATTCATGTCGGAGCTTTTCATCCTGGAGGTGCTGGCGGCGAGCTGGAACGGGGAAGATTCCCTCATCAGATCCCTCCGGAACATGCCCGATGCGCTGGAAAGACAATTAGAGAAGGCTGACGAGGTGATCCGGGCGGCGGGCCGGTATAAATTTGCGGAAAAGTGCATCATCCTGGCGCGCGGGCTGCTATACCCCGTGGCGCTGGAGGCGGCGCTGAAAATACAGGAAACGACCTACATGGGCGCAAAAGCCTATGCGATATCGGACTTCTGGCACGGGCCGCTGGCGATGATCGAAAAGAACACGCCCGTGATCCTGTACGCCAGCAGCGACGCAGCCAAGAAGGATGCGCTGGACATCGCACGACAGCTGCGGAAGATGGACGCGGACATATTGATGGTGACGGATTCGACTGATCTGGCGGAGTATGCCAATGAAACGGTATTTGTCCCATCAGCGGAGCCGCTGGTGGAACCTTTCCACCATGTGGCGGTGGCCCAGCTCTTTGCATACGGACTGGCGACACAAAAAGGGCTGAGCCCGGATGAACCCAGAAGTTTGAAGAAAATTACTGTAACAAAATAATGGAGGAACCCATTATGAGATTCCGTAATGAAAAAGCACAGATATATGTACCGGATGGCACAGCGGTTAAATCTGCATTAAACCGGACCACTTCATTGTGCATCGCGGCGCACCAGGACGACACCGAAATCATGGCATACAACGCCATCGCCGAGTGCTATGGGGTGGTGGACAAATGGTTCACCAGTGTGATCGTGACCGATGGCGCTGGGTCGCCCCGGGACGGCATCTATGCGCGCTTCACTGACGAAGAAATGAAGGACGTACGTGCCGAAGAGCAAAACAGTGCGGCGAAGGCAGGGGGATACTCCGCGCAGGTACAACTCCATTACAGAAGTAAAGAGGTAAAAAGCATCGCAACACCGGGTCTGATAGCTGAACTGGAGGATATCATCCTGGCCTGCTCACCACAGGTGGTCTATACGCATAACCTGGCGGACAAGCACGACACACACGTGGCAACCGTGCTCCGCACGATATCCGCGCTTCGCGAACTGCCGAAAGAGAAGCGGCCGGAGAAACTCTACGGCATGGAAGTGTGGCGGAGCCTGGACTGGCTGGCGGATACTGAAAAGGCGGTGTTTGATGCATCGGACCATGAAAATGTTGCAGCAGCGGTGCTGGGGGTATTCGACTCACAAATCTGCGGGGGGAAACGGTACGACCTTGCGGCGATGGGAAGGCGCAGGGCAAACGCGACATTTCTGGGGGACCACAGCATTGACACGTATTCAGCAGCCATCATCGGCATCGACATGACGGAGCTACTGGAGGATACAACTGCCAAGCCTGAGGATTTCATCTGTAAAAAAATAGACGCATTCAAAAAGGACGTGGCCGAGAAACTGGGGAGGATGGGGAAATGAACCTGCACGGAATCAAAATGCATATCGGAAACATCCCAGTACTCGACCCCGGTTTTATCCCATTCACTTCCTACATAACAGCATATGAGGAAAGCACCCGAAAGAACGGCGGGAGGCCGCTGGCCATCGCGCTGGAGCGGGATAACGGGCAAATATCGGTCTATAAAACCCACATACACGGCACACCTGAATTTGAAAACTCCGACAGGCTATACATAGAGCGCATGGTCAAAACAATGCTGTGGATGAAAGGCGGATACCGCATTTTCATCTGCGGGGATGCGGGGATGGCGCGGTATATCTCTCAGACGTACAGCCCATGTGGGGCACGTGCATTTGATGCCGGGTTCATGGCACGGGTCTATGAGCACCCTCTTGAAGGCACCTATTTGCCCTATGAGGAAACACCTACCGAAAAGGAATCGGGGCTGATGGTTGGGGGAAACCTTAAAGGCTGCCGGATTGGCTTTGACGCGGGCGGGAGCGACCGGAAAGTCTCGGCCGTGATCGACGGCCAAGCGGTATTTTCAGAAGAGGTAGTATGGCACCCCAAGATGAACAGCGACCCCCGCTACCATTACGAGGGAATCTTAAGCGCATTCAGAACCGCTGCATCCCAAATGCCGCGGGTGGACGCGATCGGCGTAAGCAGCGCGGGCATCTATGTGGACAACCGGTGCATGGTGGCGTCGCTTTTCATCAAAGTACCCCGTGAACGGTTCAATCGTGAAGTCAAGGATATTTACCTTCGCGCGGCTAAGGAGATAGGAAATGTGCCGGTGGCGGTATGCAACGATGGGGACGTGGCAGCGCTGGCGGGGGCGATGGAACTGGGAGATAACAATGTGTTGGGTATGGCAATGGGAACCAGCGAGGCGGCGGGATATATCGGGCCGGATGGATGTATCCGGGGCTGGCTGAACGAACTGGCGTTTACACCCATCGATTTAAATACAAACGGTGCACTTGATGAATGGTCGGGGGACAGGGGATGCGGGGTGAAATATTTCTCACAAGACGCAGTGATAAAGCTGGCATCTGCGGCGGGTATCGAACTGCTGAGCGAAGAATCGCCGGGAGAGAAGCTCAAAGCCGTTCAGAAACTGATGGAGCAGGGAGACGACCGAGCTAAAGCAGTTTATGATTCCCTGGGGGTTTACCTAGGTCACGGGCTGGCCCTGTATTCCAAGCTATACAACATGAAGCACGTCCTGCTCCTGGGCCGGGTGATGTCGGGCGAAGGCGGCAACATCCTGTACAATACAGCGGTCAACGTATTAAGGGACGAATATCCCGAACACGCCGCCAAACTGAAGTTACATCTGCCAGATGAGAAGAGCCGTCGGGTAGGGCAATCGGTGGCGGCGGCAGGGTTGCCTGTATTATAATAAAAAGGACGGTTTGTAGAATAATTAACTACAGCGAAGATGAGTATCGAAAAAGTCAGTATCCAGCGTTATGGAAAATAGTTATAATGGTATTGTGGTTAAATGAACCTGCGGCTCATCTCCAGGAGGCAAAACGAATCTGCGACTCGCCTCCACCATCAACAACCACAATTTCTGTGATTCAAGAGCTCCCTATAATAGGGAGCTTTGCTTTTTAGTTGATTAGCAAATTGGTTGGGTTTAGGAAAGTGGAAGGGTATGGCGGAGGTTAGTTATATCACTGAGCTTCAAAAAGCAGTTGATATGTATTTGAAACATGCAAAAAACTTCAGAAAAGAACCATATTTAAGGAAATGCTGATTCTTTCCCAATCCGACTTACATAAAGAACTGGCAAAAATGGACCCGGAACCCTTTGCCCTTAATACACCTGCTGGTATTGTTGACTTGAAAAGTAGGGAAATCCGCTCTCATGATTGCCGAAGGTTGATGTGCAAGATTACAGAATGCTCGCCCGGGTTAAATTGAGCCGAGACTGGGCGGTGGAGAAAGCTAAATAGCAGGTCTGCCGGCCGGTATTTCATGCTGTCGTTCAGACATATGAATGCCATCTTCTGATAAAATCCTTTTATCGGCAGATGGCCTTTCCTTTATTCTATCAACGTGGCCGTATTATTTGCGAACTGAATCTATTCCAGCGATGTCATTATGTCTTCCCTTGAATCATAGCTTTCAGACATCACCCTGGACTCCCGGGCAACTGGCCTAGTACAACTCCGGCATTTTTAAACTGTGGCGGATAAACATTTTCAAAGTCCATCAGGATCTGGAGCAGCCGTTTATCCAGGAAAGTCAGTGAATGCTTACGAATATCTGCGGGAATGCCATAGTAGGCCTCTGCAATGCCTCCAGCAATGGCAGCCAGGGTATCACTGTCGCCACCTAATGATATGGCATTGCGAATCGTATCTTCGAAACCCTCAGATTCAAAAAAGGCCATCAACGCCTGCGGGACCGTACCCTGGCAGGTCTCATCAAATGCATATTCTTCCCGGATGCCCTCCAGCGTAAAGTCCATGGGATAATAGTGGGCATTTATATAGTCACGGATCTCCAGAATACTTATACCCTGCCTGGCGAGGAATATGGCCACGGTGGTTGCTTCTGCGCCTCTGATGCCTTCAGGGTGGCTGTGCGTGACCTCTGTGACCATCCTGGACATGTTGACGGCTTCTTCAAGACTGGCTGCAGCAAAGCCGCAAGCGCTCACACGCATGGCTGCGCCGTTACCGAAGCTGTTATATGGTGCTGGGTCATCTGAATAGATCCAGTGCCGAAACATCCCACCGTAACCGCAGTGCGGGTAGGGGCGACCCACCTCCTGCATACACTTCACAGCGAGGTCACTGAGTTTGCGATAATCCCCATTGCACATCAAGATGGCTTTTGCTATGGCCAAGGACATGATACTGTCGTCAGTAACAAAACAGGAATGTGTTAATAAAGTGAATTCCTTCGTTTTGATGTTATGCCATTCGAAACGAGAGCCAACAATGTCTCCAATAAGCGCACCCAGCATATGACGTTATTCCTCTGTTATTGCATTATTATAGAAACGCAGACCTTGTCGAATCCTGTGTACACAGTCGTATTATAACAAATATCACCAATCAATACGAGTTCAAAAATGGTCGTTATACTATTATCCAATGGTCGAAGATTACAATATGATTATTTGGTACAAACCTGCTATAATAAAAATGGTGATGGCTACGCAAGAAACACAAACTCGCTCAACAAGTGGAGAACGTGGACGCCTAAAAATATTCATTGGCTACGCACCCGGCGTAGGCAAGACCTATTCCATGCTGAATGAAGGCAACCGCAGGCTGGGATATGGTCAGGATGTCGTTGTCGGTTACATGGAGCCTCATGGGCGTTCAGACACTGATGCCCAAATCGGCAAACTGGAAGTCATCCCTCGTAAGAAGGTCCTATACAATGGCCTGGAAATGGAAGAGATGGACACCGAAGCGGTGATCGCGCGGCATCCGGGCGTGGCACTGATAGATGAATTGGCCCATACCAACGTACCGGGCTCCAAGAACAAGAAACGGTATGAGGACGTCGAGGAAATCCTGCAAAACGGCATCAACGTCATATCCACTCTAAACATTCAACATCTTGAAAGCCTGAACGACGTGGTCAAACAAATCACCGGCGTACCCGTCAACGAGACCATACCGGACTATATCGTCCAGAATGCCGACGAAGTGGTGATGGTGGACCTGACGCCCGATACGCTGCAAAACCGGCTGAGACGCGGCAAGGTCTATGACATGGTCAAGGTGCCGCAGGCCTTGAAGAATTTCTTCCGCAAAGGCAACCTGAATGCGCTTCGGGAACTAGCCCTGCGGCAGACCGCCGACGAGGTGGAAGAAGAACTTGAAGAATACATGAAGGACGAGGGTATCACCGATACCTGGCGGACTACTGAACGCGTCATGGTCTGCATCAGTTCCAGCCCCAACGCAAAGAAACTCATCCGCAGGGGGGCGAGAATCGCCAGCAGGTATAAATGTGAATGGTACGTTGTCTCGGTCAATTCAAGCCGCTTAACCGCGCGTAAAAGTACACCAAACGACATCAAAAGGTTGAACTCCCATTATCAGCTCGCCAACCAGCTCGGCGCTGAGACAATACAATTGCAGGGGAAAAGCGTCTCGGAGGAACTCGCGAGATTTGCAAACGAAAAACATATAACACAGATAATCCTTGGCCATCCCACACGGACGAAGGCGGAGACCCTGCTAAGAGGCTCCACCGTAAACAAACTCATCAAGATGGTCAAAAATGTAGAAGTCCATCTCATCCCCAACGATTGATTCAGCCAAGCCGCTGCAGGATCATGATATTGGCTTTGAACACATTCACCCTCTCGTTCCCCAGGAACCCGAGGGTCCTTTTTATCGTGCACTTTTCCACGATGCTCTGCAATTCCGATTCAGGGATACCGGATGCTTTAGATATGGCAGGTATCTGGATCTGTGCAGCCTGCACGCTGATATCCGGATCCAGACCCGAGCCCGAGCTGGTGAGCAAATCTGTTGGAATATCCTCCATCTTCGTGCCCGGATGTGCTGCAAGGAACATATCGAGATCCTTTTTAACCCTATCCAGTAGCGCAGGGTTGCTTGGGGCATAGTTGGCCGAGCCGGAAGAAACGCCCTTTTCCTCTGCCGTTTGGGTATCCGGATACGTATTGTATCCCACCGCGGAAACCCTGCCTTGGAAGAAGCGCGGGTCGGTGAAATCCTGCCCGATGAGTTCTGAACCGACCACCTTGCCATCCACCATGACCATACTGCCATTGGCCTGCCATGGGAATACCAGCTGGCCTATCCCGGTCATCAGGAGCGGATATACGAGACCACAGAGTACGATGATGACTGCAGATATGCCAAGCGCCTTTAAAAGCGGATTGCCTTTTTTGACTTTCTGTTCAGACTGTACCATAACAATAACTCCTTTATGCCAAACCCATGATCCTGAGCAGGGGGCTGATGATCAAATCAATCAATTTGATGCCGATGAACGGCGCCACCAGGCCGCCGAAGCCGAATATGAGCAGATTCCTTGCCAACATCATATTGGCACTCATGGGCCTGTATTTGATGCCTTTCATTGCAAGGGGTATCAAGGCCGGGATGATGAGCGCATTAAATATCAGAGCCGACAGGATGGCGCTGCTCGGCGAGGCCAGCGCCATGATATTGAGCAGGTTCATCTGCGGGATGGCTAGCGCAAAAAGTGCTGGAAGGATGGCAAAGTATTTCGCCACGTCATTTGCAATGGAAAACGTAGTCAACGCGCCACGCGTTATCAGCAACTGCTTGCCGATTTCCACCACTTCAATGATCTTGGTGGGGTCAGAATCCAGATCCACCATATTACCTGCTTCCTTGGCCGCCTGCGTGCCGCTGGCCATCGCCAGGCCTACATCCGCCTGCGCGAGGGCAGGGGCGTCATTGGTGCCGTCGCCGGTCATGGCCACCAGTTTTCCTTTGGCCTGTTCCGCTTTGATGACGGCAATCTTGTCTTCCGGCTTGCATTCCGCAATGAATTCGTCTACGCCGGCTTCCTTTGCAATGGTCTCAGCGGTTAAAGGGTTATCACCGGTGCACATGATGGTCTTGATACCTATCTGCCCGAGCCGCGCGAACCGCTCCACAAGTCCCGGTTTGACCGTATCCTTTAGATAAATCACACCGAGAATCCTTTCATCGACACAGACCACCAAAGGCGTGCCTCCGAGCCGCGAAATTTTCTCCGCTTCCGCTGCCAGGTTCTGCGGAATGATGCCTCCGCGTTTAACGGTGAAATCCGTAATGGCATCCACCGCACCTTTTCGCACCGCTTTCCCATCCGGCAGGTCCATGCCGCTCATACGCGTCTGGCTGGTGAACTCGATAAATTTATCGCCTTCATACTGCTTTTTGTCTACGGTAATGCCATTCTTTTGTGCCAGCTCCACTACGGAGCGGCCTTCGGGCGTCTCATCCAGCAAGGATGAAATGACAGCATAGCGGGTCAGATCCTCCTGGGATGTGCCGCCTACAGGCACAAATTCCGCAGCCATCCGATTGCCGAAGGTGATGGTGCCCGTCTTATCCAGTATCATGGTATCCACATCACCGCATGCTTCCACGGCCTTGCCAGACATGGCGATGACGTTGAACCGCGTCACCCTGTCCATCCCTGCAATACCGATGGCGGAAAGCAGGCCGCCGATGGTCGTGGGAATAAGGCAGACCAGCAGCGCAACCAGCGCAGCCACTGGAAGGGAGATATTCAGAAACTGCGCGGCGGGGAAAAGCGCAACCACGACAATCAGGAAGATCGCCGTCAGGCTCACAAGCACCGTGGTCAGCGCTATCTCATTAGGCGTTTTCTGGCGGGATGCGCCTTCCACCAGGGAAATCATTTTATCCAGGAAGGATTCGCCCGGGGATGCGGTGATCTGGATCTTCAGCCAGTCGCTTTTTACACGTGTGCCGCCTGTGACGGAGCTGAAATCTCCGCCCGCCTCTTTCAAAACCGGGGCCGATTCGCCGGTGATGGCGGATTCATCCACAAAAGCGATACCTTCGATAACCGTACCGTCATTCGGGATGGTTTCACCCGTCTGGACCAGCACGATATCACCTTTTTTCAGGTCCGATGAACTGATGGTTTTGGTCTCACCATTTTTCAGCAGCAGGCGCGCGTCCGTGGAGGAACGGGTCTTTTTCATGGTCTCAGCCTGCGCCTTCCCACGACCTTCCGCTACAGCCTCGGCAAAATTGGCAAACAACAGCGTGATAAAGAGTATCACGCAGACCAAGCCATTATACAGGCTGCTGCCTCCCGTACCGCCAAAGATATCGGGCGATATGGTCAGTACAAGCGTGAGAAGGAACCCAATCTCCACGATGAACATGACCGGGTTTTTCACCATGTAACCTGGATTCAGCTTGATAAAGGAATCCCTGATGGCATTGCCCAGCAGTTTTTTATCTATCCATTTTTTCTTCATAACAGACTTCATTTTTCTTTTACCTCTTTCAAGACCCTAAATCGTGAGCCCTTCGGATATAGGCCCAAGTACCAATGTGGGGAAGAACGTCAACGCATTCACTATAATCATGATAAATATCAGTACGACGCCGAACAGCAGCTTGTCGGTTCGGAACGTGCCAAGCCCTGCAGGCGTTATCTTTTTTTCCGAAAGCGAACCCGACATGGCCAGCATGGTGGCGATGGGTACATACCTGCCAACCAGCATCAGAACGCCAGTGACCAGATTCCAAAACACCGTGTTGTCACCGAGCCCTTCAAAGCCCGAGCCGTTATTGGCTGCGGCAGACGTCATTTCGTAAACGGCCTGCGATATCCCGTGATAACCGGGGTTGCTGAGACTTGCCGCAGTCTGCGGTAGCACCAAGGCTATGGCGGAAGGTATAAGGATAATCAGCGGGTGAAGCAGGATGGTAAAGGCTATGAGTCTTATCTCCCGGCCTTCTATCTTCTTGCCCAGGTATTCGGGCGTGCGGCCAACCATCAAGCCGGAGAGGAAAACGGCAAGGATCGCGTACATCACGATATAGATCAGCCCGGTCCCTTTGCCGCCGAAAATGGTCTGCATCATCATATTCCAGATGGCCATGAAGCCTGCCATGGGCGTGAGGCTGTCATGCATGTTGTTCACGGCACCTACTTCATAAGCCGTGGTGCCTGCGGTGAAGACCGAGTTCTCCCCCATGCCGAAACGTGCTTCCTTACCTTCCATGTTGCCCATGGACTGATTCAGGCCTGCATTTGCAAGCGCAGGATTACCTGCTGTTTCGGCGATATATACGACAAACACACTGGCTATGAGCATAAACATCATGGATGCGTACAATATCCATCCCTGTTTTTTGTTTTTTGCCAACCTGCCAAAGACGAATACCAACGAGGTGGCTATCATGCCGAGCGATACGATGGTGAAAACGTCGCTCAGCGGTGAAGGGTTTTCAAATGGATGCGCGGAGTTTGCGCCCCAGAACCCGCCGCCGTTGCTGGCAAGGTTCTTAATGGCTTCGAGCGCCGCCACCGGCCCCAAAGGTATCAGTTGTGTCTTTCCCTCGACGGTGGTAACTGCCTGCGCGCCTGCAAGCGTCTGCGGTACGCCCATCGCGATATAGACGATGGCGAGGATAATCGAAAGCGGCAGGAGCAGCCGGGTCACAAACCGGGTGAAATCCACATAAAAATTCCCCAATCCTTCGCCCTGCCTTGTGAGCCCGCGCAGGAAAGCAGCCGTGGCGGCCAGGCCCGTGGCCGGGGCTGCGAACATCAGGGCGGTAAGCATCATCTGGGTCAGGTGGGATGCGCCCCATTCGCCGGAATAGTGCTGCAGGTTGGTATTGGTGATAAAACTGCTGGCGGTATTGAAGGCCAGGTCGGGAGACAGCGCTCCTACTCCGTTGGGGTTTAAGGGAAGCAGATTCTGCAGGCAGAGCGCGGCAAAGATGAATATGAAAAGGACTGCATTCGTGAGCAGGATGGCGCCCATGTACTGCTTCCAGGTCATGCTTTTATCCTTATGGATATGCAGCAGCCTGTATACAAGGCCGTCGACACGGTTCATCGCCGGGTCTACGAAACTCTTCCCGCCCGTGATGATGTTGTAAATGTACTTGCCGAGGGGTAAGGCCAGCAGCGTTATGATTATCAGAGGTATAATCAGTTGCATATAGTCCATTAATAAGCGACCCCAATTCTCAGAATTTTTCCGGGCGCAGCAGGGCGTACCCCAGGTAGCCCAGCAGCAGCACCGATACCAGTATCAAAACAATCATTTACCAACGCTTCCAATCCTACTATTTGATGGCCATCGTTCCATCATTCAAGTATTTCACGTATAGCACAGATTATAATTGTCCACTTTTCAAGAGTGAAACCCGTTTAAAGGCGAATTTCGGTATTTCCGCGGATATCTGCATACGTCATGAAAAATAACAATCTTTTCTTGCAGCATACATGACTTATCTTGCGTTTTAGTACATGTAAACCGGTTTGTATGGACATGCCTGCTTTATATATACTGAATGTAGCTGAGAAAAGGTGTGGTGTAACATGATTCGGACTCTAAAGGGGAAGATATCCCTTGTTTATATCGGACTTGTATTGTTGACGGCTGTTATCGGCATTGTCTCCATATTCAATATTTCCAACCTGCAACGAATGATTGATAACCTGATGACCGCCAATTATAAGAGCATCTGCGTACTCTCAAAGATGCAGGAGGCCGTCGAAAGGCAGGATAGTGCCGAGCTTATTTATATGACCATAGATAAAGATAAGGGCATAGCCCTCTTTACACAGAGCGGCAAGACATTTATTGAGAACTTTACAATAGAAAGCAGTAATATAACCGAGAACGGGGAAAGGCTCATGGTGGATGAGGTGAACTCCCTGTACGGACGGTATACTGAAATGTTCTCAAAACTGCAGGAAACGCTCAACACAAACGGCAAGGATGCAGCGGTCGGTTACTATAACAACGAAATCATGCCCGTTTTTGATAATGTTAAAAGCAGGCTGCGTGACCTTGTGATTCTAAATGAAAACGCCATGTTCAAAAGTAAAAGCACTGCAGTTCAAAATGCCCAAAGCTCTATGTATCTCATAATAGGCATTTCTGCTGCTGCCGTGATTGTGGGGTTCTTCCTGGCCAGATTCTTTGCAAACAGGTTCCTTTCTCCGCTTTACCAATTGGCGCGGAGTATTGGGACGGTGGGAGAAGGCAAGCTCGGACAGCAAATTGAAATCAAATCCAAAGACGAAACAGCGCATCTGGCGAATGAATTCAACAAGATGACGGCACGCCTCCAGCAATATGAGCAAAGTGCGTTAGGGACATTATTTAAGGAGAAAAACAAATCCATCGCGATTTTAAAAAGCATAGCTGACCCTATAATCGTACTCGATTCGGATGTAAAAGTGACCCTCATCAACCATGCGTGTGAGAAATATTTCGCCATCGAGGAATCGGAAGTACTGGGCAGGCATCTGCTTGAAGCAATACGAAATGATACACTATTTGATAACATCGATGAAGCGATAAGAACCAACGAAAGCAAAGAACGGATTCTTTATCTGCCTTATGATGACGGTTGTTACTTCAATATCCATATTACCCCGTATCCAACTGGTAATGGTAAAGCAGAAGGCTACATTGTCCTGCTTCAAGACGTCACCAGCCTGAAAAAGCTGGATAAAATCAAGACGGATTTGGTTGCAACCGTGTCCCATGAGTTCAAAACGCCATTGACCTCCATTCTGATGGGCGCATCGTTACTGTCTAATGGAAGGACCGGTACGCTGAGCGAAGAGCAATCTGAAATCGTTGAAACCATCAAGGAGGATAGCGAACGGCTTTCTACCTTGGTCTCGGATATGCTGGAGCTTTCCCGCATCGAATCCGGAAAGGCAGTATATCACCTGCGGCCATGTTCTTTGGCAGCAATCGTAGATGGGTGCTTCAAACAGTTTGTGAGCCATGCAGACGGCAAGCATGTGGAACTGATCAATGAAATTGACGAAGATCTTGCCAAGGTCAGCGCCGACTTTGAAAAACTCTCCTGGGCATTCAATAACCTTCTGTCCAATGCACTGAAATATACCGACGCCGGGGATACCATCACCGTTTCCGCCAGGCAGACCAAGGATAACATTGAAGTGAAGGTATCCGATACCGGAACAGGGATACCTGCCGAATATCTGGAAAACCTGTTTGACCGGTACTCTCTGGATAAAAATCTGAACACGAGGGCAAAAGGGACCGGGATCGGTCTTTCGGTCGTGAAAGAAATCATCACTGCCCACAAAGGAAAGATATCGGTCGAGAGCGAGATGGATGCAGGGACTACCTTCACCTTCTCACTCCCCGTCGCCGGGAAGGAGGAACAGGAATGAAACGCGCCTTGGTCGTGGACGATACGAAGAATATACGCATACTGCTGGCAAAGTGCATGGAAATCGAGGGGTATGAGGTAACCTGCGCGAGCGATGGGCATGAGGCTGTGAAATTCGTTGACTCGGAAAGATACGATGTGATAATCCTTGATATCAAAATGCCCCATTTCAGCGGGACAGATGTACTCTCCCATATGAGGGCTAAAGGCATCAAAACACCGGTTATCATCATCACAGCATATGCGACAATCAAAAACGCGGTAGAATGCACACAGATGGGGGCTGTTGCATATTTGCAAAAACCATTTACCGCGGACAGAATCCATAGTGTCCTTGCGGATATGTGCAAGGACTCCAAAGCATCCCAGGCGAGCGAACACAAGGATCAGGCGAAACGGTATATACAGGAAGGCCAATACGAAAAAGCAGCAAAGCTGCTCAAAAACACATTGTCGGATATACCGCTTGACGCGGATATATATCGTCTTTTATCCGATGCGTATCAGGGCTTGGGGAGCAGGGAAGAAGCGGATGAATTCAAGAAAATATATGAAAGCTTGTTGAATGATTGATTATCGAGTCGGATGGAATATAAAAGATTTCGTATTATCAACAGTTGGAGGTTTATTGGTATGATGGGAAACAGGCGGTAGGCGGAAGATCACCACAAGATGCAAAAATATATCTATCGCTTACCCAATACAGTACCATCACAGAGACTTTATTCATCTACAATCGAAAACATGGTATAACGACGGTAAACGTACTGCCTTCTCCTTTGATACTAATAACAGATATGCTTCCCCCATGGTGTTCGACTATATATTTCACGATTGCAAGGCCCAAACCGTGGCCGCCTGTTTCACGTTCACGGGAGGGATCCACCCGGTAAAAACGTTCGAATATTTTTCCAAGGTGCTCCGGGGATATGCCTATGCCATTATCCCTAATGCTAATCTTGGCTTTGTCAGAAATCTGCTCCAATATAATATCTACACTGCCACCATTGGGCGTGTATTTCACAGCATTATCAACAAGCTGGATGATTACCTGTTTGAGCCGGTCACGGTCACCCAGAATTGCTGGACTGTCAATAATATTCAATCCGAGAGTGATATCCTTTTTGGCCGCAACCGGATGCATAAAAGTCGCGACGAATTCCACCACAGCAGCTATATCCACATTTTGTTTCTGAAAGACAAGCATATCCGAATCGGCACGAGCAAGCAACAGCAAGCCATCCACCAGCTGCGACATACGGCCTGCTTCTTCCGCAATGCCCTGACAGTATAGTTGCTTTTCCTTCACCTGCGCTTCGGGGTCATCCATCACCACATCGATATTACTGATGATGGCAGCAAGGGGAGTGCGCAATTCATGGGAGGCATCCGCCACAAACTCCCGCTGCTTTTTCCATGACGCCTGGATAGGGCGGATAGAACGCCCGGCAAGAAAGAGACCGCCCAGCGCCATCAGCAACAGGCCGCCCAATACACAGGCTCCCAATGCGAACCCTACACTGGTCAAAAGGGCTTTTTCCGAACCCAAGTCCTGCAGAACGGCATACATCATAGCACCGTTTTTCAAATCCTTCGTATACACGACCCTGTAGCGGTAAGTTTGTCCGTTCCCCAAATCTATGATGTTATTTGGCACCGTCATTGACAAGCCTTTTTTAATATCTTCCTTGTCAATAGACACCTGGCCTTTTTCCACCATCTGCAGCTTCGTTAATTTAGATTTAGATTCTTGATCCAGAATAATCTGCAAGACACTATCAACCTGCTCTTTTGACAGCGCCCTATTATTATCGGGCTGAGTCACATCGGGGAGGGACGAGGTGCCTCCGGTCAATGTCCTGCCATTATCATCCACTCTGATAAAGATATAGGGGAATATACCCATTGAAGACTTGATGACGATGCCCATATCGAAATCACTATAGTTATTTTGCTGCAGCGCAAGATTGTTTGTGACGACTTCGAGCATCTGCTCCGAATTCTTTTTAATGTTGTCAGCAATGAGAACGAACGCGATGACCGATATAGCCAAAAGAATCAGCCCGGCAACCGCGAGATTTAAGAACATCAATTTTGTTTTGAGTTTTTTAAACATTTTACTCCCTCTCCAAACGGTAACCCAGACCGCGCAGGGTGCGGATGGCGTAGGGTGCATTCAAACCCTGCAGCTTTTTCCTGAGAAAATGAATGTAGCTGTCGATATTGCCGGGCTCCACACAATCCAGCGGCCCCCATACACGGTCTAATATCGTTTCCCTTGGAAGCACTTGTCCCTGGTGGCGCATAAGCAGCTCCATCAGGTGCATCTCGCGGGGCGTCAATTCCACATTCACTTCTCCATAGCATAACTCTGCAGAATGTGGGTCCAAAACCAGGCGGCCAACCGTGATTCTTTCATCCGCATTGACGGAAACAGGCCTGCGGCAAAGCGCCCTGATACGGGCGAGCATCTCCTTTTTATCGAAAGGCTTGACAAGATAATCATCCGCGCCGGCATCCAGCCCGTCCACCCGGTCCTCAATCGTATCCCTTGCGGTGATGAACAAAACAGGATATTGTCTGCCGCTATTTCGGATACGCCTCAAAATCTCTATGCCATCCATTTTGGGCAGCATGCGGTCCAAAAGAACGAGGTCATAGTCGTTCTGTAATGCAAGATAGCAGCCCGTCTCGCCATCCAGTGCGGCATCGACGGCATAGTTCTCTTTTTTCAGCTGGTATACCAGCGCATTGACCAGCCATTTATCGTCTTCAACCAGCAAAATCCGCATGCAACCACCTCTGTTTAACGCAAGTATAACACCACTGCCTTGAAAATATCTTGATTTTTCAAGGGAGTTTCAAGACAACTGTGCGATGATTGCGATAACGGAGATATGGGAAATACACCATTGGAGGCTGGATATGCAGGGGATGCGGGCCATGCCGGTACGCACGGGGCGCGCGCTGAAAAAAAGAAAGGCAACTTTTTCAAAACGGGATGCCGGGATCGCGCTGATGTTCCTTTTCCCGAGCCTGGCCGGGTTCCTCCTCTTTTACGGGGCGCCTTTCTTGGAATCCTTCGGGATGTCGCTTTTCTCCAGCCCGGTGAACGGGCATATCGTCTGGCTGCAGAATTACATATCACTTTTATCCAACGCCGCATTCGGCAAGGCTGCGTTCAACACCGTGATCTTCACAGGCATCGGCACACCACTCGCGGTGGTGCTCTCCCTGCTGCTGGCAATGGCGCTGAACAAACCGGTCATCGGGAAAAGGGCGTTGCGAACGCTTTTCATCAGCCCATTGGTCATACCCGTAGCATCTGTCGTGCTCGTGTTCCAGGTGCTCTTCGACAACAACGGCGCGCTGAACGGGCTGCTGACATCCATGGGGGCTTCACCGGTGGACTGGCTGAAATCCGATTGGGCGCGCTACATCGTGATGCTGCTGTACCTGTGGAAGAACGTGGGGTATAACATGGTGCTTTTCCTGGCGGGTCTGAGCACGGTGCCGAAGGAATGCCTGGAGGCGGCGGATATGGACGGGGCAAACGCGATCCAGAAATTCCGCCACGTCACGTGGCCGGCACTGTTACCCACCACATTTTTCGTGACGGTCATGTCGGTGATCAACTCCTTCAAGGTGTTTCGCGAGGTGTACCTGCTGGCGGGGAGCTACCCGCACGACAGTATCTATACATTGCAGCATTTCATGAACAACGCCTTTACCTCCCTGGATTACCAGAAGCTCACGAGCGCAGCCTTCATCATGGCCATCGCTGTAACGCTGATCGCAGGGCTTTTCGTATACCTTCGGAAACGCTCGGCGGGCAAGAGGGAGGGCAAAGGGTCATGAGCGAGGGTATCCTAAAAAAGCGCGGGGGCAAGGGAGCCTGCTACAGGGTACCCCGCAAGATCACAAAAAAATATATCATCCTCGGAATCCTGCTGTGGCTGCTGGCGCTGGCTTTCATCTTCCCGGTGGTGATGACATTCACCGACTCCTTCATGAGCGAGAGCGAGATCACAGAGAACTACGGACCAATCAACAACAATGGCTCCTTAGAGCGGAACGAAAGCCAGTACGCGGACGCCAAGCTCATCCCCGACGTGGTCTCGGCAGACCAGTACTACTCGGTCCTCATCGGTAACACCGGGTTCCTGATGATGTTTTGGAACTCCGTAAAGCTCGTGCTTCCCATCATCCTCGGGCAGATGGCTATCGGAGCACTGGCGGCGTACGCCTTCACGATGTTCAGATTTCCAGGGAAGAACGCGGTATTCGCCATTTACCTCATCACGATGCTCATGCCTTTCCAGGTGACGCTGGTGCCCAACTACCTGATGGCGGATGCGTTGGGGATACTGGGTAATTACGCGGCGATCATTTTCCCAGGCATATTCACGACATTCGGCGTATTCCTCCTGCGCCAATTCATGGGGCACATCCCAAGGGAATGCATCGAGGCGGCGAAGATCGATGGGGCGGGGTACGTCAAGATCTTTTTCAAGATCGTGCTGCCGCTATGCAAGCCGGCGCTGGCATCGCTGGTCATCCTCTCTTTCATCGACAACTGGGGAATGATCGAGCAGCCGCTGGTATTCCTCAAGGACGCCAACCTGCAGCCACTGTCATTGTACCTCTCCAAGATCAATGCGGGTTCGCTGGGGGTGGCCTTTGCGGCGTCGGCACTTTTCATGCTGCCGATCATACTGGTCTTCCTTTACGGGGAGAACCACCTCGTGGAGGGCATACAGCTGACCAATATTCGGGAGTAGTTGGAAGCTGATAGCTGGCAGTGGATAGTTGACAGTTTCCCTGCAAGATTAAACAGTTAACAGATACAGAGCCTACAGGCTCATCCAATACCCTTTCCCTTCGGGAAGAAACATAGAGACAAGAGTGAGGTTGGGCGATATGGGGAATGAAGAAACAGCGAAAAACCGGAAGAAGACAAT
This sequence comes from Bacillota bacterium, assembly GCA_023454175.1. Taxonomy (GTDB): domain Bacteria; phylum Bacillota; class Clostridia; order Christensenellales; family JAEXRW01; genus JAEXRW01. Next base: position 447,970 of record JAEXRW010000025.1, on the reverse strand, counting down.
ACGGCGGCTCATCATCGGATTTGTGGTGGTAATGCTGCTATTGACCTTCTTTTCCGCGACCATCAGCAACATCTCGCTGCCAAAGGTGAGTGTGAGCACGCCAATCTCGGCTTCGCTGCAGAAGGTGGTCAATGCAGTCGGGACATTCGCGCCTAAATCGGGCGTGCCGGTGAACGTGGACATAGACTGCAAGGTGGCGGCGATCCCGGTGGTGGCCGGGGACACGGTGAACCCGGGGGATACGCTGCTGACATTTGATATGGTCGCGCTAGCCGAACAACTGAATGCGGAGAAGGATACACTGGCCAAGATGAAAAACAACCGGAAACGGACTGCCCTGAGCTATAACGCGCAGGACTATACGCAGATGAAGGTCGCGGCTGACGAAGCCAAGTCGAGGCTGGGTGCGGCGCAGGCGGAGTATGACACCGTCAAAGCCCAGTTCGACGCGGGGACTGCGGACGCGAAGCAGCTGGCGGTGGCCCAGCAGGCGCTGAACAACGCGAGAAACGATTATGCCATCAAATCGAGCCAACTTTCCCATGCCAGGACACAAGACTCCAGGCAGAAACAGTCCAACCAGCTGGACCTGGCGAACATGGATCTGGACATCGCAGCGCAGCAGGAGAAGGTGGATACCCTGCAGGCGCTGGCGGACAGCGGGGGAAAGGTCACAGCACCCATCGCCGGGCGCGTGCAGCAGGTGAACGTGCAGGAAGGGGGCATGGCCTCGCCCAACCAGCCCGTAATGGCGCTGCTGGATACGACACAGGGGCTGGAATTTACTGCGGACATTTCCAACGACGACGCGGAAATCATCCCCGCGCAGGCGAAGATGGATATCCACTTATCGGGCACCTCCAAGATAATACTGGGGACACTCCGGGAGAAACGGGACAGCGCGGCGCATCCAGGGCAGACGATGACCCTCTATCTGGATACCACGGCGCAGGATATCACAGCTGTAAACGTGCAGCCCAACCAAGCAGGGGATATCCGCTACACACAGAATACGGGAGGCTATGAAATGACACTGCCGAACGGCGCCATAAGGGAAGACGGTCTGGGGTATTTCGTGTTGGTGGCGGAGGAGAAGAGTACGCCGCTGGGGAAGCAGACCGTACTGCGGCGCGTGAACGTAACGGTCGTGGACTATGATGCTTTCACATCGGCCATATCGGGACCGATCTCCCCGAGGGACCGGGTGGTGACCAGCAGTGACAAGCCCGTTGGCGACGGGGACACGGCACGCATCCAATAGTCGAAAGATGTTTTGGAAAGGAGGTCCGGTATGAAAACCATACGTAGAAGAAGGCTGATCCTTCTCATCGGCATCCTGATGACGGTGACAGGCATCCTGACAGGCGGTGCATTTGCCCATGCCGCGGACCCAGGTTACCCATCCAGTGAGGACGTGGTCGCCGTATCCGTCCTGTCCACCGGCTCGACGCCCGCCATGAAGCTGACGGAAGAGGACATAACAAACATATCGGACACCCTGAAGTCATCCGCAGCCTTTTGGGGGGATATACGGGGGCAGGTATCCACAGACATGCGCAACGTCCAGGCGGACATCTATGCGGTGGGCGGATCGTTCGTCCAGTTCCACCCCGTCAGAATGCTTTACGGAAGCTTCCTGCCCGACGATAACGCTCCGGATAACGCCGTAGTGCTGGATAAAGGGCTGGCATGGCAGCTTTTCGGAACGTTGAACGCGATCGGCATGACGCTGGATTTCCTGGACAAGACCTATACGGTCACAGGCATATGCGATACGGATACGTCCCTGCCCGGACTGCTATCAGGAAACGGGGTGGGGAGGGCATACATCCCTTACGACCCGCTTGGCTCGATACCGATAGCGGGCATGGAAGCGGAACTGCCCGGAGCGGTGGCGGGGAAGAACCTGCAGACAGTCAAAAATGCATTCAGCGCGCAGGGCAAGGCTGCTCCCAGCTTCCTATTCACGGATATCACAGAGCGCGGCATTTTGGACGCGGAGGTATCAGGGGTTCCTCTTGCGACTATGGCAGCCATCCTGACGATCCAGATCATCTTCATGGCGGTGCAGATCATCACAGGCATGGGACGGGGGACATGGCGCTTTGCAAGGGAACGGTATTTCCGGGAGGCCTGGAAACCCGTGCTATGGCGGATAACCAGGATGCTCCTGGTGTGCATCACCGGGGCGGGGTTGGCGTACTGCCTGTGGCTGCTGGCAGACTTCCGCTTTTACCTGCCGGCACGGTATATCCCTGGCTCGTGGATCGACCTGGATTTCTACAAAAACCTGATCCAGTCGGAGGCGCAGGCGGCCAACGCAGCGCGGGTCTACCTGCCGGCACCCTGGGATATCGCCCACGACAAGGTGATGCAAATATCCGGCTGGATGAATGCCCTGGCACTGGCGGGCATGGCGGTCTACGCGCTGGGCCTAAGGTTATTGAAAGATATCCGGGAGGCTGAACCCGCCGGCAAGAGGCTGAAGGGATGGAAATCGGGCGGGTACGACCTATTGTCGATATGGGTCGATATCCTGATTGCCGCGGCTGCCTCCTGCCTCATAGACGGAATCCTGGGGTTGCAGGTATACATGCCAACAGGGACAGCCGTACTGATAGGGTTGGGACTGAGCCTGTGGGCGGTGAAGCGGCTTTACCATGACGAGATCAGCGGACTCTTCCATCGAAGCGAGAAAGAGGCAAATGCGGAGACTGCTGAACCCACCGAGGACAGCCAATGCGCATGAACCCTACCATATATTTTCCCACAGAACTATGCGGAGGTTTGTTACCATGTTAAAAAGAATCATTACAATTCTCACTGTAGCCGTACTGGCAGTGCTGATGGCGGCGTGTTCGAACGGCACATCAAGCGCACAGAGCACATCCGGCAAGGTGTACGCACAACAGAACTTTGACGGCAGCACCGGAACCGGTATGCTTCCGCCCGTCACCAATTCAGCAGGCGAGCTGGTGGTAGCATCCCAAGTGAATGGGGCGGCATTGACGCTGACCACTTATGACCTATCCGGTAAGAAGAAGGCCGAGATTACAACCGACGTAAAAGACGCGGTGACGCAATTCACATTGGACGGCAAGGATACGGCCTATGCAATGACCTTTCCGGACCACAACACCGCGAAGGTCCATGTGCTGGACAATACCGGCAAGACCTCGAAAACAGTGACCATCAGCGACCTGCCACAAGGGGGAATGATGATCGGCGGCAAGGGGGGAAAAGGCGGGAATACATCCGGCAACGGGGATAAGACGGGGAGCACATCCGGCAACGGGGATAAAGCAGGGAATACATCCGGCGATGTGAATAAAGCTGTGAATACATCCGGCGGCAACGGCCCGGAGACGCCGAAAGGAGCCGGGATCACAGGATTTACCGCTTCATCGGATGGAAGTATATTCTTATGCACCATGGAAGCGGGTGTATTGCAGTATGACAGTACAGGCAAGCAGGTGCGCACCTACGGCCAGGGAGCGATGGACATCATCACCATGAACGAGAAGGAACAGCTCGTGGTGATCTCCATGGCCGAGGGCGTACCCACGCTCACAACCTATGATACCCAGAGCGGGTCTGAGGCGGCAAAGATCAACGCGCCCCTCATGAACGTGGACTGGCTCGCGTATGACAAGGCCGGGAAAAGGCTCCTCTACCTGAATGAAAACGGGATCAACCCCATCAAGACGGACGGTACGACGGGCGAAGCGCTGATCAAACTGACGGATTTCAACATCGGAGGCAGCGGAGTCCAGATCTCGGGATATACCATCGACGGGGCGGGATCCATCTATATCTCCTCGATCCATGGGGGACAAACCTCCGGCATGCAGGTGAAAGGAGGCGGCAACGGCGTTTCCCTGTCCTTTTCGAATGCAAAAGCCGACCGCATAGACAGGCTGGTGCTGGTGGATGCATCCTCCGTACCGCAGAAAAAAGTGATAACGCTGGCTGGGCTATCGGAAAACACCATCGTGAACGAGGCCATAAGCACCTTCCAGACGGATCACCCGGACTACAAGATCGAAGTCAAGTCCTACGTTAACCAGATCATCGGCATGAAGCAATCCGGGAATGTGGATATCGCAGGGCTGATCCAGCAATTCAACACGGATATCCTCTCGCAAAACAGCGCGGACATCTTCCTGCTGGACGATCTGCCCTACTATAAATACATCGACAAAGGGATCCTCGCTGATATAGGCCAGATGATGACAGACAGCGGGATGGACATGTCCCAATACTACTCCAACGTCTTCGACGCGTGCAAGGTAAACGGCAAGCTTTACACCCTGCCCATAGCCTTCGAATACACGATGCTCACGGGCAAGGCTGCCAACATGCCTACCTCGGAGACACCCACAGTGAGCGAATTCCTCCACCTGGCTAATTCTCTTCCCACCGGAATGGCTGCATTCCCAAAAGAGGAAGCGCTACGAGCGTTTGGAGACTTCATGGATCAAAACTACAGCTATTTCGTGGACCAAAACGCGCGTACCGCGAAATTCAACAGCCCCGAATTCATCCAACTCCTGAACGACTTCAAGACGTTAGCTGACAGCCGGATGGGCGGCAAGACCCTGGAAGAACAGGTGGATTTTGAACAGGTGGGCAACGGGAGCATCGCCTTCATACCCATAAAAATACGCAGGCTGGAGGAACTGTCCATGGCCAGCGCACTGATCGGCGAAGACATGAAACTGACCTGCATGCCCTCTATGCAGAGCGGCGCATATACATTCAATGTGCGCGGGATGTTCGGCATAAATGCCTCGTCACCCAACAAGGAGATGGCGTGGGAATTCCTCAAGACCCTGCTTTCCACCGAGATCCAGTCGAACCAGCGCTTCGACGCCCTCCCCGTGAACAAGCAGGCGAACGCGACCAAAATGAACCAGCTGAAGACCGCTGGTACCCTGGGCAAGGAAGGATCCCGCCTGGTCATCAACATCAATGGCAAAGAGATCGAGGCAAAGCCACTGAGTGCCCAACAGTACGACGCCATAGCGGTCAACTTCGACAAGTTCAATACACTGGTGGCACCCGACGAAAACGTCTACAAAATCCTGGATGAAGAATTGCCCTCGTTCTTTTCAGGGCAAAAGAGCGCGCAGGAGGTGGCGGATCTGATCCAGAATCGGGTACAGATAATATTAAGCGAGTAGAATCATTATACTTTGAATGGACGGGGGTTGTCAGTAAACTGACTGCTCCCGTCTGTAATATGAATGGAAGAAGCAGTAAAGACACTGATCGCATTCTGACCGCATTAGTTTGGCATGGATTGACCTGATTTGACCAGTTAAATACCCAATAAATTACGGATAACGAACAAAACATGGCTATATGGGCATTTGGAGAAAATCATGGGCTTAACTCTTAATCAGGGTGTCCGGGGTTCAAGTCCCTGATGGCGTACCAGAAAACCCCCGGTCAGAAGACCGAGGGTTTTCAATATAATATATTAGCTACCGTTAATCAGCCCGAGCCACTTATGCGCCACCGGGAAAATAAAACATGTGTTTATGGTACACTTTGGCCAGATGCCGATTCAAACAGTTTATAAATACTTTGTATGACGGGCAAATCTTTTGAGATTTGACGTTAGCAAGGGGTAGTATGTAAACGATTGAATGTATGATCAAAGAAAGCGATTTTAATAGTACATCTATAATAAACAACATTTAGCATCCTTCACAGGTTCCTATAAAAGGGAGCTTTCTAGTTAGCGGTGGAGCGAATAGGGTAGGCTTAGGAACGGGTAGAGTTTGGTGGAAGATTCATTTTTAATCATCATAATTATAACAAAACAGCAAATACCACCTTGGGGACGGATGGATCTATTACATTTCATGCAGAACGATATATATTAACGCCAACCTCCGTGATCGGGCTAAAACAGTGGATATATCTTGACCCAAAAGAAACTGAAACCTATAATTTAATTGCTGCAAATTCTAATCCGAACCTATTCTCGAGAGGTATAACATGTTTATAACTGTAAACCGTTCATTGAACGATTTGCTCGGCAATGATTATGTCAACGCATTGTGCGATAGTGCGCAGGTTCTGTTGGGGATCAGTCAGGCAAAATGCGAAAAATATGCCACCAAACCCCGTGATTTCTTTCCCGGCATATACCAGCGCAGGATGGAAGGAATGCTCAGCAAAGTGGGCCTTAAAATCACAAGCGGACTGAAGCATTCCATTTCAGGAGCTGGCACCGAGTCTTTCACAAAGGCGACCAATATCCAGGCAAGCCCGCTTGCAACACTGGGATACCTGCGGATCGGAGAAGATGGCAGGCTTTACCTTACAGCAAAGAGCGAGCATTACCACACACCGCTTGGCCACTCATTTCCAGGCTTTCAATTGCTGGAGGACGCCAGAAACTTGGGAGTAACCAACGCGACGCACAACAACACGCGTGGCTATATCACCCGGCTGCTGGAGAAAAAACTAGTATGTGCAGCCAACGATATACCTTCAGGAGATGAAGCTGCGTTTCAAAGGACGCTTTCCAGCAGGGAGCCACATACGCTGAACCGTGTCATCAACCTGGAAACAGGCAGCCTAGCAGTGGAAGCAGGCGTAAAAATGATGCTCGCAAGGTTTTACCGCCATGAACCTGCTGCCGAACAGCCCAGAAATTATGGAAAGATCCCGGTATTTTTGGTAATGGCTGATCTGGAAGGCGGGCCGGCAGCCAATTACCATGGGACGACGGTAATGACACAAATGATGCGCGGGCTATGGCCGGACTTCTATGCGAAAATGGATTCGCAGGGGATTTTCAAGGTTTGCCCGGTAAAAATAAACGACATGGATGATTTCAAACAAAAAATCCAGCAGTACAATAGAGGAGAATGCCGTATAGCCGGATTCATGCATGAAATCGTCCTGATGAACTATGGCGCCATCCGTCTGGATGAAGCCTATCTGAGAACGGCGTACAGCATCTGCCATCAGAACGATATCCCGGTACTGGCAGATGAAATCCAATCCTGCATGTGGTACAAAGATTTCTTTCTTTATAAAAGGTACGGATTGCGACCTGATTTCGTGATCATGGGCAAAGGATTCCCTGGAGGCCAGTATGCGGCATCCAGGATCATCACGACCGCAGAAATGGACTCATTGAGCCAGTTCGGCGCTTTGGTGACCAATGGACAGGAGGAAATGGCCTCGCTGTCGTATTTGATCACGATGGAGTGGGCGCGTGAAAATGCGGATATCATCGAAAAAAACGCCGATTATTTCCAAAACGGGTTATGTGCGCTGCAAAGAAAATACCCTCACCTGATACACGAAATCGAAGGGGAAGGCTTTCTGTGTGCCATCCAATTTCATGACACAGACACGGCATCCCGTTTCTGCAGCAGGATGAATGCGATGTGCATCGATATCAGTGCACAGACTTACAAAAAACATTGCCCGCCAGCCGCCTTGATGAAGCCGCCGCTGATTTGCTCCCCCAAAGTACTGGACTTTTTGCTGAACAAAATGGAAGATGCATTTGACAATCTTTAAAAAGGGGTGAGCCAAATGGCCAGGGAGATCCGATTTGGTATCATCGGCTGCGGGCTGATGGGTAAAGAGTTTGCGAGCGCCGCCATGCGCTGGGGGCACCTGGATATGGATATCGCCAAACCAGTTATCTCAGGCGCCTGCGATACCCAGCCTGCTGCAAGGCAATGGTTTGAAAAGAACCTCCCCACGTTAAAATACAGCGCAGATGACTACAGGACCCTGCTCGATGCAGCAGACATCGACGCCATATACTGTTCAGTTCCGCACAATCTGCACGAAAAGATCTATACCGATGTCATCAAAGCCGGCAAACACCTGATGGGGGAGAAGCCATTTGGTATTGACTATTCTGCAAACAAGAATATCCTGGAATGCGTCAACGCCAATCCGCAGGTATTTGTACGCTGCTGCAGCCAGTTTCCCTATTTCCCTGCCTGCCAGATGCTGATCCAATGGCTGAAGGAAAACCGTTTCGGCAGGATCATCTCCGTGAAAGCCGGATTCCTTCACAGCAGCGATATGGATATCCATAAACCGATCAACTGGAAAAGAGATATCCACATCAACGGAGAGTATGGCTGCATGGGTGACCTGGGCATCCATACACAGCACATTCCTTTCCGGTTTGGATGGGTTCCCAAAACGGTATACGCATCCTTGTCCAATATCGTCACCCATCGGAAGGACCGGGAGGGAAACCTGCAGGAATGCAAGACATGGGACAATGCAACACTATCCTGCATGGTGGAAAAAGACGGGTATGATTTCCCCATGGTGCTGGAAACCAAGCGGATGTCGCCCGGGTCTACGAACGAATGGTATATCAAAGTGGAAGGAATGGATACATCGGCCTACTTCAACACAAACGATCCCAACGCATTTCATTACCTGCAGGTCACAGGGAAAGAACAGGCATGGTGCAGGCTCAATGTAGGGTACAGGACCGCTTTTCCCGTGATCACAGGCAGCATATTTGAATTTGGGTTTCCAGACGCCATTTTGCAGATGTGGGCAGCTTTTATGCTGGAACTCGAGGGAAAGCATGTGGACTTTGGCTGTGTGACGCCTGCCGAAACGAAGATGTCCCATCTGCTCATCAGTGCAGCCCTGAAATCCCATGAAAACCGTTCAGTGGAAGAGATCCATCTATAAATGGGCCGTATCCAATGGCCTTTTAGACACTGACCTTCCCGTCAGGCTTACTGTATTTCATATTTTGTTCTTTGGCCGATATAAGCAAGAGAAAGAAGAGGATTGCATATGTACGATAAGAATTGGGCGAAAGAAGACGTCTCCAAGCTGCCGCTGATCCAAACAGCGCTGCCGGGCCCCAAATCCAAAGCCTATCATGCGCGCGCTTCCAAGTATATGAAAGGGTATTCAAGCCAGGTCAGGCTTTTCCCGGTGGTATTCGAATCGGGCAAAGGCTGCACGCTCACAGACGTGGACGGTAACGTATATATCGATTTTTCTTCGGGCATTTATGTGACGGGCTTAGGCCATTGCCACCCCAAAATAAGCGAGGAAGTGGCCAAATACGCCAGGCAATTGATGAATTGCCATGACTTTACCACTGAAATCAAAATGCGGCTTTTAGAGAAACTCGCCAGTATCACGATGGGGGACCTGAACGGCATACAGCTCTATGATTCCGGAACCGCAGCCGTGGAAGCCGGTTTGCGCTGCGCGCGTGCCGCGACGGGCAAATTCGAATTTCTTTCCTTCTGGCGTGATTTCCACGGCAAAACGATGGGCGCCGTGAGCTGCGCTATCGTGGATAAATCGCAGGGCATGCGCGCACCAGGCTTCTTTTTGGCGCCGCGACCCAACTGCTACCGATGCCCGTTCAATATGGAATACCCCGCATGCAAATGCTTTTGCGCCGATTTCGTGGATAAAGTCCTCGATAACGAAACTTCCGGGCAGATGGCGGCGGTGGTTTTGGAGCCTATTCAGGGCTGGGGCGGATCTATCATCCCACCCGACGAGTTCATGCCGCGGCTGCGAAAAATCTGCGATAAGCACAATATGCTGCTGATGGCTGACGAAGTATTAACGTGCATGGGCCGCACGGGAAAAATGTTTGCCATGGAGCACTGGGATACCACGCCGGACATCACAACGCTCGGCAAGGGCTTTGGCAACGGCTTCCCGGTAACCGCCATGTGCGTGAGCGATCAATACAAGGACGCCATCGAAAAGATCTCTGCTTCTTCGAGTTACGGCGGCAACCCCATGGCCTGCGCGGCGGCCCTTGCTTCTATAGAAGTCATCGAAGAAGAAAACCTGTGTGAGAGATCCACACATTTGGGTGCGCTTTTTTTGAAGCGCATGAAAGAAATGAAGGACCGCCATACAATCATCGGCGATGTGCGCGGAAAAGGCTGCCTTTTGGCTATAGAGCTTGTCAAGGACTTAAAAACCAAGGAGCCGTTTGAAGAAGCAGGCAAACGGGTGTATCAGAAAGCGTTTGCCAAAGGCCTGGCGTGGGTGCCGGCTGGCCATATCCTAAGGCTTTCCCCGCCCATCATCATGGAAGACGATATGGCGCTAAAAGGACTCGATATTATTGAAGAAGCGGTCGCAGAAACCGAAAAGGAATTCGGGTATTGATGTATTCATAACGGCGACCGAGGCCAGGCTGGAACAAAAACATACCCGCACAAAAAGCCGCTTTCCTGGAGCCATCAAAGACTGAATGAGCCTGAGGAAGCGGAGAGGCACTATTTCAAGCATATAGATTCGTATGGGCGGAGGCATAATGCGTACCATTCTCGTTTTTGATATCGGCACTACGGCTGTAAAGGCTGCCCTTTTTGATGAGCGGCTCTCGCTGATAAGCAGCACAATAGAGGAATACACCCTCATCACACAGGGTGAAAGCGTCATTGAGCTTGCACCCGAAACCTATTGGGAAGCTTTGAAGAAAAGCCTGAGACGACTTTTAGCAGATCATGCTTTGGCGCAAAGCATCTATGCGGTGACAGTTACGACGCAAGGTGAGACCCTCATTCCCGTTGACGCCAATGGTAACGCGCTAAGGAACGCCATCATCTGGCTGGACGGGCGGGCAGAGAACCAAGGCGCCTATATAACAAAGCGAGTGACTTCGCAGGAGTTTTATGAAACGACCGGCCTGCCTGAATGCAATGGCTACTGTCCGGTCAGCAAAGCGCTTTGGATCAAGGAAAACGAGCCTGATGTCTACTCCCGGACGCACAAACTTTTATTGCTGGAGGACTTCATCCTTCTGAAACTGACAGGCCGTTTTGTTACAGAGAAGACACTGCTTTCGTCCACCGGGTATTTCGATATCGTCCGGGATCGTTACTGGAAGGATATGCTCGATATGATCGGCATTGACGCTGGAATGTTTCCGGCTCCTTTGGAACCCGGCACTCCGGTATCGCGGATATTACCGGAGATCGCGGACGAACTCGGCTTAAACCGTGAAGTAATGGTTATTACCGGAGCTATGGATCAAATGGCGGCAGCGGTAGGCGCTGGTAACCTGATGCCAGGCGTGGTAACTGAAGTAACGGGCACTGCGCTCATTATCGCGGCCACAACCGAGAAACCGGATTTTACAAACCCTGCGCGTGTGACCATCTACCGCCATGTGCTGCCCGGAAAATACCTCGTGATCCCGATCTGCATGACGGCGGGTATGGTCCTCAAATGGTTTAAAGATGCGTTTTGCTTCGAAGAATTCGCCCAAAGCGAGCGTGAGCATCGTCCGGCGTATGATATTTTGTCGGAGCTTGCCCAAAAAGCGCCCAGGCTTTCAAACGGCCTGACACTTTTGCCCTATTTCACAGGGGTATTGCAGCCGGATAACAACCCCGCTGCACGTGGCGTATTTTTTGGCGTTGGCCTGGATACCCAAAAGCCGCATTTTATCCGGGCGATTTTCGAGGGTGTGGCATATATGCTGCGCGAAAATCTGGAGTTGCTGCACGATATGGGCATAGTACCGGAGGAAATCCGTTCGCTGGGCGGAGGCTCCAAGAGCACCCTTTGGCTGCAGATCAAAGCGGATGTAACCCGTCTGGTGATCGCACGTATGCAAGAGGCGGAAAGCACCGCGCTTGGGGCGGCCATATTAGCCGGTTTCGGGTCAGGCATGGTCGCAAATATTGAATCAGCGGCGCAGAGCGCAAACTCCATCGAGCATCGCTATTTGGCAGATAAAGAGGCGGCTCAGGCTTATGACGGAGGATACAGAACGTACAGAGAACTGTATTCAAGGCTAAAATCACTGTTTTAGCAATGAACGGGAATATCGAGATACCGGAGGAAGGTAGCCAAAAAATTGGCTAATTGGTACGATGACAGACGGATATATTTTAAAAGATGCATTGATTAAGATTTAAGAAAAAATCATCTGTTTCAAATATATGCTATTCGTGATATTAAATTTTCAAGTTGATGCTAAAAAAACCCGCGGTTCTCCATCCAAGAAAACCCACCAGCGATTCCTGCCCTTTGAAACCACTTGGGAGTGACCTTTGATAGTACTGAATTTTGAGAAAAAGACTGCGCTTTCATTTCGGTTTGCAGTGATCCTCTTTTCTGCCAAGTCCAACTAAAAGCTTTTCTAGCAATTCGTCACGGCAAAACACGTTTAACTTCGAAAATATATTCGCAAGATGCCTATAGACGGTCGTTTTACTGATCATTAATTTCGAAACGATCATGCCTGTACTATATCTTCGGCAAAGCAATGAAACAATCTCAGCTTCACGCCGGGTCAGGCATTTGTATTCTGATGCTATCGCATAGGCATCAGGCAACTGATAATCATACGTGGAAAGGACAGTATGGATAGCAAAATAATTTGAAAGGTGGGGTTGTATCACCTCCAGAATAAGCGAGTCCCGTTGCGTGAAACAAGGGGAATGCCTATTCCTGTGCAGGGCAAACCCTCCAGACGAGCCGATATCTGAAGCCAGATGATACGTTGCAAGAGATGTACCGATCCCCTGTGGATAGAGAAAATCCACTACGAATTCTGCGTTCGAATAATAACGCCAATCATATATAGCTGTTATGGTAGATGGAATAGAAGGCTGAAACCGCCAGTAGTAATTATTATATAATTCGCTCCATTTGGCACATTCGACCAGGGTGGTCTGCGACATGTACCCTTTTGAATCGATAACGGCAAACACCCCGTTGTTATCGAATGGGACCAATTCTTCAAGCCCGGACAGAGCCTTTGAGCATAATTCATTCATACTCTTCGAAGCACCGATTTCAAGCAAATAATCATTAATATGGGTCCAAGGCAAACCGCGATAGTCAGCCATCAAAACACCCCGGATATCAGAATGCAATTAGGGTTGTGCTTGGTGCCTCGACAAAGAAGTGCAATAACTACATTGAAGTTATCATACATCAATTACCAGAGTCAACCTCAATATACATAATACTTATGTATTTACCACAATAAACATAGTTTGCTATATTATTATCGAAATATTGTCGAAAATCAGTACTTTTCTACAGACTCTACGATTCCAAAAGCTTTTTTAACTTTTACGATAAAATAGGATCACTTTATACGAATAAATCAAAGGATGGGGAAGCCATGATGCAGAAGATGAAGAAACCGTTGACGCTTTTGTTCTCAGCTGTGCTTTCATTTACAATGGCTTTCACCGCGGTGCCGGTATCTGCAATGGCCAATGAGGGCGATACAGGTACTACGGGCATATGGCAATGGCAAGAGATTGAGAATAATACATGCCTAGTAACCGGATGCACAGCTCCGGCAGGCGAACTTACCATCCCAGCAGAGCTTGAGGGTAAAAGCGTTCGCGGGATAGGTGAAAATGCATTTATTAACTGTACCAATCTTACGGGCATCACGCTGCCAGATACAGTGGATTTTGTCTGGGCAAATGCTTTTTCAGGATGTACACAGCTGGCGAATGTATATGCAACCTCTGTAGGTGGTATTGACAATAATGCATTTGAAAATTGCAGCAACCTGGAAAGCATCACTCTATCCAAAAATATCGGTTTTATAGGCAGTAACGCATTCCATAATTGCACGAGCATCCACAGCGTCACAATACCAGCCATGCAATATTGCCATATCGGGTCACGAGCCTTTGCAGGCTGTTCCGGCCTGCATCGAGCCATCATATATGCAACTTCGGCTGAATTCGGCGACTTAATATTTGAAAATGCACTGATGGATGACGGATTGTATAGTTTTGACGGATCTGTTACTGAAGACTATGCCAATGCCAACAACATCAATTTCCATAATATCTATACCGTGAAATTCGATACTTCGGGCGGTACAGAGATAGACGATGTCTACACGATCGGCGGCAGTATCACAGAGCCTGAGGAACCAAGCCGTACAGGTTTCACATTCGGCGGATGGTACACGGATGAAAACATGCAAACACCGTGGGATTTCTCCCATAACGTGACAACCGATATGACGCTTTGGGCAAATTGGACGCTGAATGCAGACAGATTCCTGGTGAGCTTTAATTCCCAAGGCGGAAGCCGTGTAAACGGCATAGCCGTACCGAATAATTCGACCTTCACTGCACCAGCACCACCGACGAAATCGGGTTATTCATTCATGGGCTGGTACAGGGAAGCGGCATGCACGAACGAATGGGCGTTTGAAAGTGACGTCGTATCGGGTAATATCACATTATATGCAAAATGGGATATCTGGCAATGGCAGCTGCTGCCTGACCATACCCTCTTAATCACAGGCTGTACGAATACTGCCGGCGAAGTAACAGTACCGGAAACAATCAACGGAAAGACAGTAACCGCTATCGGTGAGAATGCGTTTCAAAACTGTACCGGGATGGAAAGCATCGATATACCCGGAAGCGTGAAGACTATCGGAAAGTATGCCTTTTATAGGTGCTCAGGGCTGGAAGACGTCACCCTGCACGAAGGATTAACGACGATCGGTGAAAGTGCGTTTATCCAATGCTCTTCCCTGGATGGCATATCCATCCCGCAAAGCGTGACACGGATAACCGGCGGCGCTTTCTCCGGCTGCGCATCATTGACGAGCATTACCATACCCGACGGCATAACAAGCATAGAACCGGGCACATTCAACTACTGCACACATCTATCCAGCATCACCATCCCCGGAAGCGTCACAAGCATTGGACAGTATGCCTTCATGAGCTGTCAAGAACTGTATGCAATAACATTACCAACTCGCCTGGAAGAAATCGGGAGGGCTGCATTCATGTATGCCGGCCTTAGATCCCTGGACATCCCCGACAGTGTGACAAGCATTGGCGAAATGGCTTTTTCCAATTGCACAATATTGACAAGCGTTAAATTGGGAAACGGGATCACCCGGATAGAAGACGGCACTTTCTCATTTACCGGCTTTGTCTCTATAACCATCCCAGACAGTGTGACAAGCATCGGCGAAGGCGCTTTCAGCAATTCAAATGTAGGGTTGGTCAAAATCGGGAAGAATGTGAGGAGCATCGGCGCTGGTGCTTTCAATTATTGCATCAACCTAGGATTCCACGGCGAGTTACGGTTTGAAGGCCCACCTCCTACCTTACCTGATTCGCTTTTTTACCCATATCAATATGATGGCGGAATTACTGTGTATTGCAACATACAGTATTACCCACTCTTCAATGCCACACTCAACAAATGGCCGCGAAATTCTTATATCAACACTTTCTGCTATATCACGCAAGACCTGATGGATGGAAGCACCCCCCAGAAAACATGGTATCAAGTTGACCATCAAGGACATATGTTGTGGACCATAGAAACTCCTTCACGGCCCAACTATGAATTCCTCGGCTGGTACAATGATCAAAACTATCAATCAATATTTTCTGTAGATGCATTGACACACGATATCACTGTTTACGCCAAATGGAGGGGCATGGCATATGATGTCTCGTTTGATACCCAAGGCGCCCCAGGGACACCCTCAGACAAATCTGTCGTTTATGGCGATCCATACGGGCAGCTGCCGGTACCTATACGCACACATTATACTTTGGAAGGCTGGTATACCCAGGCGCATGGCGGTGGGGACAAAATCACTGCAACTTCCATCGTCTCCATCGGGGACAACCATACACTGTACGCAAACTGGATCCCCGATTCGTATGACATCAATTATTCCTTAAACAATGGCACAGTAGCCATACCAAACCCCACAAACTATACAGTAGAGAGCGGGAGTATAACACTGAACAACCCAACCAGGACCGGATATACGTTTGCCGGATGGACGGGCACCGGACTATCTGTAAACACATTGAGCGTGACAATTCCCACAGGTTCGAGCGGGGAGAGGGCATACACGGCGCACTGGACAGCGGACGTATACCCCATCAGCTATAGCCTGGACGGCGGTGCGGTAAGCACAGCCAACCCGGCAAGCTATACCATCGAGGATTCTTTCACCCTTCACAACCCGGCCAGGACAGGTTATACCTTTGCTGGGTGGACGGGGACCGGGCTTTCCAGGAATACAATGACCGTGACCTTGCCCGCAGGATCGACCGGCCAACGGTCATATACAGCAAACTGGACGATAAACAGCTATACCGTGAGCTTCAACTCGCAAAGCGGCAGCGCTGTGGCAGGAAAGACAGCAAAGTATAATACAACCATCACACCGCCGGCCGCCCCATCCCGGGCAGGATACACATTCGGCGGGTGGTTCAAAGAAGCCGCATGTATACATGTGTGGGACTTCACCACAGACAAGGTGACGGGCAATACCATGCTGTATGCCAAGTGGCAGCCGGTAAGCGCTTATCTGACCGGGATCAAGCTGTCTGCAGGATCCATTGTATTCTCCAAGACGAAGTACACTTATACGGTGAAAGTGAATGAATACACCAGCAGTGTCACGGTAACGCCTGTAAAAGAGAACGATTCGGCTACCCTGAAGATACAGGGAGTCGTACAGCCCAGCGCAGTAATACCCGTGAAAAACGGGAAGACCGTAACGGTAAAAATCGCCGTCACATCCGGTAAACTCAGCAAGATGTATACCCTGAACATCTCATGCGCAAAATCCACAAACAATTACCTGTATTCGCTGGCCTCTTCTGCCGCACCCCTGTCGCCGGCATTTAAAAAATACACACCCAGCTATACTGTGGAGCTGCCGGAAGGGACAGACAGGACGACCATCACTGCAGCTGCGGAGCTGCCTGCACTTGCAAAGGTCTACTACCCGAGCAAAACCTACATTCTCAAGAATGACCAACGTAAAACGGTAACGATAAAGGTGCGTTCGCAGGCAGGGAAATACAATTACTACACGGTAAATATCCACCGTGCGGCATCAACCAATAATGATCTATCTTCTTTGAAAACCAACTCAAGTCTTGCCCCGCTCAGCCAGGCATTCAACCCATATTCCAACGATTATACCGTGACTATGCCGGCAACGCTGAAGTCCATCACGATCAGTTCCAAAGCAGCTACAAGCCTGGCTAAGACATCGACAAAAGTGACCATCAATGGAATCACAAAAAGCACAAGTAAGGTGACTTTGCTCAACGGCCAGACTGCAACGGTGGAGATCACTGTAAAGGCTCAATCCGGGGCAACAAAGGTATATAAAATTGTGGTGAATAGATTATAAACCCCTTAATAAGTCCATTTAAGGTAATAGGATTTGTATAACCATGCTGAAAGGAGAAAACTTATGAAAACACTTACTGGATCCAGAATTATTGGCAAAACTATATCGCTCCTTATCACCCTTACCCTGGTCATTAGCCTGTTCGGCATTACAGCTGTAACAGCTTCTGCAGGGGGAGACAACAGAGAACAATTGCGAGAAGACATTCAGTTTGCAACTGCCTTGCATGACAGGGCGGTGGAAGGTACGCTTCCCGGACAGTATGCAGCGGGTTCCAAAGCGGTATTCTGGTCGTCCATACAGGCGGCAAATGCAGTGGTGGAAAATGAAACCAGTACGCAGGCGGAAGTTGACCAGGCGGCAGCGGACCTGGCAGAAGACAGGATGCATTCCAGAGGGCAAAGGTAGCGGATCCCAACTGGTTCTTATTGAGGGAAGCCGTTGAAGCGGCGGAAGCACTCTATGATAATGCAGTGGAAGGTACCTGGCCCGGACAGTATGCAGCAGGGTCGAAAGACATTTACCATGCAGCCATCCATGCAGCCTATTTGGTGGCGGATAACGAATACAAGACCGTAGAAGAGGTGGCCCAGGCACTGGCAGACCTGAATGCTGCTACGGCAGTATTTGAAGCGGGGAAGGTAGGCCTGACAGATAAAACAGAACTGCGAGAAGACATTCAGTTTGCAACTACCTTGCATGACAGGGCGGTGGAAGGTACGCTTCCCGGACAGTATGCAGCGGGTTCCAAAGTGGTATTCTGGTCGTCCATACAGGCGGCAAATGCAGTGGCGGAAAATGAAACCAGTACGCAGGTGGAAGTTGACCAGGCGGCAGCGGACCTGGCAGAAGCACAGAATGCATTCCAGAGGGCAAAGGTAGCGGATCCCAACTGGTTCTTATTGAGGGAAGCCGTTGAAGCGGCGGAAGTACTCTATGATAATGCAGTGGAAGGTACCTGGCCCGGACAGTATGCAGCAGGGTCGAAAGACATTTACCATGCAGCCATCCATGCAGCCTATCTGGTGGCGGATAACGAATACAAGACCGTAGAAGAGGTGGCCCAGGCACTGGCAGACCTGAATGCTGCTACGGCAGTATTTGAAGCGGGGAAGGTGCCGGATAACTACTTGGAGATCCATGTTGTAGACAGTATTAGCGGATATGATCTGTCTGGCGCGGTATTTAAAATATCAAAAAACCCAGAATTTGCAGAGGCCGTGTTTTCTGACCCAACTGATTCGTCCGGGAAAGCCTATGTTAGCGATCTGGAGAGCGGGGTAATCTACTTTGTGCAAGAATCAACCGCACCTTCCAATCATAGAATTGACAGTACTGTCAACCAGATAACATTTGGAGGTGCACAGCACTTATTGATTTCCAATGAACCTATCCAACAGACGAGAAGCCTAACAATAACGAAACACATTGAAAACGGAACAGACCCATCAACCATATTCTCTTTTAATGTGACTGGACCTGAGGCGTATTACAAAACCATCAGCATAAATGACGGGGATACTGCCATTCTGACAGACTTATTACCCGGACAGTATACAGTACAGGAGTTGGGTGCTGAAGGATATTTCTTCAGCAGATATGAGATAGGCAATATCAATTACCTCACAAACCCAGTCATCGTTGAGTTGACCAACAGTTCAACAGAGGTAAATATTGTTGCTGTGAACATCAATACAAAGGCTAGACTGACAGTATCATTCGATTCACGAGGCGGTTCCAGTATAGAAAGTAAAACCGTAAAGTACAATAAAACAATTAATGAGCCAAAGGCGCCAAAAAGGATGGGATATACATTCGCTGGATGGTATAAGGAGCCTTGGATCGTTCCATGGGACTTTGCCACCGACACTGTTACCAGTAATGTCACGCTTTATGCGAAGTGGCTGATCAATTCTTATACAGTGACATTCAAATCCAAAGGCGGGACAGAGGTAGAAAGCATAACGGCATTATACGACACAACCATCTCCATACCTGCTGAGCCGACAAGGTTAGGATACACCTTTATTGGGTGGTATAAAGAAACGTCCTGCACAAATGTATGGGATTTCGCCATAGACGTTGTTACAGGTAATACCACACTCTATGCAGAATGGACGATAAATAATTACACTGTATCATTCGATTCACAAGGCGGTTCCAGTATAGAGAGTAAAATCGTAAAGTACAATAAAACAATTAATGAGCCAAAGGCGCCAAAAAGGATGGGATACACATTCGCTGGATGGTATAAGGAGTCTTGGATCGTTCCATGGGACTTTGCCACCGACACTGTTACCAGTAATGTCACGCTTTATGCGAGGTGGCTGATTAATTCTTATACAGTGACATTCAAATCCAAAGGCGGGACAGAGGTGGAAAGCATAACGGCATTATACGACACAACCATCTCCATACCTGCTGAGCCAACAAGGTCTGGGTACACCTTTATTGGATGGTATAAAGAAACGTCCTGCACAAATGTATGGGACTTTTCCATAGACGTTGTTACAGGTAATACCACACTCTATGCAAAATGGCAACGTATATAGATTCCGCACATTGAAAAAGTTACAATAAGTAAAGAGCCTCAGAAATGAAATAGCTCCCAAAAGGAAAGATGAAATATTTTACCTGTACATGCAGTAGTGCACGGAGCCTGATAAGCACGGGGTACTGCAGGCAGGGCTGTCATTGGACTACCATATGGTTGTTAGGCTATTCCGGCATACAGGATTCTGCGCATCGCTTATCCGTATACAGTGAATGTATTATTCTTTTGCTTTTTTTGATCGCTAGCGTTATTTATTTTGGAGGTTTCAATAGAATGCATGTCCGAATTCCATATAAATTACCAATAAGTGCTCTGTGAGAGCAGTATAAGATGATCATGAGAGAATGGAGTCGTATATTGTAAACAGGCTCCCTTTTTTTCGAAATGCAGTGTTATTTGTATATTATGATTGGAATTCACTTGATAACTCGACATGGAACGACATAAAACGAAAGAGTTCAGTATTTTATAGAATTATAGCGGGCAAACGTGATACAGTAGCAGCTCCCATCAAAACAATCACTTCAGTTATCACAAGTCCTCTTTAATAGCAATACAAATATCCATCGGTTATACTGAAATATTTCTTGGAAGCGATGATGATACGCATTGATTTCGGGCGTTTTATAACGTATCGGAGCCAGTAACGCAACCGGCCAGGAACTTCAGCAATGGGGTACCTATGGCCATTTATTTGTCTTTGCTCAAAACTGTCTGCAGGGAATAAGCATCTTTGGCGTGGATGCTTGAAATAAAAACTTTGTATGAAAGAGGTAAGAACAAATGAGGAGATTTTTCAGGATTCTTACGACCCTGACGGTAGTAGTTGCGTTGGTTGCGACTATGCCGGCATTCTCGCCTGTGACGGCGGCAGCGGAGGGCAGCGGACCGGCAAGCGACAATTTCAATACCATCAGTTCAAGCTGGACAACAGACCGCTATGAGCCAGACGCGTTTGTGTCGTCCTCTTTTGATGGGGGGGACAGGCTCCAAATAAGTATTGGGCCCAACAATGCAGTCGCCCAACGGCCGGGAGCCTATAACGGGGTGTTTTATGATACACAGGGCAGACAGAAAGCCTTGAATATCAAGAACGTGTATCCCTGGAAAGCTTCGGCAAAGCTTTATATCAGCGATGACATGCTTTCAGGCAATAAGCTTCGCAGAACAGATCTATGGATCGTTACCAGCGATAACACAAGCAATCAAGTAACCAGTTATCCTATCATCGGGATGAGGCGGTTCGATCCGGATGATGCAAGAAATCCAAACGCTCTAAACGTTTCGACGATTTGGCGTTATTGGTATGAAAGGTCTGAAACAGACGCCGGATGGACGGATTCGACGCTGCCTGTAACAGCAGGATGGCATACGCTCTCCATCGTGGGCGGCAAACATGAATTCCGCTATTTTATAGATGGGCATGATATCGGCGGCTATTCCATCAGCGCCGACTCCTATCCTTCGGCCGTGATCCTGCAAGCGTTCAATTTCGGCAATGCAGGGGAAATGCTGGATAATACAGTATGGACAGACGGGAGCAAAAACTACAGCGTCTATTGGGATGACTTCTCCGTTGAGGACCTGTCACCGGATTATATCCCCGTGAACAGTTCCTGGACAGACGGGCAGCTGGTCGAGCTGGATGACGGCACCTGGGTGCAAGTGGGGTACAATGCATTCAGGACAATCACCGCTGCCATCAACGCGGCTTCAACCGGCGACGAAATCCGAGTGGCTGCAGGCACCTACAAGGAGGACGTGGTGGTAAACAAGCCCATCACACTCAAAGGTGCGGGGATGAACCAGTCCTATATTGAAGGGCCAATCGGCGGATCGGTAAACACGCTGGAAATCGCAACCAGCGGCGCGACAGTGGATGGATTTACCATTACACGGGCCGGCAACAATCCAACTGACTGGAACAATACCGGAATAAACAGCCAAGGCGTGGTGTTCAATGGAAATAACAACACAATGCAAAACTGCAAAGTGTACGGCAACCGGAACGGTGTGTACATTAACAACCGTTCTGGTAACAGGGTACTCGATAATGAGATAATCAATAACCGGACCGGCGTGCAGTTCTGCAACCGGATCAATGGGACGGTTTTCACAGGCAACACCATAACAGACAACTTCACAATGGGCATCCTTTTCAACTTTGACGGAGCAGGCGATCTGGCCACAAACGCCCCTGTGACATTTGATAAAAATAATATAAGCGGCAACTGGTATGGCGAGGTCAAATGCAGGTGGACAAACAGCATGCAAATGCTGGACCTGTCCAAGAACTGGTTTGGCACAACGAATATCACAAGAAGCGCTACCGAAATGATAGAGCCAGGTTATCCGGACCAGATACCAGTGGTTTTCGGTGGTACTGCCACCAAGCCTGCCGAGGAGGCCCCTATCATCAGCGGGACGACTTATACCAAGGTAAATGCGTATCCGTGGTACAAGGAAGAAGCCATGACCCATCTGGTAATGCCGGATTATATCAGCGTGAACCCGGCCTATACCACGGACGGGGCATATGTGGAACTGCCCGACGGCAATTGGGCAGTAGTAGGGCTCAATGCTTTTGCCAATCTTCAGTCGGCAGTCAAAGCAGCACATGACAACGACACTATCAAGGTATTCCCGGGTGAATACGGACTGAACCCCGATGCTTCCTGGATGGCAGGCACTCCGCCGCAGGGTGGATGGTACCTTCCCATCAACCAGGACGGCCTGACAATCCAGGGCGTGGACTCCAATGGCAATCCCATTGCAGCGAAACCCGGATTAACTACAGAATTACCCCTTGTTTATGGCGATGGCTTCACTGCAAACGGGAATTTCTCCACACAGGACCTGATCGCTGTATTTGGTGACAATGTGACCATCACAGGACTGGCCCTAATGCCCAAGAGCGAGCCCAACAAAACCATTGAGCTGCTTGGTGCGAACCCAACCGTGAAATACTGCCGGTTCACTCCGACCGATAAAGTGGACGTAAGCAGCGTAGACGGTTGCGATTACCGCAATTACGGCGGGTCGCTATATATCAACGGCGGATTGATCACCACAGACAGCAATATCCTCATCGAGGACAACTATTTCTTCAAGTCCAATATCACCTTTGACAGCGCGGACTTTGGAGGCCTAGCCACGATCCGTGGAAATACGTTTAATACGCCCATGTATTATGTATACGGCGGCGAAACTTCCACTTACAGCATGATCGGCACCACTTCCTGGGAGACTCCGAAGGAAACCGACTTGTGCAGCGTCCTGGTGAAGGACAATGAATTTTTGAATCTGCCGGACGGTTATGCCAGAGTCATATCCAACAGGATGAATGGCACTTTCACACTGCAAAGCAACATGATCGCAGGCAATGATGAAAACCGCGTCACCTATGACATGACAGCTTACGGCTGCACGGGAGGCAGCATCTATCTGGATACCATCATTGATGAGACTGCAGGCAACAGCCTGGTCGAACTTCACAAGCGGATCGGAGCACCCGAACGCTTCGCAAACAAGACGGTGGACGACAACTGGAACGGAAAAGCCAGCGGCAGCATCGTAATGCTTGATGGAAAATATGGGATCATGGGCACCGATGCCTTTGCCGCTATAGCCGATGCAGTGGCTGCGGCAGCACCGGGCGAAACGATCTCCATCGCGGCGGGAACATATACGACTGCAGCAAAGATATCCCTCACAAAACCTCTGACAATCGTGGGCGACGGGGATATGACCATCCTCACCTGCACCACTTCATCCTTCTTTGAGATAGCCAGTGCGGATGTGACGATCAAGGAGCTGAAATTCCTTGATTGCATCAACCCAGCCTGGGAAGCCAACGGGAAGGTGAACCAGGACCATATGATCTCCACCATCCGGGTCAGTACAGCAGGGATCGCCACCAACCTGACGATCGACAATTGCACATTTATGAACGGGCAGATGGCCATCAACATTTTCGCAGCGGCAGGCAGCCCGAACGCGGACAACGGGACGAATATCCGTATCCTGAACAGCCGTTTCGTCAATTACTCTGCAAAGGGCTTCTACACCGAAAAGATGAACGGCTCCGTCATCCGGAACTGCACATTTACAAATGTGGGTACGGACAGCGGGTACAATTTCGGTGCAGCTATCGATATCAACCTCAAATACGGCACCTATGAAGGGATAACGATCGAAGGCAATACCTTCACCGGCTGCGGCACCAGTTCGCTGAACGGTACGGCAATCTGCGTGAAGGAGAGGGGGACAGGAAATGATCCGTCCTATGCAGCCAATCCAGCGCACCTTTCGGACATAATGATCCAAAACAATCTATTTAATGGGAATAACCGTGACGTGTTCTTCGGCGAGCCTGGCAAGAACAATGTGGGGCCGACCGGAACGGTATTCGGCCACAACACACTGACCTCGAAAGTGGCCAACAATACACAGACGCAGCAGGATGCATCGCTGAACTACTGGGGAGCGGCACTGCCTGACTTTGCCGTACGTATCACGGGGAACGTGAAGGTATTCCCGTTCTATATGGACAGCGACATGACGCAGCTTTCCCAGATGGACGAACAAATCTGGGTGGACGACAGCTACGCCGCGGCCAACGGCAACTACATCACCCTTCCAAACGGGAAACAGGCATTGATGGGTACCAACGCTTTCACCAAAATACAGGATGCAGTCAAGGCAGTAGCAGCCGGACAGACCATCAAGGTATTGCCAGGCAATTACCCCGTAACCTACAACGCCTATAACGGGGGAAACTGGTACCTGTATGTGGACAAGGACAATGTCACGATCATGGGCGTGGACGCCACCGGAGTTCCAATTACAGGCAGACCCGCGAAGACTACAGAATTGCCGGTGATATATGGCAACGACTATACCGGTAACGGAGCCTGGGGCACCCAGTCAATGATGATCGTAACCGGGGATAGCTTCACACTCCAAGGCGTGGAAGTAATGCCGAAACTCAGTCTCAACAAAGCCATCGAGATTTCGGGCGATGACTCGACCATCAAATACTGCAGGCTATCAGGCAACAGCATTAACCCGGCAGCCAAGAACGACGGGGGATGGGATCTGTCGCAAGACTTCGGCGCGCTCTACTTCAACACGGACGCAGTGACCAAATATACCGTGGATCATAACTACCTGCTCAACGGATGTATCGCTATCAGCAACGGGACAGGCCTGAACGGCTCCGATTCTGGAAGGCGGATCACCAACAACGTATTTGACACCCTGGCAATGGATATTGAAAATGCCAATCCGCTCTATAAGTATACGTATTTCGCCATCGGATTCCGGGGCTCGGATGCATGCGGATGGCGGGAAAAAGACGTGGGCGGAGCAGTCATCCAGGGTAACAGCTTCATCAACAGCAACCCGTACGGTACACTGGACAACGTACTGGGCGGAACTTATATCATATCCACCGGCAAAAGGGATGGCGGAACCTCGCATATGCTGGAACTCGATTGGAGTACCATCATCGCAAACAACACCTTCGATAACGGCCGGGGCGGCTCGGTAGCCTATGTGAAGGGGGACACATCCCTGATCAAGACCCAATACCAGGAGTACGGCTACTGGATCAACGTTTCTTCATTGGCGCCCACCATATCCGCAGCCGCGGCACGCGCTGAAATCGGGGATACAGTGGTGCTGGATACCGGCAAAGCAACATTTGAAACCTCAAAGTCCAATATGGACGCAGTCCTTGGCGCGAGCGGCATGGACGTCTATTTCGAAAAAGGCGCAGTATCTCCGGCAAGCGCGACGAAGCTGGATGCATTTGTTCAGAACAGCCCGCTGTATAACAGCACAGCCGCCTCCTTCGCGCTCGACGGTGCATTGGTGGATTACGACGGTTCAGAAGGGACCATCACCGCCACAACCGAAGACCTGAAGGTGAGCCTCAGGCTCAGTACTGCAGAGGCGGCGCAGGTGGGAGATTTCACACGGGCGGCTCTGGTCTACTACGATGCGGCCAGCGACAGCTTCAAGAAGCTCCCCTGCACCTACGATGCAGCGGAAAAAACACTGACCTTTGATACCAAATACCTCACGACCTATGCAGTGGTCAAATACACACAGGACCGCAGCTTCAAGCTGGAACCGATGAACGTCAACTCCGTGGCGGCTGCGGCGGATACAGGTATCGGCGTGCCTTCCACACAGTCCGGAGCGTTGAGCTACAGCCTGAAGACGGGCACATTGTACGCCATCTCGGGCAAGGCGACGAACATGACGGACGGCGCGCTCACCGCGGCAAGAGAAACCACCATCACAGTGACGAGCGTGGCAGCTCCCACAGGCGAGAACTTCAAGGTATTCCACTGGGCCGAGAGGGGATTGAACGGCAGCAGTGCAGGCCTGTGGATCCCGCTGCCATTGACATGGGTGCATACATCGGGCAACCAATATGTGGCGACCCTGCAGCCCAATGCCCTGAACTATGGCGACCCGATCGGGGCAGGAGCCATGACTGACGGCCCGTTTGCGTTCAAGATCAGCAACGCAGCCGTTATATCGATCGATTCCATCGTTAAATCCGGTGACACCATATTGTCGAACGAAATGGTACAGACCATCACGGTAAACCCCGAACAAAACAGCAGTTTCAGACTCGAGAGCGCGGATGTGAACGCCACTGCTGCAGACGTATCAGTAGAAAGCTTGGGCAAGGCGGAAGCACGGCCGGCCGGAACCAGCTACACGCTGCAAACAGGAAAACTGTATGCGATCTCGGGACAGGCTACCAATATGACAACCGGACCTCTTGGCGGCCTCAGATACAGTTCCATCACAGTAACCAGCACGGTGGCGCCTGAAAGCAGCAACTTCAAGGCCTTCCACTGGGCGGATAAGGGCCGCGACGGGCACAGCGCCGGCCTGTGGATCCCGGTCACATTGACATGGGAACGGACGGGAGGCTTATATGAGTACAAGGCGACGCTTGCCCCCAATGCGCTGAATTACGGCGAAGTACTGGTGCCGGGACAGGTGACAGACGGACCGTTCGCATTCACCATCGACAATCCGGGAACAGTGACGGTAAGGTCCATCATCAAAGACGCTTCCGGCAACACCCTCTCCAGCGAACTGGTTCAAAACATCACAGTCAACGCGGATGCCAACGCCAACCTGGCCACCCTGAGCGCATCGGCTGGTGCACTGGTCCCAGGATTTGATGCAAATACAACGCGCTACAAGGTGACGCTGGACAAGGACACCGGGAGCACGACTCTTTCTGCCACAACGCAGTCCAGATTTGCGTCACTCTTTGCCAACGGAGCAAGGCAGAATACGAGTACGGTGACATTGCTGCCCGGGCAATCCACATGGGTATGGTTCCTGGTCATCCCACAAGATGCTACTGCACCCGCAAAGGTGTATTCCATTGAAGTGGAAAGGGCAAAGGACGATAACGCAAACCTCGGCGACTTGAAAGCCTCGACCGGGACATTCAATATCCCATTCAGTGCAGCAGCCACGAGCTACAACATGGCGCTGACCAGAGAGACGACAGGCGTGACGATCACTGCACAAGCGGCGTCTGAATACGCGTCGGTAGCCATAGACGGAACGAACGCAACCAGCAAGCAATTCACGCTGTCGTACGGCGAATCCAAGGCGGTAACCGTACGGGTGACTGCACAGAACGGGAGCACCAAGGACTATACGGTAAACATCACACGGGCTAATTTCGGGTCACTCAAACTCTCGACCATCGACAGCCTCTCCAGGCTGCCCTTCGGTGGAGTAGGGCTGAACCTCTACAGCGACCAGGGCTTAAAACAGCTGGTCGGGAGTGGTGTAACAGATGCATCGGGCGTGGCGACGTTCGGCGGCCTCCTGACGGCGGACTACTGGGTAAAGGTAACGTCGGTACCCACAGGCTACTACCTGTCGAGGGACATCATCATCAAGGTCAGCGCCGTTGAGGATAAGACGACCAGCACGACCCTGGAACTGGATACCGCGAATATGGTAAAAGGCTACCAGAGCTGGCAGCTGCGGGACATCCAAACAAAGGCAGGTACGCTGAGCCCGAAATTCGATCCGGATATCCTGAAGAACTACACCCTGACGCTGGACGAGAACACCAGGCAGACTGTAATAACGCCGGTGCTTGCGGACTCCACCAGTAAACTGTATATCAACGGGTCAAGGGTAAAATCCAAGACTGTAACACTGAAATACCCGGGGTCAACGTATCGGGTGTCCATCCGGGTCCTGCCCAAGACAGGGAAAAGCCACACTTACTATATGACGGTGGTTCGCAGCAAATCCTCAAACGCCTACCTGAACGGCGTGAGCGCAACAAGGGGCAAATTCAGTCCGGCATTCAACAAGGATACCCTTGAATATACGCTGAACCTGACGAACACCCAGAGCAGCACCTATATCACCCCCAAACTGGCCGGTTATCGCGCGAGCTACAAGATGTATCTCGACGGGAAACGCACATACAGCAGGACAGTGTCAGTGAGCGCCGGCAAGACCAGGAAGCTGGAGATCAAGGTGACAGCCCAGAACGGCGCTACAAAGACCTATACCATCCACATCGTAAGGGCGATCTCCAGCAACGCGTCCCTGAAGGATCTGGATACAACCAGAGGTATACTGGATCCGGATTTCAACAAAGATACGCTGGAGTACACACTGGCCCTCACAAGCGCACAGTCATACGTGAACCTGTACCCCCGACTGGCGGACAGTACTGCCAAGTATATCATCACTTCGGATGGCGCCAGATCCAGCAGGGCCATCTCGATAGGCAGGGGACAGACGAAGAAAGTGGAGATCACGGTGACTGCGCAGGACGGTACAACGAAAAAGACATACAGGATCACGATCACCCGGGCAGCTTAGAGAAGATGTGATGTAAAGAAAAAAAGATAGACCCGGTGGGAAAGCCGCTGTAATGATTACAGCGGCTTTCCTGTCCCAGGCAATACGTTCGCATCAAACAGTCTCTTGCCGAAACAGTCACAAAGCGAAGACTGGGCAATCAAGACGCAACGAGCATTACACATATGGAATACGGATGCCTAACAAAGCATCGACTGCAGCAGAACAAATCAATCCCGCCTGGTATGACCAATTTCGGGACATATTTTAATGACATATTATAACTTTCGCGGCATGGGAGCCATGCCTGCATCAAAATCCAATCAATTTCGCATCATAAAAGCAATAGATTATGTTTGGTCTTCTCCATGAGATACGGGTCCTCTTTTGAGGACCTTATCTCTACTCTATAGAATCGGAAGCTGGAATAATTAAATCTTCGCAAAAGCGGCACAATAAATCCAAGAAACGGTTAACCAAAAACATCAGGAAGGAGAAAAAAGATGAAAAAGATTCTGACTATCGTATTATGTGTGGCATTGGTGGCAGTGCTGGCTGCCTGCGGACCGGCTCCTACCGCTTCACCGTCCGGCTCCCCATCGCCAACCACATCCCCCGTTCCTTCATCAGCCGGGGGGCAGAAGGTCATCGGATATTACAAGGATGCTGCCGATGACTATTACAAGGCCGGTTTTGAAGTATTCAAAGCGCTGGCGGAACAAAAAGGCTGGAAAGTGATCGACGTGGTGGGAGGGGGGACCGCTCCCGAGCAGGTAACAGCCATCGAAAACTTCATCACGCAGAAAGTGGACGCCATCGTGTGCGTGCAGAACTCGCCCAACACCACATCGGAGTGCCTGAAAAAGGCCAATGATGCAAAGATCCCGTATTTTGCCCTGACGCACAATCCGCCGAACGAACCCGGCCTGGCGGGATTCTCCGGTTTTGACTGGGTAACAGACGGAAAGCTCGCAGGGGATTCCGCCGTGAAGCATAACGTAAAAAAAGCCATCATCATCGAAGGCAAACTGGGGCAAGGCACGGCCGGCGGCCAGACCAACGGCTTTTTGACAGCATACAAGGATGCCGGCAAGGATATCGGCAACCTGCTGAGCTCGGTGGGTACGGTAGGCGGAGGCAAGGACCTCCAGGTCGTGTACTGGGGCTCGGGCGGCTGGTTTGCGGACCCTGCATACAAAGAGATGCAGAATGCCATCGCGAAGCTGGGCAAGGACGGCTGGGACGGCGCCTATGTGGAAAATGACGAAATGATGACCGGCGCAGTCAACGCCATCAAAGATGCCGGATTAAATCCCGGCGACTATTGGCTGGGCGCTTCCAACGGCAAGGAGAAATCCTGGGATTGGGTGGCAAACGGGACGACCACCATGGACGTGAACCAGTGCCCGACCCTGGAGGCAGACGTATGCTTCCAGCAGATATCGGCGTACTTCGACGGAAAAACATTCCCGAAGGCCATTTTCGTCGCAATGTATCCGTTTGAGAAGAGCAATATCAACAAAGACACCATGATCCCGTGGGTGCTTGAAAACTACATGAGCAAGCGGGCGGCGGGCGCGTTCAAATATGACATGAACGATCCTTCCATGAGGGTCAACCCGGACTACAAATAACAGAGCTGAACAAAACCCAACCAAAACGGAAGAAAGCTGCCCGCGCAGCTTTCTTCCGTTTGTCCTCGATAGCAGTATGCGTGGGGAAATCAAAGGGTTTGCATGCATGGCAGCTCTTGTATACCGTTCAGTTTACCTCCTGGAGGACGTAATCCTGCTGCCCCAAACCGCATTTTTCAAGCTCCTGCAGCTGGATATACGGGTCCTTGCCATGTATCCGTTCAAAAAGATGGCCCTTGTCTCCAAGCTCCAAGCCCTGGGGCACGCCGTCCCGTATCAGGTTTTCCACCCGGATCGCATCGAGGCTTGCGCGCTCAATCGCCACGATATCCTTTGAGGCCATCACACCGATATCCGGGACGAGCGGGGGCGTGGTAAAGCCCCAGCAGTCGCACATGACAGTCATATTCGTCAGGAAATTGATATAGAAAACATGGCCGGGCTCAAACGTTTTCAGAACGGTATCCGTACACAAGGCCATACCCGTCTGGAAATCGGTGTAATTATGCGAATCCAGGGTAATCGCACCGCTGGGACACACTTTTACGCAATGCTGGCAGGTCGTGCAGTTATGGTAAAACACCTCGTACTTCCCGTCTTCACTGAAACTGTTGGCATCGTGATTGCAGCTGGTGATGCATGCCTCGCAGTGCGTACAAAGCTCTTCATTCCATACCAGACCGCCTTCCAGGCTGTGGATCTGGTGCCTCGTCCTGTCGGTCACGCATCCCATCGAAATATTCTTGCAGGCGCCGCCATAACCGCAGGAGCCGTGTCCCTTTACATGCGACAGATCGATCAACACTTCGGCGTCATGGATGTTTCCGCCTATATCCACATTTTTAAATGACCTGAAATCAACGGCTTTTTCATACACATACTTTTCCATGACTCCGCAAACCGGGACGATGGGGGCCCCCAGGAAATCTTCGGTATACCCTCTGTCCCTGGCGCCTGTGATAATATGGTCCGTAATAAAAGGCTTCGCATTCAGGGATTTGAGCTTATCCACCAGCGCCTTGACAAAGAGCGGGTGGATCGTGGTATAGCCGATACCCCTTCCCAGATGCATTTTAATGGCCGTCCACTTGCCATCCACTGTGCCGTCCAGCTCCATTTGATCCAGCAGGCGCCTGAATTTGGCGGGCAATGTCACGTCGGGGTCGTACTTATCAAATTTTACTGAAGAAAAAAGAACTTTTGAACTCATACTGCCTCCATGCGTTTTTTTACCATTATACCATTGCGCCAGTATGGGAAAAAAGATGCCTCTGCTGATTTCCTTGACAGAAAATCGATCGACACTTCTTATTGACAAAACAGGCAAATATATTATGATAGAGCTGTGGTAATACCACAGATGGGGTGTGTCCGGCATGACGAAGAAGTCAAGCATCAGGGAACGATTTACTTCCATCATCGAAAACCAGATTCTTTCTGGGCAGCTCGCCATCGGGCAAAGACTTCCGCCCGAACGCGAGATCTCATCGAGCCTGGGGATATCCCGCACGATCGTACATGCCGGTCTCATTGAACTGGCAGCCAAAAAGGTGCTGCGCATCGTGCCCCGTAAAGGCACATTCGTCAACGATTACCGCCGGGAAGGCACTTTTGAAATCTACACCCTTCTGATGCAGTACACCGGAAAAATCGATAGGAACCTGTTCAATAGCCTGATGGAATACCGGGGCATTTTCGAAACGGGGAACGCGCGGCTGGCCGCGTCACACCGCTCGGATGAGGACATCACGGCTCTACGGGAGCTGCTCCAAAATGAGCGCTCTGCCACCACGGCCGAGGAAGCGGCCGACCTGGATTATGAAATGCATCTTGCCATCGCACTGGCTACCAACAATCTGATCCTCCCCATGACCATCAGTTCCACGCAGTGCATGTATAAGGAGCTCGTCAGGCTCTTCTACCAAAGGCTGGACGACAGGGAACAGGTATACGCCCTGCATGAAAAGCTGATCAGCGCGATCGAACAGCGGAATGCTGAAGGGGCGGAATCGGTGATGCGGGAGATCCTCATCCACGGCGAAGGCATACTCAACGATCATTTTAAAAGACCGCAGGCCGGATGAAACGGCAGGCGGTTTTTGATGTTACCAGATAAAATCCAGCAACAAAAAGGGGGGTCGTCATATGGCTGTACCTGCACCGAAAATGAAGGAGCCAAAGAACCTGTCCAAACGGATCCAGTGGCTGCGGGATTACTACTTCTCGGGGGTGAAACGGAACTGGAACAATCAATTCCTCACCTTCACCACCGGGACCGGCTGGGACGAGATCTTCGACGAGATGAGCTTTTACATCGTGCCCGAAACGTACGCCTTCTTCCAGCCGTTTGTCGTATCTTCCAAGCAATCCGCACGGATGATCGATGTGCCGGGAGGATTTTTCACATGGAGCATCGCAGAGCGGCGGGCCTGGTTCATCCGGGAGGCCATCACAAAGCACGTGCCGCAGGAGATCCTGCCCGGGGACCTCATCGCAGGGGCGCGGTTCAACATCATGGCCTCGCGGTGCTGGAGCAAGGCAGAGGCGGCAGCACGGAACAAACTGATATTCGGGAAAAACGGGATGCGCAGCAAAACGAAGGAATTCCACGAGCGGGGATACGGCAACTGCGGCGCGACATCCGCCCACATCATCCCGGATTACGCCCAGGTGCTGCAACATGGTTTCAAAAAAATATCGGAAGACCTCCAAACCCGGTATGAAGGACTAAACCCAGGAGAGAAAAAAGGCAGCAGGGGTGCACAGCTGCGCGCAATGATAACGGCTGTGCAGATGCCTAAGGAACTGGCGGAGCGTTACTCCGGCCTTTGCAGCGATCTTCTCGCAATAGAGCAGGATCCGGCCCGCAGGGCGGAACTCGTGCAGATGCGCAGCAACCTAGCCCGCGTACCGTGGGAAGGCGCACAGAACTTCTGGGAGGCCGTACAGGCACTCTGGCTGACGCACATGCTGGTGATGACGGATGAAAACTATCCGGGAGCGGGCCTTTCCTTTGGCAGGCTGGACCGGATGCTCCAGCCGTACTGGGAAAGATCGATCGCCGAAGGCATGGACAGGGAATGGGGCAAGGAGATCCTGAAATGCTTCTGGCTGCACTGCAACCAGGCGTATGACGCCATGATCAAAACGGGAAACCAGGGGATCACGGCAGGTTACGGGCAGCTTTTCAACATCGGAGGGATGGGGAAAGACGGGGTCGATGCGACGTGTGACATGACCTATGTGCTGCTGGAAGTGATCGACGAGATGAGCCCCATCCTGGAGCCCAAGCCCAATGTGCGCCTGCACAGGGGCACGCCGGAAAGACTGCTGGATACCGTGGTGGATATGATCGCGGGCAGCCAGGGCGCGCCTTTCCTGCTGAATTTCGACGAGCGCTCCATTGCAGGGATGCTGCGGGAGGCCCAAAAAGCAAATGTTGAACAGTACATCAACCTGGACAATGTCTATGACTACGCCTCGGTGGGGTGCATGGAAAACACCATGGCAGGGAACGACCGCTCGGGCACCGTGGACAACAACCCCAACCTGCTGAAAGCCGTTGAACTTGCGCTGGGGAACGGACGGGACCTGATCCATTATACGGAACCCCTTACAGGCAAGGCGTACGAAATACGCCAGGACGGTCCGAGGACGGGAGACCCCAAGACCTTCACTTCGTTCGATCAATTCTATAAGGCATTCGAAACCCAGCTGAAATACCTCATCCGGAAGACTGTGGAGCAGTATGACGAGACGGATACGATCCGCGCAAAATTCTGCCCCACACCGTACCTCTCCCTGCTGGTGCACGGCTGCGCAGACAGCGGGAAGGACATCACACAGGGCGGCGCGCAGCTGCGGTTCACCACGCTGGAAGGCGTGACGTTCGCGACCACCGTGGACTCGCTCCTGGCCGTCCGATACCTGGTTTACGACCAAAAGGAATGCACCATGGAGCAGCTCATCCATGCGCTCAAAGCCAACTGGGAAGGGTACGAGGTACTGCAGGCCAAGGCAAAGAACAGGGCGCCGAAGTACGGCAGGGACGATGACGAGGCGGACGCGCTGGCGCAGAAGGTGATGGAGCTCTTTTCGGAAGAGGCCTGGAAATACCGTACAAAGGCGACGGATACGCGATTCCGCGCGGGGATGCTGAGCTGGAATTACTGGGTATCGGACGGGTATATCCTGGCCGCGAGCGCGGACGGCAGGAAAAGGGGACAATTCCTCAGCAATGCCATCTGCCCCAGCAACGGCGCGGATACGGGCGGCCCGACGGCCAACGCCAACTCGGTGGGGAAGGCCATGGGCGGTAAGGCTGCGGACGGGGACTACCTGGATTACCGGAGCAACCTGCCCAACGGCGCGAGCCATACCATCACATTCAGCCCCGCCTTCCTGCGGGACGCCGAGCACCGGGAAAAGTTCAAAGCCTTCCTGCGCGGGTATACCGAAAACGGCGGGTCGGCGCTACAGATCAACATCCTGGACGCAGATATGCTGCGGGACGCGCAGAAGCACCCGGAGAACTACAGGAACCTGCTGGTGCGCGTGACGGGGTACAACGCCTACTTTGTGACGGTCGGAAAAGAGCTGCAGGACGAGATCATCGCCCGACAGAGCCATACGAGGTTCTGAGGGATGGCGAAGGAAGCGTTGATCCTGGATATCCAGAAGATGTCCACGGAGGACGGGCCGGGGATCCGCACCACCGTGTTTTTCAAGGGGTGCAATCTCAGCTGCGCCTGGTGCCACAACCCGGAGAGCATCCTGCCGTATCCCGAGGTCATCTGGCTGCAACCCAGGTGCATCGGATGCGGCGCCTGCCTGGAGGCATGCAGTCATGGCGCATTGCGCTCCCTGGAAGAAGGCATCGCCATCGACAGGCAGACGTGCAGGCGGTGCATGGCATGCGCCAAAGCCTGCCCCACCGGCGCCATGGAGCAGAAAGGAAAGCTGTATTCCGTTGAAGAGCTGACAAGCGAGCTCCTGAAGGACCGAGCCTATTTCGAAAAGAGCGGTGGAGGCGTGACGATTTCGGGCGGTGAGCCGCTGCTACAGGCGGAAGTCGCGATTGAAGTACTTCAAAAACTGAACGAGGCGGGCATCCATACCGCGCTGGATACGGCGGCATGCGTCCCCCATACGGTCCTGGAAGCGGCGGTGGAATACGCCGACCTGCTCCTGCTGGATATCAAGCTGTACGATGACGCGCTCCACCGCAAATTCACAGGACACGGAAACAGGCTCATCCTGGACAACATGAAAAGCATTGCTGTTTATGCAGGCATCCGCAACAAACGAATATGGATCCGCACACCGGTCATACCGGGCGCGACAGACAACCCGGAGAACATCGCAGCCATCGCACGGTTCATTTCTGAGCTGACCGAAGGCCCCGTCGAAAGATGGGAGCTGTGCGCATTCAACAACCTGTGCCGGGACAAATACGCGCGGCTGGGGAGATCATGGGATTATGAAAAGGAAGCCCTGCTTCCTGCAGAAAAAATAGACGGATTACTTGATACAGCCAAAAACAACCTGACGCGGTCTATCCAAACCGTTTGGACAGGTTCGGTGAAATAAGGAGGTTATCACAATGCCGGATACCATATCCGCAGAAACCCAGATATTCTTTGATACGGACAATAAAGTGGGCCTGGTCGCGGTGGAAGACGACGAGGGATATCCCCATATCACAATGGTCAGCACACTGGGCGCAAGAAATGAAAAGGAAATGATGTTCGGACAATTCTGCGAGGGGCAGTCCAAACAATTCATCCCCAAAAGACCGAAAGCCGGGTTCCTCATATTGAGCATGGAAAAGGAACTGTGGCGGGGAAGGGCTGTATGGAAAAGCAAGGCGAACACAGGCCCGGAATATGACAAATACAACGATAAACCGCTCTTCCGGTATAATTCCTACTTCGGCATCAACACCGTCCATTTCCTGGACCTGGTCGACATATCCGAGATAAGCAGCCTGGACATGGGTGCGATCATCCGAGGGGCGCTTTTGACAAGGCTCAGGAGGGGCAGTGCAAAGGGCCATGAAAACGGGGCGCTCAACAAGGTCTCCTATGATATCATCAGCGGCCTTTCCACACTGAAATTCATCGCCGCAAAAGACGATGAAGGATTCTGCAGCATCATTCCCATCATCCAGGCGGCGCCATCGGGCAGCGGGCGGATCGCATTCACCTTGCCGCCGTACAGGGATGAGATCGAAAAGATCCCGCCGGGGCAGAAGGCGGCGGTATTTGCCATGCAGATGGATACGGTGAGCGTGCTGACCAAAGGGACCTTTTCAGGCGTCCAAAAAGGAATCGGCGTATTCGACATCGAAAAAGTATACAACCCGCTGATGCCTTTCCCATGTTATGTGTACCCGCGCGAGGAACTTAGAGCGGTAACCGAATTTGTTTAGAGCAAGATTTGCCACCTGAAGGTGAATCAATACATAGGGGGGTTATGAAATGCCGGAGATGATCCAGTACATGAGCCCGGAGTGGCGGGACGAAGCCGAAAGGCGGCTGAAGGCGGAGCTGACGCCTGAGAAAATGAACCATATCTCCTCATCCATGGCCAACATCTACCAGAACTGCCCGGGCGGCAGGGATATGTATCTGTTTATCGGCTTCAAGGACGGGGAGCTGGACCGGATGCTGGTGGGCGAGGGGGAGACACCGGAAGCGGAATTCCGGATCATCGGGGATTATGCGGTGTTCGCACAGATATCGCGTGCGGAAATGAATTCCCAGCTGGCCCTGATGACCGGAAAGCTCAAACTGAAGGGCAACATGGTCAAGGCGCTGAAGCTTGCCTCCATTGCAGACAGGATCAACAAAGTCTTCTCCACGATCCCCACGGAATATTAGGAGGTGAGGCAAGTGAAGCAACTGGACAGAAACGATCCCTATTATATCGACTATCCCGCACGCATCCAAAGCATTCAGGCTGAAATGGCAAACATGGGGCTGGACGCCTACCTGGGCTCCAGGCTGCGCACGCTCTCCTGGACCACGGACGCCTTCTGCCCGTGGCGGAGCTTCATCGTCATCCCCAAGGAAGGATCACCCGTCGTATTCATCTTCGTGATCGACGCGGCCCGGGTGGCGGACGAGACGTGGCTTCCCGAAGACAATGTGCGTGGATTCCTGCCCATGGGGGGCCAGGACCAGATCAGCGCCGTCTCGGATTTCATCCAGGACGAGCTGGGCATCCGCAGCGGGAGGCTCGGCATCGAAAGCGGGATGTCCAACTACCTGCCCGAAGGCAACCTCACGCATTATGAATATACCAGCTTCCAGGAAGCCATGCCCGGCGTCACTCTGGTCAACGCGCACGACATCATCGACAGGCTGTCCATGATCAAATGCGAAGGGGAGATGAACCGTTTCCGGGAGGCATCCAGGCAGGTGGATGTGGGCCACCAGGCCATCTACGACGCCATCAAAGACGGCGGATACAAGGGGATGACGGAAACGGAGATAGCCGGTCTGGCGGGATATGCGATGCGGAAGGCCGGGAGCGTATGGGAATGGTCCTTTACCGGGGGCAACGAGATCGCATGCGGGTACAGGACCGGCCTGGCGGGAGGCGCCTGCACACCCGCCACAACTAAGAAACTGGAGACGGGGCAGGCCCTGATGGTGGACCTGCATGCAGCTTTCATGCTGTGCACGGGGGACCATTCGGTGAATTACATCCTGGGCCCCGCCACAAAGCGCCAGAGGTGGCACGCGGACAACTTCCTGCAGATGGTGAAACTGTGCCTATCCAAATACATGGCAGGCATCACACCCTCTTCACTGGCTGCTGAGATGATGGAATATGCAGACAGCAACGGCTTCTCCGATTACATGGTGCCGGGATTTGAGCACGGCATCGGAATGACGGGGGACGAATGGCGCATCGGACTCAATGACGGCCCGTTCGCTTACTGGACAAACCCGCTCCACGTTTACCAGCCTGGGGAAATGCTGATCTGCGCCATGCAGTACGCATGCCCCCAGGAGGATATCGGTTTCCGCTACGAGGCTCCCATCATCATCCGCGAAAAAAGCTGCGAGCTGCTCGCAAAATTTCCCCTCAGGGTGATTGAAATCTGAAGCCTGGGACGAAAAGAAAAGAAGGCTGCATTGTATCCAAAATGCAGCCTTCTCTATTTTCTGTCTAGTCCCCGAAGCCCACGCCCACGCTTTTTGCTATGCTCACCAATTCGCCGTCCGGCGGGACCGTCTTCAGTTTGCCTACGGCCTCTTCCAGCGGCACGGAAACGATCCGGTCGCCCTGCAGGCTCACCATCCTGCCGAATTGTTCATTGTGCACCAGTTCCACAGCCCCCACGCCATACCTGGTGGAGAGGATCCTGTCATAAGGCACAGGCCTGCCGCCGCGCTGCAGATGCCCAAGTACCGTGACGCGCGTTTCAATACAAGTGAGCCTTTCGACATCCTCCGCGATATGATTGCCAATACCGCCCAGCCGAACAGGATCCGGGCTGTCCTTGAGTAC
Organism: Bacillota bacterium; assembly: GCA_023454175.1. GTDB lineage: Bacteria > Bacillota > Clostridia > Christensenellales > JAEXRW01 > JAEXRW01. The sequence continues at coordinate 409,209 of JAEXRW010000025.1, read as the reverse complement.
CTTGCTGACCACCACCTCACCGGATACCGACCGGGCGCCTTCCGCGACAACGACGATGCTGAACGCCTTTCCGGCATTTTTCCGCTCGATTATTTTTCCGACCACCTTATCGATATCAAACGGGATCTCGGGTATCAAAATGACATCCGCCCCTCCGGCTATGCCCGCTTCCAGCGCGATCCAGCCCGCATACCTTCCCATGACTTCCAGGATCATCACCCTGTGATGGGATTCGGCGGTGGAATGGAGCTTATCCAGCGCATCCGTGGCGGTATCCACGGCCGTCATAAAGCCAAAGGTGGTATCCGTGGCGCACAGGTCATTGTCGATGGTCTTCGGCACACCGATCACGTTCATGCCCATCCGCGAAAAATCCCGCGCGCTCGTAAGCGTGCCGTCCCCGCCGATGAGGACCATGCAGTCAATGCCGTGCCTGCGGACAGTTTCCATAACGGTAGCGGACATGTCTTTATATTCCACATTGCCGTCAATCTCCACCTTGAAGTGGAATGGATTGTCCTTGTTGGACGTACCGATGATGGTCCCGCCCTTGTCCAATATCCCTGAAACGTCGCCGGATTTGAACTCAACACAATCGTTCAAAACGAGGCCCCTGTAGCCGTCCCTGAAGCCGATGACTTTGTAACCGTATTTGGTCATGGCGGTTTTGACAACGCCCCGCAGCACAGCATTCAATCCGGGGCAATCCCCCCCGCCTGTCAATACGCCGATCGTTTTACCCATGGAAACCTTCCTTTCAAACATTGAAAATATCATTCATACATAAATACTACCGGAAATGCCATCTGTTCAAGCAGGCAAGAGCCGGTAACAGAACCCAATGGTTGCATGATACCATAACCCGCAGCATGAGGGCAAGAACCCCCCGATATCGGGCCGGTTTTATGACGCTGTCGCCGCTCCGTCCTATCCCTGCTAAAAGATGTAATAACAATCTGTCTTCCAGCTTAATATGATATAGCGTGGGGCGGGTGGTTTTCATGCATTTTCAGGGGCTGAACAGGAACAGGCGGGTGTGGGGCATCATACTGCTTGTGGTCGGAGTGATCCTCATATGCCTAATCATACCCCCGTGGCTGTGGTGCCTGATCATCGGTATAGCCATCATCATCCTCGGGATCGTATTCACCCGGCAAAGATAATACGGTACAACGTGACAAAAAAGGTAATCACTATGGCCGATATTCCGGGCTCTCTTCATTCTGAAAAGAATGCCTTCCCAAGTTCAATTCGGGAACGAAAAACGGCAAAACAGGACGTTTATTTCTGACGGTCCTGCGCAATCCTATAATCAGTAATTTCTAAAGGAGAGAAACATGAGAGCATCTATTGACAGGGACGGCTGCATCGCATGCGAATTATGCCCCACGATCTGCCCGGAGGTATTCCAGATGGCTTCCGACGGGTTGGCGGAAGTGATCGTGGACGAGGTGCCAAAAGGCCAGGAGGAGAAGGCCAAGGAGGCGGAGGCCAACTGCCCTGTAAACGTCATTTCAGTACATCCGTAAAGACACATAAAGCGAGGATCATATTTTTAGCTCAGTCAACGCCATTCGGCCATTGAATGAATAACTTCCATTGCCTCCTGCAAGAAAGGATGAATTTCTTTCCTGTTTTTTTATTTCGGATGTTGTGAAAACGATAAAATGTTATATAATAGTGGTGATAATGTTATAACGTCTTTTTAATTTACCTATGAGACAGCCTTTCTGAATCATATAAAACGGGAGGTATAAATATGAAGATCGGTATCGACAGCTATTGTTATCACAGGTTTTTCGGAGAAGTCTACCCGGACCAGAGGGCGCCTGCGAAAAACATGACCATGCAGGATTTCCTATCGCGCGCAAAGGAGCTCGGAGTGGACGGCGTATCGCTGGAATCGTGCTTTTTCCCGAGCTTTGACGAGGGATGGCTCAAAGAGCTCAAAACCCAGCTGGATTCATACAAATTTGACCGCGTTTTTGCATGGGGGCATCCCGACGGACTCGAACGCGGCCAAAACCAAAAGGCGTATGAAGAAATGGTGGCCTGCATCCCAAGGGCGAAGGCGATTGGAGCCGATGTCATGCGCGTGGTGGGGAGCAGCCTGATGTTCCGCCACGAACCCCATGAGCCGCAGATCAAAGCCCTGATCCAGATGTTCAAAAAAGCCATGAAGGTAGCCGAAGACCTGGGCGTGAAACTGGCCGTGGAAAACCACATCGATTTTACGGCGGATGAGATCCTGCAGCTTTTGGAAGGTGTGGGGTCAAGTAATTTCGGACTGAATTTTGACACGGGTAATTTCCTGCGCCTGCTGGACGATCCGGTAAAAGGCATGGAAAAGCTGGCGCCCTATGTTTATGCGACGCACGTGAAAGACCTGATGCCGGATAAAAATGCTTCCCCCCATGATTGGTTCTTCTTCGCCGGCGTACCGGTGGGGATGGGCCTGATCAACAACCAGAAACTCGCTGAATACCTGAAGAAAGCCAACTTCCAAGGGTTCCTCGCCGTGGAAATCGACCATCCCCATACAGACTGGGCCGGGCGGGAGGACGAAGCAGTGGAGCTCAGCGTCAAGGAACTCAAAAAGATCGCATCGGCGCTGGGCTGATCATCCTTACACATAATGCAGCATTCCAAAAGCCCGGGAATCACAATTCCGGGCTTTTGTTCTTTCATGGCTGCAAACCGGCGGTTACCTTTTTGACCTGTGCTTAATATACTGTTAGCGCGATCCATATTGCCCTTAGCAAAAACAGCGGGTGATCCAAGCGTGTCCTATTCAGCCGGGGAGCTTTTTGCACGCCTGATAAAACGCGAAGCCGGAGGCGATGGGGAAAACGGCATGATAACCATGGAGACTGTGTTCATGAACCGGGTCAACGTCCCGTACTCGCGCGAGGGGCAGGGAGACCTAAGGAGGATCATCAGCGCACTCTATGAGTTTACCTGCATGCATTCCACCATAGCCGGACAAGACAATCGGCAGGCCGTGAGGGCCAGCCGGCCGAACCAGATCCATTGTGATATCGCAGACAGGGTTTTATCCGTCAACAAGCACCGGGGCGCGGGGGAGAACTTTTCGTGTTTGAACCCTTTTTCGCCGGCGTGCCCGCAGAAATTTCCCCATAACATGGCCGGCGTGCAGTCCAACTGCATGCGCGGCATTGGTTCCTTTTTCCGACGGCGCTTTATGCAAAGACATAAATAATACAGGAGGGGGTCCACCTACCATGACAAATCCGACCAATCCCGGCACCTACAGAGAAATGCCCTATACACCGTTTATGAAAGATGGGGTGCAGCAGCCCACACCGAATACACCCATGCAGCCCATGCAAAACATGCCGATGCAGAGGCCCCAGCCGGGAATGATGCCTCCCGCAGCACCGCCGAACTTCCCGATGCAGGGACCTGTAGGGGAGCAGGCACCTACTACGCTCTCAAGTCCGTATTATCTGGCAGGGTACCTGAAGAACTTCATCGGAAGAACGATGCGGGTGGAATTCCTGATCGGATCAAGCGGCCCCCTTACCGACAGAGTGGGAACATTGCAGGAAGTGGGCGTAAGCTATATCGTGCTGAAACAGTACCCGCTGAACAACTCGCTGATCTGCGACCTGTATTCCATCAAGTTTGTCACTGTTTTCAACTGATATCCCCGAAATACATGCAGCGATTCCCCGAAAGCCCATAAAGGCTGTTACGGGGAATTTTCATGTTTCAAGGAATATCGGCTGTCGTATACAATGGTATCGGGAGAAAGGGGGATGGGTAATGGATGACCAGATTGAAGCGCATGCAGCGCTGGCAAACCAAAAGCTGGGATTCATGGGGCAAGCGGATGGCCTTCCCGCCATACCGATCGACTCTATTCCGCCGCTGGGAGACGGGGAAGGGTATACGCCGCTGGACCTGGTACTGATCAGCCTGGCAGCCTGCGCCGGCTCCACGATCGTCAGCCTTTTAAGAAAGATGCGGAAAACCGTTGCCCGATGCAATGCAGATGCGACGGGTGTGAAGAGGGAAGAGCACCCCAGAATCTTTGAAAGCATAACCCTATGCTTCCTTGTCGTTTCACCGGATGCAGAAGGAGCTGATATCGAAAAAGCCATCGAACTCTCCGAAAAAAAGTATTGCCCGGTATGGGCAATGCTGAAGGGAAACGTATCTATACAAACCAAATATAAACTGTCACGCGAATGACACGCTTTTTACGCGGCATCTCCAATAAACCCTTGTTCCCGCAGCACCGAGACGAGTGCCGCCTTCAGGCTATTGACTGATTTACGGACCGGAGGGGTCATGGGAGCTCCAAAAGACAGATCCAGAGGCTGGATGCCGATCACAGTGACCCTGCAACCTATTTCGCTTTTTAGATACTCCACCAGGACCTTGAGGGGAAGCATATGCGTACTGAAGGACACGCCGGAGATGACGTCGGACTGGATGACCGATACCGTGCCGGGTTCCTCCCCGATATCGGCGGCGTCGATGATCAGGATATGATCCGCCGCGAAGGACTTGATAGCGCCGGTATAGTTTTCCGGCGCCGTGCTGCCGCAGTAGGCCCGCAGGACGGGCGAGCAATCCTCTGTGTATTTTTTGATGATCCGTTCCACGATCTCAATGCCGGCGGCATCATCCGCTTTCAAGCATGAGCCCGCGCCGAGTATGGCGAGTTTTTGGGTACCAGCCAGGTTCTCACGGAAAAACTGTTTTAATCCCGCCATCAAAGATCCACCGTCAGGTTTTTGCGGTCAAACCCTGCAAGCTCAAATTCCGATGTGCAGTGGAGGGCGTCCTTGTTGCAGGAATCGGCGCACTGGCCGCAATAGATGCATTTATCCATGTGAAGGACGGCTTTGAATTCCTTGTCGGCGAGCTTTATGATCTCTATCGCGTTTGAAGGACAGTCTTTCATGCAGAGCCTGCAGCCGATGCATTTGGAGGCTTCAAAGGATAATTTTCCCCGGAAACCTTCGGGGAAATTGGCCTTCTGATACGGATAGGCGATCGTAGCCGGCTTTTTGACCAGCGATTTCATCACCAAAGGAAATATCTTACCTGCACTACTCATTTCAAAAATCCTTTCAGCAAAACATCGATCAATATCTGTGCAAGCGCAAGCGGGGTGAGCACCCTCCAGCAGAACCGTACCATCTGTTCGAGCCTGAGGCGCGCCATAACGGAACGGAAAGCTGCAAGCAGGAATACGATGAGCATCGTCTTTATTATATAAAAGAGCATCCCAAGCCAGACGCTATCCGAAAAGAGCGGGATGAATATGGCTGCAAGCAGGGAAGCGACGACGATCATTTCCACATCGATGGCCATCCTGAATATCGCGAGCAGCCTGCCGCCGTATTCCGTAAAGGAACCCGCAACGATCTCCGTTTCGGCTTCGGGGATATCGAAAGGTACCCTTTCGAGCTTACCCTGGGTGGCAATGAGGGCAGCCACAAAGCCGGGGATATTAGCAACCGCATACAAGGGGTTGGCGGCGTAAAAGGCTGCGATCCCGCTGATGTTCCACGTGCCCGCAAGCAGCGCCGGTCCCAGTATGGACATGAACAAGGGGACTTCGTAGGCAAAAAGCTGGGTCAGGGAACGGACGGAGCCCAGCGCCGAATAGAGGGAGGCCGAATGCCACCCTGCAAGGAAAAACGTGAGGGTCGGGATGGTGAGCAAATACAATATGACGATGACGTCCCCCTCAAAAGGAAGCAGGGAGCCTGTGCCCCAGATGGGCACATACAAAACGGCCGTGGAAACCGCTGCAAGCGCAAATACCGGCAAGATCCTGAACATCCCCTTATCCGCCTCGGCGGGGATGATGGTTTCCTTGCTGATGAGTTTTATAAAGTCCGCCAGAGGCTGGTACCACGGAGGCCCCTTACGGTTCTGAAAGCGGGCGTAGAGCTTACGGTCCACAAACTCAGCCAGCAGGCCATACACGCTGAGGAATACAAACCCAGGGAATATGATAATGTAAAATATCGACCACCAATTCATTTGTTATCTATCATCCTTCCTCACAGCCTTGATGGCGGAACAATCCACGCCGTTTTGCCTGTACCAGCTGATGCTGTATTCGCGCAGGGCGAGCCAGTCCATGGTGGATTCGTCGCCGCGCTTCAGATCCCTCACCTGTATGGTACGATCCGTACAGGAGAAGCAGGGATCGATAGCGGCGATCACGATGGGAACGTCGGCCAGATAGCCGCCCTGCAGCATATGCGCCACAGCGGCCGCATTGGCCATGGTGGGGGCGCGCACTTTTACGCGCTCCGGCTTATCAGTGCCGTTGGCCTTGACGTAATGGATATCCTCGCCGCGGGGGGCTTCATAGCGGCTCACCGCTTCACCGGCTGGAATCCTGCGGGGAACTTTCACGCTGATGGGCCCATCCGGCATATTATCCAGAACATAGCGGATGATCCTGTAACTCTCCATCAATTCCTTTACACGCACGACCGCCCGTCCAAATACATCTGCGTGGTCATCCGTTATGACGTCAAACGGGACCTCGGCATAAGCCGCATACGGATCGTCCTTGCGGGTATCCCTGGGGATGTCTGCAGCACGGGCAACAGGGCCGCATGCACCGTATTTCAATGCATCCTCCTTGGAGAGTTTGCCGACGCCTGAAAAGCGCGCGATCAATGTGGATTCCCCGGTGGCTATCTTGATGTAATACTTCGTTCTTTCCTCTAGGATATCGACCGTTTTGCGTATCTGTTCCGTTTCTTCGGGGGTTATATCCCTGCGCACGCCGCCGATGGTATTGATCCCATAGTTCACCCGGTTGCCTGTGAGCTGCTGGAGGAGCTCCAGCACGAGCTCCCGGTCGCGCCAGGAGTACATGAAAAGCGTATCGAAGCCCACCTCATGACCCGCCACGCCCAGCCACAGAAGATGGCTGTGCAGGCGCTCCAGTTCTCCGACCAACGTACGGATGTATGCCGCACGGGCCGGTATTTCCGTCCCGGCTATCTCCTCAATGGCCTGAATGAAACAGGTGGAATGCGTATGCGAACAGATACCGCATATACGTTCGATCAGATAGATATCCTGCAGGAACGTACGCTGTTCGCATGCTTTTTCGATGCCCCGGTGGTTATAACCCAGATTGACCGTGGCGCCGACCACTCTTTCACCGTCCAGGGATAATATGAAATTGGCAGGCTCCTTCAAAGCGGGGTGCTGCGGGCCTACCGGAATGATCACTTTACCCATTTTGACACTCTCCTTCCTGGCCGCTCCCGGATGAGGCGGGGACCCAGTCCTTCCGCAGGGGATACTGCCCATCCGGCCAGCCATCGGGCAGGGGATAACGGATATCGGCGGGAATACCCCTGATATCCACTCCCAGCAGATTACGGACTTCTATTTCGTACAATACGCCGCCTTCATAGGAACGCGTTACAGTTTCAACCGCAGGGTCCGATTTCGGTGCATTCACCTTGACATTGAGGATGATCCCTTCGTCGTTCGCAAAGTGATAGATCAATTGAAAATCTTCGCCCGCGTCCAGGCCCGTGATGGTGACCAGAAACTGGAACCCAAGCGAGCCTTTAACGAATGCTGCAAGGCCGGCGATATCGTCCTTGGGGACATCGACAAATATCCTGCGTGCCCGCGTCACCTTGCATGAATCCTGCAAACCAGGATACTTTTCTATCAGCTGTTTTACGATTTCTTCTTCCCGTTCCAACATCATGACTACCTCCTGCTACTTTTTCAGGCTGCCCAAAAGCTTTACCACACCGTCTATGATTGCCTCGGGGCTCGCGGGGCAGCCCGGTATATAAGCGGATACCGGTATCACACTATCTATACCACCTTCGACACCATAGCAACCATTGAATACGCCTCCCGAACAGGCACAGGTGCCGACCGCGACGACGAACTTGGGCTCGGCCATCTGTTCGTAGATACGAATGACCCTGTCCTTGGTCTGGAGCGTAACCGGACCGGAACAGACCAGCACATCCGCATGGCGGGGGGTGCCCTTCAGCTGCACGCCGAAACGTTCAAGATCGTACTTGGGTGTGAGCGCAGCGAGGATCTCGATATCACAGGCATTGCATGCGCCCGTATTGAAATGGATGATCCAGGGCGATTTGATCCGGGCCCAGGTCACTAGCTTATCAAAAACCATGGTCTACCTCCTGAAAAGAATCCGCAATGCCAGCACTGCGATTGCTATATATAAAACAGCAAGCCACATCGCGCCGGCAGGCATTGTCGCTATGATCAGTACCACCACGTGCATGATGGTGAAGAAAAATGCAAACGGGAAAAATTCACGGTAATCGGGCTGGATCTTATTCACCTGTGTGACCTGACCGCAGGCATATGCGGTTAGTTTGCCCAACGAATCCTTGCCTTTTGCTGCGAAAATCCTGGTCAAAAGCGATATGCCCATGGATAAAAGCAGGAATATCAGAAACGCTATCGGTGGCAAAAGCAGAAAATCACTCATTCATTCATACCTCCTCAACCCTTCAGATTCTGCAGCTGGCGGGTATCCAGCGTCCCGGTATGGCGGAAGACACCGATCACAATCCCTGCGGCAACCGCGATGACGACGACTTCCATGATGATCAGCGTGATCACAAAAGCCTGCGCCATTCCGGTCTGTTTGGTAAGGTAGCCGGCCAGTATGAGCATCAGCGTCGCGGCTTTCGTGAGGATCTCAAGCGAGATCAGGATACGGATGAGGTTCCTCGTGACCAGCAGGGAATAAAACCCCACCAGGAAGAGCAACGCAATCGAATCGATGAAAATGATTTGAAGAATACTCATTTTTCCTCCCGCCCTTTAAACAGCACTACCACGCCGAAAACCCCGGCAAGGATGATAATGATCTGTCCTAGTATATCCAATTGGCGTTCTTCCCACATGATGGGCCCTACGCTCTGGTTCCCGGAAGCAACGCCCGCAATATCCAGCTGCAGGGAAGGCCACGCCAGGATGAGCCCCGCGGCCATCAAAACGACGAGGATCGGCAGATATATGAACCGTTTGATCCGTGCCTTGCGTTTGGCTTTGAGTTCCTCCCGCGTCCCGGGCCGGGTCAGGCTGATGGCGCTGACAAAAATGGCCGTGATCAAACCCGCGCAGACGGACAACTCAAACACTGCCGCGAGGGGGGAGCCGAGGATGAACATGATGACGGTCAGGACTACGCTTGTTGCTGCAAGCGCGATGGAGGCTTTCAACAGATTACGGATCATTACCGCAAACACTGCAGAAACCACCAGCAAGGCAAGCAATATGATTAACAATATTTCGATCGTTCCCTGGTCCAATTGGCCAACCTCCTAACAATGAAACATACCGGTATATTCATTCACCAACAATCAAATCAATCCCTGTGACTGCATCCCGATCAAAACGATGGGGAAGAGTACGCCCACGACCACCGTGATGCCTGCCAGGACCAGGGCGGGTACGGTATTGGATGCTTTTGCTTCCTTTATCTGCGCCCATTCCTCTTTCAGTTTCCCGAAGAATATCTTCCGCTGCATGATGAGGAAATACGCCAGGGTCAGTATGCTGGCCAGAAGCGCGATCCCTGCAAAGACGTATTGCTGCGCATTCCAGAGCGCCATGATGATCAGCAGTTTGCTCCAGAATCCCGAAAGGGGCGGGATCCCGGCCGTGGACAGGAAGCCGACAGCCGACGTGCCCGCCGTTACAGGCATCCGGGCAGCCAGCCCGCCGAGTTTTTCCATTTCCTGCGTGCCCGTAGACGTTTCCACCGCGGAGGAATTGACGAACAGAAGGGACTTGAACGTGGCGTGGTTGAAGAAATGCAGCAATGCGGCGGCAAACCCCAGCGGCGTGCCCAATCCTGCTGCAAGGACGATATAGCCTACCTGGCTGATGCTCGAGTAAGCCAGCATCCGTTTGAAATCCTTCTGGCCGATGGCGGCGATGGCCCCGACCACGATGCTGACGGTACCAATGACCATGAAAGACAGGCTGACGATCCTGTTGCCCTTGAAAACATCAAACATCAGCCTGAGGATGGTGTAAACACCGGTTATCTTCGTTACGATCCCGGCAAGCAGGACGGAGACAGACGTCGGCGCCGAGGAATATGCATCAGGCAGCCAGCCATGGAAGGGGACCGCACCCGCTTTGATGGAAAGCCCTACGATGAAAAGGATGAAGGCGATGATCATCTGGACAGGTATGTTTCCTTCTACGGACGCCAGATACGCGGCAAGGGAACGGAAATCGACCTTGCCTACGGTCAGGAATACGATGGCGATGCCCGAAAGGATGAACACCGTGGCGATGGCGGACATGACGAGGTATTTGAATGCGCCCTCCAGCGAATCCCTTTCCTTCTGTATCGAAATAAGGATGAAGGAAGAAACGGCCGTGATCTCCAGGAACACATACATCGAGAAAATATCCCGGACCATGACGACGCCGCTCATCCCCATCATGATGAGGAGCAAAAGGTTTGCAAAGTTCTGTCCCTGGGCGTTTTGGATGCTCTTGTCTATGATCAGGGAGACCAGCGCGATCAGGCCGATGGTGGCCAGGACGATGGCGCCGATGAGATCGACCTGAAGGCTCATGCCAAACGGCAGGTACAGGTTCAAAATACCGGTCACATTCAGCCACGCAGTGATCCCCGATGTGGACGCGATCGCGATCTGAGCCACACAAGCCACCAGGGCCACCCAGAACGACAGTTTCACACCGACTTTCCTGCCGGGCAGGTTCGCGATGATAATACCGACCAGCGGTATGAGTAGAAATAGAGCAGGCACTTACATTTCCTCCTGATTCGTCCTGTCGCCAGGTGTTATATCAATACGGCAACCAACACGCCGATGACTGCCAGCCCGCCTATGATCCAGGCAATGTACATCCAGTGGCTCCCCGTGTGCGCCTTGCGGACGCCCAGGGAAGCGATACTGGCGAGTTTTACGGAAAAGCCATTGTAAATCCAGTCGATGCCCCGGTCGATCCACCACAGGACTTTTGCCAGGGCATTGACGATGATCATTCCGATATCATAGGGGTCAAACCAGCGGCGCTCCGCGGCAGAATACATCTGCTTCATGCCGGGCGCGTAGTGGATATGGTCAACTGCGCCGAGACCCCGTTTCGTCTTTCTGACTCCAAAGAAATGATTCCCGACGGCCAACAGCAGAACGACTATCGAAATGCCTGTCAGCCACCAGTCAATATGGCCGACGAAGGTATGTCCCTCCAGCCTTTCTCCAAGTATCGGCTGGATCAGTCCATTCAACGGCAGTGCATTGTACACACCGAAGAGGATGCAGCCTGCCGCGATGATGATCATGGGGACGAGCATGGGCCAGGGCGCCTCTTTGACTTTTTCCATTTCCCTGGCGGGCTTGCCGAAGTATGCTGCATGGCCCAGCTTCAGGAAGGACGCTGCAGTGAAGAACGCCCCCAGCGCGGCGATGATATAGAATACGATATTGCTCTCCAGCGCAGCGCCGAATACGAGCTCCTTGGAGAAGAAGCCGTTCAGCGGCGGTACTCCCGAGATGGCTGCTGCAGCCACGATGAAGCAGGTGAACGTCACAGGCATCTTTTTTGCCAGGCCGCCCAGCTTATCCAGATCCGTTGTCCCGGTCTGCCGTTCCACGGCGCCGCCGGTCAGGAACAAAGTGCTTTTGTACATGGCGTGGTTGATCATATGGAAAAGGCCGCCGACGATGCCGATGGGCAGCGCAGTGCCAATGCCCAGGATCATGTAACCGACCTGGCTGATGGCGTGGTAGGAGAGCAGCCTTTTGTAATTTTTCTGGATCAGGGCCATCAAAACGGCCAGCAGGATGGTAACCGCACCGATGATCATCATGACCATGCTCACGGTGGAACCCGGGTTGAACACGAAAAGGTCGAGGCTCAGACGGGCCAGAAGATAAATGCCAAGAAGCTTTTCCAGCGCCGCGGGCAGGAACGCCATAAAGGGCAGGGGCGCATCCAGCGCCGCATCGGGTATCCAGCTGTGGAACGGCATGGAACCGGCCTTGGCGATGGCGCCGATCATCATCAGGATGAATGCGAATGTGCCAAGGAAGCTGCCGTCTATCGTGACGTGCATCTGGTCCATCGCCATGGTCTGGGCATTGATGGCGAGCATGCCGATGCCGAGCATCAGGCACAGGTCGGCCACACCATTGAGCACCAGCGCTTTTACAGCGGTTTTGGAAGCCTTGATGCCGCCGGTCATGATCATGGCGAAGAGCAATACGAGCAGGCCTTCCCAGAAGAAGAGCATGAGCACGAGGTTATTGGCCAGGACTGCCCCGTTGATGAAGCCCAGGGTAAAAAGCATGTATGCAAAAAAGCTTTTGGATGCGCCGTGGCCTTTCATGAAGACTGTGGCGTAAAGCGCGATGAGGAAAGCAAATCCGGAGGCTGCAAGGGTGATGAACCCGCTGAACTGGTAGAGCCTCAGGGAAAAGTCCACCGTGAACGTGCCAAGCTGCAGCCAGGGAAAGACGAGATCCATGCTGTTTCCGTATAACAGGCACGTAAACACCAGCGTGGCTGCAGTGGCGACAAGGAGGATGATCTCCTTGACAGCTTTTGCGTTCTTTGGCATGAGGAGCATCAGTACAGCCAGAACGACCGGTATCATTATGGGGAATAAAAGCATCTCTGCACTCATTTAAACATCACCGCCATTTGCTGAACTATGCCCTGCACATATGCCGAGGGAAAATTGATCAATATGCCGCCGATGAGGGACAGGGCGGCGAGTATGGTCACGCTGGACAGCATGGTCCTGGAGCCCTCTTTGACGCCTTCCATCTTCGGCGTCCCGAGGAACACCATGGCAAAAACACGGAGCAGGTAAATGATCGTGAGGATCGCCCCAACGATAAAGGCTACCGCGATCCAGACCTGACCGGCATTCACCGCGCCGTTGATGACCATGAATTTGGCGAAAAACCCACCGAAAGGAGGTATGCCCATGACCGAGAAGGCGCAAAGGATGAAGGCAACACCCGTGACAGGCATAGTCTTGATCAGGCCGCCCATCTTGGTGATATCTTTTGTATGTGTATTCTGCTCCACGATGCCGGCGCAGAGGAACAAACCGCCTTTGGCGATGCTGTGCATCAAAATATAAAGCAGACCGCCGGCGATCCCCATCATGCTGCCGGTGGAGAGCCCCAGGAAGATGAAACCGAGCTGGCTGACGGTGGAGTAGGCGATGATGCGTTTCAGATCCTTGTCGATGAGCGCCGCGCCGCCCGAGACGATGGCGGAGACTGCCGCGATGATGGGCACGACGGTATTCCATACGGGATCCAATGTGAAATTCACCAGGAAGAAGCGGGCAAAGGCATAGACGCCGATTTTCACCAGGACCGCTGCATGGAGCAGGGAAGTGACGGGCGAAGGCGCCACGCCGGCATCCGCCAGCCACGTATGCAGGGGCAGCGTGGCCGATTTGGCGAAGATGCCTACCAGGATGAACGCGGCGGCGAGATCGGATATCTGCACGCCCTTCATCCGGGTCAGATCAAAGGTCTGTGTCTGCTGGTAGATGAAGAAGAAACCGAGCAGCATCATCAGGGCGCCGAATACGGTCACCATAAATGCCTTGTTGGCCCGTTTGACATATTCTTTTTCCCGGAAGAAGCCGATCAGCCTCCAGCAGGCGATGGCGGAGATCTCCCAGAACACATACAGGAAGATCAGGTTGGTGGAGTAGACAAGGCCCATCATGGCGCCGATGAACAGGACGACCATGAGGTAGTATTCATTCAGATTCTTATAATGGCTCATGTAGCCCCAGGAATAAAAGACGATGATGGCTCCGACTAGGGAGGAGATCATGGCCATGAATACTGCCAGCCCGTCCGCCAGGAAACCGAAGCTGAGGCCCAGCGGCAATTCTATTTTGATCAAAACAGACTGGCCTGAAAGAACGGATGGCAGAAGAATGACTGATGCTGCGAAGGATACCAGAACAAAAACCAATGAGAGACCATTCCTGAATTTTGAAGACAGTTTACCTGCAAGCGGTAAAAAGAACGAACCTACGATAGGGACAAAAACTGCAAGAAGCAACAAAACCTCGCCCATCATCTTCCTCCGTCTCCTTGATCGTTAATTGCACGGCAAGCCGGGGAAACGGAAACGAATCCGGGTTGATAGACCAATATCGGCTGCATATGCGACCACCTCACTTCATTGCGCGTTATTACTATTATGTCCTAAAAACAACAGGAGTCGAAACAGACCAAGTCCGCCAACTCCATGCGCCCTTGCATTGTTAAACGGGAATAACAGCCAGGTTAACGACGAACCCAACTCATTATAATTCGCATTGATGCTGAATGCAAACGGAAAATTGCCCATTATATTGGATATAATATTTTTAATTTTATCCAAAAACCATTTTACGAAGCAGAAAGAAAGATAATTTAATGTCATTACAGCGAATCATGATCAGGATGGTTCATATTACTGCTTTTTTGTTATCAGATTCTTTTTCGATTCAGGAATATTCTGCCTGGGATGCCTGCGGGCGAACCCGTCTATAAAGATGATCAGAAATCCGATCAGGATATTGGAATAGTATGTGATGAGCCGCCAGAGGAACATCGCCACCGCCCATTCACCGCCCATGAACCGGCTGAAGAAAATGCCGAATCCCGTTTCATTTGCGCCCGCAGCCCCTGGTGTGGGGAAGAAGCATACGGCCAGATACAAAAATGCTGCCATCACGACGAGGTCCAGCGCTTCGGTAAAGGGCGTGGCATCCTCGATGGGGGAAGGCTTGCCCGAAAGAAGTCCAAATCCGAAGGCAACGTAGAGGAAATACGGGATCAAAAAAAAGGCTATGTACTGGACCATGGTGATGAGAGCGGCGATAACGATATTGGGCTTATGGTCTTTCAGGTATTTGGAGCTTTCATGGAAATCGTCGAGCGTTTTTCCCACGGTCTCCGCAGCCTTCACGCTGTTTTTGATGATTTTGATCTTTGACAGGAATTTTGTTATACCCAGGACTGCCTTCTTGGTCGCTGCGTTGCACAGTACGGCAAAAATGACGACCATCACGATCACCAGGTTGATGCCGATCCCTGCGATGGTAAACCAGAAAACCTCGGGGTAATGCGTGTAATAGTACCCAATGCGTGCGATCATGAAAATCAGGCAGTAAACGACGATGATGAGTTCATAGATGATGAATTTCAGCGTGAGTATAAAAGTTGCAATCCCAACCGGCATCCCATCCCGGCCCATATAGGCTACCTGAACGGGCTGTCCGTGGCCGAAGGGGGTAAGGGCGCTGTAGTACTGGCCGATCATATTCATTTTCAGGGAATGCCAGTAGCTTTCGCGGCGGTACATGAATGCCGTGATATAGTTCAGCACCCATGCCTCGCTCATCCAGTAAACCACCATGGCCAGCACGGCTGCCAAAAACCAGAATGGATTTATTTTTGCCAGGATGCTGAAAAAATCCCTGCCAGGGGGATTTTCGCGCGTGAAAAGGTAGCCGACCAGGAGCGTGGCCAGAAACAAAACTGCCAGGTATACGATTTTCAGTATGCGTTTGCTGCGCCTTTTCAAAATATCTCCCGCGTCAATTGAAGTGCAATTTATGGTATTCTTTGCAGTTTGCCGAGCGCATTATGTATGGGGCGAAGAGATATAAAAAAGCAGGCCCTTGCGGACCTGCTTTTTAATGGATGTTTTATCCGAGGAAACCGAAGAACAGGGGAAGCGTGACCAGCGTGATGGTGCTGATCAGCTTGATGAGCACGTGCAGGGAGGGACCGGCCGTATCCTTGAAAGGATCGCCTACGGTGTCGCCTACGACGCCGGCTTTGTGCGCTTCGGATTTTTTGCCGCCATGGTTGCCAAGCTCGATGTACTTCTTGGCATTGTCCCATGCGCCGCCGCTGTTATTGAGGAAGAGGGCGGTGATGATGCCGGCGATGGTCGCTACCATCAGGAAGCCGCCGACAGCCGCGTAGCCGAACAGGACGCCGACAATGATGGGCGCGAGGACTACGATGAGACCGGGGATGACCATTTCTTTCAGGGCACCCTTGGTGACGATGTCCACGCATTTGGCATAATCCGGTTCCGCTTTGCCTTCCATGATGCCGGGGATCTCTTTAAATTGACGCCGTACTTCGAGGATGACGTACTGCGCTGCGCGTCCCACTGCACGGATGGCTGTGGAACTGAACAGGAATACGACCATCGCGCCGATGATGGCGCCGATGAAGACGATAGGCACGCCGATATCGACCTGTCCGTTGAACGGATTGGCCATGCCTGCCGTGAATTTCTTGGCGTCTTCAATGTAGGCCGCGAACAGAAGGAAGGTCGCCAGTGCTGCAGAACCGACTGCGTAGCCCTTGGTCAGGGCTTTCGTCGTGTTGCCGGAAGCATCCAGCCTGTCCGTCCTGTTGCGGACTTCATCGGGAGCGCCGGACATCTCGATGATGCCGCCGGCGTTATCCGTGATGGGTCCGAAAGTATCCATCGCGAGGATGTAGGCGCAGGTGGAGAGCATACCCATGGTGGCGATGGCGGAGCCGTACAGGCCGGCATTCTCCACGCCCGGAAGGGCAAGGTTGCCGAGTTCAAACGCGCCGAAAATGGAGGCCGCGATGAATATGATGGGCAATGCGGTGGACTGCATGCCGAGCGCAACACCCGAGATGATGTTTGTGGCTGCGCCTGTCACGCAGGAATCCGACAGGTGTTTGACGGGTTTATAGCGTGCGTTGGTGTAGTAATCCGTGAGAAGCACGAACACGTAGCTCAGTATAATACCGATCACGACACATCCGAACAGGGCGAGCCAGTTGACCTGCATCTTACCCTGGCCGTTCAGCATCCACCAAACGACAAAGAAGAGCGCAACGGCATTGATGATGGATGTGACCAGATAGCCCTTGGTAAGTGCGCGCATGGGGTCCTGATCGTCGTTTTTCACTTTTACCGTGAAAATACCGATGATGGATGCCAGAATACCGACTGCACGGGCGACCAGCGGGAACAGGATGCCCCACAGGCCGAACACCTGGTACAGCGCGACGCCGAGGATCATGGCGCCGATGTTTTCTGCTGCGGTGGATTCAAAAAGGTCCGCGCCACGGCCTGCGCAGTCACCGACGTTGTCGCCGACCAGGTCGGCTACGACGGCCGGGTTGCGCGGATCGTCTTCGGGAATGCCGGCTTCGACTTTACCCACAAGGTCTGCGCCTACGTCTGCAGCCTTGGTGTAGATCCCGCCGCCAAGCTGTGCAAAGAGCGCCACGAACGATGCACCAAAACCGAAACCGATGATCAGGGAAGGTGCAGTTGTTATTGATTGCTCGTTGCCGCTGGCTCCGCCATAAATGAGGAAGAGCGTCGCCACGCCAAGCAGGGAAAGCCCCGTAACGGCCAGACCGGTAACGGCGCCTCCTTTGAGGGCGATCTGCAGTGCACGGTTCAGGCTGGTGCGGGCGCCCTGCGCCACACGCACATTGGCATTGACAGCAATGATCATGCCAATATAGCCGGATAACGCGGAACAGAGAGCACCTACCACAAAGGCGATGCCGATCATTACGGCCATGTTAACAGCAATGTCCGTTCCTTTGGAGAGATTCGGGAAGAAGTTGGCAGCCATGATGCCGACCAGCGCGACCAGTGAGAGGACCAGGATGGTCTTATACTGCCTGCTGAGGAAGGCCATGGCTCCTTTTTTTATGGCGCCGGAGATACGCTGCATCTCGGCTGTGCCTTTATCCTGCTTGAAAATGTACCGTGAAAGAAACAGGATGACGACAACCGCGACGGCCACCGCACCATAAATGATGACATAGAACCACAAATTTGATGAGTCCATTTTCTTCTCCTTTCAAATTATTATTTAGTATTTCAACGCTGTACGCGTTTCAATCAGCGGGTTTTTGAATATACAGTGACAGGATATTTCAAAAGGAAAATTGTAACGGTATTACGCATAATTCTCTCTAATTTTATCAAAAAAAACCCCTGTGTCAACCAAAAGCGTAGGTAAAGTTATAACCAAGTAAAATATGTATATGAGTGTATAAATAAAACAATATGCATTATAGACGAAAAGTTTATTGATATAATAATCGTCTTATCCAAAGGACGTTGCTAAAAGAATGAAATTTCCTCTCAAAAAGATCGAAAATACCGCTTGAAATCCTTGAAAAACGGATTATTATATAACACAATGGGAAAAAATTTTTCTCCATTGACATGACCAGCCTTGATGCAGCCCTTTTACCTGCAATGAAGCATGGTAAAAGGGCT
Organism: Bacillota bacterium; assembly: GCA_023454175.1. GTDB lineage: Bacteria > Bacillota > Clostridia > Christensenellales > JAEXRW01 > JAEXRW01. The sequence continues at coordinate 390,879 of JAEXRW010000025.1, read as the reverse complement.
GAAATTGTAACATGGATGGTTGTAAGGGATTTTACAGGTTTATAAAACAAACAGCTGTATCTTACAATATTTATGAGGGCTGTTATGCACGAGGCAAGCGTAGCGGAATCCATCCTGGATATCGTCCTGGATGAAGCAAAAAAAGCAGGGGCGAAGAAAATTCTGCGGATCGATATCGTTACCGGGGAACTGTCCTGCATCTCCGCTGATGCGGTGAAAAGTTACTTCGGGATCATCAGCGAACAGACCCCGGCACGGGGAGCAGGATTGTTTTTTAAAACAGAGAGAGCCGTATTCCAGTGCAAAAGCTGCGCACAAGCGTATCATAAAAAGAATGACGAGTTTGCCTGCCCCTATTGCGGCGGGAGCGGAACATTGCAGAAAGAATCCGGCAGGGATTTCTTCATTGAAAAAATGGAAGTGGAATAGATGGAGATCATTTTAAAGAAAGACGTGTTTACCAAGAATAACGCCGATGCCGGATATAACAGGACATTCGCTTCGGCACACGGATGGTTTCTGATCAACATCATGGGTTCACCGGGGGCGGGAAAAACGTCCGTGATTGAAGCACTCGCATCCAAGCTGATGCCCGAGCATGCGCTCGGAGTCATAGAGGGGGATATCGCATCCACCATTGACGCTGAAAGGCTGGAGAAGCAGGGTATCCCCGTCACACAGATCAATACAGGCGGGGCCTGCCACCTGGATGCCTCGAGCATACGGGCGGGGATGGAACACCTGAATATGAAAGACGGGGGTTTCATATTCATCGAAAACGTGGGCAACCTCGTCTGTCCGGCCAGCTTCGACCTGGGTGAAGACATCAAACTTTTGATTTCCAGCGTGCCGGAAGGCTACGACAAACCCTTCAAGTACACATCCATGTTTGCCTGTGCGGATATAACCGTACTGCACAAGGCAGACCTCATCGCTGCCGATCAGTTCGACGAACAGAAATATATGCAGGGCTTACAGGCGGTAAATGCCGACGCTCCATTCTTCAAGACCTCGGCAAGAAACGGCGCAGGCATACAGGAACTGGCGCAGCATCTTTCAAAACTCGCATCCAAACGGCTGAGCCATGGCCAACACAAGGATGAATGAGATGGAACGACGGCTGATCGAAGTCTATGGGATCGTACAGGGCGTGGGATTCCGGCCCTTCATAAAACTGCTGGCGGACAGGTACGGTGTGACGGGATACGTTCAGAATATGGGCGCATTCGTACGCATCGAAGCCCAGTGTTCCCCGGACAAATTGGATCGGTTTGAAGCGGCCATCCGTTCCGAGGCGCCGCCGCTCTCGCGGATCCAAAAAGTCGACGTAAAGCTGCTGGATGCTATAGAAAATGAGGCGCAGTTTGACATCTGTTCCAGCGGCGAAGCGGTACAGGGAGCTCTGCAGGTGCCCGCCGACGCAGGAATCTGCAGCGAATGCATGCAGGAACTGCTCGATCCCCGAAACAGACGTTACCTGCACCCGTTTATCGCGTGCACGAACTGCGGGCCGAGATATTCCATGATCGAAGGCGCGCCGTATGACCGGGAACGCACCTCCATGAAGGATTTCCCGCTGTGCGATAGCTGCCGGAATGAGTACGAGGAACCGTGCGACAGGCGGTATCACGCGCAGCCGGTATGCTGCAACGACTGCGGGCCGCGACTGTACATTCTGGATAAAGACGGAAACAAGGATTTTACCGATCCCATATCCAAGGCAAGGGTTATCCTCCAAAACGGAGGCATCGCAGCGGCCAAGGGACTGGGCGGATACCACCTGGTATGCGATGCGTCAAGCAATTCAGCCGTTATCAACCTCCGTATGAAAAAGAAAAGGGAAGCAAAACCCCTGGCGGTCATGGCGCCCGATCTTGCTTCAGCCGAAAAGTGGTGCCATATCAGCGAAAAGGAAAGGCAGCTGCTCCTTTCCCCGGAACGTCCCATCGTTCTGCTCCGAAAACGCGAGGAGAGCCTGATCCCATTTGAAATCGCCTTCAGCAACCCGTATATCGGGATGATGCTGCCCGCAACAGGCATGCAGCGGTTGTTGTTTGATCTGCCGGACGGAGCCAGAACGTTCGAACTCCTGGTCATGACGAGCGGGAACATATCGGAAGAACCCATCTGCATCACGGAAGAAGAAGCCATCGAAAAACTTTCGGACGTCGCGGACTGCATCCTGGCACACGACAGGCGGATCATCACGCGGACGGACGACTCCGTCACCCGCGTTTTCAACGGAAAAACGCAGGTGCTCCGCAGGGCCAGGGGCTTTGCACCGCTGCCGATACCGCTGCCTTTTTATAAAACCGGTGCCCGGAATATATTTGCTGCAGGCGGCCAGACGAAAAACACCTGGTGCCTGCTCCATCAAAACCTCGCCTTCATCGGGCCCCATATCGGGGACCTGGACGACGTGGAGGCACTCCAATCCTACCAGACAGGCATTGAAACATTCATACGCCAAACCGGGATCACCGCGGATACTGCGGCGCATGACCTGCACCCGGATTACCTCTCCACCAAATATGCCCGTTCGTTCCGGCATACCATCCGCGTACAGCATCACCACGCGCATATGGCAGCCGCCATGGCGGAAAACGGCATAGCGGGCGACGCCATCGGGATCGTATTCGACGGCCTGGGGCTCGGGGAGGACGAGTCCATGTGGGGGGGCGAATACCTTGCGGGCGGTTACGCAAGCGTGAAAAGGATCGGCCACATCAGTCCCATTACCATGGCGGCTGGGGACAGGGCAGCGAAAGAGACCTGGCTGGCGGCATCCTTCTGGCTGAGGGCATCATCGTATCTTGGCAAAGCGCCCATGGTGCTGGCAAAAAGGCTGGAGGGGGAGCAATCAGCGTCAGTAGACAGCCTTCTCGGGAGCCCAACGCTGACTTATAGGTCGACTTCCGCAGGCAGGCTTTTCGACGCGGTATCCGCGATGCTGGATATCTGCAGATACAACCGCTACGAAGGGGAGGCGGCCATGGCGCTGGAATGGGCAGCAGGGGAAACGGATCACCCGGAACCATATACTATAGAAATCATAAACGAAAACGGGTTTATCATGGATATGCGCAAAACCATCGTACAAATAGCGGAAGATATCCTTGCCGGCCAGCCGGCCGGCCGCATCGCATCGAGGTTCCACGAGACGATGGCGGAGGCAGTGTATATGGGGGCTGTCGAGTGTTCAAAGCGAACAGGGCTCACACAGGTAGTCCTGTCCGGTGGCGTATTTCAAAACCTCCTCCTGCTGGAAAGATCGGTTAGGAAACTGGAACAGGCGGGGTTTGAAACCTATATTCCCGGTACCGTCCCGGGGAACGACGGCGGGTTATCCTATGGACAGGCAGCCGTGGCGGCCGCGAGGCTCATTGGTTCAGACAAGGGGGTGGCGTAATCAATGTGCCTTGGATATCCGGCGAAAATCATGGAGACCGACGGCCGGGAAGCCCTGGTCGAGTATAAGGGCATCGAAACAAAAATAAGTGTGGAACTGATTGAGGATCCGTCACCCGGGGATTTTGTGATGATCCATGCAGGCATCGCGATCTCAAAAATGAAAAAGAGCGAAGCCAGGGAGGTCATCTCCGCCCTCCGGGAAATCGAACGGCTCAAGGATGAGGCCCTATGAGAGATGACATGAAGAAGGCAATCGAAAAGATACGTTCGTATGACGGGCCTGCACTGCGCCTGATGGAGGTATGCGGCACACATACCATGCAGATGTACAAAACCGGGATACGCCAGCTTCTGCCTGAACATGTGCGCGTGGTCTCCGGCCCAGGCTGCCCGGTATGCGTGACGCCCTCCAATTATATCGACCATGCAGCTGCCATCGCGCGCCAGCATGACGTCACCATACTGACGTACGGTGACATGATAAGGGTGCCCGGCAATACAGGCTCTCTCGAAAGCGAAAGGGCCAAGGGGGCCGATATCCGTATCGTATTATCCCCCCTGGAAGCAGTAGAAGCAGCACTCTCCCAAAGGGATAAAAATTTTGTCTTCCTTGCAGTGGGATTTGAAACGACGACCCCGGCAACGGCGCTGGCTGTAAGGCATGCGGAGGAAGCGGCGTTAAAGAATCTGCACTTTTTGCTCGCACATAAAACCATGCCCCCTGCGCTGCGGTATTTGATGGAGGCAAAAAACAGGATCGACGCATTTATTTATCCCGGTCACGTCGCGGCAATTACCGGCATGAAGCCATTCCACGATATCATGGAAGCGGGCATGTCGGGCGTGGTGACAGGATTTGAGGCGGAAGACCTGGTCCGGGGCATCCGCATCCTCCTTTCCCAAAAGGCGAAAGGAAAACCCTTTTGCGTCAACGCCTATGAAAGGGTGGTCCCGGACAATGGAAATCCGGCGGCCAGGAAACTGGCCGATGATATATTCGAACCCTGTGACGCCGTATGGCGCGGTTTGGGGCTCCTGCATGATTCCGGGCTGCAGTTCCGGGGAAAATACAGCGAGTATGACGCCGGATCCTTGTACCCCTTCAATTCAATTGCTGCGGAGCCGCCGGGGTGCATGTGCGGCAGTGTGCTGACGGGTGAAATAGAGCCGGCGGAATGTGCATTATTTGGCCATACCTGCAACCCCTCCTGTCCGGTGGGTGCATGCATGGTCTCGTCCGAAGGCTCCTGCGCCGCGGCTTACCGGTACCAGGCGGAGGTGAATGTATGATGGAAAGAATACTGCTCTCCCATGGCGGTGGCGGGGAAATGACGCGGGAACTCCTGCGGGAATTGTTTTTCAGGGAATTCGGCTCCAATGAAGCGTCCCAGGACGACGCCGCCCAATTACATGTGAATACGGATATTGCATTCACAACCGATTCTTTCGTCGTTTCACCGCTCTTTTTTAAAGGCGGGGATATCGGGAAGCTCGCCGTATGCGGGACCATCAACGACATCTGCTGCGCGGGGGCGACGCCGAGACACCTCTCATGCGCGATGATCATAGAAGAAGGGTTTGAAATCAACCAGCTCAAACAGATCGTGCGTTCAATGGCGGACACGGCTGCTGAAAACAACGTTCGTATCGTGACAGGGGATACGAAAGTGGTACCCAAAGGCACTGCGGACGGGGTGTATATCAATACTTCCGGGATCGGGGAAATAATCCAGGGGTTCAGCGTTTCGGGCCAAAATGCTTCCCCCGGGGATGCGGTACTCGTAAGCGGGCCCATCGGGATGCATGGCTGCGCGATCCTGGCAGCACGGGAGCATTCCCTGAAAAGCCAGGATATCAGGAGCGACTGCGCATCCGTACTGCCTTTGCTGCTGGCGCTGAAGCCCTTCGCAGAGCACGTACACGTGCTGCGTGACCCGACGCGCGGGGGACTCGCCGCCACTTTGAATGAAATAGCAGGCCAGAGTGCGGCCGGCATGCTGCTGCATGAAACAGATATCCCGATCAACCCCGAAGTGCTCGGATTATGCGCCGTGACAGGCATCGACCCGATGAACCTGGCCAGCGAGGGGCGATTGATCGCTGTTGTAGAAAAAGAATTCAGTGAAAAGGCGCTGGAGGCCTGGCGCGCAACGGAAGCAGGAAAAGGGTCGGCCATCATCGGCAGCATTGTGACCGAACATCCGGTGATCGTAGCCCTGGAAACCGAAACGGGAGGGAAAAGGGTTTTAAGGATGCCATCGGGGGAACTGCTGCCGCGGATCTGTTGATGAGATGAAATGCATGCATATATGAAAATCGAACAGTGAATGCTGGGAGCATGAATTACTTTGCAGTCCATTTAATATTATATAAAATTTTTGGAGGAAGCGAAAATGAGCAAGCTGAAATCAAAAGTGGCGATCGTCGGAGCGGGAATGGTCGGTTCATCCACCGCCTTCGCCATGGCCCTCAACCAACTGGCCAGCGAAATCGTGATGATCGATGTCAACAAGGAAAAGGCGCTGGGCGAATCCATGGATATCAGCCATGCCCTGCCTTTCCTGGGCCAGATGACCGTGCGGGCAGGGGACTATGAAGACTGCGCTGACTGCGACGTCATCGTCGTCACTGCCGGCATCCCGAGAAAACCCGGCGAAACGCGGCTGGACCTGGCAGCCAAAAACGTCCCGCTGGCCAAATCCATCACGGAAGGGATCATGAAGCACTACAACCAGGGCGTCATCCTGGTCGTATCCAACCCCGTGGATATCCTTACCTACATGATCCAGCGGTGGTCGGGGCTCCCCATCGGCCGGGTGTTGGGCACAGGAACATCGCTGGACAGCCTGCGGTTCAGGTATCTGCTCAGTGAAAAGTTCAACGTCGATGTGAAAAACATCCATGGCTACATGATCGGCGAACACGGCGATTCCATGATCCCCATGTGGAGCGCCACGCACATAGCCGGCAAGGATATCAGGGAATATTGCGAGACGCCGGGCAGCGGCTTTACGGATGCAGACAAGCCGCGCATCGTGGAAGATACCATCAAGGCGGGCGCGGAAACCATCAAATACAAAGGCGCCACTTACTATGCCATCGCAGTTGTGGTAAACTCCCTGGTGGAGACCCTACTCAAAAACCAGAATACCATACGGACGGTTTCCAGCATGGTGCAGGGGCAATACGGAATAAAGGATGTGGCGCTGAGCCTGCCTTCCGTCGTAAATTCCTCGGGGGTGCGCGAGGTACTCGATATGCGCATCACGCCCGAAGAAGAAAAAGGGTTGATGAACAGTGCAAACCAGGTCAAAGCCTTCCTGAAGGCGATCGAAAATGCACTTGGTAATATTTATTAATATTGGAGGAATCAAAAGTGAACTATGCACAGGAATCGCTGAAGCTGCACTACAAATGGAGAGGCAAGATTGAAGTCATTACCACCGTACCCGTAAAAGACAAGGAAGACCTTTCGCTGGCCTATACGCCCGGCGTGGCGGAACCATGCCTGGAGATCCAAAAGGATGTCGAAAAAAGCTATGAACTGACCAGAAGGTGGAACCTCGTCGCCGTTATCACAGATGGCACCGCAGTCCTGGGCCTGGGGGATATCGGACCTGAGGCCGGCATGCCGGTCATGGAAGGGAAATGCGTGCTCTTTAAATCCTTCGGGAACGTGGACGCCTTCCCGCTGTGCATCCGCAGCAAAAGCGTGGATGATATCGTGAATACGGTAAAACTGATCGCAGGGAGCTTCGGGGGCATCAACCTGGAAGACATATCGGCCCCGAGGTGCTTTGAGATCGAAAGAAGGCTCAAAGAGGAATGCGATATCCCGATATTCCATGACGACCAGCACGGGACCGCAGTGGTCACCGCTGCCGCCATGATAAATGCCATGAAGCTGACCGGCAGGAAGCTATCCGAGCAGGAAGTGGTCGTAGCAGGCGCTGGCGCAGCAGGCGTGGCGGTAACGAAACTGCTGATGAAGATGGGCCTTCGCAACGTGATCCTGTGCGACAGGCAGGGCGCCATCTATGAAGGCAGGGACGGTCTGAATCCCGCCAAGGAGGAAATGGCCCGGATATCCAACAGGGAAATGAAAAAAGGCAGCATCGCGGAGGCACTGAAAGGCGCAGATATATTCATCGGGCTTTCCGGCCCCGGCATCGTGACACCGGAAATGGTGAAGACCATGAACCCCAAACCCATCATATTTGCGATGTCCAACCCCACGCCCGAGATCATGCCGGACCTTGCCGTCGCAGCCGGCGCCAGCGTAGTGGGCACGGGGCGGAGCGATTTTGCCAACCAGATCAACAACGTACTTGCTTTCCCGGGTATATTCCGGGGCGCACTGGACGTGCGGGCAAGCGACATCAACGATGAAATGAAGATCGCCGCTGCATATGCCATCGCATCCCTCATTTCGGACAAGGAACTGAAAGCCGACTATGTCATCCCGGCGCCGTTCGACCCGCGGGTGGGAGGTACGGTGGCCAAGGCTGTAGCAGAAGCCGCCCGCAAATCTGGAGTTGCAAGGATATAAGCGAATCACCTCATAAAAAAAACAAAGGCAGCCCGCAAAGGGTTGCCTTTGTTCTCTTCAACAAATTAACATAATAAGTTGCGAAAGCATATTTCCCTTTTTTGTACAATATGTGATATAATTGCGATTCTAATGCCTGAGAAGAAAAAAGGGGTACAGATGTTCAGCATCAAACAGTTATTCAACCGGTACAGGGGTCTGCCGAAAGAAATATATGTCCTGTTTATCGCCCGTGTGATCAACAGCATCGGCGCTTTTGTATTTCCATTGCTCACGCTCATCCTGAAAGAAAAAATAGGTCTTTCCGAGGAACAGGCAGGACTGTGCATGTTTATCATCGCGCTGTCCATGTTCCCTTTTATGTTCCTTGGGGGGAAACTGGCAGATTCATTCGGACGGAAAAAGCTGATCGTCATCTTCCAGCTGCTTGGCGCATCAACCTATATCGCATGCGGGCTTATAGCCCCGTCCATGACCACCGTATACCTGATCGGGCTGGCGTCAAATTTCTATGCCATGTCCTTTCCGGCGCTGGATTCGATGGCGATGGACATAACGTCCAAGGACAACCGAAAGGAAGCCTATTCGGTGCTGTACATGGGACATAATCTCGGCTTTGCCATCGGCCCTATGCTGGGGGGGTTGCTGTACCGCAACAATCTGCCTTTTGTGTTCATCGGCGATGCTTTGACCACCATCATCGCTACGGTACTGATGCTTATATTTATAAAGGAAACAATGCCCAGGAAAGGCCAGCACCAAAGGCTTCCCTCCGGAAACGAAAATGAACTGGAAAAACACCAGACAGGAACGGTCCTGAAGATATTGTTCAAGGAGAGGCCCGTACTCCTTTTCTATGCGCTGATCCTGATGATCTATGAATTTTCCTACAACCAATGGGCTTTCACGCTCCCGCTGCAGATCAATGACATATTCGGTTTGTCGGGGGCACAGTATTTTGGATTCCTGGCCAGTTTCAATGGCATTCTGGTCATCATCTTTACACCGTTGATCACCACCCTCACTAGAAAAATGCATCCCCTGATAGCCATCGGCATCGGCGGGATCGCATACACAGCTTCCTTTGCGGCCATGGGGCTGATCAACGAACTGGCGCTCTTTTTTATCGCCACGTTTGTCATGACGATGGGGGAGATCGTAGCAGCCGTGAACGGAAGCCCTTTTGTCGCGAACCATTCTCCGGCATCGCACAGGGGACGGATCAATTCGTTCATCCAGTTCACTTCGGGGATCGGCAGGACATGCGCGCCGTTGATGGGGTATGTCATCGCAGCGACAAACATGATGATCAGCTGGTTTGTTATCGCAGGGGTTGTAGGCTTCGGGGCCATCATGATGTTCCTTTTGAGGAGAATGAAAACCAGGGCCGACCTGCAGGCGGCGACCCCGGCTGTGCAAACCCCTGGGCAGGAAACAATACCTGTGCCGGTACCTGAACCGGAATATATCCCTTCTGACCCGTCTTAAATACAAAACATAGTAAACCCGGCATAATGACCGGGTTTACTTATCGTCTCAATGAAACCGATAAATGATTCACAACCGATTTATATTGGTATTACGATCATGCCTTGATCCATAACCGGACCGATAGGAATCATGAGCCATTTCATATTTATTTCAGACGACGACTCCACTAGAAGAGACTCTTCTCATATCGGATCTCAAATTGACTTAAATACCAATATATAGATACAATAACCTTCATAATGCTATTAATATTGCAAGTATATAACAAAGAATGTATAATATACATACTATTAACAGTATGTATTTAGCAACATAAAAATTATGATCAGGAGGTTATATTTTTATGTCGGATGAGGATATGAAAGTTTACAAAAAGGTAATTCGCCATTTCTTTTGGTATAGGTTCTTTGGGACGTTTAAATCCGTTTATATTGGATTCTTAATTTTAGGTCTTATTTTCGGTATTATTATTCCTCTCGCACGACCGTCATTCGGTGTTGATGTACAACAAAATAGCTTTGGTTATATAATAATTGCTGCTATCTTTCTGCCGCTTTTTATCGGATCTCTTATTACGCATGTAAAACTGAAATCGCGTCTTAATGATTGTTTTAACTCGATAAACAAAAACGAGGAAGTAAAGACTTCTGTCGGCGACTACTTTTATAAAAAAACTGCCAAGCGAAGATATGGTTATAAATATTTTTATATCACATCTCTTCATGAAATCGGTGATACCCGTTTTCTTGCATGTCTAATAACAATGCTCAAAAACATGAATTCGCGGAAAAAGGCGTACGCTGTTAATGCATTACAGAATATAAATGTGTATGAAAGGCAATATAAAGATGAGCAGGTGTTAAAAACATTGGAAATATTATTTCATGATAAAAAGGAAATTGTAAGAGATGAAGCAAAGCGTATCTACGATTCTATAAGACACAGTATGGATATTGATACAGATAAACGGATAAAAGAAGAAACACATAATATGGAAGATATTAGCGCGGAAGTCCCTGTGTCAGCGGACAGGGTGTACTCTATCAGCGATATACAGATGCCAGATTATGATTGCGTGAAATGCCCCTCATGCAATGCTGTACAGCGTAATAATAGGAGTAGCTGTTTTAAATGCGGAGCGAGATTCATACAATAAATGTTCTGTATTCTTTCTTATATTTTTTCGGGATCGGAATCAATTTTGCGGCATTGTTACCAAAGTATCCGATGTACGACACGATATACACCTAGCATAGTAAATTATTTTCAGCAGTTGGAACGAATAAAAGTACAAGGCAACTCGTATGTATTTGTCGTCTTACTCCATGTATTAACTTTCATATATGGCAGCTATATCATGTATCCTGCGCTTCATTTCCGTTCGGATATGCAACGGCTCCAAACACTCGCATTTATCCCCAAAGCTGAAAAGAATATTGTAGTAGTATTCGTTCTCTATGAACGGAAAACTTACAATGTAATGCTCATCACCGTCTGGTGAAAAGTGTTCATACGCGCAATAATCAAGTACCCTGTCCATGACAGATTTATGAATACGGATTTTGATATATATTTGCATGGTTGCCAAAATATCAGTAACATCCAACTGCGGTTTTTGATAATCCCGTGGCGTAAAAGATTCCTCTCGTATTTGCAGGTTTGATGTGCGGGATAGTTTGAATAAGCGAAAATCATTTCTTATGTGGCAATACCCTTGCCAATACCAATGACTGCCTTTCAATACAAGCTGATAGGGTTCGGCTGTTCGTGCGGTTTTATTTCCGAAGCGGTCTGCATATTCAAACGAAAGCAGCTTGCTTTCCTGTAAAGCTGTTTTGATGTTTTCCAAATAGCGTTGTATGTTCCTGTTGCCCATCCACGGACTTAGATCTATATATATTTGATTTGATTTGAATTCAATGTCTTTCGCTCTGCCTTCGGGGATGAAACTCTTGACTTTTGCAAGGGCGTTTACCAGTTCATCACCTCGTATCATGCTGGAAAGACTGGAAAGCCCCATCAAGATAGCGGAAAGGTCGGCAGCCGAAAAAACCTTTTTATCGATCTTGTATTCCTCCATGATTTCAAAGCCGCCGCCCACTCCCGGTGATGAGCGAACAGGAATACCTGCCATGTTGATCGTGTCTATGTCTCGGTAGATCGTGCGAGGTGAAACTTCAAACAATTCTGCCAACTCCTGTGCGCCGATACGCTTTTTATCAAGGAGTATCATAATCATGCTAACGAGCCTGTCAACTTTCATACGATAGCCGCCTTCTAAAATATCGTGTTATTATTATAGATTGTTGCCATACTGTTGACAACAATTACGAGGTATAATGAAAAAGGGAAACAAATCAATCCAACTATCAGGAGGAAACACCAATGCAGAAAAAAGCCCTGGTAATCATCGATATTCAAAATGACATCACAAAGAATTACAAGGATGTCATTGGCAATATCAATAAAGCTATTGATTGGGCGGTCAATAATGATATGCATGTCATTTATATAAGGCATGAAAATTTATCTGCCGGCACGAGGACTTTTAAACCCAATACACACGGGTCTGAATTAGCTTCAGACTTGAAAATAGTATCAAACAATGTGTTTACAAAATACAAAGGAAACGCATTGAGCTCCGAAGGATTTTCAGACTTCATCCGCAATAATGAAATATGTGATTTCTACATAACAGGAGCAGATGCCGTTGCCTGTGTCAAATCGACCTGTTACAACTTATGCAAAGCAAATTATGGCGTTCATGTCCTGTCAGATTGCGTTACCAGTTATGATAAAAGGAAAATTGACGAAATGCTTCGCTATTATGAAAGTCAAGGCAGTACAATTACTTGTTTGAATGACCTATTGGTTTAAGCTCTTCCCATATTCACCGAATAGTGAGGCGGGCGTTTTTTCACCCGCCGCTATGCTCGTTTATCGGTCAATGTCGTGCGCCCTGCGTGGTTGCAGTTCGCGCTGTTCCTGTGGCATGATACTGTAAACGCTCTGAGCCTGCATTGCGTGAAGTTGAAGAGGGTATTTATGACGCAGTAGAGTATGAACGATCGGAACATGATGACCCAGGAGAAAAAGACAGATCAAAAAAGGCATTTCAAAAATCCGATATCCTTATCCTTCATCTCAAAAGTTTTATAATTTAAATAATTGTAAGTTTTATCAAGCATGTCTTGGTTATATTAAATTCAGATGAGCATAAAGGAGGTGATGCCCATGACCGAAAATAGAATACCCAATGGACTGATTCATGAACAGTCTCCTTATCTTCTTCAGCACGCATATAACCCAGTCAAGTGGTGGCCTTGGTGTGAAGAAGCTTTTGAGAAGGCTAGATCAGAAGACAAACCTGTCTTTTTATCCATTGGGTATAGCTAACGTTGGTCTATTCTAATACATGTCATTGGTGCCATGTGATGGAGCGGGAGACATTCGAAGACGAGGAAGCGGCGGAATACCTGAACGAAGCCTTCATCCCCATCAAAGTAGACAGGGAGGAACGGCCCGACATCGACCATATCTATATGGAATACTGCCAGATGAGCACGGGTTCCGGCGGCTGGCCGTTATCGGTCTTTCTCACGCCGGACAAAAAACCGTTTTATGCCGGCACCTATTTCCCACGCGATGATACCAGAGGGATGCCCGGGTTCATCACCCTTTTGCACCATATCCGGGGGCTTTGGGAACGGGACCGAAAATCCATCGAGGATCATTCGACCAAAGCAGTCAGTGCCTTGAATCCTGCCAGGGGCCCGGCGAAAAGCGTTAAGACAGTTGATACGGGGAAACAACTGTATGAACAACTGGCGGCATCCTTTGATCCCGTATACGGCGGATTTGGCAGGGCCCCGAAATTTCCCATGCCCGTAAATTTGCTGTTCCTGCTGCGGTACTGGCATGGTACGAAAGAACCCAAAGCAAAGGATATGGTCATCAAAACACTCGATGCCATGGCGGCGGGGGGCATATTCGACCACGTCGGATACGGCTTTTCACGCTATTCCACGGACCGCAAATGGCTCGTCCCGCACTTTGAAAAAATGCTGTACGACAACGCCCTGCTTGCCTATACCTATCTGGAGGCTTACCAGGCGTTCAGGGCTGAAAGATTCGCGGATATTGCTTCGAAAATTTTCGAATATGTCAGAAGGGACATGCTTTCTGAGGAAGGCGCGTTCTTTTCGGCTGAAGACGCCGATTCCGAGGGCGTGGAAGGCAAGTATTACATCTGGCCATATGAGGAGATCATCAGGATTCTCGGGGATGAAGCGGGCAAACCATATTGCAGGCTGTTCAACATTACACCAGAGGGCAATTTCGAAGGCAGCAGCATACCGAACCGGATCAATATACCGCATGAAAAAGACGATGAACCGTTTATAGAAGAATGCAGAAGAAAGCTGTTCGATGTGCGGAAAAAGCGGATCCATCCATTCAAGGACGACAAAATCCTGACATCGTGGAATGCACTGATGATCGCTGCTATGGCGTACGGGGGGAGGGTACTGAATGCCTCATCGCTCATCAAAACAGCGGACAAAGCCCTGAAGTTCATTTTTTCGAATCTGTTCGATGCCTCGGGCAGACTGCTTTCGCGCTACCGCATGGGGAAGGCAGCCATACCAGCTTATGCCGAAGACTACGTTTTTCTGATATGGGCACTGATCGAACTCTTTGAGGCGGATTTCTCCGCGGTCCATATCCGGCGGGCGCTGCAGCTGTGCGACGAAACCATCAGATTATTCGAAGATAAAGAAGGCGGGGGATTATACCTGTACGGTGCGGACATACCTGAACAGATCGCCCGACCTAAGGTATCCTATGATGGTGTGATCCCGTCCGCCAACTCGGTTTTTGCCTGGTGCCTGGTCCGGTTGGCCAGGATCGCAGAGCGGCCCGACCTGGAGCAAAAAGCAAGGGGAATCATTGAATGCTTTGCTGAAGATATGGATGCATTCCCGAGCGCGCATGCCTGGATGACCGCAGCCGGGATGCATCTGCTGGAACCGGGCGAACACCTGATATTGGCGTGCAGGCCCGGCTCCGGCATCAAGGATGACCCCATGCTGCAGACGGTAAACAGCTTATACATGCCGTATGCATCGATCATAGCCTTTTCGGAAGGAAATGAAAGCCTGAAGGATATCGTCCCGGATATAGGCAGCTACAAAGTAATGGATTCCCAAACTACCGCCTATCTGTGCAGGAAGAGAAACTGCCTTCCGCCCATCACGGACCAAACCATGCTGCGGAAAGAGCTTGGAGCCGCATCCCAAAACGGTGAAAGGCAATGAGCGCATACCGCATCTGGCATCCCGAGGTATTCCAGGGCATGGGCAGGCGGAAGAATTATTTCGAGGGATGGTATTACAAGCTCATAGACAAGGGAAATGAAAACGTGCTGGGCATCATACCGGGCATAGCCCTCGGGCGGACCAGGGAAGATTCCCATGCGTTCATCCAGATATTTGACGCAGGAAAAGGTAAAACGCATTATCTATATTATCCGCTGAATGCTTTTTCCGCGAACAAACGGGTTTTTCAGGTCAGAATAGCAGGCAACCTTTTCACAGAAGAAAAAATGGTGCTGGACATTCAAAACCATGATATTGGTATCCGCGCTGAGTTGATGTTTGACGAGATCGAAAAGTATCCGCAAACTTTACTGAGCCCAGGGATCATGGGTCCCTTTTCATTCCTCCCTTTCATGGAATGCCACCATGGGATCGTCAATATGCGTCACAGGATCCACGGCAAACTGACCATGAATGGCCGACCAATCGATTTTGAAGACGGGGAAGGATATGTGGAAAAGGATTGGGGCCGGTCCTTTCCGAGCGCATGGATCTGGGCGCAGGCTAATCACTTTGCAGACGCAAAGGCATCCTTCATGTTTTCGCTGGCGAATATCCCTTTTATGGGGAGGGAATTTCGGGGGATGATCGCTTTTTTCAAGGATGAAAACCGTTTTGCCAGATTTGCCACCTATAACTTTTCCAAACTGCGCCGCCTTTCCTTGAACGCAGATTTTCTGGAAATAGGCCTGGAGAGCAGGCAGTTTATTTTATCTGCAAAAATCAAAAGGGCGCAAGGCTACCTGCTGAAAGCCCCTGAATCAGGCAGGATGGTGCGTATGATCGAGGAAACCATCGGCGCAGAGGCATCACTGGTCCTGACCGATAAAGACGGAAGCCTCCTTTTTGAAGGCGCAAGCCCGAATTGCGGGCTGGAGATATCGGAAAAGGCCGAATCAGTTTGGATGCGTTCATGAAAAAGATTCAGACGATAAGAAAGGCTGTTCCAAACAACCTCTCCAGGTTAAGCGGGAGGTTCACCAACCGGATTTTGATGACATATATTATTCCATGATGGCGTGTACCTGAACGGCATGGGGGGATGTCTCATGGACCGGAACAGATATTTCTGCTCTGCCTGCATATGTATTATCATAATCGGCTTTGTTTTCGGGCTGCTGGTGGCGGTCATCTTCGGCATGGGGGGGTTGACTGCGCTCGGCGCCGCGCTCCCCGCCGTTATCGGCGTGGCGGTATTTGCCCTGGCGGTGATCATCGGTATCCTGGCGGCTTTCGCTTTCACACGCAACCGGAACGGCGTGGTATGCTGCGTATTCCGATATGCATTCTGCATTCTCATCGCAGCAGGGATCGCGATAATCGCCTCCATACTGGGTCTCGCACTGGGGCTTACCGCAGCTTCCATCCTGAGCCAGGTCCTCGTATTCTTTATTGCGGCATCCTTCATCATATTATTGATCGCATTGCTTGATCTCGTCAGGTGCATCATTCTTGCCTCCATCCGTATGGATACCAGGGATGACACGGGGCGGAATGAATGGCGCGGTTAGGCATATTTTGCAGGCTGTATCTTTGCATTACACATCGTAATTATGGTAAAATATACGCAACAAACCGATATTCCGGAGGCCATTTTGGACAAGCCACACCGTTTACAACCCAAAGCTCCCTTCAGGATGCTTTTGCTGCTCCTTGCGACAGCCATGCTGTCTTCCGGCTGTGCTGCCGGCGAAAAGACACTGGTACTGAATGGCACGGTGGAAGCGGACAAGTATTCGGTGATCTGTGAAACCCCGGGTAAAATAACGGAGGTCACCGCATATGAAGGAGAAAACATAAAAGCAGGGGACATCGTTGCCAGGATCGATAACGAAGCGCAATTGCTCAATGTGCAGATGGCTGAAGCTGTGGCCGATCTGGCCCGGCTGAAACTGGAAGGGCTGCGCGCAGGGCCCGAAGGAAGCACGCTCAAGCAGGCCGAGTCCGCCATGGGCGCCGCGAAGGCATCCGTAAATGCGGCGAAATCCACCGTGACGTTCTGGAACAATACCCTGAAAGCGCTGAAAGCAAACCCGGTATCATCACCGGGGGATGTATCCAACGCGGAATACCAGCTAAAGCTTGCAAAGAACAAGCTCTCCGCGGCCCAATGGGATTACACTGCGGCCAAATCCAGTTATGACGCATTGAAGGACAGCGCTTCGGAAGCCGCGGCTACCCCAGCGGCGGACACCTCCACCGGCAGGGCCATACAGGCGGCTGAGGCGGAACTGAAACAGGCCAACGCCAGCCTCGGGCTATCCAGACTGGCCCTTTCGAAATGCGACGTCAAAGCAAATGTTGACGGCGTATGCTTGCAAGTCTATCTGAAAAAAGGGGACATGGCGGCGCAGGGATCCACGATAGCGGAGGTCATTGACCTTCAGAAACTGTGGGTGGATATCTATGTGCCGCAATCGAAGCTGCATTTGATCAAACTGGGCCAGGAGCTGGATATCCGGGAAATGCCCGATGCAAAAGGCAGGATCACCAATATCTCCGAGAAAGCCGAATTTACCCCGCGGAACGTGGAAACCCCGGAAGAAAAACAATCCATGGTATTCAAGGTGAAAGTGGAAATAGCCGAGGGTATGGACCAGTTAAAACCCGGCATGTCCATTGATATCGAGATACCGGATGATGTCCCATAGAGCGGAGGCAGCTTGGAACAGGCGATACGCGTTGAAAAACTATATAAGAAGTTCGGAGATTTCACTGCACTCGAGGATGTGAATTTTTCGGTGCCGCGCGGAAGTGTATATGGCTTTCTCGGGCCCAACGGCTCGGGAAAATCCACCACGATCAGGATCCTGTGCGGCATCATGAGCCCGTCATCCGGCCAGGCGGATGTGATGGGGATAGATGTAATCAGGGAACCCGACCGGGTCCGGCAGAATATCGGCTACATGTCACAGCGGTTTGGTTTGTATGAAGATCTCACCGTGAAGGAAAACCTGGATTTTTATGCCCAGATCTATGGCCTGGACCGTGCGAAGAGAAGCGGGAGAAGATCCGAGATCGTTACGCTGGCGCAGCTGGAAGGAAAGGAAAGGTGCCTTGCGCGGACGCTTTCAGGAGGCTACAAGCAAAGGCTCGCCCTGGGTTGCGCGCTGATCCATAAGCCGGGTCTATTGATCCTGGATGAACCTACTGCGGGCGTGGACCCTGTATCCAGAAGGGCATTCTGGGAGATCATCCGTTCTCTTTCCAACGATGGTACGACGGTGTTTGTAACCACGCACTACATGGATGAAGCGGAAAGCTGCGACATAACGTGCTTCATATTCAACGGCAGGATCATGACGGTGGCGCCCCCAAAGGAGATCATCCAAAGAGAGAACGCAAGGAACCTCGAGGATGTCTTCATAAAATATGTAGGGCAGAACCAAAAACCGAAGCTGAATGTCAAATCGGGTTGGAAGCTTTTTTTCTTTTTTAAAAAAGGCGAAGGGAAGTCATGAAGGCAAAGCGTTTCAACTGGCGGCGTTTTGGCGCCGTGGTAAAAAAGGAAGTCCGGCAGGTGATCCGCGACCCCATCAGCCTCGGCATGGCGATCCTCCTGCCTGCCATGCTCATGTTTCTTTTCGGCTATGCGCTCTCCACCGAAGTGGACAATATCCCCACGGTCATACTGGACAGAAGCCAGACAACGGACAGCCGGGAACTGGTGCAGCGGTTTGTGGTTTCCGGCTATTTCAGCGTCAATTCCTATGTAGTAAATGAGGATGAACTCAAAGACAGCCTGGACGCCGGGAAGGCAAAGGCGGGCCTGGTCATCCCCGGAGACTATACGCGGGATACCGTCATGGGCAGCAAACAGGCGCTGCTGATCATCGACGGCTCGGATCCGACTACGGCCAAAACGGCTCTGAACAGCGGGCTGCTGCTGGCCGAGGCGGATGCAAAGGAAGTGCAGGATGCACTCATGAAAAAGGCCGGGGTGACCTATACCATCGCGCCCCCGACGCTGATCGCGCACGTATGGTATAACCAGGATCTGAAAAGCATACGCTTCACGATCCCGGGACTCGTCGGGCTGATCACACAGTTTGTGACTGTCGTGCTTACAGCCTTTGCCATGGTACGGGAAAAGGAACGGGGTACCATCGAGCAGCTCATCGTTACGCCGATACGCCCCGCCGAACTGATCCTTGGCAAACTAATCCCGTATGTGTTTATCGGTTATTCGGGCTTTTTGGTCGCCTTGTTCCTTTGCGTCGTGTGGTTTGGGATCACCCCGGCCGGAAGCATCCTGCTTCTGCTGGCACTGGGCATCGTATTTGTGATCTGTTCGCTCATGCTCGGCATGCTCATTTCGACGTTTGCCAAGACACAACCACAGGCGATGCTGGCGCTGATCATGGTGATGCTGCCAAGCGTACTGCTTTCAGGATTCATCTTCCCGCGCGAAGCCATGCCCGAAGTAATCAAGGGCATCGGTTATGTTTTGCCGCTGACATATTTTCTCAATATCACACGCAGCATCGTCCTGAAAGGCACCGGCGTTGCGTTTTTATGGTTTGACGTCGCCCTGCTTTCGGGCATGACCATATTGCTCGCCTTCATAGCCATATTCCGGTTCAGGAAACACCTCGACTAGAAAAAATAAGCCTTGCGGCTCATTTCATTTTCATTGTATCTGCCTTATTCATCGCCTGCGGCACGGCTGATCTTGGACATGTGCTCGGCATCGGGCAGGCCCGATATATCAGAAAGGCTGCCGGGGAAATAAAGGTCCGTGCTTCCGCTCATCACCGTGGTATCGGTACCCGTTGCGCCATGCGGAGAACCAAACAATGAGGCGGCATATTTTTTATCGCCGATGATCACCAGGACGGGTCTCTTTTCCCAGGTGTATGCGTTGCCGAATATGGTGAGAAATTTCTGATGATCCTCTGCTGAAGCAGTTTGGACAGCAGCATGGTTCTTGCCGCCCGTACGGGTCATTTTAAAATCCTGATTCGTGTTGAAATCGATGACTTTAAAACTGGAATTGACCGGCATCAGCTTATCCATCTCGGCCCAGTCAAGCTTGTCGCCATACCCATATTTGCGGTCCTGCTGCTGCGCCGGTCCGGACGGGATCGATATCCCTTTTTCCAGCGGCTTGCGCTTGCAGCCATCGGAATAGAGCACTTGCGCGGATTGGGGACCCATGCTGCCGTCGGCAGAAAGATTGTTTGACAGTTGAAACAATTTGACTGCATTGGTGGTCGCAGCGCCATACGTGCCGGTGATCTTGTTGATGAAATATCCCAGCTCTTTCAGACGCAGCTGCATCGATACCACAGCAGGCCCTTTTGATTTGGAATTCTGGGTCAGGACCGCGTCGATGGTGTTGGGCGCGGGTGTGGGCGGAGGCGTGGGAGACGGAGAGGAACCGGAGGAGGTCGACGACCCGGAAGCTGGTGGCGTAGTCGCTATAGATACCAATGCGGACGGAGCGGCTATGCTGCCGGCCGATACCACCGGAGAAGCCGCCAAAACCAGTGCACAAACCAATATGATAAAGAGAACGCGTTTCATATCCTATCTCCTCTAGAATGAACAGAAGCAAATATGCAACACCAGTATAACAAATTCGCGACACAATTACAAGAAAACAGGAACAACCGGTAATATCAAAACATTTTGCATCTATAGGATTCAGTTGTGCTTTTGCGCTGAGAATTTAATGCGATCCAGTGTACAACAAAACACCGAATTTTTAATTTGTGCTCATCCATACAAAAACAAATGTAAACGCAGTATTCGACAGGAGTTTCCTTTGCATAAAATGGGATATGAGCTATAATATCACCATGGTGATAGAAAATACCTCATATACGATCATAGCCATTGAAACGCCGAAGGGCTCCGCCGCAGCAAAAATCTTGCTGGACAGCGGCGCCTCTTTGAAAATAAACTGCGATGTCCTGCGTGAAATGGATCTAAAGCCCGGAGCATACGTCGACCCCGATGCCCTTCAGGAAGATTTGCTCCTGGCCGAGAAAGAGTGGGCTTTGGAGAAAGGCCTCTCGTATCTGGAGTATGGCTGGCGAACGGAAAAACAGGTGAGAGGGTACCTGAAGCAAAAAGGGTTTCAACCGGAAACCATAGAACATGTAATAACGGAACTCAAAAATAAAGCATTTATCAATGACGCCGCCTATGCGGGGGTCTATGTGCAAAACAGAAGCGAAAGGCGCGGCGAAAGTAAAAACCGGATCAACAGATGTTTACTGAAACGCGGGATCGATGCAGATACAGCCAGGGAGGCCTTATCCGGGATAACGGAAGAAGATGAACTGGCCGGGGCACAGAATTTTATCCGAAAGTATAAAAAGAGTCATGCCTCCAGAGAAGGACTGGAATTGAACAGAAAGGTTTGGAACGCTTTACGGTATCACGGATATCCACCCCATATCGCGGCGCAAGCCATGAAATGCATTTCAGATGAATTTGACGATAAAGAAGGGGATTCCGGGTCATGAGAGACAAACTGATACAGCTGCTCATCCAAAATCTCGATTCCTACGTATCGGGTGAAAACATCAGCAAAGTATACGGCGTGACGCGTGCGGCCATCTGGAAGCACGTACAGGCCCTCAAGGAACAGGGCTGCGATATCGTCTGTACGCCCCACAAGGGATATAAACTCCAATCGATGCCCGATTCCATGCGCCCGGAATTCATCCTGGCGTGGCTGAAAACAAAACACATCGGAAAAGATATCCGCTATTATGACCGGATCGATTCCACAAACCAGAAGGCGCGCGAACTGGCGGCGTCGGGCTGCCCGCACGGCCTGCTCGTCCTGGCGGATGAACAGTTCAACGGGCGCGGAAGGCTGGGCAGAAAATGGTTCTCACCCGGCGGCAGCGGCGTATTCATGTCGGTGGTGCTCAGGCCCGACCTGCACCCCTCCCATGCGCAAAAGCTGGTCATCATCGGAAGCCTTGCAGTCCTGCGCGCAGTACGCGCGATCACCGGCATCGACGTTAAGATAAAATGGCCAAACGACCTGGTGGCCGAAGGAAAAAAAGTTTGCGGCATCATGGTGGAGATGAATGCCGAGATGGACCGGATCAACTGGGCCGTAATGGGCATCGGCCTCAACGTAAACACGACGGAATTCCCGCTGGAGATCATCGAACAGGCGGCTTCGCTGAAATCCATCACCGGGACCGCATACTCCAGGGCCCAGATGGTCCTGACGATCTGCCACGAACTGGAGGACCTTTTTATACAATTGACGGAGAACAACGATTTTCCTTCCATCATGGAAGAATACAGGGAGAGCAGCATCGTGACAGGGAAAAGAGTGCGCGTGATGCAAAACCACAAGAGCGTGGAAGGAGAGGCCAAGGGCTTCGACGATGAGGGAACACTGCTTTTGATGATGGATGACGGGAGTACGGAAAAGATCATAGCCGGAGATATCTCACTGCGGGGGATCAGCGAACATGTATGAGGGCAGCATCACGGACATAAAAGGACTGGAAGCCGGGCATGCCACCGATTTCCGGGCGGAGACCGGCTGCACCGTGGTCCTCTGCAGGGAAGGCGCAGTGGGGGGCGTGGATGTATGCGGCGGCGCACCGGGAACACGGGAAACGGACGTATTGAAACCCGGCAACCTTGTTGAACGTATCAATGCCGTGACCCTATCAGGCGGAAGCGCATTCGGCCTGGATGCGGCCGGCGGCGTGATGCGGTACCTGGAGGAGCAGGGCATCGGGTATGATACGGGCTCATACAGGGTGCCGATCGTATCCGGGGCTGTGATCTATGATCTGTCTACAGGCGACGGGAAAGTGCGGCCGGATTCAAACATGGGTTACCAGGCGTGCATTGACGCTGCATCCGGCAATGTGCCCAAGCAGGGACGCATCGGCGCAGGCGCCGGAGCGACTGTCGGAAAAGCATACGGGGCGGAAAATATGATGTACGGCGGCGTGGGAAGCGCCTCCATCAGGCTGGCGTGCGGCGCAACGGTGGCGGCGCTCATGGTGGTAAACGCCATGGGTGACATCATCGATTACAGCACGGGAATCATCCTGGCAGGCGCCTGTGATAAAGAAAACAAATGCTTCCTGAACAGCTTTGAATCTTTTAAAGCTGCTATAAAGCCGGCGGGTTTTCCCGCCACCAACACAACCATCGGCGTGGTGGCGACGGATGCTGTCCTGACGAAAGCGGAGGCAAACCGCCTGGCCGCCATGGGGCAGAACGGCATCGCCTGGTCCATACGGCCTTCACACATGCTTTTTGACGGGGATACCGTATTCGGACTGTCCACATGCAGGGTGGAAGCTGATATCCATGCGGTCTATGCAGCCGCGCAGGAAGTCACCGCCATGGCCATTGCGAACGCGGCGATGGCCGCCAACCAGTGAATCCCAAGCGAAACTGACACATTTTTCGGGGGCGTACGAATGATCATCGGTACAGGAATAGATCTCATCGAGATCGGACGCATAAAAGAAGCCGCTCAAAGCAAAGCGTTTCTGGAAAGGGTATTCACTGAACCGGAAATGGCTTTTTTCAAGTCCAAGAATTTCAACCCGCAAAGCATAGCGGGCCTTTTTGCCGCCAAGGAAGCCGTGTCCAAGGCATTCGGCCTGGGCATCGGCGATATTTCCTGGCAGGATATCATCATCGGCCACGACGAAAATGGCGCGCCGCAAGTATGCTTTTCCAAAACATGCTGCCAAATGATAGCTGGCAAATACGGGACTATACAGGTACACTTATCCATAACACATTCCAAAACGGATGCGGCAGCTTTTGCCATCGTTGAAAGGGCGGATGAACGATGATCCTTTCCAAGGCGGTAACGCCGGATGAGATGCGGGAAATCGAAAAAGAGCTGATCGAACGACTCGGCATGCCTGCGCTGCTACTGATGGAGAATGCCGCAAGGGGCGCTGCGGAAACCATCATCCGTGAAAACGCTCCCTGCACCGCACTGGTATTCTGCGGGATGGGCAACAACGGCGGGGATGGATTTGCGATCGCAAGGCATCTGGTGACATCGGGCTTCAACGTGAAGGTATATATAGCAGGCGCCCCGGAGCAGGTCAAGGGGGACGCAGGGACCAACCTGGACATTCTGGTCCGTCTGGGACTGAAACCTGTATATCTGGATGAACGAACAAACATTGCAGAGATATTCACTCCAGATGAAAAATGTATCATCCTGGACGCCTTACTTGGAACCGGGCTTTCAAGGAACGTGGACGGTTTATTGGAAGGCGTCATATCGGCTATCAACGGCAGCGGGCACAAGGTATATGCCGTGGATATCCCTTCCGGTATCGACGGGAAAAACGGGCACATAATGGGCACCGCCGTGAAGGCCGATACCACCGTTACATTCCACGAGGCCAAGATCGGCCATCTGCTTTATCCGGGGAGGGAATACACCGGGAAGCTGGTCATCAAAAACCTGGGGATCAAAGGGCTGGAAGACAAGGCAAACAGGGAAGCGCTTTTCCCTGACAATACGGGAAAAGTGCTATGCCAAAGGGATCCTGACGCCAACAAGAGTTTTTCGGGAAGAGTCGCCGTCATCGCAGGAAGCGAAGGACTGGCGGGTGCAGGCGAATTATGCGTGCGTGCGGCGCTCCGGTGCGGCGCGGGGATGGTGACGGCGGGCGTGCCGGATGCGCTGATGCAGGTGTACCAGGCCAAATTCACAGAGGCGATGACGTATGCGCTTCCCAGCCGGGACGGTAAGATCTGTATCGAAGCGCTCCCGGCGATAAACTCACTTTTTTCCGGAAAAACGGCCGCTGCCATAGGCCCGGGTCTGGGCAAAAGCGAAGACCTGCAGGAGTTGATCATAAAAATCATGGAAGGGTGCAATATACCGCTTGTGATCGACGCCGACGGGCTCAACAATCTGGCGCCTGCTGCAGAATGCCTGAAGAAACGGAAAGCGCCCACCATCGTTACCCCCCACCCCATCGAGATGGCCCGCCTGATGCATGCGGAGCCCAAAACCGTGCTGGATGCCCCGCTGGAGGCTGCAGAGCGGTTTGCTAAGGATCATGGCGTCATCGTGGCATTGAAATGCGGTACGAATATCGCCTGTGCTCCGGATGGCAGGACGACATTCTGCCTGAGCGGGAACGCAGGCATGGCAACGGGCGGGAGCGGCGACGTCCTCACGGGTGCGATCCTGGCTTTGCTGGGGAGCGGGATGGACGCCTATGACGCCGCGAGATACGGCTGCCACATCAACGGCCTGGCGGGAGACGCCGCAGCAAAAGTAACCGGCATGAAAGGGATGCTGCCGTCGGATACGGTCGAAAACCTTCCGCACATCATCAACCAGTTAACCATATAACAGAATTACACCGAAAGGGGACCATGTATGCTCATCATCAAAGGCGGGAACATCCACACAATGGCCGGGAAGGATCTCGAACCCGGAGACATTGCAATAGAGAATTCCAAAATCGTATCAATCGGAGAAAAGATAGAAGCAAAGAGCACGGATGAAATGTATGATGCCTCGGGGAAATGGGTCATGCCGGGCATCGTGGACGCACACTGCCATATCGGCATGTGGGAGGACAGCATCGGCTTTGAAGGCGCGGACGGGAATGAAGCTACAGACCCATCCACCCCGCACCTGCGCGCCATAGACGCGATCAACCCGGAGGACACATCTTTCCGTGAAGCGCGCGAACACGGCATCACCTCGGTGGTGACAGGGCCGGGCAGCGCCAATGTGATCGGCGGGCAGTTCGCTGCGCTGAAAACTTATGGCCGGTGCGTGGATGAGATGATCATCAAGGCCCCTGCGGCATTGAAAGGGGCATTCGGCGAGAATCCCAAAAGGGTCTACCATGAACAGAAGAAATCCCCTTCCACGCGCATGGCCACGGCAGCCATCATGCGGGAGAATTTCATTGCCGCGCAGGAATATGCCCGGAAGCTCGAAAAAGCCTCCAAGGAAGGCAAGGATGTGCCCGACAGGAGCCTGAAGATGGAAGCCATCCTGATGGTCCTCAACGGCACAATCCCCATGAAGGTGCACGCCCACCGCGCGGACGATATCCTGACTGCGCTGCGCATCGCAAAGGAATTCAACATCCAGATAACGCTGGACCACTGCACGGAGGGGCATCTCATCACAGACCTGTTGAAAGAAAACGATGCGCGGATCATCATCGGCCCGCATTTCACCGAGCGGAGCAAGGTGGAGCTGAAAAATCTCTCCTTCAAGGCGGCCGGGATCCTGGAAAAAGCGGGATTGAAATTTGCCATGATGACGGACCACCCCGTCATCCCCATCCAGTACATCACGGTCTGTGCCGCGCTGGCCGTACGCGAGGGGCTCAGTGAAGAAACGGCGCTGCGCGCCATCACGATCAACGCCGCGGAACTGACGGGGATAGCGGACCAGGTGGGTTCGCTGGAGCCTGGCAAAGACGCAGACATCGCGGTTTTCTCGGGAAATCCCCTGGATTTCAGGACTAAAGCGGAAGCGGTGTTCATCAACGGCAAGAGGATATATTAGTAAAAATAAAGATTGACTTACAGAAATGAATGCCTTATAATGCGACCGTAAAGAAAATATTCATGATCTTCGGGGCAGGGTGCAAATCCCTACCGGCGGTGACAGCCCGCGAGCCTTTTACAAGGCAGACATGGTGAGATTCCATGGCCGACAGTATAGTCTGGATGAGAGAAGATATTATCTTTCTTGATTTGTAATGCTCCGGGAGACCGGGGCATTTTTATTTTCAAATTTACAGGAGGCAGATCTTATGAACACGCAAAACCTTGAAAAGAAAGGCGAAGGGCGCCCAAAGAAAAACGTTACTGCCCGAAACATTATACCGGGCAGCAGCATGGGAAGGAGGGCGCTGAGCATCCTGATCAAGATCGCGCTTTTGAGCGCGATCGCATTTGTGCTCAGGATACTGGAATTCCCGCTCGGATTTGTGTTCCCACCCTATCTGAAAATGGATTTCAGCGACCTTCCGGCGATGCTGGGCACGTTCGCATTCGGTCCGTGGAGCGGCATCATTATCGCGGGCATCAAAAACCTCATCGTATTTGTTGCCGGCATGTCCCAAAGCGCCGGCGTAGGGGAGATCGCAAACTTCCTTTTCAGCGTGGCGCTCGTGCTGCCGGGCAGCATCTATTATTACTGGAAGAAAACACGCGGCACTGCGATCCTTTCCCTGGGGATAGGCGTCGTATTGATGGCCGGCGTATCCTATCCGCTGAACCAATTTGTCCTGCTGCCGTTTTACGATGCGACCTTCATGAAATATGATGCCATCATCAAAATGTGTAACGTTGTCAATCCAGCCATCAACACCGTACAGGATATCCTGTGGTATACCGCGCTGTTTACGCTGATCAAAGGCATTATAGAAGCGCTGGTCACGTTCCTCGTCTACAAACGAATGAGCAAGGTACTCCATATGCAGGCACTGAACCGGAAGAAAATATGATATAATACCTCAAAGACACACTTGCCTTTGAGGTGGATGGATGTTTCAAATCCTTTCGGGCTCCGAAGAAGAAACGGAACAGATCGGTTTCAGACTGGGAACGAAAATGAAAAACGGCGGTTTTGTGGCGCTCTACGGGGACCTGGGCGCAGGCAAGACCGCCTTTACGCGCGGACTGGTAAGCGCGCTGGGTCCCGGGGAAGAAGTCTGCAGCCCTACGTTCACGCTGATGCAGCAATACGCCGGAATCACCCCCGTCTGCCATTTCGACGCATACCGTATGGGCGGCGCAGCCGAAGCCTGGGAGCTGGGTTTTGACGAATACTTCGCGCGTAACGATATTGTATGCGTCGTTGAATGGGCAGAAAACATCAAAGATGCGCTGCCGGAAGCGCGAATGGATGTGACCATTACAGGGAGCGGCGAGGAACCCAGAACGATCCGCTTCCAGCCCCACGGGGACCGATACAAGACGATGGAGGAAGAACTGAACCCATGAATATCCTGGCTGTCGATACATCCGGCGCGTGTGCATGCGTCGCCATCCTGTATTCCGGCTCTCTGCTGTATGAAGCATCCCTGAATGCGTCGCTGACGCATTCCGAAACGCTGGCGCCCATGATCGACGCCGCCTTTTCTTACGCCAGACTCCGCCCGGCGGATATAGACATCTTTGCGGCCGCCGCAGGCCCGGGCTCTTTTACGGGCATCCGCATCGGGATCGCCGCTGTTCAGGCACTGGCACATGCAACAGGGAAAAAAGCAACCGGCATCAATACCCTGGAGGGCCTCGCGGCCAACGCTCCCGGTCACAGGCGGGTCTGTGCGCTGATCGACGCGCGGAACCGCCAGGTGTATGCCTCCTTCTACGATACGTTTGAAGGCCTGAGCCCGCTATCCCAGCCGGCGGCAGTCTCCGTCGATACACTGGGAACCATTATCGGATACGAAGACGTGTCCGTATTTGTTGGCGACGGCGCAGTGGCATACAAAACGGAATTACTGAATATGTTCGGAGGTAAGGCCATCTTTCCCCCCCTGCATGTGATGCAGCAGCGGGCTGCCTCCATCGGATACGCGGCCATGTTAAAAGTCGAACGGGGAGAGCTGGCGGACCAGGACGGATTGAAACCGCTGTACCTGAAAAAAACCCAGGCGGAGATGAAGTATGTCAACTGTGGAAAGAGCTGAACATCTCAAACTGCGATCGCTGAAGCTGGAAGACATCGATGACGTGGAGCGGCTGGAGCATGAATGCTTTGCAACGCCATGGTCACGGGAATCCCTGATCAGCGACATCGTTTATAATCCGAGCGCGCGTTATATCGGTATCGAGTTCGAAGGAAAGATCATTGCCTATGCGGGAATGTGGGTCGTGTGCGACGAAGCCCATGTCACGAATGTGGCCGTATCCCCTCTGTACCGCCAGCGGGGCATCGGCACGATGCTGATGAACGCGCTGATCGTCATGGCGCGGGTATCGTCGGTGAACAGGATGACGCTGGAAGTGCGCGTATCCAACACCGCCGCACAATACATGTATAAAAAGCTCGGGTTTGATGCAGTGGCCGTGCGGAAGAAATACTATCCGGATAACGGCGAAGACGCCTATCTGATGTGCAGGGAAAACATCATCGAAAACCCGGAATCACCTGAAAGCTAAACGCAAAACTTGTGTTCAAAGTATGACATAAGCTATAATCCTTTCATCAAAGTATTTGAGGCTGGATCATTGGAAACGACCATAGACGGACTGAAACTGAATTATGAAACAGCAGGGGATGGGACGCCTGTCCTGCTTCTGCATGGATGGGGAGGGTGCGCGCAGAGCTTCCTGCCCGTTTTGGACTATTTAAAAAAGGAATTCAAGGTCGTTGCGCCCGACCTTCCCGGATTTGGTGCGAGCAGTGAGCCGCCCCAACCCTGGAGCGTGAGCGAATACACCAGCCTGGTAACGAAATTCATCGCCGATACGGGCATAGGACCGTGCCATATCATCGCACATTCATTCGGCGGCAGGATCGCGATCCTGCTCGCTGCCCAAAACCCGGAACTGGTGAAAAAGATCATATTATGCGACAGCGCAGGCATACTGCCCAAAAGGGGACTCAGGTATTACTTCCGGGTATACAAATATAAAATCGCCAAAAAAGCCATCAAATGCAGGTTCGCAAAATCATTGCTCCGCATCATCGGTTTCAACGTGGAAAAGGCCGTCCGGAATGCAGGCTCCTCCGATTACAGGAAACTGAATGACAACATGAAAAAAACGTTTGTGCGCGTGGTCAACCAGGACCTGCGTCCCTGCCTGCCGAGGATAGGATCCTCCGTGCTGCTGGTCTGGGGGGAAAAGGATACGGATACGCCGGTTTACATGGCCAGGATCATGGAAAAGGAGATACCCGACGCGGGGCTGGTCCTGTATGCGGATGCGGGGCATTTCTCCTACCTGGACAGGATCGGCGATTTCAACCGGGTGGCATCATACTTTCTGAAGGGGAAATAGAATGGATCATTTGCTGTTTACGATATTTGCGGGAATAGCCTTTTGGGCCGCCAGCGTCTTTGCAACGAGGCGGTATGTCCATCTCCTGCAGCTGGAAGGGTACCAGGGCGACTGCTACATGAAAAGCGCAGCGCGAAACTTCCTGCACCTGTGGCTCCCGCTCCTCATCATTTATGCCGGGGCAATCGGTCTCAATGCGATACTAGGCATATGGATCAAAAGCAGTATGTCCGTATGGATATCAGATGCGGCTGCACTGGCGGCATATGTACTCTATATCATCCTGACCAATCTGAAAAAAGCCAAAAAGCCGCTCGTGTTCACACCGCGGATCTGGCGCCTGTTTTCGTGCATCGCGATCCTGATGCTGATCGTAATGGCGCTGCTTGCTTATACTCTGTTCCTGCTGGACGGGAATACAGAGGTTTCGGATGTTCGCAACGTTATCATATCGAATGCGATATTCTTCCTGGCTGTACCCCTCATACCGCTGCTGGTTTTGCTCGCGTCATGGATCATGCTTCCGGTGGAAAACGGCGTGCGGAAATGGTACCTGAACGATGCGCAAAAGAAGATCGATTCCATGCAGGACCTCATCAAGATCGGGATCACGGGCAGCTACGGCAAGACGAGCACCAAGTTCATCCTGGGCACTTTATTGTCTGAAAAATACAAGGTGCTGGTGCCTCCATCGAGCTACAATACACCGATGGGGCTGACCCGGATGATCCGGGAGCAATTGGACAAGACCCATGAAGTTTTCATAGCGGAAATGGGCGCGCGCAGGACGGGGGAGATAAAAGAGCTGTGCGACCTCGTGCACCCGCAATACGGCATACTGACCTCTGTAGGGAAACAGCACCTAGAAACGTTCAAAACGCTGGAAAACATCACGAAGACGAAATATGAACTGATCGAGGCCCTGCCGAAAGACGGGATGGCCTTTTTCCCGTCGGACAACGATATCTGCTTTGAATTGTACATGGCCACACGTAAACCGAAAGTCCTGTACGGACTCACCGATAGAGGAGAACCGCTGTACATGACGGCAGCGGATATTTCCGTGGGGCCGGAAGGCAGCAGCTTTGAGCTGGTATGCCCGGATGGAAAAGTCACCTGCACGACCAGGATCCTCGGGAAACACAACATCGCCAATATCCTGGGCTGCGCATCCATCGCGCATGTACTTGGGCTGACGCTCGAAGAGATCGCATCCGGGATATCCAAACTCGAACCGGTGGAGCACCGCTTGCAGATCATCCCGACAAACAACGGCATCACCGTGATCGACGATTCGTTTAATTCCAATCCATCGGGCTCCAAAGCCGCATTGGACGTGCTGGCGTCTTTTAACGGCAGGAGAAAGATCGTCATCACGCCCGGCATGGTGGAGCTCGGCGAGGAAGAAAATGAACAGAACATGATTTTTGGGAGCCGTATGGCGGATGTGGCCGACTATGTTATACTGGTAGGGGAAAACCATACGCGCCCCATCGCCGAAGGCCTGGTAAAGTGCGGATTTGATCAAAACAATATTTACGTAACCGATGCGCTAAATGACGCGACGGCACACTTTGCATCTATAAGCAAGACAGGCGATGTGGTGCTGTTTGAAAACGATCTGACCGATAATTACAACGACAAGTAGGGGGTCTTTGGATTGAAACGGAATATAGGTGTGGTCTTTGGCGGAAGGACCTGCGAGCACGATGTTTCCATCATCACTGCGGTACAGCTGATGGACCATATGGATAAAAGCAAATATGACGTGGTCCCAATATACATATCCAGGGAAGGCGCATGGTATACGGGGGAAAAGCTCTGCGATATCCGCACATTTGAAAATTTCAATGCCACGAGCTTCAGCAAATGCCACATTTCACCCGTGCCTGGCCAGGGGCTCATCGTGCTGAACAAGGGCGCTTTCGGAGACAAGTCAAAAGAAACGGCACTTGACGCGGTCATACCCGCCATGCACGGCATGCACGGGGAGGACGGCACGCTGCAGGGCCTGCTGGAACTGGCGGATATCCCCTATACGAGCCCGGGCGTGGTAGGGTCGGCGGTGGGCATGGACAAGATCGTGATGAAAGCGGCCTTTAAAGGCAACGGTTTCCCGGTGCTGGACGCCTGCCATTTTGAACGCGGTGAATGGGCCAAAGACCGCAAACAGGTCATCGAACTGGTGGAAAAAACATTGCAGTACCCCGTATTCATCAAACCGGCGAACCTCGGGTCCAGCATCGGCATCAGCAAGGCAACGGACCGGGATACGTTGGAGAGCGGGATAGACGTAGCGGTATCGTTTGACAGGCGGATCCTGGTGGAGCAGGCTGCAGTGGATATCATCGAGCTGAATTGCTCGTGCCTCGGATACGGATCGGACGTGCGCGCATCCGCCGTGGAACAGCCGGCGGGATGGGAGGAATTCCTCACCTTTGACGACAAGTACATGCGTTCGGATACCGGGAAAGGGATGCAGGCGTTGGCCCGGAAGGTGCCCGCGCCCATCGATGCGAAACTGAAAACCGAGATGGAGGACCTCTCCATAGCCATCTTCAAGGCGCTCGACTGCAAGGGCGTGGTACGGATCGATTATCTTTACAGCAAGTCCCAGGGGAAAGTGTATGTAAATGAGATCAACACGATCCCCGGCTCGTTTGCCTTTTATCTGTGGGACGTGATCGGCCTCCCATATCCCAGATTGATCGATGCGCTCATCGATACCGCGTGCAGGGCGCAGGAGGAGAAACGGAAGAACAATTACGCGTATACATCCGGAATCCTGAAAAAGGCCGGCAGGGGCACAAAGGGCGCAAAAGGAACGAAGGGTTGACCAAGGAGGAAAGGAACATGGATGAAGCAAATATCCGGGATGACTGCAGGCTGCTGGCCACGCTTTCATATATCCCGCCGCTGGGGCTGATCTTCTTTTTCATTGAACGGGAGAACAGGTTCCTGCGGTTCCACGGGCTGCAGGCCACATTTTTGCTTGTATTGTGGGTGGTCTTCGCGATCGTCTATATCGTACTGAGCAGCGCCATCATCTGGTCGGTACTGGTCGTCTGGGGCGTGGTATTCTATACCCTGGGCGCAGCCGTGTACCTGACATTGCTCGTCATGTCCATCCTCTGCGCCGTGAAAGCGCACAGGGGCAAGCATTTCCGGCTGCCGCTGGTGGGCAATATAGCGCTCAATCTGGCCAAGTGACTCTCATCCGGGCCTTGCTGAAAGCAGGGCTTTTTGTTTGCGCTTTTCCGGCAAACCAAAAACGCACTTGAACAGGGCTGCCTTTTGAATTAAAATAAGGTTCAGTTGTTTTGGGAAATCTACCTTTTGGAGGAAATAGAGATGTCTATGATACGCATGCCCGTGCCGCTGGTGGAGATGGACGGCGACGAAATGACAAGGATCATCTGGAAAATGATCAAGGACATCCTGCTGGAGCCATACATAGAGCTTCATACGGAATACTACGATCTGGGTCTCATCAACCGGGATGAAACGGACGACCAGGTGACCATAGACGCTGCCAATGCGATCAAAAAATGGGGCGTCGGCGTCAAATGCGCGACCATCACACCGAACGCGCAGCGGGTCGAGGAATACAATCTGAAGAAAATGTACAAGAGTCCCAACGGGACGATCCGTGCGATGCTGGACGGTACGGTATTCCGCGCGCCCATCCTGGCCCCCGGGATCAAACCCGTGGTTTCCACATGGGAACAGCCCATCACCATCGCAAGGCATGCTTTCGGCGATGTATACAGGGACACGGAGCTGAAGGTGGAACAGCGGGGCAGGGCGGAGCTGGTATTCATCAGCGAGGACGGTACGGAGACGCGCCAGCCTGTCTACAGTTTCGAAGCGCCAGGGATCCTGCTGGCGATGTACAATGTGGACCAGTCCATTTCCGACTTTGCAAAGTCCTGTTTCGAATACGCGCTCACCACCAGCCAGGAACTGTGGTTTGCCACGAAGGATACCATTTCCAAAGTCTACGACCACCGCTTCAAGGACATATTCCAGGAGATCTACGACAGGGACTATGCGAAGAAGTTTGAAAAGGCAGGCATCAGCTATTTCTACACGCTCATCGATGACGCCGTTGCACGGGTCATCCGTTCCAAAGGCGGTTTCATCTGGGCCTGCAAGAATTACGACGGCGACGTCATGTCGGACATGGTCGCCACTGCATTCGGAAGCCTCGCCATGATGACATCCGTACTCGTCTCTCCCGAAGGGCATTTCGAATACGAGGCCGCACACGGGACCGTGACGCGCCATTACTATAAGCATATGGCGGGGGAGGAGACCTCCACCAACTGCATGGCCACCCTCTATGCGTGGACGGGCGCCCTGCGCAAACGCGCACAGATGGATATGAACACGGAGCTCGAGGAATTCGCAGGGAAGCTGGAGAAGGCATCCATCGCCACGATCGCAGACGGCGTGATGACAAAGGACCTGGCCGGCCTTTCGAGCCTTCCGAATATAAACGTCGTAAGCACGGAACAGTTCATCAAAGAGATCAGGCTCAGGCTGGAGAAATAGGGGGAATATTTCAACATGGGGATCTATCAGGATTGGAAGGACAGGATCGACGCGCTGGAAAACGAGGAGCAGCAGGACCAGTTCTGGAAACCATACCTCGAATGGGAAAAAGGCGTTTATGCAATATTGCTGGGTGATCCGGCAGAGGTCATCCAGGGAAAGCTCGGCGAACTGGCCCAAAGGTTTGATTGCGAAACATCGACCTTTGCGGGGTTTATCGACGGGATCAACACAAGCCTGAAGAAGGCATATGACGTTGATAAACTGAAGGAATCCACGGAGATTGTTCTGGATGTGGATCATGAAAAGCTGTATTTCAACATGCTGGAGGCAAAAGCCGAATGGCTCTACAACCTGCCGCAGTGGGATAATATCCTCACGCGGGAAAAAAGGGCGGAGATCGCAAAAGAGCACAGGCTTTCCAAACAGGCCAAAGCCGAAAAGGTGGAGCGAAACGGACCGTGCCCCTGCGGGAGCGGGAAGAAGTACAAAAAATGCTGCGGCAGCTAAACAAATTGCGCGGGTTTCCCGCGCTTTTCCTTTTCAGGCTACATTGCTGATCACGGAAACACATGACAATGCGAAACTGCTTTTCAGAAGCTGTTTGCGTATGATACAATGATTTGAATTCTATAAGATGGATGGTTCACATGAAACGCCAGGAAAAAATCAGGAATATCTGCATCATTGCGCATATCGACCATGGCAAATCCACGCTCGCCGACCGGCTCCTGGAACTGACAGGCACGGTGGCGAAGCGCGATATGGAAGACCAGCTGCTGGATACCATGGATATCGAGCGCGAACGCGGCATAACCATCAAAGCGCAGGCGGTCAGGATGCGTTACCCGCATGAAGGGGAAGAGTATACGCTTAACCTGATAGACACCCCCGGCCATGTCGACTTCACATACGAGGTCTCCCGTTCGCTGGCAGCGTGCGAGGGCGCCATCCTGGTGGTGGACGCGACGCAGGGCATCGAGGCGCAGACGCTGGCAAACGTATACCTGGCGCTCGACAACAACCTGGAGATCGTACCCGTCATTAACAAGATCGACCTGCCTTCCGCCCACCCCGAAGCAGTGCGCGAGGAGATCGAAAACATCATCGGCCTGCCTGCGGATGAGGCGCCGCTGGTGTCCGCCAAGGAAGGCGTCGGCATCGAAGCGGTGCTGGAAGCCGTGATCAAAAACATCCCCCCGCCCAAAGGGGACGACGAATCGCCGCTGAAGGCGCTGATATTTGACTCCGTATATGACAATTACAAAGGCGCCATCAGCTTTGTACGCGTCAAGGAAGGAAACGTACGGCAGGGGACGCGCATCCAGATGATGTCCACCAAGAAGGAATTCGACGTCACGGAAGTGGGCGTATTCTCCCCCCGCCTGATGCCCGTGGAGGAACTCCGTGCGGGGGACGTGGGTTATATCGCCGCCAGCATCAAAAACGTGGCGGACACGCGCGTGGGCGATACCATCACGTATGCGGTGAACGGCGCAGCGGAACCGCTACCGGGCTACAAACGCGTGACGCCCATGGTCTTTTGCGGCATCTATCCGGCGGACGGAGCCAAATACGAGGACCTGAAGGATGCGCTTCTGAAGCTGCACCTGAACGATGCCTCCATATCCTTTGAACCCGAGACATCGGCCGCGCTCGGATTCGGATTCCGCTGCGGCTTCCTGGGCCTGCTGCACATGGAGATCATCCAGGAACGGCTCGAGCGGGAATTCGACCTGGATCTGGTGACGACCGCGCCCAGCGTCATTTACAAGATCATGAAGACAAACGGCGAACAGCTGACGCTGGATAACCCGACGAACATGCCGCCCGTCACCGAGATCGAATACATGGAGGAACCCATGGTGAAGGCGCAGATCATGACCCCTTCTGAATATGTGGGGACGATCATGGAGCTGTGCCAGGAAAAGCGGGGCATCTACATCGACATGAAGTACCTCGACCAGGGCAGGGTGGTACTGAATTATACGCTGCCCTTGAGCGAGATCATCTACGACTTTTTTGATACGCTCAAATCCCGAACCAAAGGCTACGCTTCGTTTGATTACGAACTGGAGTGCTACACGCGCTCGGAACTGGTGAAGCTCGATATCATGCTGAACGCCGAAGTCTGCGATGCGCTGTCCATCATCGTGCACAAGGACAAGGCCTATGCGCGCGGGCGCTCCATCGCGGAAAAGCTGAAGGACCTCATCCCGCGGCAGCTTTTCGAGATCCCCATCCAGGCTGCCATCGGCGGGAAGATCATCGCGCGGGAAACCGTGAAGGCACTGCGCAAGGACGTGCTGGCCAAATGTTATGGCGGCGACATCACACGGAAAAAGAAGCTGTTGGAAAAGCAAAAAGAAGGCAAAAAGCGCATGCGTCAGATCGGCACGGTGGAGGTGCCGTCGGAAGCTTTCATGGCCGTGCTGAAAATGGATTGAGACGATGGGACCAGGCCTTTACATACATATCCCGTTCTGCAGGAGCAAATGCCGTTATTGCGATTTCATCTCCTTCGCCGGATGCGAAGGACGGATGGAAGAGTATGTAACAGCATTGCTTGCGGAGATGGCTCTGTATCCGGAACAATCCAGCAATACCGTATTCGATACTGTTTATATCGGAGGGGGAACCCCCACTTTTTTACGTGAGGGGCTGCTCGCAAGGATCATGGACGGTGCCTATCGTTATTTTCAGATCAAAAACGACGCCGAGGTCAGCATGGAAGCCAACCCCGGGACGCTGACGCGGGCCAAACTGGAAGAATACAGGGAAGCCGGGATCAACCGTCTCAGCATGGGCCTGCAGTCCACATATGATGAACATCTCGCAAAGCTCGGAAGGATTCATACGATTGAAGATTTCCGCCAAGGTTTCGGGATGGCCAGGGAAAAAGGATTCGACATTATAAATATCGACCTGATATCCGGACTCCCGGGACAGACGGTTTCCGAATGGCGTCAGACGTTAAACAGCATCGTCCGGATCGACCCGGAGCATATCTCGTGTTATGGATTGAAAATTGAGGAAGGAACGCCTATGCACGCGGATCTTCTTTCCGGGCTCATTGAATTGCCGCCGGAAGAAGAAATGCTGGAGATGATCCATTCCACACAGGCAATACTGGAAGCGAAAGGCTATTCGCGTTACGAAATCTCCAATTATGCAAAAGCGGGCCGCGAGTGCCTGCATAACCAGAACTATTGGGATTGCGGGGAATACCTGGGGCTGGGCCTGGGCTCCCACTCCTGCATACGGAGCAAAGGCGGAGCCCTTGAAAGATCGGAGAATCAAAATACACTTACCGACTACTTCAAGGATATCCAAATCGGCATCAGACCGGTCCTCAAGTCCGAACTGATCAGCTATGACGCAGAAATATTTGAATACGTCATGCTCAGGCTCAGGCTGGATGAAGGCATCGTTTTTGAGCGCTTCCAGGACCGATTCAAATTCCATTTCGCCACACAATACAATAAAAATATTGAAAAACTCTGCTCGGTAGGATTGGCAAACCTCGACGGCTTTCATTTCCATCTCACGCCAAAAGGCATGGACGTCCAAAATCAAATCATCCTGTATCTGATGCCCAATTGATGGGAAAAACACTCTTGACAAAGCCAGGTGCCGGTGCTATTTTTAATGAGGTGCTAGCACTCTGACTGCTTGAGTGCTAACGACTGAGAACGACAGCCGGGGATTGGGTATGGAACTGGACGAGAGAAAACAGTATATATTGCAGGCGATCGTGGACGACTATATCATGACAGGCGTGCCGATCGGTTCGCATACGATCTGTCAGAAGTATGACATGGGCCTTTCGTCTGCGACGATACGCAATGAGATGGCCGGCCTGGAGGAAATGGGCTTCCTCAGCCACCCGCATACTTCGGCCGGACGCATACCGCTGGAAAAAGCGTACCGTTTGTATGTCGACAGAATGATGAAAATTGCACCGCTTAAAAAGAGCGAGATAGATATGATCGTCGGTTACTTTTCCCGCAGGATAGACGAAGTGGAGCAGGTCATCAACCAGACTGCAAAACTTTTGTCCGAGATGACCAGCTATGTATCGGTGGTGCTGGCCCCGCAGATCAGCAGGGTGAAGATCAAGCACATCCAACTGGTGCCTGTGACGGAGACGAAAGCCCTTGCTGTGATCGTGACGGATGCCGGACTGATCAAGGATGCTTTTATCCGGATACCCGAGGGCATCGACGCCGACTACCTCGACATGGTATCCAAAACCCTGACCGGGCAGCTTCGCGGCAGGAGCACGTCGGAAGTGGATGCGGT
The DNA here is from genome assembly GCA_023454175.1 of Bacillota bacterium. Lineage (GTDB taxonomy): Bacteria > Bacillota > Clostridia > Christensenellales > JAEXRW01 > JAEXRW01. The sequence goes on along the minus strand of JAEXRW010000025.1, from coordinate 352,233 downwards.
ACTGACGGATATGGCCGAAAATATCATTGACCAAACCCGGTTTTTCAACCTGGTGGTGGATGCCCTGCGTGACAGCGTGAAACCCTCGGAACAGCGCGACGTGATCCTCGGAGGCACCAACAATATATTCAAGCACCCGGAATACAAGGACATCGACAGGGCCAGAAGCCTGCTGCAGGCGCTGGAAACCAAGGATATGCTCTACAGGATGTTTTCACGGGCCATGCCGATGGAATTTACCATCTCCATCGGCTCAGAGAACGAATTCGAACCGGTGCAGGACTGCAGCATCGTTTCCGCCACCTACAGCATCGGGGGAAGGGAACTGGGCTCATTCGGCGTGATAGGCCCGACGCGCATGGACTACGGAAAAGTTGTTTCCCTGCTGGGCTATTTGGGTAGAAGTCTGAATGAGATCCTACTTAAAATCGCGCAAAACGAGGAAAAATAATTCTTATTTCAATGGAGATAAAGTAAATGGGCAATGACAAGAAAAAAGATCCAAGAAACCAGGAAAACAGCGAAGAAAACGCCAATCCCTGCGGGGGATGCGGCGGATGCGCCCAGTCCAATGAATCGGCCTGCGGCGGATGCGACACGGGTGATGATGATCTGGCGATCGTCCTGCGTTCGTTGGAGAAGACCCAAAAAGAGCGGGATGAATACCTGGACGCGGCAAAACGCATTCAGGCGGATTTTGAAAACTTCAAAAGGCGGAACGCGACCATCCGGACCGATTCTTACGATGAAGGTTTTTGCGAAGCGGTGAAGAACATCCTGCCCGTAATGGACAATATGGAGAGGGCGCTCTGCAGCGCAAACACTGCAGAAGACGACCCCATCCTCTGCGGGATGAACATGATATACAAACAGTTCCAGGATGCGCTGGTAAAACTGGGCGTGGAGGAAATCCCCGCATTGGGGCAGGCCTTCGACCATGATATCCATAACGCCGTGATGAAGGAAGACGCGTGCGAGGAGAAGCCGGCAAACACGGTGACGCAAGTACTTCAGAAGGGTTACCGGTACAAAGACAGGATCATCCGCCACAGTATGGTAAAAGTAGCACACTAAAAAACTTTTTGATTTGATAAAGGAGGATACATTCCATGGGTAAAATAATCGGAATCGATTTGGGTACGACAAATTCATGCGTAGCCGTAATGGAAGGCGGGGAACCCCAGGTCATCCCCAATGCGGAAGGGGGAAGGACCACACCTTCTGTCGTGGCCTTCACTAAAGCAGGAGAAAGGGTGGTAGGGCAGGCGGCCAAACGCCAGGCCATCACCAACCCGGACCATACTATCAGTTCGATCAAGCGCGATATGGGGACGGACCGCCGCATCAATATCGAAGGCAAGCAGTATACGCCACAGGAAATATCGGCCATGATCCTGCAGAAACTGAAAACGGATGCCGAAGCCTTCCTGGGCGAGAAGATCACGCAGGCCGTCATCACGGTCCCCGCGTATTTCAGCGACAGCCAGCGGCAGGCCACCAAGGACGCGGGAAAGATCGCAGGCCTCGAGGTGCTGCGCATCATCAACGAACCGACCGCGGCTTCCCTCGCGTACGGGCTGGATAAGGAGCACAACCAGAAGATCCTGGTGTATGACCTGGGCGGCGGCACATTCGACGTATCCATCCTGGAGATCGGGGACGGCGTATTTGAAGTACTGGCCACCAACGGCAATACCCGGCTGGGCGGCGACGACTTCGACCAGCGCGTGATGAACTACATCTGCGAGGAATTCAAAAAATCCAACGGCATCGACCTGCGCATGGATAAAATGGCCATGCAGCGGGTCAAGGAAGCGGCCGAAAAGGCGAAGATCGAGCTTTCGGGCATGACGACGACCAGTATCAACCTGCCGTTCATCACGGCGGACGCGGGCGGTGCCAAGCACCTGGATATGACGCTTTCAAAGGCCAAATTCGATGAACTGACCGCAGACCTGGTAGAAATGACAGTGGGACCCACGCGCCAGGCGCTGCAGGACGCAGGGCTCACCGCTGCCGATATCCACCGTGTCGTACTGGTGGGCGGCTCCACGCGCACCCCTGCCGTACAGGAAGCTGTGAAAAAGATCACGGGCAAGGAGCCGTACAAAGGGGTCAACCCCGACGAGTGCGTCGCAGTCGGCGCTGCGATACAGGCCGGCGTGCTGGGCGGGGAGATCAAAGACGTCCTGCTGCTGGATGTGACGCCGCTGACGCTGGGCATCGAAACGCTGGGCGGCGTATTTACCAAGCTGATCGACCGCAATACCACGATCCCCACCAAAAAGAGCCAGGTCTTTTCCACCGCGGCAGACGGCCAGACCAGCGTGGAGATCCACATACTGCAGGGCGAACGCGAAATGGCTACCTATAATAAAACGCTGGGCAGGTTCACGCTTTCGGGCATCCCGCCGGCACCCAGAGGCATCCCGCAGATCGAGGTCACGTTCGATATTGACGCGAACGGCATCGTGAATGTGTCGGCCAAGGACCTGGGAACGGGACGCGAGCAAAAGGTCACGATCACTGCTTCGACCAACCTTTCGGACGACGAAGTGAAGAAGGCCGTGAAGGATGCAGAGCAGTATGCCGCCGAGGATAAGAAGCGCAAAGAGGAGATCGACGTTAAGAACAGTGCCGATGCGGCTGTATACGGCGCGGAGAAACTCATCCGTGACAACGGCGACAAGATATCGCAGCCCGACAAAGACAGGCTGCAGGCCGAGATCGACAAGCTCAGGGCCGCACTCACCTCGGGGGATTTACAGACGATCAAAAACGCTGAAGAAGGACTCAATAAAGTACTATATGAGGTTTCCGCAAACCTGTACCAGCATGCGCAGCCGAATCCCCAGCAGGGATCGCAGGCGGGACCTGGCGCGGAAGGGCAGGCCAACCCCGGAGGAGACAATGTAAACGCCGACTACAAGGTGGACGGCGAAGACAAGAAGTGAGCTGACAATTTATTATTGAAAGATCAGGCAATCCGGCATATTCTAATAGGGATATGCCGGTTGTCCTGATGTAAACAAATTCAGAGGTGCTTGAAGTTTGGCAAAGAGGGACTACTATGAGGTGCTGGGGATCCAGAAGGGCGCTTCAGAGGAAGAAGTAAAAAAAGCTTTCCGCCAATTGGCAAAAAAATATCATCCCGACGTCAACAAGGATGATAAGAATGCCGAGGCTAAATTCAAGGAAGTCAATGAAGCATATGAAGTGCTGAGCGACCCGCAAAAGCGCAAACAGTATGATAACTTCGGGCACGAAGCCGTCAACGGCCAGGGATTCGGCGGCGGCGCGCAGGGGTTTGAAGGATCTTTCGGCGGCTTCCAAGATATATTCGATTCCTTTTTCGGGGACGCCTTCGGCGGCCGCCGGCAGGAACGGTATGCGGGGCCCATGCCGGGCAATGACCTCCAGCTGAACATGACCATCACATTTGAAGAGGCCGCTTTCGGCGTCAAACGGGAATTTGAGATCAGCCGTCTGGAAAAATGCGGTGAGTGCGGCGGCACCGGCGCCAAAAAAGGTACGCTGGTGAAAACCTGCCCAACCTGCCAGGGCACGGGCACCGTATATGTGGAACACAATACCATGCTGGGGAGGCTGAGAAGCTCCCAGACCTGCGAAGCGTGCCACGGGGAAGGCACCATCATCCCCGAGCCGTGTACGGAGTGCAGGGGGGCAGGCAGGGTGAACCGGAAACGGAAGATCAGCGTGAACATACCCGCTGGCATCGACAACGGCCAGACCATCACGCTCCGGGGCGAAGGGGAGGCAGGGAAAAAGGGCGGGCCTTCGGGCAACCTTTTCATCACCGTCCACGTGAAGCCGCATGAGCTTTTCACCCGAAGGGGATATGACCTGTACTTCGATTTCCCGGTATCCTTTGCCACCGCAGCGCTGGGCAGCGATGTGAGCGTACCCACGCTGGAAGGCGACGAGACATACAGCATCCCGGCGGGGACGCAGACGGGTACGGTGTTCAAGCTCAAAGGAAAGGGCATCAGGCACCTGAACGCAAACGGGAAGGGCGATGTTTACTTCAAAGCGATAGTGCAGGTGCCCAAAAAACTGACAGAGCGTCAGCGTGATCTGCTGAGGCAGTTTGAAGAGACCGGAAGCGAAGAAAAGGGTTCGTTCTGGAAAAGGAAGAATGCATAGAACAAAGCTCCCGACGCGGGGGCTTTTGATGTACAGGGAGATAAAATGGACTGGGCTGAAATCACCATCACGACCAAACCCGAAGGAATAGACACTGTTACCAATATCCTTGACTCCGCAGGCATCAGCGGCGTATCCATCTATGACAGCAGGGATTTCGAGGAGCTCCAAAAGCAGGGCGATATCTGGGATTACGTGGACGACAACCTGAAGAACGATTCCGAACGCTCCAGGGTCTGCGCCTATATCCCGTTCAGCGAAGATGTTGACAGAGTCATATCGGATATAACCGGGCGACTGGAAGCCAACGATCTGCCTGACTTTCAAATATCCGTATCCCGGCTGAACGACGAAGACTGGGCGAACAGCTGGAAGAAGTATTACAAACCGGTCTATATCGGGCAAAGGATCGTCATCAAACCGACTTGGGAAACGATACCCGAAGCTCAGGATAAGATCGTTATTGAAATGGACCCGGGCGCGGCTTTCGGGACAGGGACGCATGAAACGACGCAGCTTTGCCTGGAGATGCTGGAAAAGCACCTCATTCCCGGAGACACCGTGCTGGACGTGGGTACGGGCACAGGCATCCTTTCGGTGGCAGCGGAAAAGCTGGGCGCCGGTCAGGTGACCGCGGTGGACCGGGACGAACTGGCGCTGGACGCCGCAAAGAAGAACCTGAAGAACAATGGATGTACAAACTGGGAAGTCTTCAAAAGCGACCTGCTGGAAGACGTTTCAAAGCAGTATTCACTGATCGTGGCCAATATCGTCGCCGACCCCATCCTCACGATGCTGAAGGATTTGGACAAGGTCATGCAGGATCATTCAAGGATCATCCTTTCCGGCATCATCCGGGACAGGGCCGATGACGTAGCGTCAGCGTACCGGAAGGGGTCCTATCGGCTGACCGAAAAGGGCAGCAAGGGTGAATGGGTCGCACTGGTATTTGAAAAGCAGGGTTGATGCAATTGGGAAAACATCGCGTATATACCGATCAGCAATTGAATTCAGACAGCACCCTTACCATCTGCGGCGAGGATGCATGGCATATGGCCGGCGTACTGCGCCTCGGCGCTGGGGACACCGTCACGCTTTGTGACGGGGCGGAACATGAGTGCGAAGCGGAAATAACCAATATCTCAAAACAGGAAGCGGCGCTGCGACTGGGTACCGTCAAGCATACTGCAACGGAACCTTCGGTCCGCGTTACGTTATACCAGTCCCTGCCCAAAGCGGACAAGATGGAACTCATCATCCAAAAGTGCGTCGAGATCGGGACTACTGGCATCATACCGGTAATGACCTCCCGCAGCATACCAGGCAAACCCGGCAATGATAAGATCGAGCGCTGGCAGAAGATCGCAAAGGAAGCGGCGAGGCAGAGCGGCCGTGGGATCATCCCCCATATCTCACAGCCATTGGAATTAAAAAAACTAAAAAACTATATCGAAGAACATGGCCTTTTCCTCATAGCGTATGAAGATGAAAACGATCAAACCCTGGCATCCGTTTTGAATACAAATCCGGATGCAAAAAGCATCGGCATCTTCATAGGGCCCGAGGGCGGAATATCACCGGATGAGGTCCAATTGCTAAAAAACAGTGGCGGAAGATGCGTTTCCCTCGGGAAAAGGATCCTGCGCACCGAGACTGCCGGGCTGGCGATGCTATCGGCCATCCTGTATGCATACGGCGAGATGGGATGAAGAAATGAAAACGGTCGCTTTTTTTACACTGGGCTGCAAGGTGAACCAGTGCGATACGGAGAAGTTGGAGCAGTTGTTCCGGGATAATGGTTATGCTGTCGTTGATTTTGACCAAAAAGCCGATGTCTACGTCATCAATACCTGCACCGTCACGGCAGTCAGCGATAAAAAATCGCGGCAGATGCTCAGCCACGCGCGCAGGAGCAATCCCGATGCCATTATCTGCGCCACAGGATGCTATGCACAAAGAGCAAAAAACGAGCTGTCAAACCTTCCTGCCGTGGACATCGTGGCGGGGATGGAGTACAGGGATCAGATCATAGAGAAAATCAATGACTTTTTAAAATTAAAAAACGGTATTAGCACGGATATACCGTGCAACGGCCATCCGGAATCAGATAAAACAAACACCTCTCAGGGGCGTACGCGCGCATTCCTCAAGATCCAGGAAGGATGCAACCACTTCTGTTCCTACTGCATCGTGCCGCACGTCCGCGGCCGGGAACGCTCGCAGCCAGTCGAAGACCTATTGACCCGGGCCAATGCGGCAGCCGCAAAAGGGTGCAGGGAGGTTGTGCTTACAGGTATTCAACTTTCATCATACGGCAGGGACCTGGGTTACGGTGACGGGCTAGCCATCCTGGCTGAAAGGTTGTCCGAGATTATAGGGATTGCAAGGATTCGGTTCGGCTCGCTCGAAATGGATGTATTATCCGAAACATTCATCAAACGCATGGCAGACCAGCCAAAGGTATGCAGGCATTACCATATCCCGCTGCAAAGCGGGAGCGATACGGTGCTTCGCCGGATGAACAGGCATTACACCACGGCGGAATATGCAGCAAGAATTGAATCATTGCGTAGTATCATACCGGAGGTTGCAGTAACTACGGATATCATGGCAGGCTTTCCCGGGGAGAACGATGAAGAGTTCCTTTCATCACTGAACTTCGCTGAGCAGATGCGGTTCAACAAGATGCACGTATTCCCGTATTCCCGCAGGGAGGGGACGCCCGCCGCCGTTATGCCCGGCCAGATCCCCAACAGGATCAAGGCGGAAAGGGCGGCACGGTTGAACGCGCTCGGGCAAAGGGTCGAAACGGAGTATTTGAAAGCATTGGCAGGGTCTGTGCAGCAGGTACTGGTAGAGGAATCCTTCCCAAACGGGATAAACGGGCATACGGACCGATACGTTTTTGTCAAAGCCACAGGCAGCAGGCCGGTCAACAGCCTGGCCGGTGTCCACATCACAGGCGTCGAATATCCGGCAGTAACCGGGGCCATATCCCGGAGTGAATGCATTCAGCCTTTCCTTTCAATGACAGATGTATTATAATTGATTCACAATATTAGGCATTATCCAGGGAAAAGTATGGAAGGATGGCAGGGCAAAATGGTATGGAATCCGGACATTGAATGCATGGGCAGGACGGAACTGGCTGCCCTTCAGTTATCGAGGCTTAAAACCACCGTTCAAAAAGTATATGAAAACGTCCCGCATTACAGGAAAAAATTCGACCGGATCGGTCTCAAACCGGAGCATATAAAGACCCTCAGGGACATTGAAAAAATACCGCTGACCACCAAGGAAGACCTGCGGGAAAATTACCCGTATGGCATGTTTGCCGTTCCCATGCGGGATATCGTGCGCATCCATGCCTCCTCGGGCACCACCGGGAAATCCACGGTGGTGGGATATACGAAGGCCGATATCGACACCTGGGCGGAGCTGGTGGCGCGGCTCGCGGTGGCCGCCGGGGCATCCTCGGACGATATCGCGCAGGTGGCGTTCGGATACGGTCTTTTTACGGGCGCGTTCGGGCTGCACTACGGGCTGGAGAAGATCGGCGCTGCGGTCATCCCCATCTCGAGCGGGAATACCGAGCGGCAGATCGATATCATGAACGACTTCGGCTCGACGGTGCTGATCAGCACCCCATCCTACGCGCTGTACATGTGCGAAGTTGCGGAGCGGATGAACAAGGTGCCTTCCTCCCTGCGGCTGGGGCTTTTCGGCGCAGAAGGGCATACTGAAGAGATGCGGCGGGAGATCGAGAAGCGCTGGGGCATCACGGCAACTGAAAACTACGGGCTCAGCGAGATCATCGGGCCGGGCGTATCGGGGGAATGCATCCACAAGGAAGGCATGCATATCGCCGAGGATTGCTTTTATCCCGAGATCATCAACCCAGAAACGGGCGAAACGCTGCCGGCCGGCGAAAAAGGCGAACTGGTGCTTACGACGATCAACAAGGAAGGACTTCCGCTGCTTCGGTACCGGACGAAGGATATCACCTGGCTGAACGAAGAGCGGTGCCAGTGCGGACGGACCACGATGCGCATGGCCAAGGTACAGGGCAGGAGCGACGACATGCTCATCATCCGGGGCGTCAACGTCTTCCCGTCCCAGATCGAAAGCGTGCTGCTGGGAATGGGCGAGGTAGGCCCCAATTATGAGATCATCGTGACGCGCGAAGGATACCTGGATAAAATCGAAGTCCTGGTGGAGGTATCCGATCCTTCCCTGCTGGAACGGTTCGCGGACCTGGAAACACTGGCCGAAAAGATCCGCAACAAACTGCAGACCATCCTCCTGCTGGATGCAAAAGTGACGCTGGTCAACCCCATGTCCCTGAAAAGATTTGAAGGCAAGGCAAAACGTGTGACCGACCTCAGAACCAGGTAAATAAGGAGGACGACAAAATGATCAAGCAGATATCGGTGTTCCTGGAAAACAGGAAGGGCAGGCTCCATATGGTGACGGAGCTGCTGGGCCAAAAAGGCGTGGACCTGATTGCACTTTCCATTGCGGATACCAAGGATTTCGGGATCCTCCGTTTCATCGTCAACAAGACGGACGAGGCCATCCAGATCCTGCGGGGCGCCGGTTATACAGCCAATGTGACAGAGGTGATGGCCGTCAAGGTCCAGGACAAACCGGGCGGCCTGGCCAAGGTGCTGGAGGCGCTGGACAAGGCCAATATCAGCATCGAATACCTGTACTCCTTTGTGCGCACGCCGCATGATTCGGCTTTGATCATGTTCAAGGTGGAGGATGTGGCCAAGGCTGAAAAGGAAATAACGGCGCTGGGTATGGAGATACTGACCGAGGAAGAACTGCGGCTTCTTTGATATAAGGGGAGAATACCTTTTGGGAAGACCGACTTTCGTCGAAGTGGATCTGGACAAGATCCGCAGGAACGTGACCAATCTGAAAAAATGCGCCGGACGTGCCAGGCTGATGGCTATCGTGAAAGCGGATGGATATGGCCATGGCAGCATACAGGCGGCTTCCGCCGCACTGGATTCGGGAGCGGACTGGCTGGGCGTGGCCATCCCCGAAGAAGGTGAGACGCTGCGCCATGCCGGCATCATCGCGCCCATCCTTGTTATGGGCGGCATCACCCTGGGCATGGAGGATATCGTGGTGCGGCACGGCCTCCGGCAGACTGTTTTCAACGAGGAAGGCGTAAAGCTCCTGGAAAACTGCGCTGCGCGGATGGACAAGAAGGCTTTTGTGCACATCAAGGCGGATACCGGGATGTCCCGGATCGGAATCCGGGAGAAAGACGAGCTCATCGAACTCGTCAAATATATCAAAGCCTGCAAGCACGTTGAATTTGAGGGGATGTATACCCATTTTGCAGAATCGGATGCCCAGGACAAGCGCTTTACGCTTCAGCAAAAGGAATTATTCGATGATATGATCTCGGCCGTAAAAGCCCAGGGGTATTCACCCTTGCTGCACGCTGCAAACAGCGCCGCAGCCATGACTCTGCCTGGGACAAGGTATGACATGGTCCGGGCGGGCATCAGCCTCTACGGTTATTACGGCTCGGATGAAGTGGACAGGAACATAGACCTTTTCCCTGCGCTCGAATGGAAAACGCATGTCATCCTGGTGAAACCCCTGCCCAGGGGCTCGTACATCAGCTATGGAAGGACGTTTTGCACCCAAAGAAGCAGCATCATCGCCACACTGCCTGTCGGGTACGGGGACGGATACAGGCGCATCCTCGGGAACAGGGCATTTGTCCTGATCAAAGGGAAACGGGCGCCCGTGATCGGAAGGGTCTGCATGGACCAGATGATGGTGGATATCACCGATATCCCCGGCGTAAGGGAAGGGGACGAAGCCGTACTTTTGGGAGGCCAGGGAGACGAATATATCGATGCGGATGAGATGGCTGCATGGGCAGATACCATCAGCTATGAAGTACTGCTTTCCATCAGCCCCAGGGTGCCCAGGATCTATCTGAACGAAAGCAATATCAAATCAAACGCCGCAAGATAAATTGATGGATGCAGTATGAATGATAAACTCGAGATCCGTGAAAAAATACTGAAAACACGAATGGCGATGCCGGTCGAGGAAGTGAACGACAAATCTTCCTTGATCGCCCGCAAGGTATGCGAGCTCATGCAGTACAGGCGGGCGGAATCGGTGTTTATCTATATGGCTTACCGCAACGAGGTAAAAACGGATACCATCATACGAAATGCCAGGCGGAGTGGGAAAAAGGTATTCCACCCGGCCATCCTCGATGAAGAATGCAGGATGGTGGCCGCCATGCCCCAGGATGAGGGGGCCTTCATCCTCAACCAATACGGCATTTTTGAGCCCGATATCTATTCTTCCATCATCTATTCCCCGGAGCAGCTGGATGTGGCCATCATCCCCGGGATTGCATTTGACACGCACTGCGCGAGGATGGGATATGGAAAGGGATACTACGACAGATACCTCTGTAATGCTCCGAATATTTATAAAATCGGATTGGCATATGAAAATCAGATACTGGACGCCATCCCTTGCACACAGTACGATATCCATATGGATGCCGTCGTGACCGAAGACAGGATCATCCTACACAGCTGAAGAGGAGAATGGACGGGCCGTTGCGCATTATAGCTGGTTTGGCAAAGGGAAGAAGGATCATCACGCCGGAGGGGATGGATACCCGTCCCACATCGGACCGTGTCAAGGAATCGATATTCGGCATCCTCCATTTCAAGCTCCCCGGGACACGCGTACTGGACCTTTTTGCAGGATCGGGAAACCTGGGGCTTGAATCCCTGAGCAGGGGCGCATCTTCCTGCGTTTTCATCGATAAGGATGGCAGGGCCGTGCAATCCATTTCGCAGAATGTGAAAAACCTTGGTTTTGAGGGGAAAGGCGAAATCGTCCAGGCCGATTTCGCGCAGGCAATCCGCCGGTTACGCGAAAGGAATATGCAGTTTGATTTCATCTTCATGGATCCGCCCTATGCGGCAGGCGTTTTGCAGGAAGCAGTGAAACTGGTATTGGAAAACAGCTTGTTGTGTGAGGAAGGGATCATCATTGCCGAACACGCGGCAGGTCAAGGTAAAATAGATACTTCATCCAGCGAAATATTTGATGTCAGGACATACGGCAGCACACAGGTGTCATTCATCAGGAAGGCAGAAAAGATGAGAGTATGCGTTTATCCGGGCAGTTTTGACCCGATCACCAGCGGCCATCTCGACGTAGTCAAACGGAGCGCCCTGCTCTTTGACAGGGTGGTCGTAGCCATCCTGAAAAATACGGAAAAGACAGGCTACTTCACCGTCGAAGACAGGCTGGCTTTCATTACAAAAGCGGTCGAAGGGATCCCGAATGTGGAAGTGGATACCTTTGGCGGGCTGCTGGTGGATTACGTGAAGCAAAAAGACATCCGTTTCGTGGTCCGCGGCCTGCGCGCCGTTTCGGATTTCGAATACGAATTTCAAATGGCGGCCACCAACAAAACGCTGTATCCCGATGTGGAGACCGTTTTTCTCATGCCTTCCCCCGATTACTTTTACCTGAGCTCCAGCATCGTGCGGGAAGTCGGCAGATACGGCGGCCCTCTCAAGGGCATGGTGCCGGAATGCCTAGAAGCCATATTAAAAGAGAGACTGTCCAAAAAGTGAAGCAGGAGGAAACCAGATGAACATCATTGAACTGCTGGACCTTTTAGAAGAGGAAGTGGAAGGCGGCGCATCCGTACCGCTGACAAAGAAAAAGATGGTGGACAAGGAAACCGTTTACGATCTGCTCAGCCGCATCCGTGTCAGCCTGCCGGAGGATATCAAAAAGGCGCAGGTGGTCAACCTGGAAAAACAAAGGATCATCCAGGACGCACACGATGAGGCCGACAGGGTCCTGCACGAGGCCAAGCTCAAGGCCGAACAGCTGGTGATGGAACACGAGATCACCCAGACTGCCTATCAGAAGGCGCAGGAAATCACTTCGGAAGCGCAGCGCAACGCAAAGGAAGTCCGTATCGGTGCGAAAAGCTATGCTGACGACATGCTCAGGGAACTGGAAAAATACCTGAATGACAATCTGAAAATGGTGGCCAAAAGCCGGAACGAGCTGTCCAAAACCTAATGCGCCGGCTTTTTCCGTTTGTGAACGAAGAGCATAAATAAACATACGAACAAAACTGCAGCCAGGAATACCAGAGCGGGATAGATCAGAATACCGCTGTTCTCATTCCTGACGCCCAGGTTGAATACCGGCTGGCTTTCCAACGGGAAGCACAGGCACAGCAACGCGGAAACAACCGCCGCAAAAACCCCCTGCAACAGTTTTGCCAGGAGATATTTTTTCCTGCTGATCCCGGCGCCGGATAAAAAGGCCAGTGTCTGTGCATGCACCGAAAGCCCCCCGAACGAAACGATAAATGACATGACCGATACGATCACAGGCAGGGAAACCTGGATATCCGCGAGGATCCGGCTGCCCGTGGCCATTTCCACTACACCCCAAAGCGATGCCTGCGCAAGCTGATCCGGCATGAAGAATAAAAGCTTTGACAGCCATGAAAGTACTCCCGAAACACTCAGCGCCTCGGCCAAAACCGCAAAGACCATGATCGTCCCGCAGATGAGGAACATCGCAGACATGCCGTCCCGTATGGACTCCGACAACGCGGTGCCGAAAGCAGGTGATTCAGACGAACGCTTTTTATATGCTTCCAAAGCCCTGACAAGGGCTTTTCGTTTATCCGGGATCTCAGGCATTTTATACCCCAGGTTAAAAATGATGCCGTTCATAAACGCACCGGTATAATGTGAGATGGCGATGACAATGCCTGCGTTCACGTTTCCCAGCATGAGCGCGCCCAGCGTGCCGAGCATAAAAAGGGGCCCCGATGTGGAGCAGAATGCCGCCGCGCGCGCCGCCTCCGACCTGTCCATTTTGCCCTCCAAGACAAACTGGGAGATCAATTTGGCGCCCATGGGGTAGCCTGACAGCATGCTGAGGATGAAACTGTAGGATGCGTAACCGGAGCAACGGAAGATCCTGCGGGTGAATCCTGAAAAGAGGACGGCAAGGAAATCCGCCGCACCGCTTTTATCCAGCAGCGACGCGCCGATGAAAAAAGGCAGCAAGGCGGGCACCACGGCCTGGATCCACAGGAGCAGCGCGTTTTTGGCGACATCCACGGACTGGGAAGGTAATGCGACCACTGCAGCCAGCAGAACCAGCGCCGCGGCCAGAAGCATCCTGCCTTTTTTCATGCCGTCACCAAGCCTTTCATCTCAAATCACACTTGAAGCGTATGAAAGGAAAGCGGCTGATATGAAATATCAGGTAAGCAAAAGGCAATTATAATGTAAACTTATAGGGTATCTTCAGTTTACAATATGATGACCTGTTCGGTGAAATCCCTGCCGCCCACCCGTTTCCGGGGATCCTTCAGGGCGAGCGAATAGATATCAGAGGCACGGGCATCCAGTTCAAACAGATGCCGGGCAGCAGGATTTAAAAGACTCCGATAATCCGCCGGTTTGGATATGACCGGGATACGCGTATTTTGCTTGATGGCGGCGAGAAGTGGCTGGGCGGTGCTTCTGAAACCCAGGATCCTGGCGTAACCGTCATGCCGGATATCGCCTGATAGATCCATATCCGCTTTTGATATCCCAAGAAGGGCATACAGGCAGATACGCTGATGCCTTGTGTGCGTATACCGTTTGCTTTTTACGGAAGAAAGAAATGCAGGAAGGGAAGGCGATTCCATCGCGCACTTTTTCAGCCTGTATGCAAGCCCTTCGTTTGTGTCGGGAAGCAGCCCGATCTCTTCAGCGGTCATGCTGCGAAAGGAAGCGAGGATCAGATTTTCGAAATCATCCGGGAATACGGGACCTTCTCCGTTCGCCGCAGCATGCTTCATCCCATTCAAAACACAAGCAGGCACTGGCGGCGCAGATCCACCGTTCAAACCAAATGACTTTATGGAACGGCGGATGGATGTAGCGCTGGAGTATGCCCCTGACATGGCTGCTTCGTTGTGCCCGCATCCCACCCGCATGACCGGAACGGGTACGATACGGCTTTTCAACAGGTCAAGCGCCCGCATGTATTCGATGCCCAATATGCAATTGGGCGAAGAAAGGATGGCTGTGTATTTTCCTTCAGCCTCCAAAAGGCCGCCGGCGGACAGGGCCGCATTGGTCCGGGCGGCAGGGAACGACAACCCTTTCCCCAGGTGAAACTTCAGAGCGGATCTATAGTCATCCGGTTCATGCGTGATCATCTCCGCCAAAAGCCTTAGTGATTTCAGGTCTGTGCATTCCGAGCCGAATGAGAGATGCGTCACCACGCCCAGGCCATCCAAAATGCCGACCGAACCCTCCGCAAATCCCTGGGCGCTGGATATGGCATGGATGACCGGCAGCTCGATAACAAGGTCCGCACCGGCCTGCAGCGCATGCCTGGTTCGCTCCCATTTATCAAATATGGCCGGCTCACCCCGCTGGGTGAAGCAGCCGCTCATGATGCAAACAATATAGTCGCACCCGGTCGTTTCACGCGCATGATCCATATGATAAACGTGACCGTTGTGCAGGGGATTGTATTCGCATATGATTCCACAGACTTTCACCGGCAGCCCTCTTTTGAATAGGATTACAGCAAGTATAACAAATTCAATCGAATTTTATCAATTTATCGTAAGTTGAACATTGAATTGGATAACATATTGATGTAATATTAGTGAGGCAATTTTGTTTCTACGAAACATTTTCTTTCCAGAATGCAACAAATTTCCGAAAGGAGTTCAATTTATGCCATTATCCGATATCCTGCAACAGCGGGCAAAATCCCTCAACAAACACATCGTCTTGCCTGAGGGCAACGAACCCAGGACCCAGAAAGCAGCTGTGATGATCGCTGAACAAGGACTCGCACGCGTCACCCTTGTAGGAACCGAAAACGTCATACGCGCAGCCATCCCCAATGCAGACCAGCTCGGGATCGGCGTCATCGAACCGGAGAAATCGTCAAAACTTGGCGAATATGCCGGGTTTTTTTATGAAATGCGCAAGTCAAAAGGTATGACGCCTGAAAAGGCGCTGGAAACCATGAAGGACGAACTCTATTATGGAACGATGATGGTGAAAACGGGGGAGGCGGACGGAATGGTGGCAGGTGCCATCCATGCCACCGGCGATACGCTGAGGCCTGCGCTTCAGATCATCAAAACAGCGCCGGGCATCTCCATCGTATCCGCCTTTTTCCTGATGGACTTGAAAAACCCCAAGTTCGGACACAACGGCGTGCTGGTCTATGCAGACAGCGGCCTCGTCATCAATCCCAATGCGCAGGAACTCGCGGCCATCGCCGTGGCTTCCGCCCGCTCGGGCAAAGCGCTGGTGGGGATGGAGCCGAAAGTGGCGATGCTGTCTTTTTCCACGAAGGGAAGCGCACAGCATGAGCTGGTGGACAAGGTGGTGGAAGCGACAAAACTCGCGAAGGAATTGGATCCGAATCTCATGATAGACGGGGAACTCCAGGCCGATGCAGCCCTGGTGGAATCCGTGGGTCAGCTGAAATCCCCCGGAAGCCCTGTGGCCGGGAAAGCCAATGTGATGATCTTCCCCGACCTCAATGCCGGCAACATCGCCTACAAACTGACGCAGCGCCTGGCCGGCGCCGACGCCTTCGGGCCGATCACGCAGGGTTTTGCAAAACCCGTAAACGATCTGTCCCGGGGCTGTTCGCCCGAGGATATCGTATCCGTGGTGGCCATTACAGCGCTGCAATCTGTGAATTAAGGAGAAACATAATGAAAATACTCGTCATCAACGCAGGCAGTTCCTCCATCAAATACCAACTGATCGATATAGAAACTGAAACGGTCATCGCAAAGGGACTGGCTGAACGGATCGGTATCGCTGACTCCGCGCTCAAGCACAAGCCTACGGGCAAGGACCCCGTAATAATCAAGCAGGATATGAAGACCCATGAAGACGGAATAAAACTCGTATTGAATTCGCTCGTGCACCCCGAATACGGCGTGATCAGGGATATGTCGGAGATCAATGCCGTGGGGCACCGCGTCGTCCATGGCGGGGAAATGTTTTCAAAGGCTGTCATCATCGATGAATCGGTCATGAAGGCCATCGAGGACTGCATCCCGCTCGCCCCCCTCCACAACCCACCGAATTACCAGGGGATAAAGGCATGCCAGAAAGTCATGCCGAATGTGCCCATGGTGGCGGTATTCGATACGGCCTTTCATCAGACCATGCCGAAATATGCATTCCTGTATGGGATCCCGTATGAAGACTATACCGAGCTGAAGATACGCCGGTATGGCTTTCATGGGACATCGCATTATTATATCGCAAAACGGATGGCGGAGATCCTCCAAAAGCCGGTGGAAAGCCTGAAGATCATCACCTGCCACCTTGGGAACGGTTCAAGCATCGCCGCGGTGAAAAACGGGAAAAGCGTGGACACCAGCATGGGGCTGACTCCCCTGGAAGGTCTCATCATGGGTACGCGCTGCGGGGATATCGATCCCGGCGTCATCATCCAACTGCTCAAGCGGAAGAATTTCGACGCGCAGCAGCTCGACGATTACCTGAATAAAAAATCCGGCGTGCTCGGGCTCACCCAGATGAGCAGCGATTTCAGGGATCTGGAAAAAGCTGCGGATGAAGGCAACGAACGCGCTTTACTGATCCGCGAAACCTTCTGCTACAGGATCAAAAAGTATATCGGGGCCTATGCTGCAGCGATGAACGGCGTGGACGCCATCGCATTTTCCGGAGGCATCGGTGAAAACGATCCGGGTGTGCGGTCCATGTCTGTGAAGGGTTTGGAATATCTGGGCGTGAAGTTTGACGAGACAACGAACCAATCCTGGAGCAAGGAAGTCAGGCTTTCAACTCCTGAGTCCAAAGTGGAAGTCTGGTGCATACCCACCAACGAGGAGCTGACCATCGCCCGCCAGACAATGGAATTGGTTAAATGACGCAAAGGTGGGCATCCTCAATCTTGTTGACAAACATGGGAAGCACTTGTATAATCTAAACGTTGCTCTCCGGGGTGGATGATTATGGTTCTGGATGTTACCGACGCGATAAAGCAGCAGGAAAAGGTCTTCACCTTTTCGCTCAGTGAAAACTATGGCTCTTTGGAATACGGCGGAGACACATTTGTTTTCGATAATCCCGTCAAAGCCGAGGGGCAGTACAGCTGCAAAGCGGATATCTGCTTTGTGGGCGGAACGATTTCGGCTGCGGTGGAATCGAGTTGTGCAAGGTGCCTGGAGCCTGTAAAAATGACTATACAGGCAGGCTTCGAAGAGGAGTTTGCACGAAGGGCTGATCCGGATTTCCCGGACCGGCATGTTTTCTCCGGGGATAGAATCGTTCTCGATGAGATCGTATTGGCAAACATCGTTCTGGATATGCCGATACGGGTCCTATGCAGTGAGGATTGCAGGGGACTGTGCCCGAAATGCGGACAGAACCTGAACACGGGCAGCTGCAGCTGCAAAAGCGATTTATGATAGCACCAGGTTGATGATAAGGAGGTGTAGCAAAACATGGCAGTTCCAAAAAGAAAAACATCCCAGGCAAGAAAACATTCGAGAAGGGCAAACTGGAAAACAGCATCTCCGACATTGGCTGAATGCTCCAGGTGTCATCAACCGAAACTGGGACACAGGGCATGCCCGAACTGCGGCTACTATGACGGGGAAAAGGTCATCGTAGTTGCTTCCGAAAAGAAAGACGAAAAGGCTAAAGCCAGGGAAGATAAGGCTGAGCAAAAGGAAACCAAGGCCGCAGCCAAATCCAAGGCCAAGGAAAAGGCAAAGAAAGAAGAAGAGTAACCATGCGGAGCCTCCGATATTATCGGGGGCTTTTTTCATTTTTCGAAGGCAATCAGTTGTGTTTTCGGGGGCTTTTATATATACTCAATGTAATATAATCTGTAAATATGTTGGGGGAAATCTGGATGAAGATCGCTGTCGATGCAATGGGCGGAGATAACGCGCCGGACGCCATCGTCCTGGGATGCCTGCAGGCTTTGAAAGAATTTGATGATATCGAGATATCTTTATTTGGCAAAGAAGATGCGGTGGAAGCGATCCTGAATGCGCACAGTGCCGACAGGTCCAGGCTTCAGATCATTAACTGCAGCGACGTCATCGGTTCGGGCGAACATCCGGTGGATGCCATCAAAAAGAAAAAAGATTCCTCCCTCGTACGGGGACTGGAAAGCCTGTCTGCGGGGGAACAAGATATTTTCATATCGGCCGGAAATACCGGCGCCGTCCTGGCGGGTGGGATCCTGATCGTAAGAAGGATGAAGGGGATCAAACGGCCCGCGCTTGCCCCATTGCTGCCGACAAAGACGGGGAAGGGAGTACTGCTGATCGACTGCGGCGCCAATGTGGACTGCAGGCCCGAACACCTTACGCAGTTTGCCCTGATGGGTTCGGCCTATATGGAAAAGGTCACGGGCGTAGTGAACCCTGCCGTCGGTCTGGTCAACAACGGCGCCGAAGCGGAAAAAGGGAACGAACTGACGAAAGCCTGCTATGAATTGTTTGAAAAGCTGCCCATCCGTTTCGCAGGCAACTGTGAGGCCCGCGAGGCCTTATCCGGGGATTTTGACGTGATCGTATGCGACGGTTTCGTTGGAAATGTGATACTGAAGCTCACCGAAGGCGTGGCATCCACGCTGGCCGGCATGCTCAGGGAGGAATTGCAGCGGGACTTCCGCTCGAAACTGGGTGCGCTGCTCTCCATGCCCGCGTTGAAACGGTTTAAAAGCAAGATGGACTATACCGAATACGGCGGCGCTCCGCTGCTGGGCGTATCCAAAGGGATCATCAAGGCGCATGGAAGCTCCAATGCGAAAGCATTTCAAAGCGCCATCCGGCAGGCAAGGAAATTCGTTGATTGCCGTGTGATCGATGTGATCGGCCAAATTGCAGAACAAATGGATTGATTGTACGATATTTTTGTTGAATTATTTCAAATGAGCACTAAAATAGAATTGCATGATATCATGCTTCTAGCATTACAGGAGGTGCAACAATGGTATTTGAAAAAGTCAGGGGCATCGTTTCCAAACAGCTTGGCATCGAGGAAAGCAAGATCACGCTGGATTCACACCTGATCGACGACCTGAAGGCCGATTCGCTGGACGTAGTGGAACTCATCATGGATCTTGAACAAGAGTTCAACATCGAAATACCTGACGAAGACCTCCCCAAAGTAACGAGGGTCAAGGATATCGTTTTCTACATTGAAAGCAATATCTGAGCGGTATTATTTATTGGTTTTCATCAAGAGCCCCGCTCCCTCCGGATCGCGGGGCTCTTAAAGTCCGGCTTTGGAGGACTGCAATGCAAAGGACAAAGGGTACAGGTATATCCAAAAAAACATTTTTCCACAATTTCAAAGATGATAAGCTGCTTTTACAGGCTTTGACGCACTCCTCCTATGCAAATGCGATGGGCGTGAAAAGCAATGAAAGGCTTGAATATCTCGGGGACGCAGTACTCGAACTGATCATCAGCTTTTATCTGTATACCGAATTCCCTGACCTCAATGAAGGCGAATTGACCAGAAGGCGGGCCATGATGGTGAACGAACCCTCCCTTTCATCCGCAGCCCGGAACCTGGACCTGGGAAACTACCTCGTCCTGGGCAAGGGGGAGGAGATGACGGGCGGCAGGGGAAAGCCCTCGATACTCGCCGACGCGTTCGAAGCGCTTATCGGCGCGATCTATCTGGACGGGGGAATGAAATCCGCCCGGAAATTCATCTTTAAAACGCTGATCCAAAACGCTACGGACATGGAAACGTCGTCTGAGAACCGCGATTACAAAACCATCCTGCAGCATGAACTCCATAAAAACCATGCCTGCGATGCACGTTACCAAACGCAGGCTTCATCCGGGCCCGCCCATAACCGCACCTTTGTGTCACGGGTATACCGTGGGGATGTTTTGCTGGGCGAAGGCGAGGGCAGGAACAAAAAGGAAGCGGAACAGCGGGCTGCACGTCAGGCAATGGAGCAAAAAGAGTAGCGAATCTACCGTAATTCTGTCGCAGATCATATATTCATTTCTGCAGTTATGTTATTATCTCATTGTTACTACTGGAAAAAGGGGTAAAATTCCTTGTATTTAAAAAAGCTTGAAATTTATGGTTTCAAATCGTTTGCTGAAAAAACCGAGATATCGTTTGACAAAGGCGTTACCTCGATCGTGGGCCCCAACGGCACAGGGAAAAGCAACGTCGCCGACGCCGTACGCTGGGTCCTGGGGGAACAGAGCGCGAAATCCCTTCGCACGCAGCGGATGGACGACGTCATATTCGGAGGCACCGAAAACCGCAAACCGTTATCCTACTGCGAGGTGTCGCTGACATTTGACAATGCGGACGGCGAACTGCGGATCGATTTCACTGAGGTGACCGTGACAAGGAGGGCTTACCGGACGGGTGAAAGCGAATACCTCATCAACCAGAACCAGTGCAGGCTGCGGGATATCAGCGAACTCTTCCGGGATACGGGCATCGGCAAGGAAGGCTATTCCATGATAGGCCAGGGCCGCATCGACGAGGTATTGAGCACCAGGCCCGAGGAAAGGCGCACCGTGCTGGAGGAGGCTGCGGGCATCGGCAAATACAGGGCCCGCAAGGAAGAGGCGGAGCGGAAGCTTTCGGCGGCGGAGCAGGACGTGGTGCGCATCGTAGACGTCATCACCGAACTGGAAAGGCAGCTGGGGCCCCTGGAAAAGCAATGCGAGGAGACAAGAAGGTATATTACCCTGAAAGAAAGGCTGAAGGAACTGGAACTGAGCCTTTTTCTTGTCCGGTATGACCAGGGGAAGGAAAAGCTGGAGTCCACCCGCAACATGGTGCAGGGCCTTGCAGAACAGTGCGGCTCCAAGCTGCGCGAGGAGGCTCAGCTCAACAGCGACCTTGCGCGCCTCGAAACCGAATCTGCGGAAAGGGAGAATGCCATACAGCAACTTCGGGAGAAAACAAACGGGATCACCGCGGAAATATCCAAAACGAATACGGACAAAAGCATCGCGCTGGAACGCGTCCAATCCCTGCGGGATGAGCAGGAAAGGCTGAAATCCGAGCTGGCCAGAAATGATGCAAGCCGCGATGCCCTGGAAAAGGAAAGGGATGGCCGCCGGACGCAGTCCACCGCGGCATCCGATGCGATCACGGAATTATGCAAACAACTGGAAGAGCACCAGTCGCAGCATAAAGAGATGGCCGACGGGATCACCAGCAAAGGGCATCAGATGGATGAACTGCAGGCTGTTATAAAAGGCTCCATGGAAAGGCTGTACGAGGAAAAAAACAAGGTCGCAGGAATGGAGGCGTCCAGGAATGCATCCGTTTCCAGGCTGAAGCAGTTGGAAACCCGGAGGGACGCCCTGCTTGCATCCATCTCCGCTTACAGGGAGCAGGAATCGAACTGCAGAAAGGCGATCGACCGTCTGGCTGCGGAATTAAGAAAACAGGTCGAAGCAAGAAATGCAGCCATCCAAACAGCCAATGAACTGACACTGAAAACCAGCCAGATGAACCAGGCATCCAACAACCTCGTCATCAGGATCGGCGAGAGCGAATCACGGCTGAAAATGCTGGAAAACATGCAGCGGGAATACGAAGGCTATTCTTCCACGGTACGCAGCCTGCTGAAAGATTCGGATTCCCATCCGGAGTTGAAAAAGCGTATACTGGGCGCCGTTGCCCAGGTCATCACCGTGCCGGCGGAATACCGCAGCGCGGTGGAAATGGCTCTCGGGCCTGCGCTGAACAATATCATCACCGAAAACGAGGAAGACGCCAAATACCTCATCGAGCATCTCAGAAACAACAACCTGGGGCGCGCGACTTTCCTGCCGCTTGCTTCGATCAAACCGAAAGTGTTTTCGCAGCAAGAATGCGCTGCAATGAAAATAAATGGTTTCAAAGGCATCGCCTCCGAAGTCATTTCCTATGACGGCAAGTATGCGCCTGCCATCCAGAGCCTGCTTGCACGCACGGCCATCGTGGACAACATGGACGCGGGCATCGAGCTCGCACGCAAAACCGCTTACACGTTCCGCATCGTCACCCTGAAAGGGGATATCATCAATGCGGGCGGTTCCATGACGGGCGGCAGCACGGGCGGCAGGTCCGCAAGCCTGCTGGGCAGGCAGGATACCATCGAGGAAATACGCAAGGCCAAAGCCGGGTATGAAAAGCAGATGGCAGACCTTGCAAGGGAGAAGGAGGGCGTGGCCCTCGAACTGCAGAAAACGACGGATGAAATCAGGTGCGCGGACCAAACAATAAGGCAGACGGAGATCGCGGAAGCCACGGAAAAGGAACGCCGCATTTCGATATCTAAATCCATCGAATCGGGCGAAGGGGAGCTGCAAAACCTCGGCGAGGAAAAATCGCGGATCGAGACGGACCTGAAGGCAGCCGACAATACCCTGATCTATACGGGCAGCGTTTCCGATGAGCTGATGAAGACCATCGAAGTGAAGCAGGAAGAAGAAAGGAACCTCAAAAAAGAATATGACGCGCTGATGCAGCAGCGGGAGGATATCCTTCAGCACATCGCCTCCATCCGTATCAAGATTGCGGAGATGGAAAAGGAAGCGGACGCACAGAAGAACTTTGCCGAAAGGACGTCTCTGGAGATCCAAAACCTGCTCAGGGATTCAGACGAAAAAAATAAAAACCTCGAGACAAACGCAGGCAGGATCGAAGAGCAGCTGGCTTTAATAGCTGTGTTTGAAAAGCGGATCGGCGAGCTGGATAAAACGCGTCAGGATATCGAAAAAGAGATCGGCGGATACGAACAAAACCGCAGGAACCATCTGAATAAATCGCAGAGCCTCCTGGACCGGCGGGCGCAGATCCAGTCGCAGATCGAGCAGACCCGGGAACGGAGCCACAAGCTGGAGCTGTCCCTGACCAAGCTGGAATCCGACATCGACAACATGACGGCAAAGATCTGGGATGAATATGAACTGACATACCTGGGCGCGGAAAAATTCCGCCTGCAAACGATACCCGAGGATGCACCAAACCAGATAGACAGCATCCGCAGGACGTTGCGTACCATGAGCAACATCAACCCCAACGCCATCGAAGATTACAACAACGTGAAGGAAAGATATGATTATCTTTCTTCACAGCGGGATGACCTGGCCAAGGCGCAAACGGATCTACAGCACCTGATCGATGATCTCACGCAGAAGATGAAAAAACAGTTCCGCGAGCAGTTTGAGCTCATCAACATCAACTTCGCGCAGACGTTCAAACAACTTTTCGGGGGCGGGAAGGCCACATTGGTGCTGGGGGATGAAAACGACATCATGGACTGCAGCATCGATATCATCGCGCAGCCGCCGGGGAAAAACCTGAAACTCATCTCCCTTTCGGGCGGGGAGAAGACCCTGACGGCGATCGCGCTGCTGTTTGCGATACTGAAACTGAAGCCTACGCCTTTTTGCCTGCTGGATGAGATCGACGCCGCGCTGGATGAAGCCAATACCGAACGGTTTTCGAGCTATATCAAGGATTTTGCGCGAAAAACGCAATTCATCCTCATCACGCACCGGCGTGCGACCATGGCCAATTCCGAGATCATTTACGGCATGGCCATGGAGGAAAAAGGCGTATCCAAAATGGTATCCGTAAGACTGGAGAGAGAGGCAGCCTCGTAAATGAAAACAGAAGACACATCCAAATACAAACACGGCCTGACCCGGACACGCGAAAGTCTGGGCGCGAAACTGGCGGGACTTTTCAATCGGAACCGCGAGATAAATGAGGACCTGTACGAAGAGCTGGAAGAGACCCTGATCCTGGCGGATGTGGGCGTCAAAACCACGACATGGATGATCAGCGAACTTCGCAGCAGGGTGAAGGATAAGAAGATAAAGGATACCAACTCCGTGAAGGACGAGCTGAAGTCCATTTTCCTGGATTTGTTCGAGTCGGATACTCCGATGGATATGCAGTATCCGGCCGTCCTGCTGATCGTGGGCGTGAACGGCGCGGGTAAAACGACCGCCATAGCAAAATTGTCTGCGATGTTTAAAAGCCGGGGAAAAAGCGTACTGCTCGCCGCAGGGGATACTTTCCGGGCGGCGGCATCCGAGCAGCTCGAGACCTGGGCGGGACGCGCCGGTGTGCCCCTCATAAAGCACGGAGAAGGCGCAGACCCGGCTGCAGTCATATTTGACGCCGTCAAATCGGCGCAGGCCAAAAAGACCGATATTTTGATCTGCGATACCGCGGGAAGATTGCAGAACAAGGCGTATCTGATGGAGGAGTTAAAAAAGATAAACCGGGTGGCCAGAAGGGAATTCCCGGATGCATGCCATAAAACGCTGCTGGTGATCGACGCCACCACAGGACAAAACGCACTCGTGCAATCACAGGTATTCAAGGAGTCCGTCGAGGTGGACGGCATCATCCTGACAAAGCTCGACGGGACCTCCAAAGGCGGCGCAGCCGCAGCCATCACGCAGGAACTGGGCGTCCCGATCTGGTATATCGGCATCGGGGAAGGCATGCAGGACCTGCAGACGTTCAATGCGCATGAATTCGTGGATGCCATCATTTAATCCTTGACGAAGAAAAATACAAAGGATATAATCGGTGTAAAGGTATATGCCTTTACACCTTTTTATTGGTGGTACCGATGAAAGCGGAGCTGGACAGAAACGTCGCCATCGCATTGCTGATCGATTTCTACGGCGCTTTTTTGACCGAAAAGCAAAGGAGCTTCATGGACCTGCACTTTGAGCAGGACCTGTCGCTGGCTGAGATCGCAGAACAGGAGGGCATCAGCAGGCAGGGCGTGCACGATGCGCTCAAACGCGGTGAAAAGGCGCTTTATGAGATCGAAGCAAAAATGGGGATACTCAGACGGTATCTGCGCTGGAAGGAATACCTCGAGAAAGCCAGGGAAGAACTGGATGCCGGCCATGATGCAGCCAAAGAATTGATCGATCAGGCTTTAGCCTGCTGGGAGGAAGAGTAGCACATGCCTTTTGAAGGCCTGATGGGAAAACTGCAGTACGCACTGCGTAAAATAACGGGACGCGGCAAGCTTTCCGAGAACGATATCAAAGAAGCCATGCGGGAAGTCCGCATCGCCCTTTTGGAAGCAGACGTCAATTTCCTGGTCGTGAAGGATTTCATCAATAAAGTCTCCGCCCGCGCCGTCGGGCAGGAAGTCATGGAGAGCCTCACGCCGGGACAGCATGTGATCAAGATCGTCCATGATGAGCTCACCACCCTCATGGGCTCCAAAAACGCAAAAATACCGATAGCCCCCGCGCCGCCCACCGTGATCATGATGGCCGGCCTGCAGGGCGTGGGCAAAACGACCGCGGCAGCCAAACTGGCGCAGCACTTCAAAAAGCAGGGCAAGGCTCCTTTAATGGCGGCCTGCGACATCCAGCGCCCGGCCGCCATCAAACAGCTGCAGGTGCTTGGCAAAGGCATCGATGTGCCCGTATATGAAAAAGGGCAGCAGCCCGCTCCAAAGACCGCATTGGAAGCGGTGAACGAAGCCAAACGCACCGGCAGGGATATCGTGATCATCGATACATCGGGCAGGCTGCATATCGATGCGGAAATGATGGAGGAGCTCAAAGAGGTCAAAGCCAGATCCAAACCCCACTTCGTGCTTTTCGTCATCGACGCCATGGCTGGGCAGGATGCCGTGAACGTAGCCAAGTCCTTTGATGAAAGCATCGGGCTGGACGGCATCATCCTGACGAAACTGGACGGGGATGCAAGAGGCGGCGCGGCATTGTCCGTAAAAGCCGTGACCGGGAAGCCCATCGTCTTTGCGGGCACCGGGGAAAAGATAAGCGATTTCGAGCCGTTCCATCCCGACCGGATGGCTTCGCGTATCCTCGGAATGGGCGACGTGCTGACCCTGATCGAAAAGGCACAGACGTCCATCGACGAGAAAAAAGCGGAGGAGCTCGAGCGGAAACTGCGCAAGCAGCAGTTCACATTGGAAGACTTCCTGGACCAGATGCACCAACTGCGCAATATGGGCTCCCTCAGTGACATCCTGGGGATGATACCGGGCGGGGCCAAGATAAGTGCCGCGGACATCGACGAAAGCCAAATGAAGCGGTTTGAGGCCATCATATGCTCCATGACGGTGCAGGAGCGCCAGGAACCGTCCGTACTGAACGGAAGCAGAAGAAAACGCATCGCCGCCGGCAGCGGCACGAGCGTACAGGAAGTGAACAGGCTGCTCAACCAATTTGAAGCCGCCCAGAAGATGATGAAGCAGTTTCAGGGGGGCGGCGGAAGGCATGGAAGGTTGCCCTTCCCGCATTAGGAAAAGTACGGGAGACCGTATAATATAAACATAATTATTTTGGAGGAACTGTAATGGCTCTCAAGATCAGACTCAAAAGAATCGGCGCAAAAAAGATGCCTTTCTACCGCATCGTGGTGGCGGATTCGAATTCCCCGAGGGATGGAAGATTCATCGAGGAACTGGGCTCCTATGACCCGCTGAAAAACCCGGCGGAAGTGATCGTGAACAATGAAAAGGCGGCTGCCTGGATCAAAAGCGGCGCGCAGCCCACGGATACCGTCCGTGCACTGCTCAAAAAGAGCGGCGCCCTACAATGACGACTGTTCAAAAAGGGGAGGCCTGTTTTATGACCGAACTGGTGAAATTCATCGCCCAGTCTCTCGTAGACAATCCCGAAAAGGTATCGGTTACGAGCCGTGAAAACAGCAAGAACATCATCCTGGAACTGCGTGTCGCCCCCGAAGACATGGGAAAGGTGATCGGCAGGCAGGGGAGAATAGCCAAGGCCATCCGCACAGTCGTCAAATCCGCTACCTTGCGGGAGAAAAAAAAGTACATCGTGGAGATCCTGTAAATTGGCAGACTATCTCAGGATCGGCAGGGTCATCAAACCCCAGGGGATCAAAGGGGAACTGAAAATCGAGCCTTTGACGGACGGCCAGGACCGGTTTCATTCGTTGAAATCCGTATTTGTCGAAAACCATGGGTCCTATTTGCCCTGCAATGTAGCCGCAGCCAGGGTCCATGAAGGGTTCGCCTATCTTTTGCTGGACCGTATCGCGGACAGGAACGCCGCAGAGACGCTTCGCGGCAGTTTCCTCTGCGTGGCCCGTGAAGACGCCGTGACGCTCCCCGAAGATACCTATTTCATCGATGACCTCATCGGATGCAGCGTTTACAGCAATGAAGGCGGCAGCATCGGAAAAGTGCAGGAGATCATCAAAACCGGGGCCAACGACGTGTTTTCCATCGCGACAAACCGGGGGGAGTTGCTGGTGCCCGTGATCAAAAAGGTCGTGGTCGCCGTTGAACCGGATCAAAAGCGGATCACCCTGGACGGGAAGGCTTTGAAAGAGGTGGCTGATTTTGCAGATTAGCATCCTCACGCTTTTCCCCGAAATGTTTGAATGCGTGCTTTCGGGCAGTATCCTGGGGCGTGCGGCGCAGGCCGGCATCCTCCGGTTCGATATCCACAATATCCGGGATCATGCCCAAAACAAGCACAACCAGGCGGATGACTACCCCTTCGGGGGCGGCGCCGGGATGCTGATGATGCCCCAGCCTGTTTTTGACTGCATGGAAAGCGTGACCGGGGACGGTTTCAAGGGGCTGAGGATCTACATGTCGCCCGCAGGCAGGAAACTGGACGATGCGCTTGCCCGGGAATTATCCCGGCAGGAGCGGCTGGTCATCCTGTGCGGACACTATGAGGGGATCGACCAAAGGATCATCGACAACCTCATCGACATGGAGATCTCGATAGGGGACTATGTGCTGACCGGGGGTGAACTCCCGGCCATGGTGCTGATCGACTGCGTATCCAGGCACGTCCCGTGCGTGCTGGGAAGCGGGGAATCCCCCAACGAGGAATCGTTCAGCGACGGACTGCTGGAGTACCCGCAGTACACCCGCCCGGCGGATTTCAGGGGGATGCGGGTGCCGGAGGTCCTGCTTTCCGGACACCATGCCAATATAACGAAATGGCGCAGGGAGCAGTCCCTGCTCATGACCCGGAAAAAACGGCCTGACCTGCTCGAAAAAGCGCGGCTGGCCGAGGATGACAAACGGTTTCTGAAGGAAATAGAATAAATAATGATTGTCAAAGGTAAAATCGCTATGCTATAATAGCTTGCGTTATCACGGACGGTCCGCTGCAGACAGGGTTCTGTATTGAACGTCCTTTCAGGGAGGAGGTAACCAAATGTCAGATATCATCCGTACCATTGAAAATGAACAGATCCGCACGGATATCCCCGAGTTCCGTATCGGCGATACAGTCAAGGTGCACGTCAAGGTTATTGAAGGAGCACGCGAAAGGCTCCAGGCCTTTGAAGGCATCGTCATCGCCAGGCGGAACGGCGGCCTTCGCGAAACTTTCACCGTCAGGCGCGTATCCTATGGGGTGGGCGTGGAGCGTACTTTCCAGGTGCATTCCCCGAGGATCGACCATATCGAGATCGCCAGACACGGAAAGGTCCGCAGAGCGAAGCTGTACTACCTGAGGGACAGGGTAGGCAAGGCTGCGAAGATCAGGGAAAAATAGTTTGTAAAAAGATAAAATGGGGTCTGTACGACAGGCCCTGTTTTTTTGTATTATGGTATTTGTATGGAAAAGACAGGGAGATGTATTTTTTCTGAATATCAACTGGTATCCTGGCCATATGGCAAAAGCCATGCGCATGGTAAAAGAAAATATCAGACTGATCGATGTCATCATCGAGGTCGTGGACGCCAGGGCGCCGCAAAGCTGCCGGAATCCGGCGTTCGAAACCTTTTTCTCCAACAAAGCACGAGTGATCATATTGAACAAGGACGATCTTGCCGACAGGGAATACACCCGTAGGTGGGTGGCATGGTATAATCAAAAAGGCATATCCGCTTCGGCCATGAATTCGAGGACAGGCAGCATGGCCAAAGATGCTGCGAGGCTGATCGAGAGAGCCGCAGCGCCGGTGCTGGCACGGTATGAAAACAAGGGTGTGCACAAGACGCTGCGCGCCATGATCATGGGCATACCCAATGTAGGGAAGTCGACTTTTATCAATAGCATGTCCGGAACGGGATCCCTCGTAACGGGCGCAAAGCCCGGTGTGACACGCGGACTGCAATGGGTACGCATCACGCCCTATCTGGAATTGATGGATACCCCGGGCCTGCTTTGGCCGAAACTCGATGACCCGTCGGTCGCAAGAAAGATCGCTTATCTCGGGACCATCAACGATGAGATCCTGGATACTGAGGAACTGGCATCGATGTTTCTGCAGGACATGTCCGTGCTTGCTCCAGACAAACTCGTTGCGAGATACGGCGTAGACATCGATGAAAAAACAGGCTATGAACTCCTCGAATCGGTATGCAGGGCACGCAAATACCTTTTGAGCGGCGGGATACCGGATACCGAAAGAGGCGCAAAAATGGTCCTGGATGAATTCAGGAACGGAAAGATGGGGCGTATCTCCCTCGAAGCGCCCGAAGGGAACGATGCAAAAGCGGATGGACAGTAAGGAAAGCCGGCGGCTCGAAGGCATGCTGCTGTATGAAAGGGAACTGGAAAGCGAAGGCTGCTGCCTGATAGCGGGGATGGATGAGGCCGGACGCGGGCCCCTGGCAGGCCCGGTGGTGGCTGCGTGCGTGATCATGCCGAGAGACACCCTGATCGAAGGCGTGAATGATTCGAAAAAGCTGTCCCCCAAGAAACGGGAGTTGCTATACGACAGGATCATTCAATCCGCCATCGCCTGGGGGGTGGGTGTGGTCAGCCATGAGGACATCGACCGCTACAATATCCTGGAGGCTGCGAAGATGGCTTTTGTACAGGCATACGTGAAGATGCATATGACACCGGACGGCGTCCTGGTGGATGCGGTGAAGGGGCTGGATATCCCGGTAAGAACCGTTGCCATCATAAAAGGGGACCAAAAAAGCTATACCATCGCCGCCGCCTCCATTGTAGCCAAGGTATACCGGGACCGCCTGATGGTGCAATATGATTCCGAATATCCCGAATACAGTTTTTGCAGGCACAAGGGGTACTGCACGGAGGAGCACGTGGAAGCGATCAAAATACACGGGCCATGCCCCATCCACCGCAGGACATTTTTGCGCAATATCCGTCAGGACGGCCAGCCATGAACAATCGCGCCCTGGGAAAAACAGGGGAAGATGCGGCGGCCGAGTATCTTTGTTCAAAAGGGTATTCGATAGCGGAAAGAAATTACCGCACCCGGCAGGGCGAATGTGATATCATCGCATATGACGGCGAGGTATTGGTTTTCGCCGAAGTGAAAACCAGGTGCTCGGACAGACTGGGCCTGCCCTGTGAAGCCGTGACAAGAAAAAAGCAAAGGAACATTTCGCAGGTGGCGCTCGTCTATCTGCAGGAAAAGGGGCTGGGGGAAACAAACGTGCGGTTTGATGTTGTGGAAATCCGGATCGATGGTGCAGGCAGCCGCATCCGTCACATCACGAGCGCATTCGAATACCTGCCCGTGGATTAAGTAGAATTTGGAAGGCCTTCATTCTGGAGGATGTGCGAATGAGAAAGAACCTTGCGAAGATAGCAGCAGTAACATTGGTCCTGGCGCTGATCCTGATTCCTTCGTCGCTTTGCTGGGCTGCAGGGGAAAACCTGATCAAAAACGGCGATTTCAGCCAGAACGATGAAGGCTTCCCCACATACTGGGAAAAGAGCTCCTATATAGACGATGACCAGGATGTCAGCATCTATATGGAGGATGAGGAAGACAACAGCTATATCGTAATCCAGAACAACATCGAAAATGATTCGTCCGTGAAACAGGAAGTCGCCGTGAAGCCCAATACACTGTACAAACTGGCCTGCGACATCATGGCTTCGGGGATCGATGAAAATTCAAAGGGCGCGAACCTGTCCGTCGAATGGATTCTGGATACTTCCAACGAGTTGTTTGATACCGGCGGGCAGTGGGAAGAAGCCGTCCTGTACGGCAGGACCGGGAACGACCAGGATACCATGACCGTTACCCTCCGCCTGGGCGGGTACGGGAGATTGAACAGCGGGTACGCGGCGTTTGATAACGTCAGGGTCGAAGAGGTAACGGATGTGCCCGAAGGGTTTTCCATCGCGGATCTTTCCCCGCTGCCGGCGGATGGTTCCGACCGTACAGGCGGGCAGGAAGGATCGGACGACTGGGAGCACAGCGTACCGTTCTGGGTGGGCATCGCACTGCTTTATTCGCTCATTGCGATCATCGTATACAAACTGGTCCTATCCAAAGACCTCGTTTCATTCCGCCCCGCCAAAACACCGCTGGTTTTTATCATCGTGCTTGGCTTTGCATTGATCCTCAGGCTCGTCCTTGCCGTGGTTACGAAGGGGCACCCCACCGATATGAGCTGTTTCCGGGGATGGGCGAGCTATTCTGCAAACGCTGGGCTGCTGAACCTGTACAACGGCGGATTCTTTGCCGATTATCCGCCCGGATACATGTATGTTTTATATATCTTCGGGCTGCTGGGAAAAGTCCTTGGGATCAATTCGGGGGATGTAACGTACGGAGTCCTTATAAAACTGCCGGCCATTGCGGCCGACATCGCGGTAGCGTACCTGATCTTCAGGTATGCCGACAGGGAACTGGGGAGGCCGCAGGCGACGGCGCTGGGGCTGCTTTTCGTACTCGCGCCATTTGCTTTTTACAATTCCTCGGTGTGGGGGCAGATCGATTCGCTCCTGATGCTGCTGATCATCTCCTCCTTCCTGGCCTTCCTCAAAAAACGTTATATCCTGACGGGGGTGCTTTTCGCGCTGGCGATACTGGTAAAGCCTCAGACCCTCATGATCGCTCCGCTGGCGCTTGCCGTGATCATATATGAGACGACCCTGCTGAAGCCCAGGAAAGCCGCCATACGGGCGGTTCTGGGCTGCGTCCTGAGCCTTTTGGCCGTATTCATTCTGGGTATCCTGCCATTCTGGTTTACGATGAAGGACCCTTTCTGGTTCGCGGAAAAGTATCTTTCCACAATGGGGCAGTATTTCTATGCTTCGGTCAATGCATTCAACCTTTTCTTCCTGATGGGCGGGAACTGGTTCGACCTGAAAAACCAGGCCAACGCCAACGATATAGCCATGGCGGACGCGTACAAAATCCTCGGATATGCCTTCATCGCCATGGCCGTTGCGTTCACCATCATCCTGTACATCACCCGGAAAGAAAGGAAGCATATCTTCCACATCGCCGCGCTGGTATTTGCGCTCATCTTCACGTTCAGCCACAGCATGCATGAACGGTACCTGATCCCTGCCGTATTCCTGCTGATATTCGCCTATATTTTCATCAAAGACAGGCGTCTGCTGCTTGTGACGGCCGGGTACGCCCTGACTACCATGATCAACATGGCCTATGTCGAGGGAGGGGGATATCCGGAACGGACGATGATACCCATGATCACCGCGCTGCTGAACGTGGTTCTGACTTCAGCGCTTGCCTATATCGCCTTTGACCACGCATTCTGGAAACCGAAAAGTTCAGGTTTGAGCGTATCTGGGGAGGATAAACCATGAAGAAGAGCACGAGCGAAAAATATGCCGGGTCCCTTTTGGGGCAGAGGGATTTCCAAAAGGGAAGGATACGCAAGTGGGATTACATCATCATGGCTGTCATCACCCTCGTTTATGCTGCCGTGGCCCTGACAAACCTGGGCTCCATGGATGCGCCACACAGTGCATGGCGCAACGCACCGGTATCGGAGTCCGTTGTGATCGACCTTGGAGCGCCAAAGGAAATAGCAAGCCTCTGGCATTTTGACGGCATCGCCAAAGGCGAGATAGCCATGCAGTACTCCGACGACGGGAAAACCTGGTCCGACGGGCAGGCTATCGAGTTGAAGGAAGGGGAAATGTACAAATGGCAGAAGATCTCCCTGGATATCAGCGCCAGATATATCAGGCTGTCCCCTGAACAGAGCAATCTCTGGGTCAACGAACTGGCCCTGTGGGACAAGCAGGGGAACCTGCTCCAGGCAGCGCAGGTAACGCCCGAAGCCGGGAATGCGCTCTTTGACGAGCAGGCCATCGTCCCCGCACACCCCACATACATGAATGAAATGTACTTTGACGAGATATATCATGGAAGGACAGCGCTGGAACACATCGAGCAGATCAACCCCTATGAGAACACGCATCCCCCGCTCGGAAAGGTCATCATCGCGGCAGGGATCGAACTTTTCGGCATGGATCCCTTCGGATGGCGCTTCTCGGGGACGGTATTCGGGATATTGATGGTGCCGGTGATCTACATCCTCGCAAAAAGGATCCTCCGGGAGACGAAATACGCTTCACTGGCGACGGTCCTTTTCACCTTTGATTTCATGCACTTCACCCAGACAAGGATTGCGACCATCGATACATACGGCGTGATCTTTATCCTGCTGATGTACTATTTCATGTACCGATATTATGAAATGAGCTTTTACAGGGAACGCCTGGGGAAGACTCTTACGATGCTGGGCCTGTCGGGCCTGATGTTTGGCATCGGGAGCGCGTGCAAGTGGATCGACCTGTATGCCGGAGTGGGACTGGCCATTATCCTCGTCCTCTCCCTCTGGCGCAGGTGGAGGGAGTACCAATATTCAAAGCTGAACGTTTCCACCGCGGAGGGTGAAAACAAGGCGGTGATGGAGCATGCCATCAACGTATTTGCCAAATACACCTGCATTACGCTGGCATATTCCATCGTGCTTTTCATCATTATCCCGTCCATGATCTATTTTCTGGCGTATTTCCCGTACATGATGGTAAAGGGCAGCCCGAAAGAACTGATGCCCGATTTCATCCGGTCCTGCATCTGGATAGCTGCCTATGCCGTATTGAGCCTCGGCACACTTTTTTTCCTCACGATCCGCAAAAGAACCTCATGGGTCACGCTGCTTTGCGCAATCGGCGTCTGTCTTTTGGTACCAATCGTTGTAGGCACTGCAACATTTATCCAATCCAGGTCGTCCGGCACGGTCGCCACCGACCTCAAAACGGTGTGGGATTGGCAGAAGTACATGTTCAATTACCACAGCACGCTGACTGCGCGGCACCCCTATGAATCCATCTGGATCACCTGGATCCTGGACGCCAGGCCCATCTGGTTTTATTACCAGTCCGATACGGGCATTCCGGGCGCCATCTCATCGATATCCTCTTTCGGAAATCCCGTGGTCTGGTGGGCCGGGACGGCGGCCGCATTTTTCTGCATTTTCTCCGTTTTCCGCAGGCAAGGCGAGGAAAGACGGATGCTGGTGTTTGTATTGATCGGCCTGGCCGCACAATTCATCCCCTGGGTCTTCATTACGCGCGCGACTTTTATTTATCACTATTTTGCCAGTGTCCCGTTTGTCATCCTGCTGGCTGCATACTGCGTGCGGCGCATCGAGACACGCTACCCCAGGGCGAAGTGGCTGACGTATGCTTTCATGGGGGTAGCCATTTTGCTCTTTGCACTTTTTTACCCGATATTATCGGGGGTGCCTGCGCAGAAAAACTACTTCTCTGATGTTTTGAGATGGTTGCCGAGTTGGGTGTTTTTCCTGTAGTTCTTACGGGGGTTTTTACAAATGCTTGCTCGCTTGCTCAGTTACGGGCTCAATGGCATCGAAGGCTATCCCATCACGGTCGAAGTGGATATTTCCAACGGCTTGCCTGCCTTTGAGATCGTGGGGCTGCCCGATGCGGCGGTAAAGGAATCCAAGGACAGGGTGCGCTCAGCCATACGCAACAGCGGGCTGGAATTTCCCATGCAGCGCATCACCGTAAACCTGGCGCCAGCGCATACCCGGAAGGAAGGCACCCTTTATGACCTGCCCATAGCAGTCGGGCTTCTCGCGGCCACACGCCAGATACCGAAGGATGCCATCGAAAACCTGGTCTTCCTCGGTGAATTGTCGCTGGACGGCGAGATACGCCCCGTAAACGGCATCCTGCCTGTGGCGATCGACGCCAAAACGAAGGACCTGATCCATCTCGTGATCCCCGCCCCCAATGCGCCTGAAGCGGCATACATAGAAGGCCTCCACATCCTGCCAGCATCCAGACTGGACCAGCTGGTGAAGCATCTCAGAGGCGATGATACGATGCCCTCCCAGGATTTCATACCCTGGGAATCCATCAGCCATAACGTTTCCTTCTCCACGGACCTTTCCCAGATCAGGGGGCAGCAGAGCGCAAAACGCGCCATTGAGATCGCAGCTGCCGGCGGCCATAATATCCTTTTCATCGGGCCTCCGGGGTCCGGGAAAACCATGCTGGCCAGAAGCATCCCTTCCATCCTGCCCGACCTGACCTTTGATGAAGCGCTGGAAATAACCAAGATCCACTCGGTGGCGGGCGGGCAAAGGCAGATGCCGGTGGGCATTGCGACCGATAGGCCCTTTCGCGCCCCGCACCACAGCATCTCCCTGGTCGCGCTCACAGGCGGAGGCGCCACGGCAAAACCGGGGGAAGTGAGCCTGGCGCATTACGGCGTGCTGTACCTGGATGAGCTTCCCGAGTTTGAACGGGGCGCGCTGGAGGCCATGCGCCAGCCGCTGGAGGACGGGGAGATCACGGTGGCCCGCATCAACGCCAACACCACCTACCCGGCGCGTTTCATGCTGGTAGCCTCCATGAATCCCTGCCCGTGCGGGAATTACGGAAACCCGGAAAAGGAATGCAGGTGCACCCCCCTGCAGATCCAGCGTTACCTGGGGAGGATCAGCGGGCCCCTGCTGGACCGCATCGACATCCAGATCGAAATGGGGGCCGTATCCTTCCAGCAGCTTTCGGGCGAAGGCGACGGGGATAAATCCGCCGTTGTGAAAGCGCGGGTCAACGAGTCCAGGCAGCGGCAGGTGGACAGGCTGAAGCATGACGGTGTCTACTGCAACGCACAGATGGACAGCAAGCTCATCGGCAAACACTGCAAAACAGACGAGCCGGGGCGGGAACTACTGAAAAAGGCGTTTACCACGCTGAATCTGTCGGCCCGCGGCTATGGCAGGGTATTGAAGGTGGCCCGGACCATCGCCGATATCGACGGGTGCGAAAATATCACGGCGGCGCATGTGGCCGAAGCTATACAATACCGGAGCCTGGATCGGAAATACTGGGGCTTTTCCATTTAGGCATTAGCCTTTGAGGGGTGTCTTGCGATGGAATACACGGAGCAGGAAAAATACTGGATATGGCTTTCCAGCATCGACAAGATCGGTGTGAAGCGTTTCTATACGCTGATCGCCCAATACGGCGATGCAAAAAGCGTCTATGAAAATGCCCGGGCCGGTGATCCCGCCTTGGAATCATTGGGCGGCATACCCGCTTCGAACCTTTTTGCGTGCCGCAACGACGCATATATCGACAGCCTTTTCAGGTCGCTCGAAAAAAGCGGGATCGCGGCCGTCTGCCGCCTGAATCCCGATTATCCGGCATTGCTGGCGGAGTGCACCGATGCCCCGCCTGTTTTATACAAGAAAGGATCCTTTCCGCTCGATTTCGATCGTTCGGTGGCCATCGTGGGAACACGTGTATGCACGCGGTACGGAAAGGAAAGCACCCGGAAGATCGCATGCGAACTGGCAGGCGAGGGAGTCGTCATCGTATCGGGGATGGCGCGCGGCATCGACAGCGAGGCACATGAAGGGGCATTGTCCGCAGGGGGAAAGACAGTAGCCGTGCTGGGATGCGGCGTCGATGTCGTTTATCCGCCGGAAAGCAGGAAACTCTACGATGCGATCATTGAAAATGGTGCGATATTATCCGAGTATGCCCCGGGCACGCAGCCCATTTCCCAGTACTTTCCCGCGCGGAACAGGATCATCAGCGGCATGTGCGACGCCACCATCATCATCGAGGCAGGCGATAAAAGCGGGGCGCTGATCACCGCCGGTTACGCGCTGGAGCAGGGAAAGGACGTCTATGCGCTGCCGGGAAACATCAATTCGGCGACGAGCACGGGAACC
Source organism: Bacillota bacterium (assembly GCA_023454175.1). Classification (GTDB taxonomy): domain Bacteria; phylum Bacillota; class Clostridia; order Christensenellales; family JAEXRW01; genus JAEXRW01. The sequence continues at coordinate 315,045 of JAEXRW010000025.1, read as the reverse complement.
AATACGTTGATCCGGGACGGGGCGGCGGAGCTTTTGATGGGTTCCGACCAGATCCTGATGCGTTACGGGAAAAAAGTAACGAAAGCTGCATTCGAGCAGATCTCCGCATTGGTGACGGACGAGGTCGAATCCGCGATTGTCCGGTACCTCGCGGGAGGGGATGCATATTTTGAACAAATCATGAATAATTCAGGAGCAAATGCGCAAAGCCTGAATACTGCCTTGACAATGCTGGAATTACGAGGAATAATAAAGCAGTTTCCGGGGCGGCTCTTTTCCCTGAGCAAATAAGCCCTGTAATTCACCGGAGGGATGTGCAAATATGCCCGGCCAGAACCAAAAAGAATCGCCGCAGGGTGAGGAAAACAGGATCAAGAATGGCAGTCTCGTGATCGTGGAATCACCGGCCAAGGCGAAAACGATCAGCAAATTCATGGGCAAGGGATACAATGTCCTGGCTTCCAACGGACATGTGCGTGACCTGCCGCAGAGCCAGCTGGGCGTGGATACCCAGAATGGGTTCCAGCCCAGGTATGTCACGATGAAAGGGAGAGGGGAGATCCTGGAACGCCTCAAGGAACAGGCCAAATCGGCAAGCCAGGTATTTCTTGCAACCGACCCTGACAGGGAAGGCGAGGCCATCTCCTGGCATATCGCGACCGCACTGAAAATCCCCCTGGATGAGGCGCGCAGGATCGAATTCAATGAAATCACGCAGCAAGCCATCAAGCGGGCGCTGGAAAACCCCCGTACCATCGATATGAACCTCGTCAATGCGCAGCAGGCGCGGCGCATCCTCGACCGCCTGGTGGGGTACAAGATCAGCCCGATCCTTTGGAAAAAGGTACGGAAGGGCTTGAGCGCCGGCCGCGTGCAATCCGTGGCGACGCGCATCATATGCGACCGGGAAAACGAGATCCAGGCCTTTGTCCCCAGGGAATTCTGGTCCATCGACGCGCTGCTTTCACAGCCCAAAAGCAAAAAGGCATTCACCGCAAAATTTTACGGGGATACCAAAAAGAAAATGGAACTGGCGGACGAGTCTGCGGCCCGGAAGGTCCTTCAGGGGCTGCAGGATGCCGTTTATAAAGTCGCCGATGTAAAGAAAGGGAATAAGACCAGGCATGCGGCCCCTCCCTATACCACCAGCACTTTGCAGCAGGAAGCTTCGCGGCGCTATGGCTTCACCGCATCGCGGACCATGCTCATCGCCCAGCAACTGTACGAAGGCATCGATATCAAAGGCCAGGGGGCTGCTGGCCTCGTTACCTATATCCGTACCGATTCGGTACGCGTGGCGTCGGAAGCCCAGGCCGAAGCCGCCGATCACATCCGGCAAACGTACGGAAACGAGTACGTTCCTTCGCCTTTGAACCAGTACCGCGGGAAAAAAGGCATCCAGGACGCGCATGAGGCCATCCGTCCGACATCCCTGCAGCGGAGTCCCGCCAGTATCAAGGATTCCCTGACGAACGACCAATACAAGCTGTACAAGATGATCTATGACCGTTTCATAGCCAGCCAGATGGCGGAGGCGGTGTACGATACCCTGACGGTCAGTATCGAGGCAAACGGCTACGTATTCAGGTCCAACGGGCTCAAGATCGTATTCCCCGGTTTTACCGCGGCCTACAAGGAAGTAAACGATCAGGACGATGATTCCGACGACGTGATACTGCCCTCGCTGGAACCCGGTGAGGTATTGGATCTCCAAAAGCTCGTACCGGAACAGCATTTCACACAGCCCCCGTCCAGGTACACCGAAGCCACGCTGGTGAAGGCGCTGGAGGAAAAGGGGATCGGCAGGCCCAGCACCTATGCGCCCATCATATCCACCATCATCGAGCGCGGTTATGTCGTGCGGGAAAACAAGTATCTTTTCCCCACAGACCTGGGAAAAGTCGTGACAGAACTGATGAAAGAACATTTCGACGAGATCGTGGATATCGAATTCACGGCGGGCATGGAGGAAAAACTGGACGATATCGAAGATGGGGGCAAGCAGTGGCAGAATGTCCTGGCAGAATTTTATCAGCCGTTTGAAAGCCAGCTCGTACAGGCGGAAAAGAACATGGAAAAGGTCAAGTTGCCCGACGAGGTCAGCCAGGAGGTGTGCCCCAGCTGCGGATCCCAGATGATCATCAAATCCGGGCGGTTCGGCAAGTTTTTGGCCTGCCCGCGTTATCCGGAATGCAAGACGACCAAACCGCTCCTTGAAAAGCTGGACGTACCGTGCCCCGACTGCGGGAAAACTGTATTAAAACTGCGCTCATCCAAGGGAAAGACGTATTTCAAATGCGAGGATACCGGCTGCAAATACATATCCTGGTATGCTCCTGTGGCGGAGAAATGCCCCAAATGCGGCGGGAACATGGTCTTGAAATGGGGTAGGAACAACCGCGCTTACAGGCAGTGCACCAACGAAGCATGCAAAGAAAGATCCTTTGCATCGGACAAGAAGAAGGCTTCGGATGAGCAAGGCTAGCGTGACTGTCATCGGTGCGGGACTGGCCGGTTGCGAGGCTGCGTGGCAGCTGAACAGGATGCATATCGACACTTGCCTGGTGGACATCAAACCCGGGAGCCTGACGGACGCCCACCATAGCCCGTATTTCGGAGAACTGGTCTGCAGCAACTCCCTGAAGTCCGACAGCCCCTCCAACGCATGCGGCCTGCTGAAGGAGGAAATGCGGATACTGAGATCCCTGACGATGGATGCGGCCGAAGCCTGCCGTGTCCCCGCCGGGGAGGCGCTGGCGGTGGACAGGGAACGATTCGCACAAACCATCACGGAAGCCGTCGGCAGGGCGGAACACATCGAGATCAAGTGTGGCGAAATCAGGGAGATCCCTGAAGGGGATTGCATCATCGCCACCGGTCCCCTGACGACGGGAGCATTGGCGGATGCGATCAGCGGACTAGTCGGCAGGGACAACCTCTATTTTTACGATGCGGCAGCGCCCATCGTGCTTGCAGATTCCATCGATAAGGAAAAAGTTTTCTCCGGTTCACGGTACGGGCACGGCAATGACTACATCAACTGCCCCATGAATGAAACGGAATACGATGGGTTCGTAAAAGCCCTGGTCGAAGCCGAAACAGTCCCCGTACAAGGGTTTGAGGAGCAGAAGGTATTCGAAGCATGCATGCCGGTGGAATCGCTGGCCAAAAGAGGGTACCTGACGCTTGCGTACGGTCCTTTGAGGCCCAAAGGGCTGATCGATCCGAGGACGGGGAAGGAACCGTTTGCAGTGGTGCAGCTGCGGCAGGACGATACCGCTGCCTCGCTGTACAACATGGTCGGCTTCCAGACAAGGCTGAAGCTGCCCGAGCAAAGGCGCGTGTTTTCCATGATCCCGGGCCTGGAAAACGTCCGTTTTGCGCGATACGGTGTGATGCACAGGAATACGTATATCCGTTCGCCCGGTGCTTTGAATATGGATTTATCGCTGAAGGAGCGCCCCGGTATCTTTTTTGCGGGCCAGCTCACGGGCGTTGAAGGTTATGTGGAGTCCGCAGCCAGCGGGATGTATGCGGGCATCATGATGGGATGCAGGATAAAAGGAAAAACCCCTCCGCCGTTTCCGCGGGAAACAGTGCTGGGGGCCCTGGTGAATTATGTGGTGAACCATCCTGCGCGGGATTTTCAGCCGATGAATGCAAACTTCGGCATCGTGGCTGCGGAGGCTAAACGGTATGGCAGCAAAAAAGCCAAGTATGCACATTACACGGAGCGATCCGTGAAAATAATAAAAGCTATCGAAGAATATATTGAAACAGATATAATCCAAGTAAATGGGGAGATGGAGAAATGTACGAAGGAACAACCATCGTAGCCGTTCGGAAAAACGGCAAATGCGCAGTGGCAGGGGACGGCCAGGTCACTTTCAACCAGAATACCATCATGAAGCATACAGCCAAAAAAGTCCGGCGCCTGTACCATGACAAAGTCGTGGTGGGGTTTGCAGGCTCTGTAGCCGACGCATTCACCCTGTGTGAACGCTTTGAGGGCAAACTCGAACAGTTTGGGGGCAGCCTTCAGCGTGCAGCCGTGGAGCTGGCGCAGGAATGGCGCAATGACAAGGTGCTCCGCAGGCTGGAAGCCATGCTCATCGCAGCAAACGACGAGCATCTTTTGATCATCAGCGGCAGCGGGGAAGTGATCGAGCCCGATGACGGTGTGGTCGCGATCGGCTCGGGCGGTTCTTTCGCTTTGGCAGCCGCGCGGGCCATGGTGGAAAATACCGACTTGGGCGTAAAGGATATCGTCCACAAGGCCATGATCATCGCCAGCAGCATATGCGTCTTTACAAATGACAATATTACCATCGAGGAAGTGTAGGAGCGTGAATAAAAGATGAGCAAGGATTTGACACCGAGACAGATCGTGGAACAGCTGGATAGATATATCGTCGGCCAGGCCAGGGCCAAGCGCGCCGTAGCCATAGCCCTGCGCAACCGCTACCGCCGCAGGCTTCTGGACAAGGACATGCAGGATGAAATAACCCCGAAAAATATCATTATGGTCGGGCCTACCGGGGTGGGAAAAACGGAGATCGCCCGCAGGCTCGCAAAACTGATGAGCGCCCCTTTCATCAAAGTGGAAGCCACCAAATTCACGGAAGTCGGATACGTGGGGCGGGATGTGGAGTCCATGATACGGGACCTGGTGGAGGCATCCATCCGGCTGGTAAAGGCGCAGAAGCTGGAAACCGTATCGACGCAGGCGGAATTTCTCGCCGAACAAAGGCTGATCGATATCCTCGCTACATCACCTAAGAAAAAGGCTGCGCCATCGCCCAACGCACTCGCCATGCTCTTCGGCCAGTCCCAGCCCAAGGAACCGGAAATGTCCAATGAGGAAAAGGAAGCGATGCTCAAGCGTCGAGATCAGGTGACAAATGACCTCCGGAACGGCAAGCTGGATCATATGTCGGTGGAAGTGGAGGTCGAGGACTCGTCCTCCATGGGTATCGAGATCCCCGGCACGGGCCAGCTGATCAATCTAGGCGAGTTGATGGGCGGAGTGGTGCCGCCGAAAAGCAAAAAAAGAAGGATGAATATCCGGGAAGCCATGAAAGTGCTCACCCAGGAGGAAGCTGGCAAGCTGATCGACATGGATGAGGTGATCTCCGAAGCGGTGGAAAAGGCGGAGCAGGACGGCATCATCTTCATCGACGAGATCGACAAGATCGCGGGGAGAAACGCCGCCAACGGCCCTGACGTCTCAAGAGAAGGCGTGCAGCGGGACATCCTGCCCATCGTGGAGGGCAGCACGGTGGTGACCAAATACGGCCCTATCAAGACTGATTACATGCTTTTTATCGCGGCAGGCGCATTCCACGTATCCAAGATATCGGACCTGATCCCGGAACTCCAGGGAAGGTTCCCCATAAAAGTGGAGCTGGATAACCTGACCAAGGATGATTTCAAAAGGATCCTGACGCAGCCCGACAATGCCCTGACAAAGCAGTATACGGCGCTGCTGGCGACGGAAAACGTCAATATCGAATTTACGGAGGACGCCATCGAGGAGATATCCAATTTTGCGCAACTGGTCAATGACACCAGCGAAAATATCGGTGCGCGCAGGCTGCATACCGTCCTCGAAAACCTCCTGGAGGACTTGTCATACAATGCGAGCGGAGACTTTCCGACTGTGAAAATGAGAATCGACGGCAACTATGTGCGCGAACATCTCAAAGAACAGGCCGCCGCCAAGAATATTCAGAAATATATCCTGTAAAATGGATCAAATGACGTCAGCTATTCAATCATTTCCATTCGTCTGACAAAGAATATCCCCCCGTCCGGCTTCAAATAATAAAAAGAAGCTGAACGGGGGGATATGATGCAAGCAGTGGTGATGGCAGGCGGCGAAGGGACGAGGCTCCGCCCGCTCACATGTAATTTGCCCAAACCCATGGTTCCCATCCTGAATATACCCATCATGCATCATGGATTGAGTTTGCTGAAAACCCACGGTATCGGGGAAGTATGCGCCACGCTCCAATACCTGCCCAAAAAGATCACCGATTACTTCGGGGATGGCCGGGGACTGGGAATGCAAATACAATATTTCATCGAGGACAAGCCTCTGGGTACGGCGGGCAGCGTAAAAAATGCGTGCACGAACCTGAACGGCACCTTCCTGGTTTTCAGCGGGGATGCGCTGACAGACATAGACCTGTCCGCAGCCATACAATTCCACCGGGAAAAAGGCTCGATCGCCACACTCATCCTTAAACGCGCCGAGATACCGCTCGAATACGGCGTGGTGGTGACCGGTGACGATGGCCGGATCGTACGGTTTTTGGAAAAACCGACCTGGCGGGAAGTTTTCAGCGATACGGTAAACACCGGTATATACATCCTCGAGCCCGAAGTCCTGGATGAAGTCAGTACTGGAGAGGTAAAGGATTTTTCAAAAAACGTTTTTCCTTCGCTGTTAAAAAGGTCGGCGCCGATGTTTGGATATATTACGGAGGATTACTGGTGCGATATCGGCGGTATCGCATCATACAAACAGGCCCAGTTTGATGCACTGGACGGCAAATGCAGGCTGCCTTTGATCCGTGAAAGAAAAGTCAGGGAAGGCATATGGACCGGCAAAGACTGTACACTGCCGGATGATATCCGGTTGGAGGCGCCGTGCCTGATCGGAAACAATGTTTTTATCGGTCACGATGTGAAGATCGGCGCATACACCGTCATCGGCAACGATGTGCGCATCGGCCGGGGCGCTTCGGTCAAAAGAAGCATTATCTGGGAAGATGCGGCACTGGGCGATCACGTGGAAGCACGGGGAACGGTGATCTGCAGGAAGGCCTCCCTCGAGGACAGGACGCGCATCTTTGAAGGCGCCGTGATGGGAGACGAGTCTTCCGCGGGAGCCGATACCCATATCAGGCAAAACGTTTTGATCTGGCCTGAAAAAACGATAGAACCCGGAAGCATCGTCTCCGAAAATGTCATCTGGGAAGCCGACTGCAAAAAGGCGATCGATATCTATGAAGGCATGATCCGGTTCAGGATCGGCGCCATTCAGCCCGAGAAACTCGTTGCGTTGTCCAGGGTCTTCGGCTGCTGCCTGGAAGCCGATGCGGTCATTTTACTGTGCGACGATGGCACACCTTTTTCATTGATGGTGAAACAGGCCATGGCGGCAGGATTCGCTTCCCAGGGCATCCAGTGCCATGACATCGGTACAGCGCGCTTCCCGACTGCATGCACCGCCATGATCGAGCATCCATACAAAGCCGGCGTATGCATCTGTGCGGATGAGGGGACAGGCCATATCCTGCTGCTAGGCCCCAAGGGCATACCGGTATCCAAGGACATGGAAAGGAAGATCCAGACCCTTTTTGAAAGGCGTGACATACCCTGCCGGGACGCAACGCGCATCAAAGTATCCCAGTCTCTGCAGGGGATGAACGAAAAGGCTGTAAACTGGATCATCGATCAGATCAATACGGCCGTGATCTACAGAAATAAACCGGTCATTGCACTGGCGGAGGATGCTTCAGATAGCTTTGCTGAAACATGCCTCAAGGCTTCCGGATGCAGGATCATGAAGCTGGACTTCCGGAGGTTTGACCTGCGGAAAATGATCGGTTCAAGTGAATACCTTTTTGGACTTGCCAAACCGGATCCTTTCGGGAACAATTTGCCCGTCATGACCCGGGAAGGGATATGCATCGACCCCATGAAAATCCTGGGTCTGAAACTGATGCTCCTTTCAGAGATCGAAGCTTTTAGAAAAGCCGTGGTGCCGGTGAATATCCCCGATGAACTGGTACTGCTTTGCAAACAGAAGGGGATCGAACCGGTATACTCCAAAACAGCGGAAAGGGACATGATGCAGGCTGTGCGGGAACTGTACCCGGAAGAAAACCTGATTTTTGGCGTCTACTTCCTGGATGTGCTGTTCCTGCTGAAACTGGTCGAACACCTCTCCGGGGAGGGAATCAGCCTGGAACAAATGCTGGCTGCCATGCCGGAGTACCACAGCGTGAACAGCGCCATCCCGTGCACCCCGAAGGAATACGGACACGTCATGCGGAATCTGGCCCGGCAGGCGGAAATCGGCGATATCCCGGAAGGGATCAAATTGAACTCGGATGCCGGCTGGGCGTTCGTGTTGCCGGATATGGAGACCCGCAGTCTCAAAGTATTCAGCCAGGGCGTTTCGGAGGAATACGCCACCGACATCAGCGAGCGTACCGTGAGGCAGGTGAAAGAATACCTGGAGAAAAAACAGAATGACAATTAAAGCTGCCTTGCTTGATTAATTGAAACCGTTCAAGTAAAATAATTCTATTGTAAAGTTCGTCAGAATACAGGAAGGAGGCCTTTTTTTGCAATCGAAAAAAAACACGCTCAAGGTCATACACTTGGGGGGCGTATCGGAAATCGGCAAAAACATGACAGCCCTCGAGTATGGCAACGAGATTGTTGTGATTGATTGCGGTTTGATTTTTCCCAAAGATGAAATGCTGGGCGTAGACTACGTGATACCTGACATTACTTATCTGCTGAAAAACAAGGAAAAGGTCAAAGCATTTATCATCACACACGGACACGAAGACCACATCGGAGCCATGCCTTATGTACTGGCCAAACTCAATGTGCCGGTTTACGCCACCCGCCTCACCATCGCGCTGATCGAAAACAAGCTGGAAGACAGGGGTATGCACGAAAAAGTGGAAATGAACAGGGTGGAGCCGGGTGACAAGATTGATCTTGGATGTTTCAAGGTGGAGTTCATCCGGATCAGCCACAGCATCGCAGGCTGTGTAGCCCTGGCCATCCGTACGCCGGTAGGCCTTATCGTACATACCGGCGATTTCAAGATCGATTACACGCCGATAGACGGTGAAGTCATGGATTTGAACCGCTTTGCCCAGCTGGGAAACGAAGGCGTGCTCGCACTGCTTTCGGACAGCACCAATGCAGAGCGGCCCGGATATACCATGTCCGAACGTCGGGTGGGAGAAACATTCGAAAGTTTTTTCAAGCAGGCGAAGGGCCGCATCATCGTCGCCACCTTTTCCTCCAACATACACCGGATACAGCAGGTGATAGACGCCTCTGCCCGGTATGGACGAAAGGTATGCTTTTCGGGCAGGAGCATTGAAACGGTCAGTAAAATGGCCATCGAGCATGGATACCTGCGCATCGATGAGGACATGATGATAGCGCCGCACCAGCTGGGCAGGTATCTGGACGACCAGATCACCATCATCACCACCGGGAGCCAGGGCGAGCCGATGGCCGGCCTCTCGCGCATGGCATCGGATGAGCAGACCAAACTCGATATCGAGCCGGGGGACCTCGTGATCATTTCCTCATCCCCCATCCCGGGCAACGAACGAATGGTCGATAACGTGATAAACAAGCTCTTCAAAAAAGGGGCGAACGTGATATACCAGGCGCTGGCGCAGGTCCATGTATCGGGCCACGCCTGCCAGGAGGAGCTCAAGCTGATCATCACACTCACCAGGCCCAAGTATTTCATCCCGGTCCATGGCGAATACCGCCATCTCCGGCAGCATGCCATGGTCGCGGAAAGCCTGGGCGTGCCGGTAGACAATATATTTCTTCCCGAAATCGGCACCGTTTTCGAATTTAGCAAAAACGGCGCAAGGACGGGCGGTTCCGTACCTTCGGGCAGCGTGATCATAGACGGTTCCGGTGTGGGGGACGTGGGCAGCGTGGTCCTTCGCGACAGGAGGCTTTTGTCGCAGGACGGGCTGATGGTGGTGGTGGTTACCATCTCCAAAACCGACGGACGTTTGATAGCAGGCCCCGACATCATATCAAGAGGGTTTGTGTATGTGCGTGAATCCGAGGAACTGATGGAAGAGGCCAAGGACAGGGTCCGGGAAACCTTGATCGGGTGCCTGAACCGCAATGTCTCGGAATGGGCCAACCTGAAAAACGAGATCAAAAAGACGCTTCGGGATTTTCTGTACGATAAAACAAAAAGGAATCCCATGATACTGCCCATCATCATCGAACTGGATGTAGACATGCTGAAGAATGAAGATGGCATATCAAAGGATGTGATCTGATGTACATCTATGACAAGGCGCATGAAATGGCAAAACTCATCAGGGAAAGCCCGGAATATGCGGAGTACAAGGCCGGCAAGGACAAGGTGTATGCAGATGAGCGCGCCGCAAGCCTGGTGGAGGAATACAGGAAAATGCAGTTTGAAGCCCAGGCGGCATTTTTAAGCGGGAGCCAGCCCGAAGCGGATCTGATGGACCGCATCCAAAAGCTGGGGGCGATCCTTCAGTTCAACCCGGAAATCACCGCATTCCTCATCGCTGAAAGAAGATTCCATCAGATTCTCAGCGATATTTATGCTATAATCGGAGAAGCGGCAGAAGTGGATCTGTCATTTTTGAAGGGTTAGCAAAACTTCCTTGGAGGGGCGAAATGTCCGTATCTTCCGATCCCGGTATGAAAACAAAAAAATTATACGACAGCCTGGCATGGAGGATCGTACGGCCGCTCATCATTTTTATCATCAGCCTCGGGCTGGTGGCGCTTCTGGTCTGGGGCGGCTGGAGTTTCGTCGAAAACCGCTTTATCCTGCCTGTTGCAGCCGGGGACAAGACCGATTATACGGTGGAAGTCAAGCGCGGCTCCTCCACGCAGACCATCGCAAAAAAACTAGAGGACGCAGGCATCATCCGGAGCGCCGCCGCATTCAAATTGTATGTGGATGTGTTTGACCAGGGCGCAAAAATCAAGGCAGGCGTTTACCAGTTCAATAAAAGCATGACGCTTGAAGAGATCGTAGGCAAGCTCAAAACCGGGGAATCCTCTACCAATGTCCTGAATTTCACCATAACCGAAGGGATGACCATTGAAGACATTGCGAATATCCTTTTGAAAAACCATCTTCTTTCGGACAAAAACAAATTCTTCGAACTGTGCCGGTCGGGTGGCAGTTTTGCCGATTATGACTTCATATCGGGCCTGAACAATCCGGACGATACAAAACGCATCTTCAAACTGGAAGGTTATCTTTTCCCCGACACATACGAAGTCTATACCGACTCCACCGAGGAAATGATCATCAAAAAGATGCTGAACCGGTTTTCCGATGTATTTGCCGATAAAGACATCGCGCGCATGCAGGATCTGAATATGACCATTGACCAGATGATAACGCTTGCTTCACTCATAGAAAAAGAGGGGAAAACCGAAGATTTTAAAAAGCTGTCGGCCGTTTTCCATGCACGCCTGCAAAAGAACATGAAGCTGGAGTCGGACGTGACGATCCACTATATTACCGGTACGGGACGGCTCGCGCTGACCAACAACGATACATCGGTGGATTCGCCGTATAATACGTACAAATACCCCGGTCTTCCGCTCGGACCGGTCTGCAATCCCGGCAAGGATGCCATTCAGGCGGCCCTGTATCCTGATGAGGATTTCATGAAACAGGGTTATCTGTTTTTCTGCAGCGCCGAACCCGAGTCCGGGAAACTGGTCTTCTCCAAAACACTGTCCGATCACAAAAAGCAGGTGGCCAAATACAAGCCGCTCTGGGAGGAATACGACAAAGCACACAGTAAATAAGGCACGGGTCTCATCCGAATAGGTTCTTGGACAGACAACGTAATCGAAAATGCGGCATAAAATTAAAGTGACGTGTAAATGTTGGGGGATGCCGCATTATGTTTTTTGATGGTATTGTCTCTGCAATCAGGGAACTGCTTCTTTTTATCTCATATGTAGCCAATGGTTCCTCCTTCCCCAAGCCCATGACCCCCGAAGAGGAAAGCGAGTACCTTGAAAAGTATCTCCACGGGGACGAAAAAGCCAAATGCATACTCATAGAGAGAAACATGCGGCTTGTGGCCCATGTCGTCAAGAAATATTCCTCACCGGGTGCGGATACGGAAGATCTGATATCCATCGGCACGATCGGTCTGATCAAGGCTGTCAATACATACAACCGGCATAAAGGCACCCAGCTCGCCACGTATGCCATCCGGTGCATCGAAAATGAGATCCTGATGGCGATGCGGTCCGGTAAAAAGCAGAAAGGCGAGATCCTGCTGAACGACCCCATCGGCGTGGACGGGGAAGGAAACCAGATATCCCTGATGGATATACTCGGTACCGAACCCGATACGGTACTGGATGAAGTCGAACTGAAGCTGCAGCTTGCCAAACTGTATGAGAAGATGCGCTCCGTCCTGACAAAAAGGGAACGGTATGTCCTTGAATTACGATACGGTCTTCTGTGCGGGACCTGTCTGCCGCAGCGCGAAATAGCCAAACATTTGGGGATATCGCGTTCATATGTGTCAAGAATAGAAAAGAAGGCGCTTTCCAAGATGAGCACGGAGATGCAATAAACAAATGAAACGGCGGTCATGCAAATGAAGATCAGATTCGGTCCTTCGGGCAATTCGCAGTCCTTTTATGATCAAGGCTACACTTCAACAAAACAGGCGCCCAAATGGCTCTACGAAATGGGTCTCGATGCTTTTGAATATTCCTTCGGCAAAGGGGTAAGGATCTCAGAGCCCACCGCCAATGAAATCGGATCGGTCATGGCGGAATACGGCATGGCGCTGAGCCTGCATGCGCCGTATTATATCAATTTTGCCACGCTGGAAGAAGACAAGGAAAAAAACAATTACCGGTATATCCTTGAATCTGCACGTGCCGCCAAATGGATGGGCGCTGCAAGGATCATCTTTCATCCCGGCTCCGCATCGGGCCAGGACAGGGAACAGACCGTTAAACTGGCGATTGAACGGATCGGTATCGCACTGGCAAAAATGGAGGACGGCGGTTATGGAGATATAGCGATTTGTCCCGAAACGATGGGAAAACCGAGCCAGCTGGGCTCCCTGGATGAAACAATGGAGATCTGCGAATCCCATGAAAAACTGATACCTTGTATCGACTTCGGCCATCTCCACGCCAGGGACCATGGCGCGATGAAAAGCGAAGCCGATTACAGCAATATCCTGGATACCATGGAAAAAAGGCTGGGAAGAGAACGCATATCGAATTTCCATATCCATTTCAGCAGGATCCAGTATACGGATGCGGGCGAAAAGCGCCATATGAATTTCATTGATGAGGGCTACGGGCCCGATTTTGAACCGCTGGCCAGACAACTGAAAAACCGGGGGCTGTGTCCCACCGTTATCTGCGAATCCAGCGGCAATATGGCGGAGGATGCCATGCAAATGAAAAAGATATACGGCCTTGTGTAAAAGTTCGTTGCGTTATCATGCCTCCATTTGGTAGAATGTTGCGGGGTGATTTATTAATTGGAATCTTGTTATATGAACCGAATACGGGCGCTTTTAACCAAAATGGAACAATCGGGAGCCGATGCATGCCTGGTCACAAGCCGGACAAATTACCGGTATTTCAGCGGATTTTCCGGCTCCAATGCAAAGCTTCTGATTACCGCCGCAAAAAGGTACCTCTTCACGGATTTCCGCTATACCATTCAGGCCCATGGACAGGCGCCTGATTTTGAGGTAATACAGGAAACATCCGGGGAAGAGAAAAGGCTCATCGCCGGGTATCTCGAGAAGCACAGGATCAGACGCATCCTCTTCGAGGACACCAAGGTGAGTTTCAAGGAATACGGCGAGATGAAGGAAGCTTTCCCGGGCTGCAGGCTGATCCCCATGGGGAGTATGCTCGAAACGCTGCGAATGTACAAGGACGAAGATGAGATCAAAAACATGGGACTGGCTGCAAAGAAAACCGATGAGGCTTTTCTGCACATCCTCAGTCTCATCAAACCGGGAGTCTGCGAAAGCGATATCGCGGCGGAGATCGATTATTTCTTCCGAAAACGTGCGAGTACCCAGTCGTTTGAACCCATCGTCGCAAGCGGGCCAAATTCCGCCCTGTGCCATGCCGTGCCGACCCTGCGGAAATTTCAAAACGGCGACATGGTCGTCCTGGATTTCGGCTGCGAAGTGAGTGGTTACTGCTCGGATATGACGCGGACGGTGGCCATCGGCAAGGCCCCCGGGCAAATGCGGAAAATATACGACATCGTGCTTTCGGCACAGCTGGCCGCCCTGGAAGCCCTCAGCGCCGGGAAAACGGGAGCGCAAGTGGATGCGGTGGCGCGAAACATCATTTCCGCTGCCGGTTACGGAAGCAATTTCGGGCACGGGCTGGGACACAGCGTGGGCCTGGAGATCCATGAAGACCCGCGGCTTTCACCCAGGTATGAAGAAATACTTGAAACCAACATGTCCATCACGGTGGAACCGGGTATATACATTGAAGGACTTGGCGGGGTAAGGATCGAAGACCTGTGCATCATAAAGGAAAACGGGCATGTAAACCTGACGGGGTCAGATAAAAAACTGCTTGAAATATAATGAACCGGAGGAATTGAGCAAATGCTGTCAGCTGGAGAATTTCGCAAAGGCGTAACGGTTGAAATCGATGGACAAGTCTGGGTCATCGTGGACTTTCAGCATGTGAAGCCTGGAAAAGGCGCCGCCTTTGTCAGAACCAAGATCAAAAACGTCATGACCGGGGCCGTGCTGGAACGGACATTCAACCCTTCAGAAAAGCTCCCCAAAGCTTTGGTGGAGAAACGCGAAATGCAATATCTTTATAACGATGGTTCATTGTGGTATTTCATGGATAATGAGACCTATGAGCAGCTGCCCTTGAACCATGAACAGGTGGAGGATGCGCTGCCATACATGAAGGAGAACATGAATGTGACCATCAAGTTCTTCAAAGGGTCCGCTTTTTCCGTGGAGCCGCCGAACTTTGTAGAGCTGGTGATCACGGAGACCGAGCCTGGTTTCAAGGGTGATACGGCTACTGCCGGCAACAAGCCCGCCATCGTGGAAACAGGCGCCAAAATCATGGTGCCGCTCTTCGTCAATACCGGTGACAAGATCCGGGTGGATACGCGGACAGGGGAGTATATGGAAAGAGCCTGATGGGCACCATAGGATTTAGGGCTGGGCAGGAAGGAGAACGCAAAGGATTGGCATATCTCACTGAAAGGGTGGCATACCTTCGCGGACTGGTCGAAGGGCTGAAAGGGCGGCAGGATACCCGGGAGGGCAAGATCCTGCTCGGCATCATTGAAGTGCTGGATGATATCACAAGAACCATCGAGCAGATGCAGAGCGCCCAGAATGAGATCGATAAGTACGTGGAGAGCATAGACCAGGACCTGGCTGATCTCGAGTGTGAATTTTTTGGGGAGTCCCCGGAAGACATGCTGCAGATCGAATGCCCCAACTGCCATGATATCATCAGCATCGAAACCGTGGAAGGTATCGAGAACAATGACATCATATGCCCAAACTGCAACGGGCTGATCAATAAGCAAACAGACTTGACGGTAAACTGATACACCACATACGAAATTGCATCCTGAACTGAATAACGATTATTGAAACATATAACAGGAACCGCCTTTAAAGGCGGTTCCTGTTATATGCATACAAGCATGTAATAAGTCATCACAAACAGTCATATATATCGGCAGACAGGACGGTGAAGAAGGTGGAGGCATGCACCCGGTGGGAGGAAGACCTTTTGCCTGTGTTCCCGCAGGGAAAGCGGGAGATGCTGGCCGGCCTGCCCGTTCCGGTCAAAAACAGCCTGGAAGAGATCAGGGTCAGGGTGGGCATGCCAGTTTCCCTCCTGTACAGGAACGAAATGGGTGTGATGGAAGACGGGGCTGCGAACTTCATCGAAGACGAGGCGTCGAAAGTGATGACCGGCGAGGATTGCCAGGCGATATTCATGAACGTCACCGAACATTCCGTTTATGCCTTTGAAAGCGAACTGAACAGCGGCTACATAACGCTTCGCGGCGGGTACCGGGTGGGAATGACAGGTAAAACGGTATACGCCAACGGCGGATGGAGGCTGGTCAACAGTACCTTCTTCAATTTCAGGATCAGCCGCCAGATCATGGGCGCTGCGCAGAACCTGATCGGATACATCACGGATGACGGCGGGGTGCCGTATCATACGCTGATCGTATCACCGCCCGGACTTGGAAAAACAACGATGCTCCGGGATCTGGCCAGGCTGTTTTCGGGGAGAGAGGGCAAACCGGTCAAAGTGTGCATCGTGGATGAAAGATCCGAAATAGCAGGCTGCAGAAATGGTGTTCCGCAAAATGATATCGGGACCATGACGGATGTGTTGGATGGGTGTCCGAAGGCCGAGGGCATCATGATGGTGCTGCGGACCATGTCCCCCAATATCATCATCACAGACGAACTCGGAAGGGCCGAAGACGTACAGGCTGTCCGCGAAGCCCTGAACGCGGGAGTCAAAGTCATAGCGTCGGCGCATGCAGCCTCGATGGCTGAACTCGAAATGCGGCCCGTCCTGCGCACGATGATGCAGGAAAAGATCTTTGAACGACTGGTCATACTGGGCCTGAGCCTTGGGATCGGAACGGTGGAAAGCGTATTCGACTGCAGGACAAATGAGATGGTGACCAACGTACCTTTCAAATAACGGCGGGATGATAAATGATTAAATACATAGCCATTGCGGCGGTGTTTGCCGGATGCACCATATTGGGTTTCCTTTATTCAAAAAAGCTGAATACGCGATTCCGGATCCTCGAAGAGATTTTGGCGTTTATCCGGCGCCTGGAGATCGAAATGCGGTATGCGGGGATTCCGCTGGCAGACGCCATCCATGCAGCCGGGAAAAAAACGCAAAACAATGCGCAGCGGTTCTTTGAAACGCTTGCTGACGAATTGGAGGGGAAAACCGGGGTACCGGTGGAAGCCGTTTTCCATCGGCTGCTGGCAGAGAAAGCAAAAACGGACGATGCCGTTGCGTCCCTGAACAAGGGTGATATCGAAATGCTCCTGGATTTTTCCAAGCATCTCGGGGCCACCGACTGGGAGAACCAGAAAAAGAACTTTGAGTACATTGAAATCAATTTGCGAAATGCAATAGCTGCGGCGGAAGAGACCTGTAAAAAGAAGTCGAAGCTATACAGGACATTGGGCGTCATGGGCGGTTTATTTGTTGCCATTCTGCTGATTTGATAAGGAGGACGCTTTCAAAATGGGAGTTGACATGGTATTTAAAATCGCAGCGATAGGGATTCTGGTTGCAGTGCTCAACCAGGTGCTGATCCGTTCCGGGAGAGAGGAAATGGCCATGATGACGACCATAGCCGGCCTGGTGATCGTGCTTTTGATGGTCATCAACCTCGTCAGCGGTCTGTTTCAGAGCGTTAAAAGCATTTTCCAGCTGTACTGAAGCAAGGAGCAGATTTACGCATGCAGGTTTTCCAGATCGTTGCCATAGGCGTTATGGCTGTTGTCATAGCCCTGGTGCTGAGAACATCCAAACCCGAAATGGCAATACAGGTAAGTCTTGTGGCGGCAGCCCTTATCGCTTTTGCAGTGCTTTCAAACATAGCATCGGTTATACAGTACATAACGCGGATCGCTACCAAATACAATGTCAATTTGCTGTATTTCAATGTGGTTTTAAAGATCATCGGCATCGCATATGTCGCAGAACTGGGCGTGCGCGTATGCAATGACGCGGGTGAAACCGCCATAGGCGCCAAGGTGGAGATGGGAAGCAAAGTCATCATGGCCGTGATGACTTTGCCGATCGTTACAGCGCTCATTGAGACCGTGGCAGGCGTACTTGGCTGAAGGAAGACAAAAATGGGCATACAAATGCGGTTCATAACCAGAATAGCTGCCTTTGCAGGGATCCTCATCCTGCTGCTCGTTCTGTTTGCAGATACGGCAAAAGCGGATGACAGGGACCAGCTCCTGGATGAGCTTACCAAGGGCGTGGATGAGAAGATCAGCGAGCTCGACCTTTCCGAGATCCAGAAGATCCTCGACGAGCTGCCTGAAGAGATCAAAAAACTGACCGGCCGGGACGCCTCGGATTTTCTGGAAGGCATCGTGACAGGGAAGATCGTGCTCGATGCCGGCAGTTTCCTGGATGTGATCGGAAGCATCTTCTTCCGAGAACTGAAAAACAACGCCGTATTTTTTCTCCAGATCATACTCCTCGTCATACTGGGGGGCATCCTGAAAAACATGTCCCCTTCGGTCGGGAAGGACAGTGTGAACGAGATCGCGCAATTTGCCTGCTATGCCCTGGTCGCAGCGCTGATCGCCGCGAGCTTCTCGTCGGTGATAGCCGGGGCGGTGCAGACCATCGACAGCATGAATACGCTGCTGAAAGCTTCCTTCCCCGTGCTGCTGACTTTGCTGACCGCATTGGGAGGCATCTATTCCGCAGGCGTTTTCAAACCTGTGATGCCGTTCATGACGGCCGTTTCGGGGACATTTCTCAAGGACATCATGCTCCCTTTGGTCCTGATATTTGCCGTCCTCACGCTGATCAGCAATTTTTCGAGCAGGATCCAGATCAAGAAGCTGGCAGGACTGGCCGGCAGCGCTGGGAAATGGCTGATCGGCATCGTTTCGACCGTATTCCTGGGCGTTATGGCGATCCAGGGCATCTCCGCCGGGTCGTTTGACGGTTTGTCCATCCGCACTGCCAAGTTTGCCGTAGACAAGCTCGTGCCGGTAGTGGGGCATATGATGTCGGATACGATGGATACCGTGATGAGCTGCTCTCTGCTGGTCAAAAACGCCTTCGGCATTGTCTCGCTCGTCGTATTGTGCGGCGTTATCCTGCTGCCGCTGGTGAAACTGATCGTTTTGATATTCATGTACAAGGCGTCTTCCGCCATCCTGGAGCCGGTCGGGGATTCCCGCATCGTGCAATGCCTCCATGACATGTCCGAAGTCATCACGATGCTGTTTGCCATCATGCTCGTCCTGGGGGCCATGATGTTTATTGCCATCGCACTGCTGATAGGCACGGGAAATGCAAACATGATGATGAGGTGAAACAAAAATATGGGGCAGATCGGGGCATGGATCATCCAGCTGCTCGTCATCGCCGCGGTCTATACGGTGCTGGATATCCTCCTGCCCAGCGGCAATCTCAAAACGTTCGCACGGATAGCCATCGGCCTTATGGTCATGCTTGCCATATTGAGCCCGCTCTCATCCGCGCTGTGGGAGCACGGTTCCCTGCAGAATGCTTTTGAAAAGGCAGGTGATTCCTACGATCGAATATCAGACAGGAATTCGGATGAGATGAAAAAATCTTATGAAGAATGGATATGGAAGGTATATGTGGAGGGTGGAAACAATAATTATGAAAGTGAGAAAGGAAATGATAAATGATGGCCGGATATGATAACGAGCCTGGAGGTCATGAAAAACAGGGCTTTTTTTCAAGATGGATGCAAAAGCTGAAGGGGAAGAAAAAGTTTGAATTGATCATCATCGTCATCATTATCATTGCCATTATAGCAATATTCGCTTCCTCATATATCAAACCGCAGGACAGTACCACCAATCAGCCGCCCGCAAAGACCGCTGCGGAACAGTCGGACCAAACGCAGGATGTGGAGGCGAGGCTGGAATCGGTGCTTTCCAAGATCAAGGGCGCTGGAACCGTGCAAGTGATGATCACCTACGAAAGCGGACCCGAACTGGTGCCAGCGGTGGACTCAAGCTCCCAAATGAGTACCCAGGAAGAGACCGGACAGACCACCCGGACCACCATAACGGAGAACGAGGCGCAAAAGCCCGTCACGGTGCAAAATGACGGCGGTACGCAGCCGCTCGTCATCACGGAGAAACAGCCCCGGATACGCGGCGTCATCGTGGTGGCGGAAGGAGCGGGGGATATCAGGGTAAAGATGGACCTCTTGAGGGCGGTGCAGACCGTTTTGAGCGTGGATGCGCAGTGTGTCGATGTGTTTGTCATGAATTCAAATACAGGGAGTGAGCGCAATGAATCAGCAGGAAAATAAAAAGCCCACCAAAAAACGAGTCATCATTGCAGTGGTGCTCGTGGTCATTCTGGCTTTGGTAGGCTATTTGAACTACGCCTTGAATACATCCGCCAATCCGTCCGCATCTCCGGGTGCATCCGCTTCGCCAAAACCAAGTGCGAGCGCGGGAACGGCGATGCTGGACCAGAACACTGCCGATGCCGACCTGCAGGAGGCGCTGGCGTCTTCCCAGAACTTCTACAAGGATTTCAGGGCAGAGCGTGAAAGCCGGCGAACCCAGGAAGTGGCATACCTGGATTCCATCATCAACGACAAGAATACCGACAAAGATACGCTTGCAGACGCCCAGCAGACCAAGATCGACCTTGTAAAATCCATGGAACTCGAAAATACCATCGAAGGGCTGGTAAAGGCAAAGGGGTTCGCCGAATGCCTGACGACCGTATCCAGCAATTCGATCAATGTCGTGGTAAAAACCAAACAGCTTACGCAGCAGCAGGCCGCCCAGATCATGGATATCGTGAAAAGCGAATCGGGCGAGGCGGTGGAAAACATAAAGATCATCACCCGGGAATAAGTGCTGTTTGTAATGTCGGGCCCGATTTGGTATAATAATGCCAATACAGGTGGGGGTGGCTCGGCATGACAGAAAACAATTCGGACAACATGCAGACAAGAAGCCAGAAAGACGGCAAAATAAGCTTTGCGGACGATGTGATTGCGACCATCGCGGGCCTTGCAGCCAGTGAGATACAGGGCCTCGCGGGGATGAGCGGCGGCATCGTGGACGGTATCGCCGAATTTCTCGGTAAAAAGAATTTCACAAAAGGCGTAAAAGTAGAGGTCGGTAATGAAGAGGCAGCCATCGACCTCTTTGTTGTCGTTGATTACGGGGCGATGATCCATGAGGTATGCACAGAGGTGCAGCAGGCTGTCAAACGTGCCGTCGAGACCATGACAGGCCTTCGCGTCGTTGAAGTGAACGTATATGTACAGGGTATCCGCTTTGAAAAGGATATGAAGGAATCGGATGCACAAAGAGTCAAATAATACAGAGTCATGGATATTGCGAATTTTATATATGTTTTCGGAGGACAAGCCTTATGAAAATCAGAATCATTGACAGAATCCTGCTGCTCCTGCTCGTACTTGCCGTCATTGCGATGGGCATCGTTTCGTTATGCATCATATATGGAGCGATCCCGCATGAATACTTCGATAACTTTGTCTCGCTGGCCTTTACCGATACCTGGATGCAGATCCTGATTACGGTCATCGCTGTACTGGCCATACTCATCTGTCTGCGCCTGCTTTTTGCCGGAATGTCGAAACACAAACCCCAGAGCGCCATGCTGCATGAATCGGATTCGGGCAGCGTGCGCGTTTCCCTGCAGGTGCTCGACGAACTGGCCCATCGCTATGCAAGATCCATAAAGGAGATCAAGGAACTGAACACGGATATATTCCTCAAAGGCGAAGGCGTAAGATACGTCGTGCGCTATACGATAGCGCAGGAATCCTCGATCCCCGAGATCTCTGCAAAGCTCAAGACCGGGTTGAAGGAATACGTCGAGATGTATTCAGGGATACCGGTCAAAGAAATCGAGATCATCGTGGAAAAGACCTCCTCGTCCAATCCAAGATTCTCCGGGGAATAGTTCCAAGGTACTTGTATGAGGGGTGCATGACACGTGAAAGAAGAATTGAAACAATTTTGGAAAGAACATCGGAGAGTCATCATCGGCATCGCCATCGGCCTGGTCGTGGGCATATTGATTCTGACGATTAATTTTTGGAAAACATTGCTCCTGGCCATTTGCATCCTTGTGGGCTATATCATCGCCAGCAAGAACATGAGGTATAGGGCATTGCGGCTGCTGGACAGAATACTCCCCAAGATATTTCGCAGGTGAAATGAATGGCTAGGAAACAGGCAAGAGAAGCGGCGATGTCTCTGGTATATGAATGGGCATCGGGTGGCACAGGGGAAAACGAAACGGTCGAGTCCATGATGGAAGACCTGGCCCTTACAAATGAAGACAAGGCATATGCATTGGAAATATTCCGGGGCATACGTACCAACGCAGAAATGATAGATGAGCAGATCAGCCGTTATTCCAAGGGATGGCGCGTCGAGCGGATGCCGCGTGTGGATCTATGCATCCTGCGTGTGGCGGTATACGAATTGCTTTTCAGGTCAGACATACCTTCGGGCGTGGCCGCCAATGAAGCGGTGGAAATGGCAAAAGCATATTCCGGGGATAAAAGCGCGCCGTTCATCAACGGCATCCTGGGTTCCCTGATCCGCGAAAAAAGGGCCGATGAACCCTTGCAGGATTGACATGGATTATTTTATCGGGATCGATACGAGCTGCTACACCACATCCGTCGCAGCTGTCAGCCAAGATCAGCAGATCATCAGCGTGCGCAGAATGCTTGTGGTACCCCAGGGTTCCAAAGGGCTCCGTCAGTCGGATGCAGTATTCCAGCACCTGAAAAACCTCCCAGAACTCATATCAACGCTTTTTCACGACGTAAATAATGCAGCAGCTGTATGCGCCGCAGTTGCGCCGCGCCCGGTGGATGGCTCCTACATGCCGGTCTTTGTCGTGGCACGCAGTTTCGCCCTCGCCATCTCTGCTTCGCTGCGTATCCCATTTTATGAAAGTACGCACCAGGAAGGGCACATCGCCGCAGCGCTTCCGGAAAACGAAGCAGTGCCCGGGAAATTCCTGGCCCTGCATGTATCCGGCGGGACCACCGAGATCCTGGAGGTCACAAAAAAGCAGGATGGTTACGGCATTCTCCTGCTCGGGGGCACATCGGACATCAGCGCCGGCCAGTTGATCGACAGGACGGGCGTGATGCTGGGCTGTCCCTTTCCCTGCGGCAGGGAATTGGAGGAAGCGTGTTCGCCTTCTTCCGGGAACGATCTGCCTGTATCCGTGGATGGCCTGAAATGCAGTTTTTCGGGAAGCGAAAACAGGATCATGCAGCTCATTGGCCTGGGACTTGAAAAGGGCCAGGCTGCCCATCTCGTCTTTTCCGTGATTGCCTCCACATTGTCGAAGCTGATCTGCAATGCGTATGAGATGACCGGGCTGGACCATGTGGTGCTGACGGGCGGCGTCATGCAAAACGAGCTCATCCGTGCTATACTGGATAGGCGGTTTGAAAACGGGCCGGGTATCCGGTTGTTCTTTTCCCCGCCCGAATACGCAGGGGATAACGCAGCAGGGATCGCTTCCATCTGCAAAATGAAGTATACCAGCGGCAGGTAATCATATGCTCGGAGAAAAATATATCAGCGTTTCCCAGTTGAACGCATATGCCAATGTCCTGATCAACAGCGATTCGGTCCTGCAGAATCTCTTTGTGACGGGCGAGATCTCCAATCTGAAATATCATCCGTCGGGAAATGTATACTTTACGTTAAAAGACGACTTTTCCGCCATCCGTTGTATCGCCTTTAAAAACCAGGCGGAGCTCATCGACTGGAATATCGAAAACGGCACCCAGGTGCTGGCTTCCGGGAGAGCAGCGCTGTACGAACGGGACGGGCAGTTCCAGTTCTACGTCCAGGCGCTGGGCGTACAGGGGCGGGGCGCACAGTATGCAGCATTCGAGGAACTGAAAAGGAAACTCGAAACAGAAGGGCTGTTTGAGCTCGAACGGAAAAAACCGCTTCCCCTTTTACCAAGGCGCATCGGCATCGTGACTTCAGAATCCGGAGCGGTCATCCGTGATATCATCCATGTTTCCAGAAGGCGCTGCCCCAATATCGACCTGCTGCTGTATCCCGTAAAAGTGCAGGGACTGGACGCAGGCGCCGATATAGCACAGGGCATACGCACCCTCAACGAAGCCGGAATGGTCGATGTCATCATCATCGGCCGGGGCGGCGGCTCGATGGAGGATCTTTGGGCATTCAACGAGGAAGGGGTCGCACGCGCCATTGCGGCCAGCCGGGTCCCAGTGGTATCGGCTGTAGGGCATCAGACGGATTTCACCATCGCCGATTTCGTCGCGGACTGCCGTGCCCCCACGCCTTCCGCAGCCGCGGAAATATGTGTCCCGGTCAAAAGCCAGCTCGAAGAAACCATCCGCCAGCTGGCCGGCAGATCAGAGCATATCCTGCAAAATACCCTGGATAGCAGGAAACACGTTCTGTCCGGTTTGCAGCGGTCAGGCGCCTTTTTCAGGATCGAAAGGAAACTCGACACTTTTTCACTGGCGCTGGATACCCTGGACAGCCGCATACGCAGCCTGGTACGGGACCGGTTTTCAAAGCAGGAACAAAAGTGGGATATGATCCGGGAAAAGTTATCGGCATTAAACCCGAAGGAAATACTGGGCAGGGGGTATGCGCTGGTGACCGATCCGGTTTCATGCAGGGTGATCCGCTCTGCAGCTTCGCTGGAGGAAGGCCGGGTATTGCGTATCCTTTTTTCGGACGGTACGGCAGACGTCGTCGTAAATTCAAAAAAGATTCAGGAGCAGGAGGGCACTCTCCATGAGTAAATCCGCTGGCAAGAAAGACGATATGACCTTTGAACAATGCATGCTCGGACTGGAGGCCATCGTGGACCGGCTGGAAAAAGAGGAACTGCCGCTGGATAAAATGGCCGACCTGTACGAAGAGGGGATGAAGCTGTCCAGGCATTGCAGAGAGATCCTCGACTCCTTGCAGGGTAGGATAAGCGTAATCCAGCGTGAGAACAGCGTATTGAAAGAAACGCCTTTCGTCCTGGATGAGAATGAGGACTGAGCAGTGAAAATGCATGACGGCAATGTTTGAAAACCGTCAAAACGGGTATAAATCATATATGCATAAATGCCGGTATCATACCGGCAAAATTTATGTAAACGGCCTCATATTGAAAAAGGGCCGAAAAAATGTTAATATGTTTATGGTGGTGCAGTATTCTAGTCAGTACTGCTGGTTTTAAAGGCGGGGCTAAAAATCCGTCAAAGGGCATATCGATGAAGTTCCTTGTGTTGGCTTCAGACGCCCAGTCCGGGGCTGATGCTGGGAGTTAAGGTGGATGGGCGTCCTGCAATGGCATGCGGGCAACGTTCCATCTTCCGTGGAGACCCAAGAGGGTAGCACAGTGATGCTACTGCTTGGGCAGAAACCTGCTATGCGGCTATGCAAGCTGTGTACAGTGTAGCCTGCCTTGAGTGTAAATGGTGAATACGCGGAACACGCATCATTGGTGCACGGCCATGCGTCAGGTGCGATCGTCGCTTGAAACCATTTATGCAAAAGAGGCTAGAAACCAGTAGGCTGTCGAGGAAAGCTCCTAGACTGTAACGCGTGCCAGGGATTATAGTGTGGTCTTTATAAGGTAATCCAGTCATGCAAACGGTGACGTTGCATTGCGGAATTTCAAGGGAAACCGCTCCTGACGGTGACGGGGAGTATTCTGCGGGGAAATCCAACTGGACCTGAAGCCGCAAGGTCTACCTGATGCGCTGCCACCATTTTTTATTTTTTAACCGGACAATCATATGAAACAAAAGAAAACAAAACAGCCCGGCGTAAAGATGTGGGCTCTCAAAATTTCCGCGATTACGCTCCTGCTGGCAGCAGGTTTCAGCGTTGCATCCGAATTCATCATCGCCAATCTGCCTCTCTATGCGGCTCTCATCATTTTATTGATTCTTATCGGCATCGGCGTTTTTTTTGATATAATAGGTTCTGCCGTTTATTCGGCGGAAACCGCGCCTTTTTTTGCCATGGCGTCCAAAAAGGTGCGGGGGGCGCAGCAGGGTATCAAACTGCTGCAGAATTCCGAACAGGTATCCAGCTTCTGCAGTGACGTTGTGGGCGATATCTGCGGCATCATCAGCGGTGCAGCCGGGGCGGCCATTGCCGTGAAGATCCTCTTGGGCGCCCATTCCGCCTGGGATGTTTGGGTGAGCATCGGGGTGAGCGCGCTGGTGGCGGCCGTAACGGTGGGCGGCAAGGCATCGGGCAAAGTGCTGGCAAAGCGGAAAAACAAGGAAATCGTACTGATGCTCGGAAAAGTACTGAGCATTTTCGGTTCAAAATAATCCCCTTGGAAAGAAGAGTATCGATGGGAAATCTGCTAGAGAGTATCGATCTGCCACAGGATATAAAAAACCTGACGATCCCGCAATTAAAAAATCTCGCTGAAGAACTCAGGGCTTACATCATCGGCTGCGTATCCAAAAATGGAGGCCACCTGGCATCCAACCTGGGTGTGGTCGAGCTGACGCTCGCGCTCCACTATGTTTTTGATACATCCAGGGACAAGATCGTATGGGACGTGGGGCACCAATGTTATACCCATAAGATCCTCACGGGCAGGAAAGAGGACATGCAGCACCTGCGGAAGGCTGGCGGGCCCAGCGGATTCCCGCGGCCCTGGGAGAGCCTCCATGACGCTTTTTCCACCGGACATTCCAGCACGGCCATATCCGCTGCTTTGGGTATGGCACGGGCAAGGGACATCAAAGGTGAAACCCATTCCGTCATCGCTGTGGTGGGCGACGGCAGCATGACGGGCGGCATGTGCTTTGAAGCCCTGAACGATGCCGGCCATACGAAAACCCCGCTCATCGTGATCTTGAACGATAATGAAATGTCCATCGAACATAATGTGGGCGCGATGACGCAATACCTCAACAAGATGCGTTCTGCCAACAGATACAACCGGTTAAAGGAATTTATCCGCAAGGTGATCGGCAAACTGCCCTGGATAGGCCCTCCGCTTGTAAGATCCCTGGAAAAACTCCGGAACCGCATCAAATATTTTTTCATCCTGCCCGGCGTACTTTTCGAACAGCTGGGTTTCACGTATGTCGGCCCGTTCAAGGGTCACAACATCCGCCTGCTCATCGAAGAATTGAAAAAGGCCAGGAAACTGGGAAGGCCCGTTCTGATCCATGCATTGACCAAAAAAGGAAAAGGGTATCCGTTTGCGGAGGACGCCCCCGAAAAATTCCACGGGATCGCGCCTTTTTATGTGGAAACGGGGGAGGAAGTGAACGAGAGCAGGACATCCAATTCCGAAGTCTTCGCCCAGCACCTGGCGCTGCTGGCATCGGAAGATAAACGGATCGTGGCCGTCACCGCCGCCATGCAGCGCGGGACGGGGCTGCTCTATTTCAATGAACTCTTCCCGGAACGTTTTTTTGACGTGGGCATCGCAGAGGAACACGCCGCCACCATGGCGGCCGGGCTGGCCAGGGCGGGAATGCGGCCGTATTTTGCCGTCTATTCAACGTTCCTGCAAAGGGCTTATGACCAGGTGCTGCATGATGTGTGCCTACAGAATCTCCCTGTGGTTTTTGCAGTCGACAAAGCCGGGATCGCGGGGGAGGACGGGGAGACGCACAACGGCATGTTCGATATATCCTTCCTCAGGCACATGCCAAACATCGTCATCATGTCGCCCGCAGATCTGGAGGAGCTGAAGGCCATGACGGATCTTTCTCTGCAGCTGAGCAGCCCTCAGGTCATAAGGTATTCAAAAGGCTGCCTGAAAGAAAGGCTGGAAGGCAATGAAGGACTCTTATATGGCAGGTGGAAGCTTTTGCGCCCCGGCAAAGGGATCTGTATCCTGGCCACCGGGAGGATGGTCTATAACTGCCTGGAGGCTGCCGGAAGGCTGGCACAGACGGGTATTGATAGCGCAGTGGTGAACTGCAGCTTTCTCAAGCCCATGGACTGCCAAATGCTCGAGCAGCTTTCAAAGGATTTTCACACGGTATTCACCGTTGAGGAAAACGTGCTGGCAGGCGGCTTCGGGAGCGCGGTTGGGGAATACCTGAACTCAATCCATTCGGAAACCAGACTCGTATCCATCGGGTTGCCGGACCGGTTCATCCCGCACGGTTCGGTAAACACGATACTGGATGAATACCGCCTGTCGCCTGCAAAGCTCGCGGCTGCTATCAAGGAGTATGTATTGCCAAATGGATAAGACGAGGCTGGATGTTTATCTTGTGAATAACGGGCATTTCGAAAGCAGGGAAAAGGCGCAGAGCAATATCCTTGCGGGCAATGTGTCTATCAACAACATGGTATGTCACAAACCCTCTGCGGCAATTGGCAATGAAGATATAATCGATATCAGGCACTCTGAGGATGCGTATTCCAGCCGGGGAGGGAACAAACTGGAAAAAGCCTTCGCCGTATTCCAGCTGGATGTAAAGGGGCTTTGCTGCATCGATGTGGGCGCATCCACCGGCGGTTTCACAGACTGCCTCCTGAAAAACGGCGCGCGAAAAGTCTACGCCGTGGATGTCGGATACGGCCAGCTCGACTACCGCCTGCGCACGGATGAGCGGGTGGTCGTGATGGAGCGCACCAACGCCAGGTATCTCAGGCCGGATATGCTCGGGGAAGCGCCTTCATTTGCCACGATAGATGTTTCATTCATCTCGTTGGAAAAGATACTGCCCGCCCTTTCAGCATGCCTTACACCGGACTCAGGGATCGTCTCCCTTGTAAAACCCCAGTTCGAAGCAGGCAAGGCGCAAGTAGGGAAAAACGGCGTGGTCCGCGACAGCGCCGTCCACAAGAAGATCCTTTCGGATGTAAGCTCGTATTTCGCTGATCATGCCTTCGGGATACTGGACATGACGTTTTCTCCTCTTCAGGGCCCCAAAGGCAATATCGAGTTTCTGATCCATGCCGGCAGGGGCTCCGAATGTATAATTTTAAAAGACATCTCTTCTAAAATCGATGAAACCGTGGAGAATGCGCATTCAAATTTCTGATTATTCCCAATTTCTCTTTGTATAAGTATGCAATCTGGTATATAATGAATCCAACGAAATATTTTGGGGGTCCGGGATGCATTTCGCAGGTATCATAGCCAATCTGCAAAAACCCAGCAGTGTTGCGGTGGCAGAGAAACTGATAAAGGCTTTATCGGCAAATAGTATCCGTTTCATTTTAGAGCCTGCACTTGCAGCGAAGCTGCATCTTGAGGCCTTTTCCGGCAGTGATCTGTATAACAAGGATTTTCTTTTCGTTATCGGCGGGGATGGGACGATCATCTCCCAGGCCGTCCATATCATTGAAAAAGGCATCAGAACGCCTGTCGTCGGGATCAACACGGGCAGGGTCGGTTTCCTCGCGGACATAGAGGCATCCGACCTGGAACTTCGCATCCATGATATTGCTTGCGGCGACTATGAAATCGAAAACAGGTCTGTCCTTTATACGGAGACGTCCGGCAAACAGAAGATCTACGCGTTGAATGAATTTGGGATCGTGCGCAAGCAAAGCCCACATGTCATAGAGGTCGAACTATCCATTGACGGGTTCTTTGTGGAAAAATACCTTTGCGACGGCATTCTTGTTTCCACGCCTACAGGCTCCACCGCATACTCTTTTTCTGCGGGAGGGCCTATCGTCAATCCAAAGGTGAAATGCGCTGTGGTCGTACCCATTTGCGCCTATTCGATCAACCCGCGGCCCATCGTCGTCGGAAGCGATTCCGTGATACGGATCCTGTGCAGAGACAAGACCGGCAACACCATGCTCACGGCCGACGGCAAAGCCGTGGCGGACCTGGCCGGCAAAAGCACGGTTTCCATCAAATGCAGTGAGGATGCAGTCAGTTTTCTGAAATTTAAAAATGATAATTATTTCAATCGTTTTGGCAAAAAGCTCTTGAAACTTCAGTCATAACAGATGGGGGGAAATCTCATGAAGGCTACGCGGCACGCGAAGATCCTTGAATTGATCGGGAAAAGGGATATTGAAACGCAGGAGGATCTGGCCCAGCTCCTGAAAGACAGCGGTTTTGATGTGACACAGGCCACCGTGTCACGGGATATCAAGGAACTCCGGCTGAACAAGGTGCTCTCCGACAAAGGCGTATACAAATATACGCCTGCCGAACGCGTGGAATCCGCATCGGTAAATGTCCTGATGCGCATGTTTTCAGAAAGTGTCGTCTCGCTGGAAACATCGGGTACGATGGTGGTGATCAAGACCATCAGCGGAAGCGCCAATATCGCTGCCGAAGCCATCGATTCCATGAAATGGCCCGAGATCGTAGGTACACTGGCGGGTGATAATACGATTTTCATTGCGGTGAACGACAGCAGCAATTCAGAGTATGTGATGGGGAAACTGAAAAACATCATCAGACGATAAAATGGGGTTCATATGCTGCAGCATTTGTATATAGAAAATATCGCGCTTATCAATTCCTTGCATATACACTTTTCCGGCGGGCTGAATGTATTATCGGGGGAGACAGGCGCTGGCAAATCCATCATCATCGACTCGGTGAACCTGGTGCTCGGAGAAAGGGCGGACAAGGAACTGATCAAGAGCGGGAAGGACAGGGCCAGGGTCGAGGCGACATTTGATATTGAAGCAAAACCGAAAATAGTCGATTTTCTCCTGGAAAACGGTATTGAAATGGATGCGGGCAATGCCGTTGTTCTTTCCAGGGAGATATCCGTATCAGGCAAAGGCGTATGCCGGGTAAACGGCAGTCCCGTAACGCTTGCGTTGCTGAAAAACGCCGGTGATCTCCTGGTGGATATCCATGGCCAGCATGAACATCAGTCCCTGCTCAATACATCCAGCCATCTGGCCATATTGGATAACTTTGCGGATAAGGAAACAGGTCCTTTACGCGGGATAGTATCCGGCTTGTATAGAGAATACAAGGAAGTGTCCGGCAAACTGACGTCCAGATTCGGCAGCGAGCGGGACCGGGAACGGATGCTGGATATCCTGGGTTTTCAGATCAATGAAATCGAAAAGGCCCGGCTGAAAACAGGCGAAGACGAGGAACTGAAAAAAGAACAGCAGCTGCTCATCAACGGAGAGAAGATCTCCGAAGCGCTCGACAAATCCTATTACAGCATTTATGGCGATGCCGACAACAATTCTGCTCTGGCTTCCATCCGTGCGTCCTCATCGCTTTTTGAAAGCCTTTCCGCGCTGGACGGGAAATTTTCCGAGATCAACAATAAACTCAATGACGCCTATTTCATCCTGGAAGACGCGGCAATGGAAATACGCGAATACCGGAATGTTTTTGAGTTTGACCGTGGCAGGCTCGAGGAAGTGGAAAAGCGTCTGGACGACATAGCCAGGCTTAAAAAAAAGTACGGTTCGACCATTCAGGAAATACTGACGTTTCTTCGGAACGCAAAAGGCGAGTATGACGAGATACGAAACAGTGAACAAAATATCCAGGACCTGCAGGCTGAAAAATCCAGGCTCTTGCGTGCGCTTTACGATGCCTCAGTCCGGCTTTCCCAAACAAGAAGACTGGCAGGGGAAAGGTTTTCAGGAAAGGTCGTTTCCCAACTGATGGACCTGGGCTTGGAAAAGTCCCGGTTTGAAGTGGTTTTTTCCGATATGCCTGAAGAAGCCGAAGCGGTTTCCAATGAAAGGGTTTTCACGGCATCCGGCTTTGATACGGTCGAATTTCTGATCTCCACCAACGTTGGAGAGCCTTTGAAGGCGCTGTCACGCGTGGCTTCGGGGGGGGAAATGTCACGCATCATGTTGGCCATTAAAAACATTTCCGCCGACCTGGATGAGATCCCGTGCATGATATTTGATGAGATCGATACAGGTATCAGCGGAAGGATCGCACAGGTCGTAGCTGAAAAACTCCTATCGACATCTCTTGCCAGGCAGGTCATCTGCGTGACACATCTCCCGCAGATCGCTTCCATGGCCGATACACACTATCTGATCAGCAAAAGTGAATCAAACGGCAAAACTGTAACAAATGTGGCTTTGCTGGCAGATGAGGGGCGTTACAATGAAGTTGCCAGGCTGATCGGCGGAGTAGGCATGAGCTCGGTCGGCTACGAGCATGCCCGGCAGATGGTGGAATGGTCGAAGCAATTCAAACAGCAGCAGCATCCATAATATACGTAAAAATTATAAGTATGATATAGCAATCCTGTTATTAATTTATCGCCGGCTTCGGACAGCTCGGGGTATATCCGTATATGTCTCTAAGAAGAATAATCACGTTGCTATTTTTTTAGAGAGGTGTACGCTTTTGAAGAAGTCCCATGCTGCCCAAAAAGCTTTTAAAATAATCGGGATCCTGCTCGCTCTGGCCATTCTTTCCCTGAATTTCATCCCTCAGATCCAAGGCCTCAACAAATTACCCAATGAAATATTTGTACGCAACGGCAATACAAGCACGATCGACCTCGGAGTCCCTTTCCAGGCAAGAATCTTCGGTGAAAACAGCGAAGTGCTGAAACTCAACGGTACATCCCTGAAGGATGTGGATACCTATGATCTGGATAAACCGATCGAAATATCACCCGTCAAAAGTGGAGATGCGAACCTGGTCTTCAACCTCTTTGGGTTTCTCCCTTTCAAAAGCATCAACGTAAAGATACGGGATTCCAAAAAACTGGTCGTGGGCGGCCAGTGCATCGGCGTTACGCTGCACACCCAGGGAGCCCTGGTCGTAGGCATGTCCGAGATTTCCGATGAAACAGGGATGGCCAGAAATCCTGCGCGGGAAGCCGGCATCCAGCCCGGGGATGTCATCATAAAAATCAGTGGTACGGAAATTGAAAATGCAGATCACATGATGAAACTGCTGAACAAGCTTGATTCACAAAGCACCGTTATCGAGTTTATCCGAAAGGGAGAGAAGAAAACCGTAAGCGCTACGCCGATAATGGATCCGCAGGATGGTAAATACAGGCTCGGGATATGGGTGAGAGACAGCACGGCGGGCGTAGGCACGCTGACTTTTTATGATCCGGAGACCAAAATGTTTGGGAGCCTGGGCCATGCCATCACCGACGTGGACACCAAAGAGAGGCTCAGCGTGAAAGACGGCGAGATCGTGGAAAGCGATATCATCGAGATCAAACAGGGGGAAAAGGGGGAACCTGGGGAAATACACGGCAGTTTCCTGTCCAACAAACCCATTGGAAGGATCTATAAAAATACGAATTTCGGTATATTCGGCTCGATGTACCAGCCTGTACGCAATACTGTATACAAAGACCCTGTCGAGATTGCGTCCCCGGGCGAAGTCCAGGAAGGTCCGGCCACGCTGTTATCGACGTTGGATAGCAAAGGGATCGGCGAGTACAAATGTGAGATCGTCAGGATAAACCGTCAGACGAACCCTGAGCCGAAAGGCATGATCATCAAGGTGACCGATGAAGTTCTTTTAAAGCGGACAGGCGGCATCGTACAGGGCATGAGCGGAAGCCCTATCATGCAAAACGGTAAAATCGTCGGGGCGGTCACGCATGTTTTTGTAAACGATCCTACCAGGGGCTATGGTGTTTTTATCGAATGGATGCTGGAGGAAGGGGAATGAACAGCATCCCGTCGAAATTTGTCGTTCTATATAATATCTATGTCGAACGAATTAAGAAGGATTTCCAGCTATAGTTTTGAATAATAAAGTTGTTTAATTTTTGGGGGTCGGTTCTCATGGATTTGAAGACACGTGTCTTGATCGCCGATGACAACGTTGACTTTTGTGATAAACTGAAAACTGAAATCGAAACGGTCACGTCCGAAATGGAGATCGTAGGGTTTGCCCATGACGGCCGGGAGGCACTGCAGAAAATACTCATTCACAAACCGGATATCGTCCTTCTGGATATCGTGATGCCCGTGATGGACGGGTTGGGCGTGCTTGAATCGCTCAATACGATGCAGTATGGCTATCGTCCTGTCATCTCCATGCTCTCTGTCCTGAGAAATGACATCATCGTGCAAAAGGCAATGGAACTGGGTGCGGATTACTATATCAACAAGACCATCTCCACGGCGGATCTGGTGAGAAGGATCAGGGACCTTTTTGGTTTCGTGATAAATCCCATACCCGTCATGATCCCTGCAGAAGAAAGCACTGTCTCGGGGGAATATATCCCGGCTGCAGACAATGCTGAATGCCTGGTCAAAACCATCCTCCAGCAATTGGGGCTTCCATCCCATTTGCTGGGATACAAATATCTGAAAGATGCGATCATCATGTCCCTGCAGGACCATACGCTCCTCAACGGCGTTACCAAAAAGCTATATCCCGAGATAGCCAGCAAATACAATACGACCGGCGCAAGAGTCGAACGTTCCATGCGCCATTCCATCGAAGTTGCCTGGATCAAAGGGGATATCAACGCCTTGAACCATTATTTCGGGTATACAGTCAGCGCTGAAAAGGGGAAGCCGACCAACAGCGAATTCATTGCGATGCTGTCCGACAGGATCGCAATGAAAATTGCCAAATGAGCATGATAACAGGTGCAATATTTGTCCACCCTGCGGCATATATATCTTTCAGCAGATGCCAAAGGGGGATTTTTCTTGCGGCGCTTGTTTTTACAAAAGTTTGTGGCGGATATCAAAAGCAGTTTCGCATTTTACCTTTCCCTGGCATTCTTCTTTTTTGCAGGCATTTCCGCCGGCGCCTTCACAATGCTGCCATACTATGAAGGCGGTAATCTGAAAATATTCCTGACAGGTGTCATTAATACCATCAGCAACAACGGCATCAATGTTTTAAATTCGCTTGCCGGGGCATTGATCAACAATGCAATATGGCTGTTCCTGATCTTCATCAGCGGTATCGGCATCTTCCTGCTGCCATGCCTGTATGTTACCATGCTGCTTGAAGGCTTTACGTTCGGTATTGCCGCAAGCGCATTCATCGGTAACTTTGGCTTCGGCGGTGTCATCGTGGTCATTCTATGCATCCTTCCTCCCTCATGGCTGATCGCCATCTGCCATGCGAAAATGTCCAAGATTGCGCTTCAAAACGCGCTTTTCCGGTACCGAAACAGGAAGACTCCCGCCGGAGCCGGCATGACCAGAGAATATCTCATCCGTTTATCGGGGATGGCCATCATTTCAGCACTGGTCATGCTCCTGCAGGCCATCGCATTCCCATATCTTTTCCAATGGCTCACGAAAGTCATCTTGCCGTTATCATGATTCTTCCGTTCTTTTCGTAATAAAGCCCGGCTTGCCAAGAAATAATTGTTGTAATAGAATGGTTGCAGATTTGGATGAAAGCAGGCGATACCTTGGCAAAAGCCGTTTTGATCGTTTTGGACAGCGTAGGGGTCGGGGAACAGCCCGATGCATACAAATACGGAGACACCGGCTCCAATACCCTGGTAAATATCTATAAAGCCGTCGGCGGTCTGAAAATCCCAAATCTGATCGATCTGGGAATCGGCAATATACAGGGCATAGGGTTGCCGGTCAAGGCTGAACGGCCTGTCGGGTGCTTTGGAAAATCGGCGGAACTTTTCACCGGGAAGGATACCACCGGGGGGCATTGGGAGATCGCCGGCCTCGTGGGCGAGAAACCGTTTCCCACCTACCCGAAGGGATTTCCCGAAGAGATCATCACCCAGATCGAACATGAATGCGGGATCAAGACCATCGGCAACAAGCCCGCATCGGGCACGGAGATCATCAAGGAGCTTGGAAGCCAGCATGTCAAAACAGGAGCTTTGATCGTTTATACATCCGCCGACAGCGTGCTCCAGGTGGCAGCACATGAAGAAGTGGTGCCCCTCGAAAGGCTGTATGAGATCTGCACGTGTATCCGCAGGATCATGCGCGGGGACCATGCCGTGGGCAGGATCATCGCGCGCCCGTTCACCGGGACGGAAGGCAGCTATGTCCGCACCGTAAACCGCAGGGACTTTTCCATCACGCCGCCGGACTGCACGATATTGGATGGGCTGAAAGACGCAGGACTGGAAACGGCGGCTGTAGGCAAGATCGAGGATATCTTCAATTTCCGGGGAATAACCAAAAGCAGGCATGCGCACGGCAATGCCGAATGCATCGACGCCACACTGGAATACATGAAGGAGCCATTTTCGGGTTTGGTATTTTCCAACCTCGTGGATTTCGATATGCTCTACGGGCACCGCAACGATGTACGCGGCTATGCAGATGCGCTGGAGTACGTGGACAGGCGCATTCCTGAAGTGTTCAGCCTTTTGAACGATGAGGATCTCCTGATCCTGACGGCGGACCACGGATGCGATCCTACGACGGAGAGCACCGATCATTCGCGCGAGTATATCCCTATCCTCGTTTACGGCAGGAAAATAATGCAGGGCGTGGATCTGGGCATACGGACAAGCTTTGCGGATATCGGCGCGACGGTCATTGAGTACTTTGGACTGCCCGCCTGGAAAAACGGCAGATCATTCTGGAAGGAAATCAGGAAAGGGGATCAATGATGGAAAAGATCTATTGTGAAGCCTTAAATTCAATAAAAGAATTTACGGATATGCAGCCTGGCGTGGCGCTGGTATTGGGTTCCGGTCTGGGTGGGCTGGCGGATTCCCTGGAAAACCGCGTGGAAGTGCCTTATTCGGAAATACCCGGATTTTTGCGTTCCACCGTACCAGGACATGCAGGCAAACTCGTGTTCGGCATTTCGGCGGGGAAGGCCTGCGTATGCATGCAGGGGAGGTTCCACTTTTACGAAGGATACAAACAGTCGGATATCATCTTCCCGGTAAGGCTTTTCAAACTGCTGGGCGTACGGACGCTGGTGCTGACCAATGCGTGCGGTGGCGTAAATCTGGATTTCAAAGCGGGAGACCTGATGCTGATCACCGACCATATCAATCTGTCGGGCGGCAATCCGCTGGCAGGCCCGAACGATGACGATTTCGGGCCACGGTTCCCCGATATGTCCTATGTCTACAGCCGGAAGCTGCAGCAATCGATGCGCAATGCGGCTTCGTCCATTGGGCTGGTCCTGCGGGAAGGCGTATACGCCATGATGAGCGGCCCCAGCTTTGAAACGCCTGCCGAGATCCGCATGCTCCGGGTCCTGGGCGCAGACGTGGTGGGGATGTCCACCGTTCCCGAAGCCATCGCGGCATCACACTGCGGGGTGCAGACGGTAGGGGTTTCCTGTGTCACGAACATGGCTGCCGGTGTCCTGGACCAGGCACTGAACCACGAGGAAGTGCTGGAAGCAGGTCTCAAGGCGGGCGAAAACTTCAGAAAGCTGCTGACAGCTTTTATCAGCAGTATTGACTAAAAATGCCTGCAGTCTCTCGAAATGAACATGGCATAACCCTTCTTCCATTCAGGGAAAATAAATATGAATCTGGAAGGAGGGTTTTTATATGCCGAAAAAATTACTGGCATCCATCATATCTTTTCTGCTTGTTCTTGCCATGATACCGTTGATGGCGGCTGCAAAGGCGCCGCCCGATCCTGCCCAGCCCAATATCAAGATTGATGCGAAAGCATACATCCTTGTTGATCAGACCACAGGCCAGGTCATCCTGGAAAAGGCTGCGGATGAAAAACTCCCGCTGGCCAGCGTGGTAAAAGTGATGTCGCTCGTTCTGATCTGTGACGCTGTGGAGAGCGGGAAGGTATCCCTCGATGAAAAAGTGAATATCAGCAAAAATGCAGCCGGTACGGTGGGAACGCAGGCGTTTTTGGACGCCAATGCCGAATATACGGTGACCGATCTCATCAGGACCATCATCATCGCCTCCGCAAACGATTCCACGGTGGCAATGGCTGAAAAGATCAACGGCTCGGAGGAGATATTCGTACAGGCTATGAATAGCAGGGCGCAGGAACTGGGAATGGCAAATACCAAATTCACAGACTGCTCGGGGCTTTCTTCGGACCAGTATTCCACTGCGCGCGATATGGCAGCCGCCTCCCGGGAACTCTGCAGCAGACCCACCGTTTTCCGCTGGGGTACGATTTTTACCGACCAGATCGTACACAACGGCGGGCGCATCACAGAACTGACGAATCCCAACCGGATGGTACGCTTTTATGACGGGTGCGACGGCCTTCGGACCGGATCTTCCCCTGAAGCCGGCTACTGCATCTCTGTAACGGCAAAAAGAGGGCAGCAGCGCCTCATCGCCGTTATCCTGGGCGCGCCCAACAGCGACGCCAGGTTTGAAGGGGCGCGAAAACTGCTGGATTACGGTTTTTCATCTTTCAGCCTCGTGATGTCCGCCAAAAAAGGCGAGATCGTTAAAAAAGGCATCCCCGTAAATGGCGGCGATATTGAAAAGATCAATGCGGTGGCCGAGAAGGATGCGGGAATGCTGGTCGTAAAAGGCAGCGAAAAGAGCGTATCCAAAAAAATAACCATTCCCGACGCGCTGGATGCACCCATCAAAAAAGGCCAGGTGATCGGCGAGATGGTCATCACCGTGGACGGGGAGGAGAAAGCCCGCGTGAACCTTGTGTCGGACTGCGATGTAAAGACATCTGAATTCTGGGATGGCTTCGTACGCATATGCCACCAATGGAGTTCGGGTGATTAGGTGTGATTCAAATACAAACAGGCATACAGGGCCCCCTTGCCATACGCAGGGGGTTTCTTATTGTGCTGGACGGTTAATTGTTTTATAATAACAATAATAAATTAGCGGTGGTGCATCATTGTTGTTCAGGTCTTTTTTTACTCCGGAATTTTGGTATATGACTTTGCTTACCCTCCCGGCGATCATAATCGGTTTGACGGTCCATGAGTTCGCCCATGCGTTCGCCTCCACGAAACTGGGAGATCCCACCCCCAGGATGACAGGCCGGTATACGTTAAATCCGCTCAAACATATCGACTGGATGGGTTTCCTGTTCCTCATCCTCGCCGGTTTCGGTTATGCAAAACCGGTCATGATCAATCCTTCCTATTTCAAAAACCGCAAAGCCGGAGAGATCATCGTCTCCCTGGCAGGCGTTTTTACCAATCTGGTCGTAGCCTTTGTCTTTTCCTTGATCCTGTATGTTACGGTCGTATTTGCAGGGTGGACGGATGGAACATACCAGCTGATCATGCAGTTAATCATACGCATCAATCTCGGTCTGATGATATTTAACCTTATCCCCGTACCACCGCTTGATGGATGGCATGTATTGAAAATGTTTCTCAAAATCAAAAACATCCGTGCAGTATGGGCGATCGAAAGATATGGTTTTCTGCTCCCATTGGTCCTTGTCGCACTCATATTCTTCGGCATACTGCCTATCGGGGAATGGGTCAGTTATATATTCCAGTCTTTCATTCGTTTCTGGGCCATGATTTTTGGCATAGCGCTGGTTTAAAGGATTCTGGTATGGGCTATGAGATTCGATTAAATCAATTTGAGGGTCCGCTGGACCTGCTGCTGCACCTGATACGGAAGGCGGAGATCGATATCAAGGACATCTTCGTTTCCCAGATCACGGAGCAGTACATGGAATACATGCGGCAATTGCCCGAACTCGATATGGACCTGGCGAGCGATTTTCTTACCACGGCGGCCACGCTGATCTATATCAAATCGCATTCCCTGCTGCCTGCGCCTCCCAGCCAGGAGGATGAAGAGGACCCCCGGGAGCTGTTCATCCGCCAGCTTTCGGAGTACAAAGCCTTCAAGGAGATCAGCGAAAAACTGAAAACCATGGAGGCCGATGCAAAAGGCGCCTATTACAAGCTGCCTGAAGAGCATCCGCTGCCCAAGCCGCCGCTGGACCTCAGCAATATCGTGACGGAGAATCTTTTCGAGGCCATGTTATCGGTATTGCAGCGGGTGAGCAGCCGCGCCGGGAAGCCAGCCCCCAGGGATATCGTCCTGCAGGGCTTTACCATACCCGACAGGATCCAACATATCTCGGGTATGCTGAAGCAGCGGGCGAAAATAGAGTTCCAGGAATTGTTCAATGAAGATACCACCCGGATGGAGGTCATCGTGACGTTCCTGGCGCTGCTGGAAATGATCCAGCAGCATATCGTCGGTGTGATGCAAAGCGCGCACCTGGGCGAATTATATCTTTTCAGGTTTGATGAAGGAGCATTGTCTTGAACGAAAAAGAAATGATCCCGGCAATAGAAGCGATATTATATGTCACGGGAGAGCCGGTTCCGATATCCAAACTGGCGGAAGCTTTTGAATGCCCCGAGAAGGAATTCAAAAGGATCCTTCGTATGATGGAGGAGACCTATCAAAGCGAGGAACGCGGCATACTCATTTCCCATATCGGGGACAAGATACAGTTTTGCACGAACAAGAAATATTCGTCCTTCATCGAAAACATGCTCCACCCCGTGCAGGCGCAAAGCCTTTCCCAGTCCGCCCTCGAGACGCTTTCCATCATCGCCTACAGCCAGCCGGTGACCAGGGGAGAGATAGAGGCTATCCGCGGCGTCAAATGCGATTATTCCATCGGCGTCCTGCTTTCGCACGGTCTTATCCGGGAAACAGGGCGCAAGGATACGATCGGGAAACCGGTCCTTTTCGGGACGACGGAGGAGTTCATGCGGCGTTTCGGCATCAAAAACCTGAAGGAACTACCTCCGCTCAGGCTGGAAGCCCCGGGGGCTTCGGAGCAGCAGGAAATGGTGCTGGATTGAACTACGCAGGGAAATACATGAGGATTCATGTATTTTTTATTTTTGGGAAAAATACCATCCGGTGGTAGCATTGGTATTTCTCATTATTGCAGCGATTGTAATATTTATAGTTCTTGTAACATATTTTTCGAAACTCGCTCTCATTCTTGATTTCGAGATATCCAGGGAAAGCAAGAGCCTGTCTTTGATTCTGCGTATTTACAGGATAAACGTTCACAAGCTTTCTTTGGTATTCAACCGATACGGCAAAGGCTTGTATACGCTCAAATATTATAAACGGGACAAACTGGTAAAGACCTATGAATTAAAGGATATATTTGAAAAACGGCAAAAGAAAAAGAAGCCTGTAGGACCGAGAGATATTATTGATCTGCTGGATATGTTCTTTGATAAACGAAGATTGGTCATCGACAAGCTGTCATTGGATATCGATATCGGGCTGGAAGACGCAGCCGCGACGGCCCTCGTCTCAGGCATCATAGTCGCTGCCGTAAACATCGCCCTTGCAAGGATCTATTTTTCCCAGGGGATACCGAAAACCGCTATGGTCAATGTAAAACCATACTTTGGCCAGCTGGAATTCCGCCTCTTGCTGGAATGTATATTATCCATACGAGTGGCTTATATTATGATGGCAGGAATCAGGATTTTCCTTTTATTTGTGCGAAAGAAGGTGTCTGCCATTGCATCCGATCGAGAACATTCTCAAAACGACCATGGACGAGATAGCCAGGATGATTGACGTCAATACGATCGTTGGTGACGCCGTTGAGACGACCGACGGCAATGTGATCATCCCCATATCCCAGGTATCGGTGGGTTTCGTATCCGGCGGGGGTGAATACGCTTCCGACGAGAAAGAAAAACATACCGAAAACGCATCCGAAAATACGTCCAACAGACCCTTTGCGGGGGGATCGGGCGCAGGAACCTGCATCAAACCGATAGCCTTTCTGGTCGTCAATTCCAACAAGGTCAAGGTCATGCCTGTGCACTTCAATTCCATCTATGACAGGCTGGTGGAGCTCGTGCCGCAGGTGCTGGAGGAGCTGCGGCCGCTGGTCCAGCTCGTCGTGGATAAATTCAAACCCAAAAACGAGAGTATAAAGATGATGTAGCGCTATGCACAAAAGTGGTGTACAACCACTTTTTATTTAGTCTTTTATTGGAGTGACCCAAATTGAAACGCCTGATTGCGACAATTTCAATCGTTTGTGTTATGATGTGCTGGAGCGGCGGTATTGCGTCGGCCCATCCGGCGGAAAAGGCCCTTTTGCCGGATACTTCGGCCACGGCGGCGGTCGTCATGGAAGCAGGCAGCGGCAGGATCATTTTCTCCAAAAATGCAAATACCAGGATGCCCATGGCCAGTACCACGAAGATCATGACGGCCATCGTGGCCATCGAGCGCGGAAACCTTGATGATATCGTCACTGTGAGCCAGAATGCCTACGGCATGAGAGGGTCCTCCATCTTTCTCGGGATAGGAGAAAAGGTGGTCCTGCGTGATTTGCTGTATGGGCTGATGCTGCAGTCTGGAAACGACGCTGCGGTGGCGGTGGCGGAACATATCGGAGGCAGCGTGGAGGGTTTCGCGGCGTTGATGAACGCAAAAGCCGCCGAGATCGGCGCGCTGGACACGCATTTTACAAATCCCCACGGGCTGCATGATCCGCAGCATTACACAACGGCGCACGATCTGGCCCTGATCGCAGCCTATGCGATGCACAATCCGGTATTTGCCCAGATCGTGAGCACCAAATACATGAATATCCCCTGGGAGGGCAGGGACTATAACCGTGTTTTGAAAAATAAAAACAAGATCCTCTGGCAGTATGAAGGCGGCAACGGCATCAAAACGGGTTATACGGATGCAGCCGGCAAATGCCTGGTGTCGGCTGCCAAACGCAACGGGATGCAGCTGGTC
This sequence comes from Bacillota bacterium, assembly GCA_023454175.1. Classification (GTDB taxonomy): domain Bacteria; phylum Bacillota; class Clostridia; order Christensenellales; family JAEXRW01; genus JAEXRW01. The sequence goes on along the minus strand of JAEXRW010000025.1, from coordinate 272,891 downwards.
TGCGTGGTATTGAAATGTCCGGCGATGTTCCCCGACAGCATGGCGCTGCTGGATTTCTGTTTTGCCCATTACCAGTTGAAATCCATCGTCGAAGCAAAAAAATACCTGGGATTCGTCAATGTCGAAAACGGGCTCAAAAACGGCCTGCATATTTATATGGACAAACCTTTTTTGTATCCGCTGACAGAGAATGAGACCATTGATTTGAAGGTGGACCTGCCCCGGTCGGTCAAGGCGCCGGTGCTGACGGGCATGCAGGTGGGGAAGGTACAGGCGTGGCTGGGGAACGAAATGGTCTATTCCGCCGATCTTTACGCCTCGGAGGATATCCTGGAAAATTCCCTGGGATATCATTTATTGAGGTTGATCGAGGGATGGAATTAATAATTATTTGATATTGTTTGGGGTGTGCAATGAAAAAGCGTCTGCAGAAAGTCCTTGCCGAAGCCGGTGTGGCTTCCAGGAGGAAATGCGAGGAGCTCATCGCGAGCGGCCATGTGAAAGTGAACGGTGCTGTCATCACGCAGATGGGATTGGTGGTGGATGACGCATCGGATACAGTGGAAGTGGACGGCGCGACGCTTGCAAGGCCGGATAGACATGTGTATCTGATCATGAATAAACCTGCCAATACCCTCACGACCTGCAGCGATGACCGGGGAAGAAGGACCGTATTGGACATCATTCCCGATATGGGACTGCGCGTCTTCCCTGTGGGGAGGCTGGACTATGATACGGAAGGCCTGCTGATCCTCACCAATGACGGCGACTTTGCATATACCATTTCCCATCCCAGCAGCAACATCACCAAAACCTATCTGGCATATATCGATAAAAGCCTGGAATATGATGACCTCTGCGCGCTGGAAAACGGGGTCTTCATTGATGGCAGGCTCACCTCGAAAGCCAGGGTCCATCCTTTTCCCATGGACAGCCGGGTACCTGCGTATACAGTCGAGATCCATGAGGGACGCAACAGGCAGGTAAAGAAAATGTTTGAAGCTGTGGGCAGGAAGGTAATATATTTAAAAAGGATCGCGATCGGAAAGCTCTCGCTGGGCGGTTTGAAGAGCGGGGAGTACAGGGAAATGACCCCGGATGAAGTACATTATTTTCAAAACCACGGCGGAAATTGATCTGAATCAATTATTACATTTCCAGTATCCTTCATTATCTTTGACAATGAATACAGGCACAATTATAATAGTCCTGAATGCATAAAACGGGGGATTTGGCTGCAGATGCGTCTTCTTCTGGTAAACGATGATGGAATTCACGGCGAAGGATTGCAACATCTTGCAAGAACACTTGCAAAAGACCATGTGATCACCGTAGTCGCCCCCATACTCGAATGCAGCGCCACCAGCCACCATACGACGCTGTTTTCCCCGGTGAAAGTCATTGAAACACAGATACCGGATCTGGATGCGGCATGCTACGCGGTCCATGGAATGCCTTCGGATTGTGTCAAGATCGCCCTGAACAGCATCCTCGCCCAGAAACCGGATATGGTCATTTCCGGTATCAACTGCGGCGCAAACCTCGGGACCGATGTGATCTATTCCGGTACGGTAGCGGCGGCCATGGAGGGCGCCATCGCCGGCGTGAAATCCCTTGCATTCTCTGTGGCATCGCACTTTCCGGCCAACTACGATACAGCCTGTAGAGTCGCATCCGATATCATCCTGCAGATGTGCGATCTCGATGTATCGGAGAAAACGATCATCAATGTAAACGTTCCGGATCTCCCTCTGGAGCAGATAAAAGGCAGCAGGATATGCCCCCTGGGCATATGCAGATATATCGACTGGTATGAAGAACATACCGATTCCTTTGGCAGGAAGTATTACTGGCTGCGGGGGGAAGCATGCGATACCCCCGATGATGCCGAAGATTCCGATGTCAGCTGGGTTTCCAGGGGTTATATCACACTGACACCACTCTGGTATGATCTGACGAACCGGTCAATGCTGGATAAAATGGCAGCATTGGCGAAAGAAAATGGTAAAGGCGGGAATCCCATTGGAGAAACATGATCTGTTGTCCAATATCCATTCGAATTACAGGAAAATGAGCAAGGGCCAGAAACGCATCGCCGATTTCATCATCAGCAACTATGACAAGGCCGCCTTCATGACGGCCTGCAAGCTGGGAGAGCATGCCCGGGTGAGCGAATCCACCGTGGTGAGGTTTGCCGATTCGCTTGGTTTTGACGGCTATCCCCGTCTGCAAAAGGCCCTGCAGGAGATGATACGGAACAAACTGACCACCGTCCAGCGGATCGAACTGGCCTCTTCGGACATGGATGACAGCGCCATCCTTCATACCGTCTTGAAGGCGGACATGCACAATATCCGCATGACGATAGATTCCATCGATGAATCACAGTTTGAGCAGGCTGTGGAGAGCCTCTTTCAGGCCAACAAGGTCTACATTCTGGGCCTTCGCAGCAGCGCCCCCTTGACGCAGTTCCTGGGCTATTATCTGAATTTCGTGCTGCAGAATGTGCATGTGTGTACGTTCGGTGTGAGCGATATCTTTGAACAGCTGGCCCCGGCCACCGAAAAGGACGTGGTCATCGGGATCTCCTTTCCCAGATACTCCACCCGTACGCTGGAAGGCGTGACGTTTGCAAAAAAACGCGGCGTGAAAGTCATCGCCATCACCGACAGCAACACGTCCAAGATCGCAGGGTATGCCGATATCGTACTGACGGCGAGGAGCGACATGGCATCATTTGTGGATTCACTGGTCGCGCCGCTCAGTCTGATCAATGCGCTCATCATGGCTATAGGGCAGCGGAAGAAGGCGGAGATCTCGAAAAAATTTGAAGAGCTCGAAAACATATGGTCGGAATACAAGGTGTACATCGAAAGGGAAAATTCCTGAGGATGCCTGGTCATATTATGAATAGTCTGGAATCGAGGACGCTGAACTATACGATGCTATCCCAAAATGGAAACAAAGGCGGGCGCGTCATTGTAATCGGCGGCGGTCCCGCCGGGATGATGGCTGCGGGGATCGCCGCAAGGCGCGGCCTGGAAGTGGTCCTGCTCGAAAAGAATGATAAACTGGGGAAGAAGCTGTATATCACGGGCAAAGGCCGCTGCAACCTGACGAATATGGCCTCTCTGGAAGAATACCTGAACAATATCCCGACAAATCCCAGGTTCCTTTACAGCGCGCTTTCCGCTTTTGACTGCAATGAGACAGTGGGTTTCTTTTCTGCCCTTGGACTGCAGACTAAAGTGGAAAGGGGCAACAGGGTGTTCCCGCAGTCCGATAAATCCAGCGATGTGATCAAAGCGCTGTCGCGCATGCTTCAGGACGCCAATGTGGATATACAGCTCAAAGCTGAAGTCCGATCGATCCATTGCACCCAAGAACAGGTTACCGGGGTCGAATTGGACGATGGCAGGATCCTGACCTGCGATTCAGCCGTCATTGCCACAGGAGGCATCTCCTATCCCTCCACGGGTTCTACGGGGGACGGCTATGAAATGGCGCAGGATCTGGGGCATACGGTACGGGCCCCCGGGGCCGCACTGGTCCCTTTTGATACCGTTGAACAATGGCCGATGTCGCTGCAGGGACTGACCCTCAAAAATATTGAGCTGTTTATCGTCTCCAACGGAAAGGAGCTCCACCGGGAAAGAGGGGAACTGCTGTTCACCCACTTTGGCATATCCGGACCGCTCGTTCTCACCGCCAGCAGCATGGTGCCGGAGGAAGTGATCCTGCGGTCCAATTTGTATATTGACATCAAACCCGGAATCAGTGAAGATACTCTTGACAAGCGCATCATCCGGGATTTCCAGAAATTCGCGAAGAAAAATATAAAGAATGCGCTTGCGGAGCTTTTGCCCGCGTCCATGGTCCCGGTGGTCATCCGGCTCTGGGGTGTGGAGGAAGAAACGGCTGCCTGCCAGATCACCCGGGAAAAACGGAGTGAACTGGTTAAACTGCTGAAAGGCCTGGTATTCCATGTGAAATCGTTCCGGCCTGTAGCGGAAGCAGTCATCACGCGGGGCGGCGTGAATGTGAAGGAGATAAACCCCGGTACAATGGAGTCCAAGGTAGTCAAAGGGCTGTTTTTTGCCGGAGAAGTGCTGGACGTGGATGCGCTGACCGGAGGGTTCAACCTCCAGATCGCCTTCAGCACAGGCTATGTCGCAGGGAGCAACTGCTGATATATTGGAGGCAACTATGACTGGAAGCAGGGACGTCGCCAAGGCGGCCATCTTGATGAGCTTGAGCAAGGACAGGGACGAGGAAAAGCAGCTGAAAAGTGAGCTGCTGCAGGAAGATATCCATGCAGCCGCAGTCGATTTCGGCGGCGAATTCATCGCATCCGTCACCAAATTGATCGAACGGGCCATCGTGGCTGCCAAACGGGAGGGCATCATCGGGGAGACGCACCTGGAGGAGGGCGGCGTGGCGGGCGCGGCGCATGAGGCCCTGTCGCAGATCATGGCCAAGGCTGTCGGTTTGAATGTCGGGGGAAAGATCGGAATGGCCAGGTATGGCGACCATATAACGGTATGCGTTTTCATGGGCATAGGATTGCTTCACCTCAATGAGGTCGCGATCGGCCTGGGCCACAGGGCCATCTGATCATGCGGAGGGTATGATGGATCATATTAGCATCGCAATAGACGGGCCTGCCGGCGCGGGCAAAAGCACGATCGCAAAAAACCTGGCCAAACTGCTGGGCATTCATTACCTGGATACCGGCGCGATATACAGGACAGTAGGCCTATGTATGCTGCGCAAAGGTATAGACCTTGCTTCCGGGGATGCGATAAAGGAAGCATTGAAAAATACAGATATCTCCATTGTTTTTGACGGGGATATTCAAAAAATGATGCTCGACGGCGAAGATGTATCTTCAGCGATCCGGACCATGGATGCATCCCATGCCGCTTCCATGGTTGCTTTGAACAAGGACGTGCGGGATCTTGCCACGGAAATGGCAAGGAACCTTGCACGGCAGACAAGCCTGGTGCTGGATGGGCGCGATATCGGCACCCATGTGCTCCCGGATGCCGCCTATAAGTTTTTTTTGACCGCCTCGCCGGAAGAAAGGGCAAAAAGAAGGCAAAAGGAACTGCAGCTGAAAGGGGAAAGCATCCCGCTTCAAAAGATCATCGATGACATCAATTTCCGCGACAGGAACGACAGTACCCGGGCGGTCGCACCCTTGAGGGCGGCGCAGGATGCGGTGCTGGTCGATACGACGGAGCTGGATATCGATCAGGTACTGCAAAAACTCAGGGATTACATAAAATAGATCGGGAGCAATAACAGATGTTCTATCGAATTTTGAGAATGATCGGAAAGCCCTTTGTATATCTCCTCTTTCCGTACAAGGTGATCGGGCGTGAATACCTGAAAACAAAGGGTCCCCTGATCATGATATGCAACCATATATCGCTCCTGGACCCGGTCGTTCTGGGCATGATCACGCCAAGGCAGATCTTTTTCATTGCCAAATCCGAATGGTTCCAAAATAGATTTACCCGCTGGCTGTTTACCAAACTGGAGGCATTTCCGGTGAACAGGCACGCCAATGATATCAGTGCGATCAAAAAGTCGCTAAAGGTCCTCAATGAAGGGAAAATACTCGGCATCTTCCCGGAAGGCACCCGGAGCCTCACCGGAGAGATCCAGCCTTTTGAAAGAGGAATCGGACTGCTGGCCATCCAGTCCGGCGCAATGATCCTGCCGGTACGGTATAAGCGGGAGTTCAGGCTTTTCAGAAGGCAGACCGTCGTTGTGGGCAAACCTTTCAGGCTGGAGGGTTTCAATTCAGGCGCTATCACGAAGGAAACCATCAACCAGGCGACTGAGATCTTTGAAAATGCCATGAAGGCTTTGTAATACGGAGGTTTGATTTGCAGATACTGACCGGGAAACACGGCGGCTTTTGCATGGGCGTGAAACTGGCCATAGACCTGGTGATGGAAAGCCTGGAGAAGTATGGCAGGGTCTATACCTACGGCCCCATCATCCACAACAAAAACGTCGTGGAAGACCTTCAGGCAAAGGGGGCAATTCCCGTCGAAAGCCTGGATGGGCTGGATGGATGCAATCTGATCATCCGCTCTCACGGGGTGCCTCCGGTTGTTTATGAAAAATGCCGCGAGCTCGGCATCAACGTTATTGACGCCACATGCCCATATGTGAAACGTATCCACGAGACGGTCAAGGCCCATAGCGAAGCGGGGAATGAGATCATTATCATCGGTGAGAGGGAACACCCCGAAGTGGTGGGCACAAACGGCTGGAGCGGGGACAGGGCCCATATATTATATTCCTCCGAAGACGTTGAAGCCCTTCCGCATATGGAAAAAGCTTGTGTGGTAGCCCAGACGACGATAACGCCCGAAAAATGGGATCAGATCGTTTCCGCCCTGAAAACCCGTGTGGACGATCCGTATTTATTCGATACCATATGCCAGACGACGGTCAAACGGCAGGAAGAGACCATCGATATCGCCAAAAAAGCCTGCATGATGCTCGTTATCGGGGGCAAAAACAGTTCAAACACCCAAAAACTTGCCCAAATGAGTGCAAATTACTGCCCGAAAACCTATGCTGTGGAGCAGGTGGAGGATGTGCCACTTGCATTCATGCATCCAGATGATATAATAGGAATTGTCGCAGGTGCATCGACGCCTGATGGCATGATCAGGGAGGTTATCGCAAGAATGGACGAGCTGGAAGGGGCCAAAATGGAAGTATCATCCGATATTGTGGATGTAGGGCCCGAAGAAGCGATATCTGAAACGGTATCGGACGTTTCCGAAACAGAACCGGAACAGGATCTGCAGCAGGATGCCGGACAGGATCTGCAGCCGGAAGTGGAGCAAAATGCTGAACCTGCTTCCGTTCAGGAAGACGATTTTGCGCAGATCATCGAAAAGACCCTCGTGCAGATCAGGCCGGGACAGGTCGTCAAAGGCACAGTGGTTCAGCTCACGGATAATGAAGTGTGCGTCAATATCGGGTACAAATCCGATGGTTTGATACCGCGCAATGAATTGTCCCTGGAAGGCGATATGAACCCGCGCGAGGCCTGCCAGGTGGGCGATGAGATATCGGTGGAAGTTATCAAAGTAAATGACGGGGAAGGCAACGTGCTTCTATCCAAAAAGAGCGTTGATGCCCGGAAGATATTGAATAAGTATGTTGAAAGTATTGAAGCCGGCGAACTGTTTGAAGCAGTCGTGAAGGAATCCGTCAACGGCGGCCTTGTGGCGCTCTGCAAGAACGTCATAAAGGTCTTCATCCCGGCATCCCACGTTTCCGTCCGCTTCGTTCAGGATCTGAGCAAATACGTAGGACAAACCCTCAAGCTCAAGGCTATCGAGGTCGATAAAAAACGCAAACGCATCGTGGCTTCCCACAAGCTCGTTTTGCAGGAAGACCTCCAAAAGAAGGAAGAGGAGATCTGGAGCGCATTCAAGCCCGGCGACAAGGTCAAGGGCAAGGTCATGCGGCTTACGGACTTCGGCGCATTCGTGGATATCGGCGGCGTCGACGGCCTGATACATGTATCCGATCTTTCCTGGGGCAAGGTGAAGCATCCTTCCGATGTGATCAAGCCCGGAGACGAAGTGGAAGTCGAGATCCTCAGCATGGACCGCGAGCGAAAAAGGATCAGCCTGGGGTACAAGCAATGCCTGGTGAAGCCCTGGGAAACGGCTGCAGAGAAATTCCCCGTTGGCTCTGTCGTGGTGGGCAAGGTGGCCAGGATCGTTCCCTTCGGGGCCTTCGTGGAACTCGCCCCGGGACTGGACGGCCTGATCCATATTTCGCAGGTATCTACCAAACGCATTGATAAAGTGGAGAGCGAACTGAAACCCAACGATATGGTACGGGTAAAGGTGCTGGAAGTAAACCCTGCCGAAAAGCGCATATCGCTGAGCCGCAGGGATATACTGCTCGAAGAGCAGCGGGCAGAACAGCCCGAAACTGAAAAGGGGCAGGCCCCTGCATCGGACGAGGAAACGTTTGAGATACCCCCTGTTCAGGAGACCAAGGTAACGCTGGGAGATTTTTTCCCGCAAAATAACGAGGATAAATGATCAAATCAAAAAATAAAGCCGGTAAGGCTTTATTTTTTTGTATATTCTTTTGAATACTGGGAATATTGAATGGTGACCTCACAAATTCATTGAGACCCCCTTTACATTTGCCGTGGCGCTTGTCACGGCCCTTTTTTTTCTGTCCGCTTGTCCAGCCATTCCGCCATTTTATTCATGACGTCCTGCTTGATGGTTTCATTATGGATCTCATGGCGGCAGCCCGCCCATTCTATATACGTGCAGCAATCTCCCGCTTTGGAGGCTACGAGCCTGCTGCCTTCCACGCTGCAGATATGGTCGTCGTCGCCGTGCATCAGGAGCATGGGGGTCTTTGGCACATCAGCCTTCCCGATGATCTCTTTCGAATCCTGGAGCCTCTCAGCGCCTGTGACGGCGGATATTTTGCCATGGACGAGCGGGTCTTTCACATATGCCTGTACGACGTTCTCATCGGAACAGATATGGCCGGCTACCAGCCCCGTATTTACCAGCATGCCGGGCATCAGCTTTGCCATCACTTTTGAAAGCGCCAGCAGGGCCTTCGGCGGCGGGCTGGCAAGTATGAGCCATGGGGAAGTGATCATGTAAAAAATCGTTTCGTCCCTGCTTTCCAGCCTGTATTTCAGCACCAGGTTCCCGCCCAGGCTGTGCCCGTAAATGCATACGGGTATTCCGGGGTGGCCGGAGCGCGCAGCAGAGAGCAGGGAATCGATCAGGCCCATGACCTGCGCCCTGGAGCCGATGTGTCCCCTCGGGTTGGGAGACTTTCCATGGCCGGGGAGGTCAAAGGCGTAAACCGCATAGTTTTTCGAATTAAGAAATTTCGCAATGGCATCGTACCGCATGGCATGTTCGCCGATACCGTGCACGATGCAGACCAGCGCCCCTGGATGCGCTACATCCCATTTGTAACCTGTGCATTCGATTTTATGCTTGAGTATGAATTCGGAAGGCATCAGACATAACACCCCCATAGAATATTGTATTTAAATTATACCATTTATAATGTCAAAACACATCTCCCGGTTGCAGTTTCCGTTGCGATGAAGCATAATTGTGAAAGAATAAAAGTTGATGGGGTGGGGGAGACATGGAACGTGACAAATATACAGAGCTGGCTCTGAAACTGGGCGCAGATGACGCGGTGGTATTTTCGATCGGGGATATCGCTTTTGATTCCAGGACGATACTGAAGTGCATGTACGGGTGCAGCGACTGGGGGAAAAACCATACCTGCCCGTCGCGTCCGCATTCGCCGATGCCCTGGGAATACAAGCCCATTTTCGAGCAGTACAAATGGGGGGTCATCATCCATTCGCACGATAAACACAAATCCCAGGAGGTTTCCTATGAGATCGAGCGGCAGGCGTTCATCGATGGTTACTATTTTGCTTTTTCATTGAGCGACTGCGGCCTGTGCAGCGAGTGCACCGGGTTCAAGGACAAACCCTGCGCCTTCCAGAAAAAAGCGCGGCCCTCCTTCCACAGCGTGGGCATTGACGTATTCAAGACGGTGCACAAATTCGGCCTGCCCCTGAAAACGCTGAAAGAGGAAGGGGAAGAGCAAAACTGGTATTCGGCGGTTTTCATCGAATGAATGATTACGCCGCCTTCATGAACGAAAAAGCCAGGCATCGGAACGCGATTCGCCTGATGGATACCGTTTAACGACCTCTTTTGAGCAAAATGTCCACCTCATTCGCCAGTTATAATAAATCTGAGAGGGTTACTGTCATGGAAGAATCAAATCAGCTTTTTATCCTCTGGACGAATGCAGATATTTTGACATCTGACAAAATGGTATTGATGTACGCCACCAACAGCCTGCTGAACCAATGGTGGCAGGATGTAACGGTGATCATTTGGGGCGCCACTGCAAAATTGGTTGCGGAAAATGAATTGATTCAGGAAAAGATCAAACTGGCAGCGTATGCCGGTGTGCATTTCTCTGCGTGCAAGGCCTGCGCGGATCAACTGGGTGTCGCTGGTAAAATCACCGCGCTCGGCATTGAAGTATGCTATTGGGGACAGGGGCTGACCGATATCATAAAAGGGAACAATAGATTGATCACAATATGATATTTACACACTCATAACCTGAATATTTAAAGGGCCACTAAAGCAAGAAACCGCATTTTCATGCGGTTTCTTTGTTTGGTGCGAGAAACAGGACTTGAACCTGCACGGCCTTGCGACCACTAGAACCTGAATCTAGCGCGTCTGCCAGTTCCGCCATTCTCGCATGTGGTGGAAGGGGGTGGATTCGAACCACCGAAGTCTGCGACAACAGATTTACAGTCTGCTCCCTTTGGCCACTCGGGAACCCTTCCATGTTGGAGCTGGTGATGGGATTTGAACCCGCAACCTGCTGATTACAAATCAGCTGCTCTGCCGTTGAGCTACACCAGCAAAGATTATCAACAGGCCAAATCCTATAACCAAGGAAATTTGGCGACCCGGAAGGGGCTCGAACCCTCGACCTCCAGCGTGACAGGCTGGCATTCTAACCAACTGAACTACCGGGCCGTATTTTTGGTGGGCCCTCAGGGACTCGAACCCCGGACCAATCGGTTATGAGCCGACCGCTCTGACCAACTGAGCTAAGGGCCCGTATCGCTTCGGGGAAATTGGTGACCCCTAGGGGACTCGAACCCCTGTTACCGCCGTGAAAGGGCGATGTCTTAACCACTTGACCAAGGGGCCTCGTATGTGGTCGGGGCGGAGGGATTTGAACCCACGGCCCCATGCTCCCAAAGCATGTGCGCTACCAAACTGCGCTACACCCCGCCGTAAAAACCAGGGGCAAACGATACGCGGCGAATAATAATATACATCATCGGAAATGGCGTGTCAACATAAATAATTCCCCAATTGAACACGTACATTCCTTTGAATACCGAATCACTTCAATTTCGTTCAAAGCTTGATTCTTGTCTTGCAATGCCGAATGGGATACAATAAAAAAATGACCGGAGTGAGTGAATATATGGGAACCAGCATGCTTGAAAATGAATATTGCAAAGAAAGTGCTCATCTGCTTCGTACATACAATAACGGCAGGGGATTCAGATATATCATCAAGACCTACGGCTGCCAGATGAACCAGCACGATTCTGAGAAACTCGCGGGTATCCTGCAGGATTTGGCTTACACGCCGGCCGGCAGTATCGGGGAAGCGGATATCATCCTTTTCAATACCTGCTGCGTCCGGGAACATGCGGAACACAAGGTTTTCGGCAATATCGGGGCTTTGAAAGCGCTCAAAAAAGAAAAACCCGATCTGGTCATCGGCGTATGCGGGTGCATGATGCAGCAGGAAAACGCAGCCAAACGCCTGATGGACCGTTTCCGCTTTGTGGACCTGACGTTTGGCACCAACCATGCCCATATGCTGCCCCAGATGCTGCGTCAGGTGGTCCTGGACCGCAAAAGGGTCTCCGATACCTGCGAGTTGGGCGAGATCCTGGAGGACGTGCCCGTCGTCCGGGAAATGGGTCCCCTTGCGTGGGTAAACATCATGTACGGGTGCGATAATTTCTGCTCCTACTGCATCGTCCCGTACGTCCGGGGGAGGGAAAGGAGCCGCCAGCCCGACGAGATCGTAAAGGAAGTGCAGGGCCTGGCTGAAAAAGGATATCGGGAAGTAACGCTTCTGGGGCAGAACGTGAATTCCTACGGACGGGAGCACGGGACCGGTTTCCCGGAACTGCTGAAAAGACTGGATTCCGAAACGCAGATGAAACGGATCCGCTTTATGACTTCCCACCCGAAAGACCTGTCCGATGCACTGATCGATGTCATCGCTTCCAGCCCCAGGGTCTGCAACCAGGTGCATCTGCCCATGCAGTCGGGAAGCAACGCCGTCCTGGAAAAGATGAACCGGGGTTATAAACGTGAGGATTATGCCACGCTCGTGGAAAAACTCCGCAGGAAGATGCCAAATGTGGGGCTGTCCACCGATATCATCGTGGGCTTCCCGGGGGAGACGGAAGCAGACTTTCAGGATACCCTGGATATGATGGAGAAGATCCGCTTTGATTCCGCCTATACCTTCATCTATTCGAAACGTTCGGGGACTGCAGCGGCGGATATGGAGGACCAGGTCCCCGCGGGGATAAGGCGCGAACGCCTCCAAAGGCTGATCCAGCTCCAGGCGGACATAACGTCTGAAAAGAACCGGGCCATGATCGGCCAGGTATATGAAGTCCTGGTGGAATCCGAAAGCAGGGATAAAAGGCTGCTATCGGGGCGCAATGACGCCGGGATCATGATCAATTTTGCCGGAAATCCCGAGCTGATAGGGAGTTTCGTCACGCTTCGGGTCACGGAGGCCCATACGTACACGCTGACCGGGGAACCGATACGGCTATAATTTTTGTTGGGGGATACTCATGCCACAGGTCACGCCAATGATGCAGCAGTATATCCTGCTGAAGGAAAAACATAAGGATTGCCTCCTTTTCTTCCGCCTCGGGGATTTTTACGAGATGTTCTTCGAGGATGCCGAGACGGCTTCGCGGGAGCTGGATATCGTATTGACGGGGAGGGACTGCGGGCTGGAGCAGCGCGCGCCCATGTGCGGCGTGCCCTACCATGCCGTGGACGGCTATGTCAGCAAGCTCATAGCCAAGGGCTACAAGGTCGCCATCTGCGAACAGATGACCGACCCGGCGGAATCCAAAGGCCTGGTCGAGCGCGACGTGATCCGCATCATCACGCCCGGCACTGTCATCGAGGACAGTATGCTGGAGGAAAAGCGCAATAACTATATCCTTTCCATCTGCATCCGTGACGGCATCGGCATCTCGTTTGCCGATGTTTCGACAGGCGAATTCTATGTAGGGCAGATCGAGGACCGGGAGTCCATTTCAAGGCTCTGCGAGGAAGTGGCCACCATCGCCCCCTCCGAGATCATCGCAAACGAGCAGGCCTTCCTTTCCACCAACGCCTTTACGCTGCTCAAACCGTATACAGAGTGCATGATGAATAGCTACAACGGTTTCGCCTTTGAGCCGGAGGAAGCGCGGGAAACGCTGAAGCGGCATTTCAAGGTGGCTTCCCTGGACGGGTTTGGGTGCGCGGACATGGAAACGGGCATCTGCGCCGCGGGCGCCCTTTTGTCCTACCTGAATGAGACGCAGAAAGTGACCCTGGGGCACATCAACAGGCTCCGGGTCTACCACAGGGAATCCTTCATGGTGCTGGACGCCAATACAAAGCGCAATCTCGAGCTGACCCAGTCCCTGAAGGACGGAGGCAGGAAGGGCACACTTTTATGGCTGCTGGACCGCACCAAAACGGCCATGGGCAGCCGCATGCTGCGCGCCTGGATCGAGCGGCCTTTGCAGAGCATCAGGGAGATCAACGCCCGTCTGGATGCTGTCGAAGAACTGAAAACAGAATATCTGAAGCGCGACGAAATACGGGCGGCGCTGGACAAGGTATACGATATCGAGCGGATCTCCAGCCGGATCGCCTACGGTTCGCTGGACGCACGCAACTGCATATCCCTGAAGCAGTCGCTGCAGCGCTTCCCCGCGCTGAAAAGCACGCTGAGCGCGTCCACTTCGCCTCTGCTGCAGGATATGTACCGGAGCTTTGACGCGATGGAGGACCTCGGGGAGCTTTTGGAGAAGGCCATATCGCCCGAACCGGCCTTCGGCGTGAAGGAAGGCGGCATCATCCGCGACGGGTACGATGAAGAGGTCGACCGCCTCCGCAGGGTGAACCGCGAAGGCAGGGACATGATCGCACAGCTGGAAGCCCGCGAGCGGGAAGCCACCGGGATCAAAAACCTGAAGATCGGTTTCAACAAGGTATTCGGCTATTACATCGAGGTCACCAAGTCCTATTTCGATCTGGTGCCATACAGGTATGTACGCAAGCAGACCATCTCCAACGCCGAGCGCTACATCACGCCCGAACTCAAGGAGATGGAGGAGGAGATGCTGGGCGCAGAGGAAAAGGTCATCCGGCTGGAATATGAACTTTTCTGTTCGGTCCGGGACAGGCTTTATGCAAATATTGAACGCATCCAGAAAACCGCGCGGACCATCGCCATCATCGACGCGCTTCAGTCCTTTGCCGCAGCGGCGGTGGAAAACGACTACGTCAAGCCGAGGCTCGCAAAAGGGGACACGCTGAAAATTGAAGGCGGCAGGCATCCGGTCGTAGAGAAAGTGCTTTCATCCCGCCAGTTCATCGATAACGATACGTTCCTGGATAACGGCCCCAATCGTATGATGATCATCACCGGCCCCAACATGGCGGGCAAGAGCACCTACATGCGCCAGGTGGGCCTCATCGTCCTGATGGCGCACATTGGTTCGTTCGTACCGGCCAAAAGCGCCCAGGTCTGCATCGTGGACCGTATCTTCACGCGCGTGGGCGCATCGGATAACCTGGCGTTCGGCCAGAGCACTTTTATGGTGGAAATGAGCGAGGTAGCCTCCATCATCAATAACGCCACGTCCAGGAGCCTTTTGATCCTCGATGAGATCGGCCGCGGCACCAGCACGTATGACGGCATGAGCATCGCCTGGGCGGTGGTGGAGCATGTGTGCGACAAAACCAGGCTCGGCGCCAAAACGCTTTTCGCCACGCATTTCCATGAACTCAGTGAGCTGGAGGGGCAGGTGGAAGGCGCGAAAAACTATTGCGTCAGCGTCCGGGAGGTGGGGGACGAGATCATCTTCCTGCGCAAGGTGCGGCGGGGCGGCACGGACAAAAGCTTTGGCATCGAGGTGGCCCGCCTCGCGGGCGTCCCGGCTCCCGTGATCACCCGGGCGCGCGAACTTTTGCAGCAGATGCAGGAGAAAAAGGCCGTTAATGAATGTTATGCAAACGGCGCATCCATGCAGCCCTCTGTGCAGATGAACCTCTTCCAGCCCGACGCAGGAGAGATTATCAATCATCTGGCTGAGATCGACATCTACGCGCTGACGCCTTTGAGCGCATTGAACCGGCTCAGCGAACTCTGCGAGGAAGCGCGCAAGGTGAAGGAAGGGGCGGGGAAATGAGCACCATAAAGGTCCTGCATCCCGATATCATCAAAAAGATCGCCGCAGGCGAGGTGATCGAGCGCCCCGCTTCCATCGTAAAGGAATTGGTGGAAAATTCCGTCGACGCGGGCGCCACGTCCATCAGCGTGGAGATCAAAGGCGGCGGCATACAGTATATCCGCGTATCCGACAACGGTTCGGGGATCGCTGAAGCCGATATCCCCTTGGCGTTCCTCCGCCATGCTACGAGCAAGATCGAAAACGATGAAGACCTGGACGGCATCCGCACGCTCGGTTTCCGCGGGGAGGCGCTCTTCAGCATCGCCGCGGTGTCGCAGACCGAGGTCGAATCCAAACAGCCGGCATCCCCGTCCGGGTACCGCGTGATCAACCAGGGCGGCAGTATCACCGATCAAGCAGCCTTTGCCTGCAGCGATGGTACGAGCGTGACGGTCAAAAACGTATTTTTCAACATGCCCGCCAGGCTGAAGTTCCTCAAGGCCGCACACCTTGAATCGGCCGCGGTGGGGGATACCGTTACACGGCAGCTGCTGGGCAATCCGCATATCGCATTCCGCTTCTCGGCGGATGGCAGGGAGCTGTACCACAGCCCGGGGACCGGTGATCTGAAGGCGGCCATCCATGCCGTCTACGGCGCCGATACGGCACGCAATCTGGTCCCGGTCGAATGCAGGGAAAACGGCCTGAGCCTGCACGGGTATATTGGTACGATCCAGATCGCACAGCCCAACCGGGGGAGGCAGTACTTTTATGTCAACGGCAGGCATGTGGAGTTCCCGGGGGCGTCTTTTTCCGTGCAGCAGGCCTACGGCTCCCGTCTGATGGTCAAACGTTACCCGTTTTTTGTCCTGTATCTGGAAGTGGAAACCGATGCCGTGGACGTCAATGTGCACCCCCAGAAACTGACCGTACGCTTCTCCAATGAAAAGGCCATAAAGGATTTTATTTATCATGCTGTTTCCAATGCGCTGAATTCCGGCTCGGGCGATGCTGAAACGGCGTTGCCTGCGCCACCCGATGCAGGCAATGCCTCGATGGCGGACGGGGAAAGCGTCCTTCCAAGCGGGAGCGTGCATCAGGGCGGAGATTCTTTTTCAAATGGAGGTCCGCTTCCGTGGGAAAAGGATCCCCCGGCACAAAAAGCGACCGTGGCGGCAGACATGAGGCATCAGCCACCAACCCCGGCGAGCCGTCCTTTCATCATCCCGGACAGGGTGGATGCAAAGGATGCGCTGCGCGAGGTCCTGGTCGAAGGCAGGAACCGGAAGCATACCGGAAATGTCATGAAAGAAACGACGGCGATCGGGGAGATCGAAAGTACCCTGGTTTCCTCCGCCATCCTGCTCAGGAATCACGACTATATCGTGGTCGGCCAGGCATTCGATACGTATCTCATCATCCAGATGGGGGGGCAGCTGCTCCTCATCGACCAGCATGCGGCACATGAAAGAATATTATACGACCGGTTCATGCAAGCTATCGCTCAGGGGAAGACGGCATCCCAGGGCCTGCTGGTTCCTTACATCCTGCATCTTTCGCCCAATGAATACGGAACGTTCCTGCAGTATTTCGATATTCTGCGGTCGACCGGATTCGAGTTGGAGGAATTCGGCGGTTACACCGTCCGGATCAACGCCGTGCCCTATCTGCTGGGCCAGCCGCAGCTGCCCCTGTTTTTTGAGGAATTGCTTTCCGGGATCGATGAGATCCGGCAGCTGGATTCTGCAGCCATGAAAAAGGATGCGATCATCCGCATGGCGTGCCGCAAGGCGATCAAAGCCGGGGATAAGCTGACGGCTGAAGAAACAGAAACGATACTGGATCACTACGGCGATGGCAAAAAGCAGCTGACCTGTCCGCATGGGCGGCCCATCGTGCTGGCCATCGAAAAAAAGGCCCTGGAAAAGGGCTTCAAGCGCCTGGTTTGAAAGGGATGGAATATGGAAACCAATCCGCCCCTCGTCGCGGTGGTGGGACCCACCGCTTCGGGTAAAACGGATACCGCCATCGAGCTTGCAAAGCTGCTGAATGGCGAGATCGTCTCTGCGGACTCCATGCAGATCTACCGCGGCATGGATATCGGCACGGCGAAGCCTTCGCTGTCTGAAATGCAGGGCATCCCGCACCATATGATAGACGTTGCGGACATCGATGAAGCGTATAGCGCGGCCCGCTACCGGGACGAGGCCGCTTCGTGCATCAAAGACATTCATGCAAAGGGGAAAATGCCCATCGTTGCCGGCGGGACAGGGCTTTATCTCAATGCGCTGACGCTGCCCATGGTTTTCGGCTCGGTCCAGGGCGATGAAGCATACCGGGAAAGCCTCCGCGCCATCGCAGCGGAGCAGGGTTTGCATGCTTTATATGGTATGCTTGAAAACGCGGACCCCGAATCCGCGCAGAGGATCCACCCAAATGATGAAAGGCGCATCATCCGTGCGCTGGAGATATACCGCCTTTCGGGCAGGAAAATGAGCGAAATGAAAATGGAGGCTGACAGGGAGAATATATACAAAAAAAGCGGATACGATTTGATAATTTTGGGAATAACTCTGGAAAGAACCATCTTGTACGAACGTATCAACAGGCGGGTCGATGCCATGGTCGGTAAAGGGTTGGTCGAAGAAGTCCGTGGAATCCTGAAAAAAGGATATGATCCGGGCCTTCAGTCTTTGCAGGGGCTGGGGTACAAGGAGACGATAGCCTTTCTGAATGGCCAAACCACACTGGAGGAAGCCATCGAAACGATCAAACGTTCGACACGGCGTTACGCAAAAAGGCAGATGACTTGGTTTGGCCGCGATGCGCGTATAAAATGGTACGATGCCATGGCGTATTCAGACGCCGGGGAACTGGCTGTATGCATGGCGGCAAGTGTGAGGACATAAATTGCAAAAGCATTCGCTTTGAAAGGTGGAAATCTCATGATCAAGCAGCCCATTATCCTGCAGGACGTATTCCTCAACCATATCCGGAAGGAAAAAGCGCCGGTCACCATACACCTGACCAACGGCTTTCAGCTCAAAGGGATGATAAAGGGATTTGACGGTTTTACCGTCATCGTCCAGTCCGAAGGCCGCCAGGTGATGCTGTACAAGCATTCCATTTCCTCCATCACCTCCAACAAACCGGTCATCTTCGGGGGTACCATGGAAAAGGAGTGCTATAATATTCCCAGCAATCTATAAGGGCTGAAGCGGGGGGTTTTGTTTTGTTTTCAGACAGGGGGATGCTCAATGTCCGGGGTATCCGAAATGATGCTGTCCAATTGGTGGAAAAGGCTGAGGGGTTGTGCAGACCCTTCTTTTCCCATATCGATGAGATCGAAGCCGTAAACCAGGCCAGGGTTTTGGATGCTTTCCAGCAAAATGCCGTTTCACAAAGGCATTTCACTCCTTCCACGGGTTATGGCTACGGCGACGAAGGAAGGGATACGCTGGACCGCGTATTTGCTGATGCACTGGGATGCGGGGACGCGCTGGTCCGCCCGCAGATCGTTTCGGGCACCCATGCGCTTTCCCTGTGCCTGTTTGGCCTTCTCGGGCCTTCACAGACGCTCCTGTGCGCCACGGGAAGTCCGTACGATACCCTGAAGAGCGCCATCGGGCTCGCAGGAGATGGGAGGCAATCGCTGGCCGGATACGGCGTGAAATACCGCCAGATCGAGCTCAGAGACGGCAGGATCGACCTTGGTGCGTTATCGGACGCGTTGATGAGCGATAACTCGGTCCGTCTTGTGCTCATCCAGCGGTCCAGGGGGTATGCGTGGCGCGAGGCATTGTCCCTCGGGGATATCGAAGCTGCCTGCAATGCCGTCAGGAAGGTCCGTGATGATGTCGTGATCGTGGTGGATAACTGCTACGGCGAATTTGTCGAGGCGGACGAACCCGTGAAAGCCGGGGCGGACGTCATCGCCGGGTCCCTCATCAAAAATCCCGGCGGCGGACTGGCCCCGACCGGCGGCTACATCGCAGGAAAACCGGAATACGTTGAAGCGATCGCATACCGCCTTACGAGCCCAGGGCTCGGCAGGGAAGTGGGGTCCTATGCCGCTTCCTATGCGCCGTTTTACCAGGGCCTTTTCCTGGCGCCCCATACGGTCGCACAGGCATTGAAAGGCGCCGTCCTTTTTTCGCAGGTTTTTGAGCTGATGGGGTATGAAGTCCTTCCAAAGCCAGGCGATACAAGGTTTGATATCATCCAGTCCATCCGGTTCAATGATGAAAACAGGTTAATCCGCTTTTGCCAGGCGCTGCAGAAAGCCGCCCCGGTGGACAGCACCGCCGTGCCCGAGCCATGGGACATGCCGGGTTACCAGCACAGGATCATCATGGCCGCCGGGACCTTCGTGCAGGGCGCATCCATCGAACTCAGCGCCGATGCTCCCATCAAACCACCGTACATCGCCTATATGCAGGGCGCGCTGACCTATGCGCATGCCAGGCTTGCCGCAATGATGGCGGCTGACACCTGTTTGTAGAAATATAGCGCAATATGGTTGACTTTTCCCAATATGATGGTAAAATTTTTGTATTAATAATCTATATTTAAGGGGGATATATTTATGGCTATAGCTACATTGGTCCTTGGTATCGTTTCCTGCGTGTTCGCTTTTGTACCGGTTGCGAGCATCCTCGCGCTGGCGAGCGGCATCGTGGCCATCGTACTGGCGGTCAAAGTCAACAAGACCCTGAAACCGCAGGGGCTCAAGGATAACAAAGTCACCGCGGGCATGATCACCGGCATCATCGGCACATCCCTGGCAGGTCTCTGGACGATCCTTTGGTTCACCGTTATCGGTGTGGGCGGATGCTACGCCTGCAATGCAGCAAATTATCTCTTGCGTTAACAAGGAGTACCCATGGAGCTTCATCCCGATATCGATCTGGGCGGTTTTCCGATCTATGTGACCATGGCGTTTGTTGGCGCCGTCGCGGCAATCCTTATAGCATTATTCAACATCAACCGTTTTGAAGGGAAGGATCAGGTCAAAAAGTACCTGTTCATTCCCTTCATGGCGGTTGCCTTCATTATCGGTTTTTTTTGCGCAAATATCGGGAACTGGTTTGTGATACCCGGCAAACTGCTTTTACCGCTGATGGAGAGGATCCAGACGTCGGGCTTCGCATTTTACTTCGGCATCATAGGATTTTTCATCAGCGTGATCATCATTCTGGCCGTCGCAAGGATGGATATCCCGTCCTACCTCAACCTCATGGTACCATCGGTTTTGTTGTTCCATGCCTTCGGCCGGATCGGGTGCTCGCTTGCCGGATGCTGTTTCGGTGTGCCCCTCAGGCCGCCCGTTGACCTTGGCATCTTCACCCTGTTTTATTTCCCGGCCCGCGAGATAGAGGCTCTATCGCTGTTTGCGATGTTTTTCATCACCCAGTATGGTATCAAAAAAAGAAGGATGCTCTTTTATGCCATCGCATATCCTGTCGTCCGGTTCCTGCTGGAGTTCGGCAGGGGAGACCTGCGCGGCAGGATGTTTACCGATATTTTTTCTCCCGCCCAGGAGATATCCATCATCATCCTTTTCGGCGTACTCGTATATGGCGTGATCAAGCTGATCGTACATATCAAAAAGAAAAGCAGGCCGGCTGATCCATCCGTTCCTGCTTGATCTGTCTCTGATTCTGTATTCGACAATCTTTCGACAATTCGTCAAGTTATCGACAGTGTTTCGACTTTCTATATCTCCCTGAATACGCCTGTGACTTTTCCCACCAGCATGGCATCCTTGACGATGATCGGATCCATTTCGTCGTTGGCGGGCTGGAGCCGGATGTGGTCTTTTTCCTTGTAATATTTTTTCACCGTCGCTTCGTCCTCGATCAGGGCCACGACGATGTCCCCGTTGTTCGCAGTGGATTCGGAGTGGACGATGATATAGTCGCCGTCCAGGATACCGGCATCCTTCATGCTCAGGCCGCGGACTTTCAGTATGAAGTTCTTGCCGCTGCCCTTTACCAGATGCGTGGGGATGGCGATGTAATCCTCCACGTTTTCTTCCGCGAGGATGGGAAGTCCAGCCGCCACACGGCCTACGACCGGCAGCTTCACGGAGTGGGCGCCGGCTTCCATTGGGCTCTCCAGTATCTCAATGGCGCGAAGCTTGGATGGATCGATATGGATAAAGCCGCGCTTTTCCAGCCTTTTCAGATGGCCGTGGACCGTGGAGGTAGAGGAGAGCCCCACTGCGGCGCAGATCTCGCGCACGGTGGGAGGGTATCCCTTTCTCAATTGGTAGTCCCGGATATACTCCAGGATCTCTGTCTGCTTGCTGCCCGTCTTTTCATCCATGCTCCAAACCCCTTTTCATGGTTTCCATTTATACTTTACCCAGAATATAACACAAATCCAAACGGAAGTCAAACATTTGTTCGCATATTTTTGCCTTAAGAATTATGCTAAAATACCGGTGGGGAAGGGGAGGGAGCGCATGACGAGATGCCGCCTGTATGAACGTGAATGCATCGACTGCTGCGAATGCGACGAATACTGCGACCTGTACGATAAGAAATGCGACAACTGTTATAAATGCATAGATTCAGGCGTCGATTTTTCCGGCGTGATCGTAGACTCCATCGAGGTGTCCGGGCAGTCCGGTAAGGATTAATGTTTTGGACAAAATATCTGATGATAAAGTTATCAGACTGGCTCAATAAACGTTTATATTAATGCAATTTATGTGTTCATCACATGTGATCTAATGCTTTATTAATTCTTTCCGGCAAAATCGAATATTTTTAATATTCTGTCGTTTGTCACGATGTCATACATAAGATTTATCAATTCATGGATGGGCGGCCTTTTTTCCTGACGAAACCAATAACTCAAAACGCCGATCATGGCAGAAAGCATATACTCGATCGTGTAATCAATCCTGAAATCTTCTATCCCTTTTGTCCCGCCAAGGACCTGAAGCAATAAAGGCTTTAACCGGTTTTTCATTTTGCTTTGGAAAGAAGGGTCACCGTTATCCCCCAATAAAACAACATAGTATTTGCTGTGTTCTTCGTACATTTTAACAAATGCATTGACCGGAAATGAAAGTTCAGGCGATGGTATTGTTCGCGGAGGCATTTCATCTATATTGCCGGGTAAAAGGGAATTTTCAATTTGCTCCAAAACATCATACACATCGGAGAAATATTCATAAAAGGTTCCCCGGTTATATCCCGCTTTATCTGTTATTTCCTTGATGGTAATTTTATCGATCCGCTTCTCACAATATAGCAGCCAGAAAGCATCTATCAGATTCTGACGGGTACGTTCCGTGATTTCAGGTTGCTTTTTCATCGTTTTACCTCTGTATTGCAAACAGAATCCAACAAAATCACCACATTGTTGGTTGATGATCGCATATGCAATCTCTATACTTACACCATACAACAAGTTGTCGGATAATACAACTTCAATATTTGGAGGAGCAATATGAACGGAATACCCAAAAAGAAAAAACGCTGGATATGGTTTGTGGCCATTGGAGCGGTGCTAATCCTTCTGCTGGTCGTGCCGATGATGCTCATGCAGGGCGAAGGCAAAACTACATCTGCCCGGCAATATAAGACTGTGACCGCGGAAACAGGAACCATATCAAAGACTGTATCAGCTTCAGGCACGGTGGAGGCACAGGCTGCTTTGACGCTTCTTTCATCAATTGGCGGAATCAAAGTGGATAAAGTCCTTGTGGAAAATGGTGATGCCTTAAAAACGGGTCAACCAATTGCTTCTCTGGACATGGAGACATTAGAACAAACTGCAAGCAGGCTGGACAGCGAGATCAAGCAGCTTGATACGCAGCTTTCCGGTATGGATGGACAAAAAGCTCCAAAAGAGATACGCACGCCGTCCGATGGGCGTGTTAAGCAGGTGTTTGCCGGAGTTGGCAGTAATGTCACAAATATCATCGCTGACAAACGGGCACTGGCCATCCTCTCGACTGATAAAAAGATGAAGGTGGAATTTGATGTGCAGGGTCAAAACCTGACAGTCAGCTCAGAAGTAAAAGTGCAGCTTTCATCAGGCAAAAAAGTTGACGGAATGATTTCTTCAATATCAGATGATAAAACCATTTGCACTGTTCTAATGAATGACTCCTTAGGAACTATCGGAGAAAGGGTCAGCATCCTGATATCGGATCAAAGGATGGGGGAGGGAACGCTGGAGGTCAACAAACCTCTATTCATCCAGGCTGCAGGTGGAACGGTCAAGCAGATACATATCAAAGTAAACGAAACTGTATCCGCAAACGATAAACTTTTTACGCTCAAGCGTGAACCGTCATCCAGCAAGTATAACGCAGTTTACCTTAGCAGGCAGCAAAAAGCATCTGACTATGCCAGGATACTGGGATATATATCCTGCCCCATGCTGACAGTTCCGGTTGATGGCGTGATAGAAAACTTGGCAATACAGGACGGGATGGTAATGGGTTCAGATACCACGATAGCCAATATAAAAACGAACGGCTTAAAAATAACTGCTGCCATTGATGAAATTGATAGGCCATTTATCCAACAGGGACAAAAAGCAAATGTTTTGCTGGATGCGATGCCGGATAAACCGTTGGAAGCAAAAATAGTCAAGGTATCACCCCTGGGGAAAAACGTCAACGGGGCAACGTCCTATGCTGCCACACTCGATTTTACGAATAACCCGACTGTCTTTGCGGGAATGAATGCCACTGTCATCATCGTGATCGAAGAAAAGCAGAATGCGATACTGCTGCCCCTTGTCGCCCTTCAGCAGAATGGCAATGAGAACTTTGTATATTTACAGGGTGCTAAGCCGGGAACGATTGGAGAAAAGGTCATTATAAAAACCGGCATTTCGGACGGGAAAAAGGTTGAGATAGTCCAAGGGCTCAAAACAGGAGATATCATAATCTACCCCGAAGCGGTGAGTGAAAGCAACACTTCCAGTTTGGGATCGGGTATCATCCCTCCCAATCCGTTCAAGATGCAGGATCAGTTGGAGGGGAAATAAATGATTACCATGGAGGGAATCAGCAAGCACTATTTGCTGGGTGACGAAAGGGTCAAAGCCTTGGACGATATTACTTTTCAAATTGAGAAAGGCGAGTACGTATCGATCATGGGTCCATCCGGCTCGGGGAAATCCACCCTGATGAACATCATGGGATGCCTTGATGTTGCCGATAAAGGGATTTATCATCTGGACGGCCTTCCGATCTCCGATTATACGCAGAACCAGCTTGCGGATATCCGAAACAAGAAGATCGGTTTTATATTTCAGGGATTCAACCTGCTCGGAAAACTGACTGCTGAAGAGAACGTGGAGCTTCCTTTGCTCTATCAGAGAATCGGAAGACAACAGCGGAAAAAGCTTGTATATGATTCTCTGGAAAAGGTTGGTTTGTTATACCGGAAGAAGCATAAGCCCGGCGAATTATCGGGCGGCCAGCAACAACGGGTCGCCATTGCACGTGCCCTGACAACAAGGCCTTCCATTATCCTGGCTGACGAACCTACCGGCAACCTGGACAGCAAAACAGGGTCTGAAATATTGAAGCTGTTTAGGGAGCTGAATGAAAATGGGAACACCATCATCCTCATCACCCATGACCCCAGGGTAGCCGCGGAGGCAGCACGCTGCATCCATATCCTGGACGGGAGGATAGACGAGGAGGCCGGTATATGCTGAAGCAATCCATCAAAATGGCCTGGAAGGCAATAACAGCGAATAAAGGACGTTCCTTCCTGACGATGCTGGGGGTCATCATAGGGGTCACGGCTGTAGTGGTTCTTATTTCAATGGTCAATGCAACGACCTCGAAAATAACCGGCCAGATCTCCGAGCTGGGAAGCAACATTGTCATGGTGAATATCAAGACGGACCGGTATACGCCCTTTAAGCTTGAAGATATAAACAATCTGCGAAATGAAAGTGGGGTAGGGGCCATCTCCCCGACCATTTCAGCGTCCGCTACCGTAAAATCTGCAACTGAAAATGTGGAGAATATTACGGTGGAAGGAGTCGACCCGGATATCAAGGTGATCCGTAACGTATCGGTGTCCGAAGGAAGATTTCTCATGAATCCCGATATTGAGAACACCTCTTCAGTTGCAATAATAGGGGCAAACATTGCTGAAAAACTGGGAGGAAGCAGGGCAGGCGATATGGTCTCAATCAACGGGAACCAGGTCCTTATAGTGGGAGTGCTAAACAGTAAAGGGGAGTCAATACTCGGCTCGGATGACGATAAGATCTTGATACCAAGCACACTTGCCCAGAAAGTACTGCAAAAAAGAGCGATAAAGTCGTTCTACATTGCAGCTACATCTTCAGAGACCGTATCGGATGTAGAGCAGACAGTCCAATCGATGCTGCATTATAAATACCGCGGTGATACAGACGCTTACAAGGTGACAAACCAGTCAAACATCATGAATACATTAAATTCCGTTATAGGCACCATGTCGGTCTTGCTGGGAGGTATAGCGGCCATATCCCTGCTGGTGGGCGGTATCGGTATCATGAATATCATGCTCGTATCTGTCAGCGAGAGGACCCGGGAAATCGGGATACGAAAAGCGATCGGGGCAAAGCGAAGGAACATCCTTTTGCAGTTCCTGATAGAAGCGCTGATGATAAGCTTAAGTGGGGGAATCATCGGTTTGCTGATATCCTGGTTCTTTATCTTTATGTCATCGGTAGCGATGGGCATGCCTGTTTCAATTTCCATGGATGTAATTGTGATGGCACTCGGATTCTCCCTGCTGGTGGGCCTGGTATTCGGGATCTATCCAGCGAACCGTGCATCCAGGCTCCAGCCAATCGAGGCCTTGCGGTATGAGGGGTGAAGAAGTAACTTACTTGGGGAAGCATTCATCTTGGTGGCAATAGTTTCAGCTGAAATCCCATTAGATATTAGGTAGTTCAGCATAGATAATATCATTCATCCCGTAGCTTTACGGCCTTTGCAGCCATCCTGCGCTTTTCGTCGCTGATGGCCGCATAGTGTTTTTTGGTCGTATTGACGTCCTTGTGGCCCAGTACGTCCGCCACCAGGTAGATGTCCCCGGTCTCCTGGTACAGCATGGTCCCATACGTGCTGCGCAGTTTGTGCGGGGATATTTTTTTCAGCGGGGAAATGATCCTCGCATATTTCACGACCAGGTTCTGCACGCTCCGTACGCTGATGCGCCGCTTCTGCAGCGAAAGGAAGAGGGCATCCTCATGCCCCTGCTGCGGTGTAATGATCTTTCTTTCCTCCAGGTATGCTTTCAGCGCCTTTTCCGGCTCGCTGCCGAAATACAGCACCGCCTGGCTTCCGCCTTTTCGCGTCACCTTGAATCCGTTCACCCGGAAATCGATATCCGCCAGGTTGATCCCCACGAGTTCGCTGATCCGTATGCCGGTGCCCAGGAATAACGTGAGGATGGCGGTGTCCCGCGTCTTGTTGAATTTATGGTAGCACAGCTGGGCAGGGGAGAGGTCTTCCCCGGTCTCCACCATGTCCAGCAGGTTGGCCACCTCGTCGGCTTCCAGGCGTATGATGGGTTTTTCATGGATCTTGGGCAGCTGGACCAATGACGCCACGTTTGATGGAAGAATGCCTTTACGGAAATAGTATTTGAAAAAAGACCGGATCGCGGAAAGCTTTCGCGATTTGCCGTATTCACTGTTTGTCACGAGCCCTTCGCCGTCATAATAGCAGTTGGAATACTCCAGGTATTTTTCGATGTGTTCGGAATTGAGCATCTTCAGGTCGTCTACGGTAATATCCTTGATCGTCTCATAATGCAGCAGCTTCAGTTCAAGGCACAGGAAGCTGAAAAACAAACGCAGTTCGTATGCGTAGTTCACCCGTGTAAGGATGGACGTCGTGTTTTCGATCCCTCTGAAAAAGGAAATGCAGAACTCCGGAAGATCGCTGAGTATCTTTTTCAGGTTTTCATTCAATTTGAAATACCGTTGTGCCTGGTAATCCTGCTTTTTCATAAAATACACATCCTTGGAATGGTTTTCCCCGGGTTATCCACATATACTCTGCGTAAAACTTGTCTTTTACGCAGAGTACTGTATGTATTATCTATCACTTTTTATAGTATGTCAACGGATTACTTGTCCGCTTCCCTCGCGTGGTCCTTGATCTGTTTGCGCGCCAGGACGTCGCAGCGGTTGTTGAATTCGTTGTCTGCGTGGCCTTTGACTTTTTTCCACGTGATCCTGTGCGGGACGGCTGCATTCAAAAGCTCTTTCCAGAGGTCCTGGTTTTCAACGGGGTCCTTTTTGGAGGTTCTCCAGCCGTTCTGCTGCCAGGAGATCAGCCAGCCCTCAGTGAATGCATTGAACAGATAGGAACTGTCGGTATATAAGGTGATTTTGCACGCTTCCTTCAGCGCGCCGATCCCTGCGATCGCCGCATAAAGCTCCATACGGTTGTTTGTGGTATCTGGAGCAAATCCCGCTAATTCCTTTGTTATGCCCTGATAGATCAGTATGGCCGCCCAGCCGCCCGGGCCGGGATTGCCCGAACAGGCGCCATCGGTATAGATATCGACTTGTTTTTGCTTCATGGTCCCCTCAATAAGCTCAGGACCGGGAGAGAAGCTTCGATTTATCGATGCACTTCCCTACCGCCCTTGATACGATTTCATCCAGTTTATCGTCTTCGAAACTCTTGACAGCCTCTATGGTCGTGCCGCCCGGCGAACAGACCGCCCGGCACAGCTCTTTGGGATCGGTTTGGGTCTCCAGCACCATTTTCGCGGCGCCCAGTGCGGTCTGTGCGGCCATTTCAAGGGCCGCTGCCGGATCAAGGCCGTTCGCAGCGCCCGCCGCCGCCAAAGCCTCGATGAACAGGTAAAAATACGCAGGCCCGCTTCCGCTCACGCCAGTGACCGCGTCCATCAGGTCCTCATCCGCCGTGGCGACCCTGCCCAGAGAGGTAAATACGCTTTGAACGAAGGAAAGTTCGCGCTCCTTCAGGTCATTGGATGTGGAAAATGCTGTCATACCCTCCCCCACCAGGAGCGGCGTATTGGGCATCACGCGCAGCAAGCGCGTATTGCCGGGCAGATGCGCTTTCAGCCTTTCCGTGCGCCAGCCTGCCGCGATGGACACGACAGCTTTCCCGCCAATATAATCCTTTATCTCATTCAGAACGCTTTCCACCATGTTCGGCTTTACCGCCAGGAATAAAATATCGGCGTACCGGCAGAGCGTGATATTGTCCGGCAGATGCTGTGTGCCCAGCTGCCTGCGCAGTTCCCTGGGCTTGTCCAATACAGCATCGGACGCTGCGATGCGGAAAGGCGGGAGGATCTCCGCGCGGACGATCCCTTTGATGATCGCGGCGGCCATGTTGCCGCAGCCAATGAAACCGATTTTCATATCTTCAGACATCTATTTATCGCCTCCGAAACGCTTGACTTGCAGCAGCTTTTTGGATATAATTTTGTTTGCGTCTTTCAGGATGCACATTTTCTAGGGGAGTAGCTCAATGGTAGAGTAGTGGTCTCCAAAACCATTGGTTGCGTGTTCGAGTCGCGTCTCCCCTGCCAAAAGGCTGTGTTGTTTCACAGCCTTTTTCATATGCTTACGTCTTCCTTCATCCCCAGAAGCGCCGACTCTTTGTGAAGAACAGGCTGAATATGATCTTTATTGAATTCCTCCGTCTGCTGCGGCGCGCGGCCGGTATAATGGACCGGGGCCAGCGTAGCCAGGATCTCCTCCCTGCTCATGCCGAATGCCGGATCTTTTGCGATCAGCTCGATGAGGTTGTTGTCCAGGCCTTCCGCCTTGACCCTGTGCGCCGCTTCCATGGAATACCGGCGGATCTTTTCGTGGAGCGCCTGCCGGTCCCCACCTTTTTTCACGGCGTCCATCAGGATGTTTTCGGTCGCCATAAAAGGCAGTTCGCTTTGGATGCGGGCGTCGATCACCTTCGGATATACGACAAGGTTGCTTGTGATGTTGTGGTAGATGATCAAAATGGCATCCACGGCCAGGAACGCCTGCGGGATGGTGATCCTGCGGTTCGCGGAATCATCCAGCGTCCGTTCAAACCACTGCGTGCCCGCGGTGATCCCTGTGTTGAAGGCCAGGCTGAGCACATAGCGGGAAAGGGACGAGATCCTTTCCGAACGCATGGGGTTGCGCTTGTACGCCATGGCGGAGGAACCCACCTGGCCCTTTTCAAACGGCTCCTCGATCTCCTTCATGCTTTGCAGCAGTCGCATGTCGTTGCTGAATTTATAAGCGCTCTGGGCGATGCCCGAAAGGACGTTCAACACCGTATTATCCAGTTTGCGCGGGTAGGTCTGGCCCGTCACCGGGAATGTGTGTGCAAATCCCATCTTTTTTGCGACCGCTTCATCCAGCGCCTTGACTTTTTCATGGTCCCCGTCAAACAGCTCCAGAAAGCTTGCCTGCGTACCCGTGGTCCCCTTCACGCCCAAAAGCTTCAAACCCGATACCGCGTGTTCCAGTTCCCCGTAATCCATCAGCAGGTCCTGCAGCCACAGGCAGGCCCGCTTCCCTACCGTCGTGAGTTGGGCGGGCTGGAAATGGGTGAACCCGAGGGTGGGCATGTCCTTGTACTGCAGCGAAAAACGGGACAGGGCGTCCATGCAGTTAACGAGCTTCTTTTTGATCAGTTTCAGTGCATCCCGCATGAGGATGATATCGGTATTGTCCCCCACGTAGCAGCTGGTGGCGCCCAGGTGGATGATGGGCATGGCCTTTTTACACTGTTTCCCGTAGGCATGGATATGGGCCATGACGTCGTGGCGGCACTCTTTTTCCTTTTTGACGGCCACATCATAATTGATATCGTCCGCAAAGGCCTTCATTTCCGCCAGCTGCTCATCCGTGATCCCCAGGCCGAGGTCTTTTTCGGCTTCAGCCAGTGCGATCCAGAGCCTCCGCCAGGTACGGAATTTTGTGTCGTCCGAAAAAAGCGCGGCCATTTCCCTGCCGGCATACCGCCTTACCAGCGGGTTTTCATACGTATCGTACATCCCTGTATCATCCTTTGAAAAGTAATTGATCCGTCTACAGAAATTTTATTATATAATCCATCAAATTGCCATAAGCAATTTTACGGATGGCCTCCATGCTATACCCCATCCGTTCGAGTCCTTCGGCGATGCGCATCATGTCCCGGGGGCCTTTGATCCCTTCGGGCGTGGTTTTGATCCCGTCAAAATCCGAGCCGATGCCCACGCAGTCGCTCCCCCCGAGGGATACGACATGGTCGATATGCCTGCAGATGTCTTCCGTCGTGGACCGGCCGCTGCTGATGAAGGTCGGGAAAAAGGTGATGCCGATAAAGCCCCTGCATTCGATCATGGCCTTGATCTGGTCATCGTCCAGATTCCGGGGGTGTTCCCGGAGCCTGTTGGCGCAGGTATGGCTGCATATGACGGGCGCATCGGAGAGTTTGTAAGCTTCCCAAAAGCTTTTCCTGCCCAGATGCGCCACATCCAACGCGATATTACGCCTGTTTATGTTTTTGACCGTCTCCCTGCCGGCTTGTGAAAGGCCGGTATCATGCCGCGTATGCGCGCCGCACGCAAGGTCATTTTTCTGGTTCCAGGTGAGCGAGATCATCCGTACGCCCAGCCTGTGGAATATATCCAGGATGGAAGGTGAATTGCAGAGGCAGTCTGCACCTTCCAGCGAAAGCAGGGCGCCTGTTTTGCCTCCTGAAACGGTCTCAGGGGCGTTTTCACGGTCCAGAAATAATATCTTCCCTTCCGACTCCTCGATCATCCTGTAGAAGGAATCCACCATTTCCAGCGCCATCTCCAATGGATGGATATGGGCCTCTATATCCACCCACACGGCGAAATTCTGCAGGCAGATACCGCCTCCGGAGAGGGAATCCAGCGTGATATGCGCGTTATCAGACGGGGCATCCTTGATGCTCCGTCCCTGATAGGTCATATTGTAAAGAAAATCGCAGTGCGCATCCGCAAACCGCAATGATTCCATCATCCATCACCACTATGGAAAAAGGATATGCTTTTGGCATATCCTTTATTTCGCATATTCCACTGCTCTGGTTTCTCTGATGACATTTACCTTGATCTGTCCCGGGTAATCCATTTCGTTTTCGATCTTCTTGACGATCTCCTTGGCAATCAATAGGATGCCTTCGTCATTGATATCTTCCGGTTTTACGATGATCCTTATTTCCCTGCCTGCCTGTATGGCAAACGATTTGTCCACGCCTTCAAACGAATTTGCGATTTCTTCGAGTTTTTCCAGCCGCTTGATATAGTTTTCAAGGGTCTCCCGCCTTGCCCCTGGCCGCGCTGCGGATATGGCGTCCGCCGCCTGTACCAGAACGGCTTCCAGGGTGGTGGGTTCCACATCCCCGTGATGGGCGGCTATAGCGTTGATGACGTCGTTGTTTTCCCTGTATTTCTTTGCAAGGTTGGCGCCGATCTGTACGTGCGGGCCTTCGATCTCATGATCCGCCGCTTTTCCAATATCGTGCAACAGCCCTGCGCGCTTGGCAAGGGTGATATCCCCGCCCAGCTCCGCCGCCATCAGTCCGGCCAGATGCGCCACTTCCAGTGAATGCTTCAGCACATTTTGACCGTAGCTTGTCCTGTATTTGAGCCTCCCCAGCAGTTTGCACAATTCGGGATGGATGTTGTGGATGCCGACCTCGAAAACCGCCTGTTCGCCGGCTTCCTTGATCTGGTTCTCCACTTCCTTCTGTGCCTTTTCCACCATTTCCTCTATCTTTGCCGGATGTATCCTGCCGTCCAGGATGAGCCTTTCGAGTGCGATCCTGGCTACTTCCCTTCTGACCGGATCAAAGCCGGAGAGTATCACAGCCTCTGGTGTATCATCTATGATCAGGTCGATGCCCGTGGCTGTCTCCAGCGTGCGGATGTTTCTGCCTTCGCGCCCGATGATCCTCCCCTTCATTTCGTCATTGGGGAGGGGAACGACGGACACGGTGGTCTCCGCTACGTGGTCGGCAGCGCATTTTTGGATGGACAACCCGATAATATCACGCGCTTTCTTTTCGGCTTCTTCTTTTGCTTTTGCCTCAATTTCACGTACCAGCGCTGCCATCTCATGCCTTGCATCTTTTTCGACATTCTGAAGCAGCAATGCCTTTGCTTCGTCCCTGCTCAAACCGGATATTTTCTCCAGTTCTTCCAGCTGCTTTTTGTGTAGAGCTTCAATGGCTTCCTGTTGTTTGGAGATATCCTTCAGCCTTCTGCTGGTGGATTCCTCGCGTTGTTCCAGGGTTTCAAGCTTCTTGTCCAGAAATTCCTCGCGCTGCAATACCCTTCTTTCGGACCTTTGCAGCTCGTTGCGCCTTTCACGGCTTTCTCTTTCAAATTCGTTGCGAAGTCTGTGGACCTCTTCTTTTGCCTCCAGTACCGTTTCTTTTCTGAGCGCCTCGGCCCGTTTCTGAGCTTCGTCAACCAGTCGTTTGGCCGCCTGTTCGGCTTTGCCTACCTTGGCCTCCGCGACATTCTTGCGATAGAAATATCCGCCCAGAAGGCCGCCGCCTCCGGCGATCACGATACCGATAATCGTTGGCAAAATCCATTCCACCTGTTTGTTTGCACCTCCTCGTAGTATGATAAGCTTGAGTGATCGTTGTACTCAAACTTGTTTTCAAATTGCATATTTCAAATCAAAGCATGATTAAAACCGGAAATCACACTTACAAGAAATTGTATTCCTAATAGAATTAAAAGTCAAGTTAAAGTGCTATTCGAGCGGTTCCTGTTCGTCCTCTTCTTCCTTGGCGGGAGCAGGCATCGTCTCCACGTTGAATTTTTCCCGCAGTTTTTTCTCCAGTTCCTCCAATACCGCCGGGTTGTTTTTGATGTACAGCCTCGCGTTTTCCCTGCCCTGACCGATCCGCTCATCCTGGTAGGTATACCAGGAGCCGGTCTTGCCGATGAGATTGTGCGCCACCGACATATCCAGGATCGTCCCTTCCTTCGAGATCCCCACCCCGTAAAGGATATCGAATTCCGCCACCCGGAAAGGAGGGGCCACTTTGTTTTTCACGATCTTTACGCGCGTCCGGTTGCCGATGACCTCGGCGCCGGATTTCAGCGATTCGATCCGCCGTACGTCCAGCCGAACGGTGGCGTAGAATTTCAGCGCCTTGCCGCCCGGGGTCGTTTCCGGGTTGCCGAACATCACGCCCACCTTTTCACGGAGCTGGTTGATGAAGATCGCCACGGTGTTGGACTTGCTGATCACGCCGGCCAGTTTCCTTAGCGCCTGGGACATCAGGCGGGCCTGGAGCCCCACATGGGAGTCGCCCATGTCCCCGTCGATCTCCGCCTTGGGCACGAGCGCCGCGACCGAGTCGATGACCACCACGTCGATGGCGCCGCTTCGCACCAGCGCTTCGCATATTTCCAGTGCCTGTTCCCCGGTATCGGGCTGGGAAACGTACAGGTTTTCCACATCCACGCCCAGTTTAGCGGCATAGCTGGGGTCCAGGGCGTGCTCCGCGTCGATGAAGGCCGCGGCCCCGCCCAGCTTCTGCGCTTCCGCGATCACATGGAGGGCCACGGTGGTCTTGCCGCTGGACTCCGGCCCGAAGATCTCGGTGATCCTGCCGCGCGGGATACCGCCCACCCCCAGGGCGAAGTCCAGTTCAAGGCATCCCGTGGGTACCGCGGATATGCGTACGCTCGCCGATGCGGCGCCGAGTTTCATGACGGCGCCTTTCCCAAACTGCTTTTCTATCTGGCTCAGCGCCATTTCCAATGCTTTTTGTTTTTCGATCATTTCCCCATACCCCATTTCAGATTATATTCAGTCAATAAGATTCTACTATGATTGCCGTATCCCAAGGAGTTCCCGCCTGAGCATATCCAGCACGTATAATGTGGTCCGCAGGCGGATGCGTTCCCTGTCCCCGCTGAAATTCAGTTTTTTCACGAAAGTCCGTTTCGCCATCGCCACTGCGCAGTATACGAGCCCCACCGGTTTTTCGGGCGTCCCGCCCGCAGGCCCGGCGATGCCCGTCGTGGACAGCGCGATATCCGCGCCGCTCGTTTTCAGCGCCCCCTCCGCCATGGCGGCGGCGGTCTGTTCGCTGACTGCCCCGTACTGGGCCAGGAGCCCCGCAGGCACATCCAGCAGTTTTTG
Organism: Bacillota bacterium; assembly: GCA_023454175.1. Lineage (GTDB taxonomy): Bacteria > Bacillota > Clostridia > Christensenellales > JAEXRW01 > JAEXRW01. The sequence goes on along the minus strand of JAEXRW010000025.1, from coordinate 238,654 downwards.
TTTCATGGCGTTGTCGTAGGCCACGATGCCGCATAATAAAGACGAGGATATTCCGGGCACATCCACCAGCCTGCTGCTCACCATGCCCCCCGTGCAGGATTCCGCCGTGGCCAGCCGCATCCCGCGCTGCATCAGCAGGTCTGCCGCGACGCTTTCCATGGTATCCCTGTCGATGCCATAGACATGGTCGCCGAGCCTTGCGCGGATCTCGTTTTCCATCTGCAGGATCCGCGGCCACGGGTCCTCCCCCTTTTTGTGGGAGGAGGTGATCCGCAGCGCCACCTCGGCTGTGCCGGCATAGGGCGCCAGCGTGGGATCGGTCTGGTTTTTCACCAGGTCGATCAGTCTGTCCTCGATCATGGATTCTCCGATACCGAATACGTGGAGGATGCGTGAAGTCAGCGCGTTCTCTGTCTTTTCGGCAAGGTAAGGCATGGCTTCGTTTTCAAACATCGGTTCCAGCTCGCGGGGCGGCCCGGGCAGGATGACGGCGCATTTCCCGTCCTTTTCGATGATGCAGCCCGGGGCGGTGCCCCTTTGGTTGTTCATCACGATGGACCCGCGCGGCATCAGCACCTGCTTGAAATTGTTTCCCGTGGGTGTGATATTCAGCTTTTGGAAGAATTCAATGAGCCTTTCCCGGCTCTCCTCATGTATCTCCAGCCCGATGCCCAGCGCTTCGGCGATGGTCTCCTTCGTCAGGTCGTCCTCCGTGGGCCCCAGCCCGCCCGTGGCGATCACGAGATCGGAGCGCGACCATGCCCGAAGGAATTCCTCTTTCAGCCTGCGGGGGTTATCCCCCACGGTCGTCTGGTAATACAGGTTGATGCCCAGTTCGGACAGTTTCTGTGCAAGATAGCGCGCATCGGTATTCAGGGTCTGCCCCATCAGAAGTTCTGTGCCTACGCAAAGGATTTCAGCGTTCATTTCACTGCCTCTTTTTCCGGTTGATCCGCTTTGAACACGTGCTTATTGAGAACGATATACTCCACCAGGGATATGATGGACAGAATGACCGACACATACAGGATAATGTTTCCGATGGTCAGCATCTGTCCCCATTGATCCGTCGGCAGCAAGTATCTGAACGGCCAATCCTGTATCAGGATAAAAATGATCGCGATAGTCTGCAGCACCGTCTTTGCCTTGCCAAGCCCGCGCGCCGCGATGATGTTGCCCCTGGACGCCGAGACCATACGGAAGGCGCTGATGATGAATTCCCTGCCGATGATGATGATGGCTACCCAGGCGGCCACCATGCGCGCTTCCACCAGGAGCAGGATGGCGGAAGAAATGAGCAGCTTGTCCGCGATGGGGTCTAGCAGCTTGCCCATTTCGCTGACCTGGTTCATTTTCCGTGCGAAATGCCCGTCCAGCACATCCGTGATGGACGCAATAAAAAAGATAACCGCGGCCAGAATATAGCCAAATGATACCTGCCATGTGTATTGCAGATAAAATACGACAATGAATACAGGTATAATCAGTATTCGTACTAAAGTAAGCCTTGTTGCGATCGTCATCCGAGTATTTCCCCCACCATATCATAATCCCCTGTTGATGTTATCTTCACCGGTACGAATAGTCCGGGCGTGATATCATATTTTGACTTGAAGAATATCTTGCCGTCAATGCCGGGGCATTCCCCGTAAGACCTTCCGTAGTATAAACCGCTTTCCTTGTCCAGACCCTCCGCAAGGACTTCATATTTCCTGCCTTTTCTTTGCGAATTGAGCCTGGCGGATATGCCTCTTTGCAGTTGCATGATGCTGTCATACCGCTGCATTTTGATATCGTCAGGCACGGTATCCGGCATTCCCGCAGCCGCCGTGCCTTCCTGGGGCGAGTACATGAATGCGCCGAGGCGGTCGAACGGGTGCGCTGCAATAAAATCCTCCAGCCGCGTAAAAGCTTCCTCCGTTTCCCCCGGGAAGCCCACCATCACCGTGGTCCTGAGGATAAAGTCATCGCTGGTATCCCTGAGGGAATCTACCAGCCTTCCGATGTGTTCAACATCCGGATTTCTGTTCATCGCTTTTAAAATGCCGGTATCGGCATGCTGGATGGGTATATCCAGGTATTTGCATATCTTCGGGTCGTTTTTGATTGTTTCAATCAATGCGTCCGTGATCCGTTCGGGATTCATGTACATGACCCGGATCCAGTGCAGGCCCATACCGCCCAGCCGGTTCAGTAGTTCCGCGAGCATGGGTTTCCCGTACAGGTCGATCCCGTACTGGGTCGTATCCTGGGCGATCAGGATGCCTTCCCGCACGCCCTGTTCGCAGAGCCTTTCCGTTTCCTGGAGGATATCCTCCATCGTACGGCTGCGGAGCGGGCCGCGTATCCCCGGGATGGCGCAGTAGCTGCACAGGTTGCTGCACCCGTCGGCGATGCGGATATAGGCGCTGTAGGAAGGGGTGGTCAGCAGCCTCGGCGTTTCCGCGTACTGCCTGCAGGGGTCCTGAGTGAATACAAACGGCCGTTTATCTCTCAATGCATCCTCAATGATGTCGGCGATCTTCTCCGTATCGTGGATGCCGGTGAAGGCGTCCACTTCGGGCATCTCTTCTGCCAGTTCAGCGCCGTAGCGCTGGGACAGGCAGCCGGTTACGATCAGCGCCCGGCATTTCCCGTCTCGCTTGTACCGGGCCATTTCGAAGATCGTGGCGATGGACTCTTCCTTGGCGGCATCGATGAATCCGCAGGTATTTACCAGGATCACATCCGCAACAGCTGGATCATTGGATATCTTATATCCTTTGTTTTGGAGGATGCCCAGCATGTACTCGGCATCCACCAGGTTTTTGGGGCAGCCCAGGGAAACGGCTCCGACCGTTATCGTTTTATCCAAAGGCAATCATTCACTCCCGCCAAATAGTTTTTCATAGTCGCTCCGGTTGATCAGCACATTTCGGGGCTTGCTCCCGTCGTATCCGCCCACGATGCCCATCTCCTCCATGTCGTCTATCAGCCTTGCGGCCCGCGCATAGCCCACGCGCAGTTTCCGCTGCAGCAGGGACGTCGAGGCCTGCCCGGATTCGATCACGATCTCCACGGCCCTGGACAGCAGCTCATCCCTGCCGTCTTCCTGCTCGGTGCCTGCAGGTTCATTTTTCCCATCGATGTGGTCCAATATCTCATTTTTATAGCTCGGCCCGGATTTTGCCTTCACGAAACTCACGACGGACTCCACTTCCTTGTCCGATACGTAGGAGCCCTGTATCCGGATGGGCTTGGGGAGGTTGCTGGAAGAATATAGCATGTCCCCTCTTCCGAGCAGCTTTTCCGCTCCGCCCGAATCCAGGATGGTCCTGGAGTCCACCTGGGAGGATACGGCGAATGCGATCCTGGAGGGTATATTGGCCTTGATAAGCCCCGTGATGACGTCCACCGAGGGGCGCTGCGTCGCGACGATCAGATGGATGCCCGATGCCCTGCCCAGCTGGGCCAGGCGGCAGATGGCGTCCTCCACCTCTCTCGGCGCGGCCATCATCAGGTCCGCCAGTTCGTCGATGATCACCACGATATGGGGGATCTTCTGCAGATCCATGGCGGGGGCGAGTTCGTTGAAGCGTTTGATGTCCTTCGCGCCTTTTTCTGCGAAAAGCTTGTAGCGGCTCGTCATTTCCGTGATGGCCCAGTTGAGCGCGCCGGCAGCCTTTTTCGGGTCGGTCACGACGGGGATCAGCAGGTGCGGGATGCCGTTGTAGATGCTGAGTTCCACGACCTTGGGGTCGATCATGATCAGCCTTACTTCCTGCGGGGAGGATTTGAAAAGCAGGGCCGCTATGAAGGAATTGATGCATACGCTTTTGCCCGAGCCCGTGGCGCCCGCCACCAGCAGGTGCGGCATGCTCCCGAGGTCCACGATGATATTGCTCCCCGCGATATCCTTGCCGAGCGGGAATGCGATCGGGGACGGATGCTTGGAAAACTCCTGGGTGTCGATGCATTCCGACAGGCGGACGATGGAGATCTCGCTGTTGGGCACCTCGATGCCCACCGCGGCCTTCCCCGGGATGGGGGCTTCGATACGCACGCCCTGCGAAGCCAGGTTCAGCGCGATATCGTCGGCCAGGCTGGTGATGCGGCTCACCTTCACGCCGGGAGCCAGCTGCAATTCATACCGCGTCACGGCAGGCCCCGTGGACACCTGCACCACCTTGGCGGTGATGCCGAAATTGGCCAGCGTTTCCTCCAGCAGGTGTGCGTTTTTGCGGTAATCGTCCTTTGTCCGCAGGGATTTCTTCTCCATGGCAGCCTGGGACAGCATGTTCAGCGGAGGCTTGATATATTCCACATCCGTCTGCCCGTGGTTCAGGCTGTTTTCGGGCGGCGGGGCGGTTTGCGTTTTCACAGTTTGTTTGGCCGCCTCGTGTTCCTGCAGAGTCTTGGTGAACTTTTCGTTCTCTTTTTCCTCGAAATGGCCTCTGAAAACGATATCGTCCTTGGGCCTGCCGGCAGGCTCTTCGCGTTCCTTTCGGTAGCCGCCGGCATTGGGTTCCTCCACCTTGCCCACATACAGACCGGATTTGCCGTTGCGGTTGTTTTCCTTCATGGTGGATACCGTTTCCCCGATCCGCTGCCCCACCTTGCGGATGGAGAGGTTGGTCAGGATGATGATGCTTGCCAGCATGATGGCGGCGTACAGGATATAGGAGCCGATCTCCCCGATCAAAAGCCAGATGGGGTATACGAAGATGGCGCTCCAGAGGCCGGTGCCTGCATGGCTTTCCGAACCGATTTTATAAGAGCCCAGCAAAAAGTCCCCGAAGGAGACCTTGCCCGGGTCCAATGAGGCGACGGTTGAATCCAGGCTGTTTGCGCTGATCGTCGCGTTCACGGCAAAGGTGTGGAGAAAAGGCAGCAGGGCGATCAGGAAGAGGACGATCATCCCCAATTTGGAGCCGTGGATCCGCTTTTTGCGTGCGATGAAGATCAGGATGCCGAGCACGATCAGGATCACGGGCAGCGCATAGACGAAATATCCGAAAAGGCCAGAAAAAAAGCTTTTGATGGCATATCCAAACGTGCCGGATGTGCTTCCGGCGGCTTCGGTATAGATGCTGATGACCAGGAACAGTCCGAGGGCGGCCAGTATGATGGCCCATATATCTTTCGAACGGCTGGCAGCGCTGGTATGTGTGAGGGATGACCTGCTTGAATAGGAGGATCTTCTGCTCATATAACCACCCCGTCATTTGTAGTATAAATAATTATATCATTATTTCCCCCCTGCACAAAGCATCATTTTGGCGCCTCGCTCATTTCTGATCTGCCCAGCAGGATAGGCTGGATCTGTCTGCCTTCCAGCGCCTCCTCCAGTGTGGGCAGGATCAATTCCATTTTTGCGCTTACGGAATTGCTTTTCCGGGCGCTGTCGTCCTGTCCAAAGGGCACAAAAAGTACATTTCTCAAATTGAGCAATAAGCCGATATTCTTGGCATTGTTCCCGAGGCCGTCGTTGGTGGTGATCGCCAGCACCACGGGCCTCTGGTTGCGGAGTTGGGATTTGGCCGCCATCAGCACAGGCGTGTCCGTGATGGCATTGGCCAGTTTGGCCAGGGTATTCCCCGTGCAGGGCGCGATCAAAAGGATATCCAGCAGTTTTTGGGGGCCGATGGGCTCGGCGCCCACGATGCTGTCGATAATGTCGGCTTTTGTGATGGACCGGATCCTGTTTTTCAATTCCTCGGCCTGGTTGAAACGGGTATCGAAGTCCCGGATATTGTAGGATATGATGGGCACGATCTGTGCGCCTGCATCCGCCAGCTTTTCCATCTGCGGTATCACCTGGTGAAGGGTGCAGAACGAACCTGTCAGCGCAAACCCGATTTTTTTTCCTTCCAGCAGCATTATATTACCTCCATATTTTGTCTGATCAGCCGTTCCACCGTATCCAGGATGATGCCCGCGGCGGTTTTGGGCGCATATCTTCCCGGCAGGCCCAGTTCGATCCGGTATTTTACGCCCACTTCCTCCGCTTCCACAGGGTCAAAAATGAACGGCCGTGATGCCAGCTCCACCAGCAGGCAGTTCTTGTTGATCTTCCGCAGGGCTTCCATGCCCAGGAGCCTGACGGGTATCGTATTGAAAATGAAATCGCATTCGGAAAACATAGTTTCCATATCCGCCGTGTCATACGCCCTGTGTCCTTCCGCCTCGGCCCAGGCGCGGGATTCCAGCCTGCGCGCGGCCACATACGTGCATGCCCCCATCTGGCGCAGCTGGCAAGCCAGCAGCCGCCCGATCCGGCCATACCCGATGACCATGCACCTGCTGTTGTGGATGGTGATGCTGGAATGGATGATAGCGCAGGCAATGGCGCCCTCCACGCTGGGGATGGCGTTTTCGATGGCAAATACCTCGTCATCCAGGATGTCTATCAGTTTGACTTCCCTGCGCTCGGCCCTTTTTTTCAGTCTGCTGTTTGCTTTCCCGCAGATGATGAACGCATTTTCCGGTAGCATGCCGACGGCTTCATCTGCGGTGATCTTTTTACTCTTGGTATATAAAGGGATGTTCCCTTCGGCGTCTGCCATGAGGATCGGAAACAGGACCACTTCGGATTGGGTGATGGTTTCCTTCAGGTCGGAATCCCTGCCCGTCTCCAGCCCGTATGTGCGTACCTTGTAACCATTTTCCTCCATCAGCCAGTACAGTTCCCTTTGCCTTTCGTCTCCGCCGATGATGGCATAATGAAACCCGGCCAGCATGGAATCAGGCATGGAACCACCCCGCAAATTGATTAATTCATTATATGTATGCATCAAAAGCCTGGTGCTGTGGGAATCAAAAAGGATACGGTCCGGAAAGGGCCGTATCCTTTGGATTGCGTTGTTGAATTGCTGGATGGACCGGGGTTACGGGAACATTTTTTTGATATCGAAGCCTTCCTCCGTTTTGCCCACGAGCGCAGCGAATATCTTGCTCTCATCAAAGACTTCGGGGATGATGCCCATCACGGAATCCAGTGTCACGGCGTCCACCCGGGCCAGCGTTTCCTCCTCTTCGATGACTTTCCCCAGCAGCGTCTGTGATTTTCCCAGGATGTTCATTTTGGAGCTCGTGGATTCCACGCCCAGGATGAAGTTTCCTTTCAGCTGTTCCTTGGCCTGGTCCACCTCGGTCTGCGTAAGCCCTTCCTGTTTGATCTTTTCCACTTCGGCGAGCATCATCCTGATGACCGCCTCCACCTGTTTGGGGCTCGTTCCGGCATACAGCGTGAAGAGGCCCGTATCCGCATAGGCCGAGGGGTAGGAATAGACGGAATACGCCATGCCTTTTTCCTCCCTTATTTTCTGGAAAAGGCGCGAGCTCATCCCCCCGCCGAGGATATTGTTGATCACATGCAGGCTGTACAGCTTCCTGTCCTCCATGGCATATCCGGGAAGTCCCAGGCATACATGCACCTGTTCAGTCTCTTTGGCTTTCGAGGATGCTCCGCTCGCATGCACCGGTTTTGATTCTCTTTCCCTGCAGCTCCCCGAACATGTTTTGGGGAGCTCCGCGAGCTTTTCCTCCAGCATGGGCAGCAGCACGTTTTCATCATATTTCCCGGCCACGGCCACCACCATGTTTTCGGCGGAATAGCACTGCGCCGTATAGTCCATGATATCCTGCCTCTTGAAGCCGCTGATGGCCTCTTTTTTGCCGATCACCGGAAGACCCAGCGTATCCCCGGAAAAGACGCCCTGCGCCAGCAGGTCGTGCACCAGGTCTTCAGGCGTATCCTCCACCATGGACACTTCCTCCAGTACCACGCCCTTTTCCTTTTCGATCTCCTTTTCATCAAATACCGAATTCTGTACGATATCGCACAGCACGTCCACAGCCACGCCGATATGCTTGTCCATCACTTTTGCATGGAAGCATGTGCATTCCTTCGAGGTGAATGCGTTCAGCTGCCCGCCCACATTGTCCATCTCCACGGCGATATCCTTCGCCGATCTTTTCTTTGTTCCTTTGAAGAGCATGTGTTCGATGAAATGCGATATGCCGTTGTTTTTTTCCGATTCATTGATGGAGCCTGCCCGTATCCATATGCCGATCGCCACGGACTTGAAATCATCCAGCTTCTCATGGACCACAGTGATCCCGTTATTGAGCTTTTTCAGTTCATGCATTTGTGTTACCATCCTTTTTTGATACCCTACATTATATTGGAAACGCTTCCCGGCTTCAACGATAATTTATCCAGGATGTTCCCGACCGTGTCGAGTTCCAGGCCCTGTTCCCGCAGCTGCATGATGATCCTGGGCAGCGCCTCCACGGTGCCCGAACCGGGATACAGCATGATCAGATCGCCGCTTGCTGCGTTTTTCACCGCTTTTGTATAGATGTCGCCGGCATCACCGCCGCCCGAGGAATATGTGTTCCTAGTGCACAGGACGGCCTTGCAGCCCGCAGAGTAAACAGGATTCAATACGCGGTTTTCCGGCTGTACCTCAAAAGGCGTATACAATGACGCTCGGGCGCCGCAGGAATTCTGTATGATATCCGCAGCGTATTCGATATCCCTTTTGACATCCTCCACGCCGAAACTGCCGGCCGCTTTATAGTCTTTTCCCAATATGCCTATTTCATGCCCGTCCACGTTCATGCGCTTGATCAGTTCATCATTGGCTTTTGCCCATGAGGCCGATACATAAAAAGTCATCGTGGCTTTGCTGTCCTGCAGAACATCCAGCATCTTTTTGACCTGGACCGTCGAACCGTCGACGCAGCATTCCAAAGCCACCTTGTTGGAATCGTGCCGCCCCTGGTAGATGGGAAAGCCTGCGGCGCTGTTGAACGATGCACGGATATTGTCGTCCGAAGCCACGATATAAATGCCCGCGATGAGGAGTATCAGGAAAATATTGATCATCGCATACTTCGGCAGCTTGATCAGATGTGTTTTCATTTTATTTCACCGCTCCTGTTTTGATTTCAATATTCTTTATTCCAGGGCACGCGGCTTTATAACTGTAATTCATAGCACTAACAAAGATAAAAAAAAGGACCGGCATCTGCCGATCCCACGATATCAAAAACCTTGAGCAAAAAACAGCAAATGCTAAATATGCAACCATAAATCAAATCCGTCATTTCTGGCGGCGTGTACGTCAGAAATGACACCTCTCATGCAGGTTTGTGGTGAACACTCTCTGCATGGTAATACTCAAAAAAGTGGCATAGCCACTTTTTTGACAATAAGAGGACCGGCATCTGCCGGTCCTCAAAATCCGTCTTGGGAATTACGGGTTGGTCTTTGGTTTTTCGGGAATGAGTCCCTTTCTCGTGAGGTTGACCCTTCCCTGCTTGTCGATCTCCACGACCTTCACCAGGATCTCGTCTCCGATCTTCACGACATCCTCCACTTTCTCCACACGCTCGTTTGCCAGTTTGGAGATGTGCACCATGCCTTCCTTGCCCGGGGCCAGCTCCACAAACGCGCCGAAGGGAAGTATACGTGCCACCTTGCCGAGGTACACATCGCCGACTTCCACGTCCTTCGCGATGCCCTCGATCATCTTCCTGGCTTTCATGCTGGCTTCCTCATCCGGCGTGGCGATGAATACGCGCCCGTCGTCTTCGATATCGATCTTGACGCCGGTCTCTGCGATGATTTTGTTGATCATCTTCCCGCCCGGGCCGATGACCTCCCGGATCTTGTCCACGGGGATGGTAAACATGATGATCTTGGGGGCAAACGGGGAGAGGTTCTCCCTCGGGGCCGCCAGTGTCTGCAGCATCTTGTCCAGGATGAAAAGCCTGCCGATGCGCGCCTGCTCCAGCGCACGCCGCAGGATCACTTCATCGATCCCCTTGATCTTCATATCCATCTGGATGGCCGTGATGCCTTCCCGGGTCCCTGCCACCTTGAAGTCCATGTCGCCCATGAAATCCTCCAGCCCCTGGATATCGCTGAGGACGGCGATGTCGCCCGATTTTTCATTTTTCACCAGCCCCATCGCGATACCGGCTACGGGGGCTTTGATGGGTACGCCCGCGTCCATGAGCGCCAGTGTGCTGGCGCATACGCTTGCCTGGGAGGTGGAGCCGTTGGAGCTCATTACTTCCGATACCAGGCGGATGGCGTAGGGGAAGTCCTCTTCACTGGGGATCATGGGTTCCAGCGCCCTTCCTGCCAGCGCGCCGTGGCCGATTTCCCGCCGGCCCGGTCCACGCATCATGCGCGCTTCGCCGGTGCTGTATGGGGGCATATTGTAGTGGTGCATATACCGTTTGAATTCGTCTTCTTCCAGTCCGTCGAGTTTTTGCACATCCGCCATGGCGCCAAGCGTAACGGCGGTGAATACCTGTGTCTGCCCGCGCGTGAAAACGGCGGAGCCGTGCGTGCGCGCGAAGATCCCCACTTCGCTCCAGATCGGCCGGATCTCGTCCATCTTCCTGCCATCCGGTCTTGTGCCTTCCTCGATGATCCGCTTGCGGATCATTTCCTTCGTCATATCGTACAGTACGGAGGAAACGCTTTTCGCGATCCCTTCGATATCCGGATGGACCTCAATGAAATGCGCCGATACCTCGTCTTCCACTTCCTTGGACCTGTTTTGGCGTTCTTCCCTGTCATAGGTATCCAGCGACCAGTTTACTTTGTCCAGGGCATAGGCGCGGATCTCCTTCTCGAGGTCCTCTTCCACATGCTCCAGGACCACGGTCATCTTGGGTTTCCCCACTTCGGCCACGACGGAATCGATGAATTCCACGATCTTTTTGATTTCGGCATGCGCCGCCATGATCGAATCGATCATGACCGCTTCGGATACCACATTGCATCCTGCCTCCACCATCATGACTGCATCGCGCGTGCCCGATACCGTCAGGTGCATCAGGCTCCTTTCCCGCTGTTCAGAAGCCGGATTGAGCACGATCTCGCCGTCCACATACCCCACTGACACCGAGCCGGTCGGGCCTGCAAACGGGATATCGGAGATGCTCAGGGCGATGGAGGAGCCGATCATGGCGTATATGTCGGCCGGGATGTCCTGCTCCATGGAGACCACAGTGGCCACCACCTGGACGTCGTTTCTGTAGCCCTTTGGAAAGAGCGGGCGTATCGGCCTGTCGATCAGGCGTGAGGTCAGAATGGCTTTTTCGGTGGGTCTTCCTTCCCTTTTGATGAAGCCCCCCGGTATTTTGCCCACGGAGTATAGTTTCTCTTCGTATTCAACGGCGAGCGGAAAGAAGTCTATCCCCTCACGCGGTTTCTCGGATGCGGTCGTGCACACCAATACCGCTGTATCGCCGCAGCGGATCAGGCAGGAACCGTTTGCCTGTTCCGCGTATTTTCCTGTTTCTACCGTCACTTTTCTTCCCGCAACGGTCGTTTCAAATATCCTGTGCATTTTGTTCTCCTCTTCCATTCACTTGTGTGAATTAATCGCTTCATCCTATGGTAGCTAGTATGCCTCCATGCGGCCTGCAACTTGCTTGTTTTAAGAATAATAACAATAGAGCGGGGTTACCCGCCCTATCGCAAGATGGTCACTTTCTCAGGTTCAGGCTCGCGATGAGTTTTCTGTACCTTTCAATATCCTTGTCCCTGAGGTAATTCAGCATCCTTCTGCGCTGCCCTACCATTTTCAGCAGGCCGCGTCTGGAATGATGGTCTTTTTTGTGTTCCTGCAGGTGTTCGTTCAGATGGTTGATACGGTCCGTCAGCAGCGCGACCTGTACTTCGGGGGAACCCGTATCTCCTTCGTGCAGTTTGTAGCTTTCAATGATCTCCGTTTTGTGTGTCTTCTCCATGATGATGAATCCTCCTTCAATAATCGCCGCAAGCAAAGTATGGCGTTGGAGATTCGCCAAACGGCGCATGCGGTTTTTGCTCACCGAAACATGATACCACAATGGTTATTTTTTGTAAACGCGAAATCTATCATATCCTTTTATTCCCCAAAATACGCATTGGCCTGCGCGATATCCCGCTGGATTTGCATGGTAAGGCTCTCTCTGTCGGGGAATCGCATCTCCGGCCTGAGGCGCCTGATGAATTCCACGGATGCATCCTGCCCGTAAATATCCCCGTCAAAGTCCAGGATATGCGTTTCGATCGTGACGGCATTTGCACTGCCGATGGTAGGGTTGCGTCCCACATTGGTGACGGAAGGCATCCGCTGCCCGTTCAGGCGGAGGACGGTGATGTATACGCCGTTTGCGGGGAGGACTTTTCCGGGGGCATAACGGATGTTGGCCGTCGGGAAACCCATCTGCGTGCCGATCCTCCTGCCGCTTTCGATAGTTCCCTGTATCCTGTATGCGGAACGCAGGAGCCTGCCGGCATCTTCAACATCACCGGCTTTGATCGATTCCCGGATCCTGCTGCTGCTCACAGGCAGACCATTGTCCATCACCGCCGGTACGATCCGGGTGCTGAAGCCGTATTTTCGGCCGTATTCTTCCAGATCCCTCGCATGCCCCAAAGCCCTGTCGCCGAATGTATAATCATAGCCCGCTATGAGGCAGGCAACTTTGAAGGGCTGTATGAGGCGTTGGATGAAGCTTTCGGGCTGCATCTCGGCCATTTCTTTCGTAAACGTAGCGGCCCACAGGTAATCCACACCGATGGATTCGAATTTTTCAGCCTTTTCTTCAAAGGAGTCGATATATTTCGGCGCGTTTCCGAAAAGGACCGCCTCCGGATGGTTCACAAAGGTATAAACGACTTTGGCGCTGCCGTCTTCGGATGCGCAGGCGTTTAACTGATCCAGCAGTTTCCGGTGGCCGGCATGGACGCCGTCGAATACGCCCAGGGCGATGGACACTTTTTTTCCCCGCAAGACATCGATATCATCATGAAATAAAGTAATCATATTCAAACCTGCATCAAAAATGTTTTGATTCTGCATTCCCCCGCGAGGGTCTGCCCTATCCCGATCAGATCAGCATTGTAATACAATCTGTTGAATTCATCCCCGGCATCCGTATGGATGGACCTGCCGTTGCGCAAAGCGCGGAATTCTTCGGCGCCGAGGTCTATCCGGGAATAATCCTGCAGGGAAAAATCCATGGGCAGCAATATGTCCTGTATGGCCTTCGTTTCGTATGTTTCCTTGATTTGTTCAAGGGTATAGGAATGCTGGATAGCAAACGGGCCGCACGCCGTACGGATGAGCATGGATAAATGGGCCCCGCATTTCAACCGTTGACCGATATCATGGCAGATCGTACGGATATAAGTGCCCCTGGAGCATCTGATCTTCAGCAGCCAACTTTTGGGGGCGTTTTGCTTCAGGATGTCGATGGCATGGATATCCACCCTTCTTTCCTTCACTTCGATATCCGCGCCCTCCCTGGCCAGATCATACAGCTTTCTGCCCTGATGCTTGATGGCTGAATACATCGGCGGCTTCTGCAGGATGCTGCCCGTCTGTGCCGCAACGGCTTCACAAAGGGCCCCGTGATCCGGTATGCCGTCCCGCTTCACCGTGATTGCCCCGTACTGGTCCTGCGAATCCGTTTCGACGCCAAAGGTGATTTCCGCGATGTATTCCTTTTCCTTGTCCACGAGGTAGTCAAAGAGCCGTGTCGCCCTGCCGGTGCATACGGGAAGGACGCCCGCTGCGCCGGGGTCCAGGGTGCCGGCATGGCCCGCCTTCTTTTCTCCAAGCATCCTGCGTATAGAAACGATGACATCGTTTGATGTCATCCCGGGCGGCTTTAAAACATTGATGATACCGTTCATCCCAAAATGACCCCGAATTCTTTCGTGAGTGTTTGGATGGCCTCTTCCAGGGTCCCGTTGATCTGGCAGCCAGCGGCATTGGTGTGGCCGCCGCCTGAATATTTTTCCGCAAGAAGCCTCACATCGATCTGCGGCCTGGAACGCAGGCTGACCTTGTACCTGTTTTCCCCCACTTCCCGAAGGAAAGCGGCCGCCTCCACGCCTTCTATTTCCCTTGCGGAATCGATGAGGCCTTCGTATTCCGTCACCCCGTCCTGCAGTTCGTCGATCTCCTGCTTTGTCAGTGAGATCACTGCCAGCTTTCCGTCCAGGTACAGGGTCAGGCTTTTCAGCGTCCTGGCCAGCAGCCTCATATAGGTGGCGGAGCGGATCTTGTGCAGCCTGCTTGTTATGTCTACTATATCGATATTGTGGGTTGACAATTCAGCTGCGGCGAGGAACGTTTGCTTTGACGTATTGCTATAACTGAAATTGCCCGTATCGGCGGAAATGGCCGTGAAGAGGCATATGGCGATATCATCCGTGATCTGAGCCTGCATATCCTGGATGATATTGAAAACCACTTCCCCCGCCGATGAGGCGCCCGTATCCAGGACCTCATGGGGGGCGTAATGCGGGTTGGATGCGTGGTGATCGATGCAGACCTGCAGCCTTGCGGCCTTGAACAGCTCGGATGCATCGCCCATCAGGTGCAGGTCCGCGCAGTCCACCGAGACTGCACACCCGCACGCCTCCCCTTTTTCAGGACGCGCGATATCCTGCACCCGCGGCAGGAACATGTATTTGTGCGGGATCATGTCGTCGCACAGGATCCGGCACTTTTTCCCCATGTTTTTCAGCAGGATGTAAAGCGCCAGGGAGGAACCCAGGGCATCGCCGTCGGGGGAAATATGCGTGATAATGCAGATATTTTCCTCGGCAATGATTTTCCCGGACACCTCATTCATGGCCGGCTTCCTTCTGCCTGTGCATGTCTTCGATGACTTTGGAAATATGGATGCTGTATTCGATGGAATTGTCGCCTTCAAAGATCAATTCGGGGACCCTTCGTATCGGCATGTTTTCAGCCAGCATCTTGCGAATATAGCCCGAGGCGCGCTTCAGGGTATCCAGCGCCGATTTTTTCTCTTCCTCGCTCCCCAGAACGCTTACTTTCACCTTGGCGAATTTGAGGTCCTTTGTGATCTCCACGTCCGTAATGGAGCACAGCCCGGAAAGCCTGGGATCCTTGATCTCGGTCCGGATGATATCGCTTAATACTTTTATAAATTCACCCGCCAGCCTCTGCTTTCTGTTATCCGGCATATGGTTCTCCTTTTATTCCTGCTCGATTTTCTTCACTTCATAGGCCTCGATGATATCCCCTTCTTTAATATCATTATAATTCTCGATTTTGATACCACATTCGAAGCCTTGCTGCACTTCCTTTGCGTCATCTTTGAACCGCTTCAGGGATTCGATGCCCCCCTCAAAGATCACGACGCTGTTGCGCAATAACCTGATCTTTGAGTTCCTGGTGACCTTCCCGTCCAGCACATAGCATCCGCCTATCGTGCCGGCGCCCGATACCTTGAACGTGGCTCTGATCTCCACATGGCCCAGCACGACTTCCTCGAAGACCGGTGCCAGCAGACCCTTCATCGCCTTTTCCATGTCTTCGATCGCGTTGTAAATGATGCGGTAGGTGCGGATATCCACCTTGTATGTATCAGCGACCTGCCTGGCATTGATGTCAGGGCGTACGTTGAATCCGATGATGATGGCGTTTGAAGCCGATGCCAGGATGATGTCCGGCTTCGTGATGGCGCCCACACCCGAATGGATCACGTTCACCCGCACCTGTTCGTTCGTCAGTTTTTCCAGCGCCTGTTTCAGAGCCTCTGCCGAACCTTGCACATCGGCCTTGACGATGATGTTCAGGTCTTTCAGCTGCCCCTGGGCGATCTGCTCAAAAAGGTCGTCCAGCGATACTTTTGCCATGCTCTTGGTCTGCATCGCCTTGATCTTGTCCTTGCGCTCTTCTGCCACCTGCCGGGAAAGCTTATCTTCCTCCACGGCATACAGGACGTCGCCCGCTTCGGGCACGTCGGAAAATCCGATCACTTCCACCGGCTGCGACGGCAATGCGGCGTCCACCCTGGCGCCCTTGTCGTTGATCATGGCGCGCACGCGTCCGTAGGCCGTGCCTGCCACGATGGTATCCCCGGTTTTCAATGTTCCATTTTGGATCAGCACGGTGGCGACGGGGCCCCTGCCTTTATCCAGCTTCGCTTCCACGATCGTGCCCTTGGCCAGCCTGTGCGGGTTGGATTTCAGTTCCAGCACGTCGGCCTGGAGCAGGATGTTTTCCAGCAGGCTGGAGATTCCCTCTTGTGTTTTGGCCGAGACAGGCACCACGATGGTTTCGCCGCCCCATTCTTCTGCAAGCAGGCCATACTCCGTCAATGCCTGTTTGACTTTATCCGGGTTTGCATCGGGCCTGTCGATTTTGTTCACAGCCACCACGATGGGTACGTTTGCGGCTTTCGCATGGTTGATGGCCTCTATGGTCTGGGGCATGATGCCGTCGTCGGCCGCCACCACCAGCACGGCGATATCCGTTACCTGCGCTCCCCTTGCACGCATGGCGGTAAAAGCCTCGTGGCCGGGGGTATCCAGGAAGGTGATGATCTTGCCGTTTATCTCCACCGTATAGGCGCCGATATGCTGTGTGATCCCGCCTGCTTCCTCGCTCGTCACATTTGTCTTCCGGATGGCGTCCAGCAGCGATGTCTTGCCATGGTCCACGTGGCCCATGATCGTCACGACCGGCGGCCTGGATATCAGGTCTTCAGGCCGGTCGTCCCTGTCCTCGTCGCTCAGGACGTCTTCAAAGGTTTTATCCAGTTTCAGCTCCAGCTCGATGCCAAAATCATTGGTCACCAGCAGGGCCGTATCGTAATCGAGCTCCTTGTTGATATTGGCCATGATGCCCAGTACCAGCAGCTTTTTGATGATCTCGGAGGATGGTTTTCCGATCTTTTCCGCCAGATCTTTCACGGTGATCATTTCACCTGTCATCTGTGCCTTTTCGATGATGACCGGCTGCGGTCTTGCCATATTTCTGCCCTGCTCCGCCTTTTTGCGTGAAGGCTTCCTGGAGCCCATCCGCTCCTCTTCATCGACTACCAGGCCGGGTGTGCCTTTCAGGATGGTTTTCTTGTTGCGTGAAGCCTTCTTTTCTACAGGGTCCACACTGCGGACAAAATTCTTTTTCTTGGGGTCATAGTTGCTGACCTTTTCCTTCTCGACATGGGTCGTTATATCCTTGGGAATAAGGAGTTTATTGGAGCCAAACTTACTGCCTCCCTGCGGTGGCCGGTTGCCGCCAGGTGTGAAGGGGCGTGGGCCCCGGTCTCCCGGCGTGAACGGGCGCGGGCCGCGATCCCCGCCTAGCGTAAACGGCCGCGGCGGACGGTCCCCGGGTGTGAACGGGCGCGGGCCTCGATCCCCACCAGGTGTAAAGGGACGCGGGCCTCTATCCCCGCCCGGCGTAAAGGGACGCGGGGGGCGGTCTCCCGGCGTGAACGGCCGCGGGCCGCGATCCGGGCGGTTTGTATTCTGCGTATAGGGCCTTGGGCCGGATTCATTGCGCATATCCCGCTGCACCCATCCGTCCCGCTGGCCATCGTTCCGGTTGCGGTCGGTAAATGCAGGCTTTGCTTCCGGCTTGGTTTGCACTGGCTGCTGCGGTTTCTCATCTTTGGGTTGCGGTATCTCTGCCGTTGCTTCCGCTTTTGCCTCCGCCTTTACTTCTGCCTTTTCATCAGGTTTATCTATCGCCTTTTGCACAGGGGGGGATGCTTCTTCCGGCTGCTTTTCTGGTTCAGCCACTGGCGCTTCCTTTATACTTTCTGCCTGAACAGGCGCAGCCTCAGGCTCGGCCTTCACTTCCGGTTCCGCCTTCAGCCTTTCCTGCTCTTTCAGTTCCTGCAGTTTCTTTTCCTCTTCGATCCGCTCGCGTTCCCGCAGCTTCTGGGCGAGATCGTGGTTTACCCTTTTGATTTTCAGCAGCTGGTCGTTCGCCCTTGCCTGAAGCGCAAGATACTTGGCCTGCAGGTCTGCTGTTGCAGTTTTGATGTCTCGAAGCGCCTCATTGGTCACTTTGGCCATTTCTTAGTTTACCCCCTGTTTAACATCTTCCGAAGAATGATAGTTTTTTATGATCGCGTCAGCCAGTCCCTTGTCGTTGATCGTCATGCATAAGCTGCCCGGTCTCCCCGCCCAATCCCCTATGTCTGCATCCGGGGGGAAATGAAGGATGGGTATCTGGCAGACGTCGCCCGTTGAAACCAGTCTGTTTCTGGATCCCTGTGACATGGAATCATTGATCAGCAATACGTTTGCCTCTCCCTTCATCATGGCTGCCTTACATGCGTTGTCGCCGCATTTGCACTGGCCCGCACGCATGGCCAGCCCGATATATGTTTTTATCCTGGCCAGGTTCAAGAGCCCAGCTCCTTTTTCAGTTCATTGAGCACCTCATCATCAAAGGGCATTTCAAACGCCTTGTGCAGGGCTTTGGATTTGATGGCCTTGCTCAGGCATTCGGTGTTTTTGCAGATGTATGCGCCCCTGCCCTGCGCTTTCCCGATGAGGTCGATGGACACCTTGCCTTCCTTGTTTTGCACGACCCGGATCAATTCGCGTTTGGGGAACATGTTCCTGCATCCAAGGCACATCCGCATGGGGATCCTTTTGGTTTTCAATATGAAACCCCTCTTTCAGAATTCAGCTCTTTGCATCGTCTTCTTCAGGAAGTTCCCTGTAATCCGCGCCCATCTCATCCCGCATTTCAGCCTCGGACAGCACTTCTTCTTCATCCGCAGATTCACTGAAAAACTCCTGCGCCTGGGATTGGCTTTTGATATCGATCTTCCAGCCGGTCAGCTTGGCTGCCAGCTTGGCGTTGATGCCCTTGATCCCGATCGCCAGCGAAAGCTGTTTGTCGGGGACGACCACGCGCGCGACCTTCTCGTTTTCATTGATCTGCACGATGAGCACCTTGGCAGGGCTCAGCGCGTTTGCGATGAATTCGATGGGATCGTTGCTCCAGGGGATAACGTCGATCTTTTCCCCGTTCAATTCCTGGGCGATGCGCCCGATTCTGCTGCCTTTCTGTCCCACGCATGCGCCGATGGCATCCACATTTTCATCCGTGGAATGGACGGCCACCTTGCTGCGGATCCCGGCTTCACGCGCGATGCTTTTGATCAGCAGGGTCCCATCCAGGATTTCGGGTATTTCCAGCTCCATCAGACGCTTGATGAGATCCCGGTGCTTCCGGGATACGATGATATTGGGGCCGCGTCCCTTGGCATCCTTGTCGACGCGCAGCACGATCACCTTCAGCCTGTCGCCGATATTGTACCGTTCGCCCTCCACCTGTTCGGATACGGGCATGAAAGCTTCCGCCCGTCCCAGTTCCATGTAAATATTACCGTTTTCGATCCTTTGTATCACTGCTGTGACGGACTCATTGAGTTTGTCGCTGAATTCATCGTACAGCATGTTCCGTTCGGCTTCCCGGATGCGCTGCATGACCACCTGCTTGGCGGTCTGCGCGGCGATCCGCCCAAATGAATGCGGGGTGGTTTCCTGCTCGGCCACGTCCCCGACCTCGTATTTGGGGTTTATCTTCCGTGCGTCCTCCAGAGCGATCTCAGTCTGTGGATCCTCCGGTTCGCCTTCGACGATATTTTTCAGGGAAAATACCCTGAAGTCGCCGGTTTGCCGGTCCATCATCACGTGCGCGTTGTCATTCGTCCCGAAATGGTTTTTATACGCTTTCTTGATGGCCTCTTCGATGGCGTCAAACAGCGTCCCTTTATCGATACGTCTTTCTTTCTCTATGGCGTTGATCGCTTCAATCAATTCGGTGTTCATTTGTACTCCTCCGTTTATTTAAACTCAATGGCAGGCCTGGCGCGGGCGATGTCTGCAAGTTTGAAGGTCATTGCTTCTTTGTCTGCTTCCAATACGATCTCGCCGTCGGCGACCGACTTCAATACGCCCAGGTAGTCCTTCTTATCATGATATGGTGCATAGAGCTTTATTTCTATTCTTTGTCCGATATTTCTCCTGTAATCGGCTTCGGTGCGGAAAGGCCTGTCGATCCCGGGAGAGGATACGCATAGATAATAGCTTTCGGGTATCGGGTCTTTTTCATCCAGTACAGGTTCCACGCTGCGGCTGATTTTTTCACACTCGTCAATGGTTATGCCGCCCGCGCGGTCTGCGTATATGTACAGGATCCGTTGGGCGCCTTCCTTTTTGTATTCAATATCCACCAGGTCGAATCCCATCGATTCAACCATGGGTGCAAGAAGTTCCCTGACTTTAGTCTCGATATTTCCAGCCATTTCGGATCGATCACCAGCCTGTTTGATGTCTTGCAATAAAAAGAGTGGGAAACACCCACTCAGTATTTGTGCAAAGATACATTTTCATGAAAACTATAGCATACTGTGTTTCGATTTGCAACATCAAAAAAGCGTCATTTGTGTGGTTTTGGGCAGAATTTCAAGGCATCCGTGCACGCCAAGCACCTCCATGACGTTTTTATTCACTTTCGTCCTTTGCTGGAAGTCCTCTTCCGACACAAAAGGCGTGAGTCTTTCCGTGGTGATGTTGCCGGCGACGACGTTGCCCAACCCTGAAATGGAGTTCAGCGGCAGGCGGATGGCGTCGTCCTCCACGGTGAACGTCGTTGCTTCGGATTTGTAAATATCCACCGGCAGGAAACGGATGCCCCTCAGCCCCATTTCCAGCACGATCTCCAGCAGCGTCAAACGGGTGTCTTCCTTGACGCTCAGCTTTACGCCCTTTTTGTTCAGCGCCTGGATTTCTTTTTTGATGTCTTTGATCTCCATGAAGGCCAGCCCCACGTCGAAATCATCCGAGTTGACCGAAAGGTATGCCGCATAAAACGCCTGCGGATGATAGACTTTGTAATACGCCATGCGGAAGGCCATGATGGTGTAGGCAGTCGCGTGGGCTTTCGGGAAGAGATACTCGATCTTTTTGCAGGATTCGATGAACCAGGATTCTATCCCGTGCGTCTGCATGTCCTGGATCATGGTTTCCGCCTTTTCCGGATTTTTCTTCATGTTTCCTTTACGCACGAATTCCATGATCTTGAAGGATTTCGAGTTTTCCATTCCCTGCGCCGTCAGGTAGAGCATGATGTCGTCACGGTTGCAGATGGCCTGTTTCAGTGTGGCTGTCTTGTTTTTGATGAGCTCCTGTGCGTTGTTCAGCCACACATTCGTGCCGTGCGCCAGGCCGCATATCCGGATGAGTTCGCCCATGGAGGTGGGATTGGTATCCACCAGCATCTGCCGGGTAAACTGCGTGCCGAATTCCGGTATGCCAAAAGTGCCGACCTTGCTGCCGACATCCTCAGGCTTGATGCCCAGTGCTTCGGTGGAGTAAAAGATGCTCATCGTTTTGGCGTCGCCGATCTCGATATCCAGCGGGGAGACCCCCGTGATGTTTTGCATCATGCGCAGGAGCGTCGGGTTGCAGTGCCCTAGGATATCCAGTTTGATGAGGCGGTCATGCAGCGAGTTGAAGTCAAAGTGCGTCGTTACCGTCTTGTCCTTCTTGTCGTTGTCGTTGGCCGAGTACTGTAGGGGCGTGAACGTGTGGATATCCATGTCGGCCGGCACGATGATGATCCCGCCCGGGTGCTGCCCTGTCGTACGTTTGACTTCCACGCAGCCCTTGATGAGCCTGCGGATCTCCGCCTGTGTCGCCGGGATATTCTGCTCCTCCAGGTACTTTTTGATGAACCCGTAGGCCGTCTTGTCCTGGATGGTGCTGATGGTGCCCGCCCGGAAGATGTTCTCGGGCCCGAAAAGGACCTCGGTGTATTTGTGCGCGCGCGACTGGTATTCGCCCGAAAAGTTCAGGTCGATATCGGGCACCTTCTCCCCTTCAAACCCGAGGAAAACTTCAAACGGGATATCATACCCGTCCCTTCCCATCCTGGCGCCGCATTTTGGGCAGTTTCTTTCGGGCAGGTCCGGTCCCGATTCAATGTCCTTGTATCCGTGCTCGAAATCGCTGTATTTGCATGCCGGGCAGAAATAGTGCGGCGGGAGCGGGTTCACTTCCGTGATCCCTGCCATCGTCGCCACGAAGGAGGAGCCTACCGAACCGCGCGAGCCGACGATATAACCGTCGGACAGGGATTTCTCCACCAGCCGCATCGCCGCCATGTAGGGCGTCGCGAAGCCGTTGTTGATGATCTTGTCCAGTTCCCGGTTCAGCCGGTAGGATACGATCTCAGGCAGGGGATCACCGTATTTCGCAACGACGTTGTCATGGGTGATCCTTTTAAGGTCCTCCTCTGCGTTTTTTAGCGTGGGCGCAAAAGTCTTGTCCGGATACGGCAGGAGGGGTTCCACAGCCTGCGCGATCTCCCGTGTATTTTTTACCACTACCGCATACGCTTTTTCGCTTCCGAGATAGGCAAATTCCGAAAGCATCTCATCCGTCGTTTTATAATAAAGCTCGGGCTGGTTCTCCGCGTCCGAATATCCCTGGCTGTGGAAAAGGATGCGGCGGAAGTATTCGTCCTGCGGCTTGAGGAAGTGTACGTCCCCCGTGGCTACGACGGGTTTCCCGAGCTCCTCCCCCAGTTTTACGATTTTCCTGTTTATGGTATGAAGCGCCTCATTGCCATTTACCTTCCCTTCACGGATCAGGAACTGGTTGTTGGAATCCGGCATGATCTCGAGATAATCGTAAAATCCGGCTATCTGCTTGATGTAGGATTCGTCGGCGTCGTTGACGATGGCCTTGACCAGCTCGCCGTCGGCGCAGCCCGAACCCACCACGATCCCTTCCCGGTACTGCATCAGGGCGGATTTGGGTATCCTGGGTTTTTTGTAATAATGCTCGAGATGGGAAAGGCTTACCAGCCTGTACAGGTTCAAAAGCCCCTTTTGGTTCTGCACCAGGATGGAGGCATGGTGTATCTCCAGGTGTTTGGTGTCCCCCGTCCTACCTAGGGACTGGTTGATGCCGGCCAGGGTCGTGATCCCGTCCTTGCGCAGTTCCTTCAGAAAGATCTCAAGGATGGTCCAGGTGGCGTCTGCGTCGTGCATCGCGCGGTGGTGCCCCTCCAGCTCCACGCCGAGGTTCTGGCAGAGGGTATCCAGTTTGTGTGCGTTGTAATTGGGGCGCATCCTGCGCGCCAGCAGCAGGGTGTCCAGTACCGGCATGGAAAACTCCAGCCCCATCCGTTTTCCGTTTTTGAAGACGAACCCGGTATCAAAGCCGGCGTTATGTGCAACCAGCACCGTTCCCTGCACAAATTCGTAAAAAGCCGGCAGCACGCTTTCCAGCGTCGGTGCATCCTTCACCATCTCATTGGTGATGCCCGTCAGCCGTGTCACCTCATGCGGTATGGGGGTGCCCGGATTCACAAGCGTATGGTATTCATCTATTTTAATACCGTCTTTGGCTTTGATGGCTGCGATCTCCGTGATCCCGTCCTGGGCGGGGTTCAGCCCCGTGGTTTCGATGTCAAACACGACGTATTCCGAATCGATCCCGAGACCCTGCGGCCGTTTCACGATCTCGGATGCATCGTTGACCAGGTATGCCTCCATGCCGAAAATGAGCTTGATCCCTTTTTTCTTGGCGGCTTCATAGGCCATAGGAAAAGCCTGCACGATACCGTGGTCGGTCACCGCCACCGTGTCATGCCCCCATTCCTTCAGCTGTTGCATCAGGGCGTCCACAGGCGTCATGGCGTCCATGCCGCTCATGCGCGTGTGCAGGTGCAGCTCCACCCTTTTCTCCGCACTCGTATCGAGTCTTTTTGTGGTTGAAGAAGAATTGATGTCCGTAACGCGGAGCACGTATTCCCTGCTGTAAACGTCGTATTGGTAGTCGCCCCGCACCTTCAGGTATTTGCCTTCTGCTAACTCCTCCAGGATCGCAAGGTCCTTGGCGTCCACATACATCTTCGCGGCTACCGTGCCTGTAAAATCCGTGATATCAAAAGAAGCCAGTTTCCGGTCGTTGTTTCTCAATATCCGCGTTTCGAGGGAGATGACTTCGCCCTCCACGATGGCCCTTCCTGTTTCCTCATTCAATTTGCCTATGGGGACCGGCTGGCCACCGATATTGCTGCCGTAGATGACCGTAGTCCCTGCAGCCTTTTTGGCTTTGGGCTTTTGTTGTTTGGGTTTGGGGGTGGGCGTGCGGTCTGCTACGCTTGTCTTTCTTTCTCTCGCCGGATGCGTCAGCTGCTTTTCATGGCTGTCCTTTCCGGAAGCAAAGGCAGGTTCAATGCCAAAGGAATGGCGGACCTCCTCAAATATCTCGTCCGTTATGCCCTGCGTCTGGAATATGGTGAGCACGCTGGTGGGATATTTGACCGTATACCTGCCGCCTGCGTGCTCCACCTGTACTTCCTTTGCAAAGGGAGCCAGCGGCGCATGCTTTTCTTCTATATAACCGCGGATAAAGTCCACGACCTTGTCCTGAAGCTCCTGCGTGTTTTCAGGACTGAAGGTGAGGGCTATCTGTATGCCGTTTGCGGGGGAAAGGCTTCTGGCCAGAGTACTTTTGATGGTTGATACTGCCGGATAGGGCAGGATGATGCCGGAGCGGATGTACACGGTCATTTTGCCTGATGAAGAGTCCACTTCCGCCCCATCCAGGTGCAGGGCATCTATGACCTCTTCGGGGCATACGTTTTTGAGGCAATCCTTCCAGTTGTCGCCTGTTTTGTTTTGCTGCATGCTTTGTTTTGACCCCTTGGAAACTCAGATTGTTGTTTGTTTAATGATAATCCCTGATGATGTCCAGCAGCGTCTTTACGATCTCCTTTTCCGTCACGGTGGTGAGGATTTCTCCGTGGCAGAATATCACGCCCTTCCCGTCCCCGCAGGCCACGCCCACATCCGCGTGGCGGGCTTCGCCGGGACCGTTGACCGCGCATCCCATCACGGCCACCTTCAGCGGGCGTGTGATGCCCCTGGTGTGCTCGTAAACGCTGCGTGCGATGCTTTCTATGTCCGACCTGCAGCGGCCGCAGGTGGGGCATGATATGATGTCCACACCTTCCTGCAGCAGGCCGCACGATTTGAGTATCTCCCGTCCCGTTGTGACTTCCTGCACCGGATCCCCGCTCAGGGATACGCGGAGCGTATCGCCGATGCCCTCCAGCAGCAGTGTGCCCAGCCCCACGGCGCACCGTATCTTCCCGATATCGCCAAACCCCGCTTCCGTGACTCCGATGTGCAGCGGGTAATCCGTTATCCGCGAGGCCATCCGGTAACTCTCCACCGTCATGGCCACATCCGAAGCCTTCAGGGAGATCACGATATCGCAAAAGCCTTGCCGTTCCAGGATGGATACCTGTTCCAGCGCGCTCTCCACCATGGCCCTGGCGGATACGCCATATTTGTCAAGATACTCTTCTTTGAGCGAGCCGGAATTGGCGCCCACGCGGATGGGGATGCCGAGGTCTTTCACACAGGCAGCCAGTTCCCTTATTTTCAGTTCCGAACCGATGTTTCCGGGGTTGATCCTGATCTTGTCGATCCCGTTTTTTGCCGCCTGGATGGCCAGCCTGTGGTCAAAATGGATGTCCGCCACCAAAGGTATGCTTACCATCTTTTTGATGGCCGGGATGGCGTTGGCGCATTCCGTATCATATACGGATATCCGGGCGATATCGCACCCGGCCTCCTGCAGCCCCAGGATCTGGGCCGCGGTGGCCTCGATATCCCGGGTATCGGTATTGGTCATGGATTGCACGGTGACGGGAGCCTGTCCCCCGATAAAGAGCGGCCCGATTTTTACCTGTCGCGTCTGCTTTCTTTCCATGGCTTTATGACCCTGTGATCAGGCGGGCGATATCCTGGTATGTCAGCAATATGATCAATCCTATCAGCAGGATAAATCCTGCCAGGTGGATGTACCCTTCCTTTTCTGGCGGCAGGGGTTTCCTGCGTATCTTTTCGATCCCCAGGAATACCAGCCTTCCCCCGTCAAGCGCGGGCAGAGGGAGGATATTCATGATCCCAAGGCTCACGCTGATCAGCGTGGCAAATTTCATGACGCTTTCAAAGCCGCTCTGGAATACCTGTGCAGCTGTCGAGATAATGCCCACGGGTCCCATTACGTCGGACACAGGCACCTGTCCCGTGATCATCCCGCCCAGCGATACGAACGTTTGTTTGATGATATAGATGATCCATTTGAATGACATCCCGATGGCTTCAAAGAAACTGTAATGGGCCCGCTCCGACCACCCGATGCCGATCAGCATCCTTTTGGCTTTCTGGTCGAAATAAAACGGAACATCGAAGGACAGCTCCTGCCCCTGCCGCAATACGCCGAGTTTCACGCTGGCCGCATCCTTTTTGATCAGACTGTCAAAGGCAACGACCCCTTCCATCTGGAAGTCTATATGTTCGCCGTTAACCGAAGTGATGAGGTCGCCCTGTTTCAGGCCCGCTTCATAGGCAGGTGTCCCCGCGTAGACCGTTGTTATTTTGGGGATGTCCTCGCCGAAAGCAGTGAGGAATATGACTGCAAGCACGAAGGCAAAGATGATATTGAAAGCAGGGCCTGCAAAAATCGTGACAGCACGTTTCCATATGGGCTTTTTCGAGAAGCTGTCTTCGTCCACAGCTTCCTTGTCCTCCCCATGGTATCTTGTAAAGCCGCCGATCGGGAAAGGCCGTATGGAATAGAGCGTTTCATACTTTTTGCTTTTCCATTTTACGATCTTTGGTCCAAATCCCACTGCAAATTCGTCGATCTTGAATCGCAGCCATCTGCCGGTGGAAAAATGCCCGAGTTCATGCACCATGATGATGATGCCGATCATGATAAGGGCTGCCAGGATGCATAATATCGTTATCCAGACCATATCTTCACCGTCCAGTCTTAATGATCCCTTAATATATATTCCCTGCAGGCGCTGTCAGTATCGAATATATCCTGCGTGCTTTTGATATCGATTGCGCCGAATTTTCCCATGCCCTTTTCAATGAGTTTTGGGATGTCGAAAAACCCTATTTTCTTATGGATGAAAAGCTCCACGGCCACATCGTTGGATGCATTGAGTGCGACCGAAGCGCTCTTCCCCATATGCAGTGCTTCGTAGGCCAGACCCAGGCACGGGAACCTGTGTGTATCCGGTTTCTCAAAGGTCAGTTCCCCCACCCTGGTGAAATCGAGCGCTTCGACGCCTGCGTAGCTCCGCTGCGGGTACATCAGGGCATACTGGATGGGTACGCGCATATCGGGCAGGCCCAGCTGCGCGATGACGGCGTTGTCCTCGTATTCCACCATCGAATGGATGATGCTCTGCGGGTGGATCAGTACCTCGATTTTCTCAGGCGGGGCGTCAAAAAGCCATCTCGCTTCCATGACTTCCAATCCCTTGTTCATCTGCGTCGCCGTGTCGATGGTCACCTTCCTGCCCATGTTCCAGTTGGGGTGCTTCAGCGCCTGTTCGGGGGCGGCCGTCGCCAGCTTTTCCATGTCCCACGAACGGAAGGCTCCGCCCGAACAGGTGAGCAGGATCCGTTTTAATGGCGGGCCCTCCCCTTTGGCGCGGAGCGCCTGGAAGATGGCGGAGTGTTCGCTGTCCACAGGGAGGATATGCCGCCCTGTCTTTTTCAGTTCTTCGGTTGCCAGGTTTCCCCCGCAGACGAGGGCCTCCTTGTTGGCGAGCGCCACCTGTTTCCCCCTGCGGATGCATTCAAAAAGCGGTTTGATGCCGGCCGTACCCACGACCGATATCAGTACGATATCGATATCGTCGATGGTGCAGGCTTCGCTCAGGCATGTTTCCCCGCATGCAAACCTTGTTCCTTCGGGGATCGAATCCCTTATCTTCCCGGCGCCGGATTCGTCCGACAGCCCTGCAAAAAAAGGCCTGTATTTTTGGATCTGGGCCAGCAGCAGCTCCGCGTTGGTGTTGGCCGTCAGCGCCACCACGTTGAAAAATTCAGGGTGCGTGTCTATCACCCGGAGCGCCTGAATACCGACCGATCCCGTTGAACCCAGTATGGCTATATTTCGTTTCTTATCCAATCAGCCATTTACCCCCAGCCTAAGCACCAGCGTTACATATGCATATACCACCGGCGCAACGAAAAGGATGCTGTCCATCCGGTCCATCACGCCGCCGTGGCCCGGCATGATCCGCCCGAAGTCCTTGATGCCGGTAAACCGTTTGATCAGGGACGCGGAAAGGTCCCCGATCTGCGACGCCGCGGAAGCCAGTAATCCCAGTATGATGAAATGGTATACCGGGTACTCGAACCCCAGCGGTTTTTGTAGGAAGAAGTATATGACCATCATCCCGATGAGCGAACCGGCGAACCCGCCTATTGCGCCCTCGATCGTCTTTTTGGGGCTGATATGCGGGCACAGCTTATGCTTCCCGATCAGGATGCCCGTCAGGTATGCAAAGGTATCCGTGAAAATTGCGGCGCCGAAAGTGATGATCATCGTCAGGGAGGAAGCAGTGCGTTCCTCGATCGGGGAGACAAACCTGCGGGGGTCCAGGTACGCGATCATGACGAGGAATGCAAAAAGCAGCGCCGGATAGATGAGGGCAAAGGAAGAGTAGACCGCATCCCTCGTTCTGTGCTTTTTGCTGAATATCCGCGTCGCAAAAACGAGTACCAGGCATATGAAAAAGAGGATGAATATGCCCAGTTCCTTGTACCTGTACCATGCCGGCACCATCAGGGCAATAAAAACATAGCCGGGATACCGCATCGGTTTTAATTCAGGCAGGGTTTTTAAAGCGGCGTACATCTCGTGCATGCCGAAGCATGCGACGGCCAGCAGGACGGATATGTAAATATACCCTCCGAAATGCAGGGAGACATAGAGGATGCCGATAGCGATGATTGCGGGCAGAAGCCTCTTCGAAAATGAAGCCCAATTGCCCTTTTGACCTTCAACTTTATTCATACGCCCCCAAACCTTCTGTTTCTGGATTGAAACTCCTTCAATGCTTTCGCAAATTCAGCCTCGTTAAAATTCGGCCACAAGGTATCGACAAACATCAATTCCGTATAGGCGGTCTGGTACATCATGAAATTGCTGAGCCGCCACTCGCCGCCCGTCCGTATCAAAAGATCGGGATCTTCCTGCCCGGCGGTATACAGGTGCGAGGCGATGACGCTTTCGTCTATGGCAGATGATTTCAGCAGCCCGGCTTCTATTTCCTGCGCAATGGACCTGACCATGTACTGGATTTCAGCCCTGCCGCCGTAGTTCAGCCCCAGGTTGAGGATCATGCCGGTATTGGCCTTCGTTTTTTCCATGGAGACCAGCAATTCCTCCTGTGCCCTGCCGGGCATCTGGACACGGTCGCCCAGCGTCCGGATGATCACGTTATTTTGGTGGAGCTCTTCGGTTTTCGCCCGGAGGAATTCCACCAGGAGATCCATCAGGGTATTTACCTCCTCAAAGGGCCGTTTCCAGTTCTCTGTCGAGAATGCATATATGGTCAGGATCCTGATGCCGATATGCGAGCACATGCGCGTGATATCGCAAAGGCGTTCCACGCCCATCCGGTGTCCGTACGGCCTTGGCAGCCCCCTGTGGTTGGCCCATCTTCCGTTGCCGTCCATGATGATGGCGACGTGGGAGGGCAGGCGTTTTGCATCCACTCCGTGCTGCGTCAGCAGCTTCATTTCGTCCGGCTCGTTCTTTTTTTTGAAAAGCGCCATTCGTGTATCCTTTGTATTAAACCGGGAATTCCCAAGATAAGAACTTGGGAAATCCCGGTTTTCTTATTCCAATCTTTGTTTAAACCTTGATACGGTCAATTCGATTTCCTTGCCATCCCGGCAGCAGATCCTGATGACCACGGGCCTGTTGTTTTCCTCCGATGGCCGGTTGGGTTTTATGGCTCTCACAGGAGGTGATGTTTCGATGATGCTGTATGGACAGCCACGCGTCTTCAACAGGTCCACGGACTCATCCAGATCCCACCCGAGCATGTCAGGTATGGATGTCATTATACTTCCATGATCTCCTTTTCCTTGTCCGCCATGGATTTGTCGATCTCCTTGATGTGTTCATCCGTGTATTTTTGGATCTCTTTTTCCAGGGCAGCCAGGTCGTCTTCCGTGATGGAATGCTCTTTTTCCATTTTCTTGAGCGTCTCATTCGCGTCACGCCGGATGGTACGTGCAGCGACCCTGCATTCCTCCGCCAGCTTATGTACGGTCTTCACCAGTTCTTTGCGTCTTTCCTCGGTCAGGTCGGGAAAAACGAGCCGGATCATTTTCCCGTCGTTGGACGGATTTATG
The DNA here is from genome assembly GCA_023454175.1 of Bacillota bacterium. Taxonomy (GTDB): domain Bacteria; phylum Bacillota; class Clostridia; order Christensenellales; family JAEXRW01; genus JAEXRW01. The sequence continues at coordinate 208,609 of JAEXRW010000025.1, read as the reverse complement.
CCGATGTCGGATTTCTGGATCGCTTTCTCTATGGCCGGTATGGCTCCGTTGTCCCATACGGATATGGCCAATACCTTGGGTTCCGGTGAAAGGATGTTGCCGAGCTGCTGGATGGGCACATGGCTGCCGTAATAATCCACCACAAGCCTGTCGAGCACGTGCGGGTTTGCTCTTCCGGCGCGAAGCCCCGCCAGTTCCTTTTTGTAGACACCTACTGTTTTGTCCATTTTTTCCTTGGCTTCGATTGTTATTTCATTAGTCATTCAATCAAACCCCCTTTCTGTTATTTTACCCAATTCTCCCCTTTCGCACAACTGGGTTTTTCACGGGTTTGAGCTGATAAGCGTCCCGATCCTGTCTCCGGATACAGCCTTCATGAAATTATTCCCGTTGTCCAGGCCAAACACGATGATGGGGATCTTGTTGTCCATGCACAGCGTGATAGCGGTGGCATCCATTGCCGCAAGGCCCTTGTTCAGAACTTCCATGTAACTGAGGCGCCGGAGCAGCTCCGCATCCTTGTTTTTATGGGGATCGTCGCTGTATACCCCATCCACGTTTTTGGCCAGAAGCAGGGCGTCAGCCTCGATCTCGGCTGCACGGAGCGCGGCCGCTGTGTCTGTTGAGAAATAGGGATTGCCGGTGCCGCAAGCAAATATGACGATCCTGTGCTTTTCCAGATGCCGCATTGCACGCCGCCGGATGTATGGCTCCGCTATCTGGCGCATCTCGATGGCTGTCTGCACGCGGGTATCCACCCCTTTTCGCTCCAGCGCATCCTGCATGGCCAGCGCGTTGATGGTCGTTGCCAGCATGCCCATATGGTCCGCTGTGGACCGGTCCATACCCACGCCCGATCTGCCGCGCCAGAAATTGCCCCCGCCCACAACGATGGCGATCTCCACGCCAGCGTTCAATACGCCGATGATATCGTTAGACACTTTGTCCAGGATATCGTTATCCAGGCCATAGCCTTTGGTCCCTGACAGCGCCTCGCCGCTGATTTTCAGCAAGACCCTTTTGTACATCGTATCTGCCATGTCATACCTCCATTAAAAAAGGAACACCCGCAATGAGTGTTCCTTCATCAGCTTACTTGCCAGCCTGTTTCATGACCTCTTCGGCGAAGTTTTCCTCACGCTTTTTGAGCCCCTCGCCCATTTCGTACCTGACGAATCTTCTTACGTGGATGTTTTCTCCGATGGTTGCGATTCTTTCGTTCACATAATCCTTGATGGATTTATCCGGGTCCTTGACGAAGGGCTGCTCCAGGAGGCATACCTCCTTGAAGAACTTCTCGATCCTGCCCTCGACCATTTTATCCACGATCTTCTCGGGTTTTCCCTCGTTCAGGGCCTGCACGCGGAGGATCTCCTTTTCCTTTTCGATGACGCTGGCATCCACTTCCTCACGTACGAGATACGTCGGGTTTGCTGCGGCGACATGCATTGCGATGTCGTGCACAAACGCCTTGAATTCCGGCGTCTTTGCAACGAAGTCTGTTTCGCAATTGACTTCTATCAGCACGCCGATGCGTCCTCCGCCATGGATGTAGGATTCCACGATGCCCTCGGCGGCGATGCGTCCGCTCTTTTTGGCGGCGGCTGCGAGTCCCTTTTCTCTCAATATCTCAACGGCCTTGTCCATGTTGCCGTCAGCATCGGTCAGCGCTTTTTTGCAGTCCATCATGCCTGCGCCGGTCATTTCCCTCAGATTCTTTACGTCATTGGCAGATATCATTGCCTTTACACTCCTTCAATACGTTCCTTATCCTGATTGCTTATTCGGCAGTCTCTTCTGTATTTGGGCCGCCGTCCAGATATCCCTGCTCTGCGGAAACGGCTTCCTCCATTTGTTCGCCCTGTTTTGCCTCGATGACTGCATCCGCCATTTTGCCCGCTATGAGCTTGACTGCACGGATCGCGTCATCGTTGCCCGGTATCACATAATCCACCTCGTCAGGGTCGCAGTTTGTATCCACGATCGCTACGATGGGTATTCCCAGCGTCCTCGCTTCACAGATTGCGATATGTTCCTTGCGCGGGTCGATGACGAACATGGCGCCGGGCAGGTCTTTCATATCCCTGATCCCGCCCAGGTTGGCCATCAGTTTATCTTTTTCAAGCCTTAACTTTATGACTTCTTTTTTGGGCAGCATTTCAAAACTGCCGTCGGTCTCCATCTGCTCGATCTTGTTCAGCCGCGTGATGCCCTTTTTGATCGTCTTGAAATTGGTCAGCATGCCGCCCAGCCATCTGTTTTTGACATAAAACATACTACAGCGCCTTGCTTCCACTTCCACCGATTCCTGGGCCTGCTTTTTCGTACCGACGAAAAGGATGGTTTTCCCCTGCATCACGGTATCCCGGATGAAGAAATAGGCTTCATCAATTTTCTTGACTGTTTTCTGAAGGTCGATGATGTAGATGCCGTTGCGTTCGGTGAAAATGTAGGGTGCCATTTTGGGGTTCCACCTGCGGGTCTGGTGACCGAAGTGGACGCCTGCTTCCAAAAGCTGCTTCATGGAAATGATTGACATGTTTTTCCTCCCTTTTTTCCTCCCCATACACCTGTTATTTGCAGCATACCTATTTCAGGCAGGGTGCTGCGGGATGCATGGGTGCGTTTTTTACCTGCAATAGTATAGCATGGCTTTGAGTTCCATGCAATGGTATATATGCAGGGTTATTTCTGTTCCTCTTCTTCCTCATCGAGGATCTCGCAGTAAATGTCGTATACTTCGTCGGCCACCTTGTCGTCTTCCACGGGTTCCAGCCAGTCTTCGCCATCCTTGTTGGTCAGTTTCATGATGAAGACTTCGTCTTTTTTGATTTCTTCCATATCCGAGATGGGGGAAAGAAGCACATATTCGCCGCCCTTGTGCTCTATGGTCATAATGTGTTCGAATTCATCCACGTCCCCGTTCTCATCCACCAGTTCCACGATGGCCTTTTCATTTTCCTCATTCATTACTTTTTCGTCCATTATTGCCAGCCTCCTTATTGAAATTGTTTTTATAGTCCAGATAATTCTGCAGGATGGTGACAGCCGCCAGTTTATCGACGACCTGCTTGCGTTTTTTTCGGCTCATATCGGCTTCGATCAGTACTTTCTCCACTGCCGAAGTCGTCAGTCTTTCATCCCAATAGGTAATCGGGCGAAGGACATGCTGGCTTAACAGTTCGCCGAATTTCCTGACGATTTCCGCCCTTGGCCCGTATGTGCCGTTCATGTTGCGCGGCATCCCGATGACGATTTGATTTATATCGTATTGTTCCACCAAACCGAAGATAAATTCCATATCGCGCTTCTCGCCTTTTCTTTCATAGGTGCACATCCCTTGCGCCGTCCAGCCCAAAGTATCGCTTGCAGCAAATCCGATTCGTTTGTCCCCATAATCGATGCCCAGTATCCGAGCCACTTTTTTCTCCTATACGACCTTTATGGCGAGCTGCGGGCAGGCCGCCCCGCAATAACCGCACAGCACGCACTTTGCCCCGTCAACTTCTGCCCTGGCTCCCCGCAGGTGCATGGCCTGATGCCCGCATACCGATACGCATCGTCCGCAGCCCGTACACCACGGTTCGATGATGAGCTGCCTGTCCGAAATATCGGGCATATCCCCTGCGGTCAGTCCGTTTTCCCTGCCGGATAGGTACGCAAGCGCATAGTTCAGTTCCTTTCGGGATTGGATCCCCAGTGCGACGGAGTCGATGAATCTCAAGTTTCTGATATACGTAAGGGCTTCTTCCCTCTCCCGGATCAGGTGCCCGCCGCCGAGGGGCTTCATCGCGATGATCCCCTTTCCCCTGCTGCGAGCCTCTTCCAGGGCTTCTTCCATTTCCTTCAGGCTGCCATCTATGATGCCCCAGCCTTTATGGTTTAGGATGGCTTCTATCACTTCTATCAGGGGGTGCGTCGCCGCCGCTTTCACCCCTTCAACATGGTGCGTGGACATTCCCAGCGCTCCGATATAGCCTTCTTCCTTCTTTTTTTGGAAGTATTCCAGCGCTTCCAGGTGCCCTCTCAGCGTATGCACGCTTTCCTGTTCGTGCAGCAGGAAGATATCGACCCATTCCCGCCCCAGGCCTTTCACTGCCCTGGCAAAGCTGTCCTCCGCAGTCTTGCTGTCATACGCATAGCATTTTGTCGCAATGACGGTCCCGGGATACGCTTTGACGACGGGTTTCAGATAGGCATAGGTGTCGTAAATTTCCGCCGTATCATAAAAATTGACGCCCATTTCCGAAGCGACCCTGAGCAAGTTTGAACCTTCTTCCAGCGGGAAGTTCTTTTGGAGAGGGCCGATCGTGAGCGTACCAAAGCACAGTCCCGAGACTTCAATGCCGGTTCCCCCGAGTTTCGAATAGATCAATTCAGCCTTCCAGATCCTTGTTGTTTTCCGCCAGGTAACGGCCTACAAACTCTTCGAGGAGTTCATCCCGTTCGATGGTTTGGATGAGGTAGCGTGCATTGTTGTATGAAGTGATATACGTCGGGTCGCCGGATATGATGTAACCCACAAACTGGCTGATGGGCTCATACCCCTTTTCAACCATGGAGTTATATACCTGCATGATCACTGCATTAGCCTTGCTCTTGCGTTCCTTATCCACTGAAAATTCAACTGTATCGCCCGAATTGGCAACCATGTAAAACACCTCCATAGGGCTATATGCAAAGCTGCACTGAAATATTATATAACCCCGGTATGCCAAATGCAAACAATTTAGGCTGTTTTCCTGGCGATATGGATATTATAGATCTCCCCGATGGCGCTTCGGACGATGATGGCGACCGGTATGGAGATAATGAAGCCGATGATGCCCCCCAGGAACCCTCCTGCGATCAGAATGATGAAGGAATAAACCGGGTGCATGTTCAGGCTCCTGGCCATGATGCTGGGGCCGATCAGGTTCAGGGCGATCTGCTGGATCAGGATCGTGATCCCGGTAAACAGCAAAACATTGCCTCCCTGCGTCAATGCCAGCAGTATTGCGGGGATGGCGCCCAGTACCGACCCGATAAACGGGATGAATCCCAGGATTACTGCCAGTATGCCGATCAGCACCGGGAAATTCAGGCCGCTGAGCAGCAGGCCCGCCATCAGGATGGCTCCGGAAATGGCGGCAAGGACCAGCTGCCCTTTAAGGAACCTGTCCACTTCTTTTTTGATCCTCGCACACACATCCAGCACGCTGCCCCGGAGTTTTTTTGGTAGGATGAACAAGGTTGTATTTGCAAAATACTCCCTGTCCCTGAGGATCAGGAACACAAAGACAGGCGCAAGCAGCGCGTTGGATGCCGTTTTTGCCATCTGCGGCAGCATGTCAAAAAGCGTCAGCATGGTGTTTCCGATAGCCGCGCTCGTTTTTTCGGGCAGGCTGGCAAGCCAGCTGTTTCCGGATTGCATCACCTCTGCGCCTGCGATCTGGACGATCAGCTGCTGCAACGATGTCTTCAGTTTGGGCAATTCAGCCGCAAACTGGCTCCACTCCCTGGCTATCTCGGGAAAAGCCAATCCGACCAAAGCCAAAAGTACAAGAACGATGATCAGGAGGTATGTAAATATGGACGCCGGCCTTCCCAGCCTTTTCTCCAGCCTTTTCACCAGGGGCAGCCCGATGTAGATCAGTATCAGGGCGATGATCAGGGGAAGAAATAAAAAAGCCAGCAGGTCCTTGAATATCACGGCAACCGATATGATCAGACCGATGATGAGTATGCGCAATACCCATTTCCGGATTGCCGGAACCCTGTCCCTGCGGGCTTTTTCGTTCTCTTCGGGCATTCTTATACCTGCGTCGACCCCATCATGGACCCCATCATTTGTTCTTTATGCTGCATGAGTTTTTTTCCGCCGTCGATGATTTTCTGGGTAAATTCAGGTTTGGCGAACATCATGACGGATGCCGCCGCTGCCATACCCAGCAAACTCCCTGCAACCATTCCTGTTACAAACTTCCACATCATGCTTCTTTCACTCCTTTAATTTATTAGGACCCGGTTTTTGTCCATCATATCCACTGTAAAACTCTTAAAAAGCCTTCGGCCGTTTTTCAGATCCTCTGTGAGTCCCTGGGATATTTCCAGGGCATGAATCGCTCCTGTAAAGCCGTCATAAACGATATCCGTTACAAATCCGAGATCATCTCCGTCCCTGGAAGCCCGTACTGCAAAGGGGACAAATCTTTCCCTGCACGCCGCTTTCAGCTTTTTGTCGTCCATCAGCCCGCTTACCATGATACAGTGTCCGCCTGCCGCGGTTTCCCTGGATACGGCTATTTTCCGCACGATCATCAAAGGGTTTCTTTCCATGCATTCGTAACCGCAGACCTTCTTCCCCGGAAAATCGATGAATACGGTCTTGATCCATCCTTTTATGATGCATGCCGGGAGGATCACCACTGGTTTCCCGATGATCGTCTTTACATTGAGTTCCAAGGCGCCCCCCTTCTCCAGTTGTCTTTGTGAAAAATATTATTCCAGAATCGTTCCAAAAATATTTAAAGGCGGGCACCGTTTTGCCCGCCTTTTTCCTGAGAATTATTTCCCCTGTTTTTTCATGTAGTCATCAAGGGCCAGCTTGATGGCCTGCTCCGCCAGGAGCGAACAATGCATTTTCGCTGCGGGCAGACCCCCCAGTTCGTCGATCACAGCCTTGTTTGTCAGGTGAAGCGCCTCTTCCACCGTTTTCCCTTTGACCATCTCGGTAGCGATGCTGCTGGAGGCTATTGCGGCTCCGCAGCCGAACGTTTTGAATTTGATATCGGTGATCACGTTGTTTTCCACGCGGATCTGCACCCGCATCATGTCCCCGCATACTTTGCTGGTCATTTGTCCTTCGCCGTCCGGGTTTTCCATTTCACCCACATTCCGGGGGTTCGTGAAATGATCCAGTACCTTTTCATTGTACATATTGTCAGACATTCTTCAACATTCCTTTCTTCTGGGCAAAAAGCGGAGACATCTCCCGCAGCCTGCCTGTTGTTTTGATCAAGTGTTCGATGCAGTAGTCCACGTCGTCTTCGGTATTGTCCTCCCCCATGGTGAAACGGACGGAGCCCTGGGCTATCTCATCGGGCAGGCCGATCGCCTTGAGGACATGGGACGGGGAAAAGGAGCCGGAGGAGCAGGCCGATCCTGTGGAGGCTGCTATCCCGGCCAGGTCCAGGGACAGCAGCAGGGATTCTCCTTCGACGTATTCAAAGCTGAAGTTCGCATTCCCCGGCAGCCTTTGCGTCGGGTGACCGTTCAGCCGGATATCCGGTATATTGTCAAACAGGCCCTTGATCAATCTGTCCCTCAATGCCTGCAGGTGCTCCGCGTGCGCGGCGACGTTTTGGGTCGCGATCTCGATGGCCTTCCCCAGGCCTGCGATGCCCGGCACGTTTTCCGTACCGGCCCTGCGCTTTTTCTCATGCCCTCCGCCCTGCATCTGCGGGGTGAATTTCACGCCTTTTTTGGCATACAGCACGCCTGTGCCTTTGGGCCCGTAAAATTTGTGCGCCGAGAGCGAGAGCATATCCACATTGAGCCTGGTCACGTCCATCTCCACCGAGCCGATAGCCTGTACAGCATCGGTGTGGAAAATGACGCCGTTTTCCCGCGCGATGGCGCCGATCTGCGCGATGGGCTGGATGGTGCCGATCTCGTTGTTGGCGCTCATGATGGATATCAGCGTGGTATCGTTTCGGATCGCCTTCCGTACGCTGTCAGGGTCCACCATCCCGTACCCGTCAACCGGCAGGTATGTGACCTGAAAACCCTGCTTCTCCAGGTATTCGCAGGTATGCAGGATGCCGTCATGCTCGATGGCGCTGGTGATGATGTGCCTGCCCTTGCCTGCATTGGCCAGGGCCACGCCTTTTATCGCCAGGTTGTCCGCCTCCGTACCGCCCGAGGTAAAAATAATCTCATCCTCTTTTGCGTGCAGGGCGTCCGCCACCCGTTTCCTGGCGCGGTCTATCGCGGCGCGCGCTTCCCTGCCGTATTGATGCAGGCTCGAAGCATTCCCGTATACCCGGGTGAAATACGGGAGCATCTCCTCCAGCACTTCGGCCTTCACATATGTGGTGGCTGCGTGGTCCATGTATATTCTTCTTTTCTCCACAAAGGTCCCTTCTTTCATTGGCTGCATATGATATTGGCCTCGCCCATTTTTGCGTATTCATCCAGCATCCCCTGCAGGGTCATGGAATCAAGCGCGCCCGAAATGCTTTCCTGGACTTTTTGCCAGATGATGCGCGTGATGCATGCGCCCTGCTTCCCGCATTCGCCCCCGCCGCTTTCATCCAGGCAGGCCACCAGCGCCATGGGCCCGTCCACCGCGCGGAGGATATCCCCCACTGTTATTGCAGCGGGTTCGCGCGCTAACTCGTATCCGCCTTGCGCTCCCCGGATGCTTTTAGCGATGCCTGCCTTGCGGAACCGCAGGAAAAGCTGGTCCAGGAACTGTTCGGATACCTGCTGCCGGGCCGCTATCGTCTTCAGGGATATGGGCCCCTTGCCGAAATTCCCCGCCAGTTCAAACATGGCCCGCAGTCCGTACCTGCTTTTTGCCGATAATTTCATTTGCCTCACCTTGCTTCCGACTGAAAATTATCATACCCTACTTATTTTGTCAACATTAATCTTTGCTTTGAAACAACAAAAAATGCACTGCCGGTATCAGGCAGTGCATTGCGGATGGTACAGACGGTTTTAATAAAGGGGGAAACGGCTGCACAATTCCAAAACAGCCTTTTTGACGGATCCGGCCGCTTCATCTTTTTCCGTGATGAGCTTATGCAGGAATCCGGCGATGGTTTTCATCTCGGGTTCCTTCATCCCGCGCGTCGTGACGGCCGGTGTGCCGATGCGTATCCCGCTCGTTACCATTGGCTTTTCCGGATCGAACGGAATGGCGTTTTTGTTGACGGTTATATTGGCCCTGCCTAGCAGCGCCTCCACGTCCTTGCCTGTCTGCCCGTTGGGGCGGAGGTCCAGCAGCATGAGGTGGTTGTCCGTCCCGCCCGATACGATGCGGACCCCTTTTTCATTCAATGCGCCGGCCAGGGCCTGCGCGTTATCCACGATCTGCTTTTGGTAGGCTTTGAATTGCGGTTCCAGCGCTTCCTTGAAGCAGACGGCTTTTGCGGCGATGATATGCATCAGCGGGCCGCCCTGCGTGCCCGGGAAAATGGCTTTGTCGATCTGCTTGGCATACTGCTCCTTGCACAGGATCAGGCCGCCCCTCGGCCCCCGCAGCGTCTTGTGCGTGGTCGTCGTGACGAAATCACAGTAGGGCACCGGGTTGGGCGAATACCCCGCCGCAACCAGCCCGGCCACATGCGCCATATCCATCATTAGGTATGCGCCCACGCCGTCTGCAATCTCGCGGAATTTTTTGAAGTCGAGGTTCCGCGAGTAGGCGCTGAATCCGGCAAGGATCAGTTTCGGCCTGCATTCCCCTGCAATGCGTGCCAGTTCGGCATAATCGATCGTTTCGGTATCCTGGCTTACGCCATAGGGCACGATATTGTATGTGATGCCGGAAAAATTCACCGGGCTTCCGTGCGTCAGGTGGCCGCCGTGGGCCAGGTTCATCCCCAGGATCGTATCCCCCGGTTTAAGCATGGCGAAATATACTGCGGCATTGGCCTGCGAACCCGAATGCGGCTGGACATTGGCATGTTCTGCGCCAAATATCTGTTTGGCCCTGTCCCTAGCGATATTCTCCACGATATCGACATATTCACAGCCGCCATAGTATCTTTTTCCGGGATAGCCTTCCGCATATTTGTTGGTCAGGTGGCTTCCTGCCGCTTCCAGCACGGCTTCGCTCACGAAATTTTCCGATGCGATGAGTTCGATATGCTCTCTTTGCCGTTTCAGTTCCAGATCCAGCGCCTGTGCGACCTCGGGATCATACTTTTTTACATTCACATATTCAGGCATCCGCCAGCACCCCTTCAAGTCAATTTACTGCATAAGTATAAAAGATATCCTGCATAAATACAAGTTTAATCCACGAAAGCTTTTATTTTGCGTCCGTGTGTTCCTGCTTGGCGGGAGCCTCCTCCTGCATGATCGAATACTCTTTTTGAAATGCCTTTGCGGCCCGCCTGAACCAAAGCTGCCGGGCCAGCAGTACTGCCCTGGCCAGCAGCATGGATGAGAATACCGACAGGACCAGGCAGTCGAACTGTGCGGAAGAACCGAAGTTCATGTACGCAAATCCGCTGACCGCGTTTTCCTCGATGAATGTGATGGTTCCCGAGCCGATGATCCCGAAGATGGCGTTTGCAAGGATGCTCTTGTAATTCCGGCATAAAAGGTTGGCCAGTACGCTCCCGGCAAACGCGGAAATATACATGGGCTCGATGACCTCTTCCGTATCCATGTCCTGCAGGACGAGCTTGTCAAAGACAAACAGCGCCGTCGCGGTGATGAACGCAGCCGCCAGCGTCCATATTTTGTCTTTGGCGCCTTTGATCCGTATGATCAAAAAGATGAAAAACGCAAACGGCAGGAGCGAGCCGCCGAAATTCAGCAGAAGGTTGTCTGATACCTGTATGCTTGGCAAAAGGGATCCGATGAAGGCTGCAAATATAAATAGAAGGATGACATACCGCTTGATCTGCATCCGTTCGAGCATTTTTGCCGATGCACCCGATGCGACCAGCACGGCAACGGCCAAAAGAAGGTTCAAGCCCAAAGGCATACGCAACATCCCGCCTCAAAACAATATGCACATAGTTTTTCCGCTTCATGTGAATATAATCCGGACGTATATAGTAACCCTTGGCTAAATGATTTCCAGAAATGAAGCCATGGCCCCTGTTTTTCCTTTTTCTCTGCGATAGGAATAAAAGAGATCTTTGCCGCAGCTCGTGCACAGGTTTGAGATCGTGATGTTTTCGGGGGGAACGCCCGCTTCGATGAGCTGCGCCGCAGAACATTGAAACAGATCTACGGTATATTTATCTGCGGAAATCTGTTTGATGCAGTCCAGGCCCGGATAGGCTTCCGTAAACTTTTCGGCGACAGGGGCATCCACTTCAAAACAGCAGGATGCGATACCGGGGCCTACGGCAGCGATACAATCCGAAGGCTTCGTTCCGTATTCCAGCCCCATCTTCTCCAGCGCGGCGGCACCGACTTTCAGCGCCGTCCCCCTCCATCCCGAGTGGCAGAGGGCTGCCGCCCGGTTTTTTATATCCAGGATGAAAATGGCCAGGCAGTCTGCATGCATGGTGGAAAGGACCACGTTTTTTTCGTTCGTGGTCAGGCCGTCCGCTTTGGGGCATGGGTTCTCACCGCCCATTCCCCTGCCTTTGAAGGAAGCGTCTGCACGGAGGATGTTCCTGCCGTGCTCATCATTGGAAAAAACGATGTTCCCGATATCCATTCCCAGTGCGGCGCATGCCAGTCTGTAATTTTCCACCGTTTCTACGCTGCCGTCATTCCGCTTCCAGCTGAGATTGAGAGCTGCAAAAGGGCCTTTGCTGATCCCTCCCAGCCTGGTGGTGAAGCCGTGCCGTACGATGCCGGTCGCGTCAAATGAAGGGATCGTGTAATATCCCACGCCGCTTTTTTCTCTGTAGGTAAAACCGGTATTGATGTTTTTCAATGCGTTTTTTATGTTCATTACGAAATATCCAATCCGTTTATTTTTCCTTCAATAGCTTATCCAGCTCCGCCATGAACGTATTGATGTCCTTGAATTGCCTGTAGACGGAGGCAAAGCGGACATAGGCCGCTTCATCCAGGTTCTTCAGCCTGCTCATCACCATTTCCCCGATCTCGTGGCTGGTGATCTCCTGCACCAGGGAGTTGTAGATCTGTTTTTCCACATCATCCACGAGGTTCTCGATCTCTTTCATGGTGACCGCGCGCTTCTCGCAGGCCTTCAGGACCCCGTTTTTGATCTTTTCGGTATCCAGCGGCTCCCGCCGCCCGTCTTTTTTGATGACCAGCACAGGGACGTTTTCGATTTTTTCATATGTGGTGAAGCGTCTTCCGCATTTGGTGCATTCCCTTCTCCGCCGTATCACCGTGCCTTCGTCGGTCGGCCTGGAATCCACCACTTTGCTTTCCTGCTCGCCACAATACATGCACTTCATGGATTGGCTCCTTTATGCATTTGTTTTTTCCATTATACCAAAGACAGCGTAGCTTTGATAGATTCATCTGCCGAAGTCGTACCTAGCGATGTCGATATCCACCAGGATGACGTCTTCCCCGATCTTTTTGATGTCGCACCAGGGGATGATATAGCACCGGTCCCCCCGGAAAAAGGAAAAGAACCGTACCACCCCCGGCACCATGATCGCGCAGATGCAGCCGTCGCAGGGATTCATATCAAAGTCACAGATCAGCCCCAGCCTTTTCCCGTCGCAGATATTGATGACTTCCTTCTGGCGCAATTCGGAGAATTTCATATCGAGCCCCTCTTTAAAACCGGATATTCAATATATATTCCCGAGGCTTCCCTTCATTGCCGCCTTTCGGCATATAAAAATACCGCATCTGCACGTGAGCATATGCGGCATCTTGAATTGTTTGTTCGCTTTTAGATATGCTTTTTGAGATGTCTCAAAGCGGTCTTTTCCAGCCTTGACACCTGCGCCTGGGAAATGCCAATTTCGTCCGCCACTTCCATTTGGGTCTTACCGTCAAAAAATCTCAGGGCAAGGATCCTTTTTTCCCGTTCGCCAAGCCTGTTCATGGCCTCCTGCAGCGACAGATCCTCCAACCATTTCTCATCGCCGGATTTATCATCGCTGAGCTGATCCATCACATAGATGGCGTCTCCGCTGTCATGGTAGATCGGTTCGAACAGGGATATAGGTTCCTGGATGGCGTCAAGAGCGAATACGACCTCTTCTGTAGGCATCTCAAGGATCTTGGCTATGTCCCCGATGGTTGGCTCGACGCCTTTCTCGTTGGACAGCTGGTTGCGTGTCTGCAGGGCTTTGTAGGCGGTGTCGCGCAGCGACCTGGATACCCGGATGGAGTTGTTGTCCCGGAGATATCGGCGGATCTCCCCGATGATCATGGGCACGGCATAGGTGGAGAATTTGACGTTCAGGCTGCAGTCAAAATTGTCGATGGCTTTGATGAGCCCGATGCACCCCACCTGGAAAAGGTCGTCCACATATTCGCCCCGGTTGTTGAACCGTTGAATAACGCTCAGGACCAGTCGGAGGTTTCCCCGGATGAATTCTTCTCTTGCGGCTTTATCGCCGGCGCGTATCTTTTGAAGCAGTTTTTCCATGCAGTCATTGGACAGTATTGGCAGCTCGGAAGTGTCAACCCCGCATATTTCCACTTTGTTTGGATACATCGCACCCTCCAGCAAAGAAAAAGAATTTGATTCTATCTTTGCCTTCGGCTGCCCGTTTTATACCCCGTAATAGCGCGCGGCCGATCGTTCAGATGCTTTTTGCGATGTCCTTTTGCAGCCGTTTGATGATCCTTTTTTCCAGCCGCGAAATGTATGATTGGGAGATCCCCAGCATATCTGCTACCTGTTTCTGGGTCTTTTCCACGCCGTTGTTCAATCCGAAGCGCAGTTCCATGATCTTTTTTTCCCGCGTATTCAGCCTTTTCAGTGCGCTGCTCAGCAGTTCCTTGTCCGCCTCGTCTTCGATCTGCCTGTAGACCGTATCGTTTTCCGTTCCCAGTATGTCCGAGAGCAGCAGTTCGTTTCCATCCCAGTCGATGTTCAGCGGTTCGTCAAAGGATACCTCGAAGCGCAGTTTGCAGTTCCTGCGCAGGTACATCAATATCTCGTTTTCGATGCATCTCGAAGCATAGGTGGCTAGCTTTATTTTTTTGTCCGCATCAAACGTATTCACCGCTTTGATCAGGCCGATAGTGCCGATGGACACGAGGTCTTCCACCCCGAAGCCGGTGTTTTCAAACTTGCGTGCGATATAGACTACCAGCCTCAGGTTGCGTTCGATCAGGGTGCCCTTGGCAGACTTGTCTCCTGCGGCCAGCCGCATGATCAGCTCGCTTTCCTCCGTAGGGTTCAGCGGCGGGGGCAGCGTTTCGCTGCCCCCGATGTAGTAAAACCTGAAGGACGGCTTATCCAGGAAAATGATCAGCCTTTTGACGAGATGGCATAGCTTTGCCCAGAATATTTTCAGCATGATGGTTTCCTCCTCAGCTTCCCTGTAATAGGAGCGGGTGAAGCAGCGCTTCGAACCCGTCGCTCAATTCTGTTTTGGATACTCCAAGGATGGCGTCCACACGTTTCCACGCATTGTTTTTAAAAATCTCCACGGAATCCGGCCTTATGCTGTAAATACTGTCCGCTTTGCCGATGGACTTGAAGGGCAGCAGATGGATGCTGTATTTGTGTGCAGCTTCTGCTGTTATGTCGTATCGCTTTGTAAACAGACAAATGGATAACCCGTCGGGCAGGATATGGCTGATGCTTCTGTACTGGATGATGATCACCGGCATGCCTGAACAGGTGTCGTACAGCATGTTTCCCGTATCCAGATAGGCATCTACGATGACAGCCCTGTTTTGAAATGTGATTTTTAATGGGTACAGCAGCCCTTCCCTGAATTTCGTATTTCGCAGCGACTCCCGTATGAGCCTCGCAAGGATCGTTGCCAGCATGCATGCTGCTGCGAGCAGCCTGAATGAAAATCCTTTGAAATAGACTATCCCGTTGGATATTGACCCGTTGAACCCGTAAGCCATCCCCAGGGCTGCCCCGCCGAAGAGAAAGGTCGTACCGGCAAAGGCAGCCGTTCTGAGCAAAAACTTCCGCAGCCCCCCGTATCCCCATACGGTTATGACCATGACAAGGGAAAGGAAAGCCTTGAGCGGCAGCGCGTAAAGCCATTCCATCTGCGGCAGGAACAGGCATACTGCGTAAACAGCTCCGATGCAGGCCGATACGGCTGCACGCCATGCCCTGTGCTTCAGTCCGCATACATGGGAGGACAATTGTATGATCAATACATTCATAATGAAGTTATCAATGAAGACATATTCGATGTATACTGCTTTATACACGTGTCTTCCCGCTTTCTCATATGTTTGAAAACATTATATGAATACGTCATGTGACAGCTTTGTAGAACTGCGAAGCGTATAAGAAAAATAGTATGACAAAATGCCCTACCTTCAGTGGATGAAATAAAACAAACAGCAGGATTTCTCCTGCTGCTGCAAAAATGCCGGTTGGTTGCCGTCGTAAATGGGTTTATAACGTCAAGCGTCATCTGCGCTCCTTGTTGTTCCGCCTCAGCCAGATGGGTACATCCAGGTCGCCGTCATCCATGGGCACTTCCTGTTTTTGAGGTACGAACCTGCCGATGCCTTTCATTTCCTGCAGGGTATGGCCCTGCTTTTCAAACCCGGTCGCAATGACGGTGATGCGTATCTCATCGCCCAGCGATTCATCGATGCCCGCGCCGAATATGATGTTGGCCTCGGGATCGGCGGTGGACTGAATGAGGTTTGCCGCCTCTTCCGTTTCAAACAGCCCCAGGTTTGGCCCGCCGGTGATATTGAGGATCACGCCTTTTGCTCCTTCGATCGTCGTTTCCAGCAGCGGGCTGGAGATGGCCTGCCTCGCCGCTTCGATGGCGCGTTTTTCCCCGGATCCGATGCCGATGCCCATATGGGCCAGTCCCTTTTCCTTCATGATCGTCTTGACGTCCGCAAAATCCAGGTTGATCAGGTTGGGTACCGCGATCAGGTCGGAGATCCCCTGCACGCCCTGCCGCAGGACATCGTCCGCCACTCGGAATGCTTCCATGATGGACGCCTTTCCCACCACCTGGAGCAGCCGGTCGTTCGGGATGGTCAGGAGGGTATCCACCGACATCTTCAGGTCGGCGATGCCTCTTTCGGCGTTCATCATGCGCTGCTTGCCTTCAAAAAGGAACGGCTTTGTCACCACACCCACCGTCAGTATCCCAAGTTCGCGGGTGATCTGCGCGATCACCGGCATGGCCCCGGTCCCGGTGCCGCCGCCCATGCCGGCAGTCAGGAAGACCAGGTCCGAACCTTTCATGGATTCCCTGATCTCGTCGCTGTCCTCCTCGGCTGCTTTTCTGCCCACTTCGGGGTCTGCGCCTGCTCCGAGGCCCTTGGTCAGCTGTTTGCCGATCTGTATCTTATTGGGTGATTTTGACAGGTACAGAGCCTGCCGGTCTGTATTGATCGCATAGAACTCCACCCCGCGTATCCCGTGGCTGATCATCCGGTTGACGGCATTGTTGCCCGCCCCGCCGACTCCTACTACTTTTATCGAAGCAAAATGATCCATTCCATGGTCGATTTCCAACATATGATTCTTCCTCCTTATGGAGCATGCGATATTTTAACTTTTGGTTCCTTTGTCTTCCAGCATGAAAGCATGGAACAGTGTGGCCAAAGCCCCCGTATAACATGCTGCGTCGGCTTTTTTCATGCCCGTGTCCACGATCCTGACGGGCCTGTCCAGCCTTTGGTGGAAATACCGTTCGATGCCTTCTATCATGGATACGCCGCCGCCCGTAAGATGCAGCCTCGTATCCCTTTTCAGCGGCATGCCGGATTGTTTCAAAGCCTGTCCTATCAGGGTACAGATTTCATCCAGGCGCGCCATCATGATGTCATATGCGCTTCCGCCCGTGGCCGTGGTTTTGGGCCTGTTTTCATAATCCAGCGGCTTCTCATCGATGGAAGGAAGCACTTTCAGGGAGGTATCCACCGTCATTTTGCGTTTCAGAGACTCCGCTTCTTCCAGGGGGATGTCCAGACACAGCCCGATATCATTGGCCAGGTGGTAACCACCGACCTCCAGCGTCCTGTGGAACACCGGCTTTGTCCCGTATGTGATGGTGATGTCCGTTACGTAATACCCTGCATCCACGATGATCTCAAAATCCGCGGACTGGTCCAGCGCCACCATTTTTGCCATGGCTTCGGGCACACAAACGCAGCCGTCGATTGCAACGCCTATCGTGCTGCAAATATCCTTGGTATCCTGAATGAAAGCTTTGTCGGCATATATATTGATATATTCACACGATAACCTTGAAGCCTTGATACCCAAAGGGTGCTTGACCGGTTCATTCCCATCGAGGCGGTAGAAAGCGGCATACGATTTCAGGCTGGCCGTGTGGTCGGGTTTTTCCTGCATGGATACGGTATGTTTAAGGGTATCCATGTCGTTTTCAGTTACTTTTCCCGTCTGGACCTCCATCTCGCTGACGGTTTGGATCACGCTGGTGAATTCACCCGGGATGCCCACATAAACCGAGTCGATCTTTCTGTCCAGCTCTCCGAGCGTTTTCCGGATGGCCTCCGAAACTGCGTACCCCACCGCATCGCCCTGAAGCCAGCTCTTTTTCCGGAAACCGGCATATGGGCAATGCGTCGCATATAGCAATTCGAATCTCCCGAAAGGCCGTTTAACCCCTGTAAGGCAGGCAACCTTGGAGGACCCGAATTCTATTGCCGTGACGATGCCTTTCATGAAACCCTCGTGCAGACTTTTTAAACTTTATAATAATATAACATAAATACTTTGAAACATATAGAGTATTTTCATGATGATTCTATACTCAGGGTATATAACTTGCACTTTCCGGATTGGTCACATCCAGCGTCCCGCCGCTCTTTCCCTGCTGGATCAATATCGGCAGGACGTTTTGGATCCAAACGAATTTCCGGTCCAGATCGGATATGCTCCCTATCCTGATCCTGATGTTCCCGCGCGTCAGCAGGTATACGTTTTCCAGGTTGGCCACATTGATTTCCGCGATATCACCGGCAGTCGTGCTGCCATCCAGTTTAGATAGGATAGACGTGTATACATCCACCTGCTTGGGGTCCTGGGATTTGATGGGCTGCCCGATCTGAAATGCCGTTACATTCATCCCGGTTATGACAGGGCATGATTCCCCGGCTGCATCATCCGTTTTCTCCAGGATATACCCATCCCGGTCCATCTTCAAAAAGGAGTCCACATACTGTACAAGCGCGGCCGGGACCCGCTCAACGATCGTGATTTTGACCGTATCCGGGAATTGCCGCTCGATTTTTGCCGACTTCACATACGGGTCTTTCTGTATCGCCGAGCAGACCGCTGCTTCATTGAGCATGAACATGCTGTCATCCGTTTGGATGCCTGATATACTGATGATCTGCTCCTGGGTAAAACGCGATATCCCCTCCACGGCGACAGCTTGTACGCGGCAAACCAAAAAAGCCGCTGTGCCGACCGTTCCCAGCACGAGGAGAATGATGAATGTGAAAAGTATCCGTGGCATCCTGCTTTGTTTTTTCTTTCTTGACTGCAATTTTCACACCTGTTCTATCTCGCGTATTTCCGCTCCCAGCTCCCTGAGTGTATCTGCGAATCTTTCGTAGCCCCTGTCGATGTACTGCGTATTCTCTATTTCGCTTTCCCCTTCCGCCTTCAAGGCGGCCAGGACTAGCGCCGCTCCGCCCCGGAGGTCGTTCGCCTTTATTCTGGCGGCGGTTAAGTTTTCAGTTCCACGGACGATAGCCATATTGCCTTTGACCGTGATATTGGCGCCCATTTTATTGAGTTCTGACGCATGCTTGAACCTGTTTTCAAACACATTTTCGACGATGATGCTGGTACCCCTGCATACGGTTGCGTAGGACAGGAACTGTGCCTGCATGTCTGTGGGAAATCCGGGATAGGGCTGTGTGGATATCATCTGCATTTCCCTCGGATGCGCCGCTCCTGCCACCCGTATCGAATTTTTCGCGAGGGACACCGTACATCCTGATTCGCGCAGTTTCGAGATGATGGCGTGCTGGTGGTCGATATTGACATGGTCTATCGTGATATCGCCCCCGGTTATCGCCGCCGCAGCCATATACGTGCCGGCTACGATCCGGTCCGGTATGACCTGGTGTACCGCGCCATGCAGTTTTTTGACGCCCTCTATGTATATCGTATTGTAGCCGGACCCCGCGACCTTGCCGCCCATTGCATTCAGGATCTTCTGCAGATCTGCCACTTCAGGTTCCCGCGCGGCATTGCGTATGATGGTCCTCCCCTTTGCAGTGACAGCTGCCATCATGATATTTTCCGTCGCTCCGACGCTTGGATAGTCCAGGTTTATTTCCGCCCCGCGGATCCCATCCGTGCTGCATACGATCTGTCCGTGTTCTTCCTCTATGGTTACGTTCATCTGTCTCAATGCATCGATATGCATGTTGATCGGCCTCATCCCGATCTCACAGCCTCCGGGACGGGTGAAGCAGGCCTTGTGAAACCTGCCCAGCATCGGGCCCATCAGGAAAATGGAAGACCGCATTTCCTTCGAGAGTTCATCCGGCATGGTTTCCCCGTGCGCCGGGGACGGGTCTATGATGATCGTTCCATCATCCTTTTCAACACTGCATCCTATGAAACGCAATATGGATATCATGTTCGATACGTCGCTTATCTGCGGGCAGCCATGGATCTGAATAGGGTTTTCCGTTAGGATTGAAGCAGCCAGGATGGGCAAAATGGCATTTTTTGCGCCCCCGGCCTGTACGACTCCCTCAAGCCGTTTCCCGCCACGGATGATTATGGAAGACAAGCGGTAACACCTCCGCAGTTCATGCCTTGTGTACTACCATATTATGCCGGCATGCGCGCGGTGTGATTTTGCCTTCCCCGTTTCACGCGGGGCTTACATTCTTACGATCTGTTTGGATATATTGAGCATCACCCCCATGCTCGCCATCATGATCACCAGCGACGAACTGCCCGAACTGATAAATGGCAGAGGCAGGCCTGTTGGCGGGATGGAACCGGTGACCACGCCCACGTTCATCAGGACCTGGATGGCTATCAGCGCAGATATGCCTGTCGCGATGTAGCATCCGAATTTGTCTGTACTCTTATATGCCACCCGGATGCACCGCCAGATGAGAAAGCCAAAAAGAAGCAGCAGGCAGAGTGCACCGATGAAGCCGAATTCCTCCCCGACGATGGAAAAGATGAAGTCTGATTCGCCGAAGGGGAGGAAAAGGTACTTTTGCCGGCTGTTTCCCAGTCCCCGGCCGAAAAGCCCACCCGAACCCAGGGAATAAAGCGACTGGATCAACTGGTAACCGTTTACCTGGGGGTCGGCCCAGGGATCCAGAAAAGCCAGAAGCCTTTTAACACGGTAAGGCTCCGAAAAAAGCAGCGCAAACCCGCCGCCCAATCCTCCCACGCCTATACCCACCACATGCCACTTTTTCGCGCCGCCCACGTACATCATGGCCACGCATAGAAGCGACATGGCGATCACCGTGCTGAAATTGGGCTGCATGAGCAGGAACAGCACCATAATGCCGAGGATCAGCAATAGTGGTAAAAGCCCTTTGAGGAAGTATTTCATCCTTTCCGGATGCAGCGCCATAAATGAGGCGGCAAACAGGATGAATGCGATTTTGGCGATCTCCGCCGGCTGGACGCTGGTGCCGGCGATATTGAACCATCTGCTCGAGCCGCGTATCGAGGAACCCACCCCGGGGATGAGCACCAGGCCGAGGAGGGCGATACTGCACAGCAGGAAGATGAATTTGATTTTGCCTAGTTTTTTGTAGTCCAGCCAGGAGAAAAATAGCAGCGCCGCCAGGCCAATGGCCGCGCCGATAGCCTGCTTTTTGAAAAAATAGTACGGGTCCTGATACTGCTGCTGGGCTACGTAAAAGCTGGAACTGTAGACCATCAGTACGCCGAAGCATACGAGGATGATGGTCGTGATGAGGATGGAAAAGTCCATACGGCCCTTGGTGTTTTCGCCGATCAAATCCTTTTGACCGGTTTCATTATTCCCCGGCTCTAGTCGTTTTTTCCTCAACAAAGCCATTTTTTACCCCCAGACTTCTGGCCGCTTCCTTGAAGACCCTTCCGCGTTCTTCAAAGTCTTTGAACATATCCCAGCTTGCACACGCCGGGGACAGCAGCACATTCTGGCCCGGCGCAGCCAGGTTGTATGCTTTTTTCACGGCATCATGAAAGGTGCCTGCAGTTTCGATCCGGCTGTACCCGTATTTGCGGGCTGTATCCAGGATCTGGTTTGAAGTCTGCCCCAGGGTAACGATCCCCACGATGTTTTTCCGGAACGCTCCGTTTTCAAATATCGGATCGAATTCGAGGTGCTTGTCATATCCCCCCAGGATCAGGACCGTAGGTTTCGTCATCGCTTCGACCGCTTTGATGGTGGCATCCGGGTTCGTACCTTTGGAATCGTTGATAAAGTGTATGCCGCCTTTTTCGCAAACATATTCGATTCTGTGCTCCACACCCGGAAAAGTCATGAGCGTATGGCGTATGACGGGCAGCTGTACCCCCATTGCCGCGGTTATGGCCGCTGCCGCAAGCGCGTTTTCGAGGTTGTGAGCGCCGGGGATGCGGATCTCATCCACTTTACACACGCGTTTTTCATCCCCGTTGGACCGCCATACGATGTATCCGTCCCGGACACAAATGCCTTCCTCCACCGCATGAATGCGCGAGAAAAACAGTACTTTCGCCTTTACCCGGGATGCAAGCGATGCGGTGATGGCATTGTCCAGGTTGAGTACACAGTAGTCTTCGGCGGTTTGGTTTTTGAAAACCAGCGCCTTGCCGGCGATATAGTTTTCCATCGTTCCGAACCAGTCCAGGTGGTCCTCGGTGATATTCAGGATAGCGCTGACGGTAGGCCTGAACGTAATGGTGCTGATCAGCTGGAAAGGCGCCACTTCCGCCACGATCACGTCTTTTGGGCCCGCATGGAGCGCCTCGGTCGTTACCGGCACGCCGATATTCCCCAGCGGCCATGCGTTGAGGCCTGCATTGCGGAATATCTCGCTGGTCAGCGTGGTGGTCGTCGTTTTCCCGTTCGTGCCCGTGATGCCTACGAACCTCGCCTTTGAAACCATGAACCCCAGTTCCAGCTCGTTGATGGCGGGGATGCCCATCGCTTTTGCTTTCAGGACAAATTCGCTTTTGTCGGGCACGCCCGAGCTGAAAACCACCATGTCCATGCCTTCCAGCAATTTGGACGGGTCCTCTCCCAGCTTCCATAGAATATCCAGGCCGTCCAGCTCGGAAAGGCTGCCTTCAAATTCCTCCCTGGTCTTTTTGTCGTTGACCGTTATGCGGATCCCATCCATCTGGCAGAGCATTTTGGCAGTTGCGACCCCGCTTCTGGCCATGCCCACCACGAGTATGTTCTTGTAGGGAAAAACCATCTGTTGTTCTTCTTTCCTATATTTATGCGGATAGATTCACCATCAGAAGCGCAGCCATACACACCACGGCTGTTATGATCATGTAGACGGTGACCACCTTGGTTTCGTGTATGCCTTTCAGTTCGAAATGGTGGTGTATGGGCGCCATTCTGAACAGGCGCTTTTTTGTTTTCTTGTAATACAGCCGCTGGATCAGCGCCGAAACGGTGCTGATCACGAACATAATGCCCATGATCGGAAGCATCAGCTGGAGCTTTGTGGTCACGAAAAGGACCAGCAGGGCTCCCCCCAGTCCGAGCGACCCCGTATCCCCCATGAAGACCCTGGCGGGATAGGCGTTGAAGCGCAGGAAGCCCAGGCAGGCCCCTGCCACCGCCCCGGCCAGCACCATCATGTTCTGCATATTCACGGCGTACAGCGTTTGCTCCGTGCTGGTGGCCTGGAGAAGCAGGTAGTATATGATGACGCTGAGAAATGCCGATACGATCATCGTCACACCGGAAGCCAGGCCGTCCAACCCGTCCGTGAGGTTCACGCTGTTCACGATGGACACCGCGACAAATATCGTGAGCGGAATGATGAATATGCCGATATCGACTGGCTGTGCGACAAACGGGATGATCAGGGTGGTGCCGACATTCAGGTAGACATAGATCGAAACGATGATCGCAAGGCCCATCTGGCCGATGATCTTCTGGTAGGGTTTCAGTCCGAGGGAGCGTTTCTTCACGATTTTGATGATATCGTCCAGGAATCCCACGATGGCGTAGCCCAGTATCACGACCACGGCAAAAATCGAATATTCAAAATCCCCCCTGGTAAAGATCAGCAGGGATATGATAATGGCCAGGACGATGAAGATACCGCCCATCGTTGGGGTGCCGGACTTGGATAAATGCGACTGCGGGCCGTCTTCCCTTATGTTCTGTCCGAATTTCATCCGCTTCAATAGGGGAATGAACAGCGGCCCCAGGATCAGGGCTATGATACAGGCCGCTATCGCAGCCAGGATCAGGTAGTACAGTGGATGCATCTTCTGTAATGCCCCCCGTTTTTTTAGTTGGTTTTGAGCAGGTCTCCGACCACTTCTTTTTCATCAAAAGGATATCGTACGCCGTTTATCTCCTGGTATGTTTCATGGCCCTTGCCCGCCAGGATGATCAGGTCGTCGGGCTGCGCGTTTTCCAGGGCATACCGCATGGCTTCCCTGCGGTTTTCAATGCAGATGTATTGTCCGCCGGATTGTTTCATGCCTTCCTCGATCATCTGGATGATCGATATCGGGTCTTCCGTCCTCGGATTATCCGAGGTGATGATGGTGAAGTCGGATAGTTTACCGGCTATCGCGCCCATGATCGGCCGCTTGGCCCTGTCCCGGTCACCGCCGCACCCGAAGAGCGTGACGAGCCTTCCTCTGGCAAACCCGCGCGCCGTCTTCAGCGTCTGCTCCAGGCTGTCAGGCGTGTGGGCGTAATCGAGGATGAGCGTGAAGTCCCTTCCGCCATTGTCCACCACCTCAAAGCGGCCGGGTACGCTCCGGATGCCGTCAAGGCCCGCCTGAAGGTATTTGGGCGGGACCCCCATGGCATGCATCGCAGCACACGCTGCCAGTGAGTTGTATACCATGAATATCCCCGGTATTTTCACAGATATGGGGATGTCTTCATCGGGCAGGCGGAGCGAATAGGATACGCCTTCGGGCGTATTGCTTACGTTCCAGGCCGATATCCCGCCGCCCTCTCCGATGCCGTAATGGAGGATGGGGCATGAAACGCCCGCTTCCATATGTTCATGGGCTGGATCATCCCGGTTGATGAGCGCAGTGTCGCAGGCATCAAACAGCTTCCTTTTGGCAGCCCTGTAGTTCTCCATATTTCCGTGGAAATCCAGGTGGTCATGCGTCAGGTTGGTGAAGACGGCCACGTCATACCGGATGCCCGCGACCCGTTTGAGTTCGAGGGAGTGGGAGGAGACTTCCATCGTCACCCAATCCACGCCTTCCCCGGCCATTTGCGCCAGGAGGCGCTGGAGGTCCAGCGATTCCGGGGTCGTCTTCTCAGTGTAGATCTTTTTGTCGCCGATCATGTCCACGATGGTGCCGATCAGGCCCATTTTTTTACCGTAGGACTCCGCGATGGATTTGATCATGTAGGTGGTGCTGGTTTTCCCTTTGGTCCCGGTCACGCCGATGAGCTTCATTTTGTCTGCAGGCCTGCCGAAAAAATTGGCGCTGATCAGGGCCATGCAGAGGCGGTCATCCAGCACGACGATCTGCGGGACGTCCAGGTCGGGCAACTGCTCGCTTACCATCAAGGCCGCCGCGCCTTTTTTCACTGCGTCGGCTGCGAAGGCATGACCGTCCGATTTAAATCCCCTGATACAGAAAAACAGGCTCCCGCCCTGTACTTTTCTCGAGTCATATGCGAGTTCGCTGATTTGCGTATCAAGGTCGCCCGTTGTCTGTGAAACGGGGACGCCCTGGAGCAGTTCTTTCAGACGCATGGATAAACCCTTCCTGTTTGTTTCCTGTAATTATAGCATACAGGCACCTGTATGAAAAATATTAATTCTGCCGCCCCTACGTTTTCGGCGGTTCGAAATCCACCTCGATGACGCTGCCGTACTGGACGATCGTATCCTTGGCAGGGTTCTGTTTCACGGCGGTGCCGCTCCCGTTGACCTTCAGCTGCAGCCCCTTGGACATCAGCAGGGCATTGGCTTCCAGGATCGTCTTGCCCTTCAGATCCGGCACCTGAACGGTATTGTCCCCGCCCGTATTTTTATTCGACGTATAAATGAGGACCGACGTCCCTTCGAAAACGCTCTCCGTCGGGCCGGGCAGCTGCTGTTTGACCGTGCCCGTTCCATCCTGCAGGCATTGCAGGCCCATTTGCTTCAATTGCTGTGCGGCGGCATCCGCATCCATCCCCACCACATTGGGCACATTCACCTTTTTGACCATCTGGGCCGCTTCCGTTTCGCTGTATTGCGGCGGGATGCCCATGTATTTCAGCGTGGATTCCAAAACGGTTTTGACGTGGGGAGCCGCGATGACGCTGCCGAAGTCGATGGCGGCATTCGGTTCATCCACCAGTATCAGCACGGCGAATTTCGGAGCGTCCGCCGGCGCAAAGCCGATGAAAGACGCGATGCTCTTGCCCTGCATCACCTGGCCGTTCTGGTACTTCTGCGCCGTTCCGGTTTTCCCGCCCACCCTGTATCCCGGGATATAGGCGTTTTTGCCGCTTCCTTCGCGGACCACGCCCTCCAGGAGTTTGCGGACCGTCTGTGAGGTTTCTTCGCTTATTACGTTTCTCACCACGGTCGGCTGGTATTCCTTGATGACGGCGCCGCTTTCGTCCCTGAGTTCCCTGACGAGATAGGGTTTCATGAGCTTGCCGCCGTTCACCGCAGCGCTGATCCCCGTTATGAGCTGCAGAGGCGTGACCGCGATGCTTTGGCCGAAACCGATGCGGGCCAGGTCGAAATTCTTCACGTATTTCGGATGCTGGACGATGCCGGGTTCTTCACTGACGTAATCGATCCCCGTTCTGCTTCCAAATCCGAAATTGTATATGTATTCGTAGAACTTATCCTTTCCGAGTTTCAGCGCCATCTCCATGAAAGCGGGGTTGCAGGAATTCTGTACGGCCTGTGCGAGTTTCTGTGTCCCGTGCGGGCGGTAGTATCTCCAGCATTTGATCTGCTGGCCGTCCACCATTTTGTAGCCCGTACAGGTGAACTGTGAATCCTCGCTGATCAGGTTCTCGTTCAGCGCCGAGGAAAGCGTGATGACCTTGAATGTGGATCCCGGTTCATAGCAGTCCACGACCACGCGGTTCCGGGTCACTTCCTGGAGCTTTTCGATATCATCCCTCGGAGGCGCGTTCAGGTCGTAGTCCGGCTGGTTGGACATGGCCAGTATCGCGCCCGTGTTGACGTCCATCACCACTCCCTGGACGGATTTTGCCTTGTTGTTGTCGTAGGCCTCCCTGCACGCTTTGTCCAGGAAGCTCTGGATGGCAAAATCCACAGTCAGCACCACGTCGTAGCCGTTCTGCGGCGGTACGAAGACCTCACCGCCCAGCGGGATATCCTTCCCCGTCCGGTCCGTCTCTTCCACTACCCGGCCCGGTACCCCTGCCAGGTACTTGTTGTACTTTGCCTCGATCCCTTCCAGGCCGTTGCCGTCGATGGATGTGAAGCCTATCACCTGGGCCAGCATGCTCTGCTGCGGGTAATACCGCTTCATGTCCATCGTGAAGTCGACGCCTTTGAGTTTCAGGCCCCGGATCTGGTTTGCCTGTTCTTTCGTGATCTGGCGTTTGAGCCAAAGCTCGCCCTTCGTCTTGTCGGATGCTTTTTCTTTGATAGACGCCTCGTCCATCTCCAGGATGGGCGCAAGCGCTTTGGCCACCGCGCCGGGGTCTTCGATCTGCGAAGGGCGGAGCAATACGGTATCCACATTGGCGCTTTGCGCCAGCACCTCGCCTTTTCTGTCCAGGATGCTGCCGCGTTTCGGGGATACGGGTTTGTCGCTTGTCCACTGGTCCAAAGCCTTCTGTTGCAGCCACCCCGCCTGGACGATCTGAAGATAGCCTACCCTGCATATGATCAATACAAATAAAAAGGCAAAAATCGCAAAAATCACGATCAGCCTTCTTTTTGTGCTTACACCCGGCATTTTCGTTTTCACTTTGGCCTGCGGTCTGCGCTTTGGCAGGCGGTCGGTTCTCACCAGATCCCAATCCCCTTTAAACTCATTGATTTCCTGCTGTGTCCGTGTTTTGGGCAGTATCGTTCCCCTGCTGCAGTTGTATATATATTACCTGATCCTGCTTCGGGAAATCCATCCCCAGTTTTGTCTGGGCGTTCTTTTCTATTTCGCTCAGATTGGTTGCATACGTTTTCTGCAGTTCGAGCGTTTCCAGGTTGGCCTGTTCTTTTTTCAGTTCCGCATCCAGGCTGTTGATCTCCGTATTCAGTACCGCCAGCTGTGCATATCTGGTGACCAGACCGGCGCAAATCCCAAAGACAAGCACAACGGCGACGAAAATCTTTACGCGGGCGCGTGTCTTCACTGCCGGTTTGGGTCGCCTTCTGGCATGCTTCAGGGTTTCCAGCTGCTCTTTTGGAGACCGGGCCGGATTCTGCCACTCTTCCGATGGCGTCGGATAGGAACGGGCTGCCGCGTTGTTTTGAGCCATTAACAATGTTATTCTCCCCTTCTTTTGGATAGAACCCTACAGTCTCTCTATCGCCCTCAGCTTGGCGCTGCGGGCCCGCGGATTTCCCGCTGTTTCGCTTTCTTGTGCCGTGACCGGTTTGCGGGTCACGACCCTTCCGGTCTTTGTCTTTCCGCAGATGCATACGGGAGAGGACGGAGGGCATGTGCAGGGGTTTTCAAACGCCGCGAAAGCGTGCTTCACGATCCTGTCCTCCAGAGAATGGAAAGATATGATGACCATCCTTCCCCCGGTTGCAAGGGTCTCAAATCCATCATGGATCGCCTTTTTCAAATGCTCCAGTTCCCCGTTGACCTCTATGCGTATCGCCTGGAAAGTCCGCTTGGCCGGATGCGGGCCTGTCCTCCGCGCCGGTGCCGGTATTGCGCTCTTGATGGCTTCCACCAGCTCTCCGGTATCCTCCAGCGGCTTCTGGCTCCGCCTTTTTACGATCTCCTGCGCGATCCGCCGTGCAAAGCGTTCTTCTCCGTACTGCCAGATGATATCGGCCAGTTCCTTCTCCGTGTAACGGTTCACGACGTATTTGGCGTCCAGCGCCGCCGTTTGGTCCATCCGCATATCCAGCGGGGCATTTTGCTGCTGGTAGGAAAATCCCCTGTCAGTATTATCCAGTTGGTGTGATGAAACGCCGATATCCAGCAGTATTCCATCCACGGACCGTATTCCAAGCGCATCCAGTACGCGCTTGATATCCGAGAAGTTCGCAT
Organism: Bacillota bacterium; assembly: GCA_023454175.1. Taxonomy (GTDB): domain Bacteria; phylum Bacillota; class Clostridia; order Christensenellales; family JAEXRW01; genus JAEXRW01. The sequence goes on along the minus strand of JAEXRW010000025.1, from coordinate 180,459 downwards.
GCACAGGCGTAAACCGTTCTTTGTACTGCTCGTTACGCTTCATGGCTTCTTCGATGGCTTCGGTGTCTCTGTCGATCCCGATCACCCTCCCCGTTGGAGCCGAATGCTTCAGGATCAGATGGGTGTGGCCTCCGCCTCCGAGCGTGCCGTCAACGTAGATCTTTCCATCCCTGCAGTTCAGGTAATGGACGGTCTCCTCCGGCATGACGGGCAGATGGTATCCGCCTTCTTCTTCATATCCGATCTCGTTCATATGCCCATTTCCGCCATTTTCTTCAATGTCTGTTCATAGCTTGTGGCGGTCTTTGTCCTGTATTCCTTCCATTTTTTCGGCGGCCAGATCTCCATGATGTCGATCTTGCCGATCAGGATGGCTTCATCTTCCAGGCCGATGATTTCCCGCAGATTGGACGGCAGGAGGATCCTGCCCTGCTTGTCCGGTTCGCACTCGCAGGCGAGGGATGAAAACTGCCGTAAAAAAGCCTGCGCAGCCTCATCCGTTCGCGGGAGCCTGCGCAGTTTCTCCGAAAAGCTAGTCCATTCAGACGGCGAATAGGCGCTCAGGCAGTAACCGGTCTCACAGGTGACAATAAATTTCTCACCCAGGTCCTCTCGGAACTTGGCTGGCACAAAAAGTCTGCCCTTTATGTCCACTGCGTGGTTGTATTCCCCTATCAACATACCGTTTAATGCCTGCTTTCAGGTTAATTTTACACCATTTTAAACCATAATTCAACACTTTTATTAATTGGTACGCCACTTAATAAATTCTCTGTTGCCACTGGAATTCCTGCTGACTTTAGGATTGTTTTCCAGTATCCCGGGACGCCGGGTCATTGAGCGGGAAATAAAAAAGCAGCCACTCAGTGCTGCTCTATCATTGGCAATATCGGTTTGGATTTGGGTTTTACGGTTCCAGGACCAGTTTCAGGCGGAAATCCGTATGGTCGCAGGATACATGGTGATACATGACGCCGTCATACAGTCCTTCAAATGCATTGGCCGATCCCCTGCCGTGCAGGTGCCCGTACACCACATGTTTGACCAGGTATTTCGTGAAGAGTTTTGAAAAGCCGGTCCCTTCTTTTTTTTCGCTGACCGGGGGATAATGGATCATCGCAATGACCGGCCTGCCTTCCGCCCTCATGGAGCCGTTTTGGAGGGAGATCTCCATGCGGATGAGTTCCCTTTTATAGACCTTATCGTCATCCGCGGAATATACTGGCGATCCCGGTGCCAGCCAACCCCTGCTCCCGCACACGATGGATCCATCCAGGGCAAGTGAATCATTCTGGATTGCATACATGCCTTCAGGCAGCAGATTTCTCAGGCGCGAGATGGAGCTCCACCAATAATCATGGTTGCCGCGCAAAATGACTTTCCTGCCGGGCAGGTCGGCTATTTTTTTCAGATCATAAAAGGCTTCTTCCAGATGCATGGCCCAGCTGATATCACCGGGGATCAGGACAGCGTCCTCTTCCGATACATTGCGGGTCCAGTCATATGCTATTTTTTCGAAGTGTCCCTCCCATTGCTCTCCGAAGACATCCATGGTCTTTGAGTCGCTTTCGGATAAATGTAAATCGCTGATTGCGAATATTTTCATGCATTATTTACCCCGGCAGAATCAACTATCCTTTTCATAATCATATCCGTAATCGAATTCGTCTTCCTCTTCATCGTATTTCTTTTTATTGTCATATTCCTCTTCGTTCTCATCTTCGCTGTTCTCTTCTTCATCGATCCCCAGCTCCCGGTCGATTTCGTCCAGTTCGGGCGGAGGGATATCGTTTACGGCGATATCGATTTCATCGAGTTCCGACACTTCAGGCATTTCATCGATGTCCGCGTCGGAAACAACGTTTTCTTCGTCTCCTTTTTTGTCCATGTTCTCCTGGCGTTTCTTCTCACGCAGGCAGAAAATGCACAGATCCTCGCCCTTGATTACAGGGTGCTCGTTGCATTCGGTGCACATTTCCAGGGAGTCGTCGTTTTCATCTTCCCCTTTGATCTCCCGCCTGCATACCTCGCAGTATTTGTCCCCCTCTTTCATGTAATTCAATTCGCACCTGGGACACTTGACTAGATGCATAAAATTCCTCCATTCCAACGTAAAAAATTAACAATATATGATTGCTTTCTGCCGCGGCTATTATATTCCATTCCTCATAAAATAATTATAGGATTTTATCTCCATTGTCAATATGTTTTTATCATTATGAATATCGGATTATGCTAGATAGGGGCGATGGAGCCCGATAAGCCGTTTGCTCGGACGGTTGGTTGGGTTTTGGCGCGGTGGCAGATCAGCGGATACGGCTGGTTTGGCAGGAAACGTGCATCCTGTCCGTCACGTTTTTGAGCCCCTCCCTGTTCCTGGAGGAGAAGGCGCAGATGTCGTTTGCCCCGATATGAAGCCTCTCCCGGATGGAATCCAGTCGTGCATTTTTTTCCTGCCTTGAGACCTTGTCGCATTTGGATGCGAGGATCAGAATAGGAAGTCCTGCGGTATGGGCGTATTGCACCATGGTTTCATCCCGCGGTGTCGGATCATGGCGTATATCCACCAGGAGGATCACAAGTACGATGTTCTTGCTGGATGACAGGTATTCTTCGATAAAGCCCGCCCACTCATCCTTTTCCTTTTTGGATACTTCTGCATAGCCGTAGCCCGGCAGATCCACGAGCATAAACCCTTCATGGAAATGATACAGGTTGATGGTCCTGGTCTTGCCTGGGGTCGAGGATACCCTGGCCAGTTTGCTGTTGTTGGCGATGGCATTGATAAATGAGGATTTCCCCACATTGGACCTGCCGGCTATGACGATCTCCGGCAGGTGCATATGGGGATAACCCTTCATGGATGTGATGCTTTTGATGAAATCTGCTCTTTTTGTCTCCATTGACCTCTACTTTTGGACCAAGGCGGCTTGAAGCACCTGGTCCATTTCTTTTGCAGGTATGAATTCCAGTTTCTTTTTGACGTTGACCGGTATGTCATCCAGGTCTTTTTCATTTTCCACGGGCAGGATCACCCGCTTGATCCCGGCCCGGTGCGCGGCGAGGATCTTTTCTTTCAGCCCGCCGATGGGCAGCACCTTCCCCCGCAACGTGATCTCTCCGGTCATGGCTACGTCTTTTCGCACGGCTCTCCCGGATAACGCGGAAATCAGGGCAGTGGCCATGGTGATGCCTGCGGACGGCCCGTCTTTGGGAATGGCGCCCTCCGGGATATGGATATGGATATCCGTTTTGTCCCCGAAAGCGGGGTCGATGCCCAGCGCCTCTGCTTTTGAGCGGATATAGCTGAGGCCTGCCTTGGCGGATTCCTTCATCACATCGCCCAGTTGCCCGGTAAGCTCCAGCTTGCCGTTCCCGTGCATGCAGGTGACTTCTATGTTCAGGGTCTCGCCGCCCACGCTGGTCCATGCAAGGCCCGTCGCCATCCCGACCTCTTCGCCTTCATCCGCCTTGTCATGGCGGTATTTTTTCTTGCCGAGGTATTTTTCTATGTTCGCCTGGGAAATCCGGATCGTCTTTTTTCCGCTTTGGACGGTTTCCCTTGCAGCCTTCCTGCAGATATTGGCCAGTTCCCTTTCCAGGTTTCTTACGCCGGATTCCGCGGTATAGCTGTTGACGACTTCACGCAGCGTGCGCTCGGGTATCTGGATGCTTCCCTTGGAAAGGCCATGCTCGGCCTCCTGTTTCGGAAGCAGGTGGCGCATCGCGATATGGAGCTTCTCCTCCTCGGTGTAGCTGGTTATCTCAATGACCTCCATACGGTCCAGCAGCGGGCGCGGTATGGTGTCGGCATTGTTGGCCGTAGCCAGGAACATGACCTTTGACAGGTCGAATGCGACCTCCAGGTAATGGTCGCGGAATGCGAAGTTCTGTTCCGCATCCAGCACTTCCAGCATGGCCGAGGCGGGGTCCCCGCGGAAATCGCTCGACATTTTGTCGATTTCGTCGAAGAGGAATACCGGGTTCATCGAGCCCGCCTGTTTGATCGAGGAAATGATCCTGCCGGGGATGGAGCCTATATAGGTGCGCCTGTGGCCCCTGATTTCTGCTTCATCCCGCACGCCGCCCAGCGACATCCGCACGAATTTACGCCCCAGCGAACGCGCGATGGAACGGGCTATGGACGTCTTGCCCACGCCGGGAGGGCCTACGAAACAAAGGATCGGGCCTTTCATGTTGTTTTTCAGCTGCCGTACCGCCAGGTACTCGATCACTCTTTCCTTGACCTTTTTCAGGCCGTAATGGTCCTCTTCCAGTATTTTTTCCGCATTCCCCAGGTCCATCGTATCCGGTGTTTCCACGCCCCAGGGCAATTCGAGGATCCAGTCTATATAAGTCCTGGAAACCGTGATCTCGGGGGAACCAGGCGCCATTTTGGCCAGGCGGGTCAATTCCTTCAGGGCCTTGTCCCTGGCTTCTTCGGATAGCGGCGTCGCGATGATCTTGGAGCGAAGCTCTTCGGATTCCGCGACGGAGTCCTTATCCCCCAGTTCATTCTGGATGGCCTTGATCTGCTCGCGCAGGTAATACTCTTTTTGGGATTTATCCAGCTGCTTCTTTACGCGCTGGCTGATCTTGTTTTCGATCTCCAGGATCTCGGTTTCCTTGTTCAGTATCTGAAGCAGGGCGTCGATCCTCTCTTCGATATCCATGCTCTCCAGGATCTCCTGTTTGTCTTCCGTCTTGACCAGCACGTTTGCCGCGATCAGATCCGCAAGCTGGCCGATATTGGCCACCTCAAGGACGGATGACAACGTTTCCGGAGAAACGCGTGCGCTCAGCTTGGCATAACGTTCAAAGGACTCCGTGATGCTGCGCCTCAGCGCCTCTTCCTTCAGGGCGTCGATCTCCCTGGCCTGGACTTCGGCCTTCAGTTCGACCTGGAAATAAGGTTCTTTCTGTACATAAGATGAGATGCTTGCCCGTTCGAGGCCTTCCACCAGTACCCGGATCGTTTCGCCCGGGAGCTTTAAGACCTGTTTTATCTTGGAAATCGTTCCGACGTTAAAGATATCCTGTTCATCGGGTTCTTCGATGGATATATCTTTTTGGGTCGACAAAAAAATAGTCTGCTCGGTAAGCATGGCCTGTTCGAGTGCAGCTACAGATTTTTCCCGGCCCACATCAAAATGCAATACCATATAAGGGAAAACGGTCAATCCCCGCAATGGAAGCATAGGCAGTACTCTTGCCTGTCCCTTTTTGGCCAATCTGTTTTTCTCCCCTTTCATAAAAAGCACAATTATTATACCCTATGGAAATAGCTGTTTTCAAGGCAAGGGTCTATGGGTATGCAGTATATTCTTGTTAAACAGCTTGATATTATTCCAAACATAATACATCAAAAGTCATGACCGCCGCCTCACTGGTGGCTTGCTTCAGCCTCACAAGGGCATATTGGCAGTAACGTCTCAAGACACAGTTCGTTCATTCAGTTGCATACGTGTACGTATATTTATCCTGTTTTAAACCGCTCCTTCTGCCGCAAAGTGAAACGCCGCTGCATCTGCACTGGCCCCAGCACAAGGCTTCGGTCATATCATTGCCTCGGTGCAGGGGGTGGCCTTTTTCAACGGTTTTTACGCTCATCGAAGTTTTCTTTTCACTATCTTTCAGTTGTAAGCTTCCCGCCGAATTCCCCCTGCCCCAGCCGGGGTTTCGATCTGCGGGTCTTCATTACAAAAGAAAAGGCCCGCCGTTGATGACGGGCCCTGCTGTCAAGAAGCATTGCTGTCCTTTTCCACCTGCGGGGCGCGCAGAGCTTTTTGTTTCTGCCTTTGCTCCGACAGGATCAGGATGGGGTCCGTTTTGTTCAATATCGCATCCTTGGTGATGATGCATTTTTCCACATCGCTGCGCGAAGGGATGTCAAACATCGTATTGAGCATGATCTCTTCGATGATGGCGCGCAGTCCCCTGGCCCCGGTCTTGCGTTCGATCGCGAGTTTGGCGATCGTACGCAGCGCCTCCGGTTCGAATTCCAGATGCACGCCGTCATATTCGAACATTTTGGCAAACTGTTTCACCAGTGCGTTCCGCGGCTCCGTCAGGATATTGACCAGCGCATTCTCGTCGAGCGAATGCAGCGTCACGATGATAGGCACCCTCCCTACGAACTCGGGGATCAGGCCGTATTTCAAAAGATCCTCGGGCATGATGTTACGGAGTATTTCACCCACGTCCATCCGCTTCCTGCTGGCTACTTCCGCTCCGAACCCCATGGTTTTTTTGCCCACGCGGTTCTCGATGATCTTATCGACCCCGTCAAAAGCGCCGCCGCAGATGAAAAGGATGTTGGTCGTATTGATCTGGATGAATTCCTGGTGCGGATGTTTCCTGCCGCCCTGGGGCGGCACGTTCGCGATCGTCCCTTCCAGGATTTTGAGCAGCGCCTGCTGCACGCCCTCTCCGGATACATCCCGCGTGATGGAGGGGTTATCGGATTTGCGCGCGATCTTGTCGATCTCGTCGATATAGACGATGCCCTTTTCCGCCTTCTCGACATTGTAATCGGCTGCGATGTACAGCTTCAGAAGGATGTTTTCCACATCCTCGCCGACATAGCCCGCTTCCGTAAGGGAGGTCGCATCCGCAACGGCAAAGGGAACGTTCAGTATTTTTGCCAGTGTTTCTGCCAGCAGGGTTTTCCCGCAGCCTGTTGGGCCCAGCATGATGATATTGCTTTTTTGCAGTTCCACGTCATCCTGCCTGCCCGATGTTGAATTGATGCGCTTATAATGGTTATATACCGCCACAGCGATGGATTTTTTTGCGACTTCCTGTCCAATAACATACTGATCCAGTATCTTCACGATCTCAGCAGGTTTCGGGATGTCTTTCAGATCGATCTCCGTCGTATCCGTAAAATCCTCTTCGATGATCTCCTGGCACAGCTCGATGCATTCGTCACAAATGTATACACCGGGCCCTGCGACCAGTCTTCTCACCTGCTCCTGCATCTTGCCGCAAAATGAGCACTTCAGCTGCTTTTTCTCTTCTATCTTTGTCATCATTTCACCTCTTCCCGGGAATTATCTGCGCGGTGGTATTATCTCATCAATTATACCATATTCCTTGGCTTCTTCGGCAGACATAAAATAATCTCTTTCAGCGTCGTTTTCTATTTTTTCGAGCGTCTGCCCCGTGCGTACGCTCATGATCCTGTTCATCTTCTGTTTGATTTTGATGATATGCTCCGCATGTATCTTGATGTCGGTCGCCTGGCCTCTCGTTCCGCCCGACGGCTGGTGGATCATGACTTCGCTGTTGGGCAGCGCCCTTCTCTTTCCTTTGGCCCCTGCCAGCAGGAGGAATGCGCCCATGGAAGCCGCCATGCCCACGCATATCGTCGCCACATCGCATTTGATATACTGCATCGTGTCGTAGATCGCCATCCCTGCCGTTATGGATCCCCCGGGGCTGTTGATATACAGGCTGATGTCCTTATCCGGGTCATCGGCCTCCAAAAAAAGCAATTGGGCCACGACCAGATTGGCGTTGTCATCATCTATTTCACCGCTGAGGAAAACGATCCTTTCCTTTAAAAGGCGGGAATATATGTCATAGGATCTTTCCCCCCGGTTTGTTTGTTCCACTACGATCGGTACTAGGTTCATAGTATGGCCTCCGTTCATTCTTTTTCAGGTGCAGGGGTCTCGCCCTCTCCTGCTTTTTTCTTCGCCTTCTTCTTTTCCTTAGGCTGTATGATAATGCTGCTGTCTGTCAACAGGGTCACTGTTTTGTTTATAATTAATTGACGTTTGATATAATCCGACTCCTTTTCCGAAATGGACTCGCTGTATTCCTCCGGCGTTTTGCCGGCGCTTTCCGCCAGCTTGCGCAATTCCTCATTGTACGCTTCGTCAGACGGTTCAACGTTCTCGGCCTTTGAGATCGCTTCCAGGACCAATCTGGTTTTCACTCTATTATACGCTTCGTCCCGGTATTGTTTCTTGAAGTCATCCTCGTTGCTCTGGATATATTCGAAGTATTGCTGGAGCGTGATCCCCCGCATGGACAGGTCATACTCCATATCATGCAGCATGTATTCGAGCTGGTTCTCCACCATTTGCCCGGGGATATCCACACTGGCGTTTTCCACGGCTTTGGATATTGCCGATTCCTCCATGAAGGACTTCGCGCGTTTATCCGATATCTCCTGCATCCGCTTTTTGATATCCGCTTTCAGTTCTTCCAGCGTCTCAAATTCGCTGATGTCCTTGGCAAACTCATCATCCAGGTCCGGTAACTGTTTGGTTTTGATATCCTTTACTTTTATTTCAAATTCCGCTTTTTTCCCTTTCAGCTCTTCGGCTCTGTAATCTTCGGGAAATTCCACAGAGATGACTTTTTCCTCATCTTTTACCATCCCGGCGATCTGTTCCTCGAAGCCCGGGATAAATGTTTTGGAGCCGATATCCAGCGGCTGGTCCGCAGCGGTACCGCCTTCGAATTTCACGCCGTCAACGCTCCCCGAGTAGTCTATGGTGACGCGGTCTCCATCCTTTACCGGTGCATCGGAGTCCACATACCTGGCCGCCTTGTTCCGGGCACGTTCGATCTCGGCCGATACTTCCTCGTCAGTTACAGTATGTTCAGCTTTCTCGACCTCTAAACCTTTGTATTGCCCCAGGACGACTTCAGGTTTTACCGTCACTTCCGCGGATACGACCAGGTTCTCGCCTTTTTCGAGTTTGATGATCTCTATGTGCGGGCGCTCGATGGGTTCGAGCTTGTATTCTTCGATGGCATCGTCATAAACCCTGGGGAACAGTTCATCGAATGCGTCCTCAAAAAACACCATGTCTCCGTATCTGGTCTCGATGATCTTCCTGGGCGCCTTTCCCTTACGGAACCCCGGTATATTGTATTTATGCGCGGTCCTGATGTAGGCTGCCTGCATCTCCTGCTCAACTACATCGCTTTCGATCTCAAATTCCAGTTTGACCTTGTTTTTCCCGATCATTTCATACTTTGAACCCATTGTCATCCTCCCGGCATGTTCTATATTCATTATACCACTGTTGGCCTGATAAACGCATAGTCTTTCAGTTTAAAAACAACTCCAGATATATTAACATATACATGGTTGCATTACAAGCAATTCTCATTTCCACATACACGCATATCATCCCCGTAAGACTGCGTTAACAAGCATCGATCCTATTCGTACGGGCAGTATGCTATCTTGCCTCCACGATACCCGGTATCTCAATAATCAAATCGTGATTTTTGCCATCGTCGATTAGCCTGATGGGCTGCGTCGCCTCCATGCCGTCAAAAGCGACCCCTGCTTTATGTCCTTTTCTTACTGTGAATACGTATCGGGTTTCAGCAAACATGTACGTCAGCGAATAGCCATCCCAGTTTGAAGGCAGCATGGGTTTTATAAAGAGCATATCCCCCTGTTTTTTCAGACCCAGCACCCATTCCAGTGCCGCACGGTACATCCATGCTGCACTTCCGGTGTACCAGGTCCATCCGCCGCGGCCCACCTGCCCTGGCGCTGTATACACGTCCGCGGCCAGTACGTAGGGCTCCGTTTTATAGAGATTCACTTCCTGTTTGGTGAGGGCATGGTTGATCGGGTTCAATGCGCTGTACACTTCATACGCATCGTCCCCCCAGCCCAGTTCAGCCAGCGCTATCACCATCCATGCTCCCGCGTGGGTATACTGGCCGCCGTTTTCCCGTATGCCGGGAAGGTATCCCTTGATATATCCCGGGTTTGCATTCCAGGTGTCAAAAGGCGGCATGAAGAGTTTGATGATGCCTCTCTCAAGATCGGCCAGCGCGTTCAGGGCCGAAAACATGCACTCCCTTGCCCTTTCACCTCCCGCCACACCGGATATCACCGCCCACGACTGCGCAATGCTGTCCACCTTGCATTCGGGATTTTTGGAGGAGCCCAGCGGGGTACCGTCGTCAAAAAACGCCCTGATGTACCAGTTGCCGTCCCACGCCTGCTCCTGGATGTTCCTGGACAATTCCTGGATCTTACAGTCATACCTTTCGGCTTCCGCAGCATGACCGTTTTCCCTGCAGAGAACGGAGAATTCCCTGAGTACATGGATCATGAAGAATCCGAGCCATACGCTTTCCCCCCGGCCTTTTTCGCCCACCTTGTCCATCCCGTCATTCCAGTCGCCGGTACGCATCAATGGCAGGCCGTGCTCTCCGAATTCGAGTGATCTTTCGACCGCCCTTATGCAGTGGGCCAGGACCGTTTCGCTGTTGGCGGAAGTCCGTGCATCCCCATACCAGCAGGTCTCGCACTCGTTCAGCTCGGGTGCTTCGAGGTATCCTGCTTCCTCGAATAAAACGCTCTTGTCCCCCGTTACACGGATGTATTCACTCACTGCATAAGGCAGGAACAGCCTGTCGTCGCTGATCTTCGTTCGCACTCCCCTGGCCGGCGGATGCCACCAGTGCAGGACGTCACCTTCTTCAAACTGGCTTCCGGCGCACAGCAGGATATGGCTGCGTACCTTTTCCGGGTTTACCTGCAGCAGGGCCAATGCGTCCTGCAGCTGGTCACGGAATCCGAATGCGCCACCCGCCTGGTAAAATCCCGCTTTGCCCAGAAGGCGCGAAGCATAGACCTGGTAGAGAAGCCTTCCGTTAAACAGCAGGTCAAAAGAGGGGTCGGGGGTCTTGACACGTATTCTCCCGGTCCTGTCTGTCCAATGGTTTCTTACCTTTTCGAATGCGGCTTCGGCTTGCCCGGCGCTGCTGTATTTTTCGATTGTTTTGCCGATCTCTTTTGGGTCTTCTGCATATCCCATCAGGAATATGATCTTCGCTTCGGTATCGGCCTCTATCTCCATCCGGATCTGGATGACCCCGCATGCGCTTTTCCCGGTGCCGGATGCATCCGGGATTATTTCGGATAACAATGCCGAGGGCGCACGCAGTCCGAAACCGTCGTAGCCGATAAAAGCTTCCATGTCCGATGTAACTGTTTTTTCGGTTGCAGGCGAATGGATAAAAGCGATGCCCTGGAGCTCCGGCATGGTCCCGGGCGCCTGTGCGCATAACGCTCCGGATTCATCCAGATACATGTTTTTGGGTTGTGCGTATAGTTTTGATGGCTGGGCGATGGCCCACCTCACAAAATAGGTGGCCGATAGCTCCCGTTTTTCGCCGCTCTGGTTGACCAGTTTAAGCATAATGATTTTGACTGCGTCTGCGGTATCCGCAAATACGGTTTGCTCGGCCCTGATCCCGTTTATGCCGCTGCTGTATTGCGAAAAACCCAGTCCATGGCGTATCACGCGTTCGCCTTTCTGTGTGCACGGGCCGGGTGTTGCATTCCAGATGTATCCGTTTTTTTCATCGCGGAGGTAAACCGCTTCTCCGTACGGATCGCGGACTGGATCGTTTGACCATGGCGTCAGCATATTGAGGTGGCTGTTCCCCGCCCAGGTATACCCCGCGCCTCTTTCCGTTGCCAGCGTTCCGAATTTCTCATTTGCCAGCACGTTGCTCCAGGGCATGGGGGTGTTTTTGCCCTCGCGGATCCGGATGGTATAGGTCCCGTCTGCTTCAAAACCGCCATACCCGTTGTAAAAGGCCAGTTTCTTCTCATCAAAGTCCGGTTCCACAGGGTCATAAACCTTTTTGCTTTCAAAGCTTTTTTTGGAAATATGGGGCCCGTCGTTTAAATCGGCCTGCCCTTCCAGTCCGCCTTTTTCCGCGTCGATGACCATGCATGCGAGGCGTTCCAGCAGGGATAGCTGCCTTTCGTCCACGTCTTTTTTCTCCAGGACCCGTATGTTGCATTCCACCTGTTCACGTGCATGGCTGGAATTCACCAGATCGACCAATTGTTCCTGGAGTGGCCGGAAATAGTCATTGCCGTATTGGTTGATGATCGCCAGGTCCGCCTTGATGCCGTGGCGCCGCCAGAATTCGTGTGCTTTGATCAATTCCTTTGCCACGCCGATATGGCCCGTTTCCGAAAGCTTCAGAACGATAAGCGGTTTGTCGCCCGATAATCCGTATCGCCAGATTTCGTTTCGCCCCAGCCACCATTCGTCGGAAAAAGCGGTTTGGCCCGCCTTGAACCCATGTTGGTATACGAGGAATGAGGACAGCATCTGGTACAGGTTGGTTTTATGCGGTGAGATCCCCAGGTAACCGGATTCGACCTGGCTGTGCGTCCAGGCCAGGTCAAAGGCCCGCTTCACTGCGTCCTGGTTGCCGCACTCCCGCGCGATATCCAGCACCTCTTTTCTGGAATCGGCGATCGCAACGATGAGGGTCACGGATGCCACCTCGCCGGGCTGCAGCACCGCGGTTTTCCGCAAGCTCATACACGGGTCGATGACATACCCAGCGGTATTGCCCAGGTGAGCCCCCTCCTGCACCGCATCGGGTTCACCCGTTCCGTTGCACCTTCCCAGAAATTTTAACCTGTCCGACTCATACTCGCATCCCGGCAGGAATTTCTCGTCTGCTGCCATGCAGCAGGCGCTGTAGACCTGTCTGTTTCGGATCCCGTTCCTGCGCCAAACCAAAAGGATCCCCCTGTCCGCTATCCAATCGGTCTGTAAAAACAGCTTGGAAAATGCCTGGTGCGCCATGTCCGCATCCAGTGTATCCAGGCTGGCCTCATAAAAACTCGTTATTTCGATCTTTTCTTCCGCAGTTCCAAGGTTTTTCAGGGTGATCCTTCTGAATTCGGCATTGAATTCCGGCGATACGCATACCTCCATTTTGGTTTGGATATCCCCGTCTTTTCGCACGAACATGGCTTTGTCATTTTCGAACCTGACAGCATACTCGGATGGTTTTGAAAACATGGGCGCGTAGGAAGCAGACCATATCCGGCCGCTTTTCAGTTCCCGGATGTAAAAAAACATCCCGTATTGGTGTGAAAAAGGGTCCGGTCTCCAGCGTGACAGGTAAATATCGTCCGCTACGCTGTAGCCTGTTCCATAATCGGTGAGCGCGACAGAATAATAACCGTTGGAAAGCAGATGCGCCTTGGGAAAACCTTCCGGTATGGCTGGATACTCCCTGGCTTTTTGTTCTGCGGGCGCTTTTGGCAGTTTTGTCTCCACATGATCCACAGCGGCAAAATCGCTGACGATCGGGGTCCGGACAGGGATCTTTTCTTCCAGCAATAGTTCCGTCGCGCCGATCATGGGTATTTTGTGGAAAAGATCCTGCAGCAGGTTGTTGTTCAGTACATTGAATATGGAAGTCAGGATCATGCCCTGATGATGGGCCATGAAACTCTTTACGATATGGCCTTTCTTTTTCATTCCGGAATGCGCCTTGGTATAATCGATCGCTTCGTACAGTCCGTATTCTCCCATCATGCCGTCCGAGAGCAGTTTCAGGATATTTGAGTAGGCTTTTTGCGGCGAGACCAGAAGCGCCAGGCAGGACGCATACGGAGTCACCACCGTATCTCTGGCAAGCCCGGACTTGAAACCCAGTTTCGGGATGCCGAACGCCTTGTATTGATAGTTCATATTCAGGTCGAAGGCATAGTATGCGGACTCGGACGCCCCCCAGGGCACATGGCGTGATTCCCCCCATTGCTCCTGTGCCGCCACCGCAGTTTCGCAGGTTTCGCCCAGCAGCGTCATCGGGTGGTTCTTCATAGTGATGAGCGGCATCAGGTATTCAAACATGGTGCCCCCCCAGGATATCAGCACCCTGCGCCCGTTGATGATGGTCAGAGGACGTCCCAGTTTGAACCAGTGCTTCTGCGGGATCTCCCCTTTGGATATGGCAAAGAAACTGGTCAGCCTGCTTTCCGAAGCAAACATGTCATAATAGGAATTGCTGAGCTTTCCGTTCTCGGCATCATATCCGATGCTGAAAAGGCCTCTCCTTGCATCGTAAAGCTTGGAGAAGTCCATTCCCAGCGCAAGTCTGTACATGCGCACGACCAGGTCTTCGGCCATGCTTTTGATCCGCCTGGCATTGCCGTATGCATCCGCGATGCCGATCTCAAACTGTCTCATCCATTCCGCTGCGCCGCTGTGAAAACGGCCCGGTTTCAATATCTGGGAAGCAAAGCCTGAAAAATGTTCGATGATCGCATCATACCCTTCCACGATACCGTCGATGGATAATTTGCTTCCCAAAGCTTCCAGGAACTTTTCGAATGACTGCATTTCCTCCTCCCTCTTTGATATCGTATCAGGGAGTGTCCTGAGAAGTCCCACCCAGGGGGCCAGCGTCCGTATTTCCTGCATGGGCCCGGTGCGGATTTGCTGCAGGCACGTTTCAAATTCTTTTTTCCCGGCAGCCGTTTCGTTCCTGAAATATTCTTTGACCGCTTCCAGTGCGTTTGACCAGTATAACGGTATTAAATGGCTGCTCGTTTCAGCCATTTTGGCCAGATTGTCGATGGTATCGCCGATTGCAGTATGTTTTGTAAGGCATTCATCCCATTTTTCGTGGAAAGCTGAAACCGTATCCTTCAGGCCCTGGAACCTTTTGCGGGTGAATAGCGGAGAAAGCATCAAATGTTTGATCATCTCGGCAGCCGTCACCAGGTAGGCGGCAAAATTTCCGCTGTCTACTGAGGATACGTATGTAGGCCGTAATGGTTTTAATGTCGTAGTATCATACCAGTTATAGATATGCCCGTTCCATTTTTCCAGTTTGTCAATGGATGCCATGATCCCGGCGATCGTTTCAAGGGATTGTTCGATACAGAAATATCCCATATGGCATGCGCAGGCACAGGATACCAGCTCAAGGCCGATATTGGTGGGAGACGTCCTTTGTGCTGCGCCACGTCTGGGCACGAATTGATAATTATCGGGAATCAGGTGGTAGGGATTCGTTCCGGAAAATTCCTCGAAATACCGCCACGTCCTGCGGGCGATGATGCGCAGGATTTCGTCTTCCGCGGCGCTCAGCTCGGCTTTCTCGTCTGTGGGGTTCTGGCTCATTTTCCAGGCTATCCAGGGTGCTATGATCCATGGGACGCTGATGAGCAGGGCTACAGGCCAGAACTGCGCCATCGTCAGGATGCACAGTGCATTGAATGCAGCAGCAAAAGCGGGTGAGAAGGCCATCCGCAGCCAATACCCTTTTGCGTTCCCCGACGTTTTTTTTTCTTCATCTGCTGCCGTGACCCATTGAAGCCTGTGCTTTCCCGAGACTGCCATCCGCCAAAGCGTCCGGAGTATGGCATCGGCATCGATAAACGCCTCATATACAATGAACAGGTAAAAGAGCAGGTTTCTGAATATGCTCGTTTTGATGAATTCCCATTCCGCCTTGCTCTTGCCGTCTGATTTCCGGCCGATGATGCCGAGAAAGTGCATCAGCAGTTCGAGGACTATATTGACCACGTAGGGCAGCAAGGCAAATAGGATCCATATTGCAGGGTTGCCGATGCTGAAAGCAATGCCCGCCGTCAGGATCAGCACGCTTGCGACAGGCTGGAAACTCCGCCTCAGATTATCGGCGATTTTCCATTTATCCAAAAAAGACAAAGGGTTGCGTATGGACGCATGATCCTTGTTCCTGATCCTCGATCTCAGCCACGGCAGCAGCTGCCAGTCGCCCCGGGTCCACCGATGCTGTCTTTTGCTCCAGGAGATGTAATTGGACGGATAGCCGTCGATCAGTTCCGTATCGGAAACCAATGCTGTGCGGCACAGGCTGCCTTCCAAAAGATCGTGGCTTAAAACGGTGTTGTCCCGGACCATGTCCTTCAAGCAGGTGGCAAAGATGCGCAGATCGTATATGCCCTTGCCGGTGAATATCCCTTCACCGGTGATATCCATATAAGGGTCGGAAACAGCCTTTGTATAGGTATCTATGCCTGCTTCGCCCGAGTATGTCATGGCAAAAACCGACCGCAGTGCGCTCCGGACGGTTATTCCGATGCGTGGCTGCATGATGCCGTACCCCTCGCTCACTTTCCCGGCCTGCTCATTGTAAATAGGACGGTTCAGGGGGTGCGCCATTGCACCGATCAGTTTTGCGGCGGTATCGCGGGGCAGCTGCGTGTCGGCATCCAGCGTGATGACATATTTGATCCCGTCAGGCAGCGGACCGGATTGGGCCTCGGCGGGTTTGGACTCAACGTTCAGCAGCAGGTTGTTGAAATACTCCAGGGCGCCGCGTTTCCTTTCATGGCCCATAAACCTTTTTTCTTTTTCATTGTAGGTCCGTTCCCGGTGGATATAGTAAAATACCGGTCTCTCCTTGGAGTATTTCGTATTCAGTTCCCCGATCCGTCTGAGAGCCGTTTTGACGATGTCTTCCTCCCCTTCGTTGCTTTTTTCCTTGCTGTCGGGGAAATCGCCCAGCATGGCAAAATACAGGTTGGATGATTGGTTGGCCAGGTAATAGACCTCCATCCGCTCGATTATCTCCACCGCGCGTTCTGTGCTGCTCAGCAGGACGGGTACCACCACGATGGACGCGCATTCTTCCGGGATGGATTCGAGGAAATCCATTTTAGGGATGAAAACCGGTTTTTTGATGGCTGCGGTCAACCGGTTCAGGATGATGCTGACGGCGGAAGCCGCCGGGAAAAGCACCAGTATTCCGATAACGATGCCGCCCCATACGGAGTGTACGGAATGGTAACAATAGAGCGCTGCGATGACAGCCAGTCCTGCAGTAAGAAGCGAAATGGCACCCAGGTACAAGGCGGCGCCGCAGCGTGATATTGCAGCGCAAAACCGCATTTTCAAAGAGGGCGATAGGTACAGTTTTTGCAGTAATTCACCCTGCCCTTTGTCTATCAGGTAGTAGCCTACATGGGCGGTTTTCCCTTCCCGGCCTTCCGTGCATTCATATGCCTTGGCCGCTATCATTGTTTCGGATACGTTCAGGTCCGAGGACAAGCGCTGGATTTTTTTACGGTAGAAATCCCGTGAATCGAAGTCCATGGATGCATAAACCGGATCCTCCCTCAGTTTTAGCTCCACTACGCTCAGGCTTTCGAATATCTCCTCCCATGGCAAGGCTGCAAGCATACGAAGTCCGGTGATCGCGTTGCCGATGATCGCCTTGTCTTTCGTCTGGGAACGATGTTCGGCCTGGATCATTTTTTCGGCGGTGGTTCCCTTTCTTTCCAGCTGCTTGTCCAGCCATAGCAGCACGTTCCGGGACACGTTTTCGTCCCGGATCACCTGCAGGAAATGTTCCACAAAGCAGGGCCTGAGCAGGGGTTCATATTTCGCAAGTCCGTCAAATACTTTTTTTGTTTTTATGTTTTCATTGAATTCTTTCGCTGTTTTGGCAGCTTTCTCCGCTTCGCTGTACTGTTTTTGCGACTCCCAGAAATGGGCTGCCACCGCGCTGGCCGATTTCACAAGGGCGATCTTCAGCATCATGGGTATGGCCCATACCTCTTCCATAGTCAAAGGGGCTTCAGACTGGTATGCCTTAATAAACCTTTGAATATGGTCTTCAGAGATCGCGCAGTCTGTATGCATCACCATTTCCGCCGCAAGATAATATGCCCTGGGAAATATCGAGTGGGGATCCGGAGACATGCAGGGGAGCCTCGCGACGAATTCGGGATCCAGGTTCTGCTTCAGGTCCTTGAGTTGTTCCTCCAAAAGATAGTAATTATCCAGGATCCACTGGGCCACATGCGAAACGCGTCCCTTTTCCTGGGATTCCGCACTGATAAATATATATACCTTCTTCAGGATTTTTTCATCTTCATCCAATGCGGGAAATTCATTGCGCTTGATCCGGTTGCATTTCACCGTACCGATGGAAGCGATCTCGACAGCATGTTGTTCAAGTGTTTCTATGCTTAATGCAATATCCCTAATACCATAGTCGGCATCCCGCATTTCAGGGCGCAGCAGCCTTGGAAATGGTGAAAACTTCATTTAGTCCTCCGCCAGGTGAGTGCATTCCGTTCACAAATGGTCATATCATAGGGTGCACAGACGGATTTTTGCATATGCAGGGTTTTGCGTTTTTGCGTCGTCAGGTGAAAGCACAGCGCTGGCAAATATCATCGTCCCGACGCTCGCATGTGTTCAGGCCGGGTGGGTTTCAAAGACAAAAAAAGAAGCGGCATGTAACCGCTTCTTTCGTTTATGCATTTGGTTTCGAGATAAGCCTGTAAGCCGAGTTCTGTCGCGGATGGTCATCTATCTAGGCCTGCCGTTGCCGGTAGGCTCCAGCGATTATCCGGGAGCATGACGGGCCGCCATTGAACGCTCCCTCTTCAATCTTGCACCAAGTGGGGTTTACAGAGCCTGCAAGTCGCCATGCAGGCTGGTGAGCTCTTACCTCACCTTTCCACCCTTGCATATGCCCGAGAGCATATGCGGTATATCTCTGTTGCACTTTCCTTGAAGTCACCTTCACTGGGTATTATCCAGCACTCTGCCCTGTGGAGCTCGGACTTTCCTCGTTCGGTTTTCACCGCACGCGACCATCCAGCTTACTCGAAACTAAACTATATTATAACGTATGGCTCCCAAAAACAATGTGAAATTTATGGTATGAACAAAAGCCTGCCGCAATTTTCACATTCCACGGTCCCCTTGGATTCCTTCAATTTTCTCAGCACCAGCGATGGGAGTTCCATATTGCATCCGCTGCACTGGCCGGAGATCACTTTTGCCACGGGCATCGGCTTGTTCCGCTTGATATGTTTGTATTTGTCAAGCAGGGCCAGGTCTATGCCTTTTTCCAGTTCCTTTACCTTGTTTTTCAGTTCGTTCAGGTCCGCCTGTGCATCGGAAACTTCCTGATTGTATTTATCCTTTAGATCATCGAATTCCTTCTTTGCTTTCGGATAATTTGTCCGTACTGTCTGCATGTTTTTTTCCATGTCAAGGATGGATGAGGATATGGTTTCTATTTCCTTTCTCTTCTTGATGGATAACGCCATCATTCTCTCGGCATTTTTCTGATACTTGTTGACCTGCTGGACATCCTCCTGGTCCATCGTGGAAAATTCGTTATCCATGGTATCCAGCAGCTTCGACATGTCGTCAAAGTCTTTCTTCAGTTCATTGATCCGGTTTTGCGCATCTGCGGTCTTTTGCTCGGCGCCCTGCACGAAATCCTGCTGTTTGGCCAGATAATCCCTGACTTTCACCAGCTGGCTTCGTGTATTGGAGTTTTTTAACTGCGCTTCAAACCTGTCAAGCATCATGTCTGCATCCTGATACTTGAGCAGCAATTCTATTTGTTGGAGCATGTGTGGATATTGCCTCCTCTTTCATTCCATAAAACAAGCCAGCCCTGTATGGGCTGATTCAGTAAATATATGTAGAACCTGTATCGATATTTGATTCCACAATTTCTACAGTATATTCTAACGTATTTAGCGACCGATGTAAATGTTCAATTAGAGGGCGCACCACGACCCTTTCTGTGTAATAATGGCCCGCATCCACCACGTTTATACCCAGAGCTTTTGCATGCAGCCAGTCATGGTGTTTCATGTCCCCCGTCACCAGCACGTCCGCGCCCCGCTCCGCTGCCGCTCCGATCAAGTCGGCGCCGCTTCCGCCGCATACGGCCACTGTTTTGACCGTGCTGTTATCGTTTGAAAATGTCACAACATGTCCGGCATCCAGCCTGGATTTGACCAAGGTACAAAAGTCTCGGAGCCCCATGCAGGGCTCGAGGCGTCCGATCCTTCCCATGCCTTCAAACGGGTTTGAACCCTGGATCGGGAACAGGTCATAGGCGGGTTCTTCATACGGGTGCTTTTCCCTCATCGCCGCCACCGCTTCATCCGCCCGGCTGGCGGGTATGATCGTTTCAACGCGCGCTTCCCGCACATGGGTCCAATCCCCGGTTTTTCCCGTATAGGGGTGCGTCCCTTCTTCCGGCAGAAATGTGCCTGTCCCCTCGCTGATAAAGCTGCAGCGGCTGTACGCTCCGGTCTGCCCCGCTCCATGTGCAAACAAGGCGTCGATGACGGTTTGCATGTGATCCGCCGGAACATATACGACCAGTTTCATCAGTGCATCGTGCCTTGTTTTCCGCAGCACCGATATGTCCTTCAGTCCCAGTGCATGGGCGAGGCAGTCGTTCACGCCGCCCTTTGCGGCATCCAGGTTGGTGTGTGCGGCATACAGGCAGATATCGTTCCTTACCAACTCCCGGATGACCTGCATTTCAGGATCGCTGAAATCCAGTTTTTTGACGCTGTGGAACAGGACAGGATGGTGGGAAACGATCATCTGCGCCTTCCGGCCGATGGCTTCGCGCACCACGTCGAGATCGACGTCCAGCGTGACCAGGACCCTGCTGATGTCGTTTTCGGGGTCCCCGACGATCAACCCGGTATTGTCCCATTCCTCGGCCAGGGATGCCGGCGCGATCCCTTCCAGAACGTTCATGATGTTTTTGCATTTGCATGACATTTTTCCAATTCCCCCATCTCCTGCAGCAAGCGTTCATAATATTCCCCCCGTGCCCTGGTCCCGGGGTCGTTGGATGCCAGAACGCCTTCCAAAGCCCTTTTTACCCCTTTTATCTTTCTTTGAAGATATCCCTGGAAATGGTTCCCCTGTTTTTGCGCCAGTATTGGGCCTACGATGCATTCCATTGCGCTCAGTGGCCTTTGGACGCCATGCCGCACGAGAATTACCTCGTAATAGCGTCCATTATCAAAGGCGATTTCCTCATCGATGATGCGCAGACCGCTTCCAGGCAGGTACTCCCGGAATTCCGCCTGCGAGGACATTGGCTGGAAGATGAACGTATGGAATTCCTTCCATCGTTCCCTGCCGGCCTCCAGGATGGATATCAGCTCGTTTCCGCCCATACCCGTAATGATCAGGGTATCCGCTTCATTTTCGTTCACTACGGATAATCCGCTCCCCAGCCGCGTTTCCACCCTGCCCGTCAGGTTGCATTTCCGGACAAGGCTTTTGGCTTTGTCCAATGACGGGGCGCTGATATCCGAGGCGATGGCTTTTCTGCAAATGCCTTTTGATACCAGATACACAGGAAGCCTGCCATGGTCAGTCCCGATGTCCAGCGGGACGCTGCCGCGGGGAACGAACGCGGCTGTTGCCGCCAGCCTTTTATCGATGGGTACCATTCTGCCCTCCACATAAACAGGAACAGATCCGGGCAAAAGAAAAGGCAGCGACAAGCTGCCCTTCTAGCAAAATCACTCGAGGAAGTCCCTCAGTTTTTTACTGCGGCTGGGGTGGCGCAGCTTCCGCAGGGCCTTGGCCTCGATCTGGCGGATCCGCTCGCGCGTCACATTAAATTCCTTGCCCACCTCTTCCAGGGTCCGAGCCCTCCCGTCGTCCAGGCCGAACCGGAGGCGGAGGACTTTTTCCTCCCTGGGGGTCAGCGTATCCAGCACTTCGATGAGCTGTTCCTTCAAAAGCGTGAATGCGGCCGCCTCATCCGGGGCGGGCACATCGTCATCGGGGATGAAGTCTCCCAGGTGGCTGTCCTCCTCTTCCCCGATGGGGGTTTCCAGGGATACCGGCTCCTGGGCGATCTTGATGATCTCACGGACCTTGTCCTCGGATATCACCATTTCCTGGGCGATCTCGTCAGGCTGGGGGTCCCTCCCGTGCTCCTGCAGCAGCTGGCGGGATACGCGTATGAGCTTGTTGATCGTCTCCACCATATGGACCGGGATGCGGATGGTCCGCGCCTGGTCTGCGATGGCGCGTGTGATGGCCTGCCGGATCCACCAGGTGGCGTATGTGCTGAATTTGTAGCCCTTGCTGTAATCGAATTTTTCCACGGCCTTGATCAGACCCAGGTTGCCTTCCTGTATCAGGTCCAGGAAGAGCATGCCGCGGCCTACATACCTTTTGGCGATGCTCACGACCAGGCGGAGGTTTGCTTCGGCCAGCTTTTGTTTGGCCTCGAGGTCGCCATCCCCCATTTTCTTGGCCAGTTCCACTTCCTCTTCGGGCGTCAAAAGGGGGACCTTCCCGATTTCCTTCAGGTACATTTTTACGGGGTCATCTATGTTAATCCCCTCGGGGATGCTCATGTCGATTTCTTCGGGATGCAATTCCTCCTCGATGAGCATTTCGGCATCCGGTTCTTCTGCGTCAAACTTGGCTTCGTCGTCGATCACTTCGATGCGGTATTTTTCCACTTCATCATAAAAGTTCTCGATGTCGTCGCTCTCGATTTCAAGGTCGTACAGTTTGTTCAGTATTTCCTGCTTGGTCAGATAGCCTCTCTGCCTGCCAAGTTCGATGATCTCACTGATTTTCTTCGCAGCGATCGTGTCCTTGCTTCTTCCGTCTTCTTCCCTGACCTTTTCCGTCATTTCTTCCTTGCTCAAAGCCTTACCTCCTTTCCAGGTTGATTTTCGTATTTACCAGTACTTTCAATCTCTCATTCAATTCCTTATGGTCTTCTCCTTTTGATATGGTTTGCTGGATATTGCTCATTTCTTTCTCTATTTCCTCCACGAGTATCCTGCTCACGCAATCCTTGATGGTTTTTTCGGCGTCTTCCTCGTTCACCTCATCCGCCAGGATCCCGGCAGCCCGGCCCGCCGTATCTTCCTCGGTGATGCAGGAAAGGATCGAATACGGGGAAATGGTCTTGTCCTGATTCACAAGTTCTTCCATCATGCTTGCGATAGCCCGGTGTTCAGGGACGACCAATTCCTCGGGTTTCAGCAGGTTCAGGCCCATCATCGCATATCTGTTTCCCATCGCCATTGCACATAACAGCGTCTTTTCCGTCCGCGAACGCGCTTCCGCCTTACTGTTTTCCGGTTTAGTATTCCTATATTTACCACCAATATACTCCGGCGTCCTGGACGAGGATTTCAGTTCGGCATCCAGTTGCTCCTTCAGGGCACCGGACGAGTACTTCGTCAGTTTGTTCAGGTACTGCAGGTACCTCTCCCGTTCGACCGCATTCCCCGCCGCGGCCACCAGGTGGACTCCCTCGATGGCAAATTTCGTCCGTTCATCCTCACTATCCAGGTCGTAATTCCTGGCCAAAGTCTTTAGCTTGAATTCCGTCAGGGTCAGGGAATTCTTCAGCGCCTTTTCAAATCCATCCATACCGGCATGGTTGATGAATTCATCGGGGTCCATTTCATCGGGAAACTGGATGACTTTGACGTCCAGTCCCTCGCTTTTCAGGATGTCCAGCCCGCGGATGGTGGCCTGCTGCCCTGCCGAATCCCCGTCGTACGCGATGAATATATTGGAGCTGTACCGGCCCATCAGCCGGGCCTGTTCATTGGACAGCGCCGTGCCCAGCGAAGCCACCGCATTCCGGATGCCGTGCTGGTAGAGGGAGATCGCGTCCATGTACCCTTCCACGATGACCAGGGATTTCAGGGTCGCGCCTTTCTTGACGTTGTTCAGCCCGTACAGCAGCCTGCGCTTGTTGAAAACGGGCGTTTCCGCCGTGTTGATGTACTTTGGCTGCGCGTCGTCCAGCGCCCTGGCACCGAAGCCTGCCACATTGCGGAAGGTATTGATGATGGGGAAAATGACCCTTCCCCTGAAGGCGGCGATGTTCCCCGTTCCCTTGATCAGCGCCAGCCCCGCATCGGTAATATCCTTGTCCTTGAACCCTTTCTCCTTCAGGTGGTTCAAAAACGCCTCCCCGTTCTGTGGCGCAAAACCGAGGCCAAAGCGTTTGATCGTCTCATCCGAAAGGTGCCGCCTGTGCAAATAGGAGAGTGCGGCTTGTCCTTCGGGAAGATACAGTTTCTCGTGAAAATACCGTGCCGCTTCCTTGTTCACATCATAAAGCCTGTCCCGCAGTTCCTTCTGGATCTTGTAGGAGTCGATGTCAGTTTCGTTCTGCATGGGCATCCCGGCTTTATCCGCCAGGAGTTTCACGCTCTCATAAAAACTGAGTTTTTCAATGTTCATGATGAAGTGGATGGCATTGCCGCCCACATGGCACCCAAAGCAATAGTACATCCCTTTATCGGGGTTCACGCTGAATGATGGCGTCTTCTCGTTGTGAAACGGGCATAATCCCCAGTAGTTGCTCCCTTTTGGTTTCAGGGGCACATACTCTGAGACCACATCCACGATATCGGTCCTGCTTCGCAGGTCGTTCAGCCAGTCATCCGGGAAAAAGCCGGGCATAATGTCTCCTTGATGCGTTAATATATTTTCGCCGTATGAAATGCTTTTCCTTCTTTTTCGGCAAAATTGTATACTGCTCCTTACAACCCCTGCCATGTGGCAGGAAGGAACAGCTGTTCAAACACCTTGATTGCATACCGGTCCGTCATCCCTGCGATATAATCACACACGACCTGTTCTTTTCCGAAACCGTCTATATGCCTGCAGGACTCCTCCGGCAGCGCGTCGGGTTTGTCCATGAAATATTTGAAGAGCTGTTCCAGCAGCCCGGCCGCCTTGGACTCCTCGGATTTTGCCTTGGGATTCAGGTACACGTTTTCAAACATGAAGCTTCTCAGTTCCTCGGTGGCGGACCGTACAGGGTCTGACATGCTGATACCGGGCTTGTCGAAACTCTCGGTAATAACATCCACGATCATGGTATTGATCCTTTTGCCGTGGGTATCGCCCAGGATGTTCATGCAGCCTGCGGGCAGGTCTTCCAGCCTCAGTACCCCTGCGCGGACGGCGTCGTCGATATCGTGGTTGATGTATGCGATCCGGTCGGCCAGACTCACCACGCAGCCTTCCAGCGTGGCGGGTTTCCCGCTTTTCTTGTGCTGCAGGATCCCGTCGCGCACTTCAAAGGTCAGGTTCAGGCCCGTATCCCCCTCCAGCAGATCCACGACGCGCAGGCTCTGCTTGTTATGTTCAAATCCGCACGAGGTGATCCGGTTCAGTACATCCTCGCCGGTGTGCCCGAACGGCGTATGTCCCAGGTCATGTCCCAAGGCGATGGCTTCCGTGAGGTCCTCGTTCAGCCGCAGCGCCCGGGATATGGTCCTGGCTATTTGAGATACTTCCAGGGTATGGGTCAGCCGGGTGCGGTAATGGTCCCCCTCCGGCCGGATGAAAACCTGCGTCTTGTGCTTGAGCCTCCTGAAGGATTTGCAGTGGATGATCCTGTCCCTGTCGCGCTGGTACTCGGTGCGTATCGGGCATTTTTCCACAGGCGTTTCCCTGCCCCTGCTTCCGCTGCTCAGGGATGCATACCGGGACAGCAGCTGTTTCTCCATATCCTCCTGGTATTTTCTGAATTCTGTCATGTTTTTGCAGCTTCCCATCAAAGTTTGCATTGGTAGGTTAATATATTCAACGCATGTCCCGCAAAGTCCTTTTCCGGGCCGCTGTATGTTCATGGGTTTTTCCCCAATGCGGTAAACGTAACGCAAAAGGGAGCAGGCATCTCTGCCTGCTCCCTTTCAATCATGAACGAACGTTACTTTGACATGATCTTGGCCTGGGCCGCTGCCAGCCTTGCGATCGGTACGCGGAAGGGCGAGCAGGATACGTAGTTCAGTCCCACGTTGTGGCAGAATATGACGGAGCTCGGGTCTCCGCCGTGTTCGCCGCAGATGCCCAGTTTGATGTCGGGCCTCGTCTTCCTGCCCAGTTCAACGGACATTTTGACGAGCTTGCCCACGCCCACCTGGTCCAGACGGGCAAACGGATCGGATTCGAATATCTTCTTGGTGTAGTAATCATCCAGGAATTTGCCGGCATCGTCGCGGGAGAATCCGAATGTCATCTGCGTCAGGTCGTTGGTGCCGAACGAGAAGAACTCGGCTTCCTTTGCGATATCGTCGGCTGTCAGCGCCGCGCGCGGCACTTCGATCATGGTGCCCACTTTGTAGTCTACCTTGACGCCTCTTTCGGCCATGACTTCCTCAGCGGTTTTGACTACCACATCTTTGACGTATTTCAGTTCTTTGATCTCGCCCACCAGCGGGATCATGATCTCGGGATGGATATCCAGGCCCGTTTCCTTGCTCACTTCGATGGCCGCTTCCATGACCGCCCTGGTCTGCATCTTGGCGATCTCGGGATAGGTCACAGCCAGGCGGCAGCCGCGGTGGCCGAGCATCGGGTTGAATTCATGCAGGTTGGAGATGATCTGTTTCAGTTCGGCATACTCCAGCCCCATTTCCTTCGCCAGCGCCTTGATGTCCGCTTCGTCGGTGGGGAGGAATTCATGCAGCGGCGGATCCAGGAACCGGATGGTCACCGGACGGGCGCCCATGGCTTTGTAGATACCTTTGAAGTCGTCGCGCTGGAAGGGCAGGAGCTTGGCCAGGGCCGCTTCACGCTGCTCCACCGTTTTGCTCACGATCATCTGGCGGATGGCGGGTATGCGCTCCTCGTCAAAGAACATGTGCTCGGTACGGCACAGGCCGATGCCTTCCGCTCCGAATTTCACTGCCTGCTCTGCGTCTTTGGGGGTATCGGCATTCGTGCGGACTTTCAGCGTGCGGATCTGGTCGGCCCACTCCATCAGCCTTCCGAAGTCGCCCGTCAGCTTGGCTGCCACGGTCTTGATCGCTTCGCCGTATACCTTGCCCGTGCTTCCATCCAGGGAGATCCAGTCGCCTTCGTTGAATTTCAACCCGTCTTTGGTGGTAAATATCTTCTTCGCTTCCTCGATGATGATCTCTCCGCATCCGGCTACGCAGCAGGTGCCCATGCCGCGGGCCACAACTGCCGCGTGGGAGGTCATGCCGCCGCGTGCGGTCAGGATGCCCTGGGATACGTGCATGCCTTCGATATCCTCCGGGGAGGTCTCGAGGCGGACCAGGACGACCTTTTTACCGGATTTCGCAGCTTCCACCGCGTCCTCGGCCGTGAAGAACACCTGTCCGCAGGCAGCGCCCGGGGATGCCGGCAGGCCGGAGGCGATGGGTTTCGCCTTTTTGATGGCATCAGGGTCAAATTGGGGATGGAGCAGCGCATCCAGCTGTTTGGGATCCACCTTCATCAGGGCCTCTTCCTTGGTGAGCATGTTTTCGTCCACCAGGTCGACGGCGATCTTGATGGCCGCGGATGCGGTGCGCTTGCCGTTACGGGTCTGGAGCATATAAAGCTTGGAGCGTTCAATGGTGAACTCCATATCCTGCATGTCTTTATAGTGCGCTTCGAGTTTCTGGGCGATGCTGGCGAACTGGTGGTATATCTCGGGCATCGTCTTTTCGAGCTCGGAGATGGGCTGCGGCGTGCGGATGCCGGCCACGACGTCCTCGCCCTGTGCGTTCATGAGGAATTCGCCGTACAGTTTCTTCTCGCCGGTAGCGGGGTTCCGCGTGAAGGCTACGCCCGTTCCCGAGTCACTGCCCATGTTGCCGAATACCATGGCCTGTACGTTTACTGCGGTGCCCCAGTCGCCCGGTATGTCATTGAGCCTGCGGTATACGATGGCACGGGGGTTGTCCCAGGAGCGGAAAACGGCTTTAACGGATTCCAGCAGCTGGGTTTTGGGATCCTGCGGGAATTCTTCGCCCTTTTCCTTTTTGTACAGTTCCTTGTACCGTTTGACGACTTCCTTCAGGTTTTCTGCAGTCAAATCGGTATCCACTTTTGCGCCGTTTTCTTTTTTTACTGTATCGAGGATATGGTCGAATTTCTCCTTGTGGACTTCCATGACCACGTCGGAGAACATCTGGATGAACCTGCGGTAGCTGTCGAATGCAAAACGCTCATTGTTTGTCAGCTTTGCAAGTCCCAGCACTGCCTGGTCGTTCAAGCCCAGGTTCAGGATGGTGTCCATCATGCCCGGCATGGAAGCCCTGGCGCCCGAGCGGACGGATACGAGGAACGGATCATTGAGGTCTCCGAATTTTTTCCCGTTGATTTGCTCTGCTTTTGCCAGATATTCATAGATCTGGTCAATGATTTCGGGGGCAATCTTCTGCCCATCCTGATAATAACGGGTGCATGCTTCTGTCGTGATGGTGAAACCCTGCGGCACCGGCAGGCCGAGGCCTGTCATTTCAGCCAGATTGGCGCCTTTGCCGCCAAGCAGGTTTTTCATCGAGGCATTGCCTTCGCTGAAAAGATAGACATACTTGTTACTGGACATGGCTTTTTCCTCCTAATCTATTTATGAAACCTGTCTTAGAAATCATCGAAATTAATATTATCATATCGGGGCCTGACTTTGTCAAAGATTTTTTGGGGAGGCCGCCTTTCCTTTGGCCGAACCGATGAGGCGCATGAATTCCCCGGATTTGAACCGCCGCTCTAGTCTGTATTCCAGGTAGGGGTGGATGAGGGCGATGATGGGGTGCAGACCGGCAGGGTCGATATCCTTCAGTTCACCGATTTCAGCCGAGAGCATCGTTTCCATGGTATCCAGCACATTTGCATTGAGCCTGACTGCATCCGTACCCCTGCACTTTTCGCAGACGCTCCCGCCGTATTGGGTGGAAAAGAACGCCTGCCTTCCTTCCCTGCCGCAGACCGCGCACCGGTCGAGGCTCGGCCTGTAACCCGTTGCGTCCAGGGCGTTCAGCAGGAAGTGCGCCATGACCGCCACCGGATCTTTTGGGGAATAGCATAAGGCGGAAAGGGCGCGCACCAGCAGCGGAAAGAGGGCCGGGCTCCCCTCCCCCTGTGTGGACAATTCCTCGCAGATATTGAGGATGAACGAAGCGTCTGCAAATTTTTCGATGTTTGTTCCCAGATCAAAAAAACTGTCCGTAACGTCGCACTGCATCACGGACAGGCGTTCGCCTTTTTGCTTGAGGATGTATTCCCCGAAACAGAAAAGCTGGCTGCACGGCAGAAGCGGGCTTTTGGGCCGCCTGCAGGCATGGGCGGCCGCCGTCATCTTGCCGTATTCCCCCGAAAACAAGGTGAGGATACGGTCATAGTCCCTGTAGTTTGCATACCGCAGGACGATCGCGGAGGTCTTTATGATCGCCATCTATCGATGTCCTTTGTCATTTTTTTGTATTCATTCGTAGCCCATTTCCCGCAGGATCGCGGGCCGGTTGCGCCAGTCCTCTTCCGTTTTGACAAACAGTTTCAGGAATACCTTTTCGCCCAGCTGCGCTTCGAGTTCTTCCCGCGCGAGGGTGCCTATCCGTTTGAGCATGCCGCCGTTTTTCCCGATGATGATGCCTTTATGACTGGCTTTTTCACAGATGATCACGGCGCCGATCTCGATGAGCCCGTCGTCCCGCTGTTCCATGGTTTCGATATCGATGCATACACCGTGGGGGATCTCCTCTTCGAGCAGGAGCAGGATCTTTTCGCGGATGATCTCCGCTGCCATCCTGTTTTCCTGCTGGTCGGAGGCCATGTCGTCCGGGAAGTATTTGGGCCCCGGTTTGAGATAGTTCTTCAATGACTTCTTTAATGGCTCCAGGCCTTCCGACCTCAGTGCGGATATCGGGAAGATATCCGCCACCCATGCATGCTGCTGCAGGGAGGATAGCGTTGTGAGCATCTGTTCCCGCCTGGTCACGTCCTGCTTGTTCACCGCAATGATAACGGGTACGTTGGATGTTTTGAGCCTCTCCAGGATCGCCTTGTCGCGCTGTCCCACCCCTTTGGGCGCATCTATGACGAGTACTATTGCGTCCACGTCTTCCAGTGCATCGTTGGCGGCGCGCACCATGTATTCCCCCAGTTTTGTCCTTGGCTCGTGCAGCCCTGGGGTATCGATGAACACCATCTGGGTATTTCCTTCGTTCAGGACGCCCATGATCCTGTGGCGCGTGGTCTGGGGCCGGTGGGATACGATGGCCACCTTCTGCCCCACCAGGGCGTTTACGAGCGTGGATTTGCCCGCGTTCGGGCTCCCGATGATGCAGATAAAGCCGGACTGTACCGTTACGTCTTTGTCCATGAATGATGTTCCTCGTTCCTTTTCCTCTGTACTATATCAACAGGCGCGATAATCCATACATCGTCAGCGTCATCATCATCCCCAGCATCGCGCCAAATATCACTTCCAAAAAAGTATGCACGCCGGTCTCCAGGCGGCTCTCGGCTACGATGAATGCCAGAATGCCCGAAAAAGTCGTTGAAAACGGGTCGTGCGTCGCCAGTGCGATGGAAACGAAAAGGGAGAAAGCGATGGCGGTGTGTCCGCTCGGCATCCCTCCCTGAAGGAACGTCCCTTTCCGGAATAGCGATTTGGCGATGATGACAGCTATGGCGACGGCGATCAGGCTGGCAAACGCCAGATGTGCAGGCAGCTGCTCCATATACGTGAGGGAGCCGAATGCCAGTTCGCTCAGCTTTCTGTAAAAGACCAGATAGGCGATCACCAGGGAAGCCATCGCCGAGACCAATACGCCTGCAGCAGCCACGTTTTTGGCTACTTTCGCGAGGGGATGGTACTCCCGCGTGATCATGTCCACCACGGTCTCGATGGCCGTATTGAATAGCTCGCAGATGAATACGATGGCGATCATCATCACGAGGATCATCATTTCCTCGCGTGTCACATTCAGTGTCACACCCGCCACGATGGTGAGGATCGCCACGAAAAAATGTATCTTCATGTTGCGCTGGGTCTTGAATCCGTAGACCAGGCCGCCGATGGCATCATTGAAGCTGTGGACCAGTTTCCTGCGCACTAGAGCTGCCACCTCCATTCCACGCCCATGCCTTCCAGTATGGAGGTTTGCAGGTCAAACATCTGCCGGGCCGCGTTTTCCGTTTGTTCGTGGTCGTATCCCAAGAGGTGTAGGATGGAATGCACCGTCAGGATGGCTGTCTCGCATTCCAGGGAATGCCCCTGCTCCTGCGCCTGCCTGGCTGCCTGCGGCAGGGATATGGCGATATCCCCGAGATAGGCATTGGCCGACCGCGCTTCGAACAGGTTCTTTGCGCCTCTGCCGGCAGATTTCAGCTGTGAGATCTCTTCGGGGGTGAAATTCGGAAATGAAAGTACATCCGTAACGGCGTCCTTGTTCCTGTACTCCCTGTTCAGGTCCCTGATCCCGGCATCGCTGGTAAAAAGAACGGATACCTCAACGCATAAAGGCACCCCTTCCCGCTCCAGTGTGCGCAGGACGGCGGTTTTGGTGACGGGCGGGATGGTCTTGCCTGGCTTTTCGATGGCAGAATGTATGATTTCGATTTTCAGTCTTCATTACCTCTTTCGCTCGCGGCATCCCTTTTGGGGTATTCCACCCGACCATGATAAATGCCTGAAAGCACTTTTGTAAAGGCGGATTTGATTTTTTCCATATCCCGCAAGGTCAGCGGGCTTTCGTCCAGCTGACCGGTATAAAGCCTGTCCTTGATCAGGTTTTCGACGGCATCCTCGATGGACTGGACCGACACATCCTTCAATGCCCGTATGGCTGCCTCCACGGTATCAGCCAGCATGATGATGGCCGCCTCCCGCGTCTGCGGTCTGGGGCCGGGATATTTGAATTTTTTCGGGTCGATTTCGCCTTCGCCCATCGTTTTTGCCTTGTGGTAAAAATAAGCGATCTGTGATGTGCCGTGGTGCTGGCTGATGATGTCCTGGATGGACTTTGGGAGCTTGAACCTTTTGGCATATTTCATGCCGTCTTCCACATGCCCGCGTATCAATTCCGCGCTTTGATCGGGAGGCAGCGTATCGTGGGGGTTGTTGTTGCCCATCTGGTTTTCCACAAAGAGCAGCGGTTCTTTCAGTTTGCCCACGTCATGGTAATAGGCGCCCACACGGCACAGGAGCGTATCTGCGCCTGTCACTTCAGCGGCAGCCTCCGAAAGGTTGGCCACCATGATGGAGTGGTTGTATGTGCCCGGAGCTTCGATCATCAGTTTTTTCAATAATGGCTGATGGGTATTGGACAGTTCCAGCAATCTGGACGGCGTTGCCAGCCTGAATACGGCCTCCCATATCGGTAATGTCCCGAGGGTGAGCACGGCGCACGCGATGCCGCCCACCACGGCCCATCCGGCCCATACCAGCGACTCCTCCAGCGGCCTGCCCGTTACGTATCCCAGTCCCAGGTTCAGAAGCGCATACAGGATGCCCGATGCAGCGCCGCCGATCATGATCCTCGACCGGTGCTGTACCCTGCGCATGGAGAAGGCACCTACGGAGCCAGAAATGAAGACCGCGGCACAGTTGAAGAAATTCTGCACGTTACCCTCTCCTGCCATTGCGCTCGTGACAAAGGCAAGATAAGCCGTGGCCATTATCGAAGTCCGTATGCCAAATGCCATGGATATAAGGAGGGTCGCCATGAAGACCGGGATCAGCCGGATCTGGATCTTTGATAGCGGCAGCGCAGCGGCGATCACGATCAGAAGGATGATCAGCAGGAAGGCTAGCCTTGTGAAACGGGCGATGATGTCTTTTTGAAAATAATAAATATACAATCCCAGGGGAACGGTCAGGCCTGCGATAAAAAGCCCCAGTCCCACATAGAACCAGATGTTTTCCCCTTTGGGTCCCAGCAGCCCGAGCGATTCCATGATGTCATATTGTTCCTGTGTTACTTCCTCGCCCTTCACGACGATATTCTGACCGGTTTTGATGGTCGCCGGCACGATGGCCGACGCGGCCTTTTCTTTGGCGGCCAGTGTCAGTTTCTCATCATATACCATATTGACGGGCAGATACTCTTCCACGCCTTTTTTGGCTACGCCCAGCAGGACCCTGCCCGTACCCTCCAGCGCAGTGTCCATTTCCGTCTTGATGCTCGCGATGATATCCAGCCTGTGCTCCTGCTTGATCCCCTGCTCCAGCGCGCTCTCCATCATTTTGCGTACTTCTGTATCCATGCGCTCGATGTCACTTTTGGATGTCTTGATCAGGGCTGTCACTTCATCATCAAAAAGCTGCAATGGAAAGCCGTCTTTGATGGCAGTAAAATCAGCATCCGTAAGCTCTTCGATCCATTTGTCGCTTTTTTCATACTCTGCAGCCTGTTCGGGTGTATTCTGCTGTGCAAATGAAGTGACCTTTTGGGTTTTGACCTCGTCAGTTCTTCCCCGAAGCAGGGTAATAGCCGTGAAATATCCGTCAAGGCTTTCAAGCGCCTTTGAAGTTGCTTTCATATCCTGGGAATAGATCGGGCTGATCAGATCCATCGCCTGCTGCCGCAGCTTGGCCGTGGCCGCCTGGTTGACCGTTTCATGCGGCGCAGTGATCGTTTCCGGCGCGATATCCCCTACGGAAAGCACAAATTTCTGCGGGGATACCGTGGTGATCACCAGTGCATAGACACAGATGAGGAATACCACCCCTAAAAGCAATGCAAAAAACTCTCTGTGCCTGGATCTTTTCATCCTGCCGTTTGTTTTGGGCATGCCAGCATCTTTCGTAATCTTCACTCCCGGGCTTCGTTTTGATTGCGCTTCTTGTCATACCGGTCATATGCCTTCACGATGCTTTGGACCAGTTCATGCCGCACCACATCCCTGTGCGTCAGTTTGATGATCCCGATACCTTTTACGCCTTTGAGCACTTCCAGCGCCTGTATCAGGCCCGAGCTTTTATCTTTTGGCAGGTCTATCTGTGTGATGTCGCCGGTCACGACTACCTTGGAACCGTCCCCGAAGCGGGTGAGGAACATTTTCATCTGCTCCGTCGTGCAGTTCTGCGCCTCGTCCAGGATGATGAAGGATTCCGATAGCGTCCTGCCCCGCATATAGGCAAGGGGAGCCACCTCGATCACGCCCTTCTCCATCAGGCGCTGGTAGGCATCCATCCCCATGAAATCGTACAGGGCGTCATAGAGCGGGCGCAGGTATGGATCCACCTTGTTCTGCAGGTCTCCCGGCAGGAAGCCCAGCTTCTCCCCTGCTTCCACTGCAGGACGGGTCAGAATGATCCTGCCGACGTCCTTGTTCTTCAGCGCCAGCACGGCCATTGCCATGGCCAGGTAGGTCTTGCCCGTGCCTGCCGGGCCCACCGCAAATACCAGCGTGTTCTTTTTGATGGAATGGATGTACTCCCGCTGGCCCGCAGTCCTGCACTTTATCTGCTTGCCCCTGTGGGTGAATGCAACGGTGTCCGACATGATCTCCTGCAGCCTGTCGGCCTGCCCGTCCTTCGCCAGCTGCAGCGCATAGCGTATCTGCCCCCTGTCCATCTCGTGCCGCTTGTTCAGCATGTCGATGACCGCTGTGAGCGCGGTGTACGCAGCTTCTACACTGTCCTTTTTCCCTGTAAGCACGACCTCGTTTTCCCTGGTAACGACTTTTACGCCCGTCTCTTTTTCTATGATCTCGATATTTTCATCGTGGTTGCCAAATAAGGCGATCATTTGGTCCACGCCTCCGATATCCATCCTTTTTTCATATGCTTGTCCGTTCGAACCGTTTGCCATCGGTAAATGCTGTACCTCCCTGTTCATTCACATTTATGGGTTTATGATCTTTTCTTCCATCCCGATCTCTTCCGTTGATTCTATAAAAGCCTGCGCTTCTGTAGTATTGTCCGCCTTGATGATAAAAACAAGGTTGACATTGAGGATGCCGGCCTCATCGGGCAGGGCGGCCAATGCCCGCTTCACCGCTTCCCGTTCCAGGTCCTTTTTCAATTGTATCAGGTCCCGTTCCGCTTCAATGTTTTCGATCTCGTAATACGTTTCCGTGACCATGCTTACGGGGATATATAAACCGGCAAGGCTATCCCTCTTTGTTTCCGTTTGGTATGTACTGAATGACGGCGCTCCTTCATCCAGGAATATTTTCCATCCTCCTACCCGCAAATACCGCCTCGACTGCATCCTTCCGGTGCGCTTTTGTACGGTTTGCGTTACCGGCGCGCCGGCCCTGCCCGTATACCATACTTTTCCGGTGATCCTGGCATTTGCGTGTGCATACCGGATCTCACCGTTTGCATTCTGGTTGATGCCGCTCACCAGGAGATCGCCCTTTTTCACCGTTTTGCCCTCTTTCACCACGACCCAGCCGTTATAGACGGTCAGCTTGGTGATATAGGCGTCTTTGGAGGCGATGATATGGGTAGGGATGGAATAGTCCATCATGACCGGGGGTTTTGGGGCTTCCACCGCCTCCAGCCGCAGGACCACGCCGTTCACGGTTATCCCCACCCATCCTAGAGAGCTGTCCGACATCATGATACTGTTTTCAATGTCCTCCGTATCCAGGTCCCCTTTGAACAGGCCCGGCTTGATACCGATAGCGGCGATCCGTTTTTGCAGGGCGGATACATCGATCTCCCCGCGCGGCTGTATCTCCACGACCCAAATGAATGAAGTCAGCGCATATACCAGGGCTACACAGGTGATGGCGCCTAGGATGAAGTATTTACGCCGCCACAGGGTCGCCGCGAAACAAGGGATACCTTTTTTTTGCTCTTCGATGATCTCGCAGTGGTTCTCTTCCAGCAGCCTGCGGGCCTTCTTGTAGCTGGCATAATTAACACGCGCTTCCAAAGTCGTGTAGTTCGATCTCGTACAGTCGAATAGCTTTATTTTAGATTTTATGGCAAGATTCATCAGGCGTTCCAGCGACAAACCTCTGATTTTAATCATAACATATCCGATACAATATTGCCATAATCTCGTAAGCATAGGCCGCCGCCTCACCCCTCAAAAAAGACTGCCAGGATCTCGCCCAGCACAAATACTCTTTCGGTATCGATGGATTTGATGTGAACTTCCTTCCCTTTGATGTCGATAGCGCCCGATTTTGTCTTGATACGGATTTCTTCTGCGGAATAGTTTGCAATACCCTCATGATTTTCGATCATCAATTCCTCATTCCCCATCATGATGATCCGCGGCAGCCCCAATGTCGCCTCCTTCGGGAGATCAAAGATTTCGGTGATCATGCGGACACCTTTTTTCCTTTTTTCCGACAATATCCCCACCTGCCAACGTTTCACATATAAAAACTTATGCCCGCGTTGGATGGAAAAGAATTAACAGCATGTTTTGTGATTTGCAGTTGAAGTGCATTGTATCAGAGTATGATATGAAAGAATAGCAAAGGTTCGTATAATAAAAAAGAAGCGTGGATTTCCACACTTCTTTTTTATTCAATCAATATTTCCTTTTCCTTGCGGCTTCGGCTTTCTTTTTCCGCTTTACGCTTGGCTTCTCATAATGCTCTCTTTTTCTTATCTCAGCCAAAACGCCTGCACGGGCGCATTTACGCTTAAATCTTCTAAGCGCGCTTTCCAGGGATTCATTCTCCCCGACGCGTATTTCCGACATTCAGTTTTCCCTCCCTCCGCTTAGGGCGTTTTTGGGGAAATTTCAAACAAGGATATTATAAGTCAAGCCTCAGAAACATGTCAATAAATATTTGGTTATCAACCGGGAGGCCATTTCATCTGTCTGCCGCCCAAAAGGTGGATATGAAGATGTCCCACGCTTTGCCCGCCGTTCTGCCCTTTGTTGATGACCAGCCGGTATCCGGAATCATTGATCTTCAATTCCTTGGCAAGCTTATTGGCCGTGGATATTAATTTTTCCATCAGATACAGGTCCCCCTGTTCCATGTCTGCGATGGATTTTATGTGCTTTTTGGGGATGATTAGGATATGGACGGGTGCCTGGGGCGTGATGTCGTGGAAAGCGATCACATCCGCGTCTTCGTAGGCTTTCTTGCACGGTATGGTCCCGTTGGCTATGGAGCAAAATATGCAGTGATCATCCAATGGTATCAACCCCTGTATAAATAATGTATGCCGGAGTATCGGGTTATGCTGCCTTGCGTTGTGACGGTGTGATTATGAAAGCTGAAACTTTGCAGTTGTTCAGTCTTTCAGATTGCTGTTGTTGTCGTTGGCCACTCTCAGGCGGGCCATGGCGCGTGACAGGGCGATCTGGGACTGGCGGTACTCCATCATGCTCAGTTTCTGCCGCAGTTTCTCTTCGGCCCGTTCCTTTGCCGCCTTGGCCCGGCTGATGTCCACTTCCTCGGGCCGTTCCGCCGTTTGCGCAAAAACCAGCGTTTCATCCGGCCTCACTTCCACGAAACCCTCCGAAGCGACATACTTCTGCCACTTGCCGTCCTGCTTCACCCGCAGTTCTCCTATGCGCAATACGGTGACCGACGGCATATGCCCCTTCAGGATGCACATCTCCCCGTCCACCGAGTTGATGACCAGGGATTCCACATCTCCGGAGAAAAACTTCCTTTCGGGAGTGATTATATCCAGTTTGAACGTTGACGCCATATCTATCCCGCCTTATCCGAGCTGTTTGGCTTTCTCTTTGACCTCGTCCAGGTTTCCAACCATATAGAATGCAGCTTCGGGCAGGTTATCCACTTCCCCGTCCACGATGGCCTTGAAACTCTCTATCGTTTCTTTCAGGGGCACATATTTCCCCGCCATGTTGTTGAATACGGCAGCCACATTGAGCGGCTGCGAGAGGAACCGCTGGATTCTTCTTGCCCTGTATACAGTCAGTTTATCCTCTTCCGACAGTTCATCCATGCCCAGTATCGCAATGATGTCCTGCAGTTCCTTATACCGCTGCAGCATCTCCTGTACGCGCCTTGCCACCCTGTAATGGTCTTCCCCTACGATACGGGGATCCAGGATGCGGGATGTGGAGTCCAGCGGGTCCACGGCCGGATATATGCCAATTTCGGTCTGTTTTCTGGAAAGCACCGTTGTTGCATCCAGATGGGAAAATACCGTTGCAGGCGCCGGGTCCGTCAGGTCGTCGGCAGGTACATAGATGGCCTGCACGGAAGTGATGGAGCCCTTTTTGGTGGAGGTGATGCGTTCCTGCAGTTTGCCCACTTCCAGCGCCAGGGTCGGCTGGTAGCCTACGGCGGAGGGCATGCGGCCCAGCAGCGTGGAAACTTCAACGCCCGCCTGGATGAAACGGAAGATGTTATCGATGAAAAGCAGCACGTCCTGCCCTTCGTTATCGCGGAGATACTCTGCCATCGTCAATCCGGTGAATGCCACGCTGATCCTGGCTCCGGGCGGTTCGTTCATTTCACCGAAGGCAAGCGATGTTTTGGACAGCACACCTGATTTCTCCATGTCGTTGAGCAGTTCGTTCCCTTCGCGGCTTCTTTCGCCCACGCCGGCAAAGATGGAAAATCCGCCGTGCTCTGTCGCGATATTGCGGATGAGTTCCATGATCAGCACCGTTTTCCCCACGCCAGCGCCGCCGAAAAGGCCGATCTTGCCGCCGATGGGATAAGGCTCCAGCAGGTCTATGACCTTGATGCCGGTCTCAAAGACCTGGGTCGTCGGCTGCAGTTCCTCCATGATGGGCGGTTTCTGGTGGATCGGCATATAGGTATCCGCCTGGATCTCGCCCTTGCCGTCTATGGGCCTTCCCAGCGCATCCACCGCGCGTCCCAGCATGGCCCGTCCTACCGGCACCTTGATCTGCGAGCCGGTATCCTTCACCTTCATGCCGCAGTACATGCCCTCTGTGGCCTCAAGTGCGACGCAGCGCACGACATCGCCGCCCACGTGCTGGGCCACTTCCATCCACATCTGGCCTTCCGTTGTCTCGGCAACGAGCGCATTGCGTATCTCGGGCAGGTTACCGTGTTCAAAACGGATATCCAGCACGGGGCCCGTTATTTTGATCACTTCACCCATGAAAGGTGCCTTGTTCTCTTCCATAACTATCTCCTCAAGCCTGCATAAAAAATCAGAACTACCTCAGGTTTCCTGTGATGACTCTTTTGGTTTCAAATCCGCCCAGCGCTTCTGCGCCGCCAACGATCTCCTGCAGTTCCTGGGTGATGGCGGACTGCCTGGCGCGGTTGTATTCCAGCTGCAGTTTCTCCAGCATTTCATCGGCGTTCTTTGTGGAGGATTCCATCGCCAGCATCCGGGCCGAATGTTCGCTCGCATAGCTGTGTGTCAGCATCCCGAATACGGAGCCGATGATGAATTGCGGGATCAGGCTGTCCAGGACGCGCCGTGGGGACGGCAGGTAATTGATCTCCATGGAGTATTCAAATTCCAGTTTGGTTGTTTCAAAATCAAAGATCTCGACAGGCAGGAGCCGCACGACCCTGGGTTCCCTGCGCGTGGAGGAATGAAACCGAGTATATGCGATATAAAATTCATCGATGGCCTTTTCATTGTACAGATTGATGATGCTGTTGGCCACGAGCCTGGCGTTGTACAGGGTTGGGTTCTGGGCGATATGCAGGAATTCGATGTCCACCATGCACGCCTGCTTTTCGAAAAACACCCTGGCCTCCTGGCCTACGGTCATGATTCGTGGCTGTTTTTTGTCTTTCATATGGGCAAGAGCCAGTTTGCAGATATCATGATTATAACTTCCGGCCAGGCCCTTGTCCCCTGCTATGACGAGGTATGCCGCATTCCCGCTCGTCCTCTCCTGCAGGAAAGGATGGGTCACATCAGGGGAATGCGTCAATATGTCTTTGATTGCCGCACGCACACGTTGGTAGTAAGCCAGGTTGGATTCATACATCGTCAGGGCTTTCTTCATTTTGGCGATGGATATCATATGCATGGCCTTGGTGATCTGGCGTGTTTGCTTGACAGTCTTTATTCGGTTTTTGATTTCACCTTGTGCACGCATCGCTATCCTCGATACCGTTTTCTTTATAGAATACCTTCTTGAACCGTTCCACGTTTTCATCGACCTTCGACGCCAGATCATCGGGAAATTCTCCGCGTTCCTGGATGTATTTCATCAGGTCCGGTTCATTGGTTTCCATGTATTCGATGAAACGTACCAGAAATGGTTTCACAAACTTGTTAGGCAGGTTGATCAGGTGCTTTTTGGATACCACATGCAGCATGATCACCTGGTGGGGGACGGACAATGGCGAGAACTGGTCCTGTTTCAGTGTCTCCGTCAGCTTTTCGCCCTGGGAAAGCAGCGCCTTTGCGGAGGCGTCCAGGTCGGAACTGAATTGTGAAAAAACAGCCAGTTCCCTGTACTGCGCCAGCGTCATGCGCAGCTGGCCAGATACCTTTTTGACAGCTTTCGTTTGGGCTGAGCTGCCTACGCGGGAAACCGAAAGGCCCACATTGACGGCCGGGCGTACGCCCGAGAAAAAGAGTTCACTCTCAAGATATATCTGCCCATCAGTGATGGAGATGACATTTGTCGGTATGTAAGCGGATATATCTCCCGCCATCGTTTCCACGATGGGGAGCGCGGTGATGGAGCCGCCGCCCAGCCGCTCATGGAGCTTGGCCGAACGTTCCAGCAGCCTGGAATGCAGGTAAAATACGTCTCCGGGGTAGGCCTCCCTGCCCGGCGGCCGCCGCAGCAGAAGGGATATGGCGCGGTATGCGATGGCGTGCTTGGACAGGTCGTCATAGATGATGAGCACATCCCTGCCGCCGTACATGAATTCCTCCGCCATGGCACATCCGGCATAGGGGGCGATATACTGCAGCGGAGCGCTGTCGCTCGCCGTGGAGACCACTGCGATGCAGTAGTCCATGGCGCCCGCATCGGTAAGTGTCTTGATCGCCTGGGCCACGGTGGATGCCTTTTGCCCTATGGATACATATATGCAGATCACGTTTTCGTTTTTCTGGTTCAGGATCGTATCGATGGCGATGGCTGTCTTCCCCGTCTGCCTGTCGCCGATGATCAGTTCCCTTTGTCCCCTCCCGATGGGGATGACCGAGTCGATGGCTACGAGACCGGTTTGCAGCGGCCTGTTGACGGGCGACCTGTCGATGATGCCGGGGGCCGGGTTTTCGATCTTGCGCGTCTTGTCCGAGATGATCTTCCCTTTCCCGTCCAGCGGCTGCCCCAGGGGGTTGACCACACGCCCGAGCAGACCCTCCCCGACCGGCACTTCCACCAGGTTGCCTGTCCTGCGTACCGAAGCGCCTTCTTTGATGGCGTCCGCGTCGGCCATCAGCACGGCGCCCACCGAATCCGATTCGAGGTTGAATGCCATGCCGTAGATGCCGTTGTCGAAGGAGAGCAGTTCACCGTACTGGCAGCCCCGCAGGCCGTCGATCAATACGATGCCGTCGCTGGATACTTTCACCCGGCCGAAGTTGAAGGCCTGGGGATCCGTATCGATGGACTCCACCTGCTGGTTGAGGAATTCGCTCATCTTGTCTTTTTTCATTTCTTCCCGGATATCTCTCAGAAGCTGGCTTGCCTCACCCAGGGACAGGCCCGGATAGACGTTTGCCTTGCTTTCCAGTTTCGAGAGCAGGCTCGCATCGTAGGTTACATTGTTGATGATGGCCTTGAACCCGCCGATGATATCAGGCTGGTGCTCGATACTGAAATGGATCTCCTCCCCCAGGAGTTCGCTGAACTTCCGGGTGATGGTGTCGACCATTTTCTCGTCAAATCCGGGGGATAGGATCAGTTTATCATCACGTGACATATCAGTTCACCCTGTCGAAAAACTCGTTGACGAGCTTTTCGTTATCCTCCTTCGTCAATTCACGCTGCAGGACTTTCGCTGCAATGCGCACGGACAGATCCACGATGTCATCCTTCATGGACTGCAGCGCATACTTTTTCTCTTTTTCCAGCTCCTTGATGGCGCGTGCTTTCAAGCCTTCCGCTTCAAGCTGGGCGGATTTGATGATCTCATCGCCGTGGATGCGTGCGTGTTCGGTGCTGGATTTCACCAGAGCCGAAGCCTTATTCTGCGCTTCATCCAGCATCTTTTCCGACTCCATCCGTTTTTCTTCGGCAGCTTTCAATGCCTCTTTTGCATCATCCTGCTGTTTGTTTACCTTGTCCTGGCGTGTTTTCAGGAATTTGACGACCGGTTTGTAAATCAGGAACCGCAGCGC
This sequence comes from Bacillota bacterium, assembly GCA_023454175.1. Taxonomy (GTDB): domain Bacteria; phylum Bacillota; class Clostridia; order Christensenellales; family JAEXRW01; genus JAEXRW01. The sequence goes on along the minus strand of JAEXRW010000025.1, from coordinate 138,924 downwards.
CACAAACAGGATGATCGTATTGAGTACATGCAGGCCTATTTCCCAAATGTCTATTTGCATGGCCTATCCTTCTTTCAGCATCCTCAAAGGGCGCTTATGCTCCCTTCAGCGTGAAGATCGTGAGGATCGCGATAACGAAGCCGTAGATCGCCGTGGATTCGGTGATGGCAAGTCCCAGAAGAAGCACGTTGCTGATCTTCCCGCTTGCTTCAGGCTGCCTGGCTACCGCTTCCGCCGCCTTGCTGGTGGCGATGCCCATTCCGATGCCTGCGCCGAGTCCCGTCATGACTGCCAGTCCCGCGCCGATTGCCACGATTCCGTTGAGTATGTCCATTTCCAGTACCTCCTAAATATTCAGATATATATTTTCTTACTCCATTGCCTCGCCGGCAAAAGTAAAGGTCAGATTCAAAAAGATATAGGTCTGTATCATGATGTGAAAAAGGTTGAAGTAGATCGCAAATGCCGCAGGATAACCGATGGCGAAATTCTGGATCACTGCATACAGCAGGTCCATCACGACCAGTCCGCCCAGTATGTTGCCGAAAAGCCGGCAGGCCAGCGATACAGGCAGCGCGATATCCACCAGGACGCGGATGGGCGCGATGAAGGCTTTTGGCTGGGCAAACGATTTGAGCCTTCCTATCACGCCTTTGGCCCGGATCCCGTAATAGTTGATCAGTACGAATGAAAGCAATGCCAGCGAAGCAGTAAAGGTCAGGTTCGCCATCGGGGGCTTGAATCCGATCAATTCTGCAAAGCTGGCGGTGATAAGCATGGCTCCAATAGTAAATACATACGCTCCGGCGTTCAAACCGAATTTTTTGCCTATCCGGTTTACCGCGAACGTATGCGCGCCTTCTATGAGCATCTCTATGAAATTCTGGAACCCTTTGGGTGTTTCCTTGAACCGGGGAAAGATCAGAAAACGGAATATGACGGCGAAAATGATCAGCACCAGTACGACAATAGTCGCTACCAGATACGTCTCACTGATCCTGATCCCGCCAAACAGGTTGATGTAGTGAATGGTAATGGCTTCGTTTATCGCTTCCATGCTTGCCTCATCCGGTTAAGATACTTATATACTCATCGTATTTTCTGAACGCGGACTTTAACGAAATCGAAGATTGCCCCTGCAATGGTCATGCTTAATATTCCCCCTGCCGTCCATAACATGTGATAGACCGATATGAACGCCATCCCGGTGCATACACCCAGTGTAAAGAGAAACTTGCCCCCGATCAGCAGGCCTGTAACGAGCGGCCGCTGCCTGCCTTTGCAGATGCTGTTTGCGATATGTTTCGTGAGGAAGTACTGCCCGATACCGCAAACCAAACCGATTGGCAACGCCCATGCTGCAAACATTCCGTATTCCTCATGAAAGATTTCCCTTGGGATAAAAGTGCAATTTCCGCTATTATAGCATGCAGATTAATATTTATCAAAGCAAATACAATTCTTTTTTGGCAATATTTTTGCAAGTGCTTCCGGCGTGTCTGCTATTTTTCCGCCATAGGATCCTCTATCTTCCGATTGCTCGCTGTTGCCGCAGATCCACTCGGTCCATTCCCCTATCGGCATCTTGATCTCGGGAGCCAGATCGCTGCGTTGGATGTGATAGGAGCCTTCCCCGCTTTTCCCGAATTCAAAAACACCGTCGTTCCATGGGCAGAGAGGATCCCTGATTTCGATGCATACCTGCCCCTTTCCGGCCAAACCATCTTTCAGGGAAGAGGTGACGGCTTCCATATCCAATATCCTGGCCATGCCGCCTTGCTCCAGGATGGAGTCCGGTATTTCGGTGGCGGCAGGCTGAAAAGTAAACGCGCATGCCGCTGCCTTGCCCATCTGCAGGATCTCATTTGCCAGCAGGTAAAAAACCGGAGCATCGGCAAATATGCTTTCGGGCGATTCCAGTGAACCGTCCTCGTACCGGTAAGCCATATACCCCGAAGGCTTCTCTTTATCCCAGGCGGTCAGGATGCCCCCCCTGTCTTTTTCCAGGTCATCGAGGATGAATGCCCAGTCCTGCCCTGTCCTTTCAGGGATGCAGGAGGATTGCGCTGACAATGCGCCATACAGGAAAGCCAATGCCGATATGTCCGTATCAGAGCTGATGGTTATTGCACCGTTTCCGGTTTGGGCCATTTGTTCGGCGGCTGAACGGGTTAACGTCAGATGTCTTTTTTTTGTGCAATACGAAAAGCCGTATTTCTCGTACATCCCTTGCACGGCCGGGCTGAGGAGTGCCAGTGCATAGCCCATTTCCTTGAGATGCGGCATCACGCCTGAAAAGAGCTGGGAGATGAAACCCTTCCCGCGTTGTTCGGGGAGGGTGGATACACCCGTAATAAATGCGGTTTGGATATGGGAATCACGGATTTTGCAGCGCATCGGAACGGCGCACAGGATGGAGGCCAGGCTGCCGCCGTCCCGCAGGCCAAACACATGCCCCGGGGGCACGCGCACGGAGAAGTAATGGTCGATGAAACCCTGTTCATCCCCGAAACTTCCGGCCCATACGGCTTTTGCTTCATCCATGTCTTTGGAATCCAGTATCTCAAATGGCATCCGTTTCATCTTCTTTTGCAGTCAGTGTATATTTCTCCAGTAATTTTGCAGGGTAATAGGAGCTTTTGGATTTTCGCAGTCCTTCATACCCCATGTCCTCTTCCCGGTTGATATAGGTCAGATGGGACCATCGGTTCTGCACGAATAATTTGTTGATCGCCGCGTACAGTCCCTTGATCTGGGTATTTGCCTTTTCGAAATGGATCACAGCCATATCGTCACGTATCTGTTCGCCGATGGAAAAGGCCTGTACCTTCCCCTGGATCTCGATCACGCACCCCGAGACCTCCAGGGTCGATTTGTTCTCCAGCGCCAGCTTGATGGCATCGTACTCGTCCTTAAGGTACGGCATCGTGCCGTTCTTGCTTTTGATCCACTCCTGGCACAGTTCCAGGCAGGCGGGTATGTGCCTGTCTTCCAGTTCGCTGTAGGTGTATGAATAGGTGGAAGTGAACTGTTCGATGTGGTTGCGCTTGGAGTGGTATTTGCTTCCCGGCAGCGCTCCCAGGTCGCTTGCCAGATAAATGTAATCGAAATTGTCACGGTCGGGGGTGGCGTTGAGTTTCTCGTTGCAGCAGGCGTCGATGTGATCCATGAGTTCATGTGTCACGCAGCATATGTTGAAGGGCTGGCCGATGCTTTTGAAATACGCCTTGGATTTCAGGAAGGACCCTTTCAAGGAGGCGCCCTTTTTCGAGGGGATGGGTGCAAACATCGTCTCCATGCCGTTTCGCTTCAGTGCGATGAACAGGCAGTCATCTTCGATGCAGTAGCGGATATTCCAGTTGCCCTGCCATAAAAAAAGGTTGGTGAAATTGAGTTCCGAATTTTCAAATTGCCACTCTTTAAAAAACGGGTGCAGTTTCGGTCTGTCTCCCAGCTCTACCGGTTTGAAATGCAGAAAAATCCCTCCACAGATACGCTATATGATTCATAATACAGCCTTTAAAACACTATGGTGATTATACCAGATTTTTGGATTTCAAGCGTCTCTTTTTTCTGCTGTTTATGAAATTTTTAGGAACTGGAGTTGTTCGTTTAGGATTTAATTGTTTCTGTAATTTCTGATCGTTGACGCCCCCAGGTACACCGTATCCGTCCCCGCCTCCCGGGCGATTCGCAGCAGCCTGTTGTATTTTGCAGTACGCTCTGCTCTGGCCGGTGCCCCGGATTTTATCTGCCCGCACCCGGATGCAACGGCCAGATCGGCTATAAAGGGATCTTCCGTTTCCCCTGACCGGTGGGATATGACGGCGGAATAATGCGATTCCCCCGCCAGGCGTATGGCCTCCAGCGTCTCGCTCAGGGTGCCGATCTGGTTCGGCTTGATCAGGACGCTGTTGGCCCACCTCTTCCCGATCCCCTCACGGATCCTTGCAGTATTGGTCACAAAGAGGTCGTCCCCCACCAGCTGGATCCTGCCCCCGAGCCTTTGCGTCAGCATCTTCCAGCCCTCGGGGTCGTCCTGCGCCATGCCGTCTTCGAGGGAGATGATTGGATATCTGCCTGTCAGGGATTCCCAGTATCCGCACATTTCTTCATTTGAAAGTCTTTTTCCGCTTTTCGGCAGCTTGTATTCGCCCGCGGCATACCAATCGGATACCGCAGCGTCGATCGCGAAAGCGATGTCCCTGCCCGGCCTGTACCCTGCCCTCTCCGATGATTCCAGCAGCAGTTCCAGCGCCGCTGCATCCTCCCCGAGACTCGGGGCAAAGCCGCCTTCGTCCCCGACTGATGTGGACAGCCCTTTGTCGTTTATCACCTTTTTTAGTGTAGCGTAGGTCTCGGCGCAGCATCGCAGCGCTTCCGCAAAGCTTTTTGCGCCTGTGGGCACGATCATGAATTCCTGGATGTCCACATTGTTGGATGCATGCGCCCCCCCGTTGAGTACGTTCATCATGGGGATGGGTATTCCCGGTTTGCCGGATTTTACGATGTATCTGTACAGCGGTACGCCGGACACCGCCGCCCCCGCCCTGGCTACTGCCAGGGACACGGCCAGGATGGCGTTTGCGCCCAGTCCCGATTTGTTTGGTGTCCCATCCAGTTCGATCAGTTTTTGATCCACCTTCGTCTGGTCCGTTGCATCCATGCCGGCTATGGCTTCGGCGATAAGGCTTTCGATATTCCCTGCAGCCCTGAGGACGCCTTTCCCATGATAGCGGTTCTGATCACCATCGCGCAACTCCACCGCTTCATACCTGCCCACAGACGCTCCTGAAGGCACCGACGCCGTCGCGGTGATCCCGTTTTGCAGGATGACCTCCGCTTCTACTGTGGGGTTGCCGCGTGAATCCAGTATCTCGTAGGCATGGATGCCCTTGATGTTATTTTCCATACATACCGCCTCCGGACCATAAAATGTATTGATGGTTAATTGATACCACAGATTTGTTCCTTTGCATATGATGATTCCCTTTTGCAGAAAAATACTCTTTGGGTGAAACGGATGCTGAAAAGAGCAGGCATACCGCAGGGACTGTATTATCACCAGTTCTTTCCTGCATGGAAGCTGTTTTTCGAAGAGATAGGCGCACAGATCGTATTCTCCGGCAATACGACCAAGGCCATTCTGGATATGGGCATACAGAGTTGCGTCGATGAGGCCTGCCTTCCGGTCAAGGTTTTTCATGGCCACGTAAAAAAGCTGTCCGGGCAGGTGGATTGCCTCATCATACCCCGTCTGACCAGCATATCCAAGGGTGAATACATCTGCCCGAAATTCGGAGGCCTTCCCGACATGGTCAGGCATTCGGTGAAGAATCTGCCCGAGATCATAGATGTGGAGGTAGACCTTCGGAGCCATCCCGGTGAAGCCATGCATTCCGCTGTAAATATCGGTCTCAGGTTCTGCACAAACAGGAATCGGATCAAATCGTCGTTCAGGCATGCAATGGATTCCTTTATCGCCGGAAAACCGGCCGGCCCTCTGGCGGAAATAGCCGCAGGTACGGCAGATCCGCCCGCCATAGCGGTCATCGGGCATGCTTACAATGTTTATGACAGCTTTATCAATATGAACCTTTTAAAGAAACTGCAGGACGAAGGTTTCCGTGTTGTGACATTGGAGCGCTTTGACGATGTTCTCGTCAGCCGCAATGCAGGCGGGCTGCACAAGCAGATGTTCTGGAATTTCGGCCGGAAAGTCATGGGCAGCACCTATGAGATCATCAAAAGCGGCTGTATCCGGGGTGTCCTGTTTGTCACTTCCTTCGGGTGCGGTATTGACTCGTTTGTTTTCGACCTGGCGCAAAGGGCCCTGAGGCGGGATTCGGTTATCCCATCCATGCAGCTCACGCTGGACGAGCATTCGGGTGAGGCGGGGTTGAATACCCGCATAGAGGCCTTCAGCGACATGATAAGGTGGAAAAAACATTGGTCATGACTTTCCCGCATATGGGCAACATGTATATCTGCGTCAAGGCTTTGCTGGATGGCCTGAAAATCGATTATATCATGCCGGATTTTGACCACAAACGGTCCATGCAGAAAGGCGCATCCATAGCGCCTGAAACGGCATGCCTGCCATTGAAGATCCATCTTGGCAACTTCATGCAGGCCTACGAGGAAGGCGCCGATACCATCCTGGTAGCCGGCGGAAGCGGCCCCTGCAGGTTTGGATACTATTGCGAAATGTACCGGGAGATCCTCAATGACAACGGGTATAAATATGATGTGATCTCCCTCGAAAAACCAAAGGGCGACTGGCGCCGCTTCCTCTCCAATATCCACAGGCTTGGCCGGAATACGAATATCCTCCATGTCCTCAAAGCTTTGGATCATACAGTCAAGGCTGCAGTACTGGCGGATAGTCTGGAACGCACCGCATACCGGATACGCCCCAGGGAATGCATCCGCGGGCAGGTGGACAGGCTGTGCAGCCTTTACCGGCAGGAAGTCCTGGAAGCCAGCAGCTGGAAGGAAATGAACGCGGTTTTGCATCTGGCGGAAAAGCGGTTCGCACAGGTGGCGCTCAAGGCAGATGAAAAGCCCCTGAAAGTCGGGATCGTCGGTGAGATCTATACGACCATTGATTCCGATTCCAGCTTCAACATGGACGTACTGCTTGGCGGGATGGGCGTGGAAATACATCGCGAAGTGACGGTGAGCAGCTGGATCATCGAGCATATCCTCAAAGGCGCACTTCGTCTGCGCAGGGATACTGCTTTTGCAGAGGCCGCCAGGCCGTATTTAAATGCGATGATAGGCGGCCATGCGCGGGAAACCATCGGACATTCCGTACTGTATGCCCGGGCGGGGTTTGATGGCATCGTACAGATCTATCCCCTGAGCTGCATGCCCGAGATCGTGGCGCAGAGCATCCTGCCCGAAGTAAGCCGTGATCACGATATCCCGGTATTGACGCTCATCATCGATGAACTCACCGGCGAGGCCGGTTACCGCACACGGCTGGAGGCGTTTGTGGATATGCTTTATTTACGGAGGGAAAATGGGACCGCAAACTGAAAAGGGCTTCTTTCTGGGGCTGGACATCGGTTCGGTCAGCACCAATATCGTGCTTCTGGATCCAAACGGTGATTTGGTGGAAAAGCAGTACCTGCGGACAAACGGGCAGCCTATTGAGGCTTTGAAGCAGGGCCTGGGAGATCTGGGGAGGAAATACGCGGTTGATCAGATCGCCGGTGTGGGCGCGACCGGAAGCGGCAGGCAATTGGCCAGTGCGATCGCCGGCGCGGACATCGTGAAAAATGAGATCACCGCCCATGCCTTCGCCACCAGCACGCTCATACCGGGCGCCCGTACGGTCATCGAGATAGGGGGCCAGGACTCCAAGCTCATCTTGTTGAAAGACGGCATGGTGGTCGATTTCGCGATGAATACCGTATGCGCGGCTGGCACCGGCTCATTCCTGGACAGGCAGGCAGCCAGGTTGGATATCCCCATTGAGCAGTTCGGCGCCTACGCGCTTCGCGCACGAAATCCTGTCCGTATCGCAGGGCGGTGCGCTGTTTTTGCGGAAACGGATATGATCCACAAGCAGCAGACCGGCTGCGCGCCCGAGGATATCATTGCAGGGGTCTGCGAGGCCCTGGTGAGGAATTACCTGAGCAACCTCGCCAAGGGAAAGACGCTCGGGGAGCCAGTCGTATTCCAGGGAGGCGTTGCTGCAAATATCGGGATCGTCGCGGCTTTTGAAAAGGCGTTGTCCAAAAAAATAACAGTGCCGGTTTATTATGATGTGATGGGCGCGTACGGGGCCGCACTGACTGCAAAGCAGGCCATGGCGGAAAAATCAAACACGTCTTTTCGCGGATTTGATGCCATTGCTGTCGATCACAGGGCCAAAAGCATGGAGTGCAGCGATTGTTCCAATCTGTGCGAAATCGTCGAATTATCCTGCGGGCAGGATATTCTGGCCCGCTGGGGAGGGCGCTGCGGCAAATGGGCCTTTAACCAGTGATAGCTGCATCGCCTATGGTGAAATGTGGAATGTCCAGTCCAGTTCTTTGATCATGGTGCCATATTCATTTTCCAGGATCCGAATGAAAGCATCCACGATATCCCCGTCAAATTGTGTACCCTTCCCCTGTATCAGCTGTTTCTTGGCATCCTCGAGCGGCAGGCGGCTGCGGTATTGCCTGTCCGATGTCATGGCGTCAAACGCATCGGCCACTGCGATGATCTTGGACAAAAGCGGGATCTTCTTCCCGGGCAGGCCGTCGGGATATCCCAAGCCGTCCACGCGTTCATGATGGCATCGGACGATGGGGACCACATTTTTGAACATCGATACCGCAGACAAAATGTTGGCGCCTTTTGACGGGTGCTTTTTGATCTCCAGGTACTCTTCCTTGCTCAGTTTTTCGTTTTTCAGGAGGATGTCGTCGGCTGTCCCGATCTTCCCTACATCGTGGAATATGCCGGCGATTTTCAATATCTCCATATCCTGGGCCGGCACATGCATGGCCTCCCCGATCTTCTGGGCAAAATAGCCGACTCTGTCCGAGTGGCCGCGCGTATAGATGTCCTTGGCATCCACCACGAGGCGGAGGGCCTCGATGGTATCCAGGTACCGGCTCCGAAGCAGTTCGTAGGTCCGGTTCAGTTCGTCGTTTTTGATATTCACAAGGGAATGCAAAAATGCGTTGCTGAGCGAGGAGGATGCCTGCTTGGCGTATATATCGAAGAGTTTGATGAGTTCATCCTTCGTTTCTGCCATGCACAGCTCCACGCAGATCACGCCGATGGTCTCCCCGAATTCATTGACGAGGGGCAGGATCATCATGTCCTCGAGGTTGACTGTTTTCTTTTCCGACCTGGCAAGGCCTATTTTTTCGATGATATACGGGCTGAGCATTTCGACAAACGTTTCGATGTCGTGCTCGTATTTGCCGATCCCCTTGAAAATGCTTTCCTTGTTCTGGTTCAGGACGTAATTCGTGTCATCCACCAGGATGAACGCGTTTTCACTGTTGACGAGGGGGATGAGGTTTGAAAGGATCTCTTCCAGGATGTTGTCTATCGGCTGCAGCTGGTATATTTTCGGCACCGATTCCAGGATGCTGTTCAGCCCGTCCCTGAATTTGCGGATCGTACGCATCTGGGATATGGATTTGATACCGGATTCCACCAGCAGCATGAGCTGGTCGAACCGGTCGCTCTTTTCACAGTACCCCTGGATGTCCAGCTCGCGTATCGTATTGAGGGGCGGGGCGAGATCCTTGTGTCCGGTGAGCAGCAGGATATAGAGCTCCTTGTCAAATTTGCGGATGCGCTCCACGACTTCATCGCCATGGATGGGATTCATGATGAAATCCAGCAGCAGGAGGTCGAACTTCTCGTCCCTGATTTTATCGATTGCCTTTAAAGGATCGGTAATGCCGTCAATGAAATAGCCCGAGTGTCGGAACAGCACTTTTAAAGTATCGATAACGCCATTGTCGTCATCCACCACGAGGATCCTGTATTGTTCGCTGGATTCTTTGCTTTTTCGTTTCCGCATTCTTTGTCTAGCTCCCCTTTATGCTTGCTGCAAGTCCTGGCCTTTTAATGAATAGCTGGACAGATCCGCTACCGGGATGCGGATATTGAAACAGGTTCCCTTGTTCTTTTCTGTTTCGAACCACAGCTCCCCGCCGAATTTCCCCTTGATCGTAACATAGGACATGTACAGTCCCAGCCCCGTGCCATCGGCCCCTTTGGTTGTCACCATTTCCTTGAAGAGTTTGGATTGGATCTCTCGCGCTATTCCGCTTCCGAAATCCTTGACCTTGATCAGCAGCCTCGGTCCCTGATCCGCGACCTTGAGGATGATCCGTCCCGGCTTACCCCCATATGCATCCTTCGAATTGAGTATCAGGTTATCCAGCACCTGAACGAGATTATTGATATCTCCCTTTAATAATACAAGCTTTTCGAGGTCGTTTTCAATATCCAAAGTGCAATGATACCGTTTCAATTCGTTGGTCATGAGCAGTTTTACCCGTTTGAGCAGTTCATCCACGCTGAATTCGCGTTCCACCGAGGCGTTCATCTGGACCGCCTGGTCCTTGACTGTTGAAATGATATCCGACATATAGGAGCAATAGGGCTTCATCTTGGAAAGCCAGGTGTCCATCTCGTCCGCGATTTCATGGTGATCTTCCGTCGTCACGGTCTTGTCCCCTACGGATTCCCTGTATTCCGCCACCAGCTCCTCCAGGGCCATGATGCTTCCGGACAGCGACATGATGGGCGTTTTGAGATTGTGCGCGATGCCGCCGATGAGCTGTCCCAGGGATGCCAGCCGTTCCCGCTCCATGAGCATCGTCTGGTTGTGCTTGATGCGTTCCATGTCGAGTTTGGCCTGCGTGATGTCCCGGATCAGTATGATGATGCCGACCTGGATTTTCTGGATATTGATCGGTGTGAATTCGATATAGAAATACCGGTGTTCCTCGTTCAATTTGAAGCTGGTCTCAAAATGGATCGAGGCGTTGCTTTCCTTGACCTGGTTGATCTTGTTCAGCAATAAATTGGTATTGGCGCCGGGCAGGGATTCTCCCGCACGCAATATTGTGGCGATATGCTGGTTCCTTCTGATATTGAATATGCTTCCAAAAGTGTCCAGCAGGGGTTTGTTGTAATCAACGAGCATCATCTGCTGGTTGATCACGGCGTAGCAATCCGTGATCCTGTCCATTGCGCTCTGCAGCGCGATGGGCGCGATATTCAGGAATTGATACCGGAAGATCGCGAGCGCCTGAAAGCAAAGGCCCAGGGCCATGGCCAGCGGTGTGGCTGTGATGGGCAGGTTTACGATCTTCATTGTCGGGAAAAGGTTTACGATCATGGGTATCAAATACCCGATACAAAACAGCAGGATCTGCCTGGTATAGTACTTGGCATTCCGGATGGCAAACCGGAGCATGATGACGAAGGCAGATAACATGCACACGTATGAATACAGCGAGTGCACGTAAAAATACGGGCCGAACACGACCTTGTCGGATACCGTGGAGAAAACGATATAATGCAAATGATGAAAATCATTCGTCCACACCAGGGCAGTCGTAATGACCGGGATGATAAACAGGAATATTATTTTCTTCGGCAGCCTCTCCATGCTTCTGGTATAGGCGATGCTCGATACTAAAAGAAGCGGGGGCACGAAGGCTACGACATTTGTGACGCTGTCAAGGATGTGCAGGGTTGCTTCATCGGTATAAAATACCATGAACAGCAGGGCGATGTCCCATATGAACAATGCGCTGGAAATGACCGCGTATATATAATTCAGGAGTTTTTTGTTCTTCTGGGCCAGGTTGTAAACAAACAAGGCAATGGTCAGTATCAATGCCAGGATCAGCAGGATATTGCTGGTATCGCTCATTTTCATCACCTCTTGTGTTCTTTGGCAAGCTTATTTTCGTCCAGGAAGCCTGCTGCGGCCATATGCTCCCGTATTTTCCAAAGATAGGCCCTGTCGGGTCGGGGCCAGACGAAGCCGCGTTCATACAGCCGCGCGTCTGTGGATTCGGTTGAGATGACGACAGATTTCGCCTTGCTGGCGTGACCGGAATAAATGAAGTCGGAAAGATAAGCTAAGCGCTCGTCCGTTCGCACAGCCGCATCATCTGTCAGCAAATCTCCTTCCTTTTTCCACGTGAACCCGTCCGCCTTCAGATCCCATAGATCGACGAGCTGTTCAAGTAGTATTCGGTTCGGGTTTGATAAATGGAAGCAGCGGCCGGCCAGGTCCTCAGCCGGGATCAAAAGCCTCACGGCCCTGGCGCACAGGTCAACAGGGGTGAATTCCAGCTGCATATCCCTGTAATCTTCGGGAGCCTTGTTTGCAGCCACAAACGCGCGCATGTACTGGTAAAAAGCGTTGTCACCGATATTTTTCTGGAAGCGCCCGTCGGAGTAGCGCCCGGTCAGGTTTCCCACGCGGAGTATAGCAGCATTGCATCCATCTGAAATAGCCTTCAGTACCAGTGCTTCGGCCTTGAATTTGCTGGCAACATAATCATTGATCAGGTAATCCTGGCCGACATAGAAATCATTCTCCGTAAAAGCCCCGTCTTTTCCCCCGTTGTCTGCGGCGATACTCGTTGTGGAGATATGAAGCAAATGTGCGTTCGACTCTTTCGTAAATTCCACTATGCGGCCCGTTCCGGTGATGTTCACGGATTCAAATACCGATGGGTCCCCATAATGCTTCACCATCGCAGCGGTATGGATCACCGTATCGATAGTTTGTACAAGCGCGCTGTATTCGGATCGGGGCAGGCCGAAGTTTTGCATGGATATATCGCCTTGCACCACTTTGACCCTTGAGGCGTATGCTGCAAGGTACTCCTCCCCGTGGTACCAGTCTGTGTATGTTTGCAGCCTTTTGGCAGGTTCATCCCCGCGTACCAGGCACCAAAGCGTTGCAGGGGTGTTCTCCAGCATTTCCTTTAGGATATGGGCGCCCAGGTATCCCGTTGGCCCCGTAAGCAGGATATTGCGCAGTCTCGCGGCCGGGTAAGGCGGGGACTCGGGTATCCTGGCCGGATACGGGTCGTTCCGAAGGCAGGTGGACGTTTCCCCTTGTTCTGTTATCAATTTTATATGTTCCATGACCGTGGGGAAATGGAAGAAATCGCGTGTGCTGATATCCCAGCCCTTTTCATGGTATCGGGTCTGTACGATAATGGCGCTGAGCGAATCACCGCCTTGTTCAAAAAACGACTTTCGGGGATCGATCACATCACGTTTCAATATTTCCGACCAGACCGTACAAAACGCTTTCACAGTTTCAGGGTAACCGCCCATCGTGTCAGCCTTCAGATCGTTTTCCGGCCTGGCAGGCGCTGGGAGTGATTTTCGATCGATTTTTCCGCTTGCATTCAGCGGCAGGCTGTCCATGATGCAGTAATAGGCCGGTAGCATGTACGCTGGAAGCTTTCCGGATATATAGCTCTTCACGCTTGAAAGCTCCCCGTCTTTATTCAAAACGATGTATGCACAGAGCGCTGTCGACTGGTCCTCCTGTGTCACAGGCGCTACGAAAGCCTGCAGCGCATTGCCGGACATGAGGATCTGGCTTTCGATCTCTTCCGTCTCTATCCGCAGGCCCCTGATTTTTATCTGGCCGTCCCTTCTGCCGAAGTAAACCAGTTCCCCGTCATTGTTGTAGCGCACCAGGTCCCCCGTACGGTACATCGTGCGTTGCCCATCTTTGAAGGGATTGGGTAAAAAGCTCTCCTTCGTCAGTTCTTCGCGGTTGATATAGCCCTTGGCCACGCCGTCGCCGCCGACAAACAATTCCCCCACCGCCCCCTGGGGCAAAAGGTTCAGTTTTTCATCCAGCACGTATACCTGCGTGTTGGATATCGCCTTCCCTATTGTTATATCGGAATTTTCCAGGATTTCCGTAGCGGTTGCACAGACGGTGATCTCGGTGGGGCCGTAAAGATTGTATAATCTGACTGGCGTAAGAGCCATGATCTGGCCCGCCAGGCCCGCTGGCAGCGCTTCCCCCCCCACCATCAGGTATTTTATTTCTTTCATGGATTCCCTGAAGCTTTTATCGTTCAGCAGGACGCGCATTCTGGACGGCGTAAAAAAGACAGAAGATATCTTTTCCCGGTCGATCAGCTCCGCCATCCTCCAAGGCAGCATCAGTTCCTCTTCATCGGCCAGGATGACTTTCATCCCCTTTGCCAGCGGTATCAGCGCCACCAGCACAAATGCATCAAAATACAGCGTGGACGAGCACAGGAAAATGTCGTCCGGTGAATACGGGATCAGTTTACAGATGCTGTTGATCAAATTGTGCACCGAGCGGTGTGTGATCATGACGCCTTTGGGCCTACCCGTTGAGCCGGAAGTAAAAAGCACGTAGATGCTGTCTTCCGGGCTTCGATTGAAGGCGGCAGGCTTTGCATACGGTATCGTGTCCTCATGAATGTATATGGTTTTGCCTGGGAAGCCTATGGGTCCGGTACCCTCGCCTGCCAGCAGCAGCCCGGTATTGCTGATACCGAGCATGTATTGGATCCGTTCTTCGGGGTACTCGGGATCGATGGGCATATAGGAGGCTCCGGCTTTCAGGATGCCCCATACGCAAGCCATCATTTCAATGCCGCGGTGGAAAAGCAGCCCGACGACGGACCCCGGCCCTATGCCCTCTTTTTGCAGCATCCAGGCTATCCCGTCCGCCATTTCCTTCAGCCGTCCAAACGATATTTCCCTGTTGTGAAAAACGAGTGCTGCTTTGGACGGGTTGTTTTTTGCATGTTCATCGAACAGGAGGTCGACAGGGGTGGGGTCGTACACTTGCAGCGTATCGTTATACGCATGCAGCAAAAGGTGCTTTTCCGCAGCGTCCATGCATTCAATGCTGCCAAGGATGGAGTCAGCATGTGTGATTGATCCGGCCACCAGGGAAGTGAAATGCTTTGCATACCGTTCCACCGTCTGCCTGTCAAACAGCCGGCTTGAATACTCCAATGAGCATGAAATAGTTTCCTCGTATGCGGTCGCCTCAAGAGTCATATCGAATTTGGTGATTCCCGTATCTATCTCCATCGGCTCGATATCCAGTCCGCCCAGCTTCATCTGGTGTGCATCCACAGTCTGCATAACGAACATGGTATCAAATAACGGGTTGCGCGAGAGGTCCCTGGGCAGGTTTAGCTTTTCAACGAGTTCATCAAACGGGTAATCCTGGTTGTCAAGCGCAGTGATGGTCAGGCCCTTGATTTCATTGAGGAGCTCGCTGAAGGTCATATCGGGATTGGACCGGCAGCGTATCGGGAGGATATTGATAAAAGCGCCGATGATATTCACGAGGTCTGCATGCCTTCTCCCTTGGGAAGGTGTCCCTATCACGATATCGCTTTGTCCGGACATCCTTGAAAGGAGCAGATACCAGTTGGTCAGGAAAAACATAAACAGGGATACATTCCTGTGCCTGCAGAATTCCGCGATTGTCCCGCTCGTCGTTTTATCAAAGCCGAACCTGAGTTTGTGGCCCTTGAAATCGGAGATCTCTCCCCGCTGCCTGTCGGTAGGCAGGTTCAGCAGCGGAGGGTCGATGAACTGGTTGATCCAGTATGCCTCCTGCTTTTTCATGAGCGGATTCCTGGCCAGTTCCTCCGCCCACAGCACATAATCTTTGTACTGGAAACCGGGATTCCCCAATATGCCGCCTGAATAGATCGTATTCAATTCCTCCATCAGAATGGCGGAGGAGGCCCCGTCGGATATGATATGGTGCATATCGATCAGCAGGATATGTTCATCCGCCGAGATTTGAAGGATGCCTGCGCGCATCAGCGTATCCCTGGACAGGTCAAATGGGCGGACAAAATCTCTTAGCGCTTCGTCCACTGTTGTTTTTTGATTGAGGATTTCGAGTTTGAATCCATTTTCCTCGTGGATGAACTGTACTGCCTGGCCGTTCTCGATCATAAAATTCGTGCGAAATACATCATGCCTGTCGACCAGCGTCCGAAGCGCCTTTTCCAGGTGTTCAATATCCAGTTTTCCGGTGACCCTGAAAGCGCCGGGCATGTTGTAGGCGGTCTTGTTCTGTTCCATCATGCCCAGGACATAGAGCCTCTTTTGTGCCGCCGAAAGCGGATACTGTGCCATGTGGGGGGCTCTTTGCATGGCGGCAAATCCGGACTGCCTGGCGTCAGCGATCGTCCGTGCCAGTTGCCGTATGGTGGGTGATTCGTAAACGTCTGTAAAAAGTAGGTTTACATTAAAGGTCCGATGGACCTCCGCGATCATCATCATGGCATTCAGGGAATCCCCGCCGAGCTGGAAATAGTTGTCCTGGACGCCGATGATATCGAGTTGGAGCACCTTCTGCCATATCCCGATCAGCGCGTTTTCTATGGAATTGGAGGGAGCGGCATATGCTGTCCTTCCCTCCGTGCTCAGGTCCGGTTTAGGCAGGCCGGAATAGTCCACCTTTCCGTTGGCTGTAAGCGGGATGCTCTCCAGGCGGAGATAAAATGCCGGCAGCATGTAATGCGGCAACTGCTGCATCAGGAATTGTCTCAATTCCTTGGACAGGTCCTGCCTGGAGACGATATAAGCGCACAGGAACCTGTTCCCATGACTATCTTCATGGTCTTTGACGACAGCGTTTTCCACGGGATCGTACTTTTTGATACAGTTTTCGATTTCTTTCAGTTCGATCCGGTATCCCCGTATCTTCACCTGCTCATCCGTCCGTCCGAGGAAGGCGATCTCGCCACGCGGGTACCACCTTGCCATATCCCCTGTTTTGTACAGTTTTTCGGAAGCGTCGAACGGGCTCTGAACAAAGCTTTCCTCGGTCTGTTGTTTGTTGCCCATGTATCCGCGTGCAAGGCACTCCCCGCCGATGTACATTTCCCCCGGCACGCCGATCGGCAAGGGATTGCGATGCGCATCCAGGATATAGATTTTTGTATTTGCCATCGGCTTGCCGATATTGACAGCGCCCGCAGATTCGATGTGCTTGATCGTGACGCCGATGGTTGCCTCGGTGGGCCCATATTGGTTGAAAAGCAGCGCATTTGTTGCCTTTTTGGCTGATGCGACAAGATCAGGCGAAAATTCTTCCCCGCCGCATACGACCTCCGTGAGCCTGGCCAGCGCGCTTTTACATCGTTCATCCAGCAGGAGCGTACGCAGCCTGGAAGGCGTCACGTAGAGTTTCCTGACGTCATTGTTTTCGATCAGTCCTGCGATGAGGGAGGGTTCGCGCTGTGCCTTTTCCCCTGCCAATACCAGCTTCAGGCCGTTCATCAGCGTCGGCAGCGTCTCGAATATGAATACGTCAAAGCCGGCCGATGCCAGGGACAAAACGCCGGTCCCCGGTACATAGTCCATGCAGTTCAGCATGGCGGCGTTGAAGTTCACCAGGGACCTGTGCTCGATCATCACGCCTTTGGGTTCCCCTGTTGAGCCGGAGGTATAGATCACGTAGGCCAGCGAATCCGGCGTTACCTTGCTGTCATTGCCTTCACTGGCGGCATCCGTTGAATCAAAAATGCTGCTGTCTTCCAGATCGATTCTTTTTACCCTGGGTTCAGAGAATCCGCAGTCTTCTTTTCCGGCGAGCAGAAAGGCCGCTTCTGATTGGCGGAGGATCGCAGATATCCGTTCGTCAGGAAGGCCGGGATCCATTGGCAGGAAGGCGCCCCCCGCTTTCAGTACGGCCAGCATGGCCACCACCAGCATGGGGGACCGTTTGGCGGCTATGGCTGCCACGCCTTGATCCTGCAGGCCCTGTGACAGCAGGTGGGCGGCCAGGCGGGAAGCTTTATCATTCAAAGCGCCGTAGGTCAGCTTTTCATCGCCGGATATGACCGCGATCCTTTCGGGGTTTGCTTCAGCCTGTTCCTCGATGAGCTGGTGGATCAGTTTTGTCCTGTCATGGTCCAGGTCCGTCTGGTTGAAAGCCTTGAGCACCCGGAATTTCTCATCTGCATCCAGCAGGTCCACTTCAAACAGCCTTTTCTCGGGATGCTCGATGGCGTCCGACAGCAGGTTGATGAAATGGTTATGGATGTATTCGATCTCCTTGGATGTGAATATCTGCGCAAGGTAGTCGTAATCCAGCAGGATGCGGCCGTCGTTTTCCCTTTCGCTGATGTGGATAAAAAGCGATTGCGTCTGGTGGCCGTTGAAGTGCCAGCGTCCTTCCATCCTGTCGGCAAAGTTTTCGCCCTTCACCAGTTTCGCGTTCTGGTAGGATATGACGATGTCAAAAAGCTTGTTGATGGATCCGTTGTGCTTTCTGGCCTCCTCCACGATTTTGTCGTACGGGTATTGCTGGTGGCGCAATACCTGCAGCCATTCGCGGATGATGTATTTGTTGAATTCGATGAAGCTCATCTCTTCATTGATGTCGATGATGATCGGGACGGTATTGATGAACATGCCGACGGTGTTTTTTTCCACGGCATCCTGCCGGTTGATCACCGGTGTGCCGAAAGAAAACCTTGTTCGCCCCGTTATCCTGTATATATAGAGTGACAGGATGGAGAAAAGCAAAGAGAATGTGGACGCCCTGTATTCATCACAGAGGTATTTGATCCGGTTCACTATTTTCTCGGGGATGATGTAGGCCTTCCTTTTTGCCACCGTGCTGAAGTTGCTCAGGTTGTACTCCTTCAGTCCCAGTTGGTCAGGGATCTTCCCCACGATATCCGCCCAGTACTGCCTGTCCGTTTCATAGCGCGGGGAGACCAGGTACTTTTTCTGGCGCTCGATAAAATCCTGGTATAGCGGTGTTTGGATTTTCTGCAGTTTTTCCCCGTTGAGAAGGCGGTTGTAGTTGTCCATCAAATGGTTGCCAATGAGGACGGTGGACCACCCGTCAGAGATGATATGATGCGTTTTTACCAGGAATCCGCCCTCGTTTTCATTGATCTTGTAAATGGCAAAGTAGAATAAATCGGAATCGAGCAATGTGAACGGCTGCTGCGTCAGCGCCGTATCCCATTGGTACAGCCCTTCTTTTTGCGTGATGGAAAAGTCAAAATAATCGATCTGTTTCGGTTTGTAATCCGCGATATATTGCCTGGGTTCCCCATCCACCAGCGTGATATGCGTGCGGATATTTTCATCGCTTTCGATATATGCATTTATCGCCTGCTGGAGCAGAAAGTAGTCTATCCTGCCTTTGATTTTTCCCGATGCGGCGATGATGCCGATGCTCGTATTGGGATGGATCTGTTCGATGTACCATATATTCTTTTGCTGGGCGGACAGCGGAGCATGCATTGGTTATTCCCTATCGCCTTTCCACAAGTTAATTTTTGAGCATTATCCCAAAATGTAGGGTTTTTTCGGAGCCTTAATTAATAATATTACATGTATATATATTATTCGTCAATGATAGACAATCGACGACAAAGTGATTTTTGATTCTATTTTGTGGAAGTGTATCTCCATATACTTCCACAATGGATGATCGTACTCTTGAACGCTTTCTTATAGCAAGTATTTTCCGATGATCCAAGTCGCCTGATATCCTGTTTGGTTTGAAACTGGTCCAAAACAAAGAAGGCCGTAAAGGCCTTCAGGCTATCAAAAACCTTGGGTGAAAAACAGCAATTGGCTAAATATGAAATCACAAATCAAATCCGTCATTTCTGGCGGCGTGTACGTCAGAAATTACACCTCTCATGCAGGTTTGTGGTGAACACTCTCTGCATGGTAAAACTCAAAAAAGTGGAATAGCCACTTTTTTGACAAGCAGAAGGGGACCTTCCGGCCCCCTTCAATTCCTGAATTGTTTTGCTTTCTGATCTTTGCGCATGCAGTATAAACAGCGTCTATAGGTCCCGCAGGCTTCCCCGCAGGGTGATTCTCAATTCTTAATTTTCAATTCTCAATTTTTTAATTGATCTCCGACGCCGAGAACGCCCGCACGATCTGGCTTATCCCCCGCTTCTTGTACCGGTTCAGTGTGTTCGGGCTGATATACCGCCTCGCGCACACCTGCCCCCAGCTCAGCCTGTCCAGGAAGATATCCTCGATCACCCCGCGCACCCCCTCGTCCAGCGTCTCGATGGCCGCGTGGAGCTTTTTGAATTCCAGTTCCCCCGCCCCCACCATCGCCGCCAGCTTTTCCTTTGGCACGCTGCTCATTCTTCTCTGCACGTTGCGCAGCACGTACGAGATGCCCGCGCCGCACCCCTGCCCCGGCAGCCCGTCCCCCGCCGCTTCGTAATGCTCCAGCTCCAGCTTCAGCTGCGCCAGCTCCCGTTTGATCGCGTGGTAGTTGTGCAGCATATAGTCCACATACTCCGCCGTCGTATCGTTCCCTTCCCCCGGCAAACCCATTGCTTCAAATTTGATCGCTTCCATCGTTCCCGCCATCTCCCTCACTCCATCCGTATCCTTTGTATTAAGATCAGGTCATACTTGCTGTCGTCTCTGGCGCCTGAAACCTTCCATCGGCATTATCCAGTATCTGTTTATTTCTGCTTCTATCATACTCTTTTCACGGCCCCATCCTTGTCCCTTGCCACGATTATATGCGAACACTTGTTCGATATAAATGTCATGTCTGTGCCATGTCGATTCTTTTTTGGATTAGATGGATGAGGATAGGATAGCTCTATCACTTTTATAAGATGCCCCGGATATTTGGATTTGTCTTATGCTTATTACTTCTGAATGTCGTCTGCACAGGCCTGAAAGTCATTTCAATAAAACCCTCCCATGCAAATGAAACTGGAAACTTTATGCCGTTGGTTGTCATGGGAAGGGAGGGTGGGATCGAGCCCGGCACAATAAAATGTAATGGCATGATCTGTGGCCGCAAAGCGGTGAGGCGGGCAGCCCTCTGCCCCTTTCAACGGAGCCGGACGGCGTACGATAGCACGGCGCACCGTGTCACGCCTGCGGAGTTGGGTCCCGCTCTATGATTTTGGATTGATTATGAAAGGATTTTTAACAGCTTTACTGCGACCCCGGCGGTGGTGCTTCCGCCTCCGCGGGTAACGCCCCCGCCGTGTCGATAGTTTTGTTCTTTTTCCCGTTCCGTGCGGATAGTACGCTGTACACCACGATGCTTACGATCACCACCGCCGCGCCGATCAGCGCCCACATCCCGGGCTGCTCCCCCGTCATCAGGAATACCCATACGGGGTTGAGTAATGGTTCCAGTGTCGCCAGCAGCGATGCGGAGATGGGCGTGGTATATTTGATCCCGATGGAAAAAAGCACGTATGCGATCCCCAGCTGGAAGATGCCCATCAGGGTGACGGAGAGCCACGCCACGGGTTCGAATGTTACATGGGTGATGATGAAGGGTATCCCCACCGCCACGTTGATCAGGTGCCCCAGCAGCAGGGACTCTTCCGGCTTGGCCTTGGGCATCTGGTTGATGAGGAATACCCCCGCGAAGGTGATACCCGAAAGCAGCGCCAGGATGTTCCCCAGCAGCGCGTCCGCTTTGAGCTGGCCGAAAAAGAAAAGCGCCATCCCGGCCACAGCCGCCAGCACCGCGCCGATATCCAGAGCCTTTGGCTTCTTCTTGAGGAAGATGAGGGATAGTACGACCACGAAGATGGGTGCGGTGTATTGCAGGACGATGGCGTTGGCCGCCGTCGTGAGCTTGTTGGCAAAAACGAAAAGGATGGTGGTTCCGGCGATGCACAGCGCCCCCAGGATCACGGAAGGTGAAAACGTGATGCGCACACGTTTCATGTATATCGCCATCACCGCCGCTGCGAAGATCGCGCGCAGTCCCACGATCGTCATGGCGTCCCACGGGATGAGTTTGATCAGGATACCGCCGAAACTCCACAGGATGGCGGTCGCAGCGATCAGGATCGGCCCCTTTGCCTTGTTCTGCATGTCTTCCCCCAGAAATCGATAAAAAGTCAACGCGTACATGATATCACTTTTCCGCCCGCCGTGCAGTCCCTTTCTTGGAAATCTGTCAGGGAAAAAGGTTCCATATACCGGGGATCGGCCCCTGGCCTGCATTTGCTTTGTTTTGAGTCATTCTCCGTGTTTCGGTTGGATGTCCGATCCGTAGGGGGCGCTGTCCACAGCGCCCCATCTTGCCAGGAGTATACAGATCTCCTGAACCATCCTCCATGTATGGTAGAGAGAAGCCGCATGGCAGGCCTTGGCCTTTTGTCTTGCGTTCAGAAGTTCCCTGATTATCGTTTTACAATCACCTGCTCCTCAACCCTTCCATGCAAAACCAGCTGGAAATGTTATGCCGTTGATTGTCATTGGAGACGCATCCGCGCTAATAAGAGAGTGCCAGTGGCACTTTTATAGCAGTACGGTGGGAACAAGCCCGGTATGGTTTGTACAATAGCAAAGACTGTTGCCCGCGAAGCGGTGAGGCGGACAGCCCCAACCCCTTTCAATGAAGCGAGCGGCGCACCATGTCACGGTCGCACCGTGTCACGGTCGCACCGTGTTACGTCGCTGAATCGGGCCCCGGGGGTATGTGCAGGCGTCAGTAGATATTCGTGCATGAATAGTTTGAACTATGCACACACACAAACGTTCCGTAATTGTTATAACACCTTTTGCATATCATCCTCTTTCCGTTATAATGGATGTATTATTTTATTTCAGGGGTATAAACGATGCGTTCAGCTTCCTCTTTTACCGGGGCCTCCTTTGACTGCGAGTGCGGCCGTCATCACAGCGTGGATATTCAGCGTATCGAGGTCGGTCCCCATGCGCTCTCGAAATTACCCGAATGCATCCCTGCGGGTGTCTCCCGCGTCCTCCTCGTAGCAGACGTCAATACGTTCGCCGCCTGCGGCAAAAACGTTGCGGATATCCTTTCCGCCCATGTGGTCGTGGATTCCTTTGTCTTCCCGGATAGCGAGCTTCTCCCCGATGAGCGCGCGGTGGGTTCCATCCTCGTGCATCTCCAGCCCGATGCCGGCCTGGTCGTGGCCGTCGGCTCGGGCGCCATCAATGACCTCTGCCGTTTCATATCCTTTATGACCGGCCGGCCCTATATCGTCTGCGCCACCGCCCCCAGCATGGACGGCTACGCCTCCAGCCACTCCCCGTTACTGGTGAACGGGATGAAGACGACCCATCCCGCGCACTACCCCCTGGCCATCCTCGCCGATACCGCCGTGCTGGCTTCAGCGCCCACGCGCCTCTATGCCGCGGGCGTGGGGGATATCCTGGGCAAATACACCGCCCTGGCCGACTGGGTCCTGGC
The DNA here is from genome assembly GCA_023454175.1 of Bacillota bacterium. GTDB lineage: Bacteria > Bacillota > Clostridia > Christensenellales > JAEXRW01 > JAEXRW01. Next base: position 116,198 of record JAEXRW010000025.1, on the reverse strand, counting down.
CCACGAGGTCACCGGGGAGTACTATTGTCCGTTCTGCGTCGGACTCATGCGGGAAGTCCTGGATTCCGTCGTCGGAAATGTCCGTTCAGGCAATACGGGTCCGGAAGCGGCCGCCACGCTCTTTGATGCGCTGCTGCTGGCCGGCCTCTCCATGGGCATGTCGGGCTGTTCCCGTCCCGCCTCCGGCGCCGAGCATCACCTGGCGCATTATTGGGAGTCGGATATGCTGAAAAACGGTCTGGGCCACATCTCCCACGGCGCGGCAGTCGGCGTTGCCACGCCCATCGTGCTTCGCCTGTACGAATGCATGGCGCCGTACCTGCCCAAAGGCATTGATCTGCCGTCTGCCGAAGAGGTGGAGTCGCTCCTCCGCATGGCGGGCGGCAAGGTGACGCCTGCCATGCTCGGCGTTGGCGGTGCCCTGCTGCATGATTCCCTCCTGCACGCCATGGAAGTCCGCCCGCGCTATACCATCTTCCGCTATGCAAAAGAAAAAGGCCTCCTCGAAGCCTTCGCCAAAGCATATGAGTGATACCCATCAGCCCGAAGGCCGCCTTCACATTGGGTTTATGCTCCTTATTCGATGATGGATTGAACCTGTTGCAGGGGACCGTGTCTTCATTTAACTTTAAATATTAATAGTGCAGCCTTTGTTACTGAAGCTGGGTTCACATTAATGCATGCAACAGACAAAAATAATTGGCACACAGGATGCCGGCTGCAGACCTGCATTCCATGTGCCAAAAGGAGGAGAGAGCTGCCGTACTTCCATATTCATGACAGACCGTCCTGCGCTAATCTTGTAAGGTTTTCAGATTTATTACTGGCAACGCTCTATTGTTCTCTGTTGATTATACACAATGCCTCCGAAGGTACTGCTTTTTTTCTCCCCACACGGCTCAGATCATGCCGAAGGCATTCCTCAATTCTTAATTCTTAACTCTTAACTCTTAATTATTAAAAGACCTTGTCCACCGTGTACATCCCCGGGTCTTTTTCCATCTTGCACGCTTCCCCGCTCTGCCTCGCCGCCGCGTCAAACGTTGTATCCAGGATCACCCACTGCCCGTTCAGGTACACCTCGTTCCACGCGTGGTAGTTCACATTGTCGCTGCGGTATCCCTTGTCCAGCTTGGTAGGCACCCCCACCTCCCGCAGCATCGCCGCCATCACCGCAGCGTAGTCGTAGCAGATGCCTGTGTTGGCGGAGAGGATGGCGTCCACGTCCGGGGTGTAGGTGGTATCCACCGTATTGATCTTGTCGCTGTCGTAGCGGATGTTCTTCGTCACATAGTCGTAAATGGCCTTTATCTTGTCGGCGTCGCACGCTGCATCCTTTGTCAGCGCCAGCGCCAGTTCGTTTGCCTTGCCCTTGCTTTCGAAGTCCACCACCTGGTTGGAGTACAGGAACACGCTGTTTGGGTCTTCCAAATAGATTTCCACTTCCTTGTGGTACAGCTGCTTGTAATTCGTCCCCGAGATGTTCTCATACACTTCGATGCTGTAACGCCCGTTCCCCATCTGCATCGGGATCTTGCTCATGCTGCCCGGGGAGACGTTGTAATAGATATCCGTTCCGTCCTTGCTGGATTTTACTTTCAGCCTCTGGCTCGTCTGCACGTCCGCGCGGATGCCGATGATGCCCTTGTCCGCCAGGTTGGCGTTGATCGTGACGGTGCCGTTTTCCACGGACGCCGCCTCGATGTTGGACCCGTTTTCAAAGGTCTGCTTCGCCAGTTCCGATGCCTGCGGTCCGCTCAGCGGTATATTGTCTTTTGAGATGGATACGACCTTGCCGCCGGATATGGATCCGGTCGTTCCGGCGCTTCCCGCGGCCGATGAGCAAGCAGCCAGCATCGCGCCCAGCACCAGCACGGCGATGATGAAGAGGATCGTTCGTATATTTTGCGCGGTTGCCCTGTTTTTCAAAGCGGCATTACTTCCTTCGGCGGCCGGGCTGCCATGCACCCCAAACGCGTCGTGCAGGTTTGCACGTGCGCGTTTTTGGGGATGTTTAGGTCCCTTTGCTTTGCGTCCCCCGGTTTCCCGTAGGTTTGCCATTTTCGTGAAGCAATATGAAAAAGCTTCTCTTCTTGTGAAAGGGAAGCTTCAATAGCAACGCTTTATCTGCGCTTTCCTTTCGGTAACTGGCTGCCAGCTGGCGGTTCCCCGCTCCAGGCCCTGTAGCTTTGCGTCGCCGGGTTTCCCCGGGTTTGCCGTTTATCGTTTGAAAACTATGTCTGGCATCATTTTATCCCCATTTCGCCGTCTTGTCAACACATTTTCGGTCATTATTTCCTGTTTATAGCATTGAATTATAATTATTTACCATTTTCAATGCCGTTATCTTGCATTTCTGAGTTGATCATAAGTTGTTAGCCGGGTAAAGCTTTTTTTCATCTTTGTACACTGCATGCTGATTACAGCAGGTTGTCTCCGCCCTTGCGTCCCGGCTGGGTGAAGCAGGCATGGCGCGGGGCCCTTGTTGGGGATCAATGAAGGCAATGCAGATGGGTAACCACTGATGCTCCTGACGATCAACGCCTAAAGGTGGGTGCGGAATCATGCCTGGTTCTGCCGCTTGCATTGACCTTTTGATTTCTAGGCATAGCTGTAGCTTTACTGTACCCCATACCCCGGTTCACCGGGGTCTCAAGCTGCGGGCTTTCCAGACAAAAGCGCTGATCGCTCAGCGTTCAGGTTATCAAAGACCTTGAGCCCAAAACATCAATTGGCTAAATATACGATCACAAATCAAATCCGTCATTTCTGGCGGTGTTAGAAATGACACCTCTGAACTGCGGGTTTTCCAGACAAAAAACGCTGATCGCTCAGCGTTTTTTGCAGGAGGAGAAACCAATGGTATGATTTTTTCTTATAGTCGGCGGAAGGCTTCAATGCAGGCATGGTAATTGGCATCCGTCATGCCCATGCAGGAATACTCTTCCACGTACCCGATAAAGCCGCCATCAGGTGACCCGAGCATGTCATACATCCTTTTTGCGTCAGACAATATTTCTTCATGTGAACCGGAGATCGAAGTTGTCTGGTAACTGATGGGGATCAGGAAACACTGCTTTCCTTTCAGCTGCCGCCCCACTTTTTCGATATCCACCGTGTTGGGCTGGGCCAGGTTCAATACATCCACCCCCGCTTCAAAGAGGCCTTCGGCTATCTCGGTGACATTGCCGCAGGAGTGGAACCATACCTGCAATCCCAGTTTGTGTGCGTGTTCGCATTGCTTCTTGTATCTCGGGAAAAATACCTCCCGCCACATACCCGGGGATATGATCAGCGACCTTTGCGTCCCCCAGTCGTCACCGAGGTGGAAGCCGTGGAACCCGGCTTTGGCGCAGTGTTCCATCAGCTCCATCTCCCAGGAAAGGATCCTATCCAGCAACCGGCCGCTTTTTTCGGGCTCCTCGATGAAATCCACCATCGCGTTTTCAAATCCGCGCAGGAACGTGTACGTGGTGAAGCCGTTGACGATACACATGGGGAGGCGGTAATAACCCTCCGAAGCTTTCATGTATTCGTTCAGGCCGGAAAACCGTCTTTGGAGGTCCATCCCGGGCATGCGGAAATGTTCCAGCTCGTCCCAGGTCCGGATGACCGGCTCGGTGGGCTGTCCCATGGTGCCGTCGTCCAGCGTTCTCCAGACATACCCCCATTCCGAATGGTGCCCCCTGTGCCAGCCGCTGCCCGGCATATCTGTATCTTCGTAGAGCCGCAGGTCATACCACAGGATGTCCCCGTCCCTTTGGTCCTTGTTCATCATCCATACAGGGATCCTGTCCGGTCGTTCAAACCGGATGGCATGCATGACGCGTTCATATCCGTTCATGGTTCAACCTCGCAATGGATACGCTTGAACACTCTGTCCAGGCGTCTAATAGGCCACATCGATCCTCCTGCCTTCGCGGGAGGATAGCTTGATGGTCTCGATGATGACCTCCGCTTGATACCCGTCCAGGAAAGTCCCCCCCAGCGGCGCCACGTCCTTGTTGTTGGCTACGCAGTCCATGAAGTGGGCGATCGCGTTGATATGCCCGTGTTCCCAGCCGATATTGTGCCCTTTGGGCCACCATACTTCGGAAAAGGGGTGCCCCGCGTCGGACTGCGTGACGGATACTTCGGTAAACCCCGTCACTTCCCGTATGCTTGTATCCTTCAGGTAGACCCGGAGGTAGTTGGGGTTTTCCAGGTTCCATTCCATGCTGCCGTCCGTGCCCAGCACTTCCCATACGAAATAGTTGCGCCGTCCCGCGGCGGTTTCGATGGCCTCATACACGCCCGAAGCCCCGCTTTGGAAGTCCACCAGCGCCAGCATGCCTTCCTCGCAGTGCATCTCCACCTTTTCCCCGTTGAGCTTCGTGCGCTCTTTTACATACGTCTTGGAGCTGCCCATCACCGCGGCCACCTCCCCCATCAGGAAACGGGAAAGGTCGATCACATGGCAGCCGATGGCCTGGCCCACGCCGTCCGCCTGCCCGGTGTTGTTGTACCAGATCTTTTCATAGGGCAGGTCGGCGCCCGTGCCGTAGGGCTGCGTGTAGCTGCCGCGGAAATGGCAGAGCTGCCCCAGCGCGCCCCGGCCGATGAGTTCGCGTGCCAGCCGGTTGGCGGGGAAAAAGCGGTAATTGAAGCCCGCCATATGCTTCACCCCGGCGCTCTCCGCCGCCAGGTACATTTTCTTTGCGTCGGCCGCTGCCATGGCCAGCGGTTTTTCGCAGTACACGTTCTTGCCGTTTGCGATAGCCGCCATCGTGGGCGCATGGTGCATGGGATCGGGTCCGCAGTTGTCAAACACGCTCACCCCGGGGTCCTTCACCAGCTCTTCCCAGCCCTGGTATCCCTTTTGGAAGCCGTACCGCAGGGCACACTCGTCTGCGCGCGCCTTTTCCAGGTCCGCGATGCCCACCAGTTCGATCTCGAAATTGTTGGGCCAGAACATATACGGTATGGTCCTGTACGCGTTGGAATGGGTCCTGCCCATGAAGCCTGTTCCCAGCATCCCGATTCCGATCCTTGTTTTTCCGTTCTGCATGCTTTTCAACCCCTATTTCTTTTCCTCCACGCCGCCTTCGACCACCAGGATGCGGATGGGGACGTTGCCGGTATTGCGGGTGGAGTGTACGCTTCCGTTCTTGGTCAGCACCGCGTCGCCGGGCTTCACCAGCACCTTTTCGCCGTCGATGATCATCTCCGCCTCGCCTTCGATGAAAAAGTACACTTCCTCGCTGCCTTTATGGGGGTGCGTGCCCACGGTAGTGCCCACGTCGATGATGGTTTCATGGATGAAGTGGATGGTGGAGTCAAAGTCCCCCGGGAAGCCGGGCAGTATCCCTCTGAGCGCCGGGTCCTCCCCGAGCAGCTGGCGGCCGTGGACCATGCCTGTACCGCCAAAAAGGTTTTCGTTTGAGATCGAGGGCACATCGTCCCTTCCGCGTTTGACGTACATGGAATTTACCTCCTTGATTTAAGTCTATGTAAGCCAGTGATTCCTTCGGGCTGCCGGTTCAGGCAACGTTAGATAGGCAAACCGCTTCGCCCGTATTTTTATATAAGTCATGCTTGTGCGTAGACCGCCTCGTAAAGCGCCGTCACCTTTTCATCCGGGATGCTTGTATCGATGTCGTAGCAGGAAAAGCCCGTCTTATCCCGGTCGCCAGCGTCATTGATTAACTTTCGAATGTCTTTACGGATCTGTTCCGGTGTGCGTTCGTTCAGAAAGCTGGTATAGATAAATAGATTCAGCACGGTGTCGGGGAAGGCCTGCCGGAAAGCCGCCACATCGGTGTCCCACCCGATATCAAAGCTGTAGAGGTGGTCAAAGGCCTTGTAGCTTTGGATGTACGGCGTCACATTGCTGTCTTGGTGCATGCTGAATAGCACGCCCTTCTCCCGTGCCATCTCCATGATCTCCATGTCGTATTGCCGGTTGAAGGCCTCGTAGATCGCCGGGGAGATCATGCAGACCGAACAGTTGCCCACGCCCACGTTGGTGGGTTTGCCGTCCAGCGCGCTGAAGTATTCGTAGGAAAGCTTCATGCGGTTCGTGATGAGGGCATACAGCCGGTGGACCGTCTCCGGCCTTTCAAAAAAATCGGTGAAAAGCTCCATGTCCCGCAGGTAAATGGCGGTATTGATCACGCTCCCCAGGTTTTGCTGCGCGCTGCACCAGCCGTATTTCTCCCGTACATGGCGCACCTGCTCGGTGATGATTTGAACCCTTTCATCCGCCGCGAAATCGTCCATGCTCCAAAAAGGCAGCGCATCGATGGCTTCCGGGGAGAGCATATGGGTCTCGGCCCACGGGGCGTGCGCATCGCCGTAGGCCACCTTGCATCCAAAAAGTGCGGGGATGAACCGGTGCCCGTACGGCTCCACGTCGATGTTGGGGGAGGAAACGACATTGTCCTTCACGCCCGTTGTCAGCTTTTCATACCAGGGGAAGCGGCTTCGCGCAGCCGCGTTCATGAAGCGCTGCGCTTCATACTTTGCGTCGGGATCGAAATAAAGGTTTTCGGCAAAACGCAGCCCGTATGACCGGTTCCACCACTCATAGGAAAAGCCCGCATTCAGAAACATTGCGTGCCTCCTCCTGCTTTATTTTGAGTTTGAAGTAGTTCACCGGCGTGTCATGGACCAGGGTCTTGAAGGTATTCAGCGCCTGCTCCTCCGTATACATGCCCGTCTCGATGCGGCGCGTCATCTCACCGGCAAACTGCCTTCGCACGATCAGGGATTTTGCGTACGCCCAGTCCATGCAGTAGGCGTCCGAGAAAAAGCCGAACCATTTGTTGGCCGGGAGCATATCCAGCCTGCGCGACAGGATGCGCGAGATGGATTCGGGGAAAAAGCTGTGCCACCAGAAACCCGCCGCGTACAGGTTGGGCGTCTCCCGGATGAGGGAGCATATCGCCTGCTCCTGGTGTTCACAGCCTGAAAAGAGTATGAAATCGATATTTGGATATTTTGCTGCGGTGTCCGCCAGGCTGAAAAGCGTATCGGAGCTCAGTTTGCTGCCCGTTTCGTACTGCAAAGGCTCTGCGCCCACTGAAAAGGGCAGCGGCGCCTTTTTCCCGCTGAGGCTCAGCTTTTGGACAAAGCGATCGAAGATATAGTTGGCGTAGATGTCCCGCTCTTCCCTGCCCGCCCTGGGCCGGCGCCGTATGGCGGAAGCCATTTCGTTTGCCCCCACCTCGCGGTAGGCGATATCTGTGGAGTAATGTGAAGGCAGCCCGTGGATCCGCTCGAACGGGATCTTGGAGAGGTAATAATCGAGGGCAGCGTCCACGTCCGCTATATTCCGGATGCGCCTTTTGAAGTGCAGTTTCGATGGGTCGATGTTGACGGGCAGGGGGCTCCCCACCCCTTCTTCCGACCATGCGGCTTCCAGCTCCAGCAGCGCCGTATCGTACTGCTTCCACTGGCACCGGGTGAAAAACGCCCATTCCAGGTTATAGAATAGTATATCATCGAAAGCCCCGTCACCACGTTTGCAGAGCTCCGTATTGGTCTTTTCGATCGCGGCCCGCTTCATGACCTCGCGCGGCCAGTTCCTGTCTTTGTGATATGTCCGGATCAGCGCATCGATCTCACGCCAGTTGTTCTGTGTGATCTCCTGGTCCCAGCCGTACAGGTCTTTCAGGATCATCCGCACGCCCCAGTAGCAGCTGGTGTTTTGGATATGGGGAATATACGGCAGGGCCCGTTCGATCCGCATCGCAGCATCTTCATCGCCTATGTTTTCATCCAGCCGCGCCCCGTCCGGACACCCCGCACTGTACAGTTCGGATACCACCATGTGGTAGAGCAGCACGTCGTGTAATCCGCGCGCGCTCATATGGCCGGCGTGGATATGCGTGTGTATATCGATGGCGGGTATCTGCCGCATGGCTTCATAAAGCCGGTCTGTCTGGTTCATATCGGCCTCACACCACTTTTTTGATGAGATTTTTTGATAAGGGTGTCAGTTGATAGTCTCATCGGGAGGAACGTCGGCCGGCATAAAACGCCGGCCGACATGCTCTCGTTGTTTGTTTTTGCTTATTTGATGTAGCCTTTTTCCTTCAGGATGGGCTCGTATTTCTTGGCCATGTCTTTGGCGTCCCAGTTGCTGTACTTGTCGAGGTTGTCCTTGGTGTACAGCCCCAGCGGTACTTCGGTCCTGTAATCCTGCGGTTTCCCGCTCAGGTAGTCCAGGCATTTCAGTGTGCACAGCATGCCGTTTTCGGAGGGGGACCATCCGACTGTGGCTTCCAGCGATCCCGCCGCGAGCATCTCTTTGCCTACAGCCGAGCCGTTGGCCGAGACGATGACCATTTCCTTTTCACGGCCTGCGTCTTTGATGGCGGTATAGGCGCCGTATGCCATCTCTTCATTCATGGCATATACGACGTCGATCTTCTTGTGCATGACGAGGTAGTTGCGCATCAGGTCTTCGCCCTTTTTGCGGTCCCAGTCAGCGTACTGCACTTCGGAGAGCAGTTTGGCAGCGGGGTCTTTGGCCATTGCATCCAGGAAACCCTTCTTCTGGGCTTCGCCGCCGGGCTGTCCGGGCAGGCCGGCCAGCACCACAAACTGCGCGCCGGGATGTTTCTGCACCACATATTCGCCCATCAGGCGTCCGATGTCGGGCTGGAACATTTCCACCTGGCCCTGTGCTTTGCCGGTGCCTTCGGTGACGGAGCAGTCCACCAGGAAGATCGGGATCTTGGCTTCATTGGCCAGCTGGCAGGCTTTCGCGCCGGTGTCTGCATTGGTGGTCATCAGCAGGATGGCATCGACCTGGGCGGCGATGAGATCCTGCACGTTCTGGATTTCTTTTACTGTGTTGTTTTCGGAGTTGCGTTCTGTATAGGTGTTGCCGCTGGTTTCCACCACGTACTTCACGCCTTCTTTTCCGAAGTTGTAATATACGTCGGGACCGGGGATGACGAAGCCGATCGTATATTTCTTGGCGGGGGCGGCGGTTGCGGGAGCAGCCGTTGCAGGAGCCACCGTCGGAGCTGATGTAGCCGGTGGTGTCTGGGCGCCGCAGCCTACTGTCAGCGTTACCAGGCAGACTACTGCAAGAACTACTCCAAGGATTCTGGTGAGTTTCATGTTGTACCCTCCTTTTTTTATTATTAACGGGTGCGTACGTCGATGCCGCCCGTTAAACCAAATCTTTATGCGTTTGCGGATTTATCCGATGTCCTGGCCAGCACGGCCACCAGTATCACGATGCCGATGATGATCTTGTGGTAGAAGATCGGCACCATCAGCAGGTTCAGCGAGTTGGAGATAAGGCCCATCAGGATGATGCCCATGAAGCATCCCGCAATAGTACCCCTGCCGCCAGCCAGGGAAATGCCGCCGATGACACAGGCTGCGATGGCTTCCAATTCGTACCCTACCGCCATGTTGGGGTTGGCGGCTGACAGGCGCGAGAGTACCAGCATCGCTGACAGGCTGCATATCACACCGTTGATCATATATACTGAAAGCTTGTAATTTTTTACGTTTACGCCTGCCAGGAAGGCCGCTTCCGAGTTCCCGCCGGCCGCATACACGCGCCGCCCGAATTTGGTGAAGCGCATGATGCAGTACATCAGGATAGCCAGCAGGAAGAGGATCAGGATGGGGATGGGGAGCCAGTTAAAAAGCTTGTAGCCGCCAAAGAAATCAAACTTCCCGGTTATGGATACCACATTGCCATTGGCCGCCAGCAGGGATGCGCCCTGGAATATGCTCATGGTAGCCAGCGTGACGATAAAAGATTCGGCTTTCGTGCGTGAGACGAGGATCCCGTTGATCGTGCCGCACACCAGGCCCAGTAAAATGCCGAAAAACAGCGCCGTAATGTCATTGAGCACATTTTCTTTCAGCAGGAATGCCGTAAGGCATGCTATGAAGGATACCATCGTACCCACAGAAAGATCGATGTTGCCGGATATGATGACCAGCGCGGCTCCCAGTGCCATGATACCCGTGATGGAGACTGTCAAAAACAGGTTGATGATGTTTTTTTCGGTGAGGAGTTTGTCCGTCCCGAAGGAAACACCGATGGCGATCACCACGATTGTTAAAAACAGGATGAAGTTCTGCGAGGTAAAAAACCGTTTGATCCTGGGGTTTACACCCCTTTTTACGTCGGTCACGTTAGCCAATCTTCTCTCCCCCTATCGATTCTGACAACACCCGGTTTTGGGTGGCTTCATTTTTGGATAGCTCGGCCGATATGGCGCCTCCGCGCATGATGAGGATGCGGTCGCTCATACACAGCAGCTCCTCCATATCGGATGTGATCAGGATAACGGTCTTGCCCATTTTCGCCAGTGATACGCAGATCTTGTAGATTTCCTCTTTAGCGCCCACGTCGATGCCCCGTGTGGGTTCGTCAAACAGGTATACCTCAGCGTCTGTGAAAAGCCACTTGGCCACGACCACCTTCTGCTGGTTGCCGCCGGACAGGTGGCTCACAGCGTGGTAGATGTTGGGCGCTTTGATACGCAGTTCCTCCATGTACTTTTCTGCGATCCGGTCTTCCTTATATAGATTGATGAACACTCCCTTGAAATTCTTCAGTCCGGGAAGTGTGATATTGGTCTTGATGTTGTGGTTCACCACCAGGCCGCTCTTGCGTCTGTCCTCGGTGATAAAGCACAGCCCGCTTCTGATCGCTTCCCTGGGACTTTTGGGCGTCACTTCCCTGCCGTGAATGAAGACTTTGCCCGAATCCCGTTTGTCCACGCCAAAGATCAGCCGTGCCATCTCCGTTCTGCCTGCGCCTACCAGGCCGTAGATCCCCAGGATCTCGCCTTTCTTTGCAGCAAAGCTCACATTCTTCACAGCCGTACCCCGGCTCAGGTTTTCCACCCGGAAGCTTTCCTCGCCGATATCCACAGACTCCCTGCTGTAAAAGGTATTGACGTCCCGGCCTACCATATTGTTGATCAGGATTGCGCGGTTGACCTCTTCCTTGCGGAAGGTTGCGATGTACTGTCCGTCGCGCAGCACGGTGATGCGGTCGGCGATCTCAAATACCTCATCCAGGTGGTGGGATATGTAAATGATGCTTTTGCCCTGTGCTTTGATCGAATGGATGATGTTGAAAAGATTGTCTACCTCGGATTTGCCAAAGGAAGATGTCGGCTCGTCCATGATGATGATCTTTCCTTCATGGATGAGTGCCTTTGCGATCTGTACCGCTTGCTGCCCCGCGATACCCAGCGTTCCCGCCATCGCATGGGGGTCTATGTTGATGTTGAGTTCTTCCAGTATCTTCCCGGTTTCCTTGTAGGTCCGGTTCCATTTCATGATGTGAAGCTTGTTGGTGAGTTCCTCCCCGAGGAATATGTTTTCTGCCACGCTCAGGTGAGGAACGAGGGTATTCTCCTGATAGATCGTATGTATTCCCAGTACGTTTGACTTTCTTGGATTCAGCTTCCCGATATTCTGTCCGTTGATGAATATTTCGCCGTCATCTGGCTGGTATGCGCCGGATAGGATTTTGATGAGCGTCGATTTTCCCGCGCCGTTCTCCCCGACGATTGCATGTACCTCCCCGTACTTCAATTCAAAATTGACAGAAGTCAATGCCTTTACGCCGGGGAATGTTTTAGTTATGTTGCAGATTCGCAGGATAAGGTCGTTGGTAACATCCATCTAACCACCTACTTACAATTAATAAAGAAAGGCTTTACTTATACATTATAAAAAGTGTTTTATAAAGTGGTTATTTTAATTATATACACCTTCATTTACATTGTCAATTGTCTTTTTGTTTCAGTGCCGCAGATGCGCTGTTGCTGTCGGATTTTGTCATAGATTTTCCGCGGCATAGGCATGCATCGCCTGGAAAATGATCCATACGGAAACGGCGCCCGGGTCTTCATGGCCGATCGACCGTTCCATCAGCGATTTTGCCCTGCCATACTTTGCGACCAGGTCTTTGGTGCGTTCCATCCCCGCTTTTGCTGCCGCTGCGGCCCGCTCCAGCATGGCGGGAAAACCAGGCGTTGGATCCTGCCGCATGGACATAGCAGCCGGTTCAAATGCATCTACCATCGTTTTATCGCCGGGTTCCGCGCCGCCTCGTTCCTTGATTGCCTTTAAGGAAAAGAAGAAGAGGTCGGCAAATGATCGTTCATCCATTTCCGCCATGGACGCCATGCTCTTGGTTCCTCCATGGAACATGGTCCCGAAAATGATCCCCGAGGCCCCGCCCATCGTCGAGATCAGCGTCCTTCCGGTGGCGGTAAACAGTTCATTGATGGTGCCGGCCTGCATGTCCGTCAGCTTTTCGATGACTTTTCCAAAGCCCGCAGCCATGCCGGTCCCATGGTCCCCGTCGCCGATGGCGCTGTCCTTCTCGGTGAGCAGCTGCTTGTTTTCGATTACACGCTTTGCAACGTATAGGAGCATTTCCCGTGTCTGTTCGATCGAAAGCGGCATATCGTTCACCATCCTTTCGTGTAATACGGGTTGAAGCAGGGCATGTCATAATACTTTTTGAGTTCTTCGTCCAGTTTCATCAGTGTGATGGAAAACCCGCCCATCTCCTGGCAGCAGCAAAAACTGTTCACATCCGTATCATGCAGGATCAGGCCTCTTGATTTGAGGATCTCGCTCGTCCTGCGGCAGATGATCATCAGTTCCATGAGTGTAGTGGAGCCCAGTCCGTTGATCAGCAGGCAGATCTCATCATCTGCGGACAGCGGCATATCCTCCAGGATCTTTTCACACAGGAAATCGACCAGGTCATCGGCCTTCATCATCTTCGCACGTTTGATGCCGGGTTCGCCGTGTATCCCCATTCCGAATTCGATCTCATCATCGGGCAGGGTAAAGGTCGGGCCGCCTCCGGGCATGGACCCGGGCGAAGTCGCGATGCCGATGGAGCGGGTATTGTCCCGTGCCTTTTTTGTGATACGGATGGCCTCTTCAAAAGGCAGGCCCTCCTCGCAGGCCGCGCCTGCGACTTTTATGACAAATACATCCCCCGCGATCCCCCGCCTGTCCGCAAGCCTGTCGGGCGGTGCGGAGGCGCAGTCGTCATGTACCCGTACATGGGCAGTGCGGATACCATAGTCCTCCTGGCATATCTCTTCGCCCATATCGAAATTCAAAATATCCCCCGCATAGTTTCCATAGATGAAAAGCACACCCTTCCCGTTGTCGGCTGCCTTGGCCACCTGCGAGATGGTGTCCGGGTCGGGAGAAGCAAAGATATTGCCCATTGCGATCGCGTCGGCCAACCCTTTGCCGATAAAGGCGATAAACAGGGGTTCATGGCCGCTTCCCCCGCCTACTACCAGCGCCACCTTATCCCGTCTACGGTCTTTGTAAATGACGCCTTTCACGCCCTCTATTCGTTCATACATGCGCCCGTAAGCTGAGAGGAACCCATCGATGGTCTCTTGAACACAATTGGCCGGATCATTGATGATTTTTTTCATGTCCTTGGCCTCCCATCAAATTAATAGTGTAGCGGCGCTGGTTCGCTTCTGTCGAACGGTAATTGTCCTCAGGCAAAAGGGGTTATGATTATATAGTTAATTGGTAACAAGCTTCACATTTTTTATCATGTCATAACGTGGGCAATACAGCAAAATGTGGCATAAGCCATTATTGCACCTATTTACAGCGAATGTCAGTCTATGGCCCCTGCTTCCTCCCTTGCGATCCTGCACCACCTGATCGCGTTGTCAGGACCCCCTCCCAGCGTATGATTGTCCTTCATGATCGCTTCCACCCTGTTATCGCGTGTGATTGTAAACGCGTCACGGATTTCCTTTCGCACAGCGCCCTCATCCATGTTCTTCACTGCCAGGGAAGAGGGGTTCACCTTCATGGAGAAGATGTATTTGCTGTTAAGGTTCTCTGACATGCATGCAAGGTTTGACCACGGGGATACCGACACACGCCGCAGGTTCGGTGTTTTTTCTACGATGTGCCAGCGTTGGTCCAAAGGTTCACAGCAGCCGTAACAGTTCAGCCCGAAGCGTTCAAGGATGGGCAGCTGGTAGGTATAGACATATTCCTCAAACATCCCCGGGGAAACGGATACAGTCTCCTGGCTCTCCAGGAACCCCCACATATCCTTTGTCCGGACCTTGCCGGCAAAGTCTTTGGCGGGAAGTTCGTCCGTGAAGCCAAACCCCCCGGAGCCCACATACGTTTCATCATTGTTCAGGCTGAGCAGCCCGTTGGTTTCAAGAAAATCCAGCTTTGCCAGGAACCCGTCGCGCAGGAAGGCCATCAGCCGGTGGAGTTCCATGGGGTAATCGTACATGTCCAGCATGCATTGCTCCAGCCCGCGCAGGTTTACCAGTACATACGTCAGCCCTATGGACCACCACCATTGCCCCTTCAGCCGCACATTCAGGATATCCCCAAATGTCTCTTCCGCCAACTGGCGGATCCTCCCGGTCGTCTCATGGTCGACGGTGATGACGGGAAATTTCAGCTTGCTGAACTCCTCATATTCCGCCAGGGCCGGGATCCAGTTGTACGAGCCCTGCTCCTCATGTTTGATCTGTGTCTCGTGCAGCCCCCACCCCGAATCCTCATATGAATAATATACATTGAAGAAGGATTCGATGACCCGGTCGTCGCCCATCTGCTCTCCCCAGAATATCTCCTTGCGCAGATGGTTCTCCCAGGTCCTGGCCAGTTCGCTGCTGCAGTGCAGGTCCTCTTCGGGTATGATCTCGTTCCATCCGTTTTCAGGATCGCAGAAGATCAGCGGCCTTGTCGGGTTCAGCTTGTTGTGGGAAAGCCATAGTTTTTTCTTTTCCGCCTCTATGGGCCTCCGGGACAGGTCCAATACCTTCTTGGCAAACTCCCGGAGGATACGCCTGTCCGCCTGGTTTATTGCCATATCGTTGAGCAGCCACTTTTGTGTGCTCTCCCCGAAAACTGACTGGTCCCTCATGTTAACCCTCCGATCGGAAATATTTATGCCGTCATTCATGTGAATAGTAGCGTCATCATTGTGGAGTGTCCGTCTATGCTTTCCCGCAGCTTCCGAATATCTCCATTTTCCGGATCGTTTCCCGTTTCACAGCATCAGCTATTCTTACGCTCTGTTTGGTATAGGAGATTGTTCTGTCGTCGGCGTCCCTGCGGATACGGTCCATGGCGGCCACCAGCAGGTCCGTGAAAATATTCACTTTGGATATGCCGTTTTGGATGGTATGTTTGAAATCATCTTCCGAAAGGCCCGATCCCCCGTGCAGTACCAGGTAAGGTTTCACAGCCTGTTTTATTTCTTTCAGGCGCTGCAGATTCAGTCTGGGTTTCTCCTTGTATACGCCGTGTACCGTGCCGATTGCTACCGCCAGGGCATCGATGCCTGTCTCCCGGGCAAATCGGGCAGCTTCGTTTACGTCGGTATAGATGTAGTCATCCCGCTCGTATAGCCCTTCCAGGCCCGATACGTGGCCCAGTTCCGCTTCCACAGAAACATTGAAGGTACGGCAAACCTGTACAACGCGCTGTGTGATATCGATATTTTCCTGCAGCGGTTTGATGGATGCGTCGATCATGACAGATGAAAAGCCGCTGTTCACCGCGCGCAGGACGTATTCATATGTCATGGCGTGGTCGAGGTGTATGACCACAGGTACAGATGCGTTCTGGGCCATTCTGATCATGATGGTCGCAAGGTTTTCGATACCCGCCAGTTTATCAAATTCCTCACCGTATGCGATGATCACGGGAGATTTTTTCTCTTCGGCGGCTTCTAGTACACCGCACAGCGTTTCGAGGTTAAATACATCAAAGCTTCCGACGCCGTAATTCCCCCGTTCCGCTTGTTCCAGTACTTTTTGCAGGTTTACCAATGGCATTTTTTATTCCCCCATAAAAGTTTGTGTTCACCCGATGAGCCTGTTGTTTTTGACCTTTGAAAAGAGTTGTTCGAGTACGATCGTGGAGGAAGCAAAGCTGAAAATATCTTCGACCGGATTCAGTATGATTTTTACATCATTCATATTGATCAGCGCGGTGCTTTCAAATATTTTCCTTAAAATTTCATCAAATAGTCTCCCGACTATGCGCATCCATCTGCATTCCAATATGATCAGGGAAGGATTGTAGCTGTTTATGATATTCACGATGTAGCATCCGATATAGCCTGAGGCCTTTGCAAAGGCTCTGTCTGCATCCGCATCTCCGCCCAGGGCTTGTTTTGCGAGTATATCGATGATATCCGCCTCATCGTTTCCGCTTTGCAGCAGACCCAGGATATCGGATATCCGGTTGCCTGATTCCGGCAGGTTCTCGCGATAATAGTTCAGGATCGCCTTGTTGGAGGTGTACAATTCCACACATCCATAGTTGCCGCAGCTGCACTTCGGCCCGTCAGGGTTCAGCGTCGTATGCCCCAGTTCACCGGCCAGCCCGTGGTCGCCATGGTACACGCTGCCTTCTATCATCACCGCGGAACCGATGCCCTCTCCGATGCTGCAATATACGACGTTTGGCCTGTTCTCAGTGATATCCAGCCATTTCAAATAGGAAATATGCGAGTTCGTATCCCTTTCGATACAAGTCGGTATGCCTGTTTCCGCCTCAATGATATCCCTCAGGGGGATATTTACCCAGTTGTCCAGATGGGTCAGGTGGGAAACGAGGCCTTTCTCATGATCGATTCTGCCAGGCAGGGTCACACCGATCCCGATGATGTGGTGGTATTTCTCTGCAGTATCCTTGATCAATCTGTGGATGCTTCTGAGAAGCGTCCAGATCGTGTTTTCCACGCTCTGGCTGTCCTTCAGGCAAACCGGATTCCCTTTGAACACCTTGGTGGCTTCCAAATCAAACAGGTCTATCGTAATACTGTTGATCTTCATGTTTATGCCGATGATGAAGCAGGCGTTTTTATTGAGCCGGTAAAGAAGTGCTTTGCGTCCGCCATAGGATTTTGCATAACCCTCCTCCATAACGATATTGCTTTTCATCAGTTCCCCGATGATCTTTCTCACCGTTACGTTGGTCAGGTTTGTTTGCTGCGCTATCTCGGGTCTGGAAACGATACGTTTCCGTTTTATGACCCTGAAGACCTCCAGCATATTGTTTTTTCGGATGGTGGAAGTGGTAAGCAAATTTTGGCCCCTAATAAAGTACTTTATTCAACTCTCTTATTAATTGGCGCCAAATATTAGGACTTTCGTCCTTTGTATTTTTAGTATAGTGCATTTGATTAGTTACGTCAACTCTCTTATTTTATAGGATACTGTTACATTCTGTTTATAGCGATCCAAAACGGTTGTAACCCGGGCGCTGGATGCAAAGCAGTCCGCGCTGTATGTCTTCGCCGGAAAAATGCAGGAAAGCGGTATTCCGTTTTAAAGGGTCCGGTTATTCGCGGGCAGGTGTTATTGAGCATAGAACGTTTCCGCGTTTCCGTATCGGGAGACGGTAATGCCGCTGTTCATTTGAAGATCGCTTGGCAGCTGCAGTCCCGGGGGATCATTCCTTGTCATATACAACGCAGGCGATGCAGATGGTTCCAAGCCGGGGGAACATGGCCTTTTCTTTCCTCCGGTTCGCCGCTTTCCAAATCTGTTAGCTATTCTCTAGTCCGGATTTGCCAGGCCAGTATGAAATGGTTTAACTGTCGAATGTCGTATGGACAAAGGCGCAGCAGGGATCGGGCGTGATGCGCAACGAAGGGCTGCATTGCAGAGCTGTCATGGAATGCCCGGCCGCGGCTGCGCCGCTGTATCGAGCCATTCCGGGCAGGCTTGTTCTATGTAAATGGAGCGCTCCTCAGGCTATCAAAAAACCTTGAGTGAAAAACAGCAATTGGCTAACTATGCATTCACAAATCAAATCCGTCATTTTTGGCGGCGTGTACACGCGACGCGCCCTGGAGCAGGATGACACCTCTCATAAAGGTTTGTGGTGAACAAACCTGCATGGTAAAGCTCAAAAAAGTGGCTGAAAGTGGTTCATCCACTTTTTTGCCACATTTTTTGACAATCAAAGGAGCGCCCCGTCAGGAGCGCTCCTCATTGAATGATGTATTATTGTGCTTGTTCCTCTTCCTTCTTCCTTCTCTTGCCCAGGATGATGAAGAGCAGGATGGCCAGTATGATCAGCGGCAGCCCGATGATCAGGAAGAGCCAGTACAGGGAGAATCCGCTTCCCTGTCCCTGGTTGCCCGGGCCCGCCTGCGGCACCTGGTTCTCAGGGATGTTCTGCGTGGGCGCCGGGGTTCCGGCAGGGGATGCTGCGGGCGATGCGGCGGGTGAGCCCTGCGGCGTTACCGCCACGGCCGTGAATACCGCCGTCACCGTCCTGTTCCCGTACAGGGTCACGCTCGTGACCGGATCCCCGTCGGCGTTGCGGAATTCTGTGAACTGGTATCCGTTCGCCGGGGTCACCCCGGCGTCTCCCAGGTCTATCACCGTCCCGTAGTTGTACGTCCCCGCGATACCCGTTACCGTGCCGTTGCCCTGCACGTTCACCGTCAGCGTATAGGTCCGTATGGCGTACCTTGCCGTTATGGTGATGTCGCCCGTCACATTGTTGTAGGATACGTTCCAGCCGAGGAATCTGTAGCCGGGGTCGGTGTCGATCACCGGCGGCAGTGCGTTCTTATTGTATTCCACCGTCTGCACCAGCCCGTTCGGGGAATTGGGATCCAGCTCGCCGTGGAGCCCCGGGTTGAATGTCACGGTAAAGGTTTTGATCTTCCATTGTGCAAATACCGTCATGTTTCCGCTTACCGTCGTGCTGGCGTCGAAGTCTGTCCCGCCCGATGTCTTCCATCCCTGGAATTCATATCCCGTCCTGCTGGGTTGCGCAGGCAGCATCCCCACGTTCGTGCTGGGGGAGGCTACCGTCTTGGTTGCAGGGGTTGCGTCGGTGTCTCCGCCGTTCTTGTTAAAGGTCACTGTATAGCTGTACGGTGCCCAGTAGGCGTAGACGGTGATCGGTCCCGTTACGGTCGTGTCGGCCTTGAATTCCGTACCTGTCCCGTTCTGGCCCGTGAACCATCCGCCGAAGTTATACCCTGTCTTGGTCGGCTGTGTCGGCAGTGCCCCTACGTTGACGGCAGGCGAATCTACTGTCTTGCTGCCATAGGGCGCTCCCCCACTCACGTAATCCACTTTGTAGCTGTATGTGTTCCATTTTGCATATACCCGGATGCTGCCCGTTACCGTCGTGTCGGCCTTGAATTCCGTCCCTGCACCGTCACGCCCCGTGTACCACCCGCCGAAGTTGTAACCTGTCCTCGCCGGAGGCGCTGGCAGCGTCCCCACGTTGATGTCGGGTGTATTCACCGTCTTGCTGTTCGGGCTTGCTTCCGTTTCGCCGTCCGTCTTGTCAAAGTCCACCGTGTAGCTGTATGTGTTCCATTTTGCATACACACGGATGCTTCCCGTTACCGTCGTGTCGGCCTTGAATTCCGTCCCGGTTCCGTCACGCCCCGTGTACCACCCGCCGAAGTTGTAACCTGTCCTTGTCGGCGGCGCTGGCAGCGTCCCTACGTTGATGTCGGGGGTTGCGACGGTCTTGCTGTTCGGGCTCGCTTCCGTTTCGCCGTCCGTCTTGTCAAAGTCCACCGTGTAGCTGTAGGTGTTCCATTTTGCATACACACGGATGCTTCCCGTTACCGTCGTGTCGGCCTTGAATTCCGTCCCTGCGCCGTCACGCCCCGTGTACCACCCGCCGAAGTTGTAACCCGACCTTTCCGGCGGCGTCGGCAGCGTCCCTACGTTGATGTCGGGTGTAGCCACCGTCTTGCTGTTCGGGCTCGCTTCCGTGTCGCCGTCCGTCTTGTCAAAGTCCACCGTGTAGCTGTAGGTCTTCCATTTTGCATATACGCGGATGCTGTCCGTTACGAGCGTGTCGGCCTTGAACTCCGTACCCGTGCCGTCACGCCCCGTGTACCACCCACCGAAGTTGTATCCCGTCCGTGTCGGCGGCGCTGGCAATGTCCCCACGTTGTAGTCGGGGGTAGCCACCGTCTTGCTGTTCGGGCTTGCTTCCGTTTCGCCGTCCGTCTTGTCAAAGTTCACCGTATAGCTGTAGTTCAGCCAGTTTGCGAAGACTGTGATCGGCCCCGTTAAGGTCGTGTCGGCTTTGAATTCCGTGCCTGTCCCGTCCACGCCCGTGTACCACCCGCCGAATTTGTATCCCAGGTTGACCGGTTCGGCAGGCAGTGCCCCTACGTTTACATTGGGGGAGTTCACCATTTGATTTGTGTATTCCGAGCCTTTGCTCATGTAGGTGACCTTGTAGCTGTAGTTTGCCCAGTAGGCGTATACGTCCATGCTGTGCGTGATCGTGGTGCTTGCTGTTACCCTGTCCCCAGCGCCGTTGGGCTGTGTGAACCACCCGCCAAAGTTGTACCCTGTGTTGGTCGGGTCAGCCGGGAATGGCGTCACCGTCGTGGCCGGTTCCGTTACCGTCCGTGTGGATTCGCTCGTCCTGTCTTTGAATGTTACCGTGTACACATAGGCGGTGTGCCGTTTCGGTGTTACGGTGATGCTCCCGCTTACGGTCGTGGCGGTCGTGAATTGTGCGCCGCCGTACTGCCAGTATTCATTGATCTGCCCCGCAGGGGGAGCTGGCAGGTTCGGCAGGGAGGATACCGTCGTTGCCGGGGATGTCACCGTACGCGTGTCAACGGTCGTTGTCCCGTCCATGAACGTCACGGTATATTCATAGTCCGGGTGCCGCACCGCCAGTACCGTGATGCTCCCCGTCACTGGTGTCGTAGTCGAGAAGAATGTGCTCGCGCCTTCGGCTTTCCACCCGTCCGCCGTGAATCCGTACACATACGGGACTGTCGGTACATCCGATACCGTCGTGGCGGGTTCCGTTACCGTCCGTGTGAATTCGGTCGCCCCATCCTTGAACGTGACTGTATACACATAGGCCGTATGCCGCTTGGGCGTTACGGTGATGCTCGCGCTTACGGTCGTGGAGGTCGTGAATTGTGCGCCGCCGTACTGCCAGTATTCATTGATCTGTCCGCTCGGGGGAGCTGGCAGGTTCGGCAGGGATGATACGTGTGTGTCCGGGGAAGTCACCGTGCGCGTGCCGACGGTCGTTGCCCCGTCCATGAACGTCACGGTATAGATATAGTTCGGATGACGCTGCGCGTATACGGTGATGTCAGCGTTCACCGTGGTCGTCCCGTAAAAAGGCGTCCCCGTGCTCGTCGCCCATCCGTCGGGCGTATAGCCGGTCACCGGCGGTACTGCCGGCAGGGTCCCCACCGTCGTATCCGGCAGGGTCACCTTGCGGGTCGTCACCAGCGAGCTGCCGTCCATAAATCGGACTGTATACTCCGGATTAAACTTTGCGGTATATGTCTGTTTGCTTGTCGCTGCATGAATGTCCGGGGCCCAACCGGCCAGCGCCCAGCCCGTTGCCGCGTTCACCGCCGGTGCTGTGGGCGTGGCGCGTTTGGGTACCATTTTCGTGATGGTGTCGCTTCCGTTTTCGGCAAATGTGCCCTTGCCCGCCGTTATTTTGAATGTGATCTCATATTCCGTGTAATCATATTCTGCCGTTACGCTCTCCGGTTCGTTGGTGTGGAAGCTGTCGAAATGGTTGAAATCCCAGTCGCTCCACTCGTCGAAGTCGTAGCCCGCATCCGGCACGATGTCGTCGGGGTCGATGACATCGACGTCATACACGTCAAAGGTGCTGTCCCAATCCCCGTCGCTGTCGGGTGCAGGGACTGTCAGGGTCCTTTGTCCGCCTATGGTGCCGTGTACCAGGTAGTATGTGGTGAGGCAGTCATAGATGGCGTGGACCGTCTTGTTTCCCGTGATATTGTTGATGGATTCCTGCCAGTGGTTGAACCGGTAGCCGGTATTCGGTGTCACGGTCGGAGCCGCAGCTGTGGCTCCATGTTTGACGCTCACGCCTTTCGTCCGGTTCCCGTCGATCGTCCCGTGGTCCCACGCATCAAAAGTCACAGTATAGTTCCTCAGGTCGGTCAGGGCCGTATAGGTCTTGGCCGCCGTCGCAGGTGTGATGGTAGCCGGATCCCATCCGGTGAATACGTAGCCCGTATTCAGGATGATATCCCCGCGCGGGTCGGCGGGCGTCGTATTGATGTCTTTGTAGACATACCTGTACTGGCCCTCCGGGAAGTGTCCTTTGGTTCCCGCATCAAACGTAATTTTATACTGCTGTACATATTGGGCTGTGTAGGTGGTCGGACCGGTAACAGTGGTTACCGTAGGGCTCCATCCGGTGAAGCGCCATCCTGTATCGGCGTTTACATTGGTTGGCGCTGATGGCGTGGTATTATAGTCGGCATTGACCTTGTATGTTTGCGAGGTGCCGATTTTCCCATGCAGGCCTGCGTCAAAAGTGATTTCGTAAGTATTGGCTTTCCATACGGCGTCGAATTCTGTGCTTAGCAGGATAGTCCAGGTGAATCCGGGCTGCCGGATATTCCCGGAGTCGTCTTTCCACCCGATGATGGTATATCCAGTTTTTTGCAGGTTGCTGTATCCCTGGACTGTCGCCGTCGTCATCCAGTCGTATTTGGTGTCGCCCGGCGGGCTCCCCGATGTGTTTCCGTTCCCGTTGTAAGAAACGGTGCATTTTATCAGTCCTGGCTGTGCCATTGCGGTATTTGGGATACCGGCCAGTACGAGTACCATCACCAGTGCCAGGATGACCGTCAATGTCTTTTTCATAAAGCTTGTCCCCTTTCAAGATGAGTTTCCGGGAGAAATAAAAGCCGCTGTAAAGCTCCCGTTTTACCGGGAGGATCTATAGCGGCCATACTGCCGTGGCATTTTCATGCTTTAGGCTTAGGCTTTGCGTATCCCGGCTTTCACCGGGGTTGCCTTTTTTATAGATGTTCCAACTATTTTATACGTTCACAGAGGGGAAACGCCCCCAAGCTTGCATATTCTGCAAGTATAGTATAACACTGTGTTCTCTCACACAAATCGCATGGACCATCTCACAGCACTCTTATTTGATAATATTCAATGCTAACGACTAATTTTCCAGTAATTATCGCGATTTTTGTGCAGTTTTATTACAGGTTTGAGCATTTATCGTATCACTTTGCCGCTTCTTTGCTATTGCAGCGTCCAAATGGTATTGTGACGCCGCACACCGCCTGTGTTGGTGCTGTGCGGGGCGTGCAGACGGTCTTCCATTGCTTTTCAGTTTATACGGGATCCTTCCATGACCCATCTACGCTTTGGATCGGCTGCCGTGGCTTTGTGTAGCCTTGCTGTGAAATGAGGTCTTGGCGTTGGGTTTCGGTTATAGTAGAGGCATCCCGCAGTGGATTTCCCGTTTTCCATTGTCAATTGGTCAATAAAAAAAGAGCGCCCCGTCAGGAGCGCTCCCGCATACGATCATTGTATCATTGTGCCTTTCCCTTGCCCTTCTTCCTGCCCAGGATGATACACATGGTATACCATATCACCCAATGGGATATTCATTGCTGTTGAAGAAGGCCGGTATCTGTCGTTTTTCTGCTGGCCATCAATGTGCTACTGCTGCTTCGGTTGTATTCAGGCTTGTTTCTGCTTCCATGCGGCCATGAGCCTGCGGATTTCGGAGATATTCTTCATCCCGTCGATGGAGTTGGGGGAGGAGAGGTTGCACGCTGCAGCGGCCGCCGCGGTCTTCAGCGCCTGGGTGCTGTCCAGCCCATGGTAGATGGAGAAAAGCATCCCCGCGCAGAAGGCGTCCCCGGCTCCCACCGTGCCCTGGATCCAGCCTTTCGGCAGCGCATAGGAGGGTTCGTAGAAAAAGTCCCCGCGCTTTTCCATCGTGCAGGCGCCCTCGGGGGCATGGATGGTCACCATCTCCGCCACGCCGAGTTCAAACAGTCTGGTGCATATCGTTTGTAACTGGCCTTTGTCCAGCTTCCCGTCCTTCCGGGCTTCGATACCCGCTACCATCGAGGCTTCGATCTCGTTGATGATCAGGTAATCGCAGTATTTCAATGCCGGCCGTACGATCTTTTGGAACCGGTCCCCGCTTTCGCTCACCACATCCATGGACGTCTTAATGCCTTTTTGCTGTGCGTCATGCAGCACTTTGGCCATCGCTGTCCCATATGTAGTGTCTTCCGCGTCCAGGCTGTCCAGCAGCAGCGCATAGCCGATGTGGAAATGCCTCGTTTGTAATTGGTCCACCGGTATCTGGCCCATGCCGAAATGCGCGTTTGCGCCCCGCGCATGGAAAAAGGTGCGTTCCCCGTTGTCCTGCGCGTTCATCACATCCGTGAAGGACGTCGGCAGTTCCTTATTGACCGCCACATGGGTCGTGTCGATCCCGTCGGCCTTCAGTTTTCCCAGCACATATTCGCCATTTTCGTCTTCACCCACCATTCCGATGACTTCGATGGGAATATCGGGGTCTATCCGCGCCAGGTTGATGCTGGTGTTCGTGGCGCATCCGCCCACCGAACGGGAAAGCTCCAATATGTTGGCCAGCATTCCCGGCCTCGGGTAGGTGTCGATCTGTTTCACATAGTCCACGATCAGGTTTCCTGCTATCGTGATTCCGTCCCGCATGTTCATCGGCCTTCCTTTTTATCAATGGTATCTATTAAAGGGATTTGATAATCGGTGGGTATCCTGCCTCGCGAACGCCAAGGCTGTTGTAATGTAGCTTCATTTTTTATTATAAAAGACTTATACGTATAATTCCATAGCCATTTATACCGCGTATACGCCTGTTCAATTTTATTATCATAAACTGTGGCTTTGGCTTGGAAGTTCTGTTACAGTTTCTGGCTCCCCGCCGTATACATTTTCCATCGCCTGCTGATTAATTTAAAATGTCCGCAGCTGCAGCCCGCCCGGGATCACGATTGTAATAGCATCGGGGCATTGCCGTGTTACTGCAATTCCCAACTATAAACTTCAAACATTCCCCCCCGCAGTGCATCCCCAATTCTCAATTCTCAATTTTCAATTCTCAATTCGCGAAGCGCCTCGTCCACCGCCATCAGATTCTCAGGTGGCGTCATCTTCGGCACCTCGCACCCCGCCATGATGAAGGTGCGTTCGTTCCCCATGCCCGCGCAGGCGCGCACGGCATTCTTCACGCCTTCCACGCTCCCTAGTAATAATACCTCCACCGGGTCGTAGTTCCCGCTTGCGCTGCATTTCCCCGCAAAGGCCTCGTTGGCCGCTCTGAAATCCACCATGTAGTCCACGTCAATGATGTCCGCGCCGCAGCCTGTGACAGTATTCAATATGGGCGTCGTATTCCCGCAGATGTGCAGCCGCACCTTGGCTCCGGCTTTATGGATGGCGTCCACAATCTGCTTTTCGTACGGCAGTGCAAATTCCATGTATCCTTTCGGGCCGATCAGGGAGGCAGCCGCGTCTCCGATGCCGATGAAGTCCGCCCCGGCCTTGATCTGCTCCAGCGCGAAGGATATGGCCCCTTCCGTACAGATTTGTAATAAGTCGTGAACGGCTTCGGGCTCGTCATAGAGGTCCATCATGATATCGTTCACGCCCCGCAGGTCCGCCGCTTCTGCATAGGCGCCTTCCACCCAGCCCAGGATGGGGTACCTGTCCCCCACATCCTTTTTGTACAGTTCCACAGCCTTTATCCGGTCCAGCGTTCGTTCATCCTCCAGCGGTCGTAATGGTTTCAGCTTGCGGATATCGGAGATGTCCCGGATGGGTGGCTCCTTGCAGTACGGTACGTCGTCTTCCGGCATCGTAACGTCTGCCCCATAGCCGTGCGCCTCCCGCATTGGGTCTGAAACTGTGCTCACCATGTCGATGCCGTATTGCTCGCAGCAGGTGATGTTCCCTTCCGCCAGCCGCCGGTAGTCCGTCACATAGGTTTTGTACGTAACACCGATGGTCTTGGCCGCGAATTGCATCAGGATGTTCAGGTTGGGGATCTTGTCCACCGTTTCCCCGTTCAATCGTTTGAAGACCCGCTCTTTCGGTGTCATCACAGTATTCCCCATCCCGCTTTCCTCCATTGGATGAAATGATAAACGATAGGCCAGTTTCTATTATATATGAAGCGGCTCCCATATGATAAAATTATTCGCTTTTTCATAGGTATGTTTTATGCATTTTGCATGTTCATTCAAAATGGTTCCGGATGGACGCGTGCCAGCAAATGTGAAAGGATATTCGGCAATGCAGCCTTGAAGCCTCTTCGCGTCGGGAAACGGTGAAACCCCTCGGGCTCATAAAATCAGCAAAGGGAGGCAAACTTGCCTCCCTTTGCATTCCGCTATTATACACTATTAATTATACATTATACATTAAATAAAAAATCCGCCATTCCGGCGGATTTTTTATCTATCCTATATCTTTGCGATCTCCTGATACAGTCCCTTTAACTGCGTATACAGTCCGGTGAAGACCTTGTAATACGCGTCGTATTTCGTCACATTTTCCGCGATGGGCTTCTGCTCGCTTTTGACTTTGATGACCGCGTCGCAAGCCTCGGGCACGCTCTTCCATACCCCCGTGCCCACGCCCGCCAGGATGGCCACGCCCAGCGCACCGCCCTCGACAGAATTAATGGTATACACCGGGCAATGGAAAAGGTCCGCCTGCATCTGCCGCCACAGCTCGCTCCGTCCGCCGCCGCCCGATGCGCGCACCTGGTCAGCCGGCACGTTCATGCCCCGGATGATCTCGATGCAGTCGCGCAGGGAGAATGTAACGCCTTCCATGACCGAACGCAATAGGTCTTTGCGTTCGTGGATGGCGGAGAGGCCAAAGAATACGCCTTTTGCCAGCGGGTCCAGGTGCGGCGTGCGTTCCCCCATCAGGTAGGGGAGATAAATAACGCTGTTGGAGCCCACGGGGACGCGCAGCGCCTCCTTCGTCATCAGCTCATACGGGTCGATGCCCATCTCCTTGGCGGTTTCCTTCTCCGCCATGCAGAAGTTGTCGCGGAACCATTTTAGTGACAAACCAGCGCCCTGTGTCACGCCCATCACGTGCCATGCCCCCGGTACCGCGTGGCAGAAGGTGTGCACCCTGCCCTTGGCGTCGATCTGGACTTCGTCCAGGTGGGCAAAGACCACGCCCGATGTGCCGATGGTGGAGGATACCAGGCCCTTCTTCACGATGCCGTTGCCCACGGCGCCCGCCGCCTGGTCCCCCGCGCCGCCCGCCACGGGTGTCCCTTCCGGTAATCCGGTAGCCTCGGCGGCCTTTTTGTTCACCTTGCCGCTGATCTCGTAGGATTCATACACCTTGCCGAGCAATGCTTTGTCGATTTTCAGCTTGGATAGTACCACATCGCTCCAGTCGCGCTTGGGCACATCCAGCAGCTGCATGCCCGATGCATCCGATACTTCGGTGGCAAATTCCCCCGTCAGCATGTAGCGGATATAGTCCTTTGGGAGTAATATCTTTTTGCATTTTTCGTAGTTCTCAGGTTCGTTGTTGCGCACCCACAGGATCTTGGATGCGGTGAACCCTGTCAGCGCCGGGTTCGCGGTGATCTCAATCAGCTCTTTTTTGCCGATGATATTGGTGATCTCCTCGCATTCCTTCCCTGTGCGCTGGTCGCACCAGATGATGGAGCGGCGGATGACCTGCCCGTCCTTGTCCAGCATCACCAGCCCGTGCATCTGCCCCGAGAGTCCGAGGCCCTTTACCTCCATGGGTTTGACGCCGCTTTTTTTCAGCACCTCGCGGATGGAGCCTACCGTGGCGTTCCACCAGTCCACCGGGTCCTGCTCCGCCCAGCCGATCTGCGGCTGGTACAGGGGGTATTCGTACGTCGAGGACGCCACCGTATTGCCCAGCGTATCGAAAAGCACGGTCTTCGTACCCGACGTGCCGATGTCTATACCGATCAGGTATGCCATATCTCTTCCTCCTAAGTTAACAAGTTGGGATATATTCCAGATTGATTATAAATAGTATTGCCAGTGATTACACAGGTGTTTTGATCGACCGGGTGTCTGTTTCCAGATGCTCTCCCGCAGGTTATTAAATCATGCCGAAGGCATTCAACAATTATTAATTCTTAATTATTAACTATTAATTAAAGTAAGGCGGACGCCGCCGGGACGTCCGCCTTGCTTTATTATTTATTTGCCGAAAAGGCTCCTGTTTACGATGGACTCCAGCATCTCCTGGCGTCCCGATTCTACCTGGATGCCTTCCAGCCCCAGGGCATACTGCTCCAGCTCTTTGAATCCTACTTTGCCCGAAACGATGTCCTTGCCGATGCCGCTGTTGTAGGAGGCGTAGCGGTTTGCGATGAACTGGTCCAGTTCGCCCGCATCGTGCAGCTTGTACGCCATCTTCAGGCCCAGCGCAAATCCGTCCATGCCGCTGATGTAGGCGTGGAAGAGGTCTTCGTTGGTGAAGGAGCCGCGCCTTATCTTCGCGTCGAAGTTCAGCCCGCCCTTGGTGAATCCGCCGGCCTTGATCACTTCGCTCATGGCAAACGTGGTGTCATATACGTCGGTCGGGAACTGGTCGGTATCCCAGCCCAGCAGGTAATCGCCGCGGTTGGCGTCGATAGAGCCAAACATCCCGTGGACGCGCGCCAGCTGCAGTTCGTGCTGGAAGGTGTGCATCGCCAGTGTGGCGTGGTTGGCTTCGATGTTGAATTTGAATATCTTCTCCAGCCCGTTCTTGCGCATGAACGCCACCACGTTGCCCACGTCAAAGTCGTACTGGTGCTTGGTGGGCTCTTTGGGCTTGGGTTCGATGTAGAAATACCCGTCAAATTTGATCTCTTTGGCATAATCCACCGCCATGTGCAGGAAGCGGGCCAGGTTGTCCAGCTCCAGCCCCATATCGGTATTGAGCAGGGTCTCGTAGCCTTCGCGGCCGCCCCAGAATACATACCCCTGTCCGCCCAGGTCCACGGTGATCTCCATGGCTTTTTTCACCTGCGCCGCGGCGTATGCGAAAACGTCCGCCTGCGGGGAGGTGGCTGCGCCATGGACATAACGCTTGTGGCCGAAAAGGGAGGCCGTGCCCCACAGCAGTTTTTTGCCTGTATCGTTCATCAGGCCCTTGATGAGCTTGGATATCTCATCCAGCCGTTTGTTGGTCTCCTTCAGGGTGTCCCCTTCGGGCGCGATGTCCCTGTCATGGAAGCAGAAATAGTCGATGCCCGTCTTGTCCAGGAATTCAAATGCGGCATACGCCTTGTTCCTGGCTGTTTCCATCGGGTCGGATTCTTTGCCGTAAGTCCGGTCAGTCGAGCCCATCGAGCTGAACATGTCGCTGCCCGTTCCGCACATGGTGTGCCAGTAACTCATGGCGTAGCGCAGGTGGTCTTTCATTTTCTTTCCGGCTATCATCTCGTCGGGATTGTAAAATTTGAAGGATAGCGGGTTCTTGCTGTCTGGCCCCTCATACTTGAGCTTCGGGATACCGGGGTAGAATTCTTTCATCTGGATGTTCCTCCTTGCTGGTTCTTATATGTGGAATTCCTCACAAACTGGATACCCCGCTTTCTTAACGGTAAAACAGATGCTGCAGGGTTTTGGCTGTTCCTGCCCTGGCATACCGGCGGGTAATGGCGGACATACAAATCAGGCGCAACGCCCTTCCGGCTGCCGCCTTTTGACCTTGCCTATCATTATATCCTGTGTATCTTTTTCCTGCAATTGATTGTAGGGTGATTTATGCTTGATTTTTATATAAGCATGCTGATTGGATGCCGCGCCGCCCGGCTGGGCCAAAGGTTCCGTTCGGGTTGCTGTGCCCCGCGGCCGGTTTCCCGCGGGGGGGAGATTGCCCAGATCCCCCCCCTGCCGAAACCTGGAAATATAACAGGAGGAGCACAACGCAAAGTTATGGGAGGGTCTGCCTTGTCTGCATATTTACCGTTTTCGCATAGATCCTGTATGTGTTCCACACCCGGCCGCCATACGCTGCTGCGGCCGCTTCCATCCGCCTGTCACCGCAGGGCGCAGGAGCGGTGATGATATGGCTGTAGCCGGCGGCCCGCGCCATGCCCAGCAGCCCGCCGAAAGCATCCACATATGCTTCGTCCGATACTGCATGCATCACCTGTGCAAAGCTCAGCGTATCCATATCGCCTGCCGGTTTGCGCAAAGGCATCGTCCGTCCATGCGCTCTGGCCAGGGCAGCCGTTATATCGGGTAAAGCGCATGCGGATCCTGTATCTTCATAGAATCCGACCGTTTTGTTCCTGAAAGGCTTCAATTCGTCCTTTCGCACCTCCAGGATATGCCGCAGCTGGGCGGCTTTCTCCCGGAATGTCTGGTCCCTGCCTTCAGTTTTTCCCACCAGGTTCTGGATCTCTGCCTTTGTGCCTGCCTTTTCGATCTCCCCTTTTGCCGTTTCAAACTGCATCGTGTACAAGTCCTGGTGTTTTGAAAAGCCGTAGCTTTCGGCGTACCCGGCGTATGTACGGGGATTATACGCATTCATATACCCAAAGGGCGCGTTGAATTTATCCGCAAGCAGCCCGGTCTCCATCTGTGTCCCGTTTGGAGACCATGGCCCCAGTATCATAAAGGCGCCTTTTTCCGCCGCATAGGCGCACGCAGTATCGAATAGTTTTACGGCTGTTTCCTCATCCTGCGCATCGAACATGCTGAAAAATGCGCAGGGGTGGGCCATCCCTTCCGGGGGTTTTGTGAATATCCCGCACAGGATGCACCCTACGGGCAGGCTGTGTTTGAAGGCCAGGTAAACCGCATGGGTGTTTTCCTGTAAAAAGGTATTGTGCCTTGAATCCAGCAGTTTCCGCCTGGCCCGGGATGCCGGGGGCGTCCAGTCCGGGTCGTCCCTGTGCAGCAGGGAGGGCAGGTAAACAAAATCCTCCAGGTTGTCCATGTTGACCTGCCTGGTATACACGTTCATGGACGGCTTTAAAATCATTTCCATCACATTGGGGATATCGCGCTTTTCTTTTTTATCGTTCTTTGGCTGCAAATGATTCCCTCGGTTCTGTATGTTCAAATGCCGCCCTGTGCCGTATCCGGTTTCCAGCGGTATTTATTATCGGTTATTATTTCCATGGCCTGCGTAAATATTCTGCAGCCCCCGCTCAAAGGTAGTTTGCTTCCGCCATTTTACCGGCATTGCTTTGCGCTTGTTCCGTAGATCCTGTCCGCAGATGCGGTGAAGTTCCATCCGCTTGCTTTTGATTTATTCTTAACCTTTCCCCATTGCTTCGGGCATCCGCAGCGCAGCCCCATCCTGATTATGGATCGTTTGCACCGTGGTGTAAACCCATTGCGGGGGCGTTTCGCTGTTGCACGTTTGTTGTGCGTCAAATGGGGGTGGAGTGGATCGGATCCTGTCCGGCAGATTCGGCGCCGCAAGGCAGCCCAGGGCCCGGTCCACTCCTCAGCAATAAACTGTTGGTCTTATAAAAGGTTACGCGCTCTTCGCCCGTGATTTGGTAAATACGTCGAACGCCACGGCCAGTAGCACGACGCACCCTTTGATCACCCTTTGCCAGTAGGAGTCCACAGCCAGGTAGGTCATCCCCTGGTTTATGACGCCCATGATCAGCGCGCCCACGATGGCGCCTATGATGGTGCCCACGCCGCCCACTGCGGATGCGCCGCCGATGAAGCATGCGCCGATCGCGTCGAGTTCATACATGTCTCCTGCCGAAGGATATGCCGCGTTTGCGCGGGCCGAATAGACCAGGCCCGCTATGCTTGCCAGTACGCCCATGTTCATGTAGACAAAGAACATGACTTTTTTGGTATTGATGCCCGACAGCCGTGCGGCTTTTTCGTTGCCGCCCATGGCGTATACATATCTTCCGGGTACCGTCTTCTGCATGAAAAACGAGTATCCCACGATCAGGAAGCCCACCAGTATCAGCACCGCCGGTATCCCCTGGTTCCTGGCCAGCCACAGGAAGAAAACCACGGTCACGATGGCTATCGCGGCCGTCTGCAGGGCAAACGCCCATGCCGGTGTTAATTCAAAATTGTATTTGCGCTTCTTGTACCGCTTCCGCATCGCAAAGAAAACATACACCAGGGCAAGCAGGACGCCTACCCCTACGCACAGGATGTTCAGCTCGCTTTCGGTTGCCACGCTCGGCACCAGCTTAAATCCGTCGATATGGAAAGGATCCGGGATATAGCTGTTTGTCAGGCTGATGTATTCCGCCGGCAGCCCGATCGTCTGGCCCTGCAGGATGACGTTCCCCAGCCCGCGGAAAAGCAGCATGCCCGCCAGCGTCGTGATGAAAGGCGGTATGCGGACGTACGCGATGAGGAATCCCTGGAAGCCGCCTGCTGCAAATCCGCCCGCCAGCGCCAGGATGATCCCCAGCCATACCGGCAGATGCTGCATGGTGATCAGCATTGCCGCCATGGCGCCTATCAGGCATACCACCGAACCGACGGAAAGGTCGATATTGCCGCCTGTCAGGATGCACAGCATCATGCCGATGGCGAGGATGAGTATGGCTGAGTTTTGCAGTATGATATCGGTAACGCTCGCCGGAAGCAGCGAATCCCCGCTCGTCAGGATACCGAATAGGGCCACGATGACCACCAGCGCGATGATCATGGTGTATTGGCGTATATTACCGCCGAATAACGAAACGGCCCTCTTTGCCTTTTTCTCTGTGGTTGTAGGTGCGGCAATGTTAGCCATTCTAAGATACCTCCTGTGCTTCATTGTTCATGATGCTCTTCATGATGTTTTCCTGGGTGGCCTCTTTCTTGTCGAATTCGCCCACGATCTGGCCTTCGTTCATTACATAGATCCTGTCACACATGCCCAGCAGTTCGGGAAGCTCGGATGAGATGAAGATCACCGATTTCCCTTCGGCCACAAGGTTATTGATAATGGAATAGATCTCATATTTCGCACCTACGTCTATGCCCCTCGTCGGTTCGTCCAGTATGAGGATGTCGGGTTGCACGAACGTCCATTTTGAGAGGACCAGTTTCTGCTGATTCCCGCCCGAAAGGTTCCCCGCTTTCTGCGTGATGCCCGTAGATTTGATATTGAGTTTTTTCCTGTATTCTTCAGCTACGATGATTTCTTCGTTGTTGTTGATCACAGAGGCCTTGCTGATTTTTTTCAGGCCGGCCAGGGTGATGTTGAACATGATATCGTTGATGAGGATGAGCCCTGCGGATTTTCGGTCTTCCGTGGTATAGGCTACACCCTCTTTGATGGCCTGCCGTATGGAGTGGAGGTGGATCTCCTTGCCGTCTTTGAATGCTTTCCCGGTGATATGCTTCCCGTAAGCCTTCCCAAAGACGCTCATTGCAAATTCCGTGCGTCCAGCACCCATCAATCCTGCAATCCCCACCACTTCGCCCTTTCGTATGCTGATGCTCGCGTTTTTGATGATCTGCCTGCCTTCGACAAGCGGGTCAAATACATTCCAGTTTTTGATTTCAAATGTGACTCCGCCGATATGGGACACCCTTTTGGGGAAACGGTCTGTCATCTCGCGTCCGACCATTCCCTTGATGATCCTGTCCTCGCTGATATCGTCCTTGCCTTTTTTCAGTGTTTCGATGGTAGTGCCGTCCCGCAGGATGGTTATTTGGTCGGCGATCTTGGCTACTTCGCGCAGTTTATGTGAGATCATGATGGATGTGAGTCCCTGGGTTTGCAGTTCCTTGAGCAGGTTCAAAAGGTTCTCGGATTCTTCTTCGTTCAGGGCTGCGGTGGGTTCGTCCAGCACCAGCAGTTTTACTTTCTTTGAAATGGCTTTGGCTATCTCCACCAGCTGCTGCTTGCCTACGCCGATGTCCTTCACCAGTAACGATGGGTCGTCCTTCAGACGCACGCGGTCCAGGAGCTTTCTCGTCTCCACCCTGGTTTCGTCCCAGTCGATGATCCCCATTTTGGAACGTTCGTTGCCCAGGAACACGTTTTCCGCGATGGACAGGGTGGGTACGAGCTCCAGTTCCTGCTGGATCACCACGATGCCCAGGTGCTCGCTGTCCCGGATCCTGTTGAATTTGCACTCCTTGCCGTTGAATATGATTTCTCCGCTGTAGGAGCCGTGTGCATGTACGCCGGAAAGTACGTTCATCAGGGTGGATTTGCCCGCGCCGTTTTCCCCCACCAGCGCATGGATCTCGCCTTCGACCACCTTGAAATTCACGTTGTCCAGCGCCTTGACCCCGGGGAAACTTTTGGTGATGTTCTTCATTTCCAGTATGGTCTTATCCATGTCCTGTATTCCCCCAATGCTCTCCATAAACCGCAAGCCGGATATCCTCGTCGGATATCCGACCCGCGGTCTAGGAATTTCAGTTATGGTTCACTTGGGATTACTTCAGTTGGTCTGCAGTGTAGTATCCGCTGTCGACCAGCAGCTTCTGCCAGTTGTTGATGTCAGCGAACTGGATATCGCAGAGGAACGTGGGAACGATCTTCACGCCGTTGTCATACGTATTGTTGTTGGTTTCCACTGTTCCGCCCTTGATGATCTGGTCCGCCATGGTGGCAGCCCTCTTGGCCAGGATACGGGTATCCTTCAGGATGGACATCGACTGTTTCTTCGCGATGATGTTCTTCACGGAGTTGATGTCGCAGTCCTGCCCGGTGAGTACCGGATAGGGTTTGTCGGCCGTGCCATAGCCCTTGGAGCTAAGGGATGCCGCGATGCCCTGGGCAAGGCTGTCATTGGGGGAGAGAACCGCATCCAGCTTCGCATTGCCATAGTTGGCGGTCAGCAGGGCGTCCATCCTCTTCTGTGCAGTCTCAGATTTCCAGCCCGGGATGGCGATCGTCGCGAAGTCTACCTGTCCGCTCTTCACTACGAGCACTTTGCTGTCGATGTACGGCTGCAGCACGTCCATTGCGCCCTTGTTGAAGAGTTTGGCATTGTTGTCGTCGGGGGAGCCGATGAAGAGTTCGATGTTGAAGGGTCCCTTGTTGGTCTTGAGGCCCAGTTTGTCTTCGATGAATTTGCCCTGCATCTGACCTACCATGTAGTTGTCAAATGTGGCATAGTAGTCGCAGCTCTTGGTCTTCATGAGCAGGCGGTCATAGGCGATGATCTTGATCCCGGCTGCCGAGGCCTTGTCGAGTACGGGGATCAGCGCTTCGCTGTCGATGGAGGCTACGACCATTACCTTGGGTTTCTTGTTGATCTCCGTCTCTACCTGGGAGATCTGCGTTGCCACTGTGTCTTCCGCGTACAGCAGGTCCACAGCGTAGCCCTTGGCTTTCAGTTCTTTCTCCATGTTTGCGCCGTCCTGGTTCCAGCGCTGCAGGGACTTGGTCGGCATGAAGACGGCTACGAGTCCGCTTCCGCCGCCCTGGGAGCCGGACGCTGCGCAGGCTGCGAGGCCGCACATTACGGCTACGACTGCGAGCACGAGTACGAGTGCCATGATTTTCTTTTTCACTTCTCATATCCTCCTTTTAAATTTGGAAATAAGGAAAGTAATCTGGGACACTTCCTCCATAAAGATATCGCGTTTATACTATAAATACACTGCACAAGATTGATTATTGTTTGGACTTTATTGCTATCGGTGGTGCATTTTCTTTCTTGTCAGTATTATTTTTACCTCAAAATAACCACGCAAGGATGCCCGGATCTTGCGGTTTATGCTTGGAAAACCGGCGTGAGGCCCGTCCCGCCATGCTGCGCCCCGTAAATGATATGTATCCGGCATCGCGTTTATTCCATCATTGTGTCCCCGTTGTTATATTTATGCATGGATTGTATTGCTTTGGCTGCAATTCGCACATCATCGCGGTCTGTTGCCCCGGCTCCGCCGTTTCGCTGCAATGCAATAAAGCAGTCATGACCACCGGCTTTGCCGGCGGCTTGCATCAGCCCTATCAGGGCATATTGCCGGCAGTGCCTTAAGACACACTGCGTTCCTTCGCTTGCATAGGAGTATGTACCCCTATACTAATTTTGAAGTTATTTGATTCTTACTTCTGCCGTTAAGTGAAACGTCGTGTAGCCTGCGTAGGCGCGAAGCGTAAAGCAGAGGCTCCAGTGGAGCGTATGTAGCTGCGTAAAGCAGAGGCTCCAGTGAAACCTTTGTAGCGGTGCGGGGGTGGGCCTCTTTAATGGTTTTCTGCTTATCGAGTTCTCTTTTTTCTACTCATAGCTTTAAGCATTTCTGTACCACCGGCATAGCCGGTGTTTTTTTACAATAGAAAAGAAACGCCGCGTTGGACGGGCGTTTCTTTATCGGACCGGTTATTCGATTATGCAGGTGATGCCGCAGGCTCACGCTTGCGGCGAACCGGATGGGGATGCCTCCGGGGTGGGCGTTGCCTTGTAGATGTCCACATCCCTGTAGATATCCTCCTTCAGGTGAAATCCGTCCTGGACGATCACTTCATCCATGTTTTCCTTTGTCACCGGTATGACCTTGAGTTTTATGTAGGGGACGTCGTATTTCCCGTCGTTGATGGTCTCGGTCGTCGCGGGTTTTTCTCTCTTGGCCATCTGGAGCGCGGCTTCGGCGGCTTTCTGGGCGATGGCCTTTATGGGTTTGTATACGGTCACCGTTTGCGTGCCCTCCACGATGCGCTGGCAGGCCGCCAGGTCCGCGTCATGCCCTGTCACCACCACTTTCCCCGCCAGCCGCGTTTCGGCCAGCGCCTGGACGGCGCCTCCGGCCAGAGCATCGTTGGCGCAGATGATCGCCGCGATGTTATCTCCCTTGGCCAGTTCGGCCGACACGAAATTGTATGCTTCTTCCCGCCGCCAGTCCTTGGCGTCGTACTCTTCCAAGACTTTGATATCTCCCCTTGCCACGTAGGGCGCCAGGTAATCCACATACCCCTGCCGGAACAGCTTGCTGTTGTGGTCTTCGGGCGAGCCGTTGACCAGCAGGTAATTGCCTTTGGGCGCGCGGGCCGTCGCCTCCTTCGCCATCTGCCATCCCACGTCTTTGTTGTCAAAGGAGACGTATAGGTCCGTTCCTGCGTTTAATACCAGCCTGTCGTAGGACATCACGGGCACGCCCGCACGCTTGGCCAGTTCCACCGCTTGCGCGGCCTGCACCGCGCTTTGCGGCGTGATCACCAGAACGTCGATGTTCTGCTGCAGCAGGTATTCCACCTGGCTCAGTTGCCTTTGCGGGTCGTTGTCGGCGTTGGTCACGATCACTTTCGCGCCCAGCTCACCTGCCCGGGCCACGAAGATATCCCTGTCCTTCGTCCAGCGTTCCTCCTGGATGGTGGACATGGAATAACCGATGATGATGATGCCCTCCGGTTTTTTTACATCCGGGTTCTGCGGATTGCCGCTGGCGCATCCGCTCAGGAGCAGGGCAAGCAGGGTCAGTAATGCGATCGGTCTTTTTGCAGTCATGGCTACCTCCATCTACCGCTTCCGGTATCCTGTCGGGGTCTCTTTGGTAGATACATGGTTTCTTTCCGGGGCTGGGGCCTGCACCCCTCCGGGCCGTTTTGATGGTTTTGGGTGCGTTCCATTTGGCAGGTCGTCAGTTGATCATGTTGTTTTCCGTCTGCACCTTGTATTCCGTGGGCGTCATGCCCGTGATTTTTTTGAAAAGCCGGGAAAAATAATTCGGGTCCCCGTATCCTGTCATGTAGGATATCTCCTTCACGCTCAGGTCGGAGCTCAGGAACAGTTTCTTGGCGTTCTCGATGCGCACCTTGATGAGGTAATCGATGAAATTGAACCCCGTCTGCTCCTTGTACAGCCTGCTGAAATAGGATGGGCTGATCCCCAGTTCCCGTGCCACCCCTTCCAGGGAGATGTCGTTTGTATAATTCCGTGCGATGATCTCGTTTGCCCGTATCACGATCTCGGACATCCTGTTTTTCTGGGATGCCGCGATGGTCACCGAGAGTTCGTTGATCTTGGCCTTGCACAGGTCGCGCAGTTCCTTGGCTTTGTCCGCGCGCAGGATGGAGGATATGTTCTCCTGCCGTCGCGGCAGTTCGGTGGTGTAGGCTTTTGCCGTCAGCGAGGCTATCAGTTCCACCACCCTTCCCTTGAGCAGGTCGAAATCGCTGCCGCACCGTATCTTCAGCCAGCTGAAGACTGCCTCGAATTCACGCTGCGCTCCCGTGGTATCCCCCATGGCCAGCCTTGAAAACAGGGTCTTTTTCATATCCGAAGGGTAATCCTCGTATTCAGGGCTTGCGCTGATGAAGTCCTGGATGTGCAGGCAGCTGCCCGGCGAAGCGTCCGTTGGGATGGCGTTGAGCGCCACCACGGATTCGCCGTAGGATTCCCGCAGTTCGTCATAGGTCCCGCGCACGCTCCCGATGCCGATGGCGATGAAGGTGTCCCTGGATCTCGTTTCCTCGATCAGCCTCTGTGCGATGGCCCCGGCATTCCCGCTTCCCGCCGTTTCGGGGATGAAAGCCGCGATCTTGCCTGCCGCCATCTGGCATGCCAGGCACCCGTTGTATTGCTTCAGGATCTCGCTGCACCGCTCGGAAAACGCCTTGGAATCCGTCTCGCTCGCGCCTGATCCGCGCTGCCGCTGCTCGATGATGATCATGCAGCCGCTTTCGGCTTCGAGTTCCAGCAGTTCCCGGCAGTCTTTGGCGTCAAAGTCGTCGAAAAAGAGCAGGGAGAGTAAAAAACCGCTCTCCACCGTGGGCATCATTTTTTCCATTTTCTCTTTCATCAGCAGTTCACGCGTGCGTTTGATCCTGTCCTCTTCGATCTTCGAGAGGCAGCTTTTGATGGTCTCGGCCATGCGCGTGTGGTTCACGGGCTTCAGCAGGTATTCGTCCACCCCCAGCGTGACCGCTTCCTTTGCAAAGGTGAATTGCTCGTAGGCGGTGAGGATGATAAAGCGGGTGTCGCGGAAATGCTGCTTCATTTCCCGTATCACGCCCAGGCCGTTGATGCCCGGCATTTTGATATCGGTGATGATGATATCGGGCACCATGTTCCACGCCTTTTCGATCGCTTCCCTGCCGTTGCGCGCCTGTTCCACCAGGATGGCGGGGTCGACCTCGTTTTTGATGATATATGCCAGGGATTCGGTCACGACAGGTTCGTCGTCCACTACCAGTATTCGAAACATTGGTCAGCCTCTCCTTTACTGAACGGGTGTGCCCGGGGCGAGCGGCAGGCGGAGCGTCACGCATACGCCGCTGCTCGCATTGCTGTTGATATCGAAAAGGTTGTCGTCCGTGCCGAAGAAAAGCCGCAGGCGTTTCACGATGTTGTTCAGGCCTATCCCCGTGGTATGCCCCCCGCTTTTGGACTGCACGGTTTCCGGGGCGGGTTCTATGCCGTTGATGCTGCCCATCACCTTTTCCCGCTGCTTTTTGGTGATGCCCCTGCCGCTGTCGATGATGCGGATGACGGCGGTGCCGTTTTCGATGGATGCCTTAATTTTGATGGATCCCCCGTTTTCCAGTTCCGAAAGCCCGTGGATGTACGCGTTCTCCACGATGGGCTGCAGCGTGAGCCTTGGCATTTTGATCTGGAGCAACTGCGCGTCATCGGAAAGCTCCTCGATATAATTGACGGTGCGGAAACGCGTCTTCAGTATGTAGATATAGGACCGGACATTATCCAGTTCTTCCTTGAAAGTGACGGGCAGGTCCAGGCTCTTCAGGTTGTAGCGGAAAAGCACCGCCGCCTCCACGAGGAAATCGCTGGTCTTGTTGTCCCCCTCCAGCAGCGCGATCTGTGCGCCGGCGTTGATGGTGTTGAAGATGAAGTGCGGGTTGATCTGGGATTGCAGCGCATGCAGCTGCGCCTCTCGCAGGGCGTTCTTCATCGTCAGGTTCTGCATGTGCTCCTCCTTCAGCTGCATCTCGAGCTCGGCCTTTTCCGTGATCCCTTCGATGTAGCTTTTCAGCCTCGGCACCATCTCCTGGAATGCTTTGGAGAGCACCGCGATCTCATCCTTGGAGTCGATGGTGTTCATCTGCACATCGAAATCCCCCTGCGAGATGCGTTTTGATACCTGCACCAGCTTGTCGATGGGGTTTGTCAGCTGGAAGGAAAAGATGAATATCATCACCACGATGATCACCGATACCACCACGATCAGCACGATGTTCAGCATCTGGAGCGTGTTCACCCGGCTCGAGCGGATGGAATAATACTCGGCGCTGTCCTGCAGTTGCTGCACCATCAGCGCATCGATCGTTTTATACAGGTATCCGGCCACGACGGTGGACTCGTTGTAATAGGTCACGTACTTGTCCACATCGCGGTCGCGTTTGGCCTGCACGGCCGCGGCGCCCTTTTCCACGTAGGTGTTGATCAGGTTCGCGATATCCTGCATCATCAGCCCTGTTTCCGTGGAGTCCGCAGTCACCAGGATATTCCGTGACCAGGTCTGCAGGTCCGCCGCCGTCCGGTTGAATGCGGTCATGCTTTCGGATTTCGTCGTGGACAGGAAGGTTTTCAGGTTGTTCTCGGCCGTTGTGATATCACTGTGCAGCTGGTTGAGTTCGATGTCCTTCTTGAAAAGGCTGTCCGTGCTGGATATCAGCATCTGGGAGTTGTAATAGGTATAAAGGGACGTGCTGAACGTGATGATGATGCTCATCAGGAAAAATACGATCAGCCTCGTGCGGAATTTATTGTTGTTGAACCTGCGCCAGAATTCCACAACATTCAGTTTTTTGAAAAAATCGGGGATCTCTTTCAGCATGTTCATTCCGTTTCCTTGTATTGCTCCACGTTTTCCAGTGTATAGGTGAATATGCCCGTATCGTTGTAGGAGGAAATGTAGCCGGATTCCTGCAGGTCTGCCAGCGCCTTTATGCTTTCATAGCCTATTTTTTTGGGGTCGGATACCACCGTGCCGTAGATCACGCCTCTTCGTACATAGGCCATCGTTTCCGGCTGGGCCCCGTAGCCGATCACGCTGATGCGGTTCAAAAGGTTCTTGTCGCGCAGCACGTCCACGATACCCAGCGTATCCATTTCGTTGGTGGCTACGATCAGGTTGATGTCGGGATAGTCCCGCAGGATGTCCAGCGTGGCCTTCTCCGCACTGAAGATGCCGCCTTCAGTCCGCTGGACCGCCGGTATTTTCATCATGGGATAGTTTTTGAAAACATCCAGCATGCCCGAGACCCGCATATTCTTTTGGGAGTTTTCGTCCTTGCTGGAAACGCCGTTCAGGATCACGGCTACATGGCCTTTGCCGTCCAGGCAGCGGATCGCCATTTTTCCTGCCTCCGCGCCCGCGCGGAAGTTGTTTGTGCCTATCGTAGGGATGTTTGCGGATATGGCTGAATCTGCCTCGAAAGTGACCACCGATATGCCCATATCGCTGGCTTTTGCCAGGTCTTCGCTGCTGATGTTGTTGTCGCGCAGTTGGATGGCGATGCCGTCCACATGGGAGGCCAGCGCCTTGTCAAAGAGTTCCTTGGCCGAATAGACGTCTGCCGGGCGCACGTCTTCGATCTCCACAGCCACATTCAGGTCTTTCGCCGCCTCCATTGCGCCGCTGTGAACCTTGGAGTTGAAGGCCTCGTCCGCGTTCTGGCCGATCATGACGAAATGATACTGGGCTTTCCCGGTTTTTGAAAATGCCGTGTTTTCGATATCCGGCATGGAAAGGCCCAGGGATACCACCACGACTGTGACGATGAATGCCAGCAGGACTGCCAGCAGGATGATGTAGATTGCCTTCATCTTTCCCTTTTTTGCATCATTCCGCCGTTTGCCGGCAGGTCCGATGCGGCCTTTCGCTTTTCGGATGCAGCGCTGCACCCGTGATGGGGTTTTTATGGGTGGGTTGCACCTGCTAAATGGGATGCAGGTGCGCAGGCATATAGCCCCGGAAAGCCTGTTCAAATGGATCTGGGAGCCGGCGCTCTCCAGTCAGCCTTGTCGGGGATCTGAAAATTATCGCATATTCAATAAAAGTATCGTTTATCCGGTGATGCTGTATAAAAATGAAATTAAATAGGCCGATCTGTTCCAAGGACATAATAGTACTAACTTGCATGCAATGTCAATATTGTCCTGATGTCTATACATGCATAATTATCCATATACTCCTTTTATATGGTTTTCCGCTGCCCTCTGCGCGGGATGGGGGATCGGCAGTTCTGTCGCTTGCATATCATTCGGTGTCGGGGGTGCATCGTTCCGGCGCATACTTTTTGAAGACGCGGAGCGCCCGGAGTGTGTTCCACCGCCCCGGTTTTCCCGCCTGTTCCATGTCGAAGTGCACCTCGCCGGGGATCCTCGCCTGCAGCGGCCAACTGCCGTTTGTATTCCTTTTCCGCTCCAAAACCGTCAGCGCGTCCTCCATCCCCGGGTCGTATGGCACGCCTGCGGATTGGAAATAGTCCAGGCACCGCAGGATATCGAACCGCCACCGCGGGTGCGGGAGGGCGAGCATCCGGGGTTCGATGGTCTCCCCTGTGCGGTGGGATTGGTACAGCCGGTGTTGCAGGATGAATGCATGTGCGCGCGGGACCGCCGCCCTGATGTCTGCAATGCGGTAGGTGTATCCGTTTTGGCTGTATTCGTGCAGTCCCTCCAGCACGTTCAGGGTGGTGTGCAGTGAGCTGTGCGTATCGCCCCGCTGCCAGCGGCAGTTCCATCCCCCGTCGGGATATTGTCTTTCCAGGAGGTAATCGATGATCTCATGGATCTTCCCGGTGGATACCGGCGCCGGGCAGGCGATGATGAGCAGCATCCCCGTGACGCACACATCCTGGTAGACGCCTTTGCGCCTCTGTCCGCCGTCGTACCACAACCCGTCCAGCAGGAGCGCTGCGCTTTCCCGGTACTCCCGGGTTGCCGGATCCAGGCCGATGAAGTGCAGGTCCAGCAGGGTGTAGTGCGTGGAGGTCCATTTGGGGCTGTACAGGCCCCCGCCCCACATCCCCGTGGCATTGTCGCGCCTTTTCAAAAATTCCAATCCCCACCCTTCCGTGGCGATCCGCCTGCGGAGCGGGGCCAGTTCGGGCGCGGCAGCGCCCAAAAGATCGCGTTTCGTCTGGTATTGGACCGATACGTCGCCTTCCAGCAGCCACCCGATCACATCAGAAGGCATGTTTCTTTCCTCCCTGTAAATGGTATCCATTCACATTGTATCACAGCCGCAGGCCGCGGATGGTAAACATGCTTTTTGAATGATCCGGTTTTATCGCCGCTTTTCGGGTATGAATATAGGAAAGCCAGTTGAAAAAGGATACAGCCTTGGATATCGGATATGCCTGCCTCACATATGCAGTCCCCGGCCTGGATTACAGGACCTGCCTGCTGAAAAACGCCGTGCCGGAAAACCTTGAGCGGCTCATCTGCCATAATCTCGATGCGCTGGAGTGCGCCGTTGCATACAACGTGCAATACGGCATCCGGCTTTTCCGCATCTCATCCGAGGTGATACCCCTTGCCTCCCATCCGGAGTTTCGTTTCGACTGGGAGGGGAGGTTCGCCTCCAGCCTCCGCCGGCTGGGAGGTCTGATGAAGCAGGCCGGGATGCGCGTTTCCATGCATCCGGGCCAGTATACGGTGCTCAATACCCCCGACCCCGCTCTGCTGCAGAAGTCTGTTGCGGATATCGCTTACCATGTCCGTTTCCTGGACAGCCTGGGCGTGGATGCCTCCTGCAAGGTCATCCTCCATGTGGGCGGCGCCTACGGGGATCAGCATGCTGCGCTCCGTCGTTTCGCGCAGGCGTGGGAGGGGTTGGATATAGCGGCCAGGAGGCGCATCGTCGTCGAAAATGACGAGCGGCTGTTTAATATCGCGCAGGTGCTGGCCCTGGGTTCGGAGCTGGGCATCCCCGTGGTGTTCGATGCTCTCCACCACCGGCTCAATTCGCCCGAAGAGGGTCTTTCGGATGGGGAATGGATACGCCGCTGCTCGGCTTCGTGGAAGCCCTGCGACGGGCGGCAGAAGATCCACTATTCCCAGCAGGCGGGCTCCGGACGGCCCGGCGCCCATTCCGCCACCATCCGGCTGAGGGAGTTCGTGGATTATTTGGAAAGGGCCGGGCGCCCCGATGTGGATGTCATGCTGGAGACCAAGGATAAAAACATCTCCGCCGTCAAATGCATCCTCGGCATGCAGCCGCATCTCCCCGCTCCCGTGCTGGAGGAGGAGTGGGCGCGCTGCAAGTACCTCGTCATGTCCCGCTCGCAGCAGGCATATGAGGATCTCCGCGCCATGATGCGCGCGCCGGATTCGGTCGTTCCCGCCGATTTTTATTCCGTTGTGGATGATTCCCTCGGCCAGTGCAGCCCTGCAGCCGAAGTCAATGCGGCGCAGCACGTCTGGGGTTATTTCAGGTCCCACGCCGCCATCGGCGAACGTACCCGCTTTGCGGCCCTGCTCGGCGAATACCAGGATGGAAAAAGGGAAGCCGCCTCCCTCAAGTCCTTCCTCCACCGTTTGGCAGAGAAATATGGCATCCGTTACCTCCTCAAGTCGTATTACTTCTATTATTAAAGAAGTGACGGTACATTCCATACACCGGCGCTGAAATGGCCCAGATTCTCCTATGCCTTCCCCTTTGAGGGGAAGGTGGCACATTGCGGCTCCAAATGGGCCGTTTGCAGCCTCTTGGAGACGCATTTGTGCCGGATGAGGTGTTGCTCGGTCCTTATTGAGCGTCATGCTGTTTTCATCGGGGTATGTGCACATACTCTCACTACTGCTTGGTGCCTTATTTGGCATGTTCATCTTCGATTTTTTATTATTTAAGGCATTCCACAACTGTTAACTATTAAATCTTAAGGAAGCGCTGATTTAATGAGGACGATGAGATTTGCGAGGAAATTTGACGTCTGCCAAGGAGCAAAAACGTAGGAATAGCAGCGCTATTTCTGAGCTTTTCGCGACATAGGCAGGTGGCAAATTAACC
Organism: Bacillota bacterium; assembly: GCA_023454175.1. Taxonomy (GTDB): domain Bacteria; phylum Bacillota; class Clostridia; order Christensenellales; family JAEXRW01; genus JAEXRW01. The sequence continues at coordinate 71,503 of JAEXRW010000025.1, read as the reverse complement.
GCAAAGATATCCGTACGAATAAATCAGTGTTTCCTTAACTGCTAGTTATAGCCCACCCCTTAGAGCACACTACGCATGGCGCCCCTATTAGGGGAGCTGGCACCGAAGGTGCCTGAGGGGTTAAACCGCCAGGGCATATAAATCATTCCCGCTAGGGCATTCCGCAACTCTTAGCTATTAACTGTTAACTGTAAAGCCATCTCCTCTGCCGGATATAAAAGGAAAATCATCTCCTCTCGCCGAATTCTTTCTTATTATATATGTGGGGGGCATCGGCATGGCGGCACGGTATACGGAAAAACAGTTCTGGGACTGGTTCTCGCGCCATGCCCCAAAGCTCAAGGATTCCGCGGGCGCATCGTTTGAAAGGCTCACCGATGAATTACTTTGCGTCCTGCAGCGTTATTGCGAAGGTCTCGCCTTTGAGATCGGCCATGACGGCTCCGGCTGTTATGAGTTCGTCGTCACCGCCTATGGCAATACCGACTATTTTGAAGCCGTTGAAAGGCTCGTTGCGCAGGCGCCCCGGTTGGATGACTGGAGGGTCACCGCCTTCAAGCCCCCCATGCCCGAGAACTTCCGTGTGGATATGGATGGTGTGGCCATTGATACCGCCGAAGCCTTTTTTATCCCGCTGGAATGCGCCTCCGCCCCCAACGATATCGGCGTCCGTCTTTTTTTGCAGGGCTACGACCCCGCTTTGGAAGAGGTCTACATGCAGGCGTCTTCCACCGTCCTTCAGACCATCCTGGGTGAAAAAAGCTTCGCCTATGATCTCCAGCACATCGAGATGGAGCCCCTGCCCGGGGATATGGAAGGCCTCATCCCCATTCTCGATATCCCCGACTATATTCAATGGAAAGAAGAGCAGCGGATTTTGAATTAATTAAGTGGCGGTTATTGGGGTATTCTTTTATTTCTGTTATAATAACACAGGTACACGAAAACCGATTGATTTTCGCTGTTGTACCTGCGGCGATTTATTTCAATGTCTGGGTGAACGTGCTCCGTTCGCGCCTTCTGCGCTTCCCGTTTGCTGCCCATGCGTTTCAAGCACAAGGAAGAATCGGTTTTCGTGTACTATCAATCCTTTACGAGAGTTTATTATGAAATATTTATTATCTTGTAATGATGAATTAATTAAATCTAAATTTTTTAGTATGAATAAAAAATCGGATATCGCCGAACTACTTGAAGTAGATTATAAAACCTTGATTTTTTATTTATATAGGAGATCGGCAGAAAATTATACAACGTTTGAAATACCAAAAAATAATGGATCACGAACAATAATGTCTCCATGCTTAGGCCTGAAAATTCTACAGAAAAAAATGAATTATGTTTTAAAATTAGTATATAATCCTAAACCATCCGTTCATGGATTTGTTCAAAATAATAATGTTTATACAAATGCATCCGAACATGTTGGGAAACAATATGTTATCAATATAGACATAAAAGATTTTTTCCCTTCAATAAATTTCGGGAGGGTATACGGACTATTTAAAAAAAGTCCATTCAATTTTAATCGAGAAGTTGCAGCGTGCCTTGCAAGGCTATGCTGTTATAACAATATGCTTCCTCAAGGCGCCCCAACTTCGCCAATTATTTCCAATATGATTTGCTATAAGCTAGATAATTCATTACAAACTTATTCAAAAAGTAATAGATATTATTATTCACGATATGCAGATGATATAACAATTTCAACGACATTAAAAAGAATTAGTCCTCAATTAGTTGAGGAACTTCAAGCCATAATTAAAAGCAATGGGTTTATAATCAATGATGAAAAAACAAGAATATTAAGCCAATATAAACGCCAAGAAGTCACTGGTGTTATAGTAAATGAAAAAGCAAATTTAACTCGAAAATATATTAGGAATTTAAGAGCTTTAATCTACTCTTGGGAAAATGATGGCCTAAAAATTGCATCAAAAAAGCATTACTGTCTTGACAATTATGAACATAAGTTCAGATGCTACGTTCTTGGTAAAATACAATATTTAAAAATGATTATCGGCAAAGATAATCCAATATTTATCCGATTAGCCAAAAGATATAATACCTTAATAAGCGAAGAGTATTTCAAAGTAAACGAATCTGATGAAGAAAGGGTATTTTATGAAAATAACACTTGGGTAATTAAAGGAGACAATAATCAAGGAACTGCATTCTTTTTAGATGGTTATGGGCTGATTACTTGTTACCATGTAATTAATGCAGATAGAGATAATTTCATTTGGACATATAGATGTAATCAGCCAGATAAGAAGTATTTGGTTGAGATAATCAAAGAGAATAAAGCTTCTGATATCGCCATTCTAAAAGCTATTGGATATAGCTTCGATTATGGCACTGGATTTATTAAAGGTAATTCAAAGTATATCAAAGAGCATGGCGAAAATATTGTCGTTGTTGGTTTCCCCAATTATCATAGAGAGGATGATTGTTCGGTTATTCAACCAGGTATAACTATTGGTAGGAAAAAAGGGTTTTTCCCAAACAGGTACCTAGTATCATGCAAGATAGCTCATGGTAATAGTGGTGGCCCTGTTTTTGATAAAGATCATAAAGTAATTGGTATAGTTTTAACAGGCTCAAAATCTCTTGATGATGAAGATATTACAATAGATCATGGATTTGTCCCTATAGAAGTTTTAGATGTTATTAATGATACTTAATATTAGTAATAATCTACCTTGTGCTTGAGGTTTTTATGCAGGATACCCCCTGGCTCAAATATATCGTTTCTCCCCTCTCCCTCCGCGCCCGCACGTTCAACCTCTTCCGCTACCGGGTCGATTTAACGCGTTATGTGAGGATGCGCAGGCAGTCTGGGATGCTGCGCATGTTCAAACCGCGCCATACCCCCGTTTATAATGTCCGTCTGAATGGTTTGCCTGCGTACAAGGTCGTCCCGCAGGGTGCGCCGGAAGCTAAGGTGATATTCGTCCTGCACGGCGGCGGGTTCGTGCTGGGCGGCGGGGAGTACTGCCGTCTGGCCGCCGTGAATATCGCCCGCGCCACCGGTTATATGGCTGTCAGTGTGGATTACGCGCTTGCGCCCGAGCATCCCTTCCCGGCAGGATTGGACGATGCGTTCAATGCTTACAATGCGCTGATATCGCAGGGGATTTTGCCGTCTGACATCGTTTTCTACGGGGATTCCGCGGGCGGCGGCCTCTGCCTTTCCCTTTGCCACCGGCTTAAAGGTCAGGGCCTGCCCCTCCCGGCCGCTATAATTGCGTTGTCCCCTGCCACGGACTTGACGGGCGCAGGGGAGAGCCGCACGTCGAAGGCCAGTGTGGACCGCCTCTTCTCCAAGGGCGTGAACGGCGTCGCGGAGCTGTATGCGCCGGGCCGCGATCTCAAAGACCCCCTCATTTCCCCGCTCTACGGGGATTTCACCGGTTTCCCGCCCCTTCGCATCTTTGTCGGGGAAAACGAGATCCTGCTTTCGGATTCGGTGGATGTGGCGCAGAAGGCGTACGGCCAGGGCGTGGATGTCCTCGTCCAGGTCTGGGCGGGCATGTTCCACGTCTTCCCCGCCGCCGCCGGCTTCATCCCCGAAGGACGGCGCGCGCTGCGCGAGATCGCGGAGTATATCAAAGAAAAGCTTGGCTGAATTCCAATATGCCATGTTTATTTTTTCAAGCGGATAACAAAAAGCTGTTGCATATTGCGATCCGCTGATTTATGATGTATTTGAGCATATGCTCAATTCAAGGAGGCCTTATGCCCAGGAGACGTTGCTGCGGGAAAATCGATGAATACCCGGTGAGCTGCAAATTCGAATCTGCATGTTCCGGTTCTGCGCAGGCCGTGAAGATGGGGTTCGAAGAGGTGGAAGCCATCCGGCTCAAGGACATGCTCGGGTATGACCAGCAGGCGTGTGCATCGGAAATGGGTCTGACGCGTCCCACCTTTCAGCGCATCCTCGCCGCCGGCCGCAAAAAGCTCGCAGCGGCCCTGGTGGAAGGCCGCACCATCGTGATAGAAGGAGGCCATTATCGTATGGAAAAACGTGTATTTGAATGTCTGGACTGTGGGCAGACCTGGGAGGTGGAGCCTTGCACCGAAGGCGGGCGGCACGGGTATGAGATCCCCTGCCCCAAATGCGGCAGCATGACCAAGAGCAGGGTCGTGGATGGCGAAAAGCACGCCTGCTCCGGCCACCAGCATGATCATGGGCATCACGGCGGATGCTGCCACGGGAAATAAATAAGCGAAGTGCAGGTATCAAAAAGGCCCTTAACAGGGCCTTTTGCGTTCTCATGTATTGTGCATTTTATTACTGCTATCCTGTCCCGGAACGATCCCTGGTCATTTCGCCGGTTTGTATTTGTAATCCTTCGCAAATTTCTGGATGCCGTATTTCTTGATCATGGCCTTCAGTGTGCCCGGCCCGCAAATGCCGTCGTCGTCCAGCTTGTTTTTCTTCTGGAAGTCCTTCACGGCTTCCTTCATGTCCTTGCCGAAATATCCGTCTACTTTGATTTTAGTATAACTGAATGAGCGCAGCAGCCTTTGGACGATCTTCACTCTTGAGCCCGCCTTGCACCCGTATGTAGGCCATTGGTAGACCCGTTTGAATAGCGCGTCCGGGGCCTTGGTCCCGTGGAACCGACCGGGGTAATTGTGCTTGTAAAAGGCGTGGTGCCCGATGCGGAATGCATAGGGATGGCTGCCCCAGTCCGCATTGGTGGATGCTACCTTGAAATAGTATATGTCCTGGGGGACGACCCATCGTTCATACGCGAGTACTTCCCGCGCAGCGCGTTTGCAGGTGCCGTCAGGTTTTGTTGCCGGGTTGTAGGCAAATTGCCCCGACGCTGTGCATACTGCCTTGATGGTATCCCCGAAATAGCCGCGGAGCAGCACACGGTTCATGATCACGTTGCCCACGGCCAGTTTACCGGTGTAGGACTCCCCGTGCGCTTCCTTGTGGATGATCTGGGCCATCAGGTATACGTCGTCTTCCGTGTAGTTATAGGTGTTGGTGGAGTAGCCGATATCGTTGTAATACTTGCTCGATTTATCCGGCTTGACTTCAAAGAACTTCTTGACCATTGCGTCCAGGTCTATCGGTTCGGGTGTCGGCGTAGGCGTAGGGGTGGGTGACGGGGAGGGCTCTTCTGTGGGGCTTTCCGATGGGTCCCCGTTGGCGACGCCCACCTGGGACGAAGGGTTGGGGCCTGTCCAGCTTGGGCCGGGTGTGGCGGAAGCGGTGGGGGATTGGCCGGCCATCGCGCCCGATGCCGGGGTGAACGCGCCCGTAAGCAGCAGCGTCACCACCGCCGCGGCCACTACGACCGCACTGATGGACGCGTACATGAAGACCTTCCTGGAAAAGATCCTTTGGAAGAGGTTCCGCCGGTAACTCTCCTTGCGGTGGCTGCTCATGCGCATGCCGTCCCGCAGGTACGTCCGCTGGCTCAGGAAACTTCTTTCCCGGTTCTTGCGTTTGCGCAAAGGCCTTGTTATTCTTTTGAACAGGGTTTCAATGCTTCTCAGCATCCGCGTCTTCCTTTGATCCAAACTGTACTTTTGCTATCAGTATTATACTGGAATCCTACCGCAGCGTCAATTTTTCGTAATATTCATACTGTGATCTTAGCCACTATTTACAATTCTCAGCCCCACCGGGCCGCGGTTTTGGCCCTTTCACTGCACAAATAAAGGGTTTGTTCCCCACTCTGCGTGTTTGTGGACATTGGGGGGATGGAAATTCGTTGAATGATGCGCTGCTGTTAAGCCCGCAAGGCAATGCCGATAGTGCCGAGGCGCCACAACCCTCCAATACTGACCATAGCCCCCGCAATTCTACCAAAATTATGCATTATACATTATAAATTATACATTAAGTGAACCGCCCCTCCCGCATCGTCTCATGTGGAAGGGGCAGCGTTTGCCGATGTTATTTGGTTGGCGTGGGCGTCACGCCGGGGCTGGCGTCAGGCTCCGTGGAGCCCTCGGGGATCGCCGTATCCGGGTCTGTGATGCCCGGGTCGTCCTGCGTATCGTCATACGGCTGCATCTCGAAATCGTCCACCTTCCACTGACCGTCGCGCCAGGCCAGGAGCATGCTCACCATATAGGTTACCGGCTGGCCCGCCACGATGCTGTTTTTGTTCAGGTATTCGGGCGTGGCCGCTGTGAAATTCACCATCGCCAGGCCCTCCAGGTAATATTTCTGCCCGCCTGCCGGGTCGGGTCCCGGCTCGAAGCCCTGCACCTGGAAATCCACAAATTTTCCCTCCAGCTGCCCCTGGATAAATTCATTTGCCCGCTGGTCGATGAATCCCCTCTGGTTCAGGGTGTCGATGAGGTTCGCCGTGCCCAGGGTCTTGTAATGTTCGCCCAGCTTGTCCTTGCCCGCTTTGTAATCGATGTTGGTCTCGGCGGTGATGAATGTGGTCGCCGCCTTCTCGCATGCAACGTAATCGGTTTCCGGGTGCGTCCCCGGCAGGTCTGCAGGGAATGTGCCCGTGAATTTGCCGCCGAAGATCATTCCGTACCCTTCCATGTCGTCGGGGTTGATCTTCCAGGCATTGTTTTCGTACGCAATATCGGTGACCACCATGTACAGGTAGCTTTGTCCCAGCACCACGCCCATATCCGCGTAATACTCGCCTTCCCCTCCCGCATGCTTGACCACGATGTACGATGTGGCCTTGTATTCCCCAAAGCCGATGGGTTCGATGCTGACGGGGTGGAATTGCAGGAATTGGTCCACGATCTTCTGGTTCTGCATATCTTCATAGAAGATCTGCGCAAATTCCTTTTCTCCTCCCGAAGGCTCTTCCGCCCCCTCCGGGATATCCGTCGCGCCCGGCGCGTCCGGCGAGTCATCCGTTAACGCTTCGGAGGGCTCGGGGGATGCAGCGGGTGATGCCGATGGCGTAGCCGGTGAAGTTGGAGAGCCCGAAGGTGGGGTCGCAGTATCCGTTGGCGCTGTATCGTCGCCCGTATCTTCCGGCAGGTCCAGGCTCGGGTCGTCCGTCATCGGGGTGTCCGAACCGATGGTGTTGTAATTGCGCCAGTACTGCGTGCAGATATCATACAGCGCTTCGCCGCTCTTCGGGGTCAGCGTTTTGTAATCCACATCATAAAGGACGCGGAAATATTTCTCCTGTACGCCATAAACGGCGTCTTTTTCCTTGTTCACATCCAGCCCCGGTACATAGTCCGGCAGCGGTGTTTTGCCGTCATACTCGGCAGGGGTGCCGGGCAGCGGCATATCCGTGGCCTGCAGGTTGCCGTTTGCATCCGCCTTTGCCGTGATGATAGCCTGGATCATGTACTTTTTGCCCGGTTCCAGCGCCAGGTCCTCGTCGGTGCCCGAAACGTTGTTCACCACGAAGTCCACGCCGATGCGCTCGCTCCCATCTCCGGCCTTGCTCGTTCCCACCACTTTTACCGTTTCCACGCTGCGCACATTCTGGTTGTTTTTAAATGTGGTGGCCAGGCTTTTGATGTATTCCAAAGTGCCGTCCGAGTCCATGTAGTCCTTTGTCATGTACTTCCTGTAGGCTTCCACCAGCCTGTCCCCGTCCACGCTTTTATAATCCACGTTGTAAACGGTCTTGATGAAGCCTTCCGCCAATGCCTGCTCGGTGGTAGTATTCTGCGGTGCACAGGATACGAGCGGCAGGGCCAGCAGCGATGCTGCGAGCAGGAGCATTACTTTTTTGAACAACTCGTTTCACACCCTCAAATGAACGCGCGACATGTAAAAGCGCGCGTAAACGCTATGCCGCACATTCGATTATTCATAATTTTGAAACAATTATATCAGAAGAGGCGGGCTTTCACAAGCAAGCCGCCTCTTCCATCTTTGAACAATCTGTAAATAAAACAGAAGGGATAACAAAATCGCTATTTAATCTCTCATGCTGCATTATTCCCGCGCAATCTGGCCACTGCTTGAAACGCTCTTTACGGTGTCCGCCGATGCCTCGAAACCAAGCCATCTCAAAGAACCAGATACCTTTGATCGGTCCAACAGCTCGCGTCATGCGTGCTTATCCACAAACCGTGCGCTTTTTTGCTCAGCACCGATGGAAAGTAGCACTGTTATCCCTTCCGCTGTTATCTTGTCCGGATCAAAACGCGCATATTCCTGCCAAATCATCCCAACCTGATGTATGCCTTTTGTCCCCATAAAGCAACACTTGCGCTCTTTTGCTTTTGATGATAAAATGTTTTTCGCGACTAAATAGCAAAACCTATTATGAACCGCGATAGTCTGGAGAGATGGCTGAGCTGGTCTAAGGCGCACGACTGGAAATCGTGTAACGGCTAATACCCGTTCGAGAGTTCGAATCTCTCTCTCTCCGCCACAAAAGGCAACCATGGAAAATGGTTGCCTTTTATTTACATGAATGAGTTCTTCCCCGTATCTTGGTATGGGAGTAGTTCCGTTTAAATAGTTTTATACAGTTCTTTCTGCCCGGGAGTTTTTGATGTTTATTGTCCTTTTGCTCGTTTCTTTCTCAGTATCAATATGAGGATCAATGTGAGGGCGCCCGCACCCGCAATGCCGACCACGACCCATAGTACCACCGGCATCGTTGCCCCTTTCCCGCCTGCTGGTTGACTGGCCTGCACCTGGAACGAAGCGAGCGGCACCTTTTCATCATCCAGCGCCACGACCCGGCTCTTTCCTTCCTCGTTGAAGCTCTCAACCTTTATTTCCAGGCGGATGGTGCGCTTGCCGTTGATCGGGATGATCTCTCCATCTCCCAGCTGTATGGCCGTCGTCCCCTCGGGCAGATCATCCACGTTGATCTCCAGCGTGATCGTGCCCTTTGTTTCGTCCTGTCCGATGATGTCGGAGGGAATCGTTTTCCCGGCGTTCGCGCTCTGCTGCGGTGTCGCCGCGGGGGTATTGGATGGGGCCGGGGTCGGGGTGACAGCAGCAGGGCTTGGGCTTTGTACGGGTGTGGGGCTTCCGGTGTCCTCTATGATCTCCTCGTCCTCCGGGACCACCCTCACCTTTGCGATGTTGCTCACGGCGGAAGCGGTCTTGTTCGTCGCATTGTTGTTCGTGTTGGTCACGACCACGTAATAATATGCCGTGCCTGTTTTGCTCGTCAGGGGGCGGTAGGCGTTGCCGGTGGCCTTTGCTATCGGGGCCCCGTCCACCGTGCTGGAGGCGGTATTTTTATACCACTGGTACGAAAGCGTCCCATAGTCGGATACGCTGGCCTCGACTTTTAATTCCCCGCGCTCGTTTTGGGTAAAGGTATAACCGCTGGACAGGTTTTTCGTGAAGACCGGTACCTGCGCATCCGTCAGCGGCAGGATCGTCAGCGTTCCCGGCACGTAGGTGAAACCGTAATTCATAGCGCTGCCCCCGCTCACCGAGATGGGGTAATCGCCCGTGCCCGATGTCCGGGTCGCTGTGGTTGAAGCTTTGGGCTCCGTGGTGATGGCGCTTTCATCGTCATCACCCTTAAACCCGGTGTACGAGACGGCCAGCACGCTTTCCGTGCCAAATGGCCTGCTTACATCCTCTGCAGTCGCCGTCAGCGCCGCTTTTTGGATCGTTACGGTTTTGGTGATGGTTTGCTCCGTGTAATTGGGGCTGTTTGTATAGGTAGCCTGTACGGTATATATTCCGGCGTCTTTTGGCAGCCCCGGTTTCAGGGCTTCGCCCGAGGACTTTACTTTGTGGGAATACTGAACCATTGCCGAAGCGGTGTCCTTGGCCAGCACGCCCGCCACATTGGGCGCGGTGATGGCAAAAGCGGCGTCGGTATACTCGGCCTGCTGGTCAGGGAAGGCCGAAAGGGCCGGATCGATCGCGTTGATGGTGAATGTGGCTGTGTTGGACACAGTGTCCCAGTAGTTCTCGTTGCCGGTGAGTTCCAGCTTTACGCTGTATTCCCCCGCATTGACCGGTTCCGTCGTGGTATAGGTGCTGTCGGCCGATCCGTACGCTTTGTACCAGACGTTGAAGTCAGCCAAGGTCAGGTCGTCCGGTATCCCGGTTGCCTCGCCGTTATAGCTTGCCGCGCTCCCCGTGTAATCGGTGGATGCGTCGCCTGCCGTGATGGAAAGCGGGGCTTTGATGATGTTTACGTTGTTCCCGCTGGACGTGAGCGTCAGGCCCGTCATTTCGTCCGCCAGCGCGATGTGGGGGAGGATATCTGCTCCCGTTCCGCCGGTATAATTGGCGCTCGCAGCCTTGACGATCTGTTTCATGGTCGGAATATTTACGGGGACCACCCATACCGCAGGCTCGTTCGTCAGTTCATCCGTTACGGTGATATAGTTGCTGACTCCCTTTTCACCATTGAGGTATACTGGGTTGTCCTGCGATACCGTTGCTCCCCCGGACAGGTTGAATCTGCCTCCGTCGAAATACACGCCGCCGCCGTCATTGACCGCCGTGTTCCCGGAAATGCTGGAATCGCCGCTCATGTCGAATACGCCCTGGCCCAAATACAGGCCGCCGCCATGGGAGGTTGCATCGTTGTAGCAGATGCCGCCGCCGCTCATGGTAAACGTGGAGCCTGTGAAATGCACGCCGCCGCCGTATGCCGCGCTGTTGCCCTGAATAGTGCCGGCGCTCATGCTCATCGATCCCGCGCAGTAGATGCCGCCGCCCTGTTCCGCAGTATTTGCACTGCCTCCGATGGTCCCGCCCTGCAGGTTGAATGTGCCGTCGGATTCAATATAGATACCGCCGCCGGCTCCCCCGGTTTCTCCCTCGCGCGTATAGATCAGGTTGTTGCCGATCGTCCCGCCGCTCATGGTAAAGGATGACCCGGCCACATATATCCCGCCGCCCATGCCGTATCGGGAATGGATGGCGTTGCCGCTGATCTCGCCGTCCGTCAGGGTCAAAATGCCGCCAGTCAGGCAGATGCCTGCGCCCTGGGCGGTTTCGAAATCCCCCGCGAGGATGTTTATGGTGTTACCTTTTATTTTTCCCCCGTTCAGTGTGATATCGCCGTTTCCGGCCACGCCGCTTCCCGACACCGTGCTTTCAGTACTGGCGATCACCAGGTTGTTGTTTTGGATAGCCGAGCCGCCATTCAGGTTCAGGGTCCCCCCGTTGATCTGCAGGATGGGGGATGTGGGTTCAATCCCGTCGCTCGATCCGCCGTCCAGGATGATATCGGAGAGCGTCAGGCTCCCGTCGAGCTGGATCATCGTTCCCCTGAAATCGTTCTCCGGGTCCACCGGGTCCTTATACCGTTTCATCGTCTGGTTCGCGCCCAGGGACCAGGAAAATTCGTCTGCGCTTGCCACGGTGACTGTGCCGCAGACATAGATCGTGCCGTTGGGTCCCAGCAGGGTCTTGGCCTTGTCAAAGGTCGCCACCGCCGTCGCTTTCGTAACGCCGTTGTTCGTATCGTTTCCGCTTTCCCCGTTCAGGAAGACGTCTTCCTGCACCAGTTCCAGGTTCTGCCCGTTTGCCCTCAGCCCCCACTTCGCGCCGCTTGGCGTCACTGAGAATTTCGAAGTGTAGCCGGTGGCGGTAAGCGACGCATCCAGGCTTACCACAGTCGTTCCGGTTGCGTAGGTTGCGGGTGTGAGCTTTGCATAGGGGGAGGGTCCCGTCAGGGCGGTCGTCACGTTGATCACTTTTCCGCTGTTGAGGTATACGTCGTTGTCGGTGTCTACTGCGCCCCCGCCCATGTTGAAGGTGGCCCCGTTCAGCACGCCCGCGCCTTTGGGTGCGGTATTGCCCGCGATCGTACCGCCGGTGTAGGTGAAGGTGCCGGTGGACGCCTCCACGCCTCCGCCCTCCACAGAAGCGGTGTTGGCCGTGATGCTGGAGTCGCCGCTCACCGAGAGGGTGGTGCAGTTGAATATCCCGCCGCCCTTGAAGGCCGTGTTCCCGGTGATGGTCCCGCCCGTCATGTTCATGATATTCCAGTTGAATACGCCGCCGCCTTCCGAATTGGCGCCCGCTGCGTTGTTTGCCTCGTTGGAGCTGATCGTGCCGCCGCTCATGTTGAAGGTCGCGTTGGAGGTGAATACGCCGCCGCCCCGGCTCCAGCTGCCCGCCGTTGATGCGTTGGTGGAGTTGTCGGTGATGCTTCCGCCGTTCATGGTGAATGTCGTGCCGTTGTAGCTGTATACGCCGCCGCCAAAGCTCCCGTTGCCCGTGGAGGTGGCGCTGTTCCCGCTGATGTTGCCGTAGTTCAGCACAGACTGGGCGTTATTGGTCATGTATACGCCACCGCCGTAGGTATTGCCCGCCGTCGTCTCCGTGTTGTCGCATATTTTTGCATTGTCGCGCATCGTGAAAAGGCTTCCGGTATTTTCGATGTATACACCCGCCCCATAGCATGAACCGCTTGTGGCGGAGAGCTGGTTCCCGCTGATCTCCGCCTCCCATTCCATGGCAAACCGGCTTCCCTGCACATTATAGACACCGCCGCCTTTTAGATTCACATTGCCGTCCAGGGTGGAGGCGTTGTTGTTCCTGACCTTTGCCCAGTCCATCATTTTGAGTTCTGCGCTGGAGCCGGTGCTGTATACACCCAGGCCGTTCACATAGGCAAAGGCGATGTCTGTTGCATGGGTCTCACAGATCTCTGCGCTGTCTGCCATCGTGAATGTACCGCTGTTATACACGGCGCCCCCGCAGAAAGTGGTGTATTCCCAGGCCGCGATCTTATACAGGGTGGTCCCTTGGATCTTGGCCGATCCTTTCATGGAAAATGTCCCGCTGTTGTACACCGCGCCGCCGAACAGCGAGCCGAAATCATAGGCAGTTGCCTTATTGATGTCAGATCCTGTTCCGCCGATGATGCCGCCGCTCATGGTAAAGTTCCCGCCGGTGGTATTGTAGATGACCCCGCCATACACACTGCAATCGCCCGTATTAGTGGTATCCGCGGCGATATTGCCGGTGATCTTCCCACTGCTCATCGTGAATGTGCCTGCATTGAAGATCACCCCGCCCGAGACGTTGCTCACCAGTCGTGTCAGGTTGTTTTTGATCTCGCCGCCGTTCAAGGCAAACGTTCCGTCATTGTAGACTGCGCCGCCCGATGAGCTGTTGTACCATGCGCGTTGCAGCACGCTGCCGCTCCCCATTGTAAAGGAAGCGCCCGTGGATACTTTCACCATATATTTGGATGTACCCCATGCTTCGCCGTCTATGATGATATTCTCCAGTGTCAGGCTTCCCTGCACGTCAAAAAGGTTGATGGTTGTCAATCCCCGCGAAAGTTTGAATTGGTTTCCGGTAGAACTGACTAATTTGATGTATTTCCCCAGGGGGATCGTTTTCGTGGACGATATCAGGAAATCGCCCGTTATCTCGATCACGTCGGGGTCCTGCGCGGTTCCTGTCGCGCTCGATATCGCGCTGTTGAAGGTGGCGTCCGAATTGACAGATGTATAAAGAGCCATTGGCTTCATTAATGATGCGGTATGCGCCAGGCTCGCTGTAGGTTCCGGGCTCGTTGATGGCACCGGGCTCGTTGTAGGTTCAAGGCTTGCTGTGGGTTCAGGAGTCGCTGCCGGGGTGGGCTCCGGGCTCATCGTTGGCTCTGTGCTTGCTGCCGGCTCCCCGTCTGCTGTTGGCGTGGGGCTTGCCAAAACATCCTGGCCCGATGCCCCCGGCTCCTGAAGATCTGTGCCTCCCAGGCCGCTTGCCGCATACGTAAGGCCTGGTATGATCACCAGTAATGATATGATTACGATCGCCAGCACTGTGCTTGAGGCCCGTTTCTTTTTCATCCGTTCGTTCTCCCTTTTTATGTTCATCCTTGCATTTCGTTGTATCGTGTCTTGGGCGTGTTGAATAGTAGGAACGAAATAACCGCACAGAATCCCATTCCGTATCAAAGTACGTATTGACCGCATACGTGATTGAATATATCTATGCTGATTCTGAATATCTTTCGTAACTTATTTAAGCCTGCATAATGGCTATTGCGTAAAATGCGTCTTTTTTTACGTGAAACGCACAGATATAGGTATAGGTTTCCAGTACGGGAAGTATCAGGATAGGATAGTCGTCGCACTGAAATGGAAAGAAGGATCATATTGATTAGACTGGTTGCGGCAGCATTGAAAAGTTATATGCCGCTTCGCTTCATCCCTGGATGGTTTTGAGGATATGGTCCAGGTACAGCGCTGCGATGTCGATGTCCGTGTGTTCGTACAGCATCCGCGCGCCCACCACGTCCTCTATCTCATTAAATAATAAATTGTTATCTTTATCAAATAAAAAATCGATGCCCGCCAGGCCGAAGCTGAATGCGCCGGTGATCCTGCCGATCAGCGCTGTTTCGTCCGGGTTTAATGTGTAGACTGATGCCTTTCCACCCAGCGAATAGTTGGCACGGAAATCTGCTTCGCTCTCCCGCAGCATGGCGGCGATGATCTGTTTGCCGATGACGTACACGCGCAGGTCCTTGCCGCTTTGGGGGGCCACATCCTGCAGGATGAAATCACCTTCCATCTCTCGTGCTTTCTGCTTTAGTTCTTCTTCGTTCTGAACGAGCGAAACGCCCTCCCCCCCGTGCCCGCCGCAGGGCTTGATCACCTTCGGCAAGTTCTGCGCGGCAATGGATGAACCCTTCCTGTGGAAGGTTGTATCCACGGTGGGGATCCCCAGGCTGGACATGTACTGGTAGGTCCGCTGCTTGTCATTGCAGATCTCCGCCACCTGGTGGTTGTTGAATACCCGGATCCCCATGTATTCCATCTGCCGGGTCAGTAAGGGGTACACCGTCCTGCAGATCGCGAAATCCGGCGGGTCCATCCTCTGGCCGTTGCATGATATCGAAAGCTCGCTGTCCGTAATGCCCGGCGCTATGTTTTCAGCGAAAAGGAGCGACAGGTCGACGTTCCGTTCCCTGCACCCTTTGAAGTACTTCCCGATGTACTGTTCATTTTTTTCAGCGTCTTTCGCGCTGTAGATCAGCCAGGCTTTCATATTAATAATGACCCGTCGTCCTTTTGATGTGTTCGAATATGGGGAACCCGATATTGATGTTTGCGCAGTCGTATATGTTCACCAGATGCGCGTTGGAGTTCACTTCGCACAGGATCGGCTCGTCATGGTCCCCGTATAACAGGTCCACGCCCGCGAAGTCCAGCCCGATGATGCTGCACGCCCGGACAGCCAGGTCGGCTTCCGCCCGGGTGGGGGTGTAGGGCCTCATCTGCCCCCCTGCCGTCACGTTGGCCCGGAAGTCCCCGCTGGTATTGAAGCGGCACATGGACGCCTCCACCGCGCCGCCCACCACGTGGATGCGGATATCCCTTCCGTGGCTGGTCTTGATGTATTCTTGGAAGAGGAGCGGCTTGTAGTCCGAACGTTCCAATAGCTGGTCGAATTCCTCCATGGAGTGGATCAGGTAGACCTGCTTGCCAAACGACCCGAAGCATTCCTTCGCCACGAAAGGCAGTCCGAGTTCGTCCAAAACGGTTTGCATGAATTCCCTTTGTGTATAGCCGATGTTTTCAAATGTCTTGGGGCAGGAGATCGTCCTGGGCATGGGGATGCCGCTTTGGGACAGTACGAGATGCGTGAGGGATTTGTCGTCGCAGGTTTCGATCGCTTTGGAGGTGTTGAAAAGGCGGTAGCCCATCATTTCCAGGCCCTGCGCGAGTCGGATGTCCTTGTCCCAATACAAAACGAAATCCGGCTCGAAGTCCAGCCCCAGGATCCTGTTATGCCCACGCTCCATGCAGAGCAGCAGTTCGCTGTTGGTTTTCGCCCTCAGCTCGATGCCGCAGTCTTTCGCGGTATCCAGCACGAACGTGTTGAATTCCGTAAACTTGTGGCTGTTCAAAAACGCATTATGGACAAAAAGGCCTTTGGTCATGGCTCATTCACCGCTTAAATAATTGATAATATGATAAAGGGTTTCAAATACCTTTTCGAAGCAATACGCCGGATACTCCGTTCTGAGGAGTCTGGAGTTCATCTCGATCTGGAAGCAGGGGATATGGCATGTCCGTGAGATGGTCGCGGATACGGTATTCTTGTTTAAAGCGCGGAATACCGAGTCGATGTTTACACTTGGGATGCCTTGTTGCAGGAATAGCCGTTTGATTTCTTCTGCCAGGCCGGTTCGTCCGTGGATGTTCCTGCCCCTGCCCGTTCCGATGTCGATCAGCTCTCCCCGGGTTATGGCCATCTGGTGCAGGTCGATCAGGTATCGGATGTCGTTTTCCCGGATGTATTCCGCCAGTGCGTCCTTATAGGTGCTCACCGCGTCGAAGTTCGCGTCGTCGTTGCTGTTTCTCGTTTTTACGATGCACGGGCAGTGGCCTTGTTCATTCAGGAGCAGGGCCAGGGTGCCTGTTTCATATTCCGCGCTCTTTGTTTTCCCGTTCCTTGTTTGTTTCACGCTGTGCGGAGCGGAAACCATCACCGGGATGGTCCCCGGCTTGATCAGGAATGGCTCCGCGTGGGCTTCCTTCCTGAAAAAATCTCTTCGGCTTTGGATGTCTGTTTCATCAAACTTGAACATTTCGCTCCTAAGATGTCCTTCGGGGCTTTTATCTATATTATAGCTCCCTGCCGGTTTTTTCAAGAAAAGGATGTTTTCACGGAGAATGATGCATCCGCATCCCCGCGGCAATCTGCTCAATGTTTTGGGTTCCTGTCCGGGGGCATCGCCCCCCCATTGACTTGCCGTGCCAGACTGTACTGGACTCACAGTGATAGCGCGTGTGCGCATATTCACTTGTGCATAATGGATGATGTGTCATATCTAAAGGGGCTATATCTTTATGAAATGGTGGCAGGAACGCGCCGCATATCAAAGGAAAAGCCCTTCTACTAAGGTGTGCGTCATTTTAATCGTTGATTTATCTGATCATATGGTATGATGCTATTATCCGTATCCGCATTTAATGCATGTACGATCATGGAGGTTTGGAAATGCAGTTTCGCATGACGCATAATAATCTCAATGTCCGGGATCTTGAAGCCAGCCTGAAGTTTTACAGCTCAGCGCTGGGTCTCGAGCCTGTACGCACCAAGGAAGCGCCCGACGGCAGCTATAAGATCGTTTTCCTGGAGGATGGGAAAACGGGTTGGAAGCTGGAGCTTACCTGGCTGCGGGATCACCCCCAGCCCTATGATCTGGGGGAAAACGAGATCCATCTCGGCTTTGTGGCGGAGGATTACCAGGCCGCCCGCGCCCTGCATGAGAAAATGGGCTGCATCTGCCTTGAGAATCCCGCCATAGGCATCTATTTCATCAATGATCCCGATGGTTACTGGCTGGAGGTCGTCCCCGAACGCAGGTAGGAGCGCTATACAATAGGCTTGTGAATAGGATTCAAGACCCTCAGGAAACTGTTAGGGGAGAATTAAGGAAGCGCTGATTAAATGAGGGCGATAAGATTTGCAAGGAAATTTGCGTGCGCCGTGCGCTTATGCCAAAGGAGCAAAAACGAAGAACAGCATCGTGCTGTTTCAATAGCAGCGCTGTTTTGGAGTTTTTAGCGACACAGCCTTCGTATTGACCCTTGACGCCCGGATACTGTGGTAACCGTTTGTAGCATCAACGTTCAACGCCTTAGGCGTTATGCCACTTTCCAATACCGACAAATTAACCGCAAAGATATCGTACGAATTAATCAGTGTTTCCTAGAGTATTTTATCAAATTAACAAGACAAATTATTATCCGTCATTTCTGGCGGCGTGTACGTCAGAAATGACACCTTGCACACAGGTTTGCGGCGAACAAACCTGTGTGTTTAAAAAAAAAGCGGCGGGAGCCACTTTTTTTGATAAAAAGCCCATGTGGATGGGCTTTCGTTTTTTGTGTTCCGGAATATGTCCGCGCTATCCTTCACGCTATGGCTTTGGCGCGTTATGAGGTTTTCATGGGGTATGAGATGTCGAAATACAGCTTCCCCTGGTAGTCCGTGTACACCAGCTGGTACGTCTTCCCGTGCACCGGGTCCTTCTGCTTGGTGTTGGTATCGAAAAAATACAGCTTGTTCTTGTTCTTGTCCGCCACCGCCTTGTCCATGGCGTTTTTCAGGTCGTTGAGTCCGGTGGCCTGCATGATCTCGTCCCTATACTGCTTGTCCAGGATATCGATGCAGTTGATGGCTGCCTCGCGGAATTCCTGTATGGAGGCTTCATCCTTCAGCAGCCCGGGGTGCGCGGTGATGCTCGCGATGGAGACGTTCAGTTCCTTGTCCACCATCAGCGTGAGCTTGGCCCCCTTGTCGAAGATATAGCTGAGTATACCGCCCTCCGGCAATACGCCCTGGGTATAGTCTTCAAATGCCGCCTGCTCGATGCCCTTGTCCTTCGCGGCCTGGTTGTAGCTGCTGATGAAATCGTCCATGGTGATCCCCATATCCCCCTGCTTTTTCTCACAGCCCGTCATGGCAAAAAGGCATACGATGAATAAGGCGGTGGCGATGAATCGTTTCATGGCTGCGTCTCTCCTCCGGTGTTTCGCGTTGGATATTACAGATTTATGCAAAATAGTATCCCACAAAGGATACCGCATTTCTCCCTTTTCTGCAAACGCCCGGCTGCTCATATTTAGAAATTGTTTAATATTGGCTGTGGCGATATCCTAATCGGGAGCCTGTATTGTCATTAGCTTGATATGAGCTTCTATACAGGATAGTATTAGAACAACAATTATTCGTATTTGTACGATATGGCAAAGCACGTATTATTTATTTTGTACGTATAACGTACGCGAATGGAGGAATAAACTTGGTTGAACTTTGGGATATATTAGATAAAAACGGCAATGTAACAGGACGTGTTCACGAGCGTGGCAAGCCCATGAACAAAGGCGAATTTCACCTTGAGGTGAATGTTTGGATTGAGAACGACCACGGTGAATACCTTATATCGCAAAGGTCGCCGAACAAGACGTTCCCAAATATGTGGGAATGTACGGGCGGAAATGCGGTTGCGGGCGATGATAGCTTGACTACGGCATTGAAAGAAACAAAAGAAGAATTAGGTATTATTCTTGAGCCGCAGAACGGACGAATGATTCAACATCTCTTACCGTGTCGCGACGTTGAATGTCACGGTTTGGCTGATGTTTGGTTATTTCGGCAAAATGTAGACATATCAACCGTAATTCTTGCTCCTGATGAAACCTGCAATGCAATGTGGGCAAGCCGGGATGAAATTAACCGTATGATTGACGAGGGAACATTCACAACGTGGGGACAATATACATACATTGACGAATTGTTTGAGGAAATAAAAATGGATTGATGGATTGCACACAGTATAAGCATTTTTAGCACCAAGCTGCTACACAACTTTTAGATATGGTGCAAATCGGATGATGAAAAGCACCGTTTTTTATATCAATAAACAATATACTCTAACAGAGCTTAAATAAAGTTAAACTATCAGCGTTTGAATATCCGCATCGTCTCATATCCGTACACATCCACCGCCTTCACAGCGACCGCTTGTACATCCGGGTTGCAAGGGATGAATCCGCTCGTCAGCTCCAATTGCTTGTTATGCTTCGTCCTGCAGCTCCGCCACGCCGCGTGGAATACGTACCCGCCCGTTTCCTGCTCCACCCATTCGCCCCGCTCGTTGCGAACGTGTATGGTCTGTTTCCTGCTCCCGTAGCCGGGGTCCACCGCCCACCAATCGACCAGCTCAGTCCAATCCTCGCTGGCTTGAACGTGCTGTGTGTTGCACGGGTGGAATCCTGTCAGTGTAACGGCTGCCTCCCCTTCCCTATACTGGATCGAACACGCGATGCAGTGTACGTCATGGAATGCGGCTGTCCCGTGCGCTCGGCTGTTGAGTATCTCGTCCGGGATGTGCTTTGCAGCGGTATCCACTCCCTTGGCCTTCGCCTCCTGGCATAACCCCGGCAGTGACTCCGTATCAAATTCCAATGCGAGGATATCCATGCCCGCAATACCCCTGCCTACGCACTCCTGTACAGCTGCTTGAAAATCCTCCTGCGTAGGTGCCCTGTCGAACGGGCAAACGATGACCGCTCGCCCATCCTTGTACCCTGCGACGGTTGAACAGTCCCCTGTTCGTTCCGCCCCGTATGCCCGCAGGATCCACCCGGTGGGATCGGTTTCCTCGGGATTGGTTCCCATATGATAGAGCCGCTCATATTTCCCCATAGTCAGCACTTCAAATGCCGGGGCTTCCTTCCCGTCGTTCTGTAATGCCCTCTGCGTACCGGTTAACCGTTTGTACGTGGTCTGGATGGCGTGCCGCCCCAGATCCGCGGCGATCCACCTCCGCCCCAGTTGCATGGCCACGGCCGCCGTGGTGCCCGAGCCGCAGAAAAAGTCCGCCGCCAGGTCCCCCGCGTTCGTCGCCGCCGTGATGATGCGGGAAAGGAGCTTTTCGGGTTTCTGCGTGGGGTACCCTGTATACTCCTTTGAGATGGGGGAGGTGCCGTTTTGCGCGCCGATATCCGTCCACACGTCCGTCACCAGTTTCCCGGTGTCCTCGTACGTGATGTATTCCTTACCGTTCTTGTTCTGCACGCGGTAGCGCCTGCCGGCATCGTCGGTGTGTTTGAAGTGGGTGGAGAGCGTGGACCGGTCATAAGCCGTCCGCATGATGGCGCCGTGCTTGTTGAATGTGTTTCTGTCCCCTTTTGCGTACCAGTAGATCGTATCGTGCTTCCGTGGGAAATAGTCTTTCGGGTTGCCCCCCGCGCCGTATGCGTGGATGATCTCGTTTCGGTGCATTTCCGCGCCAAATACCTCGTCCAGTATCAATCTTATGGCGCTGTTCACGTGCCAGTCGCAGTGTACGAAAAGGCTCCCGCCGGGCGCCAGCAGTTCGTGGATCAGCGCGATCCGCTCGTATAGCATTGAGAGGAAGCTGTCCTTCCCTTTCCCCCAGGTGTCCCGGTACGCCGTCCTTTCCCCCCCGCCCGCTTCCATGGTATAGTCGCTGCCCGAATCGAATGGCGGGTCGATATAGACGAGCTTGATCCCTCCTGCTTTCTCGATCTCCTCCCGCAGCGGCCCGTGTATGAGGGAAGAGAGGATGATCCTGTTGTCCCCCTGTATCAGTTTGTCCGTCCATCCTTCATGGGGAGGTTTAACCTCTTTACCGGCCGCGTCCGCCCGCTCGGTCACGAGGAAAGGCAGCACGGCGCCGCATACCTCCCTGCTCTTCCCTTCCCACACCAGTTCCGTTTCCTGCGCCGGGAATAGGATAGACCGGTACTTGCCGGGTAATGGCAGGCCTTGCTCAATATGGCGGATGATCTCCGTTTTTTCTTCTTGGGTTAATTGCATCGGTCCCCCATGTTAAAGACTTGAATGACTAAATTATAACATGCCGGGGTTATTCCGGCATGCTTTTGGATGCATTGGTGGTTTATTTCAAAGTTCCGGAAATGTCAGCTCGGTTGGCGGTGTGCTAATACCCCAGGTCTCGGTCGATCACGCTGCCGTCCATGGCATTGATGGTGAGGTAGCTCTTTTCCGGATCGCTGATTGCGTCGATAATGGCTCCGTCTTGCCGCTGCGTCAGCGTCCCGAAGAAGTCCCATACCGGTATCAGCAGCCCCGCATCTCGTTTGTTCTTCTCCGTAATGCGGGAGATCCCCAGTTGTACCCGGGTTATTCTGATCTCAGTGTCTCTTTCTTGGTTCGAGGCATATTTCGCGCCGATCATCCTTTTAAATACGTCCTGGATTTTATCAAAAGGCTGTAAGTTTGCGTTCTCTGTTTTCGTGCCCGTCACATGGTACGGGGATACCCATTCAAATGCCGTGACGCCGCGTTCGTCGATGTAGATGGTCATGCTCTCGTATTCCCATGGGGCAGCCTGTTCATTCTCTTCATATTCGTTGCACCCGTCGCTGGTGTAGGTGGTCGGCATGCCCTCCACCGTCCGCGTATAGCGCAGCCGCCATACGCACCGCAGTGGGTTTGCGGCGCCCAGCTCGCCCGTGAGGGGATCACTGCTCCCGCCGTATGCCTTCTGGATGGAGTAGCATCTCATGTTCTCAGTACCGATTTTCTTCACCAGCTCGTCCGCCGCTGCGGCGGCTTCCTTCTGCGTCATGGTGATATCGGGTATCGCCTTGATCTCGTCCGTGGAGAGTAGCGCCTTCGCTTTTCTTCCCGGAGAGAGGTTCGCTTTCGGGTCATACGCCTGTACCGCTGTGGTATACCATCCGATGCCGGAGGCAAATCCTACGTCTTTATTTGGCTCGCGCACATAATGGATGCTGTCCACGATGCCTTTTTTGAAATTTTGCACGCAAAACGTCTCGTAACCCCGGTCGGTCACTGCTGTGCCCCGTATGGTCTCCTCGTTCATAGCGGTTTCCGTTTCGCCCTTCAGGTTCGTATAGGTAGGGTGTTCCAGCTTGGTGGATGCGGTTTCCCTTTTTTCCGGTGCGGCGTCATATGCCTCTTGCAGATGTTCCAGCCGTAGTATGCCGTCTTCGTTGGGTGCGTTACCCAGTATAGCCTTGAGTGCGATGATCTGCTGCATGATGTCGCCCTTGCTGCAAATCCCGTTCTCGTCGCATTTATAGAGCTTCCCGTGCAGCAGCGCCGCCATTGCCTTGTTCGCTGCGTCCTGTGAGAATTTGCTTTTCTCCACCCGCAGCACCTTGATCGTCCTGCCATCAGGTACCTCCACCGGCGCGTCTGCGCTCACCTTCAGTTTCCCCGTGGTGTCAGTGAATTCCATGGTGAGCCGTTCGGGCGCCCCCAGCTTCCTCGCCAGTGTGCTTTGCCCGTGGCCATCAGCGGGTTGTCCTTCCGGCGTCTGCGTGGATGCCATCTCCGGCGTCTGCGTGGAGGCTGTCTCCATCATCTTGTCGGGGCTTTTCCCGGTAACGGCATCTTTGCCCGGCGCGGGCTGGCAGGCAGACATGAGTATCGCTGATAATATGACCGAAGTCATAAACAGGATCTGTTTTTTCATCTTGTATCCCCGCCTCTTAATGCATTTACTCCGTCCCCAGGTATGTCAGCATCGCTTCCAGGTGCTCGCTCCAGTATCCGGTGTCGTGCCCGCCCGGGTAAGCGTGGTACTCCGCGCGCACGCCTTTGGCTTGCAATGCTGCATAGAGCTTTTCGCACCCCTCGTAAAATCCGTAGCCGTCCTCCGTGCCGCAGTCCAGCCATACTTTTGTATGGGTCAGGTCCCGGCTCGCGGCCAACAGGAGCGGGTCGCGCTCCTTCCGCGTTTCTCCCGTGGGGTACAGCCATGCGATATCGCTCGCCGCTATCGTGGAATCTGCCGCGTTCAGCCAGATGGCTGGGCTCGTTCCCCCCACCCTGCTGAAGATGTCGCTGTACCGCAGCCCCAGGTGCAGCGCCACATACCCGCCCATCGAGAGCCCCGCGATGTAGCGCCCCTCCCGGTTTTTTTGAACGGGGTAATGCGACTCCACGTATCCGACCACGTCCTTCAGGATGTAGTCCTCGTATGGGCCGTGGTCTTCGCCGTTTCGCGTCGTCAAGGTGTCCGAGGAGTTGATGCCGAAGCTGTTTGCGGTGTACGGCGTTACGATGATGAAAGGTCTCAGCTTCCCATTGCCAAATAGCTTGCCAGCCGTGCTTTGCAGGTCCATGTCGTCCGCCCAGCTGTTCTCGTTCCCGCCGTACCCGTGGAAGAGGTACAGCACCGGGTATTGCGCGTTCTTGTCGTACCCCGGCGGCAGGTAGATGTTGAGGTTCATCTTCTTTTTCAGGGAACTGCTGTCGATGGACGCCTTCTCTTCCTGCATCATGGGTTCGGCTTCCGCTCTTGCTGTGGTCTGCGTGGAAGGCGCGGCGGCAGCGGTCACCGGCGGTCCTTCTGGCGCTGTAGGGACAGGTGCCGTTCCGCACCCCGCCATGGCCCATCCCATCAAGGCGGTTACTATGATTGTCGCTATCCATAACGGTTTCCTCATTGTAATACCCTCCCTGTACGCCCATATCATACCATGTGTTGGCCGGTGAGGGAAAGCCCTGCGTTGAAGCAGTCACTGCACCCTCCTGACTTGTTTTCCTTGAAATCATCCCAAAGCCTCCCTGAAACGGATGCAATGCATCCGTATGAAAAGGGAGGGGGACCGCCCAATCGATTCCGCAGGAATCGTATGCGGTGGAGGGATTCATCTCCCTTGCCAAAAGGGGAATGTCAATCCATTCGATGAGGGAATGGATTCACTACGCGATCGCATGTTGCCGGAGGGATTCACAGTATAAAGGAAAAGCTGCGTGGTCATCCTTCTGTCCACGCAGCTTTGTAATAGTGTATCAGCGCTGGCGCCTGTCCCGGCTCAATCGTATTCCAGTGTCGATTTCCGTGCGTAGTGCTTGCGAAGTTCCCGCCGCTGCAATGATATCTGTATTTGCGATTGTTCGCGTAACCGTTTTTCATCCTTGTATCGCAGGAATCGCGCCTCCTTCTGCAGTTTCAGGTAGCTTTCATACCGTTTCCTGTCCAACGTGCCATTCTGCAGGGCCTCCCGCACCGCGCACCCCGGCTCCTGCTGATGGCTGCAGTCAGCAAACCGGCAGCGTTCCGCCAGCATTGCGATCTCGTTAAAAGTGTCGTCGAGCCCGCTTGTGTCTCCCATACCCAGTTCCCGCATCCCCGGCGTATCGATGATGCACGTGCCGCAGGGCAGCAGGAAAAGCTCCCGGTGCGTCGTGGTATGCCGCCCCGCGCCGTCGGATCGGATATCCCCCGTGGTCATCAGGTCCTTTCCCGCCAGCCGGTTCAGCAGGGTGGATTTGCCCACGCCCGAGGAGCCCAGCAGCACGATGGTCTTCCCCGGCTGCAGGTATGCGTTGAGTGCGTCGACCCCTTCCCCGGTGACGGCGCTCACAGCGTGGACGTCCACGCCCGCCGCCAGCCCCTGTGCGGCCAGGATCTGTTCGTCGCTTTCCCTTAGGTCGCTCTTGGTCAGGATCACGCAGGGCGTCCCCCCGCTCTGCCACGCCGCCGTCAGGTACCTTTCCAGCCTGCGCAGGTTGAAGTTGTAGTTGAGGGACATGGTGATGAATACGTGGTCGAAATTCGCCGCGATCACCTGCTCGTCACACCGTTCCCCGTCCCCGTGCCCGCCCGGCTTCGGCCGCGAAAATTTGCTTTTGCGCGGCAGGATGGCGTGGATCAGCGCTTCGCCGCCCGTCGTAGTGTTCAGCATCGCGAAATCGCCCGCCGCGGGGTACCCGTCCCCTGTCTGCATGGCATACATGGCCGAGCCTTTCAGCCTGCACCACGTCTCGCCTTCCGGGGCCATGGCCTTGAATAGGTCCCTGTGCACCTCCGTGATGCGCGCGGGTGTCAGGCCCTGCCCGGCGTACATTTCGGCGTGTGTTTCAAAGTATTTGTCATATCCGTAAAGTCTCATGATATCTTCTTTCATTTCTTCTCTCTTTCTTTTCTTAAGGCAATGCCTTTTGCATGGTGCCTTTGGCAATAAAAAAGCCGCGGAAGTAACCTCCTGCGGCATACACTTCTGGGGACAAAAAAAGCACGATAACGTGTCGTGCTGCATCCTCATTCATATTCCAAAAACAGTCGATAGGTTATTTCATGGATCCATGACAAAACCAGGCCGCCGGCTTTTTCCGGCCCGCGTTGGCTTTGTCCTATTCTATTGGACACTCACCTCAAAAATTACGGCAGACATCTATGCTCCATCTCCTTTCAGGATGCTGGTTTTATTATATGTAGGCACTGCGTTCTTGTCAATCCTCCCCTGAATTGGTTATAGTGAGACTGTAACGGGGGTGATGGATCAAATGACGCTATCGCTTGTTCTGCTCCGGGATGAATACGTGGTCTGTAAACTGGATGTCGTGCCGTCCCTGGATTGGGACCGTCCTTCTTTTCTTTCCCTCACGAAAACAGCCGATGAAATCTCGTTGGTTTGCCGGGTAATGGATATACCGCCGGTTGTAACTGCGGATGCTCCTGGATGCGTCGTGAACGCGCCTTGGCGGTGCTTCCGCATCGCGGGCACGCTGGATTTCGCGCTGACAGGCATCCTGTCCCGCATCTCCGCCGTCCTGGCCGGGGCCGGTGTCAGCATCTTCGCTGTCTCGACCTATGATACCGATTACATCCTGGTGCCATCCGCTTGGTGCGGGCACGCCGCTGAAAGTTTGGCTGCCGCGGGCTATGCCGTCAGCGTGGAATGATGCTTGGGATGTAGAACATGCCACTTCTGTTTTTATTTGCATCGCATATTTTCATTACCGCCTGTAATGTGCCTGTTTCACGGGCATTTTCGGGCGTTTTGACGGGATTTATCCTGTCATTTTTGGTCTGTGTGGCTTCCAGTACTTTACTCCATTGCTATCAATATTCCCCCTTGGTTGTGTAAGTTTCAATAACCAGCCGGACAAAATAATGACAACACAGTCAAGGAGGTGAATTCCATGCCATCCAACAATAACAACCAGACACTGGTACCCAATGCAAAACAGGCGCTGGACAACATGAAGTTTCAGATCGCCAGCCAGGTTGGAGTCAACCTGAAACAGGGTTACAACGGAGACATTCCGGCCAGGGATGCCGGACGTATCGGCGGCCAGATGGTGCGCCATATGATTCAGTACGCGGAGAGCAATCTGTCCGGCGGCGCCGGCGGTGGGACCAACTGGCAGACATGACACATTCACAAGAAACAGCCGTCCACAAAGGGCGGCTGTTTCTTTTGCGTTGATAGTAATACGTTGTTGGCTTTTGAGGCAATACTAGCCTTGAATAAAGGCAGGAGGTAATATACATGGCCCAGGTTCTCTATGTCAAGGCCAATGCGCGCCCCGACGGCGTTTCCCGTACGTTCCGCATCTCTGAAGCGTTTATAGCGGCTTACAAAGGAGCCCATCCGCAGGATACAGTCACCACCCTGGACCTGTACCAGGAAGGCATCCAATTCCTGCCCTGCGAGGGGGACCTGTGGGAGATCCACCACCCGGACCCCGATACCTGCAGCAACCACCCCATATTGAAGTACGCCTGCCGCTTCCTGGATGCGGATAAGTACGTCTTCGCCGCGCCGTTGTGGAACCTCGGCATCCCCGCCATCCTGAAGGCCTATATCGATTACGTGGTGGTGGCGGGCATCACCTTCCGCTATACCGCCGAAGGCCCGGTGGGCAATTGCACGGGCAAAAAAGCAGTGCATATCACAGCCCGGGGCGGGTACTACTCGGCCGGGCCCTTTGCGTCCTATGAGATGGGGGATAGGTATCTGCGCACCATCCTGGGCTTCCTCGGCGTCGCGGATTTTGCCACCATCGCAGCAGAAAAGCTGGATGTCGTGGGGGAGGACGTGGAGGCCATCGTCCAAGCCGCCATCCGGCAGGCGCAGGAAACGGCGCGATCCTTTTGAATCAGGCCGTATGTTATGATATATTTATGAATGTACTTTCCCTCGTATGTAGATGGAAGTGTGTTTGTTTTCAATATTAATGGAGGTCTCCATGAAGAAGGTCATTCCCCTTGTTTTGGTTGTTGCGCTCATTGCCTTGCTCCTGCCTGCCTGTAGCGCGCCCCTTCCCTCCCTCCCGCCCGTGACGGATAAAGGCGCTTCCTATACCGATGAAAAATCCGGGCTGACGATCACTTTTCCCGAGGACTGGACTCTATTGAGTGAGCAGGAGATCCTGGACCTGTCCGCCCAGACCGTTGCGGCGCTGAAGGACCAGTACCGGGATCCCGCCGCTTTTGAAAAGGCGCTCCAGCAGAATGTCCCGGTCGCCTATGCGTTCCTCCACCCCGTGGATTATGCGGGCGCTTTCAATGCCAACGTCAACGTGATCATCATGGACGTTCCTTCCGCGCTCACGTCCAATATCGTAGCCTTCGCCAAAACGGCGGTGGTTGAGATGAGCAAACAGATGTCGGGCGTGCGGATGGACTTGGGCGAGGTGCAGCCCGCCAAAGTGGGAGGCCTCGATGCGGCAGTTGTGGATATGAGCCAGACGCAGCTTGGCCTCGAGATGACCCAGAAACAGTTCTATGTGGCGCGGAACGGGCGCCTTGCCATCATCACCCTGTCCGCCGCATCAGATCATGCCGAAGAATTGGATACGCTGCAGAAGGCAGTGGATAACATCCGCTTCAAATAGCTAACGTATACGAGGGCCGCCTGTATGGGCGGCCCTTTTTGTTGCGTGTTACCGTATACCATGTATATTTATCGTTTATATTGTTAAATCTGTGTGGATTTTGTTGTTATTATATACGATACTATATATAATAAATCTAGGTTTTGGAAAAGGTTGATTATATATGGTAAATCACTATATACGGGTCGATCCTGAACTCTTGGCGGAGTTGAAAAGCGTTTTGCTTGTATCCGGCGCTTTCCTGCGCTCCCGGCCCACCTACCTGGATAAGATCGCGCAATTGAAGCTGCTTGATAGCGTGAATAGCAGGGTGGAGCGCGAGATGCAGCGGCAGTTCAGCCAGCTGGTGACGGCGTTGTCCGATAGTTTCCAGCGGCGCCACGGCTTCATGGATCCACTCACGATCAACCCCGATGAGGAAGCCATCGCCCTGCTGCATGATTCATTTGATATACGCAAAAAGATCGATAATATGACGATACAGTTTGAGACGGTCAGCCGTTAAGCGCCCGCATGCATCGTCTCCTCCATCATCCGCTTCCCTTCGTCCGTCCTGAAGTATTTCGTCAGGAAGATGCCCGCCTGCGCCCCGTCAAATTCCCCTTCCTCCGTGTTCACGATGAAATCCGCCTCCACGAGGATCTGGAAATCCGTCCCGTCTACCGCCCCGTACATATGGTGGTGCGCGATGAGGAAGCAGACACGTTCAGTGATGCCGGGGTCGCATTCCAGCCTGTCCAATATCTCCCGCGCCACGGGCGGCCCCTCGCTCTGCTGGTATATCGGCGCTGCGGACTGGTATTTCCGCTCGCTCTCCCGTATGCCGATATCGTGCAGGATCGCCGCCAGCCCCAGTGTCAATCGTTCCTCTTCAGTCAATGGCGTACCCGAAGCGATCGCGCACGCCCGGCCGTAGACCTTCATCGCGTGGTTGGTCCGCCGCGTGTCCTTTCCGAAGTAGCAAGCCATCTCGTATAATGCCCTGTCTTCCAGCCGTCCCATAACGCATCCTCCACCCCTCAAAGATTCAACCAAATAGTATCATAGTATCCTGAATATGAATAGAAACAACCGGCGGACGACCCATGTATTGCCCGCTTCGACGGTTCGTTCATCGAAATTCCCCCTGATAACTATACACACTGGGCCCCCTCTGAGGAGGGGGCTGTCACATGCGGCATCATAGGGCGGCTCGATGATGCCGCATGTGACTGAGGGAGAGATCGTATTCATACTTGTACTTGCAGATATTGCACTGGTAACCGTGGATACCCTTTCGCCTCCTAAAGTCCCTTCAGGTTTATCCCGATAAAATTATATAAGGGATATTCCACATTATGGCTGTCCATCACGGTTTGGAGGTTTTCTTTTGGGTTTCGGCATCGGTTTTACAGGCTTGCCGGCGCTGCTTGGCCAGCTCAGGGTCTTTTTGGAGGCCGTCATATTCATTTTCCTCTTTTTCATGCTCGCCAGGCGCCTGGCTTCGCTGAAGAAACCCTTCATTGTCTTTTCCATGCTCGTCCAGGTGGCCTATATCGTCTGGCGCGTGGCATTCACCATCCCCCTTGGGAATCCCGCGGGTATCGTCTTCGGCGTCCTGCTGGTGGGGGCGGAGGCGCTCGGCGCGTTCCAGGCCGTCACCCACCGCCTGCTGTACATGCGCGAGCCGCGGCGGGACAGGCCGTTCATGCCCCAGCTGGACCGGCTCCCGACGGTGGATGTGCTCATATGCATCTATAACGAACCCATCAAGGTCATCGAAAAGACCGTCGCCGCCGCCGTATCCCTCTCCTATCCCCGGGACAGGCTCCGCATCTTTGTCTGTGATGACGGCAGGCGGGAAGAGGTCCGCCGCATCGCGCACCGGTTTGGGGCGGCATGGGTCACGCGTCCGGATAACAAGTTTGCCAAGGCCGGCAACATCAATAACTGCCTGCGCACGGTGGCGCGGGGGGAGTATTTCCTCATCCTCGATGCCGACGTGGTCGTGCGTTCCAGCTTCCTGGAGCGTACCATCGGCTATTTCGGCCACCGCAGGGTCGCGTTCGTGCAGGCGCCGCAGGTCTTCTATACGCCCGACCCCTTCCAGTACAACCTGCCTTTTAAAGACCGCATCCCCAACGAGCAGGATTATTTCATGCGCGAGATCCAGCCCCGCCGCGCGGCCTGGGGCGCCACCCTCTTTGTGGGGTCCAATGGCGTCTTCCGCCGCTCCTGCATCGATGAGATCGGTCTCATACCCACTGAGTCCATCACCGAGGATATCGCCACCAGCCTCCTGCTGGAAGCGCATGGCTACATAGGGGTCACGGTGGACGAGGTGCTGGCGGTGGGATTGTCCGCGGAGTCCTTTGCCGACTACGTCTCCCAGCATGAGCGCTGGGGACGCGGCAATATCCAGGTATTGAAAAAGTACAAGCCACTCACGCGTAAGGGCCTCACCTTCATGCAGCGCCTCCTGTACCTGGACGGCATCGCCTACTGGTTTTTCGGCCTGCAAAAGGTCATCTACATCCTCTGCCCCATCTTCTTCCTCTTTACCGCCATCCCCATTTTTTATTCCGACCTGTTTACCATGGTCATGATGTTCTTGCCCGCGTTCCTGCTCTCCGTCCTGGTTTTCCGGCTCTTTTCGCCTGTGAACCGCAAATACGGCTGGGCGCACATATACGAAACGGCGATGGCCCCGTACATGGCCCTTTCCGCGTTGCTTGAGCTGCTTTTCTCCTTCCGCCTGAAGTTCAAGGTCACCCCCAAGGGGCAGAGCAGGGATAAGTCGACCTTCTCCTTCCGCGTGGCGCTGCCCCATATAATCCTTGCTGCTGCCAGTCTGGGCGCGCTGGGCTGCGGGGTGGATAGCATGCTGCACGGCTCGGTCTGGATGGTCCCCGTCTACCTGCTGAATTTCGGGTGGCTGCTGTATAATCTGTGGGGCCTGGTACTGAATATCCTCATCTGCATCGAAAAGCCGCGCCTGCGCAGTAGCGAGCGCCTCAGCGTACGGGCTTCCGTGATGGTGCATGCAGTCGGCGGCGTGGTCTATCCGGCATCGGTGGTGGATATGTCCGAAGGCGGCTGCGGCGTGGTGGCGGATGTGGATGCGCGGGCTTTCCGCGCCATCGGGCAGCGCATCGGCGTTATTTTGGAGCGGGGCAGCCGGCCCGTCACAGGCACGGTGGTGCGCCGGGATCCCTCCCACCGTTTCCTCGCCGTGAAGTTTGATGACCTGGATGCCGACCGTTTCGTGCAGGTCATCCGCTTTATTTTCGACCGCCAGGAAACCGGCTACGGCTCCTTCCAGAAAAAGAAAAAGGCCGGAGGCCCCCCGGTCGATCGCGCGGCGTGGAGCAAAAAGCGTACGGCTGCCCTCTCCTTTGACGCGGCGGCGATCATTGAGCAGGGCCAGGTGGGTGATCGTTACGGTTAAGTATCTTTGGCATATGGGGAGGCGCGGTTGCGCCTTTTTTTGTTGGGATATTTTGCAGGTGGCTTCCGGGGTCTTTAACGCGTCGCTTTGTATTTCAATTGGAGGCTTCTGGTCGTATACGGTTCCATTGTGGGGATCATTGAAGAGGGCGGGCAGGCATGGAAACGCTTCGGCTGGCTGTTTTGTGATGCACCAGGCGCGGCCTGCGCCTGCGAAGACCGCGCCTGGTTTTGTTTTTGAATGTGGAATGGGCTGTGCCGCAGCTACTTCGGCAGGCCCTGCAGGTTTTCGATTTTGGCGATTTCCTCGGTGGCGTTTTTCAGGCACAGTGGGTTTTCCAGGGTGTAGTCTTCCACCAGGTATGAGGAGTCGGCCAGCGGCGAGTCCGGCCTGCCGATGGGCAGGATATAAAGTTTCTTCTTTGCAGGGTCGATCTCGCCTTCGATTCGGTCGATATAGACTGCCACGACCTCGTCATTTTCCAGCATGCCCCGTTTGACGATACCTTCCCTGTCGCTTTCTTTGATACCCTGTTTAGAAAGATCCCCGATTTTGTCGCGCCAGCAGAATAGCATGTTATCGGCCATGGCCGAGGCGGCGTTTGTCAGCATTGTTTTGCCCGAGCCCATGATGAGGGTGGATATATTCCGTTTTTTCATGATCTCGATGAAGGTGGGCAGGAACATCTTGTCATGCGCCAGCATGGGGAAGCGGAATTCCAGCTGTGTCAGGTCCCAGAAGACCAGGCGTTTGATATCGGCCTTGCTCTTTGCAGCGGCCTGGATCCGCTTGTTGATATAGTACAGCATCTCGCTGGATGTCACACACTCCGCTTGCCAGTGGTAGAGGTATACGCCCTTTCGGAAGCACTCGGTGCAGTTCTGGTTGTCTGAGCAATTTTTGTAGTACAGGCATCTCTTTTCTTTCAATATGGTGTCCGAATTGTCGATCAGCGAAAGCAGCAGCCCGGGCTGGTTGCACTTGACGCCTGCGCGCAGGAAGTCCATGGTCAAAAGGGATTTGGAAGTTCTTCGCGGCCCGAATATGACTGTACAGCTTCCCTTCAGGATCTGGCCCAGCATCCGCACGATGACCGATTCTTCGCGTTTTTCCTCATATTTATCATCGTTTCCGTTCTTGATAAAACCACGGATATAATTGTCTCCGGAAGTTCCCGGTGGCGGCGCCTGTCCCGCTGGGGCGGATTCTATGGATACAGGCTTGTTCTTATCCGTCATGGTCTCCAGGGAAAAATTGAACTGCATTCTTTTGGAATTCCTGCTGAAGTCCAGCAGTTTATGGACGGAAGGAAATATCCGGATGCCCTCGTCAAAGAATTTGTACTGGTGCCAGCCCAGGCAGGAAAACTGGTACCTGGATTTTGAGATGGAGAGCTTGTTCAGCAGCACACTGAGGGGCGATGTCTCCATCTCCGCCTTCAGTTCGATGATCATATCCGAGAGGTAATCCACGTCGTCGTATTCCTTTGCGGTGGGTTCGTAGATCAGTATGGACACCGGGGCGGATCTCCGCAGGCAATGGACCAGCTCATGGATATTCAGGTAGTCCCTGTCCTGGAGCCTTACCAGGTTGATGGAGTCCACGATGATGAGCCGTTTTTTCTCTCCGGACTCGAAGTCATTGCTGATCTTCTGGACCAGCCGCATCACCCAGCTGAGCGGGTAGTTGGTCTCGCAAAAGGGTTCCTCGCTTTTGCTGTTGGATGGTATGTCCGGCTCTTGCTCGATCACGATCTTGCCTTCATGCCATCTGTCCTGTGCGTCGGTGAACCGGTCTTGCAGGGTCTTGTTGGCTGCCGGACTGCTTTGCCCGTCTTCCAGGGGGATGATGGCGTCTATCGGCCTGTTTTGGATGTGCTGGTCCTCTTCATGGATGATTTCCTGTAATTCATAAAAGATGGTTTCTATTCGCTTCTCGATATCCTCTTTGTTTTGTTCCAGGCTGTAGTACGATACATATCCATGGATGTCGTCCCACAGGCTGGCGCCCAGCGCCATCTGGAGGGCCAGCGTGGACTTGCCCGATCCGGGCTTGCCCTTGATCAGGATCACGATGCCCTGTCCGGAGAATTCTTTGCCTTTTCCCTCCTCCCCCTCCTCCATCCTGCAGGACCGGGGGAGCAGGATCCCGTTGCCCAGCAGGTCGTCCAGTCCGGGGATGTACGTCGGGTAGAGGGGCGTTTCGGGGCCTTTCCCCGCCCGGGGCTGGCCGTCCGAAGTTCCCACGGCGGCAGATCCGCTGCCGGGCTTCGTATCCGGATTGCTGGTTTGTTCAGCCATGTCCTTCATCCCTCCGCTTAGTCGTCTTTTGTTTTGTGGGGCTTGTCCAGCTCTTTCAGGAGCTGCGTGAGTTTTTCGGGGACGGTACCGTGTTTTTCCCCCGTGATGATCATATGCACGCCCAGGCTGTCCGCTATGGAAGCATGGCTCCGGAAAATGAATTCCTTGGTTTTTCTTGGCAGGCTGGCGTCCGCCTTCTGGGTCTCAAAGCTTTCCTCCGAGCGCATGATATAGATTGAATTGTACTGGATGTACCGTTTGGCAAATCCCAGCAGTCTTTGCATATTGATATCGCCCAGTGAAATGCCCACATACAGGCAGGTATAGTTTTGCATGAAATGCAGCTGGGATGTCGTCTGCCAGGAGTAGGGTTCGATCATGTTGTGAAAGTATTCATCCAGGGAAAGGACGATGAGGGATTCGGCTTCCTGCGGTACCCTGTGGTCGTTGGGTATGATGCCGTGCACGTGGTAAATAGGCAGGGCCTCTTCCGGTCCGATGTTCCGCTGCAGCGTGCCGCGTACGCTGTATGCCTTCCTTCCTGCTTTGCTGTTGATGGTTTGTTCCAGCAGGGTGTCGTAGTTGTATGTGACCGCGGCGTGTACACGGTTGTTTTTGCATAGTCTCAGGATCGCGTTCAGCAGCGCGAATTCCCCGGGATCCACACCCTGCGGATATTTCATGTTGAAATCCCGGTAGATGGCATCCTGCAGCACCGGCACATACTGGTTTCCCAGCAGGTACTTCACCAGTGTGGCCTGTTCGTAGAGTGTGAACCTGTTTTTGTCATGCAGCAGGTTTATGATATTCTTCCTGTCTGCGAGACTGCTTTCAAAATAGCTTGGCTCCTTGTAGAGGGCCATATCCAGCAGGGAACCCAGCAGCTCGTTCCATGTCGGAAGAAGATTCGCATAGATGCCCGATCCAAGGAAAAGCACCAGGGGCTTCCGTTGGATGTCGCATATCAGCCGGTCGTAATTGGATTTGTAGTGCGCTTCCTGCATGTACATTCTATGACCTGCCCCGGTGGTGTGAAGTCTTTGGTGAAACTATCTATAGTGTAACTATATATTACCATATTTGATTACCTTCGGTAAATATGCAGATGTAAATTTTATCCGGTCCGCACCTTTTATCCGTGTTCCGCAAGCTTCAGGAAACGGGCCTGCTATGTTCCCCCGGTTATTTGAAGGCAAGGCATGGGAATTTGGTTTTGAAGAGTTTTTGACCGATGGCTGGGGAAGATGTTATAATATGACTGCAGAATTGTTACTCCTTGGTTGCAGCCAAATTTGGAAAAGGATTTGAATCGAATGAAAAAGCTGATATTCATCATTTTCATCGTCGTGTGCCTGCTGGCATCCTGTACCGGCGCGCCTGCCGGCCCCGCGGCAACGCCCACGCCTTCTGTTGAGGCATCCGCTACGCCCACAGCCACACCCACGCCGTCGCCGTCTCCATCGCCCACAGCCACAGCAACGGCAACACCATCACCCACGCCCACACCCATCGTCAAGCTATCCGATGCCAGCGATACGGTGAATATCCGCAAGGGCCCCGGCACCAATACCGATAAGCTGGGCGAGCTGAAAAACGGGGACCCCGTCAATGTCGTCGAGCAGGGGGACGTATGGCACAAGATCCTGTACAATGGCCAGGAGGCGTATGTCTTCGCCGCGTATGTGACCAACCTCCCCGTCAAATATGCCTATGTCCCCGAATTGAAGATCGAGTACAAAGGCAAGACCTACGTAAGCAAGATGGTAGACGTGCGCGCCGTTATTCCCGATATCAAGATTTGGCTCACCTTCGCCTCACAGGATAATGTCTTTCACAAGGTCATGTATCCCGCGGGCGCGTGCCTGCTGCAGGAGAGCACCGCAAAAAAACTCGCGGCGGCCAACGAGTTGTTTAAAAAGGACGGCTACCGTATTCGCCTTTATGACGGTTATAGGCCCAAATCCGTCTCCGAATACATGTACGGAAAGATCAGGGACGGCCGCTTTGTCGCCAAGAATTCCGTGCATAATAGGGGCGCCGCGGTGGATATCACGCTCGAACGCATCTCAACGGGCGAGCAGATACCCATGCCCTCCCTCATGCACACCTTCAATATCTCCTCCTTCCGCGAGCTGCCCAAATTGAGTGATTATACCGAAGGCACCCCCGAGTATGATGCGTTATTGAAAAAATACCCCGATATCAAAAAATACTGGAAACGCAGCAGCAAGGGCATGGCCAACATGCGGTACATGACCAGGATCATGAAAAAAGTGGGCTTCACCACCATCGCCTCCGAGTGGTGGCATTACAATGACAAGGGCAGGTCGAAATTCATGATCCTGAATTATGACCTGAAAAAGGATGTGCAGTGGATACCCGCCGAAGAATACCAGGCGTTCATGGCGCAGAAGGCCACAGAAGGCCCTCTTACCAAACTACCCGATTATGTCGTCTTCCCCGACGTGGGCGACAACGACTGATAAGTGCTGTTTATGGCTCTGCACTCTTTTACCAAACCGTAGGGACGGCCCTATGTGGCCGTCCGCAATCCTGCCTGAGTTTCTGCCATACAAAAAGACCGGTACAAAATACCGGCCTTTTTTGATCGTATTTATATTTTCTTTAATTCCGTAACAGGTGAAATGCCTTCGCCGCCTCCAGGTACGCCTGGATGAGCACGTGCGGGTTTTCGGGCGTGGAGCTCAGCTGCGGCTGGAAGAGCGTCGCGATGTAGAATCGTTTTTCCTGCGAACGTTCACCGTTCGCTATTTCCAGCACCCGCGCTTCCCCGTTCTCCCCCGTCCCCGCCACGGTGAACCCGCCTTCCTCCATCTGCTTCCGGTAGGCCGGGTTCAGGCCGTATTTGCACGTGAATAGCTCCTGCGTCCTTGCTTTCCCATAGATCGCCTGCGTTCGCGTGCCTTCCACCAGGTATATGCCGTGCGGTTCACCGATCAATGAGCAGGACAATGCGGTGATCACATGGCAGTCCCCCGCCGGGTCCGTCTCCGCATGGCACGCCCCTTTTAATGCCAATACATTACGCGCATATTCGATCACCGTATGCTGGAAGCCCCCGCATGTCCCGAGGAAAGGGATGCCGTTCTCCCGTGCGTACCGTATCCCCTTCAGCGCCCCCGCCTCGCTTTTGTAGGGCAGCCCCGGCGCACACCACAGCCCGTCGTATTCATTCAATCCTGTCCCGGTTTCCAGGGCTTCGGTTGGGAGCCAGTTCACCGTGCAGTCCAGGTGAAGCCTTTCGCTGGCGTGTTTCAGCGCCTCGTTCGTCGCCAGGTGGGATCCCCGCCCGTCGAAATCGCCGATGATGCCGATTCGGATGCATTCACCCATGGTTCTATCACCCTCGCAATTAGTAATTTTATCCTATACTATACTTGCTTCATTCGTAGCGCAATAGAAATAAAAATCGTTTCATATTTAAATACTTCATTTCTGGCTGCGTGCACGTCAGAAATGACTCCTTGCATGCAGGTTTGTGGTGAACACTCCCTGCATGTGGAAAATCAAAAAAGTGGCTGAAAGTGGTTTATCCACTTTCAGCCACTTTTTTTTGACGATAAGGCCGATGCACGGCATCGGCCTTTATTTTCTATTTGGTCGGGCTGGGGCTGGGGGACGTCACGTTCCCGATGTCCACCATCAGGCCGGATCCGTTTCCGCTCAGTACCGAGGGCAGCTGCCCGTTCCATTTCTGCCACTTCAGGTATTCGATATAGTTCGGCGATGTGTTCAGGGTATCCTGGATCAGTTTGATGCTGTCGGCTTCGGCCTTGGCCTGCGTCACTTTTTGTTCCGCCTCGATCTTGATGCGCGCCAGATCCTGCTGCGCCTTCAATGCCTGCTGCTGGGCGGTCTGCTTGGCTTCCACGGCCTGCATGAATTGGTCGCTGAAGGCGAAATTCTGCACGTTCACGCTTTCGATCACGATGCCGTACGGTTTCATCTTGCCGTCCAGCGTGTCCTTGATCTTTGCGCTCACGGTTTCCCGCTGCGTGATCAGCTCTTCCGCCGTGAATTGAGCCGTCACGGCTTTCAGGCATTCCGGCACTGCGGGCGCCACGATCACCGTTTCGTAGCTGTTGCCCACGTTTTTGTAAATATTGGCCGATGTGTTGTTTAGCACCCTGTAGTTGACCACGATTTCCGTGGTGACCGTCTGCAGGTCCTTCGAAGCGCCCGTGGCGCTCTTTACGTCGTACTTCTGCGTACGGTTGTCCACCTGCACGATGCTCTGTATGAAAGGCGCCTTGATATGGAAGCCCGATGCAAATGTCGTCTCGCTCACGGCCCCGCCCGTGATGACTATGCCCGTTTTGCCGGCGTCCACGACCACCACCATGTTGAAGAGCACGATGATGAAGGCTAAGCCGATGACGCACCACAGGACGATCTTCTTGGTCTTTGCGCCTTTTTTATAGGATTTGAATGGCTGCTGCTGTGACATGGAAGAAACCCCGCTTTCTAAAATAAATGTAGGTAAGTATAAGAAAAAGACGGCAAGCAACGCCTTGTCTGTTGTTTGCCATCCTGTTTAAGCATAAGTCATATCCTGCTGTTTGGCAAGAGGATGATAGCTGATTGTGTGATATGTTGTCGAATGATACCGGCTGAATGTTGGGAATGTAGGCTTTGACAGGATCGTTCCAGCACCGGGTGGATGCTTTCCCATTTGTTCACCATGCTTTTCTGTGAACCGTTGTCTGTGTAGGTTTCGTTTCATCAATACGTTATGCCTGCTTCGTGCTGCCATATTCTGTCCCTTGACAGTATGTTACATATCACACATGATTGATATGATATTGTAACATTTTCGTCGCGTCTATCCGTGACAAAGGCAAACCATCCGAAAGGGTGGGACGCAAAACCACAGGGCCTTCCGCATGAAAGAGACGGATGGCAGCCGGTTGCCGAAGGGGGCGTTTCCATTGCTCAATCGATAGGTAGCTCTTTGGTTTGAAATCTTCAGGCCTTGTTTCCTGTTGCCATGTCTGCATTCTCTGATTAATGATAGGGGTCAATGAGATGAAAATGATAAACAAGAAGGCTGTAACCGGCCTCCTGCTCGTACTGGTCCTGTTATTTGTGCTGTCCCTGGGGGGTATCACGGTTCAGGCAGCCGGCGACCGCACGGCGCCCACGTATCCCACCGGCCTGGCTGCTTCCGGTGTGACGCAGACGTCGGTCACGCTGACATGGAGCAAATCCACCGACAACGTGGGCGTTGCATCTTACAGCATATACAAGAATTCAAAATTTGTCGCTTCCGCCTATACCAATACCTGTACGGTATCCGGCCTCACGGCCAATACGCGCTATTCGTTCTGCGTCAAGGCAAAGGACGCGGCAGGCAATTATTCGCTTGCCAGTAACATCATCTATGTCACCACCCTGCCCAGAGATGCAGTCGCGCCGTCGGCGCCCACAGGTTTGGCGGCTACCTCCGTTGCGTCCGCGTCCTTGAAACTGGGCTGGAATGCCGCCACGGATAATATCGGCGTAACGGGTTATATGGTCTACCGGAACGGTATGAATGTCGCAACTGTATCAGGGACAGGCTATACCGTTTCGGGCCTGTCTGCCTCCACCGCCTATTCCTTTTATGTCAAGGCAAAAGACGCCGCGGGCAACGTCTCCGCTGCGAGCACTGCGCTCTCTGTGAAGACGGCGCCGCGGGCCGATACCGCTGCGCCTTCCGCACCCTCAAACCTGGTTGTGTCCAATGTGACGTCCGCATCGGTGGACCTGGCCTGGGCGGCCGCCGCGGATACTGTCGGGGTCACCGGCTACGGTATTTACATAAACGGCTATTATACGACCACCGTCACCACAACGAGGTACACCGCTTCCGGCCTCACGCCGGGCGCAGTGTATTCCTTCAAGGTGAAAGCGGGGGACGCGGCTGGCAATATCTCCGCGGCAAGCAATACCGTTACGGTAACGACGCTCCTGGTTGTGCAGGCCGATACCCTCGCGCCCTCCGCACCGCAGGATCTTTCGGCCTCCTCCGTCGGTTCCAGCCAGGTCTTTCTGAACTGGTCGGCATCATCGGATGATATCGGCGTCACCGCCTACCTCGTCTACCGGGACGGCGTCAATATCGCTTCAACGGCAAATCTGGGGTACCAGGTCACCGGGCTTTCCCCCATGACCGCCTATTCCTTCTGTGTCGTGGCCCGGGACGCCGCAGGCCACCTCTCCCCCGCAAGCACAGTTCTTCAACTGGCTACGAACGACCGGGATACCCAGCCCCCCGCCGCGCCCGCAGGTTTAACGGCTTCAACCGTTGGTGAAAATGCGGTGACGCTTTCATGGGCGGCCGCCACCGACGATACCGGCGTTGTGTCCTATACGGTATATCAAAACGGCGTCAGCGTCGGTTCTACGGCGGATACCACGTTTACGGTTAATAGCCTTTTAACGAATACGCAGTACGCCTTCTACGTCGCTGCCGTGGACGCGGCAGGCAATGCCTCCATCAATTTGAATACCATCACGGTGAACACGCTTCCCCCGCCCGCGCCCGGCAGGGTCGTAAATGGCTACTATGCCTCCTGGGCAGGCTACGGCAGTTATACGCCCGCGAAGATCCCCGCGTCGCAGGTCACGCACGTATCCTATGCCTTCGCCAATATCGGGTCCGACCTGAAGATCGCGCTGGGGGATCCCGCCATAGACACAGCCAATTTCACGAAGTTGAACGATATGAAAAAGGCCCATCCCGGCGTAAAAACGCTCATCTCGGTGGGCGGCTGGACCTGGTCCGGCAAATTCTCCGACGTCGCGCTTACGGACGCCAGCCGGACAGGCTTTGCCGATAGTGCCGTGGCCTTCATCAGGCAGTATGGGTTTGACGGCGTGGACATCGATTGGGAGTATCCCTGCGGCGGCGGCATGGCCGGCAACGTCTCGCGTTCCGGGGACAAGGTAAATTTCACGCTCCTCATGGCCAAACTCCGCGAAAAGCTGGATGTGCAGGGCAATGCCGACAATAGGCATTATCTGCTCACTTTTGCAGGCGGCGCGGGCACATCGTATGCCAATAACGTCGAACTTTCCAGGCTGGCCGGCTATGTGGATTTTGCCACCGTCATGACGTATGATATGCACGGTCCCTGGGCGGGCAGCTACACCGATTTCAATGCGCCGCTCTATACGCCCTCCGGTACCTCACCCAATTACAAGTGGAGCGATAACGCGGCCATCCAGCTCTGGATCGGGAAAGGCTTCCCGGCCAGCAAGCTCGTTATGGGCGTACCGTTCTACGGGATCAAATTCAACGGCGTTGCGAACGCCAATAACGGGCTGTACCAGTCCTTTTCCGGCGGCGGATCCATCACATACGACCAGATCGTATCCGGATACCTGAATAATTCCGCGTATGTGCGCAGGTACCATTCTGAAGCGAGGGTTCCCTGGCTGTTCAACGGTTCCACGTTCATCTCCTATGATGACGCGCAGTCCATTTCGGAGAAGGCTGCCTATATCAGATCCAGCGGCATTGCGGGTGCTGCTATCTGGGAGCTCTCGGAAAATATGGATGGCACGCTGCTTGGCGCGCTGTATAACGGTTTGAAATAAGCCATTGAAATGATGTTGCTAATATATGTTAATTGACATTATCTGTTATATCAAGTAGAATGGTCTCTTGCTTATGTTGAAGTAAGGATACGTGTTGTTTGGAGGTGCTTCAGATGGCTCATAATTTGAATAAGACTTCCAGCGCTGAAAATATCGCTGCTTTCGATTGTCATGACAAGATGTCCGTCATTTTTGACCATATGGATATCCTTATCTGCATCACCGATCCCGAAACGCACGAGATCCTTTTCGTCAATGATGTTGGCTGCCAGCGGTACGGCGCCGTGGAAGGCCGCAAATGCTGGGAGATCCTGAATGATACGATGGGTGAATCCTG
Source organism: Bacillota bacterium (assembly GCA_023454175.1). Classification (GTDB taxonomy): domain Bacteria; phylum Bacillota; class Clostridia; order Christensenellales; family JAEXRW01; genus JAEXRW01. The sequence continues at coordinate 29,801 of JAEXRW010000025.1, read as the reverse complement.
TGCCATGTGCCGGAATATTTCTCTCGTCGATGCAAATGGATCCCCCACGGGCCCGCAGGAATGGATGTTTCAGGATGCCAAAGGCCGGTGGAACGGCGTCAGCGTCCAGGCTGTTGAATGGGACGGGCGGCTGGTGCACATGCACGTGATCAAGGATATAACGTCCTATGTGGAGGTGGAGGTCGAGCTGCGCAAGCGGGAAAAGCTCCTGGAGAAGATCATCGATATCCTCCCTGTTGGCCTTTGTTACGTGGATAGCGAAAGCAGGCCTGTTTTGGGCAATTCTGCCGGCAAGGAGATCTGGGGACTCCCGTTGACTGAAACGCCTTCGAAACCTTCCTTCGATTACGCCGATTATTCCATTTATGAAATGCATCGCTATCCTTCGGGTGAAAAAGTGACGCCCGAAAATATCTCTGTAGAGAAATCCCTCAGGCAAGGGTTGCCCGTGGAAAACGAGCTGCTGGAGATCGAGACGTTTGACGGTAAAAGAAAGATCATCTCCAACCATACCGCCCCCGTTTTCTCAGATGATGGGGAGATCATGGGCGCAGTGGTGATCAACCAGGACATGACGGATCTGATACGATCCGGACAGGCCCTTATGAATGAACAGGAGCGCCTGCGTACCACCCTGAAATCCATCGGGGAAGGTGTGGTCGTCACCGACCATACCGGCGCCATCATCATTACCAATGGCGCCATGCAGCGCATCTCGGGCTATACCGAGGAGTATATGGTAGGCAAACGTTTCAGCGAGGTCTTTGCCCTGGTCGATGAAGATACCGGCAGGTTCCTCCACGGTTTCCCGCAGCAGGATCAGGATGTGGTATCCGGTAATGCGCTGCTCGTATGCAATGGGGGCCTGCAAAAGCCCGTATTGTACAGCGCGTCCACTATCCGTTCCGGCGGTGCGGGCGATCCGCAGGGCGCCATACTGGTCATTCGGGATGCCTCTATGGAGCGCAAAAAGCAGGAAGAGATCCTGTACCTGGGTTATCACGACAGCCTCACGGGCCTGTATAACCGCACGTACCTGGATGATGCCATCGAAAGGCTGGATGTTCCCGCTTCCCTCCCCCTCTGCGTGATGGTGGGGGATGTGGACGGTCTGAAGCTTGCCAACGACGCATTTGGCCATTCCTCCGGCGATGAGATCCTGAAAGCGGCGGCGGAGGTCATCCGGCAGTCCTGCCGTGATACGGATATCGTGGCGCGCTGGGGCGGGGATGAATTTCTCATCCTGCTTCCCCATACAGACGAAGCAGCAGCGGAGAAAATTTACAACCGCATCACCGGCAGGCTGGCATCCATTCAGATTAACAACCTCGTTCCCTCCGTATCCCTGGGATACGAGGTAAAAACCAGCCCCGCCATGCAGATAAGTCAGGTCCTGAAAAAAGCCGAGGATTACATGTACCGAAAAAAGCTCGTTCGCAGCCCGAGCATGCGCGGCAAGACGGTCAGCACGATGCTGCAAACGTTCCAGGAAAGGAATCCGCGCGAGGAGCTGCATTCCTGCAGGGTCAGCCAGCTCAGCCGGAAGATCGGGGAGGTCATGAGCCTGTCCGAAAAGGAGCTCAATGAGCTGGAGCTGGCCGGGCTCATGCATGATATCGGCAAGATCGCGCTCAATGACAGCATCCTGGACAAGGATTCCCCGCTGACGCATGAAGAATGGCTGGAGATACAGCGCCATCCCGAGATCGGTTACAGGATCCTGTGCGCATCGCGGGAGATGGTGGAGATCGCCGGCTTCATCCTGGCGCACCATGAGCGGTGGGACGGCCAGGGCTATCCCAATAAGATCGGGGGTATTTCCATACCCCTCCAGGCCCGCATCCTTGCCGTGGCGGATGCCTATGACGCCATGACCAGCCTCCGCCCCTACCGCAGCCCCATGGCCCCGGATCAGGCGTTTCAGGAGATATGGCGTAATGCCGGCTCCCAGTTTGACCCCGATATCGTGCAGGCCTTCTCCATGCTCTTTCAAAACGGTGTCATATCAGATTTTGTCCCCGTGCTGGAGTGACAGGAATAAGTAAAGCCGGTGGTTTGAAAATACCATCGGCTTTTGTATAAGTATTTATCAGGTCGAAATAGATTATACACAGCGACTCCCCCAGGACGATTTTACCCCGACGGACGAGGGAAGCTGCACGATAAGCTGGAAGGTGTAATTCCCCTCCGCATGGATTACCCCCCGAAGGTCATATGATCATCCCCGCAGGGCTCACCATAACTGTCAACTTTCAACTGTTCAACTGTCAACTAACCCATGAGTTGCTCCGCTTTCGCCATGTTCCCCGGGCTGTCCACCGTGAAGGGGCACCGCCCCGCGCATTCCCCGCACGCAGTGCACTCCCCGCCGTTGTGTTTCAGCGCCTTGTATTCGGTGGCCGCTGTTTTGTCCCCTTCTTCGAACCGGTGCAGCAGCCGGGTAACGGCCGCCACGTCGATGTTCTGTGCGCAGGGCAGGCAGTGGTTGCAGTACATGCAGATGCCCTTGCTGTTCCATTTCGCCCCTGTGATCATCGGCGTGAAATCCCGTTCCGTGTCCGCCGCGTCGCAGTAGCGCGCCGCGGCCTCCACTTCCGCCACAGACCGGCACCCCGCCGCCATCGTGATCACGCCTGGCCTGGTCAGCGCGTAGTGGATGCACATCTCGGGCGTCACGCCCGGCCGCTTGAAAAGGGTGGCCGCGCCGTACCCTTTCATCACCACGATGCCCGTCTGCTCCTTCTCGCACTGGCGGTACAGCGCGTACCGGCTGGGTTCGTAAGCCGCCTCGGAGGAGGCCATCTTTTCAGCGGGCTCCCCAAAAAGGTCGTCGATCGTGCTCTCGGGCGGCATCAGGTCCATCGCGGGGTTGATGCTGAACATCATCGCGTCAAACATCCCCGTCGCGACGAGCCGGGCGGCTACCGGCGGCACATGGCTGGAAAAGCCCAGCATCCGCGCCTTCCCCGCCTGCAGGTACTCCCGCGCCAGCCCCAGGAAGCCATTTTCGGCCAGGCATTCGTCCGCGTCCTCTTCGGTGTCGATATAGTGGAGCATTAATACGTCGATGTAGTCGGTATGCAGCCGCGTCAGCAGGTCGTCGAAGAAATCCCTGCACATTGAAAGGTCGCGCGTACGGTAGTACTGCCCGTCCTTCTGCGTGCACCCCAGGTGCCCCGCGATCAGCATCTTGTCCCTGCGTCCCTTCAGGCTCTCGCCGATATTGTCGCGCACCCAGCCCTCGCTCATGAAAAGGTCCATGTAGTTCATGCCATGGTCGATGGCCGCGCTGATCACGTCATTGCATGTCGGTTTGTCCACCTGCAGCAGGTATTCCGCGCCCAGGCTCACCGCGCTTACGTTTTCCTTGTTCCTCGGGAATTGCCGGTATATCATGGTTCCGCACCTCGCATTGTATAGAATAACAAAGGTAGCTATATTATATCATGGTTCGGTTCCAGCAAAGGGTCTGAAAGATCAAGCGCGGGCATGGGACATATGGGTGGATGGTCAACTCAGCTTCCCGCGGCCAGCGGTTTTTCGTAGATCCGGTAGGTCTTTATATAGTCCAGGCCGAGCTTCTCGAGCGCGTTTTTGATATCGAAATTGTCCTCGAGGATGTAATTGGCTTCGAGGCGCACTTTCCTGGGCGCCAGGTGCCTGTACAGGTTGATATACATCAGCGCGTCCAGCGCGTTCTTCTGCCATCTGGGGTGCACCGCCAGCGCGAACAGCCTGTAATCCCGTATCTTTTTCAGCCCCAGCAGCAGCCTGGCCCATCCCAGCGGCAGCAGCTTCCCGCCGATGCGCTTCAGCAGGATGTTGATATCCGGGAACCCCAGGCAAAAGCCCACGGGCTTGCCGCCGTCCTCCACCAGCCACACGGCATCCGGGTCCACGATCAGCTTCAGCTTGCGCAGCATGTCCTCCATCACCGGGAGTTCCAGCGGCACATATCCCCAGTTGTCGGCCAGCGCGGCATTGGATATCTCCCAGATAGCGCGCGCGTCTTCCTTGATATTGCGCATGTTCAGCCGCCGGATGCGTATGCCGGGATTGCGTTCGAAAAATTTCGCGTAAAACCGGTTGAAACGCTCGGGTATGGTATAGCCGTTGCCGCTGTCCGCTTCGTATACCAGCAGGTCCTTGGCCTTCTCATACCCCGTATCGGTAAAAAAGCGGTGGTAATATGCAGGGTTCCAGGGGGACATATATACCGGTGTGCTCTCGTAGCCTTCCAGCACAAACCCCCAGTTCTCCGCCACGGGGTGTATGGGGCCGCGTATCATTTTCATCCCTTTGTTCAGCAGCCAGCTTTCAGCCGCCTTTGCCAGCATACTGCCTGCTTCATCATCGTCGATGCAGTCAAACGCGCCGAAGAAACCCGTTTTTGTTTGGTAATAATCGTTGAACGTGTGGTCGATATAGGCGATCACGCGCCCCACGGGCCTGCCGTCTTCGTCACGCACCACCAGCAGCGCGAAATCCGAATTTTTCAGGATGGGGTTGTTTTTGGCGTAATACGCCTTTTTTTCATCCCCCCAGATCGGCGGCGCATAGCACGGGTTTTCCCCGTGTATCGTCTGGGGCAGGCGCACGAAATCCTTCATCTCCCGCTTACTGCGCACTTTGGTGATCTTCATCGGCAGACTCCCTTGTCGGATGCTTTTCGAAAGCATAATTGGTAATTATTATACCAAACATCATTCATATGCGTCTATATTTGTATGGCTCACACAACGTGGCTGCGTAACGGCACGGGATCATTGTTCAGGCTTGTGTATTATTTTTGGAATTCCTGTCTTCATCGGCTCAAAAGGATCGCTTGCGCTTCTTTCCATTGACAAAGTAACGGCTGCGTGCTAATTTTATTCTTGGATAACGTCATGAAGGCGTTGCCACCTTTTGAACCGATTATATTGAATGCGAACGTGCCCATGAAGGGTTATATTTTCCCTTCGCGGGCATTTTATTTTGCAGGAGATGATTTAGTCATGCACATGGCAGACGCGCTGATCTCCCCCGTGGTGGGCGGCGTGATGTGGGCGGCCACCGCTGGCATCGCCGGCTATTCCATCAAAAAAGTCCAGCCCGATATGGACAAGACGAAGGTCCCCATGATGGGCGTCCTGGGCGCATTCGTTTTTGCGGCCCAGATGATCAATTTTTCCATCCCCGGCACGGGTTCCAGCGGCCATATCGGCGGCGGTATGCTGCTCGCTTCGCTCCTCGGCCCCCAGGCGGGTTTCCTCACCATGATGGCCATCCTGCTGATCCAGTGTTTGTTCTTTGCCGATGGAGGCTTGCTGGCCTACGGCGCCAATGTGTTCAACATGGGCTTCATCACCTGTTTCATCGTATTCCCGCTGGTATACAAGCTCATTCTGAAGAAAGGCTATACGGGAAAAAGGCTCTTCCTGGCCTCCTTCTTTTCCCCGGTGATTGCGCTGCAGCTCGGTGCGTTTTCCGTCGTGCTGGAAACGCTGCTTTCGGGCAAGACAGCCCTTCCCTTCGGTACGTTCGCGCTCATGATGCAGCCCATCCACCTCGCGATCGGTGTCGTGGAGGGCCTTGTGACGTGGGCGGTGCTCGCCTTCGTCTGGAAGACGCAGCCCAGCCTCCTCGCGCAGCAGGCTATGCCGCAGGAAGCCCCGCGGAAGAATCGGTTTAAAACCGTCATGATCACCTTTGCCGTGGCGGCGGTGGTCGTGGGCGGGCTCCTGAGCTGGTTTGCCTCGGCTTATCCCGATGGATTGGAATGGTCCCTGGAAAAGGTCACGGGCAGCACCGAGGTCGCAGCCAGCGGCGGGGTCTATGATGCCGCGTCGCATGTGCAGATGCAGACCGCCTTCATGCCGGATTATTCCTTTAAGCAAGGCGAAGGCGGGGAAGCCGCGTGGCCCGCGGTCAGCGGCGGCACCACCACGGCCGGCCTCTTGGGCGGCGCCATGGTGCTCGGCCTTGCCGGCCTTACCGGCGGCGTGATCGCCCTCACCAGGCGAAAGAAAAATAAGCAAGCCAAAGCGGAGAATGTTCCCTGATGTCCGATATCGCAAAATCACTGCAGAATATAAAGGTGCTGGACACACTCGCGCGGCGGCATTCGTCCATCCACCGGCTGCATGCCGTGGCTAAACTGGCCACGGCTGTTGCTTTCATCGGCGCCCTTGCATCGTTTGACCGGTATGAAGTCGTGCGGCTCCTTCCCTTCGTCTTCTACCCCGTCGTGCTCTTCGCAGCCTCCCGCGTCCCCGTGGGCGTGGTGGCCCGGAGAATTCTGTATGTGCTGCCCCTCATCCTTTTCATCGGCGTTTTTAATCCCATTTTTGATCAGCGTCTATTCATGGTCGGGGGGCAGGCCATCACGGGCGGCTGGCTCACCTTTGCCTCCCTGGTGTTGAAATCGGTCTTCAGCGTGGCCGCCGCGCTCCTGCTCATGGCCACCACCGGTATGGACGGCATCGCCTGCGCATTGCGTACCCTCCGGGTCCCCCGCATATTCGTATTGCAACTGGTATTGACCTACCGTTACATCGGTGTTTTACTCGAGGAAGCGGGCCGCAGCTACCGCGCATATCGCCTGCGCGCCCCCGGGCAGAAGGGCATCCACCCCCGTGCCTGGGGTTCCTTCGCGGGCATGCTGCTGCTGCGCACGTTTGAACGCGCGCGCCGGGTGTATGACGCCATGCTCTGCCGCCGGTTTGACGGCGAATACCATACCGGCCGCGCCGAAAGGTTCCGTGTGCAGGATGCTTCCTGGACCGTCCTGTGGACCGCCGCCTTCGTTCTTTTCCGTATTTATGATATACCGGCCCTTTTGGGGCGGTTGCTTTCGGGAGTGATGGGATGATAAGCGTAGATGATGCAAAGAAGGATATCCTGGAGGTGCGCGGCCTCTCCTATACATATCCCGACGGCAACACAGCCATTCAGGATATGGACTTCGTGATATCCGAAGGCGAGTCCGTCGGCCTCATCGGGGCCAACGGCGCCGGCAAGTCCACGCTCCTCATGCTCCTGACCGGCCTCCTGTTCCCCACCAAAGGTGAAGTATTTGTGGGTGGCGTTGGACTGACGAAAAAGAATGCCGATACCGCCCGCACCGCCATCGGCCTGGTCTTCCAGGATCCCGATGACCAGCTTTTCATGGGCACTGTAGCGGAGGATGTCGCCTTCGGCCCGCGTAATCTGAAACTTGGCGAGGCTGTGGTACAGCAGCGTGTGACGGATGCTTTGGATGCCATGGGCGTGCTGCACCTACAGGACCGCTCCACGCTCCGCCTCTCGGGCGGGGAAAAGCGCGCCGTTTCCATCGCGACGATATTGGCCATGGAGCCCGCGCTGCTTGCTATGGACGAGCCCACTGCCTCCCTGGACCCCCGCTCCCGCCGCAGGCTGATACACCAGCTGCAAAGCCTCGGCCATACGAAGCTCATCGCGAGCCATGACCTGGACATGATCTGGGAGGTCTGCTCCCGCGTCATCATTCTGAAAGACGGACGCATCGCCCGCACCGGCCCCGCGCAGGAGCTTCTCATGAATGAACGTCTGATGGAGGACTGCGCACTGGAACTGCCCCTCTCCCTCCAGCGCTGCCGCGATTGTCCCGGTAAAGGTTATCTTGGCTCCCTCAGATGAGGGAGCTGTCACCATCGACTCCAACGGAGTCGTATGGTGACTGAAGGAGGGATTTCATATTACGAAATTCTGCCCGTTCTTTACATCCCACTGTACCTTTTTCTATCAGCATTTGCTTAGACCCATTTGAACCTCGCATTTAGGTCGAGGGTTGAAGGTTAGTTCCTCGGGCCATATAATCATGCCGAAGGTATACAGCTAACGTTATCTTTATTAAATCGTCCAAGGCGACTTGAAATTCGCTCAAAGGCGATTCTAAATTGCCTTGGACTCCTCAATTCTTAACTCTTAACTATTAATTCTTAACTGCAAAATGCCCTTATGGCATTTTGCATAAACTCCGCCATCCCCGCAGCGTATTTCTCGTAGAACGCGCGGAACCGCTCGTCTTCCGCATACATCTCCCCCAGCCCCGCGTACATCTCCCTGGTGTATGTGGCGAAATATTTGTTCAGGTGGTCGTAATGCTTTTGGATGAGTTCCTGCACTTCCCTGGAATCCGCAGGCAAATGCATCATGCCCGCAAGTGACCGGTATATACCGTCCGCCTCGGCTTGGATGGCTTCCCACTCTTCCTTGGAATATTTCCCCACCTTTGCGTAACTTTCATTCACGGCATCCTCGCCGAATTTCTCCCGGATCTCCTTCCCGTATCTGGCTTCATTCTCTGCGATGAGCTTTTTGCCAAATCCGGTGAAGCGTTCCTCGCTTTTCATTTTATTTCCTCCCTTGCAGGACTTGATGGTCCTGTCGATGTTTTCAATGAGGGCGTCCAGCCGCTCCCGCCTTGCCATCAGCGCCGAGCGGTGGGCCAGCAGTGCCTCTCCCGGGTAGAAATCCGGCCGCTCAAGGATCGCTTTGATTTGTACGAGCGGGAAATCCAGCTCCCGGAAAAAGAGGATCTGCTGCAGCTTTTCCATCTCCCGCTCTCCATATAATCGGTATCCCGCCGGTGTGGTTTCAGCCGGGTGTAATAATCCCATCTGGTCGTAATGGTGTAACGTTCGCACGCTCACCCCCGCCATTTCCGCCGCCTGTTTGATCGTATAAGGCATTCTCAACTAACCCTCCTTACTTAAACCTAGTACAGAAAGCAATATGGTTTTAACGGTGCAGCGTAGCGCGCACGCATACGCTGTTGTATAAGTGGCGGCAGACATTGCCAGACCGTGGCCGTATTCCCCTCCCCGCAGGTCCATTTCATCTTGCCCGGTAGAGCATTCCGTCATTATACCAATGTGCATGCAATGCACATTGTACATTTTAAATTGTACATTTGTATCACCCCTGCCATGTCCGCCGCCTGTTTCACCGTGTAAGGCATCTTTCATCGCTCCCTTCATCGGCTAAAATGATAAACCCTGACGTTGCGTCAGGGTCAATAGATTTTTAAAATATTTTTGGTAGTTTCAGCAGCAGGGTATTTGCCATGTGACTTTCTGGTTGATGGTCCGCTCGGCCTCGTGCATCGCTTCCTCCAGCGTGGTGAATCCCGCGCTCCCTGTATCGAAGAGGCCCCTTTCCGTCGGGCATTCGTATAGCGCATGGTAGCATTCCGGCAGTTTGCCTGCTTCATTGTGCTGTAGGTTGTTCCTGTCCGCAGGTCCGCAAGCCGTCTCCGTCCGTATCACGCGTATCCTGCACTGCTGCCGCTGCTGGTACATCCATGTCCCCTCCAGCACCACGCTCGCGTTCATCATAGGCATCTTCCTTTCAAAAAAGAGAGATTACCTTATGACGTTTTCCAAATAGAGCGTGCTCTATGCATGTTCGTGAGGGAATTTTATATGGCAGCAACGTTCTATTTCGTGTTGGGCGTTACGCTCGCAGTGTCTATTTCTTTGATGGAAACCAGCGTGATGGTGTCGCCGTTCATTGCGCCCGTGACTTCCACCAGCAGGCTGTCCTTTTTAGTGGTCTTGTCGATCACCGTGCTCTTGGCCGCTGTGCTTCCGTTCGCGTCAAACTTATAGTACTTGTATGTCCCGTCGCTCTGCTGGATGGATATCCCGTATCCGCTGGCGATGCACATCGGCATCAGCGCGCAACTTAGCGTGTGCTTTTCAGGGAATTTGGTGATGTCCGTGCCGTCCTGGATGTCGATCCCCTGCAGGCCGCATTTCTGGTCGATCAGGTAGCCCGTGAAGGTGCCCTGTCCCTCTTGCGGTTTTGTTGGTATCGGTGCGCTGCTGGCCGTAGCGGGGGCAGTTGCCGATGGTGCGGACTGTGAGGCTGCAGGTGTGCTGCTGCAGGCTGTCAGGCTCAGGATCACGCCTGTAATGATTGCTGCTGCCAGTAGAAGAACGCGTTTCATGGATTCTCTTCCCTTCAATAAATGTTTGTTGAATCATTGATACCAGTATTTTACGATTCGAAACAACATTCCGTGGTATTGATAAACAACCGGCATTTTGGAGGGATAGTACATGAAACAGCGTTTTGCGTCATCCCCGGTAGGCGTCGTTCATTTTGCCATGGCTTTCTTCATCGTGTTCAACCTGCTTTCCGGCCTCGTAAATCTGTATATCCACTACATCCCTGTTCTGGCCGCCGTCCATTTCTACACAGGATTGGCCATCCTCGGGGCGCCGCTTGTTGCATTGGTATTTCTAAAGGAGCGCAAGGCCGCACTGAAAGGCTTACTTTATATGGCGCTCCCGCGTAAAGCCTTGTGGAAGGCAGGGAAACAGGTCCTCTTTTTCGCGCGCCTCGCTGGGAGTATCGCATTCCTTCTTGTCCTGTGCAATATGGTCACCGGCATCCTGATGAAGGTGGATATGCTCTCCGTCGCCGCGGCTTATAATGTCCATACCGCCTTGTTCGTCGCCATGCTGGCCCTCATCCCCCTGCATGTCATCCTCATGGTCATAGCTAGGTCCCGGCAGGCTGGCGTCTGATATAAATGAATATAAAAAAGCCCGCTTTTGCGGGCTTCATGCGTCTATTCGTGTGTCTCTGCTTTCGGCGCTTCCTCCACCTTGTCGATTTCTGTGATGGAGACCAGTTGGATCATGTCGTTCTCCTCCACATATTTCAGTTCCACCAGCATGTTGTCATTCCGGGTGGATTTTTCAAGTACATCCTTTGCCATCCTGCTCCCGTCAGCGTCAAAGGGGAAGAATTTGTACACGCCTTTTTCGTCCTTCATGCACAGGCCGTATCCGCTTGCCATGGATTCCTCTGAGAGCGCGCATTCCAGCGTATGCTTCTCGGGGTGGGCCGTCAGGTCGGCGCCGTCCAGCCTGCCTTTCCCCAGGTATCCGCATTTCACATCCACGAGGTAGCCCGTGAACGTCGTTTCCACGGCTTTTTTCTTGGCCTCCCCAGTGGAGGCCTTGGACTCCGAAGAGGAGGGCTTAGTCTCCGCAGCGGAGGCCTTAGCCTCCGGTTTGGTTGGTTCGCTTTTTTCCCCTTCCGCCGCCGCCCCGGTGCACCCCGCCAGCAGCAGGGCCAGGCAGATCATGATGGTGATGAATAGGATCTTTTGTTTCATTTCTTTATCTCCAAACTATTTTATATCGTTCAAAAGGCCTCGGCCTTTATATGGATACCGCAAACGGTAGCCTTCAAACGAGCTATACGACCGGTAGGACGTATTTATGTTGAAAATGAAAGGCCGCGTACGCAGCCTCTCCATATATAGTATCGATATTTCCTGTCCCGGGGTTTACTCTTTTATCTCCACTTTCGCGCCTTTTGCAGCCAGTTTCTCCAAACCTTTGTCACGCCTGTAAAACAGCAGGATGATGAAAGCGATCAGGGCAAATGCCGATACCGCATAGTACATCTGGCGGAAGCCTTCGTTCAGCGTGCTCTGGAATACGCTTTCGATCTCCCCGCCTTTGTCCCGCACCTGGGCAGAGTAGGTCTCCTTCGCGATTTGGAAGGTGGACGGGATGCTGGCCTTCAGCTTTTCCATCCTGGGCAGGGCGTCCTGCATCGCACTGAGGTCGGCGTTCAATAGCGCCAGCGCGTCCTGCATCAGCGGGATGCAGTCCTTCATCCCTTTCTGCAGGTCCGCCATCAGCCCCTTTTCTTTTTCCATCAGGCTCATGAGGTTGGTCAATTGCGGCTTCGCGTTTCGGATGGACCGGATGCCCTTCTGCATGCTGCTGATCTGTGTATTCAGCGCCTTGATGCCTGCCTCCATCTGCGCCTTCTGGGCCTTCGCGCCGTTCAATTGCCCTGTCAGCGCCGTGATCCCGGCCTGGATCCCTGTGATCTGCCCCTTCAGTTTGCCGATCTGTACCGGGTCGGTGGCCGTGGCCAGTTGCGCCTGCAGTCCGGCAAGGATGCCTTTTTGCTGGGCCAGCCCTGTTTCCATACCGGCGATCCCGGCGTTGATTCCGGTCAGACCCTTTTCCATCCCGCTCCTGGCGGACTTCATGCCGGATAGCCCCTTGTTCATGCCCGAGACCGCGCTGTTCATCCCCTTCAGGCCCTTGTTCATGCCCGATAGCCCTGTGTCGATGCCGTCGATCCCTTTTCCTACGCCGTCGACGCCGCTCTGGATGCCGGTAAGGCCTTCTGTAATGCCGTCCCGCCCGCTCCATATGCCGTCGATGCCCGATTTCACCCCGTCGATGCCCTCCTGGATGCCGTTCTGGATATCGGTGATGACGGCAGGTGTTTTATCGTGGAATATCCGGTCCACGAGGTTCACTGTCCGCGCTGTTATATTGGTGACGTCCGCGCTCTGCAGGTCCTTGAGTACATCGTCGGGCAGCGTCCCGTTCTTCATGTCGAAGTCCATTTTTGTGCTTCCTGTATCCAGCATCTTTAACCGCTCGTCGATTTCCGCCGCCGTGATGCCCCCCGTATTGTCCAGCTTCTTCTTCTGCTCCGTGAAATCCGGCGCCTCGTTACTGGTCGTATCCGGCATGTTCATTTTTGAGATCATGGACTTGAATTGCGGGTCCGTCTTGATCTTGTCGTACGCCGCCATTGTTTCCTTGTCCGCGGCTGCCACGGCATTGTTCAATGCTTCCAGTTCGTCCAGCTTGGTTTTCAGCGCCGCCGTATCCGCATCCGTCTTCGGGATGTTGTTTTTGATGATGAGGAAATCGTCCTTGATCGGCTGCGTCAGGCTGGCGTCCGCCTGCACGTTGATGGCCGATACCGGCGGCAGGATGTTCATCAGGTTGTCCTTGGCCGCGATCCCCGCCTGCGCGATGAAGCCGATCATCAGGATGGGCCCTATCGTCGTACCGATGGAGCGCATCAGCGAGAGCGAGGCCAGCGCGGAGTTGGATTCCTCCTTCTTCGTGTTGGCCAGCATCATGTAGTTCAGCGGCGTCCCCATGACAAAGCCAAGGCCGACGCCCACGATCACCAGGCTCGCTATTATGGTCGCCACCGTGGTGTAGTTCGTCGCGATGAATACGATGAAAAGCGCGCCCGCCAGCGTGATGCCAAACCCGATGAGCAATATCAGCTTGGGCCCGTATTTATCGATGAGCTTCCCGCTCAGCGGCGCCCCGATGCCCGAGAAAAGCCCCAGTATGGTCACGAAATAGCCGCCCTTCCCCGATGCGATCCGGAGGCCGTTCTCCGAGAATTGCGGCACGAAGACCAGCCCCATCAGGCATACGCCCGCGATGAAGGAGAGGATGAACGTGATGAGGATGTTGCGCTTTTTGAAATACGTCAGGTCCAGTATCGGGTCCGCCACCCGCCGTTCAATGAGGATGAAGACCGGCACCAGCACCGCGAAGGCGATGAGGAACGGGTACACGTTCGTCTGGGTGATGGTGTTCCCGAAGTCGAAGAAGTCCAGGTTGTTCAGCCCGTAGAGCAGCGAGAGGATCATCAATAGCAGCACCAGCGTGCCCCATACGTCCAGCTTTTTGGATGCCACCTTCTCGCCCTTGGGCAGTGTGAAGATGCCGGCGATGATGATGATGGCGCTGATGGGCAGGTTCACATAAAAGAGCCACTGCCAGTTGTTCACGCCCACCGCGTCCAGGATGCCGCTGCCGATGGTGGAGCCCATGATGTTGGCGATGCCGTACACCCCGCCGATCAATCCCAGCGCCAGCCCCCGCTTTTCGGGCGGGAAACTCGTGCCGAATTCTGCCGTGGCCAGCGGGACGATCCCGCCCCCGCCGAAGGCCTGTATCACGCGCCCGATGATGAGCATGGGGAATCCACCAATGTGTTCGGATAGCCCGCAAAGGAGCGAACCCGCGCCGAAAAGGAAGATCGCGGCGATATAGACGGGTTTGCGCCCCAGCCGGTCCGCCAGCTTGCCCAGTACCGGGATGGAGCATGCATACGCCAGCGTGAACGCGGTGATCATCCAGATGCCCGTCTTGTCGTCCACGCCCAGACCGGATTGGATGATGGTGCGCGCGGGGGCCACGATGCCCGTATCGATGGCGCCCATGAATATGCCCAGGATGTACAGGATCATCACCGGTACAAATCCTTTTTTCCGTGTTGCGGTGTTTACCATAAGATCCATTCCTCTCCTTCGGCCTCGCTGGATGACCTGGCTGTGCTCGCCGGGCCGTCTTGATTCCCCTCCCCGGCCTCCATATCTTCTGCCGCGCTCTGCCTAGGGCCGATCATCTTGTCGACCAGCATGCGCATGTTGCTGTCGCTCCAGTTTTCCACCGCGCAGTACGCCTGGATCAGCCGGGCCAGCGCGTCCGCCCGCACCCCCATGCTTCGCCACGCGTTTGTATCCTCTGCCGCTGTCCCTTCCGCGTTCTGCAGGATGATGAATATCTTCTCCGCCAGTTTGCCGTGGATGCCCTCCCGGCAGGTCCGCGCGCCCGCCGTGCTCATGTCCTTCGTCATCGAGTCGTAGCTTTCGATCCAGGTCGAGTGCGAGGAGGTATATCCTTCGCGGAGGATGGTGTAGACCGTCATCGCCTGCTCCACAGGGTCGTGCAGCTTTGAGATGGCGGCGTCGATGGCGGCGAAGGCGTGCTCCCAGGCTTCCTCCATGATGGAGAGCACGATGTCGATCTTGGACGGGTAATAATTGTACAGCGTCCCCACCGAGATGCCGCATTCCTCCGCCAGTGCCCGCATGTTGAATGCGTCGTATCCCGTCTCCATCAGCATCCGCCGTGCTGCCTCCAGGATATCAGTTTTCACGTTTTCAATGATCTTTGGCATTTTGTTCCCTCCGTCTTGGCCCAGGTCAGGCCGTAACGACATTACCATATGTGTCTTAATGAACGTTGTTCATCTTATCTGAACATTGTTCATTATAAATGTGTCCGAAGTCCCTGTCAATAGCTGCGGATGGCTTGTTTTGAGGCCTTGTTGTAGTTTTCATTTAAACCTGTGGTATAAGATTGGGGATTATTACTGTCCGGTATGTTCCGGGTTGTTTGTGGTGAGCGGTTTCATGCATGGCGCCAGGCACGATTGTGGGATCTCCAGCCGGGCCGGGCTTTATCGTGATATTACACTTGTCATACGTTGTATTACATAATATACTATTTATGTTCCTATTTTCTTATTTAAGTATTATTGCGGGGAGGTAAACGGCATGCGGACTGTCGCTGTTATCATTCTCTCGGCAATACTTGCAGTTGTGCTGGTTGCCTGTCAAAGCATCCCTGTCTCTGATGCTCCGCGCACCCCCGCCACCCCCGATATCGGCGTTGCGATGCCCACGCAGTCTATCCAGTGCTGGGAACAGGACGGTCAGGACATAAAGAAGCAGCTTGAATCGAAGGGTTACAGCGTAGACCTTCAGTACGCCGACCAGTATGCATCCAACCAGTCCACCCAGATTCAGGATATGCTTGCCAGGGGCTGCAAGGTGCTTGTTGTCGCCCTGTATGACAGCGGCGCGTTGCACACTGTACTGGCAAAAGCCAAGGCAGCCGGCGTGACAGTCATCGCCTATCACTTTCCGATTATGAACGCGGCGGATGTGGATTATTATGTGGCGTTCGATGCATTCAGGCGCAGCGCCCTTCAGGCCGAGTACATTGAAAAAGCGCTGGGGGTGAAAGACGGGAAAGGCCCCTTTAATATTGAGCTTTTCACCGGAAGTCCGGATGACGGCAACATCGGGTTCTTCTATGAAGGCGCCATGAGTGTCCTGCGGCCATACATTGAAAGCGGCCGGCTGGTCGTAAAAAGCGGCCAGGTTGATTTGATGCAGGTCGGCACCTGGGGTTATAAGACCGAAAAAGCGAAGGCGAGGATGGATGATATCCTTAAAAGGTATTACACCGGGGATAAACTCGACGCGGTGCTCGCCCTGACGGATGGTATTGCTTCCGGCGTCATCGCCTCCCTGGAAGACGCCGGCTATACCCGGTTCCCGATCATCACCGGCATGGACTGCGAAAAGCCAAATGTTCTCGCCATGAAAGCCGGTAAACAGTCGATGTCGGTGTTCCTGGATACGCATATACTCACGGCTAAGGTTGTGGAAGTGGTTGACGCGGTCATGACGGGCCGGGAGGTTCCGCCCACCAGCACTGCCGAGCATCGCTCCAATGGCAGAACGTTCGTTATGTCCCATCACGTTCCGTCCTTCCTGTGCGACCCGGCTGTGGTGACGGTTGACAACATCCGGCAGGTGCTTGTTGACGGCGGATACTACACCGAAGCCGAACTTGAAGAATAGCATATCCATGGGTCATCCCGATAAATGTAGCACGGTTGATTGGTGTCAGGAAGCGAAATAGAACCAATATATAAACTATTATTTAATAAAATTGATTCGTCTTATTTTTTAATTATAATAAATACAAATAAAATCATATACGGAGAGAGAATATCATGGAAGTTTTTAATGATTATCTATCGCATATTGATAATCCGCAACACAGGGCGCGTATGGAAGAAGTCTTAACCTGGGTAGCAGATAAATTTCCAAACCTGTTGCCAAAGATCGCATGGAATCAACCTATGTTTACCCATCATGGAACATTTATAATCGGATTCAGCATAGCAAAAAACCATATAGCTGTAGCCCCGGAAATAGCAGGTATAGATCGTTTTTCAGAAGATATAGAAAAGGCTGGCTATGATCATAGTAAGGGCTTGATACGTATCCGGTGGGATAGTCAGGTCGACTTTTCTCTGCTTCAGAAAATAATCGAATTTAATATTTCAGAAAAAGCAGAAATTGTATCATTCTGGAGAAAATAGATTTGTAGGAACAGCTCTTTTAACAGAGCATTTTTTCGGAAATCGCTGCGAGGACTGCATATGTCATTAAACGAATTTACAAATAGATTAATTCACAAAACATCACCCTACCTCCTTCAGCACGCTCATAACCCTGTGGACTGGTTTCCATGGGGAAGTGAAGCTTTCGAAAAAGCGAAAGCAGAGGACAAACCTATATTTCTTTCTATCGGCTATTCCACCTGCCATTGTTGCCGTATGATGCCCTTCGCGTTCTTCCCTGCGGTGCTACACCGGCATGCTTGTCACAACGCTTCAGTTTTCCATTGTTTCTTTTCTGTAAGGATATCCACGCTGGTTAATTCTCAATTTTGAATTCTTTGCCGCAATTAATGATAGGTCCCCGCAGGGCATACCTCAATTCTGAATTATTAATTATTAATTCTTGATTGCATACACGTAACCATGCCGCCGTTTGAATCATAAACTGTATTGAGGTGTGTACTTTAACAGTGGATCGCTGCGATTCACTTGAAACTATACTGCTAAAAGTACAGTTTATATATATGAAAAAAAATGATTGCAAGTTGACGGGGAGGGTGGTCACACCCGATTCCCCCCTGTACAATAAGGCAAGGCAGGAGTGGAACCGCTCCATACAAAAGTACCCCCGCGCCATTGCGTACTGCAGGGATGTCTGTGATGTGAAAAACGCCGTCTGCTGGGCGCGCCAGCAGTGCGCCGGCATCCGCATCCGGACAGGCGGGCATCATTACGAAGGGTTCTCCACAGGCGACGGCGTGCTGGTGATCGATACGCGTCCCATGAAGAGCCTCATGATCAACCCCGAAAAACGCCTGGTCCGTGTCGGGGGTGGCATTAGGAACAGGGAATTGTACCATTTCGTATCCTCCCGCGGGTATCCTTTCCCCAGCGGTACATGCCCTACGGTCGGCGTCTCAGGCCTTGCGCTGGGCGGGGGCTGGGGGTATTCCGCACGGCGTTTCGGCCTCACGAGTGACAGCCTGGCGGAGCTGCAGCTGGTCGATGCCGATGGCCGCGTGCTCACGGCCAGCGAAAAGTGCAATCCGGATCTGTTCTGGGCGTGCCGCGGCGCCGGCGGCGGTAATTTCGGCGTGGTCACCTCCATGCTCTTCCGCCTCCCCGAAAAGACCGGCAAGGTCACGCTGGTGGAGATCTACTGGCCCTCCGCGGAGGAGCCCGTGCAGGAGGCCTTCCTGGACGCCTGGCAGGATTGGATCGTATCGGCAGATGAGCGCATCAACCTGCAGGCCAGCATTTATAATTCCGCGGAGGAGGGCATGGCAGTGTTCGCGCGCGGCCTTTTCTACGGTCCGCCCGAGGAGGCAAAAGACATCATCGCACCCCTTCTGGCTGTCCCCGGCGCGGTCCCGAGGCTACAGTACCTCACCTTCCTGGAAGCGGTAACGCGTGTGATGAATACCTATCCCCCTTATGAGAAGTTCAAATCCTCCGGGCGCTTCGTTTTCCGCAAATATGACGCGGAGGAGATCAGGCGCATCGTCTCCCTCATCAGCACCCGCGCGGAAGGCTCTGTCTTCGCCCGCGTGGGCCTGTATGGCCTCGGCGGCCGGGTGGCGGATGTTGCGCCGGATGATACCGCGTTCTTCTACCGCGGCGCGCACTATATCATCCTTCTGGACACCGTCTGGGAAGACCAGCAGTTCAAGGATGAAAACCTGGAATGGTTCGAGCCGCGCTTTGAATACCTGCAGTCCGTCACACAGGGGTCCTATGTGAATTTCCCCTATAGCGGGCTGGACGACTACATGCGCGCCTATTACGGAGCCAATGCGTCCAGGCTCATAGACGTAAAGCGGGAATACGATCCCGATAACGTCTTCCGCTTTCCGCAGAGCATCCCGCTCAGGGAACGGCCCGCGGCAGCGGAAACAGGCGCAGTTTTGCCCGAGGAACAGCAAGTTGGGATTCCGCAGAGTCTGCGGGAATTCGAGGGATTCTCGGACGGCTGAAATCGGCCGCTGAAAGCTTAAACGGCATTGAAAATCTTGAAAGCGGGAAAAGCATCCCCCAGCGAGCGTTCCTGGCTGGGGGTTTTTCTTTCACAATAATGCACGAAGCGCATTGTTTGCGTAGCCCCTTACCAACAACACCCGAAGGCGTTGTCTTGCCACACTCAAAAGGGCGTTCGTACGATTGACATGCGCGAAGGTTAGCTCTATACGTAGGGTCGGCCCTATGTGGCCGGACCGGGCAATCCCTTCTCGCAGATTTTTCGCTTATATTGATATTTTTATCATCTTACGTTTTTCTACGAAGGTTATCTTTATACGTAGGGTCGGCCCCGTGTGGCCGACCGGGCAATCCCTTCTCGCAGATTTTTCGGGGTTTCCATGGGAAAAGAGGACGCCCATTTCTGGGCAGCCCCTTTTCCCATGGTCTGTGCTGAGGATCAGTACTTGCCGAATCCTTTGCCTGCTGCCGAGGGCTGGAGCGCTTTTTCCGTTCGCTTTTCGGTTCCTTTCATGACCGCCGGCATCTCGGCGTTTGCCCTGAGTTTGAAGCGTTCCACCATGCTCTGGAGCGTCTCCGCCTGCCCCGAGAGTTCCTCCGTCGTCGCCGCGCTCTCCTCCGCCGTCGCGGAGTTGGTCTGCACCACCGCCGCCACCTGCTCGATGCCCGAATTCACCTGGGCTATGCCCGTGGCCTGTTCGTTCGACGCCACCGCGATCTCGCCCACCAGGGTAGCCGCCTTTTCCACGCTCGAAAGGATCTCGTTCAGTGCTGCTGCCGTGTCTTTGGCGATTTTGGATCCTTCCTCCACCTTCTTCATCGAGCCTTCGATCATGGCCGTGGTCTCCTTCGCCGCCTCCGCGCTCTTGGCCGCCAGGTTGCGCACTTCTTCCGCCACCACGGCGAATCCTTTTCCGTGGATGCCGGCCCTCGCCGCTTCCACGGCCGCGTTCAGCGCCAGGATGTTTGTCTGAAATGCGATATCGTCGATCACTTTGATGATCCTGGAGATATTGTTGGAGGATTCGTTGATGTCCTCCATCGAGCGCAGCATGCCATCCATCTGGGTATTGCCCTTTGCCGCCGCGCTGCTGGCTTCGGTAGCCAGCTGGTTGGCCTCCGTCGCGTTGGCCGCGTTTTGCCTGGTCTGTGCGGCTATTTCAGTAATGGAGGATGTTAATTCTTCGATGGAGCTCGCCTGTTCGCTCGCCCCCTGCGAGAGCGCCTGGCTCCCATCCGATACCTGCTTGGCCCCCACTGCCACCTGGCCCGCCGCCACGTTGATCTCGTGCATCACCTGGTTCAGGGTGGTGATCACCTTGTTCACCGACTGGGACAGTTCTCCAAAGGACCCCTGGTATTCGCCGCTCACCTGCAGCGTATAGTCGTTGTGGGCCATCGTTCCCAGTACGCTTACGGTTTCGCCGATCGGTTTGGCCATGGCGTCCATGATGCTGTTCATCCCCGCGATGAGTTCCCTGTACCTGCCTTCATACCGCTCGGTATCCCCGCGCATTTCCAGGTTCCCTGCCACGACTGCATCGGAAAGCAGGTTGGCTTCGTCGATGATCGCGTTGATGTTCTCCATCATTTTGATGATGGCCGGGATCATGTGGTCGTTCTCGCTCCGGTGGCCGATCTGTTTGTACATCTCCAGCCTTTTGAAATCCCCCCTTGCCGATTCCACATAGGCCTCCTGCATTGCCAGCAGGCGTTCACGCGTGGTATTGATCGCATCCGCCATTTCCCGGATATCGCCGAGGTATTCGCCTTCCAGTTTTTCCGTGTAGTCATTTACGCTGAACCTGCTGAGTACGGCTTTGAATTCCTCAAACGGCGTCACGATGCTGTCCAGCGTATTGTTGATGCCCTCCACGATCTTCCTGAAATCGCCCTGGTGCCTGGAGATGTCTGCCCGGGTATTGAGCTGCCCTTTTGTGCCTGCGTCTGTGAGGATATCGACGTCGACGGTCATGGCCAAAACGGCGCCCACCATCTTCTTGAAGGATTGCGCCAGTTGTCCGGTTTCATCCTTGGAAACGATATCGATCTGCACATCCGTATTGCCGTTTGCGATGCGCTCGGCTGCCTCCGCCACTTTCGTGATGGGCTTGGTGATGCCGCGCGTCACGATGACGGCGATGATCACGGCTAGGGCCAGTACTGCCGCGACTACCAGGATCGTCACGAGGAGGGCCGTGCCCGATGTCTGTTCATTGCTCTTGTTCCGGTTGGCTGCCAGCGTTTCATTGTTGTCGTTCATCGTCTTGAGGAGCGAGGCGATGCTCCCAGCCGTATCGGCGACCTCCTTCAGGGATACCTTGGTGCCCGATTCATCCCCTTCCGCCACCTGGTCATTCAGTTTTTTGGCGTTCTGCTGGTAGGTGGTGAGATACTGTTTCAGATCGTCAAAGTTTTTCCGGTCGGTCGTGTCTCCTGCTGCGATGGTCTGCTCGTATTCGGACAGGAGCGTGTTGATCTCGGATATGGTTTTGTCGATGGCATCTCCCAGTTCCTTCGCGCCCTGGCTGTTGAGGTTCTCATATACGGTCTTCAGCATTTTTACCCGCAGGTCATAAAAGGTGGCCGTCGTGTCTGCGATCGCTGAAAGGCCTGTCACGTTTTCCCGGTATATCAATGCACTTCCGTTTGATACGGTTGTCAGCGCGATCCCGCTGAATATGCCTACCGCCAGCAATCCTGCCAGGATGATGGCGAATGCGATCGTGATTTTCCTCCCGATCTTGAGTCCTCTGAACATGTATATTCCCCTCTTTTTCATTTGTAAATTTTAGTCTTAATGATTGGCTTCATGATTCATCAGCTTTTCGGTGTCCAGCAGCAGCTTTACCTCGCCGCCCGTCTTGCCGATCCCGCTGATGAACTTGCTTTGCAGCCCCCCCAGTTGATCCGGCGGGGGCGCGATGTCCGCATCGTTGATCGTAGCCACCTCTTTTACGTGGTCCACAATGAGGCCGATGCCTGCGTCCCGGATGTCCAGTACGATGATGCATGTCCTGTCGTTGTAGGTGGTCGGCTCCTTGTGAAACCTTTTCCGCATGTCCATTACGGGGATGATCTTGCCCCGTAGGTTGATGATGCCCATCATATAGTCCGGCATTTCGGGCATGGTAGTTATGGGCTGCAGTCCCACGATTTCCGTCACCATCCCGATCCCGATGCAGTATACCTCTTCCCCTACAGCAAAGGTTAAAAATCTGCCGTGCTGCGTGTCTTCCTCCTGCCCGGATACTTCCATATTCTCCAAAGCCATTGGGCCGTTCACCTCTTTGCATTTTGTTTGTAATCATTTCGTTTCAGAAGTACTTCATTTGGCGCCAATTTGATAACTTATATCGACACTTATCGACATAACTTTACTTCCGGCAGAGAGTTTTCAATGACTTTTCGCAAACATAATATTCCTTTAACATGGCATGTTCTGGATATTCTGATTGTTCTGGAGGGTATGCATTTATAGTTAGTATAAAGCTGTAGCCGGCGATCCCAAGCCTTTCTGCCGGGGTCAGTCTGGATGCATAAAATATTTAATAAAATTTCTGAGAGTGTTTTTGGGAAAGTAATATTTGGCATTTCCCACATGTGTTTAGGGTTTCGCTGCGGCTGCAGGCATCACCGGACTTGTCCCTTGTTACCATCCCACGGGCCGAAATGGGGTTATCCATACAAAAAAGGGCCGCCCATCATGGGCGGCCCTTTTCATAGCCTGTTTTATGATCAATACTTGCCGTATCCTCCGCCTGCTCCCGCGGGCAGGATAGCCTTTTCCGTCTTCTTTCCGGTTTCCTTTATGGCAGCCGGTGCTTCGCTGTTGTAGCCTTTGAGTTGGAATCGTCCCACCATGCTCTTCAGCATCTCCGCCTGGCCTGAGAGTTCCTCCGTCGTCGCCGCGCTCTCCTGCGCCGTGGCCGAGTTGTTCTGCACCACCGCCGCCACCTGCTCGATCCCCTTGTTCACCTGGGCTATGCCCGTGGCCTGCTGGTTGGATGCCACCGCGATCTCGCCCACCAGGGTGGCCGCTTTCTCCACGCTCGAAAGGATCTCATTCAATGCCGTAGCCGTGTCGTTGGCGATCCTGGAGCCTTCCTCCACCTTCTTGATGGAGCTTTCGATCATCGCCGTGGTCTCCTTCGCCGCCTCCGCGCTCTTGGCCGCCAGGTTCCTTACTTCTTCCGCCACCACGGCGAATCCTTTCCCGTGGATAC
Organism: Bacillota bacterium; assembly: GCA_023454175.1. GTDB lineage: Bacteria > Bacillota > Clostridia > Christensenellales > JAEXRW01 > JAEXRW01. Next base: position 6,816 of record JAEXRW010000025.1, on the reverse strand, counting down.
CGGCGCGTGCTGCTTCCACGGCCGCGTTCAGCGCCAGGATGTTGGTCTGGAACGCGATGTCGTCGATCACCTTGATGATCTTGGAGATGCTGTTCGAGGATTCGTTGATGTCCTCCATGGAGCGCAGCATCCCTGCCATCTGCGCGTTGCCCTTTGCAGCGGCGCTGCTGGCCGTGACTGCCAGCTGGTTGGCCTCGGCTGCATTGGCCGCGTTCTGCCGCGTCTGCGCGGCTATTTCAGTGATGGAGGAAGTCAGTTCTTCGATGGAGCTCGCCTGTTCGGTCGCGCCCTGGGATAGCGCCTGGCTCCCTTCCGATACCTGCTTCGTCCCCGCCGCCACCTGGTTTGCAGCGGTGTTGATCTCGTGCAATACGGTATTCAGGGACTGGGCGATGCTGTTGATGGAAGTCTTGAGTTCGGAGAAATCGCCCTCAAATTCCGTTGTGATCTCCTTATCGAGTTTCCCCGAAGCCATATCTCCCAGTATAAGGGATATCTCCTGGATATATCCTTTTATTGAAGAGACCGTATTATAGAGGTTGTTCCGTACGGTTTCAAACAGGTCGTACAGTTCCATGGTATCCTCGTCCGAAGGAGATACAGTGAAATCGCATATCAGTTCGCCCTGTGCCAGTTTTTCGAGGGTCGAAACGAGCTTCTCTATCTCTGCAGATTGGTATCGGGATTTCTTTTCGATAGTGGCTCTGGCTCCCTGCACTTGGGACAGCGATTTTTCCATTTCGTCGAGGATTTCATTGACGCCGCCCACTACCATGGCGTAGTCTCCGCTGTAGCGGGACGTATCTCCGCGCATCACGAAATTTCCTTCTTTTGCTGCAGCGGTTAGTTCGTTCAGCTCTGCTGTCAGGTTCTTCAGCGTCTCGACCATGTTCATCATACTGATGCATAGCGTATCTTTTTCCGACCTGGCTTCCAATTCGACGTCCGTGTTTCCGTTGGCAATCTCCATTGCGATTTCTGATTGCTTTTTGGTATTGGTTACGATCTGTTTAAAAGCGTCAGATAATATTTGTAGCTCGTTTCGTACGGCCTTTTTCCCCTTCTCGTTTTTGCCCTTGCCCCTGTTTGATTTTGCGCTCAGGTTGAGTTCGGTATCCCCGATGCTTATTTTTTGGGCATTGTCGGCCAGCCGCAGCATCGGGTTGCTGATGCCCTTGCGTATGTATAACGCGGCCAGTAGCGCCACGGCGACGAGCAGTGCTGCCCCGATCAAAAGCGAAGTCATTAGTATTGAGTTTTCTTCGTCCCGCACATCCGACACTGGTTTCCCGGCAAAAAGCACCCCAAGGGCATTGTTGTCTTTATCCAGTAAAGGTGTATAAGCCGTCAGATAGGGAGTACCCAGTATCGCGGCTTGCCCGAAATATTTCTGCTTGTTCTTGAGGACGATGTCTGCGATTTTGGGGTCCAGTTTGGTGCCAACAACACGTTTTTCGCCGTTCTTGATCGTTGTTGCCAGGCGGACGTCCCCCGCAAAAATGGTGAAATCGATCCCGTGGTTCTTCTTCAGTCCATCCAGGAGTTCGTTCCTTTCCAGGGTATAACCGCTGGCGATCGTACCGATGATCTCCCCCTGCTTGTTTTTCATGGGGGTATCGGTCCTATACAAGAAAAGGGATTGGATATGGTTGTCGATGCCGGTGGTCGTCTCCCCGTTCAGTGCCTTTTTGAAGCCTTCCTGGCCGGCTATTGAGACTTCACTGTTTACCTGATCATTGATCCCGGCTAGAACGCCGCCTGATTTGTCCATGACTGATATGAAGTCCAGTCTCAGAAACTCATTTTTGGATGCCAATATACTTTTCAATGTGGTTGTATCTTTCTGTTCCAATGCTTGCTGGATGGCCGTGTCATTGGCTAGTGTCGCTGTGTTCTGGGCCGATAGGTTTGAAATATTGGCAATTTGGTCACTCAGGTTTTGAAGCGCTACTCCCGCCTGAGCCTGGTTCTCTTGATCGATAAACGTATTATAGCGGTTCGTCGAGATTATGAATGTGACCGCTACGGTCACGACCAGGCTTGCCAGCAATATAGCCAGCAGCTTTGTCCCTATGCTGATTCTTGAATTGATATTGGTCTTCTTACGCATGTTCTTCCCTCACATTTTTCTTTCATAATTAATGGTTGAATGTTTCATTCTGCATCAGTTTTTCAGTGTCCAGCAGCAGCTTTACCTCGCCGCCCGTCTTCCCGATCCCGCTGATGAATTTGTTTTCGATCCCGCCCAAATAGTCCGGCGGCGGTGCGATGTCCTCATCGTTGATGGATGCGACTTCGTTCACATGGTCCACGATGAGCCCCACGCTCACGTACCGGATATCCAGTACGATGATGCATGTCCGGTCGTTGTACGCGAGCGGCTCCTTGTGGAATCTTCTTCGCATGTCCATCACGGGGATGATCTTCCCGCGCAGGTTGATGATGCCCATCAGATAGTCCGGCATCTCGGGCATGGTCGTTATGGGCTGCAGTCCCACGATCTCCGTCACCATTCCGATCCCGATGCCGTATACCTCTTCCCCCACTGCAAAAGTGAGGAATCTGCCGTGCTGCGTGTCTTCCTCCTGCTCCAGGATTCCTGCCTCCTCCAAAGCCATTGTGGTTTTCACCTCTTTATGTTTTTACATAACCAGTTATGCCTACGTTATTCATCTTATGGTATCGTTTCCATATGTTAATATCGTCATAATGTGACAATTACTTAACGACCGGTAGGTTCAGTTTGGAGTAATCATTCTCAAGGGATTTATTGTTTACCTTAGTTGTTTGATTAGATAGCGCGCAAGTTTGTTTATGTATGCCAGTGATGTGGTGAGGCTTCCGGGATACATTTGCCGGTGGTTTCAGATTGTGCGGCTCACCGCCATGTTTCCTGTAAATTCCCGGTGTATGCAAAAGGGCGGGCCCTTTCGGGTCCGCCCTTTGCATACATATCTTTATTGCCTTCTGTTTAATACTTTCCGAATCCTCCGCCTGCTTTCACAGGTTGTGCCTGGAGGCTCCTTTGGGTTTCCGCTTCCCTCACAGCTGCCGGCGATTCGTCGCTGTAGGCTTTCAGTTTGAATCGTCCCACCATGCTCTTTAGCATCTCAGCCTGGCCCGAAAGTTCCTCCGTCGTCGCCGCGCTCTCCTCCGCCGTGGCCGAGTTGTTCTGCACCACCGCCGCCACCTGCTCGATGCCCGAGTTCACCTGGGCGATGCCCGTAGCCTGCTCGTTTGACGCCACCGCGATCTCGCCCACCAGGGTGGCCGCCTTCTCCACGCTCGAGAGGATCTCGTTCAGCGCTGCTGCCGTCTCGTTGGCGATCTTGGAGCCTTCCTCCACCTTCTTCATCGAGCTTTCGATCATGGCGGTGGTCTCCTTCGCCGCCTCCGCGCTCTTGGCCGCCAGGTTGCGCACTTCCTCGGCGACCACGGCGAATCCTTTCCCGTGGATGCCCGCCCGCGCCGCTTCCACGGCCGCGTTCAGCGCCAGGATGTTGGTCTGGAACGCGATATCGTCGATCACCTTGATGATCCTGGAGATATTGTTGGAGGATTGGTTGTTGTCCTCCATGGAGCGCAGCATCCCTGCCATCTGCGTGTTCCCCTTCGCCGCCGCGCTGCTGGCCGTGGTAGCCAGCTGGTTGGCCTCCGTCGCGTTGGCCGCGTTCTGCCTTGTCTGTGCGGCGATCTCGGTGATGGAACTGGTCAGTTCTTCGATGGAGCTCGCCTGTTCGGTCGCGCCCTGGGAGAGTGCCTGGCTCCCGTCCGATACCTGCTTCGTCCCCGCCGCCACCTGGCCTGCCGCCGTGTTGATCTCGTGCATCACCTGGTTCAGCGTAGTGATCACCTTGTTCACCGACTGGGAGAGTTCCCCGAAAGACCCCTGGTAATCGCCCTTTATTCCCTCGGTGTAATCATTCTCTGCCATGAAATCCAGTACATTGACTGCCTCGTTTAATGGTTTGGCCATGGAGTCCATGATGTGGTTGATGCCCTCGATCAATTCCCTGTATTTCCCCTCAAACCGTGTCGCATCGCTGCGTACGCTCAGGTCGCCGCGAACTACCGCATCCGATAGCGTGTTGGCTTCGTTCAGCACTGCGATGATGTTCTCCATCATTCCGATGACTGCGGGCAGGAATTCGTCTTTTTCGCTCCGCGTGCCCATTTCCTTGAATGCGGGCAGTCTGGAGAAATCGCCCTGCGCCATGAGTACGAAAGTTTCTTTTACGTTGATCCAGCGCTCGCGCATCGTATCCACGGCTTCAGCCATTTCCCCGATATCGTTTTTGTAATCTCCTTCCACGCCCTGGGTAAAGTCGTTCACGCAGAAGTTTCGGAGCAGTTTCTTGAATTCATGGAAAGGCTTGACGATGTTGTCCATCATGTTATTGATGCCTTCTACGATCTTTTTGAAATCGCCCTGGTGTTTTTCTGCATCGGCCCTTGCCGTTAAATTTCCTTCCTTTGCCGCCTCTGTGAGCACATCCGCGTCGGTGATCATGGCCTTGATGGCCACTACCATCTTCTTGAAGGACGCCGCCAATTGTCCCGTTTCATCCTTGGACTTCACGTCGATTTGTACGTCTGTGTTCCCGCTTGCGATGCTTTCGGCTGCCTTTGCCACCTTTGTTATGGGCTTTATTATGCCGCGCGTCACGAAGAAAGCGATCAAAACCGCAAGGAGGAGTACAGATGCCGCCACTGCGATCATGATAATGATGGCAGTGCTCGATGCAGCACTATTGCCCTCTGCCACGCTTTTGCCCGTTTCCGCACTATTGTTGGTCATGTTGTCGATGATCGTTGCGATGTCTGCCGCCAGTTTAGCCGCCTCACTCAGGGATTTCATCGCACTGGATTGATCGTTAGCGGTTATTTGATCCACGATCTTGTTCGCGATCTGTTCGTAGTTGGCGAATTCCGCTTCCAGGTTCTTGACGGTGTCGATGTCCTGTTTGGTGTTGGCCGCTGTCGCCTGCTTTTCCAGTTCGCTCAGTTTCTGGTTGAGAGTCGTCATGGAAGTCGTGATAGTATCTTTTAATTCTTTTGCACCGGCAGCGGTGAAATTTTCATGTACGGTCTTTAGGATCTTTACACGCAAGTTGTAATAAGCGATGGTCGTGTCCGAGATATGGTCCATGCCCACCAGGTTGTTCTGGTAAAGCCGGGTGTCTTTTTGCGCTATATCAGATAGGGATAAGGATCCGTAAATGCCTATTGCCACGAGCCCTGCCAGAATGATGGCGAAGGCGATCGTCATTTTTGTCCCGATTCTTAGTCCTTTTAACATTTTTTCTCCCTCACGATTTTTCTTTGGTAATGTTTGAATTTTTAATTGAGTGTTTCAGAGTGCATCAGTTTTTCGGTGTCCAGCAGCAGTTTCACTTCGCCGCCCGTCTTGCCGATCCCGCTGATGAATTTGTTCTCGATCCCGCCTCGGTAGTCCGGCGGGGGTGCGATGTCTTCGTCGTTGATTGTGGACACCTCGTTCACGTGGTCCACGATGAGCCCCACGCTCACGTCATGGATGTCCAGTACGATGATGCATGTCCTGTCGTTATAATCGAGCGGCTCCTTGTGGAACCGTTTTCGCATGTCCATCACGGGGATGATCTTGCCGCGCAGGTTGATGATGCCCATCATATAGTCCGGCATTTCGGGCATGGTAGTTATGGGCTGCAGTCCCACGATCTCCGTCACCATCCCGATCCCGATGCCGTATACCTCTTCCCCCACTGCAAAAGTGAGGAATCTGCCGTGCTGCGTGTCTTCCTCCTGCTCAAGGATTCCTGTCTCCTCCAAAGCCATTGTGGTTTTCACCTCTCTCGTTGTTCCTAATAGAGTTTGTATAAGTGTTTACATGGTACCATTCGTACTAGTTATCGACATTCTACGACATTAACTTAACATTATTCGACAATTATTTTAACGACCGGTAAACTTTTAACATCCTGTTATGGTAATCCCGGATATACCTGGGCTCACGTATCATGGGATTCGTTTCTTCATGAATCGCCCCTGCTGCCATCTTCGTAAGATCAATCGGCAGAGGAGGGTCTGCGCCTGGCAGTTTCAGCCCTGATTTTTCATCGGATCCCCGCATACGCAAAAGGGCGGGCCCTTTCGGGTCCGCCCTTTTGCGCGTAAATCTGTATTGCCTACGGTTTAATACTTGCCGAATCCTCCGCCTGTTTTCACAGGTTGTGCCTGGAGGCTCCTTTTGGTTTCCGCTTGCTTCACAGATACCGGCGATTCGTCGCTGTAGGCTTTCAGTTGGAATCGTCCCACCATGCTCTTCAGCATCTCCGCCTGGCCTGAGAGTTCTTCCGTCGTCGCCGCGCTCTCCTCCGCCGTGGCCGAGTTGTTCTGCACCACCGCCGCCACCTGCTCTATCCCCTTGTTCACCTGGGCTATGCCCGTAGCCTGCTGGTTGGATGCCACCGCGATCTCGCCCACCAGGGTGGCCGCCTTCTCCACGCTCGTCAATATCTCGTTCAGGGCTGTTGCCGTGTCGTTGGCGATCCTGGAGCCCTCCTCCACCTTCTTCATCGAGCTTTCGATCATCGCCGTGGTCTCCTTCGCCGCCTCCGCGCTCTTGGCCGCCAGGTTCCTTACTTCCTCGGCGACCACGGCGAATCCCTTCCCGTGGATGCCGGCCCGCGCCGCTTCGACGGCCGCGTTCAGCGCCAGGATGTTCGTCTGGAACGCGATATCGTCGATCACCTTGATGATTTTGGAGATGCTGTTCGAGGATTCGTTGATGTCCTCCATCGAGCGCAGCATCCCTGCCATCTGCGCGTTTCCCTT
>JAEXRW010000008.1 GCA_023454175.1 Bacillota bacterium | reverse complement strand
ATTTAGATCATGTGGTAAGGTTACTCAATAACCGCCCACGAAAGCGACTTGGCTGGCTGACTCCTGCAGAAGTATTTCTTAAAAATATTGGCAGGGGTGTTGCACTTGAAATGTAAATGTGCAATTAAGAATTAAGAATTAAGAATTTTGGTATGTCCTTCGGACATAGAACTTCCGAGGCTGAGGCACTCCCTCGAAGTTGAGCGAGACGCTCTACAAAATAGTTGGTGGATGCGAGGGCCATGTGGAACAAGTCTTGCGGATTAAGGAGATGCATATGAGCATAGCGGTGAGCGTACAGCATGTATACAAGGATTTCAAAGGCGAAGAAGTACTCAAAGACGTCAGCCATGATTTCGAGGAAGGGAAGATCCACGGGATCATCGGGAACAACGGGAGCGGGAAGACGGTGCTTTTCAAATGCATCTGCGGCTTCATGTTCCCTTCCAAAGGGAAGATATATGTCAACGAAGAGGAAGTGGGGAAAAAGAAGGATTTCCCGGACGACCTGGGCATCATCATCGAATCGCCGGGATTCCTGCTGCAGTTCAGCGGGCTGAAAAACCTGGAGATCCTGGCTTCGCTCAAGTGCAGGGCGGACACGAAAAAGATCATCGAAACCATCCGGCGCGTGGGGTTGGACCCGATGATGAAAAAGCAGGTAGGGAAATACTCGATGGGCATGCGGCAGCGGCTGGGTATCGCGCAGGCCATCATGGAGGAACCAAGACTCCTGATCCTGGACGAGCCGATGAACGGGCTGGACAAGCAGGGCGTGAAGGAGATGCGCGAACTCTTCAAGGGGCTGCGCGCCGAGGGGAAGACCATCATCCTGGCGAGCCACAACGCGGAGGACATCGCGGAACTGTGCGACACGGTGAGCGAGATGGACGGAGGAATTTTGACAGTTGAGAGTTAAAAGTTAAGAGTTAAGAGTTGCGGTGTCCTTCGGACGGATCAAATATATTATGCAATTGGAAGGGGCAGGAGCTAAAGAAAATGCTTCATGCAATTGTAAAAACAACAAAACCTGATACCACTGAATGACCATTATGCGAAAATGACGCCTGAACGAAGGCTTTTAATAAGATTGTAACCATCCGGGAGAGAGAGGTTAACGAAATGAAAAAGAAGGTCGGAATATTAATCATAGCGATACTGGCAGTGCTGACGCTTGTGGGGACGCTGCTGCCGACACTCGTCCTCGCAGACGGAGCGGGGCTGCTGAGCATCGACAACGTGAACAAATACGCGGGGATGAGCAAGACCTATTCGGAAGGGTATACGCCTGCAGGCGCAAACGGGAGTATGAAGATCATCGTACCCCTGGTGGAAAACGCGGGGGCGAGCATCCAGGGCAGCACCATCACCGTGACGCCGGGGCTGGGCGCACCGGGATCATCACCTTTTGTATTCGGCAATTACATCAAAACGATCAAACGGGCTCCATGCCCCATCAACGACGGGACGGTGAGCAAGGACGCCTACCTCATCGACCTGACGCTGCCGCTGGCATCGGACAGGACGCGGGGCACCTACCCCATCACGCTGGACGTAACCTACAAGGACGGCGGCGGGACGGATATGCAGCAGAGCTTCCCACTGTATGTGAGCGTGGACGGCAAGAACCCCGAAGGAGGGGGACAGCCGAAACCCGAGGGACCCAGACACCAGCCCAAGGTGCTCGTGACCGACTACGGGACCAATCCGGACGTGGTGGCGGCGGGTCAGGAATATCAGCTGAAATTCACGGTGAAGAATACCAGCACCAGCTACACCCTTTACAATATCAAGATCTCGATCAAAGGGAGCAGCGGCGACCTGAGACCCGTTGATAACACCAACACCCTTTATTACAAAAGCCTGGGAAAGGGGAAGAGCATGGACATCAGTTTCCCCATGAAGGCTTCGGCGGATATCAAAACGGAACCGCACAGCGTGACCGTGACCATCGAATACGAGGATAACAAGGCTTCGGGATTCTCTGCAAGCGAGGAGATCCCCATCTCGGTATCCCAGCCGATGCGCGTGGAATTTGACAAACCCAATGTACCGCAGTCCATGAGCGCGGGGGATACGGCGCCTTTCACGATGCAGGTGATCAACAAGGGCAAGGGCATGGTGTACAATGTGACGTGCAAGCTCGAGGCGCCGGGACTGATGCCGCGGGAAAGCGCATTCCTGGGCAACATGGAAGCAGGGACGGCAAAAAGCGCACAAATGACGGTATTTGCAGGGACCAAGGACATGACGGTCTCCAGTGACGGGAATGTGACCACGAGCGGGGAGGACGCCGAAAAATACGGGATGACCTTTGGCAGCATCACCATCACATACGAGGATGAATTCGGAAAGCAGTACAGCGACAAGGTGGACATCCAGACGAACATCAAGCCGCCCGAAATACCGGCGTCGGCCCCCCAGACGGAGGAAAAACCCAAGGCCAGCCAGTGGTGGGTATCCGTGCTGATCGCGGCGGCCATCATCGCGGCCATCGCAGCGACCCTCATCCTCCTGCGCAAGAACCGCAAGAAGAAGGTGGGAGCCGATGAAATTCAATGAAACCGTTACCGGGAGCATCGAGGCCATCCGCAAGGGGAAGGGCAGGAGCGTACTGGCTATCACCATCCTGGCGCTGGGCATGGGGAGCCTGATGGCGATGACGGGGCTGGGACTTTCCGGCATGGGGCAATTCCAAAAGTCCATCTCGGCCAACGATGCCACGGAGATACGCGTCACACCCGGCGAACAGGGAAAGGCCATCCTGAACGATGCCGCCATCGAATCCTTTAAAAAGATGGAAGGCGTGGCGGGAGCGACCGGGGTCATCACGCTGCCGCTACAGGTGCAGACCAACAGGTACAAGGCCGAAAATATCGCAGTTTCGGCAGTGGACCCATCGGTGCTCAAAGGGAAACTGGAATACACAAAAGGCGGCCCTTTCAGCGTGCAGGGAACCTCCCCGCAGCTGATCCTGGGGTATGGGGCGCAGATGGAATTCAAGGATATCAACGCCGGCGAACAGACCGAGGATGATGGGATGGGATATATGGACGAGAACGGCGGAGAGGGACAGCCGCTAGAACCGACACCTCCGCCCATCGACTGGATGAAGGAAAGCATACAGGTATCCATCGCCAATCCGGACGGGGATGGAGAAGAAGGAGAAAAGCCGGACGACACCGCCCCAGACGCGAACAGGGTCTATATGGGCCGTATCGTCGGCGTGCTGGAAAAAGATGAGAGCGACCGCAACGGGAAGGCGCTGATGAGCCTGACGGCTGCGAAGAAGATGTTGCAGGAGAACTACGAGCTGGCAACCTCCCTGGACCTGAAAACCGATACGTATGCAACGGCTTTGGTTTATGCAAAGGATATCGGCAGCGCAAAGGATATCCTGGAAAGCATCGCCGCGATGGGCTATACTGCGGAGAGCGCAGTAGGGGACCTGGCGGGGATGCAGGAGAAACTGGACCTGCAGCAGACACTGCTGACCCTGATCGGAATATTTGCCGTGGCGGCAACGGGGCTGGTGCTGGCCTATACATTGCTCACCGGGCTCAAAGGGGACGCCCCGGCAGCTTCGCGCGCCGAAGGCAGAAACATACGCCGCAGACTGCTGGTACAATCCTCGATCCTGGGGCTCGCCGGGGGCGCATTGGGCGTGCTCGTCGCCTACTTCTTTGCATTGATCGTGAATACGAGCACGGCTGAGACGGTGGTATTCGGGATGCATTTCGGGCAGAGCAGCAATGTGGACATCCCATTTTGGCTGGCGCTGGTGACGATGGCCATATCCACGGCAACAGGTTTCTTCGCGGGGCTGCCTCCTGCATACAGGGCGGGCAAGGTGCGCGACTGAACAGCAGAATAACCGGTACCCATTCAATTTTTGTGGAGGTGCAGGATGCGCAGAGATGACAGGGACGATAGAGGCGATAGAGACGATAGAGATGATAGAGACGATGACGGGCTATACGGCCTGGGATATGAAGAAGAAGACGAAAACGGGGAACCTGCCCGACGGCGATACAAGGTAAACAAAAAGCGGTTTGCGTTTGTACTGGTTTCATTTGCACTGATCCTGTCATGCTGCGTGGTGATCGTGCTGCTGATATCGACGGCCTTCAACAAGGAGACCGCCCCCGCATCCTCCCACATAGCTGCGGTGAATTCACCAGGCAATACCGCATCAGGCGATACCGCTTCCCCGGACAGCTCCACGCCGCCGGATTCACCCACGCCGAGCAAAACACCGCAGGCGGCGACCGATGCGCTGAAGGGCAAGACCATCATCCTGGACGCCGGACACGGAGGGATCGATCCCGGGAGCCTCGGCGTCAAGGGCACCAAGGAAGCCGAACTGAACCTGGCAGTGACACAGAAGCTGAAAACGGCACTGGAAGCCATGGGCGCCCAGATCACCATGACGCGGAGCGACAGCAACGCCATCGCGGAGACGAAAGTGGCGGATATGGAAAAACGGAAACAGATCATCAAAGACAACAAAACGGATATCGCCATCAGCATCCACATGAATTCACTGAAAAGCGATCCGTCCATTGCCGGGCCGCTGACGCTCTTCATGACGGGCTCGGCAAAAGGCAAGGTACTGGCGGAAGCCATCATGCAGGAACTCAACGAAGCGCTTGAGCCCAAATCGGACGGAAAGGCACGGGCAGAAAGCAACCTGCTGATCCTGAAAAGCGGATACCAGCCCACCGTCATCGTGGAATGCGGGTATATTTCCAACGCGGAAGAGGAAGAGAAGCTAAAACAGGACGACTACCAGGACCAGATCGTTGAAGCGATCTGCAAAGGCGTGGAGACTTACTTCGCAACGCCGAACCCGACATAAAAATCACATATCAGAACAAAAAAGGCATCTGCTAAAATGCAAATGCCTTTTTTGTTACCAATTCAAAAAATCATCAGAAATCCATAAAGAAGGTATCCGGATGGGGCCCCGTCCGCTGATCGTTGGCGGAGAGCAGGCAGATGGACTTCATTTCCGCTTCATCCAGGGAAAAATCAAAGATATCGATATTCTCCCTGATGCGGGAAGGCGTGACGGATTTCGGCAGGCTCCTCCTGCCCAACTGGTAATGCCAGCGCAATATGACCTGGGCCGCCGTTTTACCATATTTCGCGGCAATCTTTGCAATCACGGCATCCTTCAGGGCCGCGCCGCCGCTCATGAGCGGGCTCCAGGCTTCAACAAGGATACCCTTCGATATGCAATATGCCTCCGTTTCCGCCTGGGCGAGGCAGGGATGCAATTCGATCTGGTTGACCAGCGGGACCATACCGGTCTGCTCCAGAAGCGTATCGAGGTGGTGCACCAGGAAGTTGCTGACGCCGATGGCACGGATGCGCTTATCCTGATACAGCTGAACAAAGGCTTTCCATGAGGGGATGTAGCGGTCCCTGCCGGGCCAGTGGATGAGGTATAAATCGAGATAATCCAGACCAAGCCTTTTCATGCTGGCATCAAAGGCGCGAAGCGCCGAATCGTAGCCCTGATCCGCATTCCAGAGTTTGGTGGTGATGAACAATTCGGAACGTTTTCTGCCCGACTCGCGTATGCCTACCCCCACGCTCTCCTCATTGCCGTACACGGATGCCGTATCGATGCTGGTGTACCCGCATTCGATGGCGGACACGACCGAATCTACGGCCGTTTTCCCCGCCGGGGTCTGCCATGTACCAAAACCGATGCAGGGGATATCAACCCCGTTTGCCAGTTTGAAATTCTCCATTGCCGCACTCCCTAATACATATTGTGTGTCTGAATCCGAATAACATCATATCCTTTTGGACTCCATTAAGCAATCCAATTCAGGACGGCAGTACAATAAAAATGCATACGCAATATCCGACACGGACAGGACGCATCTATGGCATCCCTTTTTGAGTTGTGGTATAATCTCCAAAGGATACCAAAAGATAAAATCAGGAGATCCCCATGGCGAGATTTCTGGTATCGCACTGCGTATTCCCAACGCCTGACATCCATCGGACAGCGGAATTCTACTCGGCCAGGCTGGGGTTCCGCGCTGCCGCATACCTGGATGCAATGGAGCCGCACATCTGCCTGTACCGGGACAGCACGGAGATCATCCTGACCAAGGCCAATGCCGAAAGGGTCTTGCCCAACCGGGAACTGTACGGATACGGGTATGACGCCTACTTCGTGTGCGATGACCTGGAGGAACTGCAGAAGGAATACCTCACGGCTGGCGTGAAATTCGCAAGGCTGCTGGCAAAGACTGATACCCACAGCCGGGCATTCGTGATCGAAGACACCGACGGCCGGTGGATCGGCTTTGGCCCCGAAGAAGACGGAAAACAATTAATAATTAATAGTTAATAATGAATAATTGCGGTAAGCCCTGCGGGGGAGATCCAGCGGGAGTGGATACCTTGACCAAGGCAAGATGAATACTGTAGAGAGGTTCTTATGGAACGTTTATTGATCGAATCCCACTGCGTATTCCCAACGCCCGACATAGAACGGACAGCGGAATTCTACTCGGCCAAGCTGGGATTCCGGGCGGTGCCGTACCTGGACGTGAAAGAGCCGCACATCTGCCTGTACCGGGACACCACGGAGATCATCCTGACAAAAGCAAACACCGAAAGGGTCTTCCCCAACCGGGAGCTGTACGGGTACGACGAGGACGCCTACTTCATCACACAGCACCAGGAGGAACTGCAGGCAGAATTCCAAAAGGCGGGCGTGAAGATCGTACGGGAACTGGCGAGGACGGACTACAACAACCGGGAATTCATCATCGAGGACGTCGACGGCCGGTGGATCGCATTTGGGATCAAGGGCGATTAAACCTAGTTGAGAGTTGAGAGTTGTGGCCGCCCTCCGGGCGTAATTAATATTGCCCTGCAGGGGATGTTTATCATCATAGTCAAGCGAGGGTAATGGATTGAAGCATCCGATCATCACACTGCTGGAAAAGAACCCCGTCATCGCCACGCTCAAGGACATGGAGGCGGTCCGCCATCCTGCGCTGGGAGGTGTGCTCGCCGTTTTCATCATGGGCGGGGATATCCTCTCGATGGGGGGCATGGTGGAGGAACTGCACGCAAAGGGTAAGAAGGCTTTCATCCACATCGACCGGGTGGACGGGCTGGCGAGGGATGCCGCGGGCGTCAAATACGCCGCGGGGCAGTGGAAGCCGGACGGGATCATCACCACCCAGACCTCCCTGGTGCGGACGGCGCAGGAGCAGGGGCTCTGCACCATCCAGCGGCTCTTCATGCTGGACTCGGCCTCGCTGGCGAGCGGGCTGCAGCTCATCACCCAGTCCAAGCCCGACCTGATCGAACTGCTGCCCGGGATCGTGCCCAAGGCCATAACGTTTTTCAAGCAGAAGTCGGACAGGCCCATCATATCGGGCGGGATGGTGACGGAGAAGCAGGAGATCCTCGCTGCGCTATCGGCAGGGGCGCTGGCCGTATCCACCTCCAATACAAAACTGTGGACTGAATCAATAATTAACAATTAAGAATTACGAATTTTGGTATGACCCTCGGCATTATTAAGTTGAGAGTTTAAAGCGAAGAGTTGAGAGTTTAGGAAAGCCCTGCGGGGAATTCCCCATTTGGGATTCCATGGGCAACCTCAAAAACATACATGACCGAGATAGACATGATAACTCCACCGTGGCGGAAGAAGTCCAGAAGTGTTTTATTTTTGGCTAAATAGATGAATCTACTAAACATGAAAGAATGAAACAGATGGGAAAAAGAACTGGCGCATTGGCTGCCGCTTTATTACTGGCTGCCATTCTGCTACTCGTATTACCGACCAGCGTAACAGCACAGCCCATAGCGCTTCGAACCGTCCCGCACTATACGGTGACGTTTGATCCGGGGGCGCACGGGAGCTTCGACCCAGGCGGCGCACCGTCCGTCCAGGACGTGGCCCACGGCAGGGACGCCACAGCGCCCACGGTGAAGGCGGACAAGGCATACAATTTTACGGGGTGGGACAAGGCGTACGACAACATCAGAGCGGACGCCACCATCACCGCACAATACAAGATCAAGACCTTCACCGTGCGGTTCAACGCCGGCAAACACGGCGCATTAGCGAAGGGGAGCAAGGCCGCCCAAACCGTGACCTACGGCAAAGGCGCAAAGGCGCCCGGCATCATAGCGGATGAGGGGTATGATTTCACAGGATGGGACAAGAAGTTTGACCGTGTGACCGGCAACTTGACCATCACGGCCCGGTATACGCTCAGAACAATCACGGTGACATTCGACCCGGGAACGCACGGAAGCCTGGCAAAGACTTCCCCTGCGCTACTTTCGCAGCAGGTGCAATACGGCGGAAAAGCAACGGCTCCCGAAGTAACGCCGGATGAAGGATATACTTTCAAAGGATGGGACAGCGAGTTCAGCAAAGTCACGGAGGATATAACCATCTCCGCAAACTATGACGCCATCGAATACACGGTAAGCGTAATCATACAGGGGAACGGCAGGGTCACGGGGATCAGGGGGGAATACAGCTACGGTACGGTCATACGCCTGCCGGAGGATGCATCCGCCCCGGAAGAAGGATACACCTTCGCGGGTTACAAGAACGCAGAGGGCAATGCCATCACCCAATTAAAAATAACAAAAGATATGACCATCACTGCACTGTTTACGGAGAAAGCCCCGGCCGAAACGGCGCCGCCGCAGGCAACCCGGCAGATCGCCGAAGAACAACTGCCGCTGGCGGTGAATAGGACAATCAAAGATCTGCTGTCCTCCGATACCCTGTACTTCATCGCAGGCTTCACGGTACTCCTGCTGCTGATCCTATTCATCGTCTTTTTCATGAGGCGGAAACGGGAGGAAAACAGGCCGAGGTACGACTACCGATTTCCGATCTACCGCATGCTCTACCGGAAAAAGGATGAAAAGAAATAAAGGGACTGCACCAGGTAGTAATATATGGTAGAATCCATGGTACAGGGGGGAGCACGCATGGAAAATGTAAAGATCTACAGGGCTAAGGCCAGGCTGAAGGACATCGACCTTTTTTACCTGGATACGAAAACGGAAAAGCCCGCCATCCTGTGCCTGCACGGGCGGTGGGGGCGGGCGGAGACGTGGGACGCTTTCATCCGGCACTACGGGGACCGGTACAGGATCATCGCGCCGGACCAGCGGGGGCACGGCCTGAGCTCAAGGCCGGCGTCCAAGTACACGGCCGAGGAAATGGCGGAAGACATGATCGGACTGCTGGACTCCCTCCAGATCGAATCCGCCATCGTGGTGGGGCATTCGATGGGGGGAAGGATAGCAGGATTCCTGGCCGCACAGCACCCTAAACGGGTCAAAGCGGTGGCCATCCTGGATAAATCCGCACGGGGACCGGAAAAACCGGCTGAAATGCTTCCCGGGACAGACCCGTTGACCAAGGACTGGCCGCTGCCTTTTGCCACACGGCGCGAGGCGATGGACTTCATCCGGAAAGAGATGGATACCGACCTGGCGTACGAATACTTCATGAACAGCCTGTATGAGACTGAAGCGGGATTTGAAATGCGTTTCAGCGCGCAGGCGATGGCTGCAAATACTGCAAACGACGAGGACTGGTTCCACCTGCTGCCCCGCATCCAATGCCTGACACTGCTGGTGCGGGCGAGGGGAAGCGGCGCAGTGAAGGACGAGGACTTTGCGAAAATGCAGGAGATGATCCCAAACTGCATGGCATTCGAAGCTTCAAACGCCGACCATAATGTGATGTTATCCAACCCGGAGGAATTCTACGGGTATTTCGGTATGTTCCTTACGAGAATCGGCTTGAACGGACAAACGGATTTGACATAATACCGGAAAAAACATATACTGAAATCAGCAGAATATCCATACATGGTAGAGATTTTGAGAACCATGCGAGTCAGCCTATGAAAAGGCTTGATGTTTCGCATGGTTTTTTATTTCGGGGAGGAAATGCTTTTGTACGATGCGGCGATCATCGGCGCGGGCGTGACGGGGTGCGCAGCGGCGCGGGAACTGGCTCGTTACAAGCTCAAAACAGTCATCCTGGAAAAGAGCAGCGACGTGGCGGCAGGCGCCTCACGGGCCAACAGCGGGATCGTCCACGCGGGATACGACAGTCCGAAGGATTCCCTGATGGCGAAACTGAACGTATCCGGGAACGTGCTGATGGAGGGACTGTGCAGGGAATTGGACGTGGAATTCCGCCGCATTGGCTCGCTCGTAGTGGCCTACGACGAGGACGGCGCGGAAAAGGTGCGGGAACTCTATGAACGGGGCGGGTACAATGGCGTGCCCGATCTCCAAATCATAACCGGCGAGGCAGCCGAACAGATGGAGCCGAACCTGAAAAAAGGTATGGTGAACGCATTATACGCGCCCACGGCGGGGATCGTATGCCCGTACCAGCTGACCCTGGCGCTGGCGGAGAACGCCGTCCACAACGGCGCGAGATTACAGCTGAACACGGAAGTCACACGCATCCAAAAAACACGAAAGGGATTCAAGATCACCGTAAAAAACGGAAAGACATTCCATGCACGATACATCGTCAACGCGGCGGGGGTATACGCGGACGAGATCAACGCGCTGGCGGGGGCGGAAAGCTTCTCCATCACGCCGCGCAAGGGGGAGTACCTGCTCTTTGAGAAGGGGACAGGGGATGCTGTAAAACATGTGGTCTTCCAGACGCCCACGCCCATGGGCAAGGGCATCCTGCTCACGGCCACGGTGGACGGGAACCTGCTGGCGGGGCCCACGGCGGTGGATATTCAGGATAAGGAAGACGTGGAGACGACATACGAAGGCGGACTTCTCATCGAACGCTCAATGGCAAAGCTGGCGCCCGGACTCAGACCCGGAGGCTCCATCACGCGGTATGCGGGACTGCGCGCCGTGATGAAGGACAGGGACGATTTTTGCATTGAGATATCCAAGAAGGTACAGGGGTGGATCACAGCGGGCGGCATCTGCTCGCCGGGACTGACCTCCGCCCCCGCCACCGGCAAATATATCGCCCAACTGTTGCAAGAAGCCGGACTGGAGATGGAGGAGAAGACCGATTTCGACCCCGTCCGGCGTGAATGCACACCATTCCGCGACATGGATGATGAAGAACGGATCCGGGCCATCATAGCCAATCCGCTGTATGGGCGGATCCTGTGCAGGTGCGAGATGGTGAGCGAAGCCGAGATCGTGGCGGCCATCCACGGCCCGGTCCCGGCCACCACCCTGGATGCCATCAAACGGCGGACGCGGGCGGGGATGGGGCGGTGCCAGAGCGGTTTCTGCATGGACAAGGTGATGAAGGTGATAGCCCGGGAGACGGGCATCCCGTTCCGAGATATCCTGAAGGAAGAAAAAGATTCTTATGTCATCCCTCCAAACGCATTCAGGAAACGCGCGGATGGAAGGAGGGAAGGCTGATGCGTACAGATGTGGCGGTGATCGGGGGCGGGCCTGCGGGCATGGCGGCGGCGCTGGCTGCAAAGGATGCGGGCGCAAAAGATGTGACGCTCGTCGAGCGGGACAAAAGCCTGGGCGGAATCCTGCAGCAGTGCATCCACAATGGATTCGGCGTACACCGGTTCCAGGAGGAACTGACGGGGCCGGAGTATGCACAAAGGGACGTGGAAGCCATCACAAAGGCAGGCATCCGGGTGCTCACGGATACAATGGTATTACACATCACACCGGAGAGAACGATCACCGCAGTAAACCCCGAATCCGGGCTATTCCGGATTGAGGCGGGGGCTGTCGTACTGGCGATGGGGTGCAGGGAGCGGCCGCGCGGGGCGCTGGGCATCCCGGGGACCAGGCCGGCCGGCATTTTCACGGCGGGGACGGCGCAGTACCTGGTAAATATCGAAGGCGAGATGCCGGGAAAGGACATCGTCATCCTGGGCTCGGGGGACATCGGCCTCATCATGGCACGGCGGCTCACCTGGGAGGGCGCGAAGGTGCACATGGTATGTGAGATCCTGCCATGGTCCAGCGGGCTTTCGCGCAATATCGTCCAGTGCCTGGACGACAACAACATTCCGCTGCTTTTCAACCATACGGTCATCCGCATCCACGGGAAGGAACGGGTGGAGGGCGTGACCATCGCAGCAGTGGACGCCGAACGAAGACCGGTTCCAGGCACGGAACAATATATCCCCTGTGACACGTTATTACTCGCAGCGGGGCTGATACCCGAAAACGAGCTTTCCAAAGAGGCGGGGGTGGAGATGGACCCCGCCACACAGGGACCTATCGTAGATGAAAACAGGCAGACGAACATCCCCGGCATATTTGCGTGCGGGAACGTGCTGCACGTGCACGACCTGGTGGACCATGTGAGCGCGGAAGGCGGGACGGCGGGAAGGGCAGCTGCGTTATTTTCAGCTGGCAGTTCCACCGTTGCGTATACTTACCTATCCGTCCGTGCAGGGGAAGGGGTGCGGTATACCGTGCCGCAGCGCATAGCAGGCTGCCCCGATCATGATATCGAGATATTCTTCCGGACGCGCGGCAAGCTGGCGCCTGCGGAACTCCGGATCACATCCGGCGAGAAGGTATTGCTCACGAAAAAGAAGGCGGTCATGACGCCGGGGGAGATGGAACATGTGACGATACCGGCAGAACTACTGAAAGATATCCAGGGGAGCATTGGAATCACTGTGAAGGAGCCTGCATGATATGGAAAGCACTGAATTGACCTGCATTGCATGTCCGAAAGGATGCAGGATGCACGTTACCATAACGGACGGAGTTATTGACGTACAAGGAAGCGGATGCATGCGGGGGAAGGAATACGCGAAAAGCGAGATCCTCAACCCCATGCGGATGGTGACGACCAGCGTGAAAACGCGCAGGGCGGGGCATGCGCTGCTATCCGTACGGACGGCATCCCCCGTGCCAAAGGGCAAGGTACCGGAGGTATTGCACGAACTGCACCGGATGAAGGTGAAGGCACCCATCACGACCGGCGAGGTGGTATGCAGGGACGTGGCGGGGACAAAGGTGGATGTGATCGCAACGAAGACTATCGGCAGGGCAAGAAGAAACGGGAGACTGCGCAGACTGAACCCATTCAAACACCTGCGGAGAAGAAGGCAGGCAAGGAAGGCAGCGGATTGACTTATTAAGGCTGTACCTGTGCAGGATAATCCTCACCCAGGCTCAGTTTGGCTACACCCAGGGCAGAGTATGCCCAAAGCGTATCCTGCACCATCTGTACCTGGGAGGAGTCACAAGATATAATCAGAACCACTTCAGGGGATTTGCCCTGCTGCCTGACCCTGCGAGCCCTTGTCGTAATGAGCTTGATGAGCAAACCAAACCCGAAACCGAAGATCGTACCGATCAGCGCCCAGGCTATGGGCCCCCATTGCAAGAGGAACCCATAAATGAGGCCGAGCACTGCGAATATCGCCGCCAGAATCGTAGGCACATCAAACATGCTGAGGCTATCAGAAGTATGGATCCGGTCAAAGAGCATCCTGTCTTCATTGCGCTTATCCAGCGGCACGGCCAGGATATCTTTCTTCGGTATTCCTTTCATCTCCATGGCTGTAATGGCCGTTTCCAATTTCACCGTCTGCTCGAAGCAGGATACCACGTACATACTGATCACCCCGTTTCCGATCTTTTTTCAAAAGGCATGGGGAATGTTGCATCCTGATAATTATATTTCAGGAATTTGGCCTGCTCCCATTCAAAGAGCTTGTTGCTTTCCACTGTATTGACATATGCATCATATATCCCGAAGAAAAATATCGAGGGGATATTCAGAAGCCACTGCATGTTTACAACCGCTTTCGCCTGCTCAAATGCCCCGGCAAGCGTATAATGGATAGCTGGAAGCACCTTGGAAAAGTATGCAACTGCGATCCACCAGGAAAGCAGGAAAAACGCGACAAGGATGCGGTGGATCAGCAACTGACCGACGCCGGGGGAGAGCATGGACCAGAATACAGCCGTCCAGGGAGAACTTTTATCCAGATAGTTCACTTCCAGTGAATTCAGCACGAAGGGCTGGACGACCGCATCCTCCCGTGCTGCCAGGATGAACTGATTGTTCAAATCCACCGAAGTCCGGTGGCTGTCCCATATGGCAAAAATATAGGTGGGAATATAGAGCAGGAACCACTGTACATCCAGCACATCCTTGGCCTTTTCAAACTGACCGATAAACGTAAGAAATATGGCCAGGTTCAGGTGGGAAAAAAGATTTACCACGACCTCCCAAATAAAGAGGATGAAACCACGGATGTACTTGCCGAGAAGCAGATGTCCCATCCCGGGAAAAATAGCCGACCAGAGGCCGATGATGACCGGACTGCGCAGGTGCAGCTGCGAAGTGCCCCAGATATTCACATTTGCACGTATCCGCCGGGGCGGCGTAACGCCTCCAAAACGATTCAATGGAAAACACTCGTTTCTTGAAACTGATACTATTATTTACATTCAATGAAATAAAAAGCCCAGACTAATTTCAAAAATATAAAAAAGTTTAATCCGGGCGAACCTTCTCATAGCTCTTCCGCGTGGCGATGAAATGACCGAGCAAATAGATGCCATAAAAGAGCGGGAGGGAATAAAAATGGCTCCAATGCAACTCGGTATACAAGCCGAGCCAAATCATCAAGGGCTGGAAGATGAAAGCCCCTCCCACGGCATAAAGAGCGCCTTTGGCAAACGGACTGGCCTTCGGCGCCACCTGAATGAAAAACATGGTTACCACGGGCAGAACGCTGGTATCCCACGGCAGAAACGGGGGGAGCAAGGGTATGACTTTGACCTGGTAATACCAAATTCCCATTGCATGCCCTGCAATATCCAAAAAGGATGAAATCACAATTACAAAAAGACCCACCGTGAGAAGACGCCAGGTACTATCCCTTTTCCTGAAAATGATCCAGCAGATCCAAGGGATGACGGCCATGGACGCCATGAGCCACCAGCGCCATGTCCACAGCTGACGATTCAGCCACTCCTGATAGACTGCCTGAGACAACGCGAAATATTTCTCGATAAGCTGCTCCATCAATTCCCCATCCGTTCATAGGTATTATGCTCAAAAAATGAAACAGTAAAAAAATTGTTACCAACCGTTTGGTGGCGAGCATGGATCCTAAGCATACCCGAATGGACAGAAAAGCAATGCGAAGCTGGGCATCACTGCCACAACTCCTCTTTTCAGACAGGGCTTGATGCGAAACAACCAGCAAAGTTCCTGCCGTTGCCAACATGCATGATAACCTGAATGATGCGGGGCTCGTCTGAATTACAGCTTCACCGGAGAGAAAAACCGGAAACGATAGGTTTGTTACAACCATCCCACAGCTCCGGCCCATCAGGCACCACCGGACGACTGTCCACCGGACCCATGGTAGGTATCCCTCGACTCCTGTTGCCCGGAGACGTTTGAATCGGTGCGCGTATCGTCCTGTGTGCGCATATATTGCTGGCGTTTGGGCGCGATGGTCCGATTGAACATCAGTGTGCGCCAGTAGTCATAGCGGATGAAGGGCGCATAGGGCGCCATATAGGGCACACCGAAGTTATTGATGGATACCAGGTCGATCAGGATCAACGTGATGCCCAGCGTAAAGCCGAAGAAACCGAACGTGCCTGTCAGGACGATCATCAGAAACTTCAAAACCCTGAAGACATTCATCAGTGTATAATACGGAATGGCAAACGAGGCGACAAACTCCGCGGCAACCAATATGAGGGCGACGGGCGTGAAGAAGCCGGCCGAGATGGCGGCCTGGCCGATGATGATGGTGGCCATGATACCGATGGCAGCGCCTATCTGCTTGGGTACACGGATCATGGCTTCTCGAACCATCTCAACAAGGAATTCCAGGACCAGGATGCCGACAAAGGCGGAGAACGGCACTCGGGAGCGCATCTGAGCCAGCGCCAGGGCATAACTGGCCGTCATGACGTCATTATGGAATGCCTCCACCGCTATGTAATAGGATGAGGCGGTAAAGGAAATAAAGAGCGCGATATAGCGTATGATGCGCATGAAAAGGCCGAAAAACTTATTATCATAGCGGTCATCGCCGGAGTACATGAACTCATTCAGCGCAACAGGCGTAGCAAAGGCCAGGCAGCTGCCCTCCACGAGCACCACCACCTTGCCCTCCAAAAGCTGCTCAACGGCCATGTCCGACCGTTCCACACTGAGCATCTGCGGAAAGAAGGTGTATATGCTATTGGAGATAAAAGACTGCAGTTCGCCGATATCAACTATTTCTTCCGTTTTAACCGAGGCTATCCGCTTCCTGATCTCCTGCACGCTTTGCGGATTGGCGATATCCTTTATATAGGCCACTGCTATACGCGTTTTTGTCCGTTCCCCGATCTCCAGGTTTTCGATCCTGATACTGCCGTCCTTCAGCCTGTAGCGCAGCAGGGAAAGGTTGGCATCCAGGTTCTCCACGAAGCAGTCCCGGGGGCCGTGAAGGGTATAGGTGAGCACTGGTTCGTCTATGGACCTCGTTTCAATGCTCCGAAGATTTGCCACAATATAATGCCGGTCATTGGAAAACAGTATCACAACCATACCGCTCAACAGATAATATTCCACCCTGGCATCATCCATATCCAGATGGCAATCACCGGTAAAAATGATATTTTCCATGGTGCTCTGCGCCTTCAGGGGCTCTTTGTTGGCATGGCCATACTGAATAACGGGTTTGATGATGAATTCCGAAAGGGACTTCTGGTCGACCAGCTGCCGGATATACAGGACCTTCAGGGCGCCGCCATAAAACGGGATGGTCCTTTCCGTCAGATCAATGCTTTTGGCTTTCAGGTCATTTACGACCCGGTCATAGCGGGCATGCGCCACACCCATGCTTTCCCCTCCTCAGCGGTCCTGCTTCTTTTCTTCGTTTTCTTCCGTACGGGGATTGTAATCCATATTACCCACGGTATCCAGATCCACCTTGACATCCAGGCTGATGGAAGCACGAGGATACGCTTCGTGCCAATCCAGATTTTTCATCACATCGGGATATTTGATGCGGAATGTAGAGAAAAAATTAAAATAGTCACAGGCATACTCGTTTTGTGAGACGGCAATGGCATCGTTCAATTGCTGTGTGATCGCGCTTTTCAATTCATGCATCACGATCTTCGCCGCCTGCTCATTAACCGGGAGATTCCTTTCCAGGTACAACAAAGTCGCATCGCATTCATAATCCACTTTGAAGCCTATCCGGCCGTTTTGGTAAGATGCCTTTATATTCCTTTTGGTCATCCTGACTTCTGCGGTCACAAAGGTATCCATACACGGAACCTTGAAAAGCAGGACCGGCTCATCGGCCTTCATCATAACGATCCCTTCCGCCTCCTCAGCAGGGATGAATCCGATGCAATCGCCTTTATAAAAAGGCGAGAAGCCCGTCAATGCTATCTCACCATCCTTCACGCCGATGGTGGGGAGGATATAACTTTTGCATGGCGACGCAAGCGTCTCCAAAAGGTCTGCGAGGGAATAATGAAAGGACTGGCCTGTATCCACCAGGCCCTGCAGCGTATCTTCGATCGAAAAGCCCACCAACGCATCGTTATCCATGGAGGCCTGCATGATCTCTTCAGGCTTCGAAGTGGTAATCACCACATCGACAGTCTTTCTGTACTCCGGGAGCTGGCGCAGGCGGTACATGTACTCCTCTATACCGCTGTACGCCATTCCTTGCGTCAGCACCACGCCCTGCACAGCGCCCAAATATATGGGTTTATCGGATTTCCTGTCCAAATCCTCCCGCGCTTCGACCAGGTCCCGCCCCTGTGAAGAGAGCATCCTGCTTTTGGCGCCTTCCGGACGCTCCTGGTCCTTTTGGCCTATGGCGGCTATCTCCACATAAAAAGCGTAGCCAGCATCCGTCCTGTCCACCACAACAGCCGTACAGATATCCTTATCTTCGATATCCCGCGAATCCCAGCACCCGGTGACCAGCAGAAGAACCAGAATGAACGGGATCAGAAATCTAATGCGCTTTGCCCGCACGCTTTTTCACCTTTGCTATCGTAAAAAGTAGGATCGGGATGAATGCCGCAGCCGCCAGACCGGCATAGGTGAGCACTTCACTGACCATCTGGCCGAACCGGCTGATATCCAGCGCAATCCAGCCCAGGAGAAAGATCACCAGCCCCACCAGGGCTACCACCAGTAACCGCTTCATGCGGGGGAATACCCTGCAAACATATTCAACGATGGCCGTGTATACGATGATAATGCTCGCAAAGATCCCCATGAAGCCGACCGTGAGGTACAGGACATCAAGCCTTCTGAGAAACTCGATGAAGGGCAGCTCCACCTGCCGCAGGGCGGTGATCAGGGCATCATTGTAATGGACGATCTCATTCATGCCGATCATCATGATGCTGCTTTCCACCGCCAACACATACACCAGACCTATCCCGATGAGCGCCAGGAAGGCTGTCTTCCGGGAATGCGCAGCATTGCGGGATGTAAAGGGGATGACAGTAAGGACCTCCACGCCAAGGAAAGGAACGACGGCGTCCTTCATGGCGCCAAAATACCTGCCTGTCTCAGAAGGTATATAGAAGGGCTCGATATTTTCCAGCTGACCCTGAAAGATCATGGCGAAATGCGCCGCAAGCAGCGTAATGAGGAAAATGAAGCCATAGATCTCAAACAGCCGGGCTGTATTGGTGATGCCTTTATATGCCGCAAGGCCGAAAACGGGGAGACTTACAAGCAGGGTAGCCCATTGCGGCGTCTTGAGCATGAAATTGGTCTTCAACACATTGGATACGGAGGAGGTGAGGTACACGGCAACAACGATGAAATACAGGATATAAAAAGCTGCGATGGTGTAGGAACCGGCCTTTCCCACAAGTTCCCGGCTGTAGTCGAAGAGGACCCTGCCCTGAAACATATTGTTCAGGCTGACGATGACTACGGTAAAGATACCGAATACGACAGCCGTGGACATAATCGTGACCCAACTGCCCACGCCGGCGCTTTCAGCCATCAGTTTGGGCATGATGATCAGGCTGATGGACGTCAGCGTCAGAAACAGTATGAAAACCATCTGTCGGTTGGTGATGGAATTCGGCAAAGAGTCGTACCTCAAATCATAAGAGTCAACCATATTATTGCTAGAAATGAGAACGGTATACCGAAGATGGAAAAGCGAGGAACACTGAGACCGGGATTTGGAGGTGTATCTGCCGCGTCATGCTGACTAAATGGAAGGAACGGGAATCCACGCGCTGGCGACATTTCTCACAACCAGGTAAAGTGATCCGCCATGGCCAGTGTAATCCCGTTCTCCTATTCCAACCATCATCCAATAAATAATATGAAAAACAACTCCGGGGTGATTCTTCATTTGGACTTTTTCAAACGAAAAATTTGCCGGCAGCGTGACAAATAGAAAATCAAATCAAAAGAGCCGCATTCATTTGCGGCCCCTTTTGTATCTTTCGTTGACTTGTTACATGGTAGTCCCGCCGGACATATGGCTTTCGGCGTACTGAATCAGTTTTTTGGTCATGTTACCACCGATCCTGCCCGCGTCGCTGGCACGGATGTCACCATTGTACCCCTGCTTGAGGTTTACACCGACCTGTGTGGCTGTCTCGAACTTCATGTTGTTAAGCGCCTGTTTGGCATTGGGGACGACTGTCTGGTTGTTGCTGCTACCACTGTTTGATGGCATGTAAAATCACCTCCTTTTAGCACACTTGTATTTTCCCGCATGAAAAGGGCAATCATCCATGCAAATAACGACTGATTATCCAAACGATAACATTCGGGCGCGAACATACAAAAAAGCCACCGATATCCCGGTGGCTCTGCTTGTCAAAAAAGTGGCATAGCTACTTTTTTGAGTTTTACCATGCAGAGAGTGTTCACCACAAACCTGCATGAGAGGTGTCATTTCTGACGTACACGCCGCCAGAAATGACGGATTTGATTTATGAATGCATATTTAACCAATCGCTGTTTTTCACTCAAGGTTTTTTGATAGCCTGAGCCACCGATATCCCGGCTTTCAGGGCCGGCCAATCAGCTGTTCGGCGGGGCAAACCTGGGCGGCTGGGGGTTTTTTGGATCAAAGAACTGACCCTCCGGCCCCGAGAGATTAAAATAAAGCTTTGAGTCTTTGGTAACGCCCCAGTCTTTCAGGGAACCGGTATCCTGCAGCCTGTTAAAGGCCTCGCGGAACATGGTATTATGCGCTTCCTCCCGGTTTAAAAGAAAATCGATGGTTTCCCGAACGCCCTTGTCATTGATCTGGCGGTGCAGGTATTCATATACGACTTTCGCCCGCTGCTCCGCAGCGATATTGGAGAGAAGATCCGCAGCCAGATCCCCCGTTTCATTGACGTAGGCGGCCGTCCAAAGATAGCCCGAGGCATTGGTCAGCGCGGGCGTGAGGCCGGTGAGCACATGCGCCTCAATATTGCCAATGGTAGCATTTTCGGCCTGCAACTGATGACCGTTGAGCGAATTGACAGCTGTGGCCACCATCTCCATATGGCTGAATTCCTCGGCTGCAATATCCAAAAAAAGATCCTTGATCTGGGGGTCTTTGATACGGAATGCCTGGGAAGTGTATTGCATGGCCGCTTTCAATTCACCCTGCGGCCCGCCAAGCTGTTCCTGGAGCATGGTCGCATAATTAGGATTGGGTCCATCGACCTTGACGGGATGGAGCAATTGCTTTTCATGTTTGAACAATATCATTTCACCTCCTTTTATTTTAGGGTCTGCGGTTTTGTGCATATGTATGTTCATCAGTATCTGCCTATATAGAAAAGTAAATCTACATTTATAAAGGGAGACCAAACATGGTCTCCCTGCCCGGACCGTACATCAGAATTTATTGGTGTCCCCTCCCGACATCTGGCTCTCTGCGGACCGGATCATTTTTTTCACCATATTTCCGCCAATTTTACCGGCATCACGGGCGGTGATATCGCCATTGTACCCCTGCTTCAAATCGACACCCACTTCGTTTGCGACCTCATGCTTCATGCTGTCCAAGGCGGGCCGCGCCTCGGGCACAACGGCCTGGTTCCGGCTCCTGCCTGCGCCGCCGGTCGCGGGATTGCTAATGGATTTATTTGGCATATTTTTCACCCCCTTTTTACGTCATCGTTAGTTTGCCCGCTTTGAAAGCGCCGCAAGCAGGCAATAATTTGATAAACAAACATGTCAAAAGGAAAAATCCATTGGAAACATATGCATTTAACCGAAATTTGCGATTTCGAAGCTGAAGGCCTGACATTGGTTTCCGTGGGCAAACCTACGTTTAAAATGAACAGCACAACAGATACTAAAATGAACAATTTCCATTCCAATAACAAATACAGAAAAGGATGAACAATATTATGGGCAAGCTCCAGACGATGGACGGGAACAACGCGGCGGCATATATCTCTTATCCTTTTACCGAAGTGGTGACGATGTACCCCATCACACCCTCCTCGCCTATGGCGGAATACATCGATGAATGGTCCTCGCGCGGAAAGAAAAACCTTTTCGGCAAGGAAGTCAAGGTCGTAGAGATGCAGTCAGAGGCGGGGGCGGCGGGGGCCATGCACGGCTCGCTGGCGGTGGGCGCATTGACCACGACCTATACGGCCTCCCAGGGGCTGTTACTGATGATCCCAAACTTATATAAAATGGCAGGGGAACTGCTGCCGGGCGTGCTGCATGTGAGCGCGCGCGCCGTGGCCACGCACGCACTCTCGATCTTTGGCGACCACCAGGACGTGATGGCGTGCAGGGCGGCGGGATGCATATTGATCGCCTCCTCCAACGTGCAGGAGGCCATGGACATGGGGTGCATCGCACACCTCTCCTCCATCAGCAGCCGCCTGCCTTCGATCCACTTTTTTGACGGATTTCGCACGTCCCACGAGATGCAGAAGATCTCCACCATCGAACCGGAAGAGATCATCCAAATGATTGACATGGAGGCCGTGCGGCAGTTCCGCGAGCGGGGACTGAACCCCGAACACCCGGTGGCGCGGGGTACTGCGCAGAACCCGGATATCTATTTCCAGGGGCGAGAAGTGCAGAACCCGTTCTACGACAAGGCCGCGGACATCGTAGCAGGCCATATGAAGAAGCTGGGCGAAGTCACCGGAAGGCAGTACAAACCGTTCCAGTACTACGGCGCGGAGAACCCCGACCATGTGATCATCGCGATGGGGTCGGCGTGCGACACCATCGACGAGGTGGTGGATCACCTGAACGGAAAGGGTGAAAACGTGGGCTCGGTGCGCGTGCACCTCTACCGCCCGTTCTCCGTTAAACATCTATTAGCCGCTATCCCAAGGAGCACGAAGGCCATTGCGGTGCTGGACCGGACCAAAGAACCCGGCTCCATCGGCGAACCGCTGTACCTGGACGTGGTGAAGGCGTTACAGGATGTGAAAAAGAAACCCGTTATCGTGGCAGGGAGGTACGGGCTGGGGTCCAAGGACACAAGGCCGAGCCAGATCATCGCCGTATACAACAACCTGAAAAGCGCGGCGCCGAAAGAGCATTTCACCATCGGCATCCAGGACGACGTGACGCACCTGTCCCTGCCCGAGGTGGAAGACGTGGAGACCACGGCGGCGGGCACGCTGAGCTGCAAATTCTGGGGCCTGGGGTCGGACGGGACGGTGGGCGCCAACAAGAACGCGGTGAAGATCATCGGCGACAATACCCCTTTGTATGTACAGGGCTACTTCTCGTACGACAGCAAGAAATCCGGAGGGACGACGGTATCGCACCTGCGCTTCGGGCCCAAACCCATCCGTTCGCCGTACCTGGTGTACCACGCGGACTACATCGCTTGCCACAACCCCTCTTTCATCTGCAACTATGACATATTACGCGGGCTGAAAAAGAACGGCATCTTCGTACTCAACGCGCCGTGGAGCGCCGCCGAACTGGAGGAGAAGTTACCGGCCTATATGAAACGGTACATAGCCGCCAACAGCATCCGCTTCTACACCATCGACGCTATCAAGCTGGCGCGGGACATCGGCCTGGGCAACCGGATCAACATGGTGATGCAGTCCGCCTTCTTCAGCCTGATCAACGTGATCCCGCTGGAAGAGGCCGTGACCCTGCTGGAAAAAGCCATCGTGAAAACGTACGGCAAAAAGGGCGAGGATATCGTGGAAAAGAACAAGAAGGCGGTGCGCGCAGGCATCGACAACCTGATACAGGTCACAGTGCCGCCCGAATGGGCCAACGCGCAGGACGCGCCGCCCGAACAGGGGAACGTACCGGATTTCGTACGGCGCATCCAGACCAAGATGGCGCGGCTGGAGGGGGATGAGCTGGCCGTCTCGGAATTCACAGGGATGGAGGACGGCTCCTACCCGCTGGGGACCACAGCCTACGAGAAACGCGGGATCGCCGTGATGATCCCCCAGTGGCAGCCCGAGAAGTGCATCCAGTGCGGATTCTGCTCCTACATATGCCCGCATGCAACCATCCGTTCATTCCTGCTCAACGACGAGGAAAAGGCGAAGGCGCCTGCGGACTACGCGGTACTGAAGCCCGCGGGGAAGGGATTTGAAGGGCTCCACTACCGCATCCAGGTATCCCCGCTGGACTGCACGGGGTGCGGGAACTGCGCGGACGTGTGCCCGGCGGAAGGCAAGGCGCTGGTGATGATGAATGCGGAACAGGAGATCGCCGAGCAGGCGGACAACTGGGAATTTGCCACGACACTCACCGTGAAAAAGGATCAGGTGAAGAAGGAGACCATCAAGGGGAGCCAGTTCGCGCGGCCCTTGCTGGAATTCAACGGGGCATGCCCGGGATGCGGGGAAACACCTTACATACGCCTCATCACGCAACTTTTCGGGGAGCGCATGGTGATCGCAAACGCGACGGGGTGCAGCTCCATCTGGGGGGCGAGCGCGCCGTCCATCGCCTATTCAACAACAGCCGAGGGGAAGGGGCCTGCCTGGGCCAACTCGCTCTTCGAGGACAACGCCGAATACGGGTACGGGATGTACCTGGGAATCAAACAGATCCGCGAGGAACTGCACGAGGCGATGAAGAAAGCGAAGGAGCAGGATATAGACCAGGGGATGCGGGACGCCTTCACAGAGTGGATGGAAAACACCGAAGACGCGGCTGAATCAGAGCGGGCCGGAAACAAGATAAAGGGTCTGCTCAACGGTTATACGGGAACAAACGAATACCTCAATTTCATCTCCCAGCACACGGACTACCTGACGAAAAAATCGGTATGGGTCTTCGGCGGGGACGGATGGGCGTACGATATCGGCTACGGCGGGCTGGACCATGTACTGGCGACGGGAGACGACGTGAACCTCTTCGTGATGGACACGGAGGTCTATTCCAATACGGGCGGGCAGGCATCCAAGGCCACGCCCCTTTCGGCGGTAGCGAAATTTGCCGCGGCGGGCAAGAAGACGAACAAGAAGGACCTGGGGATGATGGCGATGAGCTACCGGGACGTGTACGTGGCGCAGATCTCCATGGGGGCAAACATGAACCAGACGCTGAAGGCCATCAACGAGGCGGAGAGTTACCGCGGCACATCCCTCATCATAGCCTATGCATCCTGCGTGAACCACGGGATCAAAAAGGGAATGGGCGTGAGCATCGCGGAGCAGCGGAAGGCCGTGGAAAGCGGGTACTGGCACCTGTACCGTTTCGATCCGAGGCTGCGGGCGGAGGGGAAGAACCCCTTCCAGATGGACTCCAAGGAGCCCAAGACACCGTACAAAGATTTCCTCAAGGGTGAGATCCGCTACGCGCAGCTGGCCAACACCTTCCCGGAGGCGGCGGAGACGCTCTTTGACCTATCCGAGAAATTCGCAAAGGAGAAGTATGAGACATTCAAGCAGATGGCGGAGAGAAGCTTGTTTTTAATTGACAATTGAGAATTGAGAATTGAGAATTAGCCTGCGGGGGAGAGGAGCCGAGAGCAGCGGTATGCCCAGGAAAACCCCTCAGGCACCATGCAACCCTACGGGTTGCTTAGGTGCCAGCTCCCCTAATAGGGGCGCCATGCGATAGCATTATTGAGCGGAAGATGGAACAAAATGATGAGATATCATTGAGGATAAGACGGCACCTCATCCGGCACCAAAGTAACTATTGGCGCCACCTCACCTCATAAGCGTGCGACGCGCGAGAGAGGCAAAATTATGATTATAAAAGAAGGGATTCAGCATGGGAAAAAGAAACCCGCACGCCAAAGCACACAGGCATCATACCAGCCAGGCAAGAATGCTGGGGAACCTACTTCTCATTGGAGTCAACATACTCCTTCGCATCAAGAACGTGGCCTTCGTTCGGAATGGTCACCTTTGAGACGCGCTTCATGGCCTCGACCTGGGCCCAGGCGGCGGTGGAATGATGCTCGATACAGTCATTGCTGCGGCGTTTGATGGTCGTATTATCCACGTTGGATTTCCCCCTATATCGTATTGACACTATTGTCTCCGAAAAAAGGCGAAAGAAAACGGGAGACCCGCTGGGAATGGCTGTTTGATAACCAACCAAACGGTTGAAAATATAACCAGTATTGGTATAATGGAACCAGATAAAATCCTCCAAAAACCGCTATAAATGCGAAATCTAAAAGTACACCAGCATATCACGTCTCTATCAAAACAATGATGAGGAGTAATATCGTATGAGCAGCACGAACACAACGGAGAAACCGCTCTCAGAAAAACCGCTTTCGGAGGAACTGCTGAAGAAGATGGACGCATACTGGCGGGCGGCCAACTACCTCTCGGTGGGGCAGATGTACCTGCGCGACAACCCGCTGCTGAAAGAGCCGCTCACAATGGAGCACATCAAACGGCTGCAGCTGGGGCACTGGGGGACCACGCCAGGGCAGAACTTCATCTACGTGCACCTGAACCGCGTGATCAAAAAGTACGACCTGGACATGTTCTATATATCCGGCCCGGGGCACGGCGGGAATTCCATCGTGGGCTGCACATATCTGGAGGGTACGTATACCGAGACCTATCCGGAGGTGACGCAGGACGAGGCGGGGCTGAAAAAGCTCTTCAAACAATTCTCCTTCCCCGGAGGCATCGCAAGCCATGTATCCCCCGAGACGCCGGGCTCCATCCACGAAGGCGGGGAGCTGGGGTATTCCATCAGCCACGCATTCGGCGCGGCATTTGACAACCCCGGGCTGATCGTGGCGTGTACCGTGGGCGACGGGGAGGCTGAAACGGGGCCGCTGGCGACGGCCTGGCATTCGAACAAATTCCTGAACCCTGTTACCGACGGGGTAGTACTGCCGATATTGCACCTCAACGGCTACAAGATCGCCAACCCCACGGTGCTGGCGCGCATCACCCACGAGGAACTGGACCAGCTGCTGCGGGGCTACGGGTGGACGCCGTATTTCGTGGAGGGCGATGCACCCGCAGAGATGCACCAGAAGATGGCCGCGGCGCTGGACACCGTGATCGGGGAGATCAAACGCATCCAGGACGAGGCCAGGTGCAAGGGCCAGATGGAGCGCCCGCGGTGGCCGATGATCGTCCTTCGGACACCCAAGGGATGGACAGGGCCCAAATATGTGGACGACAAGATGGTGGAGGACTCCTTCCGCGCACACCAGGTGCCCATCTCGGTGAGCCCGTCCGCGCCGCCCGAGCATATCCAAATGCTGGAGGAGTGGATGAAGGGCTACCATCCGGAGGATTTCTTCGACGATGCGGGACGCTTAAAGCCGGAGCTGGCCGAACTGGCGCCCAAGGGCGCGCGGCGGATGAGCGCGAACCCGCACGCCAACGGCGGGATGCTGCTGAAGGACCTGGTGCTGCCGGATTTCCGCGATTACAGCGTGAAGATCCCACACCCGGGGTGCACGGCCGTGGGGAGCGCATCGGTGCTGGGAACCTATATCCGGGACATCATGAAACTGAACGCCTCACCGCGCAATTTCCGCATGTTCAGCCCCGACGAAACGATCTCCAATAAGCTGGACGCGGTATTTGAAGTGACCAACCGCCAATGGATGGGGGAACTGAAGGACACCGACCAGTACCTGGCGCGAGAGGGCGGTGTGATGGAGGTGCTGAGCGAGCACCAGTGCGAGGGCTGGCTGGAGGGCTACCTGCTCACCGGGCGGCACGGCCTTTTCAACTGCTATGAAGCTTTTATCCATATCATCGACTCGATGTTCAACCAGCACGCCAAGTGGATCAAGATGGCGAAGGAACTCGACTGGCGCAAAGACATTGCCTCATTGAATTATCTTTTGACCTCACACGTCTGGCGGCAGGACCACAACGGCTTCACCCACCAGGACCCGGGCTTCATCGACGTGGTTGTCAACAAAAAGGCGGAATATGTGCGCGTATACCTCCCGCCCGACGCCAACTGCCTGCTCTCGGTGATGGACCACTGCCTGCGCAGCCGGAACCACATCAACGTCGTGATCTGCGGCAAACACCCGGCGCCGCAATGGCTGAACATGGAGCAGGCGCTGGACCATTGCGCGCGGGGCGTAGGGATCTGGCACTGGGCGGGCAACGAAAAAGACGGGAAGCCCGACCTCGTGATGGCGTGCGCAGGCGATGTGCCGACGCTGGAGACGCTGGCAGCCGTTCAAATCCTCCGCGAGCACCTGCCCGAGATCAAGGTGCGCGTGATCAACGTGGTCGACATTCAGATCCTGGGGAGCGAGAAATCCATCCAGTACCCCAACGCACTGAGCGACCCGGAATTCGACGCGCTCTTCACCAGGGACAAGCCGGTGATATTTGCCTTCCACGGGTACCCGTGGCTGATCCACCGCATGACTTACAAGAGGGCCAATAACGAGAACATCCACGTGCGCGGATACAAGGAGGAGGGCACCATCACCACAGCCTTCGACATGACGGTGCTCAACGACATGGACCGTTTTCAGCTGGCCATCGACGCCATCGACAGGCTGCCGCAGACTGGGGAGAAGGGGAAAGCCGTTAAGAGAATGCTGGAATCCAAACTGTACGAGCACCGCAGCTACATCGAGCAATACGGCGAAGACCTGCCGGAGATACGCAACTGGAAGTGGACATGCCCGATATAATGTACAATGACTTATGCATTTAGCAAACTTACTTGATAATTGATCTAAGAACCAAAGCCGCAGAACCCCCGTGAGATGGGCACTCTGCGGCATTTTTTATCCATTTTGCTATAATCATATTGCACACATTAAAGAATAGATGCAAAGAAGGTGTTACCTTTTAAAATTATTATATGCATGCTATAATAATACTGAAGTTGTATATTTGAAAACAAAACAATGCAAGAATTATTTCATAATACTCTTTCATTGAAGAAGGTAATCCAAATGAAAGGAACATGTATTCTTAATAAGAAAAAAGGATTCTTTGAATTTACTGAGAGTGAACTTAACATTACTCTTGATTTCACTGCAGAAAAATATAAGGATTTTATTGATAAATACTATGATAATAAAGAAAAGAATGATTTAAACCAACAACAAATAATCAAGTGCATAGACGACAATAACAATAAAATATATTTCTACGATCTTTATGGACGACCAATAAGATATAAATATCCGGGTTTCAGTTTTCATAAACCTTTGAGAGTTAATCTTACGTTTTTACCGAGTTTCTATATTAATGCTCTAGGCATAAAAGTAAATATCAAATATATTTCCATCAGCTTTAAATTTGACGAGCTAGACTATTTTGTTAACCCCAGAAGGTTTTATAAACCTGAAAATTATTCGTTTTGGGACGAAGATGATAAACAATGGGTTATAAAAGCATCTCAAGGGACAGAAAGAATATTTAAAGTTATTTATTATGGTGAAGACATAGCAATAGAGTTTCATCCACAAGTATACGAAACTTTGTTTGTCAATACGCCATTCAAATTTACATCGTATATATCTGTAGAGTTTTCTGAGCCAAAATCACCAGATGAAATTTACAAATTCATTTTACAACTAAATAGTTTTTTTAATATATTATTTGATAGGCAAAATATTATTATTGATGAAATAACTTTGAAAGAAAATAAAGTAGATGTAGCAAATTTAAGTACTTTATTCATAATAAAACGAATTAATAATAAAAGATTTAAAAATGAGCAAGAAAAGAAAAAGGTAATTCCATTAGAATTAATTGAAAATAGTCTTGAAAAGGCATTTCAACAGTATTTCTCGAACACACATATATATTTGGGATATTTAAGAGAACATGAAGAAGATAACATTGTATCTCCTGCCAAATTTCTTATGAATACAAGCACTTTTGAAGCATTATTTAATGAAATATACCCCGAATATGTTATTGAACACAGTAAAGAAGTAGAAGCTTTTTTTAGTGAATTAAAGAAATTCTTAAACGAATATGAAGGCGGGAAGCGAGTTAAGAAAAGAATTAAAGAAATTGAAGAGTATATCAGTAGCAAAAGCCGAAAATCGTTAGAAGATCGGATGAAAAAAGCCTTTGAAGATTTCCCTTTTCTTTTATGCGTGATTGATAAATCGATAAATATAACAAAGGATATGGATGAATATATAAATTATGTAAATGTGGTAATTCAACGAATCTGTGATACGAGGAATATATTTGCACATGGCAAAAAAGAATTTTATGATATCGGAATATATATATCTGACTATCTACTCCTTAGGATAATTAATTTAACCTTATTATTGAGTTATTTAGGGTTTGATAGAAGTATTATTATAAAATCAATATCTACTTTACATGAATTATATATTGATGAAAAGCTTATCGATACATATAAACAGAGGTTACACCTTTCCAAGAAATAAAACGTTATCTATCAAGCCTCATACTTAACAAAATCAGAAGCTTTTTCACATCATAATGGTTCAATGTATAAATGCATACGATAACATACCATTTACTCAGCGCGTTGAATGGTACGAAAGAAGAGTCGAAAGCTGACATATTGCAGATATATTTAACAATTGGCATAAAATTGATAAATATGTGATAGATAAAATGAAATAACATGTTATAATATAAACCCGGCAGCTTCAGGAGACATGCATAACATTGATTATCAATAATTTATATATGAGGGACACATCATGCAACCGGAAAACACAATGAAGGAAGAAAAGGACGGTCAAGCCAAAAAGAAGAAATCCAAAGGCAAGAGGATCACCGGCTACATCTTCCATGGCCTGGGGTGCTTCATCGCATTCGCGGCGCTTTTCGCGTACATATTGATCTACCGCGGGCCTTTCACCAACCTGCGGGATTACATCGTCTCGATGTCCGTGGGCGGAAACGTCAAGCAGCTGTTTGCGACATGGTTTTTGAGCAAACAGGAAATCGAGGATATCCTGGCCTACACCAACCCCACCGTGCAGGACGGCACAGAGGACCTCAGCGGCGTGAGCGTGAGCAAGACCCATTCCAAAGGCATCCAAATCAAGGACGTATCGGGGAAAAACTTCATCGGCAAACTGATGATCATCGACGACCCATCGCGGCTGGACGTAGGGCTGGCGCCCGTAATAGGGGAAAAGAGCGCATCCCTGAGCGAGATCATCGACAACACCGGCGCAGTGGGGGGCATCAACGGGGGAGGATTCCTCGAGGACAAGCTGATCGTAAGCCATGCAACCCCGAATGGCATCACCATACAAAACGGGCAGATCAAGTCCATGCAGAAAGGCCTTTCCACCTACAGTGTGATCGGATTCACCAAGGACAACATCCTGCTGGTGAGCAACAATATGACGCTGGACGAGATCAAAAAGGCCAACCTGCGGTGCAGCCTTTCCTTTGGCCCGGCATTGATCCTGAACGGAAAACCGCTGGTGAAAAAGGGCGGGGCCACCCTGCAGCCCAGAAGCGCCATCGCCCAGCGCAAGGACGGTACGATCCTGCTGCTGGCCATCGACGGGCGGCAGAGCGCGAGCAGGGGCGCGACGCTGAAGGACGTGCAGGACCTGCTGCTGGAGAACGGCGCTTACAATGCGGCGAACCTGGACGGCGGCTCTTCGACCACGATGGCCTACCAGGGGAAAATATTGAACAATCCATGTGACATCACGGGGGAACGCTCCATCGCCTCGGCCTTCGTCATATTGCCGGAGGGCTCACGATGAAGGAAAAAGGCAAAACCATGAAGCGCTCCAGATTCATGCTCCTGCTCACAGGCATCTACGCGGTGGCCGCATTCACTGTGATATTTGCCGTGGCCGCTACGATGAACGCCAACATGGTGATGGACAATTCCTCGGACAACCGGGTCACGATCGACACTTCGGTACGGCATGACCTGAGACTGACGGGCGTACCGGCGGACGCACAGGACATCTGCTTTTCCCATGACAGCAGGTACTGCTCATACCTGTACCAGGGAGTACTGACCATCGTGGACATGGCGGCAAACAAGGCAGTGAAGACCATCACCGAAAAATCCGCCATCACCTGCGCAAGCCTGATGAGCGACCGGAATATCGTCATCTACTGTACGATAAACAAGAAGAACGTATTGAGCCTGAAAACATACACAATCGAGAGCGACAGCATCTTTGACCACAAGACCTTCAGCGTACCCAAAAACACCAGCGTACGGCAATTGGACTATTCCGCGACATCCAGCTATGTGTTCATGCACCTGCGGTCTGGCAGCGGATCCAAAGCCAAGGACATGGTCTATTACCTGGATATCATGAAAAAGGTCCACAAAACCAACCTGAATTATGCCGTGAACAGCATGGTGCAGCTGAACAATTCCATACGGTATTACGCGGAAGACTCGAAAGGCATCCTGCACTTCGAGAACAGGAGCGTAAAGGGGTTTGAAAAGAAAAAGGTACGGCTGCTGGGGTGCGACGCAGAGGATTATGTATACCTGCAGGATATGGCGGAGCCCACAACCATATACAAGCTGGACCAGAAAAACAACCTGAGTAAATTCACGCTGCAGGACCCGGAATTCGCAGTGTACAGCGACAAGGAAGGCGTCTACGTGATCTACGGCAATGCCGTGATCAACCTGGCCGGCGACGAGGTGCGAAGGATGGGGTACGACAGCAACCTCTCCTTCATAGGCATGGGCGGCAGCAACATGTTTTTCCGCAACAAGGACGGCGACATAGTGTCCATCAAGAAAGTGATCTAGCAAACGAAGAAATTTGACGAGCTAAACCAGTCAAACTGGTCTGCGCATGCTGCCACAAATCAATCTGTACAAGGGTTACACACTGGCACAAATTATGGTATCATAAAAGAAAGAGATAAAAACACGGTCCGGCCGGTAGTCCGGACGCAGGGCTCAGCCGCTCCCACCTGGAGCGGGACCTGCCAGTAACCTGCCCTCCTGGGGTTGTCCGTTCTCTTTCATCCATCCATTCGATCAGGAGGAAAACCATGGCTATCAAACTGACGGTCTTTTTTGACGACCCATTCTGGGTGGGGGTATTTGAACGCACTGACGGGCAGAAACTCTCCGCGGCACGCGTGGTCTTCGGCGCCGAACCCAGGGATACGGAAGTCTACCTTTTCATCCACGAAAACTTCAGCAGGCTGGAATTCGGCGGGGCGGTGGATACGATACTGACACCGCACGGCAGGACAAACCCCAAACGCCTGCAGCGGGAGGCTGAACGGGCTGTGAAAGCCACCGGCATCGGCACAAAAGCCCAGCAGGCGCTGCAGGCGCAGTATGAAGCGAGAAAAGCCGAAAGAAAAACCGTAAGCAGGGCGGAGCGGGAAAGGCTTGAAAAGGAACACTACCGTATGAAGCAGGAGAAGAAAAAAGAAAAGAAAAAGGGGCATTGAGTTTAGGAAACACTGATTAATTCGTACGATATCTTTGCGGTTAATTTGTCGCCTGCCTGTGTCGCTAAAAACTCCAAAATAGCGCTGCTATTCCTTCGTTTTTGCTCCTTGGCAGACACCAAATTTCCTCGCAAATCTTATCGCCCTCATTTAATCAGCGCTTCCTTAACAAGTAATTGGTTACATCCCACTGACTTTGAGTCCGTAGATACTTTCAGGACTTGATGCACTTAGCGTGCTGTTAAGATTGAGATACAGGATAAATGAAATGTATATTGACAAAGCAGGAAAA
Source organism: Bacillota bacterium (assembly GCA_023454175.1). Classification (GTDB taxonomy): domain Bacteria; phylum Bacillota; class Clostridia; order Christensenellales; family JAEXRW01; genus JAEXRW01. Next base: position 193,818 of record JAEXRW010000008.1, on the reverse strand, counting down.
GATGAAACCCACCCCCTACCCCCTCCCGTATCGGGCAATGCAAAAGAAGCATTTGTATGTATGCGGGAGGGGAGGATAGCATGTAAAATGAAGAATTGGTTTGGCAATTCAGAAATGAACAACTACAGGCTTTAGCCTGCAGAAGGGTGACTTTCAGCCGCAAAAGCGAATCCCTGTACTTTTCAGTGCAGGGTGAGCGATAAGCGGCTTCCAATAAAAGCGATACCGGAACCGGAAGCATAAAGAATATGCAGCTCACTCAACAGGGGCAGCGGAGTTTACCTTGTTTTTGCCCGTTTTCTTGGCGGAGTACATGGATTTATCCGCTTCGGCTATCAACTGCTCCAATCCCCATCCCGGATTCCACTGCGCGGCACCGAAACAGCAGGTGACGAGGGAATCACACTCGAAGCGGTGGTTCACGATGGAAAACCGGATCCTTTCGGAAAGCGTTACCGCATCAGACAGCTGGGTATAGGGGAGCAGGAGCACGAATTCATCCCCGCCCCACCGCACGCAAAGGTCCATGCTGCGGATCTGGCCGGTGATGATGGAACCGAGCGCTATGAGCACGGAATCCCCTACCATGTGCCCATTCTCGTCATTGATGCTCTTCAAATCATCCACATCGATCAAAACGAGGGAGAGCGGCAGGTGGTGCCGACCGCAGAATCCGAACCACTTTTCAGCCTCCTCGGTGAGCTTGAAGCGGTTGCGGGTCTTGGTGAGGGGGTCAGTGGTATAGACCTGCTGGAGCTCCCGGGATGCAGTATAAGCATCGAGCCTGTATTTCAAAAACCAAAGGGCGGAAACTGAACAAAGGCCTGCTGCAAGAATGATGTATACAGCAGCCGACCAGAAATGGCGGGGCTGCAATAAAGCATAGTTGAAGTGCGCGTAGACCAGAAAGCCTGCAGCTATGGCAAAAGTGACCAGCAGCATATGGAGCCAGCGGTTGGGAATGAGGTGTATCCCTATGATGATCACGATCACACCCAACGCCTGAATCATGAAATCGGGATTCGGATAGCTATTGAGAATGGAAATAAACACGGCTCCAAAACATACTTCATATATCGTCACTATGACAGAGGTTATGCGCGCGTTTTGTATCCTTTTCATCAGGAAGAAGAGGGAAAGCGTAACGATGAAAAAAACGGAACGCGTGAGTATGACACGAAAGAGCGTACCCGGCTCCCTGATATAAATGGTATCAGGGATGATGAAGAGCAGAATAATAATGCCAGCAAGCAAGATGACAGTACGAAGGAACTTCCCGGATCTTTTCACTTCGTTCTGATAGAAATCATCGGGGATGGATCCGGGATAACCCTCAAGCAGGAACGCCAGGGATTTTTTCAGTCTGCCCGCCATAAATATTTCTCATCCGCCTTAACATCATCTGTATTTATAACGATAATATTATAGGATGTGATTGCAGGCAAGTAAACTAAAAAAACATCAAATTGCCACATATTATTATGTGTGACCGCTTGCCCATTCGCATTCGCATATGGATCGGGCGAACGGTGCGTTGACAGAAAGGCGATGTCTGGTATAATATCGGATATTGGCCTTCGGGCAATTACAGAATTTATCAATTATTTCGCACTCAATCGCTTGATGAAGGGGTTGCCAGGACTGCATGAGGTATGTACCATCGAACTGCTTGAGACCCGGACAACGGCTCGCCTCCAACCTGACAATGGACGACCGCAGAATATTTTTGCGCAGCAATGTCCCACTGACCGGCCAGATGATCGACAGGATCCAGAAGCTGGGCTTTCAGGGGGTCTATATCAGTGACGATCTTTCCAAGGACCTGGTCGTAGCCAACCTCATCAGCGACAAGCTCAAATACAAAGCCAAGAAGGAAGTCAAAACCCTTTTCATACAGGTGGAAAACCAGAAGAAGACCATGATAACCAACCAGATGGACGTCATCGGTTCGGTCATCGGCGACATCGTGGACGAGATCCTGTACAACCGGAACATCATGGTCAACGTGGTGGACCTGCGTACATTTGACGACTATACCTTCAGCCACAGCCTGAACGTGGCTGTCCTTTCCGTCATCATGGGGGCTGTGCTGGACCTGAACCGGAGCATACTCAAGGAGCTGGCGATGGGCGCGCTGATCCACGACATCGGCAAGGTATTTGTAGATAAAACCATCATCAACAAACCCGACAAGCTCACGCCCGAGGAACTGGCAGAAGTGCGCAAGCACAGCCAGTACGGGTTTGACTACCTCAGCGCACACTGCAAGATCCCCGACAATGCCATGAAGGCCGTGCTGAGCCACCATGAACAGCTCAACGGCAAGGGCTACCCAAACGGACTGAAGGGCGAGGATATCCACCTTTTCGGCAGGATCATCTGCGTGGCGGACGTGTATGACGCGCTCAGCTCGGACAGGCCTTACCGCAGGGCCATGCTGCCCTCGGACGCGGTGGAATATATCATGGGCGGATACAACACGATGTTTGACCCCAGGGTAGTGGCCGCATTCGTACGCAAGGTGGCGCCGTACCCGGTGGGGACCTGCGTGCGGCTGAGCACGGGGCAGACGGGCATCGTGGTGCAGAACTTCGAATCCTCTTGCTTGCGGCCGATGGTGCGGCTGATCGAGGAGGGGAAGCCCGTGAACGAATTCATCGACCTGGCCAACGACCACTCCAAACTGAACGTGACGATACAGGAAGTTATCGTAATAAATTAAGAATTAAGAGTTAAAAGTTAAGAATTGCGGAGTCCCTTCGGGACGATTAACATTACCCTGCGGGGGAACTGTTGAACCGATAAGACCGTGCATCGCGGATGTGCGGTCTTTCTTTATAAACAGTTGGCAGAGAAGAATGATCAAATAAAAGAGCGGAACCGAAGTTCCACTCTTTTTGTTAAAACGCTAGATACCTTCCTGAACATTAAAAACCTTTTGAATTATTTTTTCTGACATGCCGTTAGCAATTAATACAATATAATCGCCTTGTTCAATCATCTCATCATCGTTAGGCATCTTAAGTAAACGGCCATCTTTTTTGCTTAATCCTACAGAAATAACATTATATCTTTCTTTTAGGTCAAAGAACATATCACGATAGCTCAAGCCTTTATATGGATTCTTTTCGTTCACTTTATATTGCTGAATGTCGTAACCCTCTTCACTACTTGTCGATGTAATAAGTTCTTTCGTAAAATCTGCTACAATGGGTTCAAAAATATAACTCGCTAGTAATTTGGATGCAATTTCATTTTTAGAAAGAACATATGTTACTCCTGCATTAACAAAAGTATCCTTAAGCTCCATATTGTCCAATACTATAACAAACTTCATTGCAGGCAATATTTTTTTGATACTCAGAATAGAAACGAGTTTATCAGAATCGTTACCATTATTTAAAAATATTGCACTTGCCCTTACTACATTTAGTAGATCAAGAGATTTAAACTTATTAATATCGGAGATGCAAACAAATACTTCTTTGGGACAGAAATATTGGTTAATCGTATCAATATCATCCTTATTGTTTGTTATAATCCCAACCTTTTTATCTGCATTAATCAACTGTGTTGTAACATCCATAGCAAAAGAATCCCAACCGATAATGATGATATGATTTATAAAATCCGTACCCATTAAACCTAATCTCCTTTTTTCAGACTGCTTGCGAAATACATCCGCTATTTTTCCGACAATAAAACCCAGAAATCCAATACTAAAAAACATAAATAGGAACGCTATGACTCTTCCCCATATGGAGAGTGGGTACATATCACCATAGCCAACAGTTGAAAATGTTACAATTGAATACCACAGAGCATCAAAAAAGTTGTTTATTGAACTGCCTTGTGATTGCTGTTCGGCCAATACAAGGAGAAATAGTAATATAACATAAATAGATAATCCAGAAACAATTATGGTAATTAGTCTTCTCTTCATCATATGCACCATTCATACGACAATAATCAACAACATATCCCAACTGATAATACCATAAATACGTTAATATGTTAAGAATATAACAATACGGCTAAGCTACAACAAAAAGAGCGGGCATGAAGCTCCGCTCTTGTTCTAATTATTTTTGCCGCTTGCTTTATGCGGCAAGACCTTTGATATCCAGGATGAGGCTAATGGTGCCGTTGCCGAGGATGGTGCAGCCGGCCAGATATTTCACGCGCTGCATGAAGCGGGTGATATAGGCCGGTATGGGCTTGACAACGGTGGGCTGTTCGCCGAGCAGGGTATCCACAAAGAGGCATACCGTCTGCTTCTCGGTCTCCACGACCACCAGGATGCCATCTTCAAACCTCTCGGCTTCGCACTCCAGGCCAAAGAGCCTGTGCAGGCGCAGGATGGTATAGCACTTGCCGCGGATCATGATCATCTCGTTGCCTTCGGGGCTGACGATGACGTCTTTCTGCTGAGGCTTGAAGGATTCCCGGATAGCCAGCAGGGGGATGATGAAGACCGATTTGCCCACCGACACCTGCATGCCGTCGATGATGGCGAGGGTGAGGGGGATCTTGATATATACCGACATACCCTTGCCCGGGACGCTTTCCAGAGACACCGAACCGCCGAGCTTCTCGATATTTTTCGTAACGACATCCATGCCCACGCCCCGGCCCGAGTACTCGGTGACCTCTGCCTTGGTGGAGAAACCCGGCGCGAAGATGAACTGATACGCTTCCTGGTCGGTGATCTCGGAAGCGGGTTTGGTCGTCAAACCGCGCTTCGTGGCCGTCTGGATGAGCGCCTCGCGGTCCAGGCCGCGGCCGTCATCGGATACCGTTATGAGCACCTCGCTCCCGGTATTGAGCGCCTTCAGAGAGATGCGGCCAACAGGATCCTTGCCTTTCTGTATGCGGTCCTCCACCGTCTCCAGGCCGTGGTCCATGGCATTACGGACCAGGTGCATGAGGGGATCGGACAGGTTATCCAGGATGCTCTTGTCCACCTCGGTATCTTCGCCGGAGATATGCATCTCCGCCTTTTTCCCCGTCTTGCGTGCGATATCCCGGACGATACGCTCCATCTTATGAAAAGTAGTCGCGACCGGGATCATGCGCATGGACATGACGATATCCTGAAGCTCATCCGTCAGCTTGCGGAGCTGGCGGCTGGATTTTTCAAAGCTGTCCAGCCTGAGATCGGCAAGCTCCGGATTTTTTGTGACCATGCTCTCGGTGATGACGATCTCGCCGACGAGGTCCATGAGCTGGTCAAGCTTGTTGACATTGATGCTCATGAAACTCTGCTTGAGGCCGGCGACGCTGTCCGCCGCCGCGGCAGGGACATCCTGCTGCTGGGCAGATGGCTGAGCGGATTTCAGCTCGTCCGGGAACCCGGGATCGGATTCATGCGAAGGCCCGAACTCGATCGCCTCGATAAAAAAGGCCTGGTTGATCTTGCTCTGCAGCACTTCGGGGCTCTCGGAAGACTTCAGGTACAGTTCAAAGCCGTTTTCAACGATACTGTCGCGGCTTTTGTCATTCAATATATCGGACGGGATGCTGACGATGTGGGAGCAAAGATCCTTGATGGAATTTATGATACCGTAGGCGCGGACATTTTCCATCTGGCACCCGGCCTGGAACATGACCCTGGCCTTGTAAAATTCGCCGGCATCGTCCGGCCCGGACGCCTGGGGCACGGGGAGCGTATCGGCAGAAGACGGTTCGGCAGGCGCAGGCTGCTTCCTGCCCGTGAGCACATCATAATATTCATTGATATTCTTCAGCAGACCGGATGGATCGCCGTCGGGCGTATTGCCCGCCTGGATCAGCGCGATCTGTGATTTGATGAAATCCGAAGCGGAGAAAACGATATCGCAAATCACCCTGAAATCGGTGGAACGCGAACCGTGTTCCCGGATATAGGCGAAAAGATCCTCCACGGCATGGGAAAGCTTTGTCAGGTCGGAAAAACCCATCATATCCGATGAACCCTTGATGGTATGCAGGACGCGGAAAATCTCCCCGACCTGTTCAACGGAAAAGGAACCGGCCTTCTCGGCGGCCAGGAGCGAAGCCTCAAGACTCTCCAAAAGCTGTGAATTTTCGTAGATATATATATCAAGCATGGAGTCCATCGTTGACATATCACCAAACCTTCTTTCTTTTGGTTACTGCATGCGGCATCGCAACCATCACAATGAAATGCAGCGAAGGATGGCAGTACCGGCATATATTACATTCAGATCAATCCAATTTCGCAAATGCAGAAGCAACGATCTCTTCCTTGAAAGGCTTGACGATGAAGCCTTTGGCACCGGATACGACCGCTTCACGCACCATGCTCTCCTGGCCCATGGCCGAGATCATGATCACATTGGCTGCGGGATTCAGCTTCATGATCTCCTTCAATGCGGTGAGGCCGTCCATTTCGGGCATGGTGATATCCAGCGTGGTGATATCCGGCGACAATTCCTGATATTTCTGCACGCCTATCTTGCCGTTTTCGGCTTCACCCGCCACTTCGTACCCCAGCTTGGCAAGCATGTTTTTGATGGACACGCGCATGAAGGCTGCATCATCCACCACAAGAACCCTTTTCATTTTGAAACCTCCCTAACAATACCTATGTAATGTAACTTCCTGTTTTCAAACATCATATATCTTTTTCCCTGATCTCAGGCCAGATGGAACGCACCTGTAGCGAGCAGGTATTGACATCGAACGTGATCGTCCTGCCGCAGGTGCCGCCAGTATCCTCACTGACGAGCGGGATGCCGCTACTGGTGAGGAGTTTGCGGCACATGTCGACATTGCGCGCGCCGATCTGCATGATATCCGTTTGGCTGCTGGTGCTGAACATATGAGCCCCGCCCGCGAGCTTGGCTTTCAGGTTGGACTTTTTGGCACCGAGCGCAATGATGGAGCGGGTGAGCTCGTCAATCGCAGTATCGGCAAACTTGGCTTTGTTTTTCGGATCTGAACCCGGGGGACAGGAGGGGAGCATCACATGCGCCATGCCTCCGACCTTATTCATCTGGTCATAGATGATCACGCCCACACACGAACCCAGGCCAAGCGTCATCAGCTTGCCCGGCGAGCGCGTGACATTGAGATCAGCCATGCCAACCACAATCGTATCCATATTCATGCGATTCCCATCTTGCTCATCAAAACATTATACGACTCCACATCGGGTATCAAAAAGAAGTAGCCCGAAAAGGAGCGATCGCTTTCGTAAAAACCTGTTTCCAGGAACAGTACCGTATCGCTGAACTCCCCAAATGCGATGGCAGGGACGCTCATGATGGCGCCCGCCATGTCGATGACCAATTCCGGGACGGTGGCGACGGACGTGAGGCCGGTGAGCGCCGAAATGGACGTCATATAGGCGCCGCTCAGAATATTCGCAGTCTCGGCGATGGCGGAACGCTCCATTTCGTCAAACCATGTGGCAGGGTCCGTATCCTCTCCCGAATCATTCCCCAGCATCAGCTGCGCGAGATGATGCGCCTGCGCCGCGGGAAGAACGAGGAGGATGAATCCCTGCAAGTCCCCGACCATACTGATCAATGTGGCGGCCACCAGCGTGCCGGGACCGTCCACCACATCACAAATCTTCTTGAACTCGCAAAACTCCACACGGGGAATCTTCATCTCCACCCTGCGCCCGAGCATTTCGGCCAGGGCAGTGGTGGCATTGCCCGCCCCTATATTTTCCAGTTCCTGAAAGAAATCCAGCTGCGTGCTGTTCAATTCCGAGATATTGATAAGTGATCACCATCCCTGCTCCAATTTTTATCCTGAAATCCTACGCATCCTGCCAGTATCTTTTGCCGGTATGGTGCTGTAAAGACGCATCCCGTTACTTTGGATGAAAAAACCGTTCATTTTATATATCGGATAAAGCAGAAGGAGCATTAATTTTTTTTTCGAATGTGCCGATATATTTATCAAATAGGAAGGTATGCCAAACATTATCTGCCATGCGGCGAAAAAGAAGGGAAAGGATCTCCCTTTCGCATGGTTTCCAGGAAAGACGGAAGGAACCCGTATTACTTATCTTGGAGGAATAACAAATGAAGATCGCGGATTACAGCGTCCAATCCCAAAGCGCGCATGCGCTGGAGCAGCAGTCGGAAGTGCACGAGTCGCTGGAGGCCTGGGTGGGCCAGCGGCAGGCACCGACGATCACAGTCACCGTGGGGCCGCCATTTCAACTGGAACTATCGGACAAGGCCCCTCTATTCACGGGCAAAAGCACGATCTATACCAAGGATATCGGATTGGCCGACAAGGATGACAAAACGGGCGACCATACGCTGCGGCTGATCGAATCGTTCATCTTTACCCTGACGGGGAAACGGGTGAAGCTGCGTGACCCGGGCGTCGACCTCAAGAGTGACCCCGGCAACACGGTCCAGGACCCTTCGACGCCACAGCAACCCGCAAGCCAGGGCTGGGGTATCCGGTACGACTACAGCGAGACGCACATGGAAAGCGAAAGCGTGCAGTACTCCTCGGCAGGCACGGTGACCACGGCGGATGGGCGGAAGATCTCCTTCAAACTCGACTTTGCCATGAGCCGCGCCTATTACGAAAGCAAGAGCATCAGCCTGCGCCTCGGGGACGCGGCCAAAAAGGACCCGCTGGTGATCGCATACGGGGGCGGCGCGCCGCAGCTGACGGCTACGAAAACGGCGTTTGACCTGGATGGAGACGGGGACAAGGAAAACATCTCCTTTGCCACGGGCGGAAGCGGGTTCCTGGCCCTGGACAAAAACGGGGACGGCGCCATCAACAACGGCACGGAGCTTTTCGGGCCTGAATCCGGGGACGGGTTTGCCGAACTGCGGGCGTACGACCTGGACCACAACGGCTGGATCGACGAGAACGACGCGGTATTTGGCAAGCTCTCCATCTACACGATGGACGAGGCGGGGCACAAGACGCTTTTCTCGCTGGGCGAGGCGGGCGTGGGTGCCATCTACCTGGGGGAGACCGAGACGGAATTTGATTTCAAGGACGGCACAGGGGAGTCCAGGGGCGAGATGACGAGCACATCGGTATTCCTGCGGGAGGATGGAACGGCGGGAACGATACACCATATCAATTTGACGGTATAAAAAATTGAGAATTGAAAATTGAGAATTGAAAATTAGATTGCACAGGGTTAGTTGACAGTTGCGGTAAGCCCAGAAAGCATATAAAACGGGTAAAGAATCAAGGATTATAGTAAAAAGACAACCAGTTGCGTAACTCGCTATAACTGCCAGTTGGAATTAAAAAAACGGAGACATGCAGCCCTGCAGTGAAGCAAAACTCTGACAGGGTTGCATTTTTGACAAAGACATGCGGATCGATTCGCTGGGGCTGACACCGGTACCGGTGGGGAAGCCCCAGGTGCAAACCAAAGAACAGATGCTGCCCAAGGCGGGCGACATCCTGCGCGCGCAGGTGGTATCCATGAACGGGAACACCCTGGACCTGCGTATGCCGGACGGCACCGTATTGTCCGCCCAGGGGGCACTGGACACGGAACTGAGCAAGGGCGACAACCTGCTGCTGATGGCAAACAAGAGCAACGGACAGCTCAAACTGCAGATCCTTGCACACGACCACCAGAACGCAGGCAATATCAAACCCAGTACACAGCAACTGCCCGCGGAGCTGCAGAAGGCCCCGGCTGCCATCCAGACCGCGAAGATCCTGCAGGAGATGGGAGTGGCGGTGGATTCGGACACCCTGGGAACGGCACTATCGGCATTGAAGCAGTTCCCCCAGCTGAAACCGCTGGAAGCCGCATTTTTCCTGGCCAACCATATCGAGATCACGGAAGAAAACATACAGACACTGAACAGGCTGCTCACCGGGGACGCATCCGCAGGGAAACTGCTCCCCGCGATGCTAGCGATTGCTCGCGAAGCGCTGGGGGCTGAAGCACAATCACCGGCCGCCACGACCGTTCAAACGGACCATCCGGCGGGGACTGCCCCGCCCATAGCAGATAAACCGGGGCAAGACAGCGTTATGACTGCGGCCGATCCCAAGGCGATGCAGGCGGCGGTACACGCCATCACAGACACCAGCCCGCAGGCGGCAAGGGTCCTGCAGCAACTGGGGCTCACGAAGGATGCCGCGACCCTCCTCATGCAAGCCGCGCAAATACCCGAAGGCGAAGCGCAGGCCCTGGTGCAGGCATTCATCACAGCCCTGCCCGGGCGGGTGCCCCAGCAGGCGCGGGACGCTATCGCGGGCGCACTGCAGCAGGCGGCCGGCACATTCATAAGTGCCTTTGAAACGCCCGAGGGGGCGGGGGCATCCGTTGGAACGCCGCAGACGGGCTTATCGGCCGCAAAGGACGTAGCAGGCAAGCTCCTGGCCCTATTCGCGAGGCTGGAGGGGGCGGAGGACGACGGCAAACACCTGAAAGAGGCGGCATCGGGCGCGGAACGGAAACTGATGGAACTCAAGGATGCGCTGCTCAACTCCACGCTTTCCAACAGAGGGGACCTGGCGGCGAAGACAGACCAATTGATCGCCCAGAGCCGGCTGATATCGGACAACAGCCTTTTCACCTATATCCAGATCCCGGTGAACGTGAACAACCGCAGCGAGGCGGCGGAGCTTTTCGTATACAAGCGAAGCCGGAAGGGAAAGCGCATAGACCCGGAGAACGCCGTGATCGTTATCGGCCTGGATACGCAGAACATGGGGCGCGTGGAGACACTGATCCGCGTGGAAAAGAAGTATGTCTACCTTCAATTCAAAACCGAGAAGGAAGGCGCGGCGGAGACCATCGGCCAAAACACATCCAGGCTGCAGGAGATGCTGGGCGAGATCGGCTACCAGCTGGCGCATACGCGCATCACCCGGTTGCATGAAAAGACCACCCCGCTGAACGCGGCGCAGACGATGGTGGAGAACTCCCGGCGGACGGCCAGCTTTGTGGACCTGAGGGTATGAATATGAAAAAGTATGCGAAAAAGACGCCGCGGCAGGCGGCGGCACTGAAATATGACATGGAGCATAACCGGGCGCCCATCGTGACGGCAGCAGGCAAGGGGTTGGTTGCCGATCGTATCGTGGCGGAAGCCGGGAAAAGCGGCGTGCCGGTGGTGAAGGACGAGAGCCTGGCGGGCGCGCTGAACAAGCTGGGCGTGGGCGACGAGATCCCGCGGGAACTCTATGAGATCGTGGCGCAGATCCTCGTTTTCGTATCCACGCTGGACAAAGAATACGCAAAATAATGTAAAATTTATAATGTATAATGTATAATGAAAGTGCCCAAACGGGCACTTATTTTGTTGCTCTGGCAAAGGTTTTTTACTAAGTATGCGCATGGAGGACAAATGTGAACATCATCAGTACCGGTACCGATACCAATATCACGGTTCCCAAAGCGCAAAGAACGGGGACAAGCCAAACGACTGCAAGTGCCTCCTCCTTCTCGGACGCGCTCGCAGCGGAACAGAAGGCGGAGACCCTTTCCAACATCGTCAACTCGCAGCTGAACAACATGCTGACGCAGTCCCTTTTCGGGGAAGGCAGTGCAAACGGCACAGCCTCAAGCGGCGGCGGGAGCACGATGTCGATGCTGATGCTCCTGTGCAGCGCGCTGCAGAACGGGGAGGGCGACGGGAAAGACCTGATGGCACAGCTATTACCGTCCATAACGGGGATGGGGACGGCACAAAAGAATACATTGTACGAATCATTGATGGGGACCGGTTACGATACCAATGTGCTGGACAAGGTGGGAACGAACGTCTTTGGCAAGAACAGCATATCCGGCATGCCCCTGGCCCAATCCCGTCCGGCGAACCCGCCCCTCAAAAGCGATGCCTCCAACCGGAGCGCGCCCATGTACAACGCAGTGATCGATCAATTCCAGGTGGAGACCAACGGCAGGTACCAGCCAGGCAAATCCGGCGGGACGTACTGCAACATCTTCTGCTGGGACGTGACAAAGGCCATGGGGGCGGAGATCCCTTATTACACTGACTTCAAAACAGGCGATATCCTGCATTACCCCGATACGAAGGGCGCCAATTACATGAACGCCAATGAAATGCATGGCTGGCTGCTCGAGCACGGGCCACGGTACGGCTGGCATGAAGTGACGGCCGAACAGGCGCAAAAGATGGCCAATGCGGGGCATCCGGCCGTGACCGCCTACAAGAACCCGGACGGGCATGGGCACATGCAGATGGTGCGCCCCTCTCCGGACGGCAAATACGACCCCGAAAAAGGGGTCTATATCGCACAGGCGGGGCGCAGGCTGAAAAACGGCGCGTACATCAGCTCAATATATGGCAAGGGCCTTTCAAAGGTCAAATACTTCGCACATCTATAAAAAAAAGCATGCCCTGCAGGCAGTATCCTTTCATCCAGTTCTCAAATACTACATGGCTCAAACGCTCCCCGGAGCGTCTTTTTCTGTCTGATGCGCCATGAAGAAAATTCTTTTTGCCCGGTTAAAGAATGTCTGAGAACGCACGATAATAAATGCGTCAAATCGACGCATTCGCCGGCAGAACGATGCATTCGCTGAGGAACAGAATATATACAAATTATGGGTGATAGAAGGATAATAATGGTATAATGAAGATACTAATTACGCACAGCGATTGCAGGTTTGCGAGAAAGAACAACACCATAACCACATTGTTAACATTTCCTGTGCTAAAGTTTGGGGCGCAAATACCGATATATATAATGATATAAAGTTTACCATCCAATTTGGGAAACGGAGGGATCACCATGGCGACCAATTCTATGAGCGCACTCAGCAGCCAGATACTGCGGCTGAACGGCATGTCTTCGGGCCTGGATACGGACAGTATCGTAAAGAGCCTGCTGAAGATCGACCAGGCAAAAGTGGACAGGCAGTTTCAGGCAAAGACGAAGCTGGAATGGAAAAAAGATGCTTATGACGAGGTCTCGACCCTCTTGAAGGATTTCCGCGCCCAAAACATGAGCATGCTGAAGGCCGATACCAACATGATGAGCGCCGGCGCATACAATACATACAAGGTGACGATGCTGGATAATTCCTCGGCTGTGTCGGTGAGCGCGGGCTCTTCGGCCACGGCGGGCAATATCACCATCAACGATATCCAGCAGCTGGCGGAAGCCGCACAGCTCAAAAGCACCAATCTATCCGCCAACGCGCTTGCCACATCCACCCAGCTGAAAGACCTGGACCTGAATACGAAGCTGGAATTTGTCGACCATGCCATCTCCTTCTCCATCAACGGCAAGACGTTTTCGTTCACGGATGATACGACGCTGGGGGACATGATGATGAGCGTCAATGCCGACAAGGATGCAGGGGTGACGATGAGCTACAGCAGCCTGAGCAAGGGCTTCACCATCACATCCAAAAAGACGGGACTCTCCAGCAGCGTAAACATCGACAACCTCACAGGGAACGCTTTTGCTGCGAGGACCAATGCATTTGGGATAGAGGAACAGAACAAGTCCGGCAAGAACGCCATCATGCATATCGAAGGCGTGCGGGTCGAGAAGGAAACCAACACCTTCTCCATCGACGGCATCTCCTATACGCTGAAAAACAAGACGGACAGCGCAGTCTCCTTCAACGTGGAGCGCGACGTGGACGCCACCGTAAACAAAATCAAAACTTTTGTAAGCAATTACAACACCCTCATAGCTGCGCTCCAGTCCAAACTGGATGAGGAGACGCACAGAGCCTATCCACCGCTGACGGATGAACAACGTTCACAGCTCAGTGACAAACAGGCGGAAACATGGGACAAACTCGCCAAGAGCGGCCTTTTGAAAGGCGATTCCACCATCACAGGCATGCTGGACACGATGCGCACAGCCTTTTATACAAAAGTGGCGGGGGTGGGCAAAACGCTTTCGGATATCGGGCTCACGACGGGATCGTACAAGGACAAGGGCAAGATCACCATCGATGAGACAAAGCTCCGTACGGCAATCGAAAACAACCCTTATGAAGTAGCGGCGCTTTTTACAAGCACCTCCACATCGACGAACTCCGCGACAAAGTTTAATGAATCGGGATTGATCACCAGGTTATCGGACTCGATCAACACCTACACAAAGAACAATACACAGGTCACGCTGGACAACCTGGACGACAGCATCAAGCTGGCGGACAAAAAACTGACAGACCTGACGGATATGATGGCGAAGAACGAAGACCGTTACTATGCCAAATTCACCGCCATGGAGACGGCGCTTTCCAAACTGAACAGCCAGTCTTCCTGGCTCGCATCACAGTTCGGATCAGGCAAATAACCTACAAACGATAACATTGCGGGAGGAACACATCTATCATGGCTATGGGCAATCCTTATGAGCAATACAAACAGCAAGGCGTCATGACGGCGCACCCGGTAAAACTGATCATCATGCTGTACGAAGGCGCAATCAAACAGCTGAGGCTGGCCAGGATGGCCGTGGAGAGCAAGGATGCACCCAATGCCAACACCGCATTTCAAAAAGCACAACAGATACTGCTCGAGCTGACAATGAGCCTGGACCTGCAGTATCCCATCGCCAAGGACCTGATGAACCTGTACGATTTCATGACGCGGGAGATCATGGAGGCCAACATCAACAAGGATGCCTCGCATATCGAACCGCTGATCGAAATGCTGTCCAACCTGAAGGAAGCGTGGGTGCAGGTACAAAAGCTGAATCCCACCAGCATGAGCGTGGCAGAGGAATAACGATGGACGAAATGAAACAGCCCGGTCCGGGCCAGGCAGAAACGCTCAAAACAAAACACGGACTGCTCAAAAAGATACTGGAAGTATCCGCCCGGCAGCCGGCCCTCATAGAAGGCGAGGACATGGAAGGGTTGAACAGGTGCATGGCGGAGCGGGACAGTCTGGCGGCGGAGATCGACAAACTCAACGCCACGATCGTGACGCTGCAACCCTCTCCCGGCAGCATCCAGGCGGAAGACGAGATATACCAACTGCTACTCGCCATACAGGCGCAGGATGCAGAAAACATCCAACTGGCCGAATCCAAACTGAAGGAGTACTCGGGCAAGATCGCACAGATCAAGCAGACGCGCAAGGGCATCCAGAGCTATACGATGAACATCGGCGTCCAGGACGGATCCTTCATCGACAAGAAAAAGTAAAGCCATCACATGCAACAGCACCCGCGGGCCAGGGCATGAAAACCCCGGCCCACTAAAGGCAGGCAATCACGATGATGAAGATAGAGGACATCAACAAATCCAAGGTGGAGATATTCAGGACCCCTTCCCCCGAAGAAAGACACGGGAATATGGACGCGGGGCTGGAATTTCGCCGGCAGCTGAATACGGTCTACAATGCAAACTATGAAAAGCATATAAAGGACCTGACGGACAGCATCTATGCCCAGGGCGCAGTGGTCGCCAAAAGGGCGGACATAAAGGAACTGCAGAAATACAGGGAGCTGATCACCCAACTGGTGAACGAGACGGTGAGCAACTCCTATGCTTTTTCCAAGCTATCCAAGACGGATCTCAACGGCAGGCACAAGGTCTTTGCGCTGATACGCAGGATCAACCAGAAACTCGACGACATGGCCTCCGAGGTCCTGAAGGACCAGGCGGACAATATCGCACTGATGCAGATGGCCGATGACATCCGCGGAATACTGGTGGACATGTTTCTATAGTTGAGAGTTGAAAGTTGACAGTTGAGAGTTAAGGCTGGCCCTGCGGGGATAAGCAGTTAATGATTAAGAGTTAAAAAATCAAGAATTGTTGCAAGCCCTGCGGGGGTAATTATTATGACCCTGCGAGGGGAGCCTTGCAAAGTTTATATCGTTAATATTTACAAATAGTGCAGACGGGGGACAAAGATATGGCCGAAGCGGCAAAGATGCTGGAAGAGGAAGACACCCAGCACGGGCGGTATATGACATTCCGGGTGGGCGGGGAGACGTACGGGTTTGAAATACGCCATGTGACGGAGATCATCGGCATGCACCCCATCACCATCGTGCCCGAAACACCCGACTATGTGCTGGGCATCATCAACCTGCGGGGCAAGGTGATCCCTGTGATCGACATGCGCCTGCGCTTCCACAAGGAACAAATCGCGTACAGCGAGCGGACCTGCATCATCGTGGTGGACGCGGCGGACGTGACGGTGGGATTCATCGTGGACAGCGTGGCCGAGGTGACGAACATCGACGATGCGCATATCGAACCCGCACCGGATTTCCGCAGCGGGCTGTACAATAAATTCCTCTCGGGCATCGGCGTAACGGACGAAGGGCCCAAGCTGCTGCTGGACTGCGAAAGGCTCCTGGCGGCGGAAGATTAAAAAAACACCGGCCATGAACCGGTGAAAGCGGTTATCGGCTCTACCGCATGTAACCTGCATATCAGGCATAATCCAAACTACAAGGTGAGAAAATGCTGCAACTGAAGGATGAAGAATTCCGCACATTGACGGAATACATGAACAGGAATTACGGGATCAACCTGCGCGCAAAGCGGACGCTGGTGGAGGGACGCCTGGGCAATTACCTCACGAAGCGGGGCTATGACGATTACGGCGCCTTCATCAAGACGGTGATGGACGACCCATCCGGCGGGGAGCGCCAGCAACTGGTGAACCACCTGACCACGAACTATTCCTATTTCATGCGCGAATGGGACCATTTCGTCTATTTCCAGCGGGTGATACTGCCCGAACTCAAGGCAAACGTCCGGGAAAAGGATATGCGCATCTGGAGCGCGGGCTGTTCCACGGGCGAGGAACCCTACACCCTGGCCATGCTGATCAGCGATTTCCTGGAGGATGAAAAAAAGCAGTGGGACTCGAAAATACTGGCTACCGACATCTCGGCCAAGGCGCTGAATGCGGCGGTGGAAGGCATCTATCCCGCGGAAAACCTGGAAAAGGTGCCGCCGGGGTGGAAGCTTTCCTATTTTCACAAGCTGGCCGGCGGACAGTGGCAGGTGAGAAAAGAGATCCGGGATGAAGTGATCTTCCGTACGTTCAACCTGATGGAGGGGCATTTCCCCTTCAAAAAGCAGTTCGACGTGATCTTTTGCCGCAACGTGATGATCTACTTTGACAAGGACTCAAAGAATGAACTGATCGAACGGTTTTATGACGCGACAAAGCCGGGGGGCTACCTTTTCATCGGGCAGTCGGAATCTGTGGACAGGAACATGACCCGGTACAAATATGTCATGCCTTCGATATTGAAGAAAGCGGGTTAAAAAATGGGCATCAAGAAGATAAAGGTACTGGTCGTGGACGACTCGATGCTGATGCGGGAACTCATTTCTTCAAACATCGGCAAGGACCCGAGCATAGAGGTCGTCGGGACGGCGGCGGACCCGTTCGACGCCATGGAGAAGATCGAAAAGCTGCAGCCCGACGTCATGACGCTGGACGTGGAGATGCCGAAAATGAACGGTATCGATTTGCTCAAAAAACTGATGCCGGTCCATCCCCTGCCCGTGGTGGTGGTCAGCTCGCTGAACGGCAGTGTATTTGACGCACTGAGCGCCGGGGCTGTGGATTTCGTCCATAAAACGACAACGAACAATGCGGCGGGAAGGGAAGCCTTCCTCTCAGAACTGACGCTGAAGATCAAGATCGCATCGGTCGCAAAGGTGGGCCAGAACAAAAAAAGAGTGCCAGCCCTGCAGGCAGGCGTGAACGGTAAACCCCGTGAACAGGAGCGCATCATCGCTATCGGCGCCTCAACGGGCGGCACGGAAGCCATCCAGAACATCCTGTGCAAACTGGGCAGGAACCTGCCGGGTATCGTGGTGGTCCAGCACATGCCACCGGTTTTCACCCGCCTGTACGCAGAACGCCTGAACAATACCTGCGGCATGGAGATCAAGGAAGCGGCGGACGGAGACGAAGTGCTGCCGGGAAGGGCGCTGATCGCACCGGGCAACCTGCAGATGAAGGTGATGCAGCACAACAACGGCTACAGTGTTTCCTGCAGGGAGGGCGAGAAGGTGAGCGGGCACTGCCCCTCGGTGGACGTCCTTTTCGAATCCGTGGCCAAGGCGGCGGGAAACCGCGCGCTGGGCGTGATCCTCACCGGGATGGGGAGCGACGGGGCCAAGGGCCTGCTGAAGATGAAAAACGCAGGGGCTTCCACCATCGGCCAAGACGAGGAAAGCTGCATCGTCTACGGGATGCCGGCGGTAGCCAAGGAGATCGGCGCGGTGGACAAGCAGGTATCCCTGAACGGGATCGCAGGCGAGATCGAAAGGTGGTGCAATCCCAAAAAATAACTTAGGGCAGTACTATCACAGTTAAACATTGGAACAATATCATTCGAAAGCATGGGGCAATCTACCAGCCTCGTCAGGGATGATGACCATTCAAAAGGATTTGAACAGCTCAACATACCGGAGCAGCCGATATCCAGCCGGATGTGATGGAACACATAACCATGGCAATTCGTGTTATTAAATGTTGAAATAGGTTGGTATATGTTGTATACTTATTTAAATAAGAAACCCCATGCCGGAAAAGCGCCGTGACATGGGGTTAAAGGCTTTACCCCTGTGCAGAATGTTTCATCTATCAATGTACACGAAAGCGGCAAAGACATCAAGGAGTGAAACAAACATGCTGGAGGATATCTTCAGAGACACCAAATACTTGGAAAAAGGACTGGATGCATCCTGGACAAGGCACCAGGTGATCCTCAACAATATCGCCAACGCCGACACCCCCGGTTTCAAGACCTCCCATGTGGAATTTGAAGACGCATTCAAACAGGCGCTGGAGCAGGGTGATTTCGCAGCACGCAAGACCCGCAAGGGCCACATGAATATCGGTTCGCCCAGCGTGGACGACGTGCCCGTACAGATCGTGCAGGACTCCAATACGACCATGCGGATGGACGGCAACAACGTGGACATCGACCACGAGATGACGGAACTGGCCAAGAACAACATCTATTACGATACGCTGGTGCAGAAACTCACCAGCGAGTACAACCGCCTGAGGCTGGCGATCACGGAAGGGAAGTGACACGAATGAGCTTCATGAAATCCATGGATATCAGCGCATCGGCCCTGACGGCCCAGCGCATGCGGATGGACGTGATCAGTGAGAATATCGCAAACGCCAACACCACGCGCACCGCAAACGGCGGACCCTACCGCCGCAGGATAGCGGTGCTCTCCCAGAATGAAGGCTCGGTATTTTCACAGTACCTCAACGACGCGCGGGATGCGGTGCTGGGCAACGGCGTACAGGTCTCCGCCATCGTGGAAGACAACAGCCCGTTCATCATGAACTATGACCCCACCAACCCCGATGCGGACGCCAACGGGTATGTGGCGATGCCGAACGTGGATATCGTGACCGAGATGCTGGACATGATGTCGGCGACGCGGTCCTACGAGGCGAACGTGACCGCGCTCAATGCGACAAAGAACATGGCAGTTAAAGCTTTAGAAATAGGAAGATAACTTCTTCCAGGGAGGACTTGCCAGCCCCCCCTGGATACCTCGCTGCACCTTGCAGGTGCGGTCGCTCGGATACCCCCCTGCCTTATAGGTATGGCGAGTTACGTACACGCCGCAACTCGCCATGGATTTGAATATTAGATTTTCGAGAATGAATGTATGAGGTGATCAAATGGCAGTAAACGCGATAGCCGGAATACAAAACGCAATAACATCCACGCAGGCGACAGGCGCATCCAATCCGGCCAACAGCAGCTTTACCGACGTGCTGAATGAAGCCATCAATATGACCAACGAAACCAATGCGGCGGACCAGGCGGGCAACATGGCGCTGCTGAGCGGGGAGGAAGCCGGCATCCATACCACGATGATCGAGGCGCAGAAAGCCGAGCTGGCGCTCCAGCTGACCATCCAGATACGCAACAAGGTCATCGACGCGTACAACGAGATCATGCGGATGCAGGTATAACCCTTTTGTGCATTCCCCAGCTACGGGGCGTGGAGGGACTCTGATTGACTGACTTCATATATCCTCATTAACCGAAGGGGGAAAATTTCGAGTGGGCTGGGATACGATCGGACTCATCTGCGTACTGATACTCGTATTGATAGCGGCCTATTTTACAACCAGGTTTTTATCCAGGAGAATGAAGCGCCTGTCCCGGACCGCCTACATGGAGGTCGTGGACAGGCTTTACGTTTCCCGGGGGAAATACATCATGCTGGTACGCACAGGCGACAAGGGGTTCCTCATCGGCGTGACCAACCAGACGATGGTCATGCTGGGGGAGATCGCAGACGGCACGTTCATCGCAGCCCAGGATGACCCGGGAGCGCCGGACCCTGAAAGGAAGGGGTTCCTGGACAAGATCAAGGGATTCCTGAGCTACTCCACCCACGCCCAGGAGGAACTGCGAAAGGCGCGGGCGAACGCCGCGGCAGAGGCCAAAGCGGTTAAAACATCACCTAAACCCGGCGAAGGGGACGAGTATTCCAAGATCATGGAAGCCATCGAGGCACGGAAACAGCGGTACGGAGAGAACAAAGGCAGGGGCGGTGACGGACTATGAAAAAAGGTGTGAGATGGACGCTGATCGCACTCTTCGTCATCCTGCTGGCGGTGCTGCTCACGGGCTGCTCGGCACTGAACGGAAGCGGATCAAACACCACCCCCGGTGCGAGCCCGGCGGCCTCGCAGGACCCGAATACCTCCCCGCCGCTGGGCGGCATCCTGGGAGACCGGGCGGAGAGCGTGAACATCCTGCTGCTGCTGACGGTGCTGACGCTGCTCCCCTCCATCCTCATCATGCTGACGGGATTCACCAGGATCGTCATCGTGCTGGCCTTCGTGCGCAACGGGCTGGGGATGCAGCAGACGCCCCCCAACCAGGTGCTCATCGGGCTGGCTTTGTTCCTCACCTTCTTTGTGATGTCCCCCGTCATCGACCAGATCAACACCACGGCCTACCAGCCGTATATCGAGCATAAGATCACCGAAAAAGAGGCTGAAACACGGGCGATGAAGCCGGTGCGGGAATTCATGCTGAAGCAGACCTTCAAGAGCGACCTGGACTTTTTCCTCTCCACTGCGAAGCTGGACAAGGCACCCGCCACGCCCCAGGACACGCCCAACCGCGTGCTGATCCCGGCTTTCATCACGAGCGAACTCAAGCGCGGGTTTGAGATCGGGTTTTTCATATACATACCGTTTATCGTGATCGACATGATCGTGGCGAGCGTGCTGATGTCGATGGGCATGATGATGCTCCCGCCTGTCGTCATCTCGCTGCCGTTCAAGGTGCTTCTATTTGTGCTCGTGGATGGGTGGACGTTAACGGTTAAGACTTTATTAGCCAGTTTCGGGACGGGATAGAAAGACAATTAAGAATTAAGAGTTAAGAGTTAAGAATTATGAATTGCGGTATGCCTTCGGCATGATTGAGTAGCCCTGCCGGGGATTGAATATTAATCACTTACATATGCGGGAATGGGGACAAGGCCCCAATTGACAACGAAGCGGTGAGGCGGAAGTGGACCAGGCACAAGTCATAAAAGTGATGCAGGACGCCATCTATACGGTGATCACAGTGGCGGCGCCCGCCATGATCGTGGGGCTGATTATCGGCATCATCATATCGATCTTCCAGGCGACGACGCAGATCAACGAGCAGTCCCTGAGCTTTGTGCCCAAGATCATCGGCATCCTGCTGGCCATCGTGATCTTTTCGGGCTTCATGCTGACCAACCTGACGGATTTCACCCACCGCATGTATGACTACATCGGCACGGTGATCAAGTAGCCATGGAGCAGGCGATAGCGGCACTGGTCAGCCATATGGACTACTTCCTGCTGATCTTCGTGCGGACCACGGCACTGATCGTGGCATCGCCGATCTTCGGGCACAGGAACGTACCGAACACGGTCAAGGTGGCCTTTTGCCTGGTGCTGGCGTATGTGATCTTCGCTGCCAACCCCACAGGGCCAACCATCGCATATGCCGGGCTGTGGGGATACGCGGTGATGTTCATCAAGGAACTGCTCTTCGGCCTGGTACTGGGGTATGTGACGACACTATTTTTCTCCATCCCCCAGACTTCGGGGTTCATCATGGACATGCAGATGGACTTCGGCATGGCCAGCGCGTACGACACGATGAGCAACACCAACGTGCCGCTGACCGGGAACCTGCTGAATATCGTAATGCTGATCACGTTTTTCGGCGTGAACGGGCATACGAAGCTGATATACATCCTCAACAGCACCTTTGCGCATATACCGGTAGGGCAGGTGGCACTGAACGCCACGCTGGGGACGACGGCGCTGGAGGTATTTGCCCTGGCCTTCGTGCTGGCCATCAACGTGGCCATCCCGGTGGTGGTGGCGGGGCTGCTGGGGGAGGTGGCGCTGGGCATCCTGGTGCGCACGATACCGCAGATGAACATCTTCGTCATCGGCATCCCCATGAAGATCCTGCTGGGGCTGGCGGTGCTGGCACTGGTGATCCCCGTATACGTAGGGTTCACCGATACGCTGTTTAACCAGATGTTCATCTCCATCGACAAGATGCTGACGGGGCTGGTGAAACCATGAGCCAGCAGCAATCGGGCGAACGGACCGAGAAAGCCACTCCAAAGCGAAGGCGAGAGGCGCGGCAGAGGGGCCAGGTCCGCAAGAGCGCAGAGGTCAATATCGCATTCATCCTGCTGGTGGACTTCGGCGTACTGGCGATATTCGGCAACTACATCGCCGATAACCTGACGGCTTTCCTGAAGGCGTTTTTCGGCGGCACCGTACCGGCCATGCTGGATCCCACGACGGTAGGGAACCTTTTCCTGGACGCGATGCTCCACTTTGCCATGGTGGTCGCGCCCATCCTGGCGGCGAGCGTGATCAGCGCGGTGCTCATCAACGTGGTGCAGGTAGGCTTCCTCTTCTCCACGAAGGCGGCGGCCCCGAAGTTTGACAAGATCAACCCGATCAAGGGATTCAAACGCATTTTCTCGGTGCGCTCCCTGATCGAGCTGCTGAAAAACATCCTGAAGATCGTCATCGTGGCCTGGCTGGCCTACGGGGAATACCAGGCGCAGCTGGGCAGCATGCCCAACATGATGGCGCTGAACGTCGCGGACGCCTCGCGGGCCATGGTGAGCCTGCTGACGGGCCTTGCATTCAAGCTGGGTTTCGCGCTACTGATCTTCGCGGCCTTTGACTATATGTACCAGTGGTGGCGGTACGAGAAAGACCTGCGGATGACCAAACAGGAGATCCGCGACGAATACAAGATCACCGAGGGCGACCCGCAGACGAAGGGACGCATCCGCCAGAAGCAGCGGCAGATCAGCTCGCTGCGCATGATGCACTCCGTGCCGCAGGCGGACGTGGTGGTCACCAACCCGACGCAGTATGCCATCGCGCTGCAGTACGATGACAAGCAGCACAAGGCCCCCGTGGTGCTGGCAAAGGGCAAGGACAACCTGGCCAGGCGGATCCGCGAGATCGCTACCGAGCACCACATCGAGATGGTGGAAAACAAGCCGCTGGCGCAGGCACTGTACTTTTACTGCGAGGTGGGGGACGAGGTGCCCGAAGACCTGTACAAGGCCGTGGCCGAGATCCTGGCCTATGTGTACCGGCTGAAAAACAAACAGGGAGGAGGCAGATGACATGAAGAAGCAGTTTTCAAACATCTTCGTCGCAGTATTCATCCTGGGCGTGATCCTGCTCATCATCGTGCCCCTGTCGCCGCCCTTCCTGGATATCATGCTCATCGTGAACATATCGCTTTCGCTGCTGATCATGCTGGTGGCGCTGTTTGCACGGGAAACGCTGAACTTTTCCACCTTTCCCACGATGCTGCTGATCGTGACCATCTTTCGCCTGGGGCTGAACATCGCCTCGACCCGCCTCATCCTGAGCAACGGCGGCCAGGCGGGCGGCGTGATCCATACCTTTGGCAGCTTCGTGGGCAGCGGGAACCTGGTGGTGGGGTTCATCATATTCCTCATCATCGTGGTGGTCCAATTCATCGTCATCACGCGCGGCGCGGAAAGGGTGGCGGAGGTGGCGGCCCGCTTCACATTGGACGCCATGCCGGGCAAGCAGATGGCTATCGACGCCGACCTCAACGCGGGCGTCATCGACGAGAACGAAGCGCGTGACCGGCGGCAGAACATCCAGCGGGAGGCCCAATTTTACGGCTCGATGGACGGCGCATCCAAATTCGTCAAGGGCGACGCCATCGTGGGCATCCTCATCACCGTGATCAACATCGTGGGCGGCATCATCATCGGCCTGCTGGGCGTGGGCGGGACGACCATGACATTTGACAAGGTGCTGGAGACCTACACCATCGCGACCATCGGCGAGGGCCTGGCGGCGCAGCTGCCCGCCCTGATGGTCTCCACGGGCACAGGCATCATCGTGACGCGCTCGGCCACCGAGAAGGGCTTCGGCAAGGACCTGATGAGCCAGCTTTTCAGCCAGCCTTCGATCCTGGTGCTGCTGGGTGTACTGCTGGTGGTCCTCAGCTTCGTACCCGGACTGCCGTGGCTGCCCCTGATCCTCCTGGGCATAACGCTGCCCATCGTGGCGACGGTGATCCGCAACAGGCGCAAGAAGGCGGAGGCCACCGAGATGGTGGACACGGCGGAGGCCCAGGCGCAGGAAAAGCGGAAACCCGAAAGCGTCACCTCCCTGTTGCAGGTGGACCTCATCGAAATGGAATTCGGCTATGGCATCATCCCGCTGGTGGACGCCTCGCAGGGCGGGGACCTGCTGGACCGGGTGGTCATGATCCGCCGCCAGTGCGCAATGGACCTGGGCACCATCGTGCCGGTCGTACGGCTGCGGGACAATATCCAGCTTTCCACCAACGAATACTGCATCAAGATAAAAGGACTGGAAGTGGCCCGCGGGGAAGTGCTGCTGGACCATTTCCTGGCGCTGAAACCCACGGACACGGAAGACTCCATCGAGGGCATCGAAACCGTGGAGCCCGCCTTCGGCCTGCCCGCCCTGTGGATCCCCGAGGCGGAGCGGGAAAGGGCGGAGCTGAAGGGTTATACCACCATCGACCCGCCTTCCGTGATCGCAACACACCTGATGGAGATCATCAAGCGGCATGCGCACGAACTGCTGGGGCGGCAGCAGGTGCAGGTCCTCATCGAGAACCTCAAACGGCAGCAGCCCACGCTGGTGGACGAAGTGGTGCCCAAGATGTTCTCGCTGGGCGAAGTGCAGAAGGTGCTGGCCAACCTGCTCAAGGAAAATGTTTCGATCCGGGACCTGGGAAGCATCCTCGAGGTGATGGGGGACAACGGCTCCATCACGCGGGACCCGGACCTTTTGACCGAATATGTGCGGCAGAGCATGAAACGCGCCATCTCCCGCCGGTTCATCCCGGCAGGACGGGCACGCGTCATCACGCTGGACCCGGGACTGGAGCAGGTGATCGCCGAAAACGTGCGCCAATCCGAACGGGGCGCGTACGTGGCGCTGGAACCCGCGCTGACCCAGAAGATCCTGCTGAAGCTGAAGACCTCCGTGGAACGGCTCATCAGCACCGGCTCATCCCCGATCGTGCTGACTTCGCCGAGCGTACGCAAGCACTTCAAGCGGATGACGGAGCAGGTCGCGCCCGAACTGATCGTATTATCCTTCAATGAACTGGAACAGAATGTTGAGATATTGTCCGAAGGTGTGGTGAGCATTTAGGCCATGTTTGTAAAACGGTACATCGCCAACGACATGAAAGACGCCATGGAAAAGATCCGCAAGGACCTGGGACCGGATGCGATCATCCTCAACAGCAGGCCGATACGGCGGAAAAACGTATTCGGTTTCCTGCAGAAAAGGCTGATCGAGGTGGTGGTGGCATACGAGCCCAAGGAGACCAAGGCGCAGCGGGCCGAAACACCCGCCCCGCCCAAGGCGGAGGAGCCCGTCCCGGTGCTGCAGCCGGCCGGAGCAGCCGCTCCAGCCGCGGCCGGAACAGCTGTGAAAGTGGCGGAGGCGGAGAAAATCGAAAGGCTGAGCAGCAAGCTGGACGCCCTGCAGGAGGCAGTGAAGGATTTCACGGTGAAAATGAAGGCGGCGGACGGCGAAACGCTGCTGAATTTCACCCCATCCGCCACGGACCTGTATGACGGCCTGGTGGAGCATGACGTGCAGGACAAGCTGGCGCGCAAGCTGGCGCTGGACGCGCAGAAGATATCGGAAAAGCTCTCGATCAACCCGAGGGAAGTGGCGGAGCAGTTCATCCTGGAAAAACTGGGGCAGGCGGTGCCCATCCGCATCAAAAAATTCAAGCGCAACGTGATCCTGCTGGTCGGGCCCACGGGCGTGGGGAAGACGACGACAATCGTGAAGCTGGCGGGCCTTTTTGCGCTGGCGCAGGAACTGAAGGTGGCGCTGATCAACACCGACACCTACCGTATCGCGGCGCACGAACAGCTCAAGACGTATGCGGATATCCTGAAAATACCGGTGAGCATCGTTTACTCGCCGCCCGAACTGGCCGACGCATTAAAGGAATATGAGGACATGGACGTGGTGCTCATCGACACGGCGGGCAAGAGCCCCAACGATGAAAAGCACCGGGAAGAGATCAAAAACCTGGTAAAATACGGCGAGGCGGACGAAGTGCTGCTGGTGGTGAGCGTGAGCACGAGCTGCAACGCCTGCAAGGACATCATCAAAAGCTACTCCTTCCTGGAGGATTTCAAGGTGCTGGTCACCAAACTGGACGAGGTCAACGTATGGGGGAACGTGCTCAATATCGTGAATTTTGCCGGGAAGCCGATCTCCTATGTGACGACGGGGCAGAACGTGCCAAACGATATCGAACTGGCGGACGTGGCCAAGATCACCGGAAACATACTTGGGAGAGTTGAGAGTTAACAGTTAATAGTTAATAGTTAATAGTTAAGGTATGCCCTTCGGGCATGATTTGAATCAGGGAATCGAGTTAAAGCCCTTATACATCATCGAAGCGTTACGGGCAGGGATTAAACACGGTGGAATATATGAATGGGAATGGATGGGTGCGGCCGGAATCAATTGGGGTAGGAATATATTATGCTGGATCAAGCACAAAGTCTAAGGGAACTGATGCAGAAGAAAAACAGCAGTACGCGGGTCATCACCATCACCAGCGGCAAGGGCGGGGTGGGCAAATCGAGCTTTGCCGTGAACCTGGCCATCGCACTGGGGCGCAAGGGACAGCGGGTCCTCATCGTGGACGTGGACCTGGGGCTGGCCAATATAGACGTGATGCTGGGGATCACCACGCAGCACGACCTTTCCCATGTACTGACGGGGGAAAAGGACATCCGCGATATCATCGTGACCAGCCAGCAGGGGATCCAATTCATCTCGGGCGGATCGGGCGTGTACGACCTGATCAAGCTGCAGGGCGCGCAGTTCGATGTGATGGTGGACAGCTTCCTCAAACTGGGGGACCTGGCGGACATCATCATTTTTGACACGGGCGCGGGCGTATCGGAAAATATCCTGCGGCTGATCGGCGCGAGCAACGAAACGATCCTCATCACCACCCCGGAACCCACGGCCATCATGGATGCATACGCGCTGGTGAAGACATCCAACCGGCTGACGAACAAGCCGCGCCTGCGCCTGGTGGTGAACAAGGCGGACAACGAGAAGGAGGCGATGGCGGCCCTGGACGGATTCATACGGGTATCCAAGAAATACATGGATGTGGACATCGACCAGCTGGGCTATATCCTGCGCGACGACAGCATGGTGAAGGCAGTGAAAATGCAGGCGCCGGTGCTGGTGAGTTTCCCCAAAAGCGTGGCGGCGCAGAATATCGAGCAGCTGACAGAACGGTACCTGGCCATCCCCGAACATGAAAGCCAGAAATTCAGTTTTGCCATCTTCCTGAGCAGGCTCATGGGCAAGAAAGTCACAGGGGGATAGAGCCATGCTGATGAGCAAGATCGTTAAACTGGGCGAGATCATAGACCTGGAGCTGGAAGGCGGGAGCAGCAGGACGAAACTGCTGGACATACTGCCGGGGGAACGCTTTACCATCCTGCAGCCCACCATCAAAGGGATCCCCTACAGGCTGCGGAAAGAGGAGAGGGTGCAGTGCTTTTTCTTCCGTCCCAACGGGATGCATACCTTTGAGGCGGCCATGATAGAGGAAATCTACCGCGGCAACGTACAGGCCTGCCTGCTGCGCGCAACAACAAAGGTGGAGCGCAGGCAGCGGCGCAGCAGTTTCCGCCTGCCCATCTCCCTGGAAGTGGCCGTAAAGCCGCTGGATGGCGAACCCGAGGACATCGAGACAGTGAAGACAAGGACCGTGAACATTTCGCAGGAAGGAATGCTCTTCAACTACCCCTGCGAATACGCGCCGGGCACGCAGTTTGAACTGCAGCTGAAAATCGGACAGGATACACTGAGCCTGAAGGGAGAAGTCAAGCGGAGTATCCCGCCGGGTGAAAAGAAGGCGGCCTACGGCATCGCCGTACGGTATTTCGACTACAGCAACGACGCCCAGAACCTGATCGGACGCTATATCATGAAGCAGCAGATCAAAGGGATCATGGTGGACAAGGATGGGGAAGAAAAAAAGAAGTAATGGAAACCCATATCTTCATGGAAAGCCGGGCGGTAAAAAACGGGACAGCACACAGCGAATGTGCGGGATACCGATCCAAACGGTGTTCTATGTGGTAAAAAAGGTATTGAACTGATACAACCGGCAAATAAAACAAAGCAATCAAATAATCTGCTATACAGCCCATTACTTACAGCGCTAAGAGGTGTGCACACGATGACAAGAAACAGCGAAGAACTGGACGCTTTGTGGAAGGAATACGCACAGAGCCGGTCGCTGGAAACGAAAAACGAACTGGTGGTAAACTATATCGGCCTGGTGAAGAGCATCGCTTACCGGATGTTCCCCATTTACGAGGGCTACAGCAACTATGACGACCTGGTGAGCTGCGGCGTACTGGGGCTGATCGACGCCATCGAGAAGTATGACGTCACTTCGGAAGTGAAGTTTGAATATTACGCATCGATGCGCATCAAGGGGGCCATCCTGGATTACCTGCGGAAACAGGACTGGGCGCCCTCCAGCCTGCGGCGCAAGATCAAAGCCGTTTCCCAGGCGTACAGCGAACTGGAGAACCGCTTTTCCCGTACACCCACCGAGCAGGAGGTGGCGGACTACCTTTCCACGGATGTGGACGACATCCAAAAAACCGTGAACAAGTCCCATATCTTCAACATCATGTACTTTGAGGACCTGGTATCCAACAACGTGGCGCAGGACTCCTTCCTGCAGGATGACGAACGGACGATGGACAGCCGGATCGAAAAGCAGGAAATGAAGGAGATCATGGGGCGGATCATCGATGCTTTGCCCCGGAACGAGAAACTGGTCATCACGCTGTACTATTACGAAGAGATGACCATGAAGGAGATCGCACAGGCGCTGGACGTCTCGGAATCCCGCATCTCCCAGATCCACAGCAAGGTGCTACTGAAACTCAGATCCAAGGTCCAGACCGCCCTTTTCCAATAATCCCGGTTCCCTGCCTGTTATAACCGGCTATGTAAACGGAGTGAAAGACTATGGATTATACGGTGTATCTGTACACGATTTTCGTTTTCCTGCTGGTCCTCGTCGTGATATGGCTGGTGGCGCGGGTGGTGCGCTTCAGAAAGAAGTCAGCCGCACCCACGGCAAATGAAAAAGAAGGCCTCTTCAAACTCTACCAGAGCCTGGAGGAAATGATGAACAGCCTGGAGGAGTATGTGGAAAAGGCCCGGGAGGACATGGCAAAGGATAAAGCCGAAACCGCGACGATGCTGGGAAAAATGGAGCAGCTGTACAGGGAGATGAAGGAGCCGCTACAGGCTCCCGCCCCCACCGCAGAGGCACGTGAACCGGTATTGGCAGGCGTATCACGCACACGGGAAACCGCCGCCGTGATCAAAACAGCACCGCAGCCCAGGGAATATTCAAAACCCACCGCCGCTGCACCCGCCATGGAACCTGTGTTACGCTCTGCCCTTTCCGCCGTCCCCGCAGCCGAGCCCATGATGGCGGAGGGCGCGCTGAAAAAGAACAAGATCGTGCGGTTCATGCGGGACGAAGGCCTGAGCGACGAGCAGATCGCAAAGGAGCTGGGCATATCCAGGGGCGAGGTGGCGCTCATACTGGGCATGAAGGAAAACTGACAATCCAGTCAATATCATACAAAACACTCTGCTGTAAGACGCAGATAATAATGGGAGAAGAAGGGAATCTCACGCGCAAAACCGAATATAATAGCATATAACAAATTATAGTAGAATGCAACATAATATATGGTAATATTAAGTGTAATAGTCGGACCCTGTGAGACCATAATATCACCAAAAAATGTTCAAAAAGAATAGATATTATGCAAAAAACGAACAAAAAACACTCTGAATGGGTGTGAACCTATTTTTCACAGGGCAAATGCAGTTTTTTCGATGAACTTTGAAAATTAAGTAAAGTTTCACCTCCCAAATCACGATATAATTTATGGATAAAACTTATCCATAACCGATTTGGGGGCTTGATATGTTACGCAGCTTATATATCGCGGGTACCGGGATGCTGGTGCAGCGCAAGAAGATGGATGTCATCACCAACAACATCACCAACGCCGAAACGGCGGGGTACAAGAAGGATACGCTGCTCGCTCGGTCCTTCGGCGATCTCCTGATCACGAGGATGAATGACAACCAGTATATCGGCCCGCTGAATACCGGCGTCCACACCGATGAAGTGATCACGGACTTCACCCAGGGGAACATGGAGCAGACGGAGATGCTCACCGACCTGGCCCTGCAGGGCCAGGGGTATTTCACGGTATCCACGCCACGCGGGGAAAGATACACGCGCGACGGCAGTTTTGCAGTGAGCAGCAACGGCTACCTGATGACGAGCGAAGGCTTCCCGGTGCTGGGCAACAACGGCCCGGTCTATGTGGGCAACGGAGAATTTGGCATCGATGAAAAAGGAAACGTATCGGTGAACGGCAAGACCACCGACAGGCTGAGGATCGTATCCTTTGCAAACCCTGCGGCGCTGCGCAAGGAAGGCGGCGGCCTGTATGCCGGAGCGGGGGCTGTACGGGACGATACCACCACCGTGAAGCAAGGCTTCATCGAAAGCTCCAATGTGGATATCGCGGAAGAAATGATCAAGATGATCGAAGTCTCCCGCTCATATGATACCAACCAGCGGATGGTGAAAATGATAGACGAATCCCTGGGCAAAGCCGTAAACGATGTAGGAAGGGTATAGGTAACCGTAAGATGATGCAAGCACTCTACTCCGCCAAGACGGGCGTCAATACGCAGCAACTGCGCATCGATACGATCGCAAACAATATCGCCAATATCAATACCACCGGATTCAAAGCCGGCCGCATCAGCTTCAAGGACGCCATGTATACGGCGATAGCCAGGGCGCCCCAGACCACGGGAAACAACCTGCAGAATGGATGCGGGCTGCTGATATCGGCTACGACGCAGGATTTCAAGCAGGGGATCCCGGTATTGACGGGCGAACCTTTGGACATGTGCATCGAAGGGGACGGGTTTTTTACCCTGATGGGGCCGGGCGGAACGCTCCAGTACACCCGCAACGGCAGCTTCGCCGTCTCGGAGGAACAGGGCGGCTCCTACCTGGTGAGCACCCAGGGATACTATGTGCTGGATGCCGGCGGGCAGAAGATAAAGCTGCCCCAGCTTCAGGACATCAACGTAAGCCCTGAGGGCGCGCTCTCCATCGGAACGGGCGCTCCATTTGCCACCCTGGGGATCGCGTCATTTGACAACAATGCAGGCCTTCAAAACGTGGGCGCCAGCTGCTTCTCACCAACACCGGCATCGGGTGCCGCCAGACGGGCTACGGGGTTCACCGTACGCCAGGGAGCGCTGGAGGGGTCCAACGTGGACCTGGCCAGGGAACTCACGCAGCTGATCCGTGCACAAAGGGCTTTCAGCCTGGTGGGAAAGGCCATCACCACGGCGGATGAGATGGAAGCAGCGGCAAACAACATGCGCTGATGAATCAGCCAGGGGGAATGAGCGAATGGGCAGCAGTATACGCCAGTGTACTTTTTGCGGAAAGATATTCAACTCGCTGGGCAAGAATATATGCCCGGCGTGCGTGACAAAGATAGACGAGTGCTTTCAACTGGTGCGGGATTACCTGTATAACCATCCCGGCGCCGATATCGTGGAGCTGACCAGCGAAACAGGCGTGGAGGACAAGATCATCCTGATGCTGCTGCGCGAAGGGCGCCTCGCATTGGGGGAGGCGAGCTCCTGCCTGAAATGCGAGAAATGCGGGAAACATATCACCACGGGCAGGTATTGCGGGCAATGCGCCAAATTCCTTGAAAACACCCTGGCCAAAGCGGTCTCGTCAAGGAAGGAAGCGGATGCGCAACCGCAGAAACCGGAAGGCAGTGACGCGCCGCAACGGCATAACGACTGGAACACACACGCATTAAACACGAGATAAAAAGTTTTACATATAATTTTTTGAGAAGGGGTGAAATGCCTTGAAGATCAATCCGATACCGCCGAATGCAGCGGTGAACAATTACAACAAGGTACAGCACAAGGAACCCACCCATACCGGACAGGAACAGCAGACCGACAAGGTGGAGCTATCCAAGGAAGCCATCACCTATTCGCTGGCCATGAAGGAAGCCAAGACCGCCATGTCGGTACGTTCGCCCGAAGACGCCAAACGCATCGAAGCCGTGATCCAGCAGGTGAAAAACGGGACCTACTCGATCCCCGGCAAGGATGTGGCGGACAAGATCCTGGGCGAATAAGGCATTGTACCAGGAAGGGGCATGCATGAAAACCGATCCTTCATACGATGGGCTTTATAAAGTACTCTCTGAAGAGAAATCCCTCTATCAGGACCTGCTGGCGCTGGCGCAGCAAAAAAAAGACGCCGTCATAGAGGGAAACGTCCCTCTTTTGGACACGATCGTGGCAAGGGAACGCAAAAGCCTCTCAGCCGTAAAACAGCTGGAATCCAGACGTGCAGCGCTCCTTTCGGAAATGGCTGAGAGCGGAGAAATCCCCTCCAAGGACATGACGATGGAGCAGATAGCGTCCCATCTGGGCGGCGATGCAGGCCTGCGCCTGCACGAAATCAAACGGGAATTCAACCGGATCATCATGGAACTGCAAAGGTGCAACGAGTTGAACAAAAAACTGATCGGCACACAGCTGGAATATACCGCCTTTTGGATGGACACCTTTTTGCAGGCAGGCAACGTAGGCAACAACTACAACAACGCCGGGCAGGAATCCCGGCATAACGTGGAAAGCATGGGCATACTGGACAAGGAGATTTAGCACCATGGGTTCATTTTACGGTCTCGAAATCGCAAAAACAGGCCTTTTCATCAGCCAGAACCAGCTGCAGGTAACCGCGCACAATATCTCCAACGCGGATACCAGGGGCTATACCCGGCAGCGCCTCATAACCTCGTCCATCGAACCGGCTGGATCGATCTCGCGTTTTTACGGGATAAAAGGACAGACGGGCGGGGGCGTGGAGTCCCAGATCCTGGACCAGATACGCAACTCTTATGTGGACCACGAAATCCGCAGGGAAAACGCTGCCCTGGGCCAATGGGATGTGCGCACGCAGGAATTGAATTTTATCGAGACGATGATGAACGAAACATCCGACGGCAGCATCACCGATACGCTGTCCCAATTTTTTTCCAGCCTGCAGGAGCTGACAAAAGACCCTGTAAGCAAGGAGATACGTACGAGCCTGCAGCAAAATGCGCTGAAACTGACGCAGACATTCAACCATTACTATACGCAGCTCTCGGACATGCAGAACAACATGAACGATATGATGCGCACCACGGCGGAACAGATCAACGACCTGGCCAGGAATATCGCAGATATCAACCAACAGATCTATTCATATGAACTGGGCGGAGAGAAGGCAAACGACCTGCGCGACAAACGGGGCGTACTGCTGGACGACCTTTCCCAGCTGGTGAATATCGATTATTCGGAGAATACACAGGGCCAGCTCATCGTTACTATAGAGGGCGAGACCCTGGTGAGCCATACCTCCTACCATAAAATCGAGGCGACACGCAACGTCACGACGGGCATGTATGCCATCAATTGGGCGGCAACCACCGACCCTGTCACCGGAGACCCCGTACCTGCATCCCCGCTGGTCTATTCAAGCGGCAAACTGGAAGCCTACAGGCAGCTGCGGGACGGGAATACGAAGGACGATATCGGGATCCCGTATATCATCGATAACCTGAATTATCTGGCAAGAAGGATCGCCCAGGACGTGAACACGATCCATGAGACAGGCTATACGATGCCCTACGGCACCGATCCGGCCACCCAATCCCACAACGGAGTGGACTTTTTTGCGATCCCCACCGGGGGATATACCGCTCTCACGGCAGGGAACTTCAACCTGTCCGCCGCCGTTTTGAGCAATGTAAACAATATCGCCGCTTCGGACAGCCTGATAGACCTGAGCGCGACGAACAACCAGAGCAACAATAATAAGATAGCCTTGCAGCTGGCGGGTCTGGAAGGGGATATCGACACTGCTGACGGGTTCAACTGTGAAAGCTATATCAAGAGCCTGGTGGTGGAGATCGCCATCGAGAGTTCCCACTGCAGCCAGATGTATGACGGACAGAAGGTGCTGAGCGACAATCTCGAAAGCCGCCGGCAATCGATCTCGGGCGTATCCATCGACGAGGAAATGACCAATATGATCAAATACCAGCATTCCTACTCCGCCGCGGCCAGGATGATCACAGCGATCGATGATCTGCTGGATACGCTCATCAACAAGACCGGGACCGTGGGCAGGTAGTGCAGGGAGGGTTAACATAATGAGAATCACAAACAGCATGATGGCAAACAGCTTTTTATCGGGCCTTTACACCAGCATGGACAAGCTGAACAAATACCAGAACCAGCTCGCGACGAACAAGCGGATCAACAAACTTTCAGACGATCCCATCGGCGCCATCACCATCATGCAGACCAAGGTCAAACTCAAAGGCATCGAACAGTACCAAAAGAACATCGACTCCGCAAAAACGGCGATGACCCAGGCCGAGGCTTCGGTGCTCGAACTCAATGAACTGGTGAAGGATGCCTATGAGTCAGCCGTCGATGCCGCAAGCGGTACCAAGACGGTTACAGACAAAAAAAGCATTGCTGCAAAGATTGCACAGCTGCGGGACCAGGTGATGGTGATCGGCAACAATAAAACGGGGGACAAATACATTTTCGGCGGATACAACACAACGAAGGCTCCCTTTACCCTGAATTCCTCGACGGGGGTCATCGAATACAACGGACTAAACCTGGAAAACGCAACCGACCCGGCGCTGATCTCCCAGGCAGACCAGGCGACGGAATACGAGATCGGATTTGGCCTGAAGATCAAGACATCGGTCCCGGGGACGAGCCTGATCGGCATGGGGACGGACAATATCTACTCCGTACTGGACGGACTATACAATACGCTGCAGGCAGACGGATCCACGGACGAGATCATGGACTATGCGGCCAAACTGCAGCGGAAGCAGGGCGACCTGCTGGCGCTGGATGCCGAGATCGGCGGGACAACCAGCCGGCTGGATCTCGTGGCAGAAAGGTTTGAACAGGATTTTCTGAACTATACCGAAATGAAGATGAATGTGGAGAATATCGACCAGGCCGAAGTGATCACGCAATACAAACTTCAGGAATCGGTCTACACCGCCGCACTGAAGGTAGGCGCCGACATCATCCAGCCGACACTGGTCGATTTCATCCGATGACAACAAAGCCATTCGCATCACGTGCAAAACGCAGAGCAGGAGGACACCGGTAAAAAAGGAGTGAACGGTCGTGGGCGCCATTGAGTTAAATTCGGGCATGGTGGTCGTGGATATCACGACGCGGCCTGCAAAGATGAATATCAGGACCTACAGACCGAAGATGAAGCTGGTCCGCACGCCCAGCCACATGAAGATAGACCAGAAACTGCCGACCTTTCATGTGAACTGGGGACAGGTACGCGCCGAATCGCATCTCGCCCCGCCCATGACACAGGTGCGCATGTACAATGAAGACGCACGCGTGGCCGCGATGCAGGCCACCGCCGATATCGCAAGACAGGGCGACATGATGATGCATATCGAAAGCGGGGACGCCATATCGGCCATCGCGCAGGAGGCCATCGCCACCGAAGCACCCGAGATCAATATCAGCACCATGCCGCAGAATGATCCCGTCATCGACTGGGAGGAGGGCCTCTTCCGCATAGACTGGCAGGCACATGAACTGCGGATCGAATGGGAAAACATCCAACGGCCGGAGATCTATGTGGAACCGCATTCCGTAGAGGTGCGGCTGCAGCAGCTGCCGGGGGTAAAAATAAAGCTGAACAACAAAATCGTGAAAGAATATATTGGAAATAAGCTGGACAAAAAGGTATAATGAAGCCGAAGGCTGTCTTTTTACTGATGAAAACCGTACCGGTTTCGTACAAGGGGTGAAATGAATGATCGTTGAGTCCGAAAGATTTGGGACCATGGACCTGAAAGAAAACAAGATATTTGAGTTTCCTGCCGGAATACCGGGATTTGAGGATCTCCGCAAATTTGTCATCCTGGAGATCGAGCAGACCAAACCGATCTACTGGATGCAATCCACCGAGAACAAATACATCGCTCTGCCTGTGATCAACCCCTTCGAGATCATCGAAGACTATTATGTGGTCATCAAGGACACCGAGGTGACGGAGCTCAATATCGAAAACGAGAATGACCTGATGATCATGAACGTATTGGTCATCCCTTCCGATATAAATAAGATGACAGCCAACCTCGCAGCGCCTATAATAATAAATGCCAGAACAGGGATCGGAAAGCAGATCTTCATCGATGCGGCGGAACTGCCCATCCGCTTCCCTGTGTATGAATCCATCATGACGGCATTGAAGGGGGGCAAAGCCAGTGCTGGTGCTGTCCAGGAAAGCCGGTGAAAGCCTGCTGATAGGGGAAAACATAACGGTCACGGTGGTAGCCGTGGAGGGTGACAGGGTACGGCTGGGGTTGGAAGCCCCCAGCGAGATGCGTATCTTCCGCAAGGAACTGCTCGAGGAGACCATCCATATCAACAAGATGGCGGCGAACGCGCCAATCATTTCATTCAACAAACCATAAAGGCGAAAAACCAGGAAGGCTATGCAGCCTTCTTTTTTTTGATGCAATGAAAGGATGACGAGTCCGATCATACAGATCTGAAGGCATGTGAAGATCATTCTCTGCCCAATTCGTGGAAGCACATCCATGACAAGGTATGTGATTGGGCATGAAATCCGGGCAACCTAATCAGCAGGTGATGATTGAATGAAAGCGCAGGCTATCCATTTCAAGTTTAAACGGTTTCTCAAGGACGTGAAGGAAGGCCAATACAGCCCGACCGATCCTTTCGGCAGCTACACGGGCAGGCCCAGAGACAGCAGAGAAGTGCCGGTCCAGGACGCGGACGACATTTAATAACTGACAAATCGACAATCCGCAATTGAGAATTGCCCTGCGGGGGGAAGTTTTAACCCCTCAGGCACCATGCGACCGAAGGTCGCTTGGACGCCAGCTCCCCCAATAGGGGCGCCATACGTCACGTCCGGCGGGGGTCAACACTGGCAATGATCATTGAACTATGAACAGCGGCGGTATCCTTTCGGGATGACCAGACCAATGACTATTGAAACGCTACAACCATGGTAGGGGCATATCACTATTCATACCATTGCAACCGATGGTATAAAAAAAGAACCGGCATAAAGCCGGTCCTTTTTTTACTGTTCGGAAACTGCTTATTTGAGGAGTTGCAGGACTCCCTGCGGAGCGGAGTTGGCCTGGGCCAACATGGCTGTCGCAGCCTGGACAAGGATGTTGTTCTTGGTGTAGTTGGTCATTTCCTTGGCCATGTCGAGGTCCCTGATGCGGCTTTCTGCTGCCTGCAGGTTTTCGGCCGACGTATCCAGGTTGTTGATCTTGTGAGACAACCTGTTGGAGAGAGCACCGATGGAGGCGCGCTGTCCGGATACCTGGTTGATGGCGTTGTCCACGGCGGTGATGGCCGCTTCGGCGTTCGCCCGGGTGTCGATGGTGTTGGTGGACACGTTCAGGGCTGCCGCGTGCATGTCACTGATGGAAACATTCAGTTTCTCATTCTGGTTGGCACCCGTCTGGATCTGCCCGCCCGAGCCTGTCATGGCGATAGTGGCACCTTCCATACTGGCCGCTGTAACGCCCGTACCGGCTGTGGCTGTAACGGTGACGACCGCGCCGTTGACGTTGTAAACGTTGGTCGCGCCAGCCGCGGTATTCCAAGTAATAGCGTTGGAATACGTCTTGCCGCCAATCGTGGTGGTAAGGGCGACGGAACCTGCAGTATCATCGAAGGTGTACGTGGCGCCTGCCGCACCGCCGGTGATGGTGACGGATGCTACGTTGGCAACATTGTCCGCTGTGGAACCGGCTACGTTCATCCTGGTGCCGAAGTTGCCATCCAGCAGTTTCATGTTGTTGAACGTGGTCTTATCCGCGATGTCGTCGATCTCAAGAATCAGCTGGCCAAACTCGGCATTGAGGGATGCACGGTCCACGGCGTCCTGGTTGGTATCGGAGGAAGCCTGCACTGAGAGCTCACGCATCCTCTGCAGGATAGCCTGGGTCTCATTGAGGGCGCCTTCTGCCGTCTGCAGGAGGGAGATGGCATCCTGGCTGTTCTTGGAGGCCATGTTCAGGCCGCGGATCTGGGCACGCATTTTCTCGGAAATCGCGAGGCCCGCTGCGTCGTCACCAGCCCTGTTGATGCGAAGGCCGGAAGACAGTTTCTCTGTGGCGCCTGCCACGTTGTTGTTGTTGATGGCGTACTGACGCTGGGTATTCATAGCCATCATGTTGTTGTTGATCCTCATTTGTTTTTCCTCCTTGAATTTTTCTCAGCCAGCTTCCGTGCCGACTGATTTTATTATTTTGCGTCCGTCCAGTCCCTCCTGTCTGACGCTGCAGGGCAGGATGGATTTTCCGAACACATCCTTTATATCGGAACGAGGTTGGAAAAACTTTAGCGATGGAGGAAAAATCCGAGAAATAATATTGAAATCACAGGCAATTTGTCGTAACATGCAATATGTATAGATGTATAATTATAATAAGATACCGGTTAAAACTTACAAATCCGAAGTAAATCATGGAAAATTCAATAAACTGCAAAGGATGATGGGATCTGCCTGAATTTCTAAAGAAACTTGGATCTCGAATAACCGGGTTTTTCAAGAAGATGACAAAGGGCCAGAGGACCAGGCTCATCGTCTTTGCCATACTCCTGCTCGCCATCATTATCGGTGTTTCCACCGTACTGACCCAAACCCAATATGCCGTCCTCTACAGCGGGATGGACCCCAAGGACGCCGGCACCGTGATGGCCCGGCTCCAGGCGCTGAACGTGGAGGCCAAGACACAGGGGACCGATACGATCCTGGTGCCCACGGAACAGGCGGACCAGCTACGCATGCAGTTGGCCTCCGAAGGACTGCCGGAAAACGGTTTCAACAACGACATTTTCAAGCAGGGTTCCGGCCTGGGCACCACGGACATGGAAAAGAATTTTTACAAGGCGCAGCAGCTGCAGGTCAACCTGGCCAAGACCATCAAACAGATGGAAAAAGTGGACGACGCCATCGTCAACCTGAACCTGGGGCAGTCCAGCTCATTCGTATTATCCAGCAACAATATACCGGCCACCGCCTCCGTGCTGCTCAAACTCAAAAACGGCGTGAAACTCAACGACAATGAAGTGCGGGCCGTGGCGGAACTGGTATCCAAGGGCGTGGGCAACCTGGACATAAAGAACGTGAGCATCCAGGATACCAAGATGAATCTTTATACAATCAAAGACCCGAGCAGCACCGCGGTGGACATGGGTTCGCAGTACGAACTGCAAAACAGCGTGCAGGACAGGCTGCAGGAACAAGTGCAAAAATTGCTGGAGCCGGTATTCGGCCAGGGCAAGGTCATCGCGCAGGTCAACGCCGTACTTGACTTCGACAAGCAATCCACACAGTCCACGATATTTTCGCCACCGGTAGCCGGCAGCGATACGGGCATCGCCATCAGCATGAAGGAGCTGGCCGAGACCGTGCAAAACGGCGCCAGCGGGGGCGTGCCGGGGATATCCGGCAACGGCGGCGGGATCACCTACCCCACCGTAACGGGCGGGGATACGGTCTACAACCAGATATCCAGGGAAACCAACATGGAGGTCAACGAGACCAAGACCCAGATCGACAAGGCGCAGGGTACCATCAAGGACCTCTCAGTGGCGGTCATCCTGGACAGCAACACCGTGATACAGGACTATTCCGATGATGTATCGAGCCTCGTAGCCGGCGCCATCGGCGTGGACAAGACCCGCGTGACCGTAAAGAACATGCCCATCAATGCCGTAAGCGACAGCGAATTCCAGGCGGCCAAGGACGGCCAGGTGAAACTGGCAGACATGGCAAGCAGCACCTCCACCGTAAACACAGTGATCATCGCGGTGGCCATCGTGGCGTGCGCGCTGATCCTCATGGGCATCCTCATCACGTTATTCCGCAAACCCAAAGCACGGCAAGACCAATACCAGTACGCAACGGCCGGGGCGGGCGCTTCGGGCGGCAGTGTGGAATACATGGCGGATGAAGAAGTGATGCCGGATCCGGCCTATGAAAACATCGATCTGAATACAAAGAACAACAATATCCAGCAAGTAGAGAAATTCATAGACAAGAGCCCTGAAGCCGTGGCGCAGCTGCTGCGCAACTGGCTATCAGAATAAAGCACAGGGTGATAGAATGCCGATCAGAGAGAACCTCTCTCCAAGGGAAAAGGCTGCGATCCTCCTCGTCTCACTCGGCAAGGAGTACTCGGCCAAAATATACAAGTGTCTAACGGAAGATGAGATCGAACAGCTCACGCTGAGCATCACCAGCGTGCGCCGCGTGCTGCCCGAGACAAAGGATGCGGTGCTGCAGGAATTCCTCGATATGTGCATCGCGCAGAAATATATCTCGGAGGGCGGCATCGACTATGCCCGCGACGTGCTGCGCAAGGCCATGGGCGACCAGAAAGCCGATGAGATCATCGTGAAACTCTCCTCCTCCCTGCAGGTGAGGCCTTTTGACTTCGTACGCAAGGTGGACGGCAACCAGGTGACCAGCTTCGTCCAGAACGAGCATCCGCAGACGGTGGCGCTCATCCTCTCCTACCTGGAGCCGAAACAATCCGCGGCCGTGCTGGCTTCACTCTCCCCGGTCAAACAGACCGACGTGGTGGCCCGCATCGCCACCATGGGCGCGACCACACCCGAATACGTGAAGGAAGTGGAACGCGTGCTGGAGCGGAAGCTCTCCTCGGCCACCATCGACGACCAGACGCAGGTGGGCGGTATCGACAGCATCGTGAAGATCCTCAACAGTGTGGACAGGAGCACGGAGAAAAACATCCTGGAGACGCTGGAGCGCAACAACAAGGAACTGGCCGAGCAGATTCGCAACCGCATGTTCATCTTCGAAGATATCGTACGCCTCAGCCCGCAGTCCATCCAGCGCGTACTGAAGGAGATCGACAACCGCGACCTGGCCCTGGCGCTGAAGGGCACAACCAAGGAAGTATCCAAGGTGATCTTCGACAACATCTCCAGCCGCCTGGTGGAAATGATCAAGGAAGACATGGAATTCATGGGCCCGGTGCGCGTACGCGAAGTGGAAGAGGTGCAGCAGAAGATCGTCAACACCATCCGCAGGCTGGATGATGAAGGCGAGATCATGATCGACCGCAAGGAGGATGAGGTGATTGTTTAGGATCGACAAGTCCTCGGTCGACTACTCCAATTTCGACAAATCGTTCGTCGTCATCAAAGAAAACCCCCAGCAGGATGCCGGAGAGAAAAAGAAGAAGCAGCCTGAACGGGATTATGACTTCGACCAGTATGTGCACGAAGAACAGGAACCTGCCCCCCAAAAGGCGGATCTGAACCATTTGAATATCGAAGAAAGGGCGGCGCAGATCCTGCGCAATGCGGAGGCGCGCGCTTCACAGATCCTGGAGCAGGCGATCAAAAACGCATCCGAAGTGAAAAAGGCCGCCTGGGACGAGGGCTACCGCGAGGGCCGGCAGGAAGGCATGGCCTCCGCCATCAAAGAGGGGAAGGAACAGGCCGTCAAAGTCCAGGGTGTACTGAACGAACTGGAAGCATTCAAAGCGGAACTGTACGGCGATATCGAAAAGGACGTTTTGTCCCTGTCCCTGGATATAGCGGAAAAAATCGTGAACCAGGAACTGGACCGCAGTGATTCCATCTATATATCCATGGTCAAAAAGGCCATCTCCCGGCTGAACATCGAAGGCAGGTTCGTACTGCGGGTGAACCCGCGGGAATACAAGCGATTTTTCAAGGAAGGCGCGGAATGGCTGCAGGACGAACTGCAATGCGCGCCCATCACGATAACGGAAGACGCAACGCTGGAGGAAAACGGGTGCGTGCTGGAATCGGACGACGGCATGGTGAATGCGGGCGCCCAGACGCAGCTGAAGATGCTCTCCCTCTCATTCAACATGGACACGACGCAAAAGCCATGAAACACGTAGATTACGAAAAATACCGCAAACAGCTGCAAAGCGCGGACACCTACGAATACGGCGGCAAGGTGACGCAGGTGATCGGCCTGACGGTGGAGTCCAGCGGGCCCGCCGCCAAGATCGGGGACACCTGCCATATCTATTCCTCCCGCATGGACAGGGCCATCCGGGCCGAAGTGGTGGGATTCAAGGACAAAAAGGTGCTATTGATGCCCTTTGGAGACCTGTCGGGCGTGGGCCCGGGGAATTACGTGGTCTCCACCAACCGTTCACTGATGGTACCGGTGGGCAGGGGTTTCATCGGCAGGGTGGTGGACGCCATCGGGAACCCCATCGACGGGAAGGGGCCGATCAAGGCCGAGGGGTATTACCCCATCGACAACGCGCCCCCCAACCCATTGACCCGCGAACGCATCAAATCCGTGCTGCCCCTGGGCATCAAAGCAATCGATTCCCTCCTCACCATCGGCAAGGGGCAGAGGGTGGGCATCTTTGCAGGGAGCGGCGTGGGGAAGAGCACGCTGCTGGGCATGATAGCGCGGAATGCAAAAGCCGATATCAACGTCATCACCCTTGTCGGCGAACGCGGCAGGGAAGTACGTGATTTTATCGAGAAAGACCTCAAAGAAGAGGGCCTCCAGCGCTCGATACTGGTCATCGCCACATCCGACCAGCCCGCGCTGCTGCGCCTGAAATCCGCCATGGTGGGAACGACCATCGCGGAATATTTCAGGGACCAGGGGTACAGCGTGCTGCTGATGATGGATTCGCTCACTCGCTTTGCCATGGCGCAGCGCGAGATCGGCATGGCCATCGGGGAGCCGCCTGTATCCCGCGGGTTCACACCCTCGGTGTATGCCGTCCTCCCGCGGCTGCTGGAACGCTCGGGCACATCGGACAAGGGCTCCATCACCGGCCTGTACACGGTGCTGGTGGAGGGCGACGACATGAACGAGCCCATCGCCGATACGGTGCGCGGAATCCTGGACGGACACATCGTGCTTTCGCGGCAGCTGGCCAACAGCAACCACTACCCGGCTATCGACGTGCTGGCGAGCGTGAGCAGGCTGATGCCCGATATCGCGGGCAAGGAGCACCTGGCAAAAGCGGGGTTCCTCAAAAGCGTGCTGGCGACCTACCGGGAATCCCAGGACCTGATCTCCATCGGCGCGTACAAGGCGGGCTCCAATCCCAAGATAGACCAGGCCATCCGCCTGATCGATCCGGTAAACAACCTGCTGAAGCAGCAGGTAGACGCGCATGTGGCCTTTGAGGAAACGCTGCAGGATATCGGCGAAATCTATGATATGCAGGATAACGTATGAAAAAATTTGTATTCCAGCTGCAATCCCTGTATGACGTGAAGCAGACGCTGGAGACCCAGCAGAAGAACCAGCTGCAACAGATCGAAGCGAAGCTGGCCAAGCTGCGCGAGGAAATGGAGCTCCTGCAGGACAGCTTTGCAAAATCCCGGGAGGAATACCGGGCCGAAACGGAAAAGGGAATACAGGCCGACAGGCTCAGCCGGTACGGGGAATACTTCGACCTTTTGAACAGATCCATCACCGCGCAGCGGGAGAGGATCGCGCAGGCGGAGGTACAGCGCAAGAAATGCGTCGAAGCGCTGGTGGAGATCATGAAGGAGATCAAAGCCCTGGAAAAGCTGAAAGAAAAGCAATACGAAGAATACCTGAAGGAAGTCAAAAACGAGGAAGAAAAAGCGATCGGCGACATGATCTCCTACAAGGTGGCCGCATCG
Source organism: Bacillota bacterium (assembly GCA_023454175.1). Lineage (GTDB taxonomy): Bacteria > Bacillota > Clostridia > Christensenellales > JAEXRW01 > JAEXRW01. The sequence continues at coordinate 149,407 of JAEXRW010000008.1, read as the reverse complement.
TAAAAGAGGTATACAATGGCAGACGCCCCAAAACCAACCGGAAGCATGCCCCCCATACGCACCGGCGTACCCATACCGGGCAGACCCGCACCTTTGCCGGCAAAGAAAAAGAAAAAGCGCATATCGAAGGGGGCCATCCTCTTCATCGTACTGCTCGTGCTGGTGATAGCGGCGGTGGCGCTGGTGTATTTTGACGTGGGCGGAAGCAAGCAGATGGCGGCGACCTTCCTGAACCTGAACAACGCCTCGACTGCCCAGCTCAAGCAAATACAGGACGCGCAGGCGCTGCTGGACAAGCAGAAGGCGGACATGGCCGCGCTGGACAAGAAACAGAAAACGACCGCGGGCGAACTGGGCAAGCGGGAGCAGGCTGTGGCCGGTACGGAAAACGCACAGAAGCTCAAGCAGGAGGAACTGGACGCGCTGGCGGCAAAGCTCAGCGGGCAGCAGGCCGACCTGAAGGCGCTTGCGGAGAAATATGAGAACATGGACCCGGTGAAGGCGGCCGCAGTGCTGGACAAGATGAAGGTGGCGGATATCGCAAAGCTCATCGCCGTGATCAAGGCGGACAAGGGCGCGCTGATACTGAACAACATGAAAGCGGATGTGGCCAAGAAGGTGACGGAATACATCCTGAAAAATCCGGTCACGACGCCCAAACCCTCCCCGACACCCTCAGCCTCACCCAAATAAACCGATCATACATTACCGTAAAAAAACCGGCCCCATATCGGGGCCGGTTCGTTTATATCCGGAAAGGGCTTTTCGATATTACTTATTGGAACACCGTAAGGACGGACCGCCTGCTTTAATATTATTTCCAAAATATATGTTCGCCCCGGGATAATACCTGTACAGGCAGGACACCCGAAGCATTACTCGGGCGTGGCGACCTTGCCCGACAGGACCTTGAGCGTACGCTTCCTGGACGCCGCCAGTGTCTTGCTGCCGCCGGCAACAGCCTGCGCATCCGCCGGCAGGATGATGAAGTGGCCTGCTTTCGTATTGGCGCAGTACGTGGGCGTATATTTCAGCTCCACCAGCGACGTGGTACCCTTGCCGGCATCCTTCTCCAGCACCATGCTCACCAGCACAGCGTCCCTGTTCATGGCCTGGCCCATGCTGGAAAGGAAATTACCCATCGAATAGATCACCGGCACCCTGCCACGGGGCGTTTCGATGGACGCAAAAGGCTGGGTGCAATGCGAATGGGCGCCCAGGATCATGTCCGCGCCCGCATTGGCGATGAAGCCGGCCATTTTTTTCTGGCTGCTGTTGACCCGGTGGGTACCTTCCTGGCCCCAGTGCATATAAACGATGACAAAATCCACCCCCGCGGCTTTGGCAGCGGCGATATTCGCAGCGACCAGCGATCCCTTGTACCGGTCCACCATGAACGCGTTCTTTTTCCCAAGGCCATTATTCATCAAACTGGTGTAGGCCAGCACCGCTATCTGAATCCCCTTCACATCAACGATGAGGGGCTTTTTATCCTGCTTCGAAGCGTAAGCTCCGGTATGGCGGATACCGTATTTATCCAGCAAGCCGAGGGTGGAGACGATGCCCGCAGCCTTCTGGTCCGCGACATGGTTGTTGGCATTCGTCAGCACATCAAAGCCGCAATTCGCCACCGCGCTGAGATACGATTCGGGCGCGTTCATCCGGGTATTGCCGTGCTTGAAGGGCTGGGTCCCTTCATCAGCGCCCCCTGACGGAGCTGGAGAAGGGGGCTTGGGCAGGGCTTTGGTGAGGGATTTGCCGGGGACGACGAGCGTTTCAAAATTGGCAATGGCCAAATCCGCAGAAGAGACCCTGGCCCTGATGCGGTCAAAACAATAATTGAACTGGTAGGAGCCGCCTTTCCGGGCGGCACACAGCTGGGCATAGAGGCACAGCAGGTCCCCGGCGGCCATCACCGTAACACGGGTGGGCGCGGGCCTGGGCGCGGGCGTAGAGACGGGAGGCGCCGTCCGTATCGCGGTGAGGGATGGCGGCGGTGTGGGTGCGGGAGAAGGTGACGGGACCACAGCCGCTGCCGGGGTATATGCAGCATTGCAGCCCATCAGGAAGACAAGAAAAATACAAAGAACGACCCCTATCGCTTTTTTCATCATCTGTGGCCTCATAATAAGTGAAATAATAACAATATGTATGATAACACCCGGCATGGCATAATTCAACAAGGGCGGAACGATATCCCTTGAAGGATATGGATGGCGGCAGCAGGCAATTTGGACAATTGAATATAAATATTCAGCGACTGCATCAGCGGAAGAACAAATAGCGTACACGAGCAATAATCAGCTCCGGCCCACTCTGACCCGCTACGGATCCTTCCCCAGAAAGGGAGGCTTCGGACATAACAAAGTCTGCTTGACGAAGACGATAGAATAATGCCTGCTATCGCTCATAATCCGCCTATTGCCCGTCCGACAGCGGCTGCCGGAAAAGCCGGAGCGTGAGGCAGCGCAGGCTCCCGCCGCCGGCGAGGAGCGCGGAAGGATGAAAGCCGATGACCTTTACGCCGTTGGCAGCCAGGGCCGAAAGCGTCTTCCCATCCAATGCTATGTCGTAATGGATGATGAGCCCAGGCTCCAGCGGGACGCACGAACAGCCCCACCTGCGCTGTTCATCGCCGGATATCACAATGAGCTCAACACCTTTGGAGCGCATATAGGACATGATATCCACCTCCCGCCGGCATTCGCGCGTTATCAGCCAGGTATGCAGGAAGGCGGGCGGATAGATCAGGGCGACCTGTGTATGGACCCGGTTCAATATCATATCCGGATGCATGAAACGGCGCTCCTGCGGGATCTCTGCATAGAGGACCTCTTCATACAACTCCAGTGCTTTTGGCAGAAAACGCTCGATCGTGCCCGGATCATGGCGCTCGGTATCAGCGATGAAGGCCGTTTGCGGAGAGAGCAGGAGCATCCCCTCGAAACGGTCATACGTATCGAAACGATGGAAGAGGGGGATGCCGAGACGGGAAAGCGCCTCCCCCACGACGAGATCCTCATCCTGCCTGCCCCCCGGGCACATCCTGGAAAGGATGGCGCCCCGGCGGGATATGACCGCCGTGTCGTGGAGGTATGCCAGATTGGGCAGGCATCGCATCAGACCCATATGTTCATGGACATGATCGGCCAGTTCCAGGACCTCCACCCCGTTTGCACGGAGCAGCGCGGCATACCGGCTGTGCTCCTCCAGATATTTGTCAACGTCGGGGACGGCATCAAAGAGATAGTGCCGGCAGTTTTGCCCGTTGACCAGTTTGATGGAATCCACGGGCGCGTGCAGCATGGCCGTCTTCAGACGACCGAAACATTCGGTACCGTATCCGCCTGCCACCAAAGTACATCATCCCTCCATCTGCGCCGGAACCTGCCCGCCTTACTTTCCCCCCAAAAGACCGCGTTCAACCCCCGTTACGGATGAAAATTCAACCATGACAGCCTCCCGTGTCCCGCAGGAAGAAAGAGAACGCCGCTGTTCTTGTATAAAAGTACTATCATGCAGACCGTTCATCCATTCGAAACCAAAATCCCCTGCATATTTCACCAAACCCATTAAGTTTATGCAGCATTGTATCGATATTTTTATATGGCCGAACATGTAAAAACCGCATTTCACAAGAAAGGAGGTGTAACCATGGTCAACACAGTCAACGCCCTTGCAAAGGCGGCACCCTCCTCAAAACCCAAGACCCAGGCTGCCACGGATGGAAGCCGGGACGCTTTTCGCAGCCACCTGGATGCCGCAAGAACGCAGGGCAACGACAATACGAACAAGCTCAGTGTCAAGAAGGCATCAAGGATGAAACAGTTTGACCAAGGATGGGAAAGCCTGAAGATCCAGCCTGAAAGCGAAAAAGACGAGACGAGCGAAACAGACGCAACAAACCCTGCCATGGCAAATATGGTGCAGGGGATCGTCAATATTTTGGAAGCTTTCGGATACCTTGGGGGCAAGGTGGATGAAGAAGCGCTGCTGGGAGAAATAACGCAGATCCTCAACAACGCACTGCCCCAGGGCATCAACGCAAACGGCAACCCCGACACCGCCTTATTAAATCATATTCCAAACGACAAGACAGGCGGAACTCCCGTGCAACAAGCTGCGGCAGACATCCTGGCGCTGCTCCAGGGCACGCAGGGACAGGAAACCGGCGCGGATACCCAGGCATCAACCCTTTCGGACCTGCAGCAAATGCTCCAGCAGGCATCCCAGCCGGCCAATCCCAACATCCTGCCCGGCTATATGAAAAAAGCCATCGAAAAGATCATCAAGGATTATGCATCCCCATTGACAGGGACGCAGGAAACCGCCGATGCCGAAAAAGGCAGCGGGAAAACGGAAAAGGCGGGGAACGACCTGATCCTATGGATGCTCAAGGCCGCGCTGAAGGAAAAAGGCGGGACGGCAACACAGGCTGCCGCAGACCCGGCCCAAAATGCGACGCCAGCCAAAACCCAGACGGGCAATGATGCATTCGCAGCCATCGGCAACGGCGCCAAACAGCCTTTATCAACGGATACGCAGGCAGCCGCATTCGCCGACGGACTGAAAGGCACGCCCAAGGAAACGCAGGAAAACATCGTGCGCATCATCGACAAGATCCAGGCCAGCGCGGACCAGGGCAAGCAGGAATTCACCGTGCAGCTGAAGCCCGAATACCTGGGCAGGCTGAGCATCAAACTGGTGATGAACAGCGACGGGATCAGCGCGCACATCAAAACGGCGGATCTGGGCGCCCACGGCCTGATATCGGACCAGCTCAATACCCTGCAGCAGGCCCTGAAGGACAAGGGGATCAACCTGGTCAACATGGACGTGAAGTATGACGCAGCGGCCTTCGACATGAGCGGATTCCAGCAGGAACGGCAAAACTGGGACTGGAGCGGCAACAAAAAAAGCATCCGTTATGCATTCTCCTCAGACCTGCCAGTGGGCAGCCTGAGCTATGAAGCCATGACGGATGACCAGCGGCTGACCGCCTACAACCACTCGGTGGAATTCAAAGCGTAAAAGGAAGTGCGAAAAAAATGCCTATAGATGCAACCTCCAACAATACGGAAAGCAACGTCCGCAAGCTGGAGGACTACCGGAACAAACCCGTGGACAACAGCCTGGGCAAGGATGCATTCCTGCGGATACTCGCGGCGCAGCTCTCCAACCAGGACCCGATGGAACCCGCCAGCGATACCGAGTTCATCGCGCAGCTGGCCCAATTCTCCGCCCTTGAACAAATGCAGAGCCTCAATGCGGGATTTACCACCAGCCAGGCATACAGCCTGGTGGGGAAATACGTAAACATCACCATCGAAGATGAGACCGGATCGGGCGCGGCGCCACAGATCATCTTTGGGAAGGTGGACGGCGTATTGAAGAGCGAAGGCATCAACTATGTGATCGTGGGAGGCAAGCGGTACAAGGTAGAAGACGTATCGGGCGTAATGGACGCCAGCTATGTGGAAAACTCGGGCAACAACGCGGTCCAGTATACCGGCAACGCGCTGGACCTCTCCCTGGACGGCGAGGGCTACCTGGTATTGTCCAACGGCACCACACAGACCTATACCCGCATGGGCAACCTGCACCTGGACGGAAACAACAATATCGTCAATTCGGACGGGCTCTTTGTACAGGGTTTCACCGTAAATCCTGAAACAGGCGCGGTGGATACCACGAAGCTGACCAACATCCGAATCGACGAGAAATACAACAATGTAGTGATCCGAAACGACGGCAGGATCACCGGGGTGAACAGCGAAACGAACAAGGAAGAACTGATCGGGCAGGTCGCGGTGGCGACATTTACAAGCCCGGCCGCCCTGGAGAAGATCAGCCAGTACCTCTACCGCAGCACCACCGGCTCGGGCCAGGCTACCCTGCACACCCCGGGCAACGGAGGCGCAGGATCGATCAACCCCGGTACACTGGAAATACCGGATACGGCCATCACCGGGGATAACCTCACCGACAAGATCCTTTCGAGCGCGGGCCTGATCGGCAAAAACGTGAAGGCAACGGTCACCGGGGAGGACGGAAAGCCCCACGATGTGACCGGCACCGTATCCACGATCGTGATCCGGAACGGTTTGCTGTACGCCAAGATCGGCGAACAGGAAGTACCCGTATCCGACATCACGGAGATCACACTGAATTAACACTTTGATATACGGAGGTAAAAGACCATGATGCGATCCCTTTACTCCGGCGTGACCGGACTTCGCAACCACCAGACCCGTATGGACATCATCGGCAACAACATCGCAAACGTCAACACCATCGGCTACAAAGGCAGCCGCGTCATATTCCAGGACATTTACAGCCAGACACTGCGTCCCGCTTCTGGCGCCAACGGCACGGCCAACGGCGGCACGAACCCGCAGCAGATCGGCCTGGGTTCCACGCTGGCGACCATCGATGTAATGCACACCCGTGCGGCGGCCCAGTATACCGGCAACGTGCTCGACCTCTCCATCGAGGGCGACGGCTACTTCGTACTCTCCAGCGCTGGCAGGCAGACCTACACCCGCGCAGGGAACTTTTACACCGACGTGAACAACAACCTCGTCAACTCGAACGGGTTGTTCGTCCAGGGGTATTACATCGATCCGACCACAGAGGTGCCGAATACCGATACCACCGCACACCCGCTGCAGAATATCGTCATCTCCCCGCAGTATTACGATGTGACGATAGACAAGAACGGCGCCGTGGTAGGCCTGGACAGGACCACGAACGCCAAGCACATCATCGGACAGATCGCGCTGGCGACATTCGGCAACGAGAGCGCGCTGGAAAAGATCGGCCAGAACATGTACCGCAATACCGCGAACTCGGGCGCACCGACGCTGAACATCCCGGGCACGGGCGGCGCGGGGCAGTTGAACCCGGGCACGCTGGAAATGTCCAACGTGGACCTGGCGCAGGAATTCACGGACATGATCGTGACACAGAGGGGATTCCAGGCCAACTCCAGGATCATCACCACGACGGACCAGATGCTGGAAGAACTGGTCAACCTGAAGAGATAACCGGATAACGTAAACGAATAGGGCATCGAAGAGGCTCCCCGCCAGACCTACGGCGGGGGGCCTCCATCGTATAACGGCATATCAGGCTGAGCCTGCCACCGGAGCAGGTCATTACGTAGCATCCATATCAATAATCTGATGCCATGTAACCCAGGCTATTCGTTATTACATAGATCTCGCCCACCAGGGCATATTCCACGAAAGGACACTATACATATAAGGCCCCGTCATCATAATCAGCATATATGCATATACGGCAACAGCAGATTATTCGAAAAAAGAGCGTACCGCTATTGGCCAGCAGATTAAATTATCCTGACCGAATTCAGCTGGTCAGATTCATCCTTTGAGCCCATAGTTCCGATAGAAGGAATAATGCGTAATCTGTGATAAATGATAAATACTTACCAAATTTGCGCGATTAATGTTATAATAATAAAAACCATTCATAACATCTCATTTATAGAATGCCTGCCGCCACCTGCGGCTGCGCATATGCACAAGGGGAGAAAAAGATTGCCAAACGTTTTGTCGCAAAACGAGATCGACGAACTGTTAAATGCATTGGCATCAGGGAAGGCGGTCTCTTCAGAAGAGGCGCCGGAAGAGGATACATCCCATGTGCGGCCGTACAATTTCCGCACCGCAAACAAATTTCCCAAGGAACAGCTCAAGACGCTGAACTTCATTTATGATAATTACGCGCTGAGGCTTTCTTCCTATTTATCCGGTACACTGCGGGCAGTCTGCGAGGTGGAAGTAGTCTCCATCGAGGAGCAGACCTTTTCGGAATTCAACAATTCGCTCCCCACGCCGGTACTGCTGGCCATCATGCACATGCCGCCCATGCAGGGGCCCGCACTGATGGAGGTATCCCCCACGGTGGCTTATGAGATCGTCAGCAGGCTTTTCGGGGGCACCGGCTATTTCATCGATACGGAAAAACCCTTTACGGAGATAGAACTGGCGATCCTGCTGCGCGTCGTGCGCCAGATGATCGGACTGACGGGCGAGGCCTGGGAAAAGGTGGCCAAGGTGAACGCCACGCTGGACAGGCTGGAGACAAGCCCGCAGTTCACGCAGATCGTGGCCCCGTCGGAGCCCAGCGCCATCATCACCCTGAACGTGCGCATCGGCGAGGTATCCGACGTGATCAACCTGTGCATCCCCCATGTGGCGGTGCAGCCCGTATCCAAACTATTGGCCACCCGGCAATGGTATTCGGGAACGGCCACCCAGCAGCAGGCGCCGGTGCACGGGGAGCTGATCAGCCGCCGCCTGTCCAATACCTATGTGACGCTCCAGGCGGTACTGGATGATACCTATGCATCGGTATCGGATTTCCTGAACCTGCAGGAAGGGGACGTCATCAAACTCGACCATACGATCAACAAGTACATCACGATAAAAGTGGAGCATATCCCCAAATTCAAGGGCGTGATCGGCATCAAGGGCTCCCAGTATGCGGTGCAGATCACAGACATATTGATGGAGGAATCATACGATGAGTGACACTTCGGCAGAAGGAATGAATGTCCTTTTCAGAGACCTGGAAGAAAACATGGCGCCCCCGCCGCCCGCACCCACACAGGCCCTGACGGGCATGGAGAAGGACGCACTGGGTGAAATCGGCAATATCTCCATGGGCACGGCTGCGACCACCATGTATACGCTCATCGGCAGGAGGGTCAGCATCACCACGCCCAGAGTCAGCATCATGACTGCGTACGAGAGCTTCAAGGAGTATAAAAAGCCGTATGTAGCCGTGCGGGTGTCCTACACGCAGGGGCTGGACGGACATAACCTGCTTTTGATGAAACAGGAAGACGCCGCACTGATATCCAACCTGCTGCTGGGCGAGAGCACTGAAATAGACCCGGCGCAGGAACTCAACGAGATCCAGATCAGTGCCGTCAGCGAGGTCATGAACCAGATGGTGGGCTCTTCCGCCACGGCAATGGCCGACATACTGGGCCGGACCGTCAGTATCGCGCCGCCCGAGGTAAACATCATCACGCTGGCCTCCACCAATGTAGCGGAGATCCTGGAAAACGACGAAGATGTGATCAAGATCAGTTTCACAATGGAGATCGAAGGGCTTTTGATGAGCGAGATCATGCAGATCATGCCTTTCAGCGTGGGCCGGGCGCTGGCGAACGGGCTCATGGCACCGGAGCCGCAGAAACCTGCACAAGCACCACCCATGCCTCCGGCACCACAAAAGGCAGCAACGCCTGCTCCCGCCGCAAGCGAAGGGGAAAAGCGGATAGCCGCAGCGGAGACCAACAAGAAAGTCAATGTGAAAAGCGTACAGTATCAATCCTTTGACAATGCGGCGCGGGACAACGGCAGGGCAGGGGGGGACAACCTGGAGATCATCGCGGATGTGCCGCTGCAGGTGACCGTGGAACTGGGCAAGTGCAAAAAAAGCGTGAAGGAAATCATGGGATTTACCATCGGTACGGTCATCGTACTGAACCGGCTGGCCGGCGAACTGGTGGATGTACTGGTCAACGGCAGGCTGCTGGCCCGCGGAGAAGTGGTGGTCATCGACGACAGTTACGGCGTGCGCATCACCGAGATCATCTCGCCTCGCAAGCAGGGCGGGGAATGATCCGCATCCAAAACACAGGCACAGACCAGAGAACAAGGCCCCGCTGCACAAGAGCCGCGGGGCTTTTCTATTGCACCACGATCATTATCAAAAATCACCTCATACGCTTACAAAAGGTAAAATTAACAATATAAGGAGAGGATATTTACGCGATTCACCTCAAAAGCGTTAAGACGTGGCGCGAATGATTCGATATATCTATAGAATGAACGAATCGCTATAACAAATAATGATGGTATTCTAGGACATGCCACCCCGGCTGTGCCATGGAACCATCCGCCTTGCGTACGTAATGCAGGACATAACGTGGATCCAAGGCATCTTTGCGGGACGGAATAAACCTGAAACGGGGTTATGGAAATGGGTATTACGACTATACTGGGAATCATAGTGGGATTCGGCGCAATCATCATCGGTTTTCTCATGGATCATGGACAATTGTCCGCGCTGGTCTCGATAAGCCCTTTGATGATCGTGCTGGGGGGCACCATCGGCGCCCTCATGATATCCTTTTCCCTGAAAGACGTAACCAAAATACCCAAAATGTTTGCGAGTGCATGCAAGTCGCCCAAAAGATCCCTGAACACATCCCTGGAGTTGCTGGTGAGCCTGGCGACAAGCGTGAGGCGGGAAGGCATCCTGTGCCTGGAGAGGCTCATGGGGGATGGCACCATCGACAAGAAGCAGGACCCGCTGCTGCAAAGGGGCATCATGCTGCTGCTGGACGGCCTGGACAAACAGGCGCTGAAGGGAGTGCTCGACAGCGAGGTCTACATATTTGAACAGCTCAAAAAGAGGGAAATCTCAGTCTTTGAACAGGCGGGCGGGTTTTCGCCGACGATGGGCATCATCGGTACGGTGCTGGGACTGATCAACGTGCTGGCAAACATGAGTACGCCCGAAGAACTGGCCAAGTCCATCGCCGTGGCGTTCATCGCCACATTGTATGGTATAGCCTTTGCCAACCTCTTATGGCTGCCCCTGGCCAACAAGCTCAAACTGCAGATGAAAATCCAAAGCATCGAAAAGGAACTGATCATCGAGGGGATCCTCTCCATCCACGAGGGCGAGAACCCCACGATCATCCGTGAGCGCCTCAAGCCGTATGTGGCTTTTGAAATGAAAGCCGTGAAGGAAGCCAAGGAAAAGAAGGGCAAGAACATCGCGGCCAAGGAAGAAGGCCTATGAGAAGGAAACATGAAGAAGAGTCGCATGGCAACAGCGAACGCTGGCTTTTGACGTATTCGGACATGATCACGTTACTGCTGGCGCTTTTCATCATGATGTATACGATGAGCACCGTGGACAGCAAGAAATTTGAATCCCTCGCTTCACAGCTGAAGGCGGCGCTGACAGGAAGCCAGGTGCAGATACCTCCTTCGGGCGATGACCAAACCGGGGTACTCGCAACGATAACCATGCCGCCCTATACGACCGATTCCCCCGCACCTTCACCCCCGCCTTCCGCCACCGAGAATTCGGAACTGAAACAGGTGGAACAGAAACTGAAGGGCCTCATCGAGGGCGCGGGCCTCACCGGCTATGTGACCGTGCGGACGGAGGAACGGGGGGTGGTAGTGAGCCTTGCGGACGCCTTGCTTTTTGACTCGGGCTCGGCATCCATCAAGAAGCAAGGGAAAGAACTGATCGGCAAGTTTACGACGGTGATCAATTCGATCGATAATTATATACGCGTGGAGGGTTCCACGGATAACAGGCCCATCCGAACATCCCGGTTCCCCTCGAACTGGGAGCTGGCCTACCAGCGTGCCCAAAACGTATTATATGCCCTGCAGCACAACGGCGTGGACCCCAAACGCCTCTCCGTCATCAGCTACGGGGAATACAGGCCGGTCAAGCCGAACAATAAAGAGGCGAACCGTAAATTCAACCGCAGGGTGGACATCGTATTTGTGGACAAGAGCCTGAACAAATATGAACCGGGGAACACACAGGCCTCACCTACCCCGGGCAGCACGCAGGCTTCCCCCAGTCCCAGCGAAACACCTGCTCCGAGCGAAACACCCGCCCCGAGCGGGACAATCGCCCCCGGCGGGCACTGAAAACAAGGCAACCCGAAGAAGGCAAACGCCTGTAAAAAAAGGCGCCGGGCCTTCCCTCACAAAAGATACTATAGGTTGCGGGAGATGCCCGGCAGCACGGGGATCTTCGCGCGATGGCTAGATAGCCATCAGAGGACTGCCCCCGGCTCGTATGAAAAAAGACAGCGGGGCTTTCTCTTTTTGGGCGATACATCGATTCAACGAAATCCATTGAACGCAGATACATATGCATCATATGTGGCAGCGTCGAAGCAGGCCATGAAAACCTTGCCTATGGCATCGTGGGCATTCAGAAAATCCAGGATGGTACGAACAGCTATCCCGACCGCCTGATCGAGCGGATAGCTGTACCTGCCGGTGCTGATGGACGGGAAAGCGAGCGTCATTATACCGTTTCGGAGCGCCAAATCCAGGGAATTGCGGTAGCATGAGGCCAGCAACCCTGCTTCGCCATGGTCGCCGCCGCGCCATACAGGGCCAACGGTATGGATCACATGGCGGGCGGGGAGGAGATAACCGCCCGTTATTTTCGCTTCCCCAGTGCGGCAGCCATTCAACTTCCTGCATTCCGCCAGCAGGCCGGGGCCTGCCGCCCGGTGGATGGCACCGTCCACGCCCCCGCCGCCGAGCAATGAGGTATTGGCGGCATTGACGATGGCGTCCACGTGCTGCTTTGTAATATCGCCCATGATAACCTCAAACCTGTCCATAGCATCACCACACTCCCGAAAGTTCGCTGAGCTCATTTTAGCACAGGCGGCAGAGCCGGGAACAGCGCATTCAGCTATATTGGCACAGGCCATGGAGCCTATGGTATAATTTTCATTGACAAGCGGCTTCCACCCCGTACGGAAGGACAGGATCGCAATGGATAAAAGGTACGACATATTGAACGTGGGCATCATCGTGGCGGACCTGATGCTGCGGCTGCCGTGCAAAACGCTGGATTTCCAGACGGACATGATCCGGCTGCCCGAGATCCCGCTGCTGCCGGGCGGGGATGCGGCCAACAGCGCCATCACGGCGGCGCGGTTGGGGATGAAGGTGGCGCTGTGCTGCAAGACGGGCGGGGACGCAGTGGGGAAACTGGTGCTGGACATGGTTTCGGGCAGCGGTGTGGATACCTCATTCGCAACGCGGGATCCCAGCCTGCACACCAACGTGAGCACGGTGATGGTGAACAACGAGGGGGACAGGACCCTGGTGTGCTGCTCCGGGAACAACCGGGAGTTATCGATTGAAGATATTCCAACTGAAGCAATCGAACAGGCCAAGCATATCAACATCAGCAGCATCTTCGCGCACCCGAAGCTGGACCGGGGAGGGGCTGCCGAACTCTTCCGGCGCGCCAAGGAATGCGGCGCCACGACGAGTGCGGATGTGACGCACGACGCGTACGGGACGGGATTTGACGGCATAAAAGCAATATTGCCCTATACAGATTATATCATGCCCAGTTATAAAGAGGGCAGATACCTCACCGGGGAGACGGAACCGGAGAAGATGGCGGAATTCCTGATCCGCCACGGCGCGGGGACGGCCGTGATCAAGATGGGCGGCGATGGATGCTTCATTCAAACCGCGACCCAATGCATCCGGTGCCCGGCGTATGCCGTCACCCCCATCGACACGACGGGGGCGGGGGACAACTTTATGGCAGGATTCATGACCGGGCTGTTAAATCAGCTCGAATTGGAGGAATGCGGGCGCCTGGCCAACGCGGCGGCGGCGATGTGCACACTGACCCTGGGGGCGACGGGACCAATAACCATGGATGAAGTGAAGGCATTTATGCGGATCATACCGCTGAAGCGGCGTTGAACGCAAGGGGGCGGGCGTATGACCCATCATCAAACACCAAACGTGGACGGCCCGGCGGCATTCATGGCATGGGCGCGGGAAAACGCTATTACCATGGATGCGCCTATCGACGGACTGAAAGCGGACATCGAGCGCCTCGCACCCCTGGATGAAGCATTGAAAGACAAGCGCGTCGTCTTCCTGGGGGAGGAGGACCACTGGGTGCACGAGAAGGCGGAGTACCGCATGTATCTGCTGCGCTACCTTGTATCGCGCGGGTGGCATTTCATATCCGAGGAACTGGGATGGCCCGACGGCGTGCGCACCGACCGCTACATCCAAAGCGGCCAGGAGCAATGGCTGGAAATGGTCGCCACATACGGATATAAAGGGGACACCCGCACGGACCGAGAAGACAAGCCCACGGGGCTACTGAAAGACTCCAGTGCGAACTACCCGGTGGAGGCTTTCAAGCGGGAACAAACGAGGCAGGCAAGGCTGTTGCACCAATTAAATATAGAGACCAAGGGTAAAATCCGCTGCTTTGGCTTCGATATCGACGTACTGGCGGGGGGCGGATACCGTGACGCGGCGGAGATACTACAGCCATTCAGCCATACTGAAGAAGGCAGAAAACTGACCGCCCTGCTGCAACGCGTCCCGAAAGAGACGGTGGAACAGGAGATCCGCAGGCTGGAAAAGCTATTATCCATGCTGAAGAAAGACAGGAAAGTGCTTGTAAAGCTATCGGATGAAGCATTCACCCTGCTGGGCCAGCATATCCTGAACCTCGTGGACGGACTGGAATTCATCCGCGTGGCGCATCCCGCAAAGGGCTACGGCAGACTGCGAAAAGCGATGGCGGAGCGGGAACAGGCGATGTGCCGGAACACTGATTTCATCCTATCCCAAATGGGGCCGGAGGGAAAACTCGTGCTTATGGGGCACAACCGCCACCTTTCGAAGGACATGGCCTCCATCAAGGAGGCGGGGGGTGCATCGGCAGGCGGGAGGAGGACACCCTCGCTGGGAACATACATCAACAACCTTTTACCGGGGAAGGTCTTCTCCATCTGGATGCTGCAGGGGCACGGCAAAAGCTCACAACCCTATATGCAACTGGAGAACACCTACACATGCAAGCCTGGTACGCTGAACGCAATGCTGGCAGAGGCAGGTCCAACCTACCTGCTTCCCACCGCATCTAGCGACAGGCGCGCGGCTGTCCTGCAGTGTGAAACGGATATCGTGGGCATTTACAATACCGTATTCAGGACAGTCATCGCCCGGCAGGCGGACGCAATCTTTTTTGTGGACGAAGTCCATCCACTAGTATGAAACCATCCATGGCACAATACATATATTAAGTATCACAGGGGGTATGCACAATGATCGTTACGACGACACCCAGTATCGAAGGGAAGAAGATCGTGGAATACCGGGGGCTGGTATTTGGCGAAGTGGTCTCGGGGGTGAATTTCCTGAAGGACATCTCGGCGGGGCTGACCAACTTTTTCGGCGGGCGGTCGGACTCCTATGAAGGAGAGCTCATCACAGCGCGGGAAAACGCGGTGGCGGAGATGGCCAGCCGGGCGCAGCGGCTGGGGGCAAACGCCGTGGTGGGCGTGGACATCGACTACGAAGTGCTGGGGCAGGGAGGAAGCATGCTGATGGTGACGGCTTCGGGCACTGCGGTAGTCACGGCAGATATATAGTATTTGGCAGCTGTGAATTTATGCACACCCGATGGGAGACAATGTACAATGTAAAATGTACAATGTACAATTCAGGTATGCCTTGCGGCATAGTCATATAGCCCTGAGAGGGAGATATGAGCAGCCGGGAATTGAAGGTTGAGAGTTAAGGAGTACCATCGGGAGATCAATTGACAAATTGAGAATGGAAAATCGAGAGTGGAGAGTTACATAATGTAAGGATGGTGTGATGCCATCCTTTCTCGTTCCTACGCGGTACCGGCACGGGGCATGTATTCTTCACAGCCACGGTAGGTATCCTTGCCCTCCTGCTTGGCGCGGTACATGGCGATATCGGCACATTCCAGAAGCGCCCTGACAGAATCCCCATCCCGCGGATACAGGGCGATGCCCATGCTGACGGTGACATGGATGCTCTTATTATCGATCAGAAAAGGCTTGCGGATGGTGGAAATGATCTTTTCCGCCACCATGAGGCCGTCTGCGGGATCGGATATCTCCACGAGGACGATGACGAACTCATCCCCGCCGATGCGCGCGACGATGTCCTGCGGCCGGTGGTCATCATGGCGCGTATTGTTCCTGCAGCGGCCCGCTACCTGCTGCAACAAAACATCCCCCACCATGTGGCCGTAGGTATCGTTTACCTGCTTGAAACCATCCAGATCGATGAAAAGCAGTGTAAACTTCCGGCCCGCGGCACCGGACCGCGCGATGGCCTTATCCAGCTCTTCCTCCAGCGTCTGGCGGTTGAAAACACCAGTGAGGGAATCATAGCGCGCCAATTCCTTGGCAGCCTCCTCGGCCTCCTTGACTTTCTCGTACCCTTTTTTCAATTCATCGATGGCGGACTTCAGTTTATGTTCATTTTGCACCTGCTCGGTGACATCCGTGATCTGCAGGAGGGCATAACCGATCTGCCCGCGGTACTGCAGCGGCTCGACTTTCATGCTCTGCCGCACACGGCCCGGCTCTTCCGCATCCGCAGGAATGACGAAGGACTTGTGCAGGACGCTGGAACAGAAGCGGCTCAGGCCATTTTGAAATACGCCGTCCAGTATGCTCTGATACCGGGGTTCGGCGAATTTGGGGCAGATATCCGGAAGGCAGCGGCCAACCGCGTCTTCCCGGGATATGCGGCTGATGCGCTCCATTTCGCGGTTCCAAAATATGATGTTTCGGGAGATATCGGCGATGATGACGCCGGTATCGATCCTGTCAAGCGCCTGTGACATCCAGTCAAACATCAAGATCCCTCAACATCCCGTCGATTTTGTCTGTAAGCATTTTAAAGGAAGGACCGGACAGGGCGATGAGCAGCACACCGCGCACCTGGCTCACCGTCAGGAAGAAGGAGATGTAAAGCACCAGGACCTGGGAATCCCGCGGGAGGAAACTGCTTTTATCCAGCGCAGCCACCCGGGATATGCCCATTTCAAAGGAGGAATACTCTAGGCGGACATCCAACAGGTTACCAAATTCGCCCACCAGGGAGTTCAGGATGATATTGCATATCTCCCGGATCACATCGGAATCCTCTCCGGAAAGGCTCTGGCCGATGCCTTCGGTGAGATCATTGCCGAGGCACGCATTGACCAGGATCTTGGCCTTATCCTCGGGAAAGATGACGAGCGCGTGGCCTTTGAACGCATCCCCGAAGGCCACCGAAGTGACCACCAGGTTTCCCGCCTCAAAAAGCTGGTCTTTCTGCAGGCCGTCTGCGCCCATCTCGGAGCCGCGCCGCAACTCCACCTCGGGGACGGAAAGGATGACCTTTTGGTTCACCATATCCGAAAGCTGGCTGGCGGATTTGCCCATGTGCATATTCAGAATCTCTGTGAGGGTATCTTTTTGAATCGGCGTCAGCATGTCACGCCCCCTGCAAGAGCGAGATGAACTCGGCCCTGTTCTCATCGCTGATGGGTTTATTGATGAAGCGGAGCACGCCAAGATCTGAAACCTCTGCGCGGATGGCACGCTGCACATCTGAAGAGACGACGATGATCCTGCTTTGCGGATCCTTCTGCCTTATCTGCCGGATCATGGCCTGCCCACCGATACCCGGCATGAGCAGGTCGGTGACCACAAAATCAGGCTTCTCGGCGAGGAAGACTTCGTACCCCTCCTCTCCGGAGGCGGCAAAAACACACTCTACGCCGGGACAATTTTCCATGATGACTTTTTTGATGAACTGGCGGGCGAAAGCGGAATCATCAACAATCAGAATCTTCATGCGGCAGCCACCTTTTTAAAAGAAAAAATATCATCATCTGTATATATTATATAATTTAATGTATACAGTATATTGCCGAACTTTGTCAATAATGGGGCATCAATAATGTATAATGCATCCTCTGCAATGTATAATTATGTTACATTATGTCATTATGTATATCGCCGAACAGCAGAAACCGACCGCTCTAGTTGCCTGGGCCGGTAAACGGCATCCCCGTGAACGGCCCAGGCAAAAAGAAAAGGACGTCTGCCAACACAGAACGTCCTTCCCATGCGATAACTGAAAAGCTCAAACAGCCTTTTCTCCGCCGCAGCTGCCGGAAAACTGGCTATTGTACAGCTCGGCATAGAACCCACCTTTTTCGAGCAACTCCCTGTGCGTGCCTTTTTCCACGATGTCCCCCTGGTTCATCACCAGGATGATATCGGCGTCCCGGATGGTGGAGAGCCGGTGCGCGATAACGAAACTGGTGCGCCCCTGCATGAGGCTCTTCATCGCCCTTTGTATGAGCACTTCGGTACGCGTATCGACGGAACTGGTGGCCTCGTCCAGGATGAGGACGGCGGGGTCTTTCAGTACGGCGCGGGCTATCGTGAGCAATTGCTTTTGCCCCTGCGAGATATTGGACGCCTCTTCATTGAGCACGGTATCGTACCCGTCGGGCAGCGTGCGGATGAAGTGGTGTGCATGGGCAGCCTTTGCCGCGGAGACGATCTCCGCTTCGGTGGCCCCCTCGCGTCCGTAGGCGATATTATCCCTGATGGTGCCGTTGAAAAGCCAGGTATCCTGCAGCACCATGCCGAAGACATTGCGCAGGCTGTCCCGCTCCATGTCCATGATATTTTGCCCGTCCACCCGGACCTGCCCGCCCTGTACATCATAAAAGCGCATGAGCAGATTCACCAGGGTCGTTTTGCCTGCGCCCGTGGGCCCGACGATGGCGACCGTCTGCCCCTGCTGTACATCGATGCTGAGATCGTGGATGAGGGGCTCACCCTCGGTGTAGCCGAAACGCACATGGTCAAAAGCCACTTCGCCGTGCGGCTCGGGCAGTCCCACCGCACCCGCCTTATCGGGAGCCTCCTCTTTTTCATCCAGCAACTCGAACACACGCTCGGCGCCCGCCATGGTGGACTGTATGACGTTGGCGATATTGGCCGTCTGCATGATAGGCTGCGTGAACATCCTGGAGTACTGGATGAAGGAGACGATGATACCCACATCAAATTTCTGCGTGGCCATTATGCCGCCGGCCACACAGATGGCGACATAACCGAGGTTGCTGATAAAAGCCACGATCGGCCACATCAGGCCCGAAAGGAACTGTGCCTTTGCGGAATAAGCAAAGAGCTCTTTGTTGATACCATCAAACTTTTCGATGTTCTCCTTTTCCTTGCCAAAAGCCTTAACTATATTATGGCCGCCAAAGGATTCCTCAACAAGGCCATTCAATTCGCCGAGCTTTTTCTGCTGCCCGATAAATTGCTTTTGAGAGCGTTTGGTGACCATCTGCGTGGCAACAGCGCTGATGGGAAGGACGACCAGCACAACCAGCGAAAGAATCCAATTGATGGTGAACATCATAATGATAACGCCGATGATCGTAATGATCGCAGAAATGATCTGCGTCACGCCCTGCTGGAGCGTGGTACTGACGACGTCTACGTCGTTGGTAATGCGGGAGAGGATCTCGCCATGTGTGCGCCCGTCATAATACTTCAGCGGAAGCCGTGTGAGCTTGTCATTGATGTCATTGCGCATCCTCCGTACAGCCTTTTGTGTAACACCAGCCATGATGTACTGCTGGACATAAGCCAGAACAGAGCTGCCGATGAAAAGGGCAGCCAGTATCACGATCCGGGAAAGAACTGCATCCCAATCCATTTGACCGGAATAGATACCTGCACCAAAGTCATTGATAACCAGACCCTGGACCTTGGGGGAGAATATCGCCATCACTGTGCTGCCAACTGCAAAAAGCGTTACAACGATGAATCCCCATATATACGGCTTGAAATACCGCAGCAATCTTTTCAATGTTCCCTTGAAATTCCTGGCCTTTTCCCCGGGAACGCCGCCCATATGGCCCATAGGGCCGCCCATGGGACCGCGGCGCTGCGGCCGGGCAGCGCTGCTGCGGCCGGGCTGATACTGCTGACTCATGCCAACTCCTCCTCACTCAACTGGGACGATACGATCTCCCTGTATACTTCACAACTTTTGATCAACTCGCGGTGCGTGCCGATGCCCACCACCTGGCCTTCATCCAGCACGACGATGCGGTCCGCTTCCATGACGGTGCTGACACGCTGGGCCACGATCATAACGGTGGCGTCCTTCGTTTCGCCTTTCATGGCGGAACGGAGCCGGGCATCCGTTTTGAAATCCAGCGCGGAAAAACTATCATCAAACAGATATATCTCGGGCCTGCGTATCAACGCACGCGCAATGCTCAAACGCTGCTTCTGCCCGCCCGAAACATTGGCGCCGCCCTGGGCGATGGGGGCATCAAACCCGCCTTCCATGCCATCGATAAACTCCTTGGCCTGCGCCACTTCAGCAAAATGGCGTACTTCGTCATCCGTAGCCCCCGGATCGCCGTAACGGATATTCTCCGCCACGCTGCCCGAGAAGAGGACGGCGCGCTGGGGAACGTACGCGATCTTTTTGCGCAGCTCTTCCTGCGTCATCTCACGCACGTCTATGCCATCGACGAGGATGGCACCCTTTTGTATATCATAAAAGCGTAGAATCAGGTTCAGCAGCGTGGTTTTGCCCGAACCCGTACCCCCGATGATGGCTGTAGTCTCACCGGGATGCGCCGTGAATGTAATATCGGTCACAGCGGGGACATCGGACACGGTCTTCTTCTCGCCGGGATAGGCAAAACTGACATCCCTGAACTCAACCGTGCCACGCATGCCCACAGGGCTCCTGGCAGATTTGGGATCAAGTATGCTTTCTTTCGTTTCAAGCACCTGGTTAATCCTCGCTGCGGAGGCAGCGGCACGGGGCCAGAAAATGAATATGAAGGCAAGCATCAATACTGCGAAGAGGATCTGCATCGCATACTGTATAAAGGCAAGCAAGCCGCCAAGCTGCATGTCGCCGGCTACTGCGCTTCGGCCGCCAAACCAGAGGATGGCTATGATCGTGACATTCATGATCAGCATGACAAGCGGCTGGCCGAGGGACATAAGCCTGTTGACCTTGACATCAAGACCGGTGAGGTTTTTATTTGCCTCATAAAACCGTTCGGTCTGGTAAGGGGTGCGGTCGAATGCCCGTACCACACGTACTCCGGTGAGCCCTTCCCTGGCGACAAGATTCAATTTATCCAGCAGCATCTGCCGCTTTTTGAACAGCGGGAAACCAAGCACTCCGATGGCCGTCATGGCCGCTGCCAGCAGAGGTACCACTCCCGCTATGATCCACCATAATGAAGCGTCTGTACCTACTGCCATAATGACGCCACCAACGATGGTGATGGGGGAGGAAAGGACCATCCGGAAAAACAACAAAAAGAACATTTGCACTTGTGTGATGTCGTTTGTGGTCCGTGTGATCAGAGAGGCCGTCCCAAACTTATCAAATTCAGACAGGGAATAGGACTCCACCTTTTGAAACACGAAATTACGCAGGTTCATGCCCAACCCCATGGACACACGCGCGGCGAAATAGCTGGCCAGGACGGAACACAGCATTCCACCCGCGGATACTGCCAGCATGAGACCGCCTACCTGCCAGATGTATGGCACATTTGCCACACGAGTGGACACACCGATCCCATAGTTCACCAGATCTGACATGAGGCGCGGCAGATACAGATCCGCTATGGCCTGGCCGGTGATCAAAAGGAAGATAATGACCACCTGCCAGAAAAACGGTTTGAGCTTTGCGAAAATCTTACCCATTTACCTTTCCTCCGGTTTCTCCCTGCAGGGCTTCTGCAGGGTGTCAAAATATTGTATGGATCTATCCATCAATCTTATCAATTCACGGGAATCATCCAGTCCCAGGAAATCCACCAGGCCCCCAAGCATGCCACCCATCTCTCCGTGTATCCTGTCCAGGAACGCATTGCCGTCCCCGGTAAGCTCCACGAACACCACTCTGCGGTCTGCATCCGAGTGGCTGCGGCTGATAAGCCCCCGTTCCTCCAAAGAATTCAGCAGGGGCGTCACCGTGGAGGGCGCCAAACCCATAAAACCGCTGAGGTCGGATTGGCGCGGGATCCCGCCCATCATATGATGCCTGGACAGGTAGTGCAGCACCATCATCTCACTGGGGCGGATGGATGCATTCACAGGCCTGATATTGGACCGCCTGAAACGGCGGAACCTATCTACAAGCGCCGTTATGACCTGCTCTCTGGTTTCCAGCATGGCAATCACTCCGATAATAGTTTGGATGCAAAACTATTTGTACACCGAAGTAATGATTCTGTCAATAGCTATTCAAGGAAAAACAACATGATTTTTTCCGTTTAGCATTTGCAATGTACTGGAAAGTATGTCGCACACGGCACAGGGACGGTTCACGCATTGAAACTTTCTGATGGAGACCTGCGGCCCTATCCTACAGACGCATTTTCAGTGAAAATATTTCAAATCGAAAAAAATTACCATCAAAAAGGAAAATTATCGAATATTGGGTGATAAGAATATATTGATTATTATTCATTAATAAATTATATTATAAAACATAAACTTTACTGTATTAACGTCCTGCAATATCAAAGAGGGGGTTTTTGTCCATGAAAAGAGCGACCTGCATCATCCTCGGCCTTGCCTTCCTGGCGCTGGGCATCCTGGGACTGACCAATGTGGTGCCGATGTTCAAAAGCGATCCAAACTATATCAATATTGCAGAGATCGTACTGGGCGCGCTGGGCGTGCTGGTAGGGCTTTTTTCGAGAGGAAAGTAAACAGCAGAGCCAAACGGCCGCCAGCATACGAAACGGAAACTGGCGGACAAGCCTGCCGGCATTCCGTTTCGGAAAAGGGTACTTTGCAGGACAGGGGCCAGTTCTGCAGTTTCTCAGGCCACATGCTACCTGTGCACAAGGGCCAGAAGGGCGGCCAAGCGAGCCATAACCCAGAAAAATGCACAAATTCAGCGAAGAGTTGCAGAATTACCCTGATACAAGCTTGACATATGGCATATTAACGCATATAATGCATAATGTGAAGTGACAAATTGCAAAACGAGAACAACGGCGTTCTATTACAGACGGGATTTTGAAAGACCCCGTCTGCGGTAGAACGATTTTTTTAAATGGTTTAAGGGGGATACTTCAGTTGCTAAGGGAAGGGCAAGTGCGGATACCTTCAGGCTGCGCCATCAGCGGCGTAATGAACCGCAAGGGGCAGAGGTTTTCCGGTGAAACGATCATCAAATCCATCCAGATGATGCATACGCGCTCCAACGGGCTGGGCGGCGGCTTTGCCGCTTACGGTATTTACCCCCAGTACAAGGACTGCTATGCATTCCACATATTCTACGACAAGCAGGAGGCAAAGGCCGCCACCGAGGAATTCCTGAACAAATATTTCGATATCGAAAGCGCGGGCAAGATCCCGGTACGGGACCATCCGCGCATCAAACACGCGCCGATGATCTGGCGTTATTTCCTGATGCCCAAAAGCTTCCGCATGCTGCAGCTGGAATCCAACGAAGCGGAGTTCATCGCCAAGGGCGTGATCCATGTGAACAGCAACATCGACGGCGCCTATGTCTTTTCCAGCGGGAAGAACATGGGGGCCTTCAAGGCCGTGGGTTTCCCCGAGGACGTGGGCGAATACTACATGCTGGAAAACTATGAAGCCTACCTGTGGACGGCGCACGGCCGGTTCCCCACCAACACACCGGGCTGGTGGGGCGGGGCGCATCCCTTTACCCTGCTGGACTGGTCCACCGTGCACAACGGCGAAATATCCTCCTATGACGCGAACAAACGCTATATCGAGATGTTCGGATACAAGTGCAACCTGATGACGGACACCGAAGCCATCACCTACCTGGTGGACTTCATCGTCCGCAAGCAGGGGCACAGCCTGGAGACGGCCGCAGCCATCATGGCGGCGCCATTCTGGGACGAGATCGACGCGATGGACGAGGAGGACAAAAAGCGCTACACCGCGCTGCGGACCGTGTACGGCTCCATGCTGGTGAACGGACCCTTCTCCATCATCATCGGCTTCAACGGCGGGTTCATGGCGCTGAACGACAGGCTGAAACTGCGGCCGCTCGTGGCCGCGGAGAAAGACGACATGACCTATGTAGCCAGCGAAGAATGCGCCATACGCGCCATCTGCGAGGAGCCCGACAAGGTATGGGCGCCGCGGGGCGGGGAGCCGGTAATCGTGAGGTTGGAGGAAAGTGCAAGATGAGTCTTGATCTATATACAAGCGACTACCTGGTAGACAGGCGGGACGACAGGTGCATACGGTGCAAGGTGTGCGTACGGCAGTGCGCCAACCAGGTGCACCGGTATGACGAAGAGGAAGACAGGATCGTGGCGGACGAGGAAAAATGCGTCAACTGCCACCGGTGCGTAGCCATGTGCCCCACGAAGGCCATCCGGATCCGCAAATACGACCTGGAATTCAAGGAAAACGCAAACTGGAAACAGGAAGATATCAAAGAGATCTACCTGCAGGCGAGGACCGGCAGCGTGCTGCTGGGCGGCATGGGCACACCCAAGCCGTATCCCATCTACTGGGATAAGCTGCTCATCAATGCCAGCCAGGTGACCAACCCCTCCATCGACCCGCTGCGCGAGCCGATGGAGACAAGGGTGCAGATCGGAAGCAAGCCCGAAAAGGTGGAGTTTGACCGGAACGGGCACCTGAAACGCCCCCTTCCGCCCCAGGTGGACCTGAAGCTGCCCATCATGTTCTCGGCGATGTCCTTTGGCTCCATCAGCAAGAACGCGCAGGAAGCCCTGGCGCGGGCGGCGGAGAAGATGGGCACGATGTTCAATACCGGGGAGGGCGGGCTGCACAAGGACCTGGCGAAGTACGGAAACAACGCCATCGTGCAGGTGGCTTCGGGCAGATTTGGTGTGGACGCAGACTACCTCAATGCGGGAAGAGCCATCGAGATCAAGATCGGGCAGGGCGCCAAGCCGGGTATCGGCGGGCACCTGCCGGGTGAAAAGGTGGGGGACGAGGTCAGCCAGACGCGCATGATCCCCAAAGGGACGGACGCGATCTCCCCTGCGCCACACCACGATATTTATTCGATAGAAGACCTCCGGCAGCTGATCTACTCGCTGAAAGAGGCATGCAATTACGAGAAACCCGTATTTGTGAAGATCGCGGCCGTGCACAACGCACCGGCCATCGCTTCGGGCATCGCACGGGCGGGCGCGGACGCCATCTGCATAGACGGTTTCAGGGGCGGCACGGGCGCTGCGCCCGTACGCATCCGCGACTACGTAGGCATCCCGGTGGAACTGGCACTGGCATCCGTCGACAAGCGGCTGCGGGATGAAGGCCTGCGGCATACGGTATCCCTCGTGGTAGGCGGCTCCATCCGCAACAGCGCGGACGTGGTCAAGGCCATCGCGCTGGGCGCGGACGCCGTATATATCGCATCCTCGGCGCTGATCGCCATCGGCTGCCACATGTGCCGCAACTGCTACACGGGCAAATGCAACTGGGGCATCTGCACACAGAACCCGGATCTGGTCAAAAGATTAAACACGGACGTCGCGGCGGAACGCGCGTACAACCTGCTGGCTGCCTGGAAGCACGAGATACAGGAACTGATGGGCGGCATGGGCATCAACGCGGTGGAAAGTCTGCGGGGCAACCGGCTGATGCTGCGCGGCGTGGGGATGAACGAGAAGGAACTGGAGATCCTGGGCGTGATGCACGCGGGAGAAAATTGAGAGTTGACAATTGAGAATTTAGGTGTCCCTGCGGGACGATTTAATAGTTGAGAGTTGAGAGTTGACAGTTGCGGAATCCCTTCGGGATGATTATTTGAACCCTGCGGGGACTGAGATATTGAGAAAGCGGATATGGAGGCCCATAAGAACGTGAAGAAGGTAGTGGCAAACGAAAACTGGTGCATTGGATGCAAGCTGTGCGAGGTAAACTGCCTCACGGCGCACTCCAAGAGCAAGGATATCATCAAGGCCCACCGGAAGGAAGCCCCCAGGGCCGTGGCGCGCGTGCTGGTGGAGGAGGGCGAAGGATTTTCCTTTGCCGTCAACTGCAGGCACTGCGACGACGCCCCCTGCATCAAGGGATGCATCACGGGCGCGATGCACCGGGATGAAAACGGTCAGGTGGTGAACGACCCCGAACGCTGCATCGGCTGCTGGACGTGCGTGCTGGTATGCCCTTACGGGGCCATCATGCGGGACGAGGGGGACCGCCACGTGGCGGCCAAATGCGACCTGTGCGCGGAGGCTGGGGAACCGGCCTGCGTGAAGGGATGCCCCAACGCGGCACTCACGGTGAAGGAGGTGGAGGGGGAATGAAAGTGGTCATCATCGGGAACTCGGCTGCGGCAGTGGGCTGCATCGAGGGCCTGCGCGCTGCGGGCAGCAAGGCGGAGATAACCGTTATTTCAGACGAGAATTACCCGGTATACTCCCGGCCGCTCATCTCCTATTACCTCTACGGCAAGGTCCAAAAGGAGAAAATGGGCTACCGCGATGCGGATTTCTACGAGAAGAACGCCGTCACCCTCATAAAGGGCACAAAGGCGGAGGCCATCGATACCAAGGCCAAAACCGTGGCAGCAGGCGGCAAGAAATACCCTTATGATAAATTATTGATCGCCACGGGCAGCGTGCCCTTTTACCCGCAGATCGAGGGGATGAACGAGAAGAACACCCAGACATTCCTCAAACGCGACGACGCCGAGGCCATCAAGGCCCTCATCAAACCCGAGACCAGGGTGGTCATCGCAGGCGCAGGCCTGATCGGGCTGAAAGCGGCGGAAGGACTGGCGCCGCATTGCGCCAGGATCACCGTCATCGAACTGGCCAACCGGGTGATGCCGACGATCCTGGATGAGAAGGCAGCCTCCTACCTGCAGAAGGCACTGGAGGAAAAAGGCGTGGAGATCATCCTGGACGACTCCATCACAAAGGTATCGGGCGTGGATTACGTCACCGGCATTACCACAAAGAGCGGCAGGGAAGTCCCATGCGACCTTTTCGTCCTGGCCGTGGGCGTACGCCCGAACGTGAAACTGGCACAGGATATCGGCGTCAAGACCGGCCGGGGAATCATCGTGGATGAAACCTGCAGGACAAACGTCGAAAACATATATGCCGCGGGGGACGTGACGGAATCCAGGGACGCGGTGAGCGGGGAAATAAAGATCATGGCCCTTTGGCCCAACGCATACGCGCAGGGCGAGACGGCCGGAATGCACATGACAGGATCTAACTGCACATGCCCGCCGCTTTTCCCCATGAACGCGGTGACCTTTTTCGGGTATCCCGTCATCACCGCGGGGATCCTGGACGCAAATACGAGCACCGTATATGAGCGCGAAGACGGAAACGGGTTTGCGCGGCTGTACATACGGGAGCATAACCTAACGGGCGTGGCGCTTTTCGGGAACGCCGTGGACAGGGCGGGGCTTTTCACCACCCTGATCCGGGAGAAAACGCCCATACAAAGCCCCGAAGAATTGCTTGGGCCGAAATTCGGGCTGAAATGGTACGACAAAGCGACCCGCATGGAGAAACTGGCCAAGTAGGAAGGGAGCATGGATGATGACATTACAGGCAGGTACTGCTGACCACAAGGAATTGAATATACTCATCAAGGAAAGCCTCAAGCACGACCTCCATGTCCAGGTCAAACACGTGGCTGGGCAGCGGTACATCGGCAGCGCCATGAAAACAGGATATCACCTGCACCTCGTGGGCACGCCGGGCAACGACCTGGGGTGCTACATGGACGGCGGGGAGATCGAGGTCATGGGCAACGCGCAGGACGGGACGGGCAACACCATGAACGACGGCTCCATCGTCATCCACGGCAACTGCGGGGACGCGGCGGGCTACGCCATGCGCGGGGGCAGCATCTACGTGCAGGGCAATGCCGGGTACCGGGTGGGCATCCACATGAAGGAGTACATGGACAAAAAACCCATGCTCGTCATCGGCGGGTGCACGGGAGATTTCCTGGGGGAATACATGGCGGGCGGCATCGTGCTGGTGCTGGGGCTGAATAGCGGCGGGAAGGAACTGACGGGCCGGTTCTGCGCAACGGGCATCCACGGCGGCGTCATCTACCTGCGGGGGGAAGTGGACAGGACCATGCTGGGACGCGAAGCCACCGTCCAGCCCGCGAGCGAGGAAGATATGGCCAAGATCGCAGACCTGGTGCAGAATTACTGCTCGTATTTCGGCGGGGATGCGAAAAAGATACTGAATGCAAAATTTATCAAAATAACCGCCGCAAGCAAGCGGCCCTATGGTAAAATGTATGTCGGGGTATAACGGAAACGCTGGTTTACATGATCAGTGTTCCCAAGAGCGTGAGGCATGAACCCGCATGCATAATGCCCGGGATTGAAAACATGAAAACAAGAAAGGACAAGGGCGTTCTGCATGAGTGACGGTACACCGTCATTTATGAAGTGCGCTCTTTTACTAATATTTTATACATCATTGAAAGGAGATTTGAATATGGGAAGGTATTCAAAGGAAGATGTCCTGAGGCTCGTCAAAGAGAATGACGTGAAATTCGTAAGACTCCAGTTCACAGACGTATTCGGGATGCTCAAAAACGTGGCGGTCATGGCGGAGAACCTGGCGGGTATACTGGACAACGGTGCGATGTTCGACGGTTCATCCATCGACGGCTTTGTGCGCATCGAGGAATCGGATATGCTGCTCATACCCGATATCGATACATTCGAAGTATTCCCGTGGCGGCCGCAGCAGAACCGCGTGGCCCGCATCATCTGCGACGTATACACGACAGAGGGCAAGCCCTTCCAGGGGTGCCCGCGCTACATCCTGAAAAAGGTGCTGAAGGAAGCGGCGGACATGGGCTACACATTCAACGTGGGCCCGGAATGCGAATTTTTCCTCTTCCACACCGACGAGGAGGGCAAACCCACGACCATCACCCATGACGACGGCGGCTACTTTGACCTGGCCCCGATAGACCTGGGCGAGGACGCACGGCGCGACATCTGCATCGCCCTGGAGGAAATGGGTTTTGACATCGAAGCCTCCCACCATGAGGTGGCACGCGGCCAGCACGAGATCGACTTCAAATACGCCGAAGCGCTCAAGACCGCGGACAGTGTCATGACATTTAAACTGGTGGTAAAATCCATCTCCCAGCGGCACGGCCTGCACGCCACCTTCATGCCCAAACCGATCTTCGGCATCAACGGCTCGGGCATGCACTGCAACCAGTCCCTCTCCAAAGACGGAAAGAACGCCTTTTATGAACCGAAGGACAAACTGCAGCTGAGCGAAGCGGCATACAGCTACATCGCGGGCGTGATGAACCATATCAAAAGCATCACGGCCATCAGCAACCCGCTGGTGAACTCCTACAAGCGCCTGGTGCCAGGCTATGAGGCCCCGTGCTACATCGCCTGGTCCGCACAAAACAGGAGCCCGCTGATCCGCATCCCGGCAGCCAGAGGACAGGGAACACGCATCGAGGTGCGCAACCCCGATCCGGCCTGCAACCCGTACCTGACCTTCGCGCTGATGCTGGCGGCCGGCCTGGACGGCATCAAGAAAGGCCTCAAACCCGTGCCCAGCGTGGACAAGAACATCTTCCATATGGACGAGACCGCACGCAAAGAATATGGGGTGGAAAGCCTCCCCGGCTCCCTCTACGATGCACTGCAGGAAATGCTGAAGGATGAACTGGTCACAAGCGTACTTGGCGAGCACATCGTGGAAAGATACGTGGATGCCAAGACCAAGGAATGGAACGAATACCGCATCAAAGTGCATCCCTGGGAAGTGGAAAAATATCTGGGCGTGTTTTGATTGGAGCGATAAGTATGCCGGAAAATAGGCTTTCGCTTGCTCTGCCCAGGGGAGAATTCTGCGACAAGGTGAAGTCAGTGCTGCTCCATGCAGGATATACCGTGAACGATACGCTGTCATCGGGCATGGAGGCTTTACGCCGATTTCGCATGAGCCCGCCGGATATCGCGATCGTGAATTTTGAACTGCCGGACATGAACGGGCTGGACCTGGCGAAGGTATTGTGTGAAGAGGCCATATGCAAGGTCATCCTGCTGGCGCCAAAGCCGCGCAAGGAAGATTGCGAAAAAGCAGCCGGCAAGCTGGATCTTTTTGTGCTGGAGAAACCCCTGCACAGGCAGGTACTACTCAATGCGGTGGATACCATGAACCAGTACGACCAAAAAATCAAGCACCTGGAAGAAGAACTGGAAGAACTCAAGGAAAGCATGAAAGCACGCATCCTGATCGACAGGGCCAAGGGGATCATCATGAACCAGGGCGTGGAGGAAAACACGGCCTATACGGCCATGCGGAAGGTGAGCATGGACCGGCGGGTGCCCCTCAGGGAGATTGCCCAGATGATTATCGAGGGCAGGCTTTCATGGAACGACATCCGGCACTGAGCCGAAACTGAATCCAATCATTGCTGCATGGAACGTGCAGCGACACAAATAAAGCAAGGGCGCTTTCAATCAGACCTTTTATGGAATGAACGGGCGCCTTTGCTTTTTCTTATGAAAAAAGCATTTAGGGGGAACAAACATGCCGGACATCAACACTGGCGATACCGCGTTCGTTCTGATCGCAAGTGCGATGGTATTGCTGATGACGCCGGGGCTGGCCTTCTTCTACGGGGGCATGGTACGGCGCAAGAACGTGCTCAACACCATGATGTCGTCCTATGGCATCATCGGGGTGGCGGCAGCGATGTGGATAGCGGTGGGCTACACCCTGTCCTTCGGTCCCGATGTGGGAGGCGTGATCGGCAACCTGAGCTGGGCGGGCCTGATGGGAGTGGGAAGGACTCCCAATGCAGCCTACGCAGCGACGATCCCACACCTGCTGTTTGCAGTATTCCAGATGATGTTTGCCATCATCACACCTGCGATCATCACCGGAGCCGTGGCGGAGCGGATGAAGTACTCGGCACAGCTCCTTTTCACGGTGCTGTGGTCACTGGTGGTCTACTATCCGCTGGCGCACATGGTCTGGGGTACAGGCGGATTCCTGCGCAACATGGGCGCGCTGGATTTCGCGGGCGGCAACGTGGTGCACATCAGCTCGGGCGTATCCGGGCTCATCGCCTGCCTGGTACTGGGAAAACGGAAAAAGGCAGGGTCCTCGACACCGGCGCCGCACAACATCCCGTTTGTCCTGCTGGGAGCGGGCATCCTGTGGTTCGGGTGGTTCGGCTTCAATGCCGGGAGCGCATTATCGGCCAACGACGTCGCAGTGACGGCTTTCCTCAACACCATGACATCGGGCGCCTTCGGGATGCTTTCCTGGATGCTGATGGAGAGCTTCACGAACAAAAAGCCCACTGCACTGGGCGCAGCCACGGGCGCAGTCGTGGGACTCGCTTCCGTCACACAGGCGGCGGGATACATCCCGGTATGGGGAGCGGTGGTGACGGGCCTGGTGGTCAGCCCGCTGTGCTGGGCGGCTGTGACCATGCTCAAGCGCAAGCTGCGCTACGACGATTCCCTGGACGCCTTCGGGTGCCACGGCATCGGCGGGATCTGGGGGAGCATCGTGACCGGACTCTTTGCATCGAGCGCAGTCAACCCGGCGGTCACAAAAGAAGGATTGGTTTTCAGCGGCAACTTCGGCCTGATGGGCCCGACACTGGCGGCCATGGGCGTCACGGTGGCGCTGGCGGTGGGCGGGACGTTCGTGATCATGAAACTGGTGGGGGTCATCACCAAGATGCGTGTGACCTCAAGGGAAGAAAACGAGGGACTGGACCATTCGCAACACGGAGAATCCGCGTATCCCTCATTTACCGGACTGGATTAGAACACAACATCCGCGTCAGATCCTATTACAGGAATAACCGTTCAGACTGCGACCCACGCGGCCGGAACAAAACCAAAGGTCCGTCGGGGGGAGCACAGGGAAGGCAATGCTCCCACATTGAACCCGGGACATATACCCTGAAACCTGCCATGGCGGCAGGCCAGGGTGAAAAATGATAAATTTGAAAATTAAGCGAAGGCGCTTAGAAATCATCACACAGATTTTTACGCGCCTCCCAAAGCGAAGACGCTTAGAAATCAGCAGGAAAGATTTTTATGCGTCTTTGTTTTGATTTTATAAAAAAACAAAAATAAAGGGGGAACTCAACATGCCGGAAATCAACACCGGAGACACCGCGTTTGTATTGATCGCAAGCGCACTGGTCCTGATCATGACTCCCGGCCTTGCATTCTTTTACGGGGGCATGGTAAGGCGGAAAAACGTACTCAACACCATGATGTCATCCTACGGTATCATCGCGGTGGCGTCCATCATGTGGGTGGGCGTAGGCTACACCATGTCCTTCGGGCAGGATCTGGGGGGCGTGATCGGCAACTTCAACTGGGCGGGACTGATGGGGGTGGCAGGCACACCCAACGCCGACTATGCGGCGACCATCCCGCACCTGGTATTTGCCATCTTCCAGATGATGTTTGCCATCATCACACCGGCCCTCATCACGGGCGCCGTCGCTGAACGCATGAAATATTCATCGCAGCTGCTTTTCACCGTGATCTGGTCCCTGATCGTATACTATCCGCTGGCACACATGGTATGGGGCACCGGCGGCTTCCTACGGAACCTGGGCGCACTGGACTTTGCGGGCGGCAACGTGGTGCATATCAGCTCGGGCGTATCGGGCCTCATCGCATGCCTGATCCTTGGAAGAAGGAAGAACGTCAACCAATCCGCACCGGCACCGCACAACATCCCGTTTGTCCTGCTGGGCGCGGCGCTGCTGTGGTTTGGCTGGTTCGGCTTCAACGCGGGCAGCGCGCTTTCCGCCAGCGGACTGGCGGGGCATGCCTTCATGACCACAAATACGGCCGCGGCGGCCGCGATGCTCTCCTGGATGCTGATGGAGACCATCGTGAACAAGAAACCCACGGCTTTGGGCGCCGCAACAGGCGCCGTGGTGGGCCTGGTGGCAGTAACACCGGCCTGCGGTTTCGTGCCCATCTGGGCATCCATCGTCATCGGCCTGGTGGTGAGCCCGCTGTGCTGGCTGGCCATCACCCAGCTGAAACGGAAACTGCGCTATGATGACGCGCTGGACGCTTTCGGATGCCACGGCATCGGCGGCATCTGGGGCGGCATCGCGACCGGCCTTTTCGCCTCGACGGCCGTCAACCCCGCCGTTACAAACGAAGGCCTGGTATTCAGCGGCAACGCGAATCTGTTGCTGGCCCAGCTGGCAGCCATCGGCGTGACCATCGCGCTGGCCGGCGTAGGGACCTTCCTCATCATGAAACTGGTAGGACTGATCACCCGGAAGAACCGCGTGTCACCGCGCGAAGAGAACGAGGGACTGGACCACTCGCAGCATGGCGAATCTGCATACCCGTCATTTACGGGACTTGATTAAAGGAGGCGCTTTGAAATGAAAAAAATCGAAATGATCATCCGTCCCGCCAGCCTGGAAGACGTGAAGGAGGCACTGGCAACCATCAACATCAACGGCATATCTGTGAGCCAGATCATGGGCTGCGGCAGGCAGATGGGCTGGAAGGAAGTCTACCGCGGGACGACCATCGAACTGAACTTCCTGCCCAAAGTCAAGATTGAACTCGTCGTAAAGGACGAGGACCTGGAAAAAGTGCTCGAGACGGCGGTAGGCGCAGCACGCACGGGCGAGATCGGCGACGGAAAGGTATTCGTCTACGACGTGGCCGACGCCATCCGCATCCGCACAGGCGAACGCGGGAACGACGCAGTATAACGATTAAACCCCGGGTATAAGAAAAAGCCGGCATGGGAGACCATGCCGGCTTTTTTGCAGATGAAACCTCCGTCAGAAACCCCAACCGGGGGCAATGGGCTCTTTGGGAAATGCGGATGCGCCTCCAACGGTCAGAAGACTGTCATGAGGCACAAGGTGTGGAAGGGGGATAATCAGGAAGAGGGTTATTGCTGTCAAAAACTTCACCAACCCCCTTTTTCTTTAGCACTACCTCTCCCTGAACACGCCTGTATGGACCGTATCAATACCCTTCAGGCCGTGTCCAAGGATCACACAGGCGGCCACAAAGGGCCGCCCCTACGAATAATATATAGAAGTAACATAATGCCTTTGGGGTATTATTGAAGAGAGATACACACCCAAAACGCGTGCCCATGCAGGTGGATTTTATTCCTATTAGAGTATTGATCGGCCGAAGTATCATGCACCATTCGAAGCCACATAGATGAGGAATATGGCATATAGAATTCCACCGACGAGCAGGGGAAAGGGATGTACCTTCTTTGTTACCTTTATCCAGATGAGATAGAAGAGCGCGCCGGACAAAGCGAGTATGGCCGTCACCAGCGTCACACCCGCCAAATGCCAGGGGGTGAAAAGGATGCCGAAGACGACGGGTACACTGGACTGGAAGACCATGGCCCCGGTGATATTGCCAAGGGCGAGAGTGTCCTTTTTTTTGCCGGTCCAGATGACGGAATTCAGCTTTTCGGGAAGTTCGGTGGCGATGGGCGTGATGATGATGGACAATACGAGGGTGGATACGCCCAGGTGGCCTGAAAGGTGCTGGACGTACTTCACAAAGAGGTCCGCCCCCAGGATGATGACGGCAAGACCGAGGAGCGCCTGCGCGATGATCCAGGGGAGGGTGGCTTTCGCCTTCAGAAAGCGTGAAGTAAACAGCGGGTCCAGATCCCCGCACTGCTCACACTCCTGGGAAAAGGTCTTTTTCAGATAGACGATATACAGGAACACCAGGATGACCGAGACGACTACTTTCAAAAGGTAGATCTGCAGGAACGACGCGAAGACCGCTATGGCATAGATCATGATGAAGTAAGACAGATCCCTTGTGACCACACGGGGATCGGCGTTCATCGCGAGTTTCCGCCTGCCCATGAGACGATAGATGACGACGGCCAGGCCGGTGATGAAGAAGGCAAGGGTGCCGAGCATGAAGGGGGCGCCCGCTATGGAGCCGATGCCCACCTCCAGGGCCTTGCCGTCCTTGTTGGAAAGGATGGCGATGATGGGGATGACCGTCTCGGGCAGCGCCGTGCCCACGGCGGCAAAAATGCTGCCCACGACGCCCTGCCCCAGATGAACTTTATGGCCGAGCCATTCGATGGCGTTGGTGAAGACCACGCAGGACAAAAGGATCATCCCCAGGCTCACCAGCGTCATGAGAATATCTGCAATCATGCTGTGTACCCCGTTACCTGTGCGAGTAAGGCAAAAATGCACTGTATAATACTATTACCAGACTGCAGACAGTTATGATTTATGCATCGCGTTTTGCCCTATTCACCGGCTATGAGAAAACCCGCCGGCATCCTGTTGCAACGAGCGGGAATAAGGGTATACAGAGTAGCAAAGGATACATTTAAATACCACGATAAAGGAGCCGGAGGCATGGAGCAATATGAGAAAGCGATATTCGCCGGGGGGTGCTTTTGGTGCATCGAGGACGCATTCCACGGCCTGCCGGGCGTGAAGGAAACGGTGCCGGGATATACGGGCGGGGAAAAAGCCAACCCAACCTACGAGCAGGTCTGCACGGGGAGGACGTGCCACTATGAAGCGGTGCAGGTGACATACGACCCGGACGTGACCTCTTATGAAGAATTATTGAAGGTTTTCTTCAGCCATATCGACCCGACCGACCCCGACGGCCAATTCGCCGACAAAGGACCGCAGTACAGGACCGCTATCTTTTACCTGGATGAAAAGCAAAAGCAAAAGGCCATGGAGGCGATACGGGCCATAGACTGCTCGCGGGTATTTGACAAGGCCGTGGTGACGCTGGTGCTGCCCGCGCAGCCCTTTTATCCGGCGGAGGAATACCACCAGGGATACCACCTGAAGAACCCCGAGCGGTACTGCAACTACAAACGGCTCTCGGGACGGGAAGCTTTTATAGAGGCGGTGTGGGGAAAATGAACAAGAAACCGGAAGAGACATTAAAAAACAAATTGACTGAAATGCAATACCGGGTGACACAGGAGAATGCGACAGAGCCACCGTTTGAGAACGAATACTGGGACCACCACGAACCAGGCATCTACGTGGACGTGGTGACAGGGGAGCCGCTTTTCAGTTCAAAGGACAAATTCGACTCGGGGTGCGGGTGGCCCAGCTTTTCCCGCCCCATCCTGGAGGACAGGGTGGAGTACAAAAAGGACTACAGCCATGGCATGAGCCGGACGGAGGTGCGCTCGGACACCTCCCACCTGGGGCATGTATTCGACGACGGACCGGAACCTTCGGGACTGCGCTACTGCATCAATTCGGCGTCGCTCCGATTTATCCCCAAAGCCGATATGGAGAAAGAAGGGTATGGGGAATACCTGATGCTAATTGAAAATTGAGAATTGACAATTGAAAATTGGAGAAAACCCCTGCGGGACTTAACCGACAGGGGTTTGTCATATGGAGCGGAGCATTCAGTCTTCAAACGGCGCATCAATCACTTGGGTGTGTTTCGCATAGGAATAGATTCTTATACCCTGGTAGTTCAAATGGTTATGGAGCTTGAAAGCTCTCAACTCTATATTTTTCCCGGTTGACAAAACGAGACGATGAGAATATATTATATATGAACAAGTATTCATATGTTCAAACGAATATGGGAGGCGCAACAATGGATACCGAGGAAATGATCCGGTGCGAATGTACGGTGCTGCACGAAGACGTGATCCAAAAAGCAAAAAGCAACATGCCGCAGGAGGAGAGCCTGTACGACCTGGCGGAGCTTTTCAAAGTGTTTGGGGATACGACGCGGGTGAAGATCCTGTGGGCGCTTTTTGAGAGCGAGATGTGCGTGTGCGACATCGCCGCCCTGCTTTCCATGACGCAGTCGGCCATTTCTCACCAACTGCGGGTACTAAAGGCAGCGCGGCTGGTCAAGTACCGCAAAGACGGGAAAGTCGTCTACTATGCGCTGAACGACGTCCACATCCAGAGCATCTTTGCACAGGGATATGAACATATAAGTGAATAATTGAAGATTGAGAATTTTGTACGACTGCAGGGAAAACCCCTCAGCCCAAAGCGACCCAAGGCCGCTTGGGCAGCTCCCCTAATAGGGGCGCCATGCGTAGGAGCTTTCAATTCAAGGGCGGTAAGTACAGAGAAAGATTTCCCTCCTGAACCACCTAACAAACAGGTATGTGGCACCGATTCTTGGGATAGCCCGCAGGGGGGGACGGGGTAATGATGGAAGTTGAAAGTTGGTCAACCGGGTATTGTTGACAGTTGACTAACTTACCCGGACCAGAATGATCATTTTTAAATTTACATAAAGGGGTCATGAAAGTGGGAACAAAAAGAAAGGTGCTGACGGTGGAGGGTGTGGACTGCCCGCACTGCACCAAAGAGATCGAAGACGGGATCAGCGTGCTCCCCGGCGTGGCAGGCGTGTCTTTTAACCACGCATCGTGCAGCCTGGTGATCGACACGCATACGGATGCCGACATGGAAAGGGTGACGGGGGAAGCCATAAGCGTGGTGCGCAGGATGGAACCCGGCGCGAGAGTAATGGACAGGGATAACGCAAACCCGCGGCCAGGTGAGCGCGCGCAGCAAAAAGACAAAAAGGAAAGGCTGGTACCCATCCGCAAGATCGTGATGTACGGCACCGGCGCGGCGCTGTTCGCGGCGGGCATGATACTCACCGGGGAGTGGGTTAAACTCGGGTTTTTCATCGCAGCATACATCCTGCTGGGATGGGAGGTCCTATACAAGGCGGCGCGCAACATCACACGGGGCAAGGTGCTGGATGAAAACTTCCTGATGCTCATCGCCACGGTAGGGGCCTTCGTCATCGGCGAATACGGCGAGGGCGTGGCCGTCATGCTCTTTTACCAGGTGGGGGAACTCTTCCAGAGCGTGGCGGTGAACCGCTCCAGGCGGTCCATCAAATCCCTGCTCAACATACGGCCCGATGCGGCCAACCTCGTCACACCTGACGGCATACAGACCGTATCCCCCGGCAACATCCATCCCGGCCAGAGCATCCTGGTGAAACCGGGCGAGCGGGTGCCGCTGGACGGGACTGTACTTTCCGGGGAATCCGAAGTGGACACATCCGCGCTCACGGGGGAATCCATGCCGAGAAATATCCGACCCGGGATGGAGATCCTATCGGGGAGCGTGAACAAAACAGGCGCACTGACCATACAAGTGACTTCGGAATTCGCACAATCCACCGTATCCCGCATCCTGGCGCTGGTCGAAAATGCGGGGGCGTCCAAGGCAAAGACCGAACGCTTCATCAGCCGTTTCGCCAAGGTCTATACGCCCATCGTGGTGGGGCTGGCGGCGCTGCTGGCGGTGATCCCCCCGCTGCTGATACCGGGGCAGACATTTGATACCTGGCTGCCGCGCGCGCTGGTATTCCTGGTGGTATCGTGCCCGTGCGCGCTGGTCATCTCCATCCCGCTGGGGTATTTCGGCGGGATCGGCGGGGCTTCGAAGCGCGGGATATTATTCAAAGGCAGCAACTTCATGGACAGCCTGGCCAAGGCGGAGACGGTGGTATTTGACAAAACGGGCACGCTGACGAAGGGGACATTCACCGTGAACGGGATATACCCCGGCGAAGGCTTCACCAGCGAGGAGCTATTACGCTATACGGCGCTGGCGGAGAGCCTTTCCAACCACCCCATCGCGCAATCCGTGGTCAGAGCATGGGGCGGGGAAGCGATCCGGGACGCCATTACCGATTATAGCGAGATACCGGGCAGAGGCGTAAAAGCGACCATAGACAGGCACGAAGTCCTGTGCGGGAGCATCAAGCTGATGGCGGAGAACGGCATCAGCTTCACACAGAACGTGCACGAAGGCGCGGCTGTGTACACCGCCGTGGATGGAAAACCAGCAGGCGTAGTCACACTGGCCGACGAACTGAAGCCCGACGCGCAGGATGCGATACGGAAACTGAAAGCCGCAGGCGTCCAGAAAACCGTCATGCTGACAGGGGATACGGAAGACATCGCAAAACGGATCGGGGAACAGGCAGGCATCGACGAGGTGCACGCCGGCCTGCTGCCGCAGGACAAGGTGGCGATCCTGGAGCAATTGGAAAAGGCAAAATCCCGCAAGGGCACGGTGGTCTTTACGGGGGACGGCATCAACGACGCGCCGGTGCTGGCGCGGGCGGACGTGGGCATCGCGATGGGGGGCATCGGCTCGGACGCGGCGGTGGAGGCCGCGGATGTGGTGCTGATGCAGGATGAACCCTCCAAAGTGGCGGAAGCCATCCGGATATCGCGCAGGACACGGAACATCGTGGTGCAGAACATCGCTTTCGCTTTGGGGATAAAGGCCATCGTCCTGCTGCTGGGCGCGGGCGGCATCGCGATCCTGTGGGAAGCGGTCTTCGCGGATGTGGGCGTGGCACTGCTGGCGGTGCTCAACGCAATGCGGGCGATGCGGATGAAGTAAGCGGATTTTCCTCAATACGGTGAACAAAAACAGCGGGTACATAACGACCCGCTGTTTTCAATTACAACGAAGAGCTAAATACATTACATTCTTTTGATGATATCGGCACGCATCTGCTCATATTCCACTTCGGTTACGAGCCCGGCTTCCTTCAGCGCATGCAGCTTTTTCAGGGAATCCTCGGCGGATCCCAGCTGCTCTGAAACCGATGCATAAGCAGGGATACGGGACGGCTCAGGCAGGGGCGCGAGCGTACCAGCACGGATGTGGCGATAGAGGGCGGAAGCGAATATGCAGACAAACAGCCCAATCACAAAACTGACTGCTGCCGTGACCGCAGGGCCCAGAAGGGCGGGCCCCGCCAGATTGAACAGGGCGAACGGCCAGGCGCCGAGATACCCGACATCCGCCGCATCGGGAAAGGACTTCAAAAAACAGAATATGGCCGCGACCAGGGAAAGGAACAGCACACCGCCGCCCCAGACGGCCAGCGGCATGGGATGAACTTTCCTGCCGGAGCGGGCCAGCAGAAAGACGGCAAGAAAAATGCACATGACCGCCAGCAGCCCGACTGCCGCATACCGCCAAAACAGCATCCCCCAAAGCAGGATCGTCAAAAACATATCAGACCCATCGCCCGGAAGCTCCTGCATGAGACCCTGGACAACGGGCTGGACATCGGGATCGCCTGCAAGACGGTCCAAGGCTTCCAGGACGCCGACCAGGGCAAAGACGATAAAGGATATGGCGCAGGCAAACAGGAACAGCGCAAGCACGATGGACAAAGGCCTGCGGGAAAGCATACCGATCCCTCCTCAAACAAAACCCAAACCCGGCAAACCGGATCAAATACGTCGAGCGGTATCTAGGCCGGATCCCGACTCAGATGCGGCTCAGATATTCCTGGCGCTTCTGGTTGTACTCCGTCTCATTGATGAGACCCTTATCGTGAAGCGCCGCCAGCTTTTTCAGCCCTTCTTCGGGGGTGAGGGGCGCTTCAGACGGCAGGGGGGCCTTGCGGACGATCCTGCCTTCCATCACCATCTTTTTATACAGGGTATAACCGTAGACCGTAAAGGCAAGGCACAGGCAGACGGCGATGATGCCTGAGGACGAAGCGGAACCCGCGACGAATATGCATACGATATCCAATATCAGCAGCAGCGCGCCCAGCCCGCCCGCACCCCAGATGAGGACATAGGGATTTTCCCTTTTATAAAAGAAGAAAAAGAGGATCACGGCAAATGCCCCGAGCATCAAGCCCACCAGCAGACCCATCACGCCGAGGAATATCGTTGCTCCCGCTCCGTTTGCACGGACCAGCGCTTCTATACCGTTTAGCAGGGTGTAGAGGCCGAGCAGGCTGAAAAGAAAGACAGACAGAAAAGAGACATACCTGCGGATATCCATAGAACGCTCCTCCTTCATTCACAACCGATAAATAGGTGATTCAATATCATCTTATTAAATCTATATAGAAATCATTCATCATGCTTTGTCCAACCGGGAATGTGAAAAAAGGGAATAATAAAAGATCAATGGCCTGCTTTATAAAGGAAAACAGCCGCCTGTCGACAGCTGTTTTCTTTATGAGGGGAATGTATGGGAGGGCTTATACTCGTTTATTTAAAATACCTGTTCAAAAGGCCTTCAAAAGCCTTGCCGTGGCGCGCTTCGTCCTTGGCCATTTCATGCACGGTATCGTGGATGGCATCCAGGTTCTGCGCCTTGGCCAGTTTGGCAATCTCCATCTTGCCGGCGGTGGCGCCCATCTCGGCGTCGGCACGCAGCTGCAGGTTCTTCTTCGTATCCGGGAAAACGACCTCGCCGAGGAGCTCCGCAAAACGCGCGGCATGATCCGCCTCCTCATAGGCAATGCGCTTGTACGCTTCGGCCACCTCGGGATAACCTTCGCGGTCGGCCTGGCGGGACATGGCCAGGTACATGCCGACCTCGGTGCATTCACCCATGAAATTATTCCGAAGGCCTTCCAGGATCATCGGGTCGACTCCCGCTGCGATCCCGATCCTGTGTTCATCGGCAAAAACACGGGCGCCCTGCTCCTTCGCAGTGAATTTACTGCCTGCAGCACCGCACTGGGGACATTTATCAGGGGCAGATTCTCCTGTAAGGGTGTAACCGCAAACGGGGCAGATCCAAGTTTTCATATCCATTCCTCCAATATCAAATTTAAAAATCTTTCATGGCTTTTATATAAACCGGCTGAAAAGATTGAAACAGGAAAATCGCATGTTGAAACGATAAAAACACATTGAGTTTTTCCAGGCAACGGCGTTATAGTGGATATGGCGCACACCCAATAACCATACCGGAGGCAAAACATGTTTCACAATATACCGCAAAAGGTGCTGCAGCGGATGGCATTCCTGGAAGAAAAGGACAGAATGGACAGGACCAACGGGACCCCGAGGCTCCAGCGCCTGCGCCAGGTGGACCCCGAGACGGGCGCATTGCTGGCGATCCTGCTGGCATCCTCCCCGGATGGCACCGCCGCGGAGATCGGCACGAGCGCAGGTTACTCGGCCCTGTGGCTCTCGCTGGGGTGCAGGGCGAAAGGCAGGAAACTCCATACGTTTGAACTGCTGCCCGAAAAGATTGCACTGGCGAAGGAGACCTTTGCCAGCGCAGGCGTGGAAGACATCATCAGGCTGGTGGAGGGCGACGCGGTCATCAACCTGCAGAGCCATTCAAATATCTCCTTTGCATTCATCGACACGGAGAAGGAACTCTACCATACCTGCTACGAGCTACTGATTCCCCGGATGGTGAAAGGCGGCCTGCTGGCAGCGGACAACGTGGAAAGCCACGGGGATGTACTGGCGCCTTTCCTCAAGGCGGCAAAAAACGATCCAAGGGTGGACGCGTCCATCATCCCCATCGGAAAAGGCCTCTTGCTGTGCAGAAAAGTGTAACAATAAAGTTATAGATTGACAGCTTATTTCGCCTGCGGGATAATAATGAGGGGGTTACAGTATTTGAACCTGCAGGGGGGTTGGTCATGGTAAAATGCAAGGCTATTATTCTTGCTGTAGTTGTATTTCTGTTGCTGACGGTTTTGCCTTCCTGTGAATCAAAACCAATCAAACCAGCAAGTAAACCGATAGATACGTACATCGTCGGGGAAATGGACAAACAGAGCATCCCCGGACTATCCGCCGCAATCATAAAACAAGGCAGAGTGGCATGGTCAAACGGATATGGATATGCCAACAAAGACAGCAAGACGTCCTTTACGGCGGATACCGTGATCAATATAGCGTCTGTAAGCAAAACGATCCTCGGATGCTCCCTCATGATCGCTTCGGAAAAGGGAATCGTCGATCTGGATGCAGACATCAACACATATCTGAAAGGATTCCAGGTCAAAAACCCGTACGATAACAATTTTACCGTCACACTGCATAAACTCGCCACACATACGGCCGGAATAAACGACAGAAATCCGGTTTATGGCGATACGTATTACCCCGGGAAAGATTCGCCGGTAAGCCTGGGGGAATTTCTAAAAGCATATATTTCGGAAAACGGGGGCCTCTACGACAAGGAAAACTTTTTGGATGTATCGAAGGGCTCCTATTACCAGTACAGCAACATCGGTGCGGCGCTGGCCGCCCATGCGCTGGAATGCGCAACCGGGCAGACTTATCCGGAATTTACCCGAGATCATATTTTCAAACCGCTCAAAATGGACCACACAAGCTGGTTCATCGGGACGACAGACATGAGGAACCATGCCATGCTGTACGTCGAAGATGGAACAGCAGTACCACCGTATGGATTGACCACCTACCCAGACGGCGGACTGCGTACAAGCGCAAACGACCTGGCGAGATTCCTGGCCATGGTGGCGAACGATGGAGTGCTGGACGATGTGAAGATCATTCAAAAGGACTCCGTGGAGGAAATGCTGCGGAACCACTTAAAGGAGGAACAGAAACCCCAGGGACAACCCGTGCCGGACGAAGGTATATTCTGGCAGGCAGACGTCAATCATCCTGCCATGATGGGCCATACGGGCGGGGATATCGGCGTATGCACCTACATGAGCCTATCCGCCGATAGAAAGACCGGACTCCTTGTATTAATCAATTCAAGCGCTGATGACAGTAAGACCATCGCACTACGCAATATCATAAACAGGCTGTGGGAATTTGCGTATAGCCTGAATTAAAAAGGTTTCAAAGACCCAGAAATAAAAAGAGAGCATAAGCCCTCTATTTATACAGTAAGTAAACATATGAGCGTATTGCAGCTCATTTCTTTTCTCTGAGCAGGTCCCTTATCTCGGTGAGCAGGCGGATATCCTCGGGCGGCGCAGCGGGCGGAGCCGGGGATTCCTTCTTTTTGCGCCGGAGCATATTCACGCCCTTGATGAGGAAGAAGATAACAAGCGCGACCAGCAGGAAATCGATCACCGTCTGAATGAAGGCGCCATAGCCGAAGACCAGCGCGGCGGTATGCGTGGCTTCATTGGCGGCACGCAATATGACTTTCAGATCCGTTATATTGACGTTGCCTGTGAGAAAGCCAATAAAGGGCATGATGATATCATTGACCAATGAAGTCACGATCTTGGAAAATGCGCCGCCGATGATGACACCGACTGCCAGATCCATCACATTTCCGCGGGAGATGAATTCCTTGAACTCCCCTACCATTTTGGGCTTTTTGATCCTGACCGGCTTTTTATCCCCGGATCCCTGATCCATAGCCTAACCCCCTTCATTCCATGTGAATTTATTACGATATACACCAGCGGATAACATTATTTATTATACAGCAAAATGGATGCAGTGTAACAGGAAACCCAAAATAAGGCGAAAAAACAGCAAAGCCCGCAGCATTCCAGCCTGCTACCAAATCGTTTTACGCCACACACATTACCAATTCAGAATTATATATACATTTATCGACATTAAACTTGTTAAACCGCCCCGGTGAGTGCTAAAATGTAACAGGGATAAATTAGGTGAAATATTGCCATCATTACTAGATTCATGATTGGAGAATGGATTTGACAGAGTTCCACGTGGCGCGCCAGCCCATATTCCTCTACAACAAAAGCGTTTTCGCCTATGAATTGCTGTACCGGGCATCAGGCGGCATGGAGAATTACACAGGGAATGAGGGCGACAAGGCCAGCATGAGCGTGCTGACAGGTAATTTCCTGGGTGCGGGCATCAGCGCCCTCACAGGCGGGAAGCCCGCCTTCGTCAACTTCACCGAGACCCTTCTGAAGCAGGGGACGGCCATGCTTTTCCCCAAGGACCAGCTGTATGTGGAGATCCTGGAGACAGTGAAGCCGGATGAGGATATCCTGAAAGCGTGCATGGAACTCAAAAAAGCGGGATACAAACTGGTGCTGGACGATTTCATGGCGGACGGCACGTGCGGCGAACTGGAAAAGATGGCCGATATCATCAAGGTGGATTTCCGCACCACCACCGTGGCGCAGCAGGTGGACGTCTTCAAACGGCTGAACTACAGCCGCTTTGCCCTTTTCCTGGCTGAAAAAATAGAGACATACGAGGAATTCGATATCGCACTGGATATGGGCTACACCCTTTTCCAGGGCTATTTCTTTACCAAACCCGTAACGCTGAGCGTGAGCACCCTGCCGGTGGGCAGCGCGAGCCTGCTGCTCCTGATGAAAGAGATCGTCAGCCGGGAACCGGATATCGACAGGATCAGGACCGAGATCGAGTCCGACGTGGGACTGGCCTATGAGATCCTCAGACT
The DNA here is from genome assembly GCA_023454175.1 of Bacillota bacterium. Taxonomy (GTDB): domain Bacteria; phylum Bacillota; class Clostridia; order Christensenellales; family JAEXRW01; genus JAEXRW01. Next base: position 104,553 of record JAEXRW010000008.1, on the reverse strand, counting down.
GGTAAACTCGGCCTATTACACAAAACGCAAAAAGATCGGCTCCATCCGGCAGGCGCTGGCGTACCTGGGCCTGGAAGGCATCCGCAAATGGGTGATGATGTCCGCCCTGCGCAAGCAGAGCCAGAACTCACCGGGGGAGACCGTGAACCTGTCCATCATCCGTTCCCGGTTCATGGAGCAACTGAGCGGCAGGGTCAGCGAAAGCCACATGAAAGAGGAATACGCCCTTACCGGGCTCTTTTCCCTGCTGGAAGTACTCACTGAATGCCCTTTCGACATCCTGCTTTCACAGATCGCCGCGCCTGACAGCCTTTTTTCGGTGCTGGCACAGAACCAATACGACTCGAAAATGGGCCAGTGCTTCCTGCTGGTGCAGGCCTATGAAAAGGCGGATTTCCAGAAAGCGCAGACTATCGCGCAGCAGTACGGCCTAAGCCTGGACGAGGTGGCCGCCATGTACAACCATTCCATCCGATGGCTGTACGAATTCCCAAACCTGTAAAAGACCATTTCCGATACCACCCGATGGATTACCCGCCGCATCTATGTCATAATATATACTGTCACATTCAATTTGCGCACCAGTCAAACCTTTCTCTTTAGGCCATCCGCAAACGGCTATGGAACATAATGCCTATTCATGCTGTCTAAGCTTATGGAAAATGAAAAGGAGGGGTGATCCATGAATCGCAGAAGGTCAATGCTATTTTTCTTCGCGGCAAGCATCCTGTCTTTAAGTTTAATCGTAACGGGCTGCGCGGCGCCTGCGGCAATGTCCAATGCACCCATGCCCGCGCCCACGCTGGCGGCTACCACAGCACCGGAATCTCAAGCGGGAAAAATGCCGGATAACAACTCGGGAGGACTACAAGCCACAACCGAACCTGCCCCTGGAGAAGGGCAATACAACCCCGACCTGTCGGACGAATGGTATGCGGGGGATGACAGCGAAAGCAACGACGTCAACGTGGGGGGCGAAGGGTACAACAGCACACGGGAGAACGATTTCAAAAACGCGGTGAACAACCCGCTCTCCACCTTTTCCATAGATGTGGACACGGCATCCTACACCAACATCCGCCGCTACATCAAAGACGGGCAGCGGCCCCCGCAGGAGGCCGTACGGCTGGAAGAGATGGTGAACTATTTCCATTACAACTATCCCAAACCCTCCGGGCAGGACCCCTTTGCGATGCATGTGGAGGTTTTCAAATGCCCGTGGAACAGGAATAACCTGCTGGCGCTGGTGGGCGTACAGGGGAAGGATATCGACGAAGAATCCCTGCCCCCGGCCAATATCGTGTTCCTGCTGGACGTATCGGGCTCGATGCAGGACGACGACAAGCTGCCGCTGCTCAAATCCGCCTTTACCATGCTGACAGGGGAGATGCGCTCGAAAGACAGGATCTCCATCGTGACGTACAGCAGTAACGTGAATGTCGTGATGGAAGCAACACCGGGGAACCAGAAGAACACGATCATGCGGGCACTGGACAGCCTGGAATCGGGCGGGTCCACAGCCGGTGCGGCAGGTCTGGACATGGCATACAAGGTGGCCCAGCGCAACTTTATCCAGAACGGGAACAACCGGATCATCCTGGCCACGGACGGCGATTTCAACGTGGGCGTGGATACCGAAGCGGGGCTGCAGAAGCTGGTGGAGCAGAAACGCAGCGAAGGGGTCTTCCTCAGCGTAATGGGCTTCGGCACAGGCAACATCCAGGACAACAAGATGGAAACGATGGCCGACAAGGGCAACGGCAACTACTTTTACATCGACAGCATCACCGAGGCGTACAAGGTGATGTCCAGCGAGATGAAGGGGAACCTCTATACCATCGCCAAGGACGTGAAGCTCCAGATCGAATTCAATCCTGCCATGGTGAGCGGCTACCGGCTGCTGGGGTATGAAAACCGGGTGATAAAAAACAAGGACTTCACCAACGACAAGAAGGATGCCGGCGAACTGGGGGCGGGCCACACCGTGACGGCCCTGTACGAGATCGTCCCCGCCAACGCGAGCACGGAGGTGGGGCAGACGCTGAAATACCAGAACGTGAAGATCAACGCGTACGACGAGTGGATGACGGTGCACCTTCGGTTCAAGAAGCCCACTGAGTCAGTGAGCAGCCAGCTGGACGCCGCCATCGCAAGCAGCTACTATAGGAGCGTACCCTCCACCGACGCCATGTTTGCCACGGCCGTGGTGGAATGGGGCCTGATCCTGAAAGACTCGAAATACAAGGGCACAGCCAGCTACGACAGCGTGAAGCACCTGGGGAACATGGGCAAGGGAGACGACGAGGACGGCTTCCGAAGCGAATTCCTGCAGCTGGTGGATAGGGCATCAAACATGTGGTATTGATATACGAAGAAGCGGCTACTGCCACTTCTCCGGGTGTATGCATTTCATTTCGTTCATATTTGAGCCCCAAAGGAAGGCGCACCGATACAGCGGAGGCGCCTCCCTGTTTTGTTTGCCGCCGGATGGTGCTATCATAGTATCCAAACAGACTTGGGGGATTGGACAATGTATGATACAAGCAAACTCCGCCTGATCGCGCGGGGAGGCCAGGCGGACATCTATGAACTGGGCGGGGACAGGGTCCTGCGCGTGATCCGCGACGGCAAATACAGGGAGCTGGCGGAAACGGAATATTCCGTCCTGTGCGCCCTGCACGAAAATGGGCGGGACGTGCCCAAACCCTACGAATTCACTTCGGCGGACGGCAAACCCGCGCTGGTGGTGGAACGCATCCAGGGCCCTTCCATGCTGGAGGCCATCGGCAAAGACCCAATACACATGCGGAGATGGGCGCGGGAATTTGCACGGCTCCACCACGCAGTACTGCTTCCGGCCGACATCCCCAACGTGCGCAAAGGCACGGATCGGGAAAGGTATCTCCTCAACCATTCGGAACTGCTGGATACGCGTATGCGGGAATTCGCATCTACCCTGCATGACAGCCTGCCGGACGGAGATATCCTGTGCCACGCGGATTTCCATCCGGGGAATATACTGATCGGCAACGGGCGCTATTATATCATCGACTGGTTCGGGGCCTACGCCGGAAGCGCGGTATCAGACGTGGCGCACACCTACCTGTTGCTGCGCAATGTACCGCGCGTACCCGGACAGAGCGCCCTGATGCACAGGATATTGAGATTCGCGGGGGGAAGACTGGCACGGGTGTACCTGACGGCGTACTACGAGCTGGCACCCTTCGACTGGGGGGAATTTTCCAAATGGACGGCGGTGAAGGCTGCGGAAAGGACCTTTCGCGGGCAGCCGGGGGAGGAAGTTACCTTGCTGCGTTATCTCAGGCAATGCATGGACGCGCAGGCGCGGGGCGTGGACCCGGCTATATGGTGGAAGATGCTTTGAGCAGGTTAAATCAATGTATTTAGAAGTCGAACAGCAGAAGGAGGCTGGCAGATGGAACGCCAGAGAAATTTCACGATCAAGCAGATCGTGCCGAGCCGTCTTTCCACAATGGATGTGTGCCGGATCGGCAGGAGCAAAAACTACATATCGGTGTTCCTGGAACTGGACGTAACCGAGGCCAGGACAAAAATCCGGGAGAAAAAAGCCCATTCAGAAAATGTATCCTTCACTGCCTGGCTCATCAAATGCATCAGCGAGGCGGCATATGCGCACAAGGAAATCCACGCCATGCGGAAGGGACACAGAAAGATCGTTTTATTTGACGATGTGGATATATCCCTGCTGGTGGAAAAGGAAGTAGGAGATGAGCGGGTGCCCATCCCTTACGTGATCCGTAAGACAAACGAGAAAAGTGTAGGAGAAATCCACGAAGAGATAAGGCAGTTCAAGGAAACAGCGATAAAACATGAGGGAGACTTCGTGCCCGGAGACAAACGGTCCGCCAGACTGATGAAGCTGTATTATGCCTTGCCGGGGCCTGTCCGCAGGATGTACCTGCGCGGCCTCTTGCGTAATCCCTTCAGGGCGCAACGCGAAATGGGAACGATCGCCGTCACTGCGCTGGGGATGATGGGGAGGCTGAACGGATGGTTTACCCCCATCGGCATCCATCCCCTGGTCGTAGCTATCGGCTCCATCATCAAAAAACCGGGCGTACAAGGCGACGCCATCTCGGTGAGGGAATACCTCCAAGTGACGCTGATGGCAGACCATGACGTGATAGACGGGGCGCCCGCGGCGCGCGCCATGACGAGACTGGCCAAACTCATTGAAGGCGGGGTAAACCTCTGAAGACGATTGTATTTATATCCTAGTTACAACTTTTTAAAGAATACATTCAACGCCAGAATGGCATTGTAAAGCTCCTGCTGCTGCTCCCCGGAGAGCGTGGAGAGGAATTCTCCGATACGTTCGGCCGTCTGGGCCTGCATGGCGCAGAGGTGCTCACGGCCTTTTTCATTGAGGCTGACACGGATGGAGCGTCTGTCATCCGGATCCGGCTGCCTTTCCACAAGCCCCTGCGCGGTAAGCCTGTCCACGATATGGGTGGCATTCTGCTTGGGCACCTGCATATGACGCGCCAGTTCCCCCATGGAAACGGGTCCCTGCTCCCCTATGACCATCAGGGCAAAAACGAGCAAAGGCGGCAGCGGACCGTGCGCATACCCGCCCTTGGCAAACTTTCGCGTGAGCTTGCGGGTGATGAGCGGCACGGTCTCCATCATCAAAGAGACTGTATTCTTTTGGAGGCCGGCATCCTGCCCGCCCGTCTCATTTGCAACGATTTTGTAAACACCCATTTCAAAAGATGTATTTCATGCAACCGTACGGGTAAAATGTAAACGCAATATTAATTTTCAGGCCGCTATTGCATTTCATTCCCGCTTCAAGTACAATACCGATAGTCACGAAAAAGTGACTATTCTTAAAACGTGATTATTATAGCGCAATCTTTGAACATAAACAAGAGCGCAAAGATTTTAAATATAACATTTAACAGATTCGGAGGTTCCAAAATGGCACAGAAAAAGAAACGTCCCAAGTGGCTCAAATGGGTGATCCTCGCCGCATGCATCGTAGTGGCGGTGGCGCTGGTGCTGCTCCTGATGCGGGCATGCGCGCCCAATACGGCAGACAGCACATCCTTCACCAAGGCAGCAGCCGCAAAAGGCACGGTGGAAGTAAATGTGGTGGCGGACGGCAACCTCACATCAGATGCGGTGACGGTAAACGCCACGATGAACGGGTTTATCTCCAGCATCGTAAAATCAGGCGCGCAGGTGAAAAAGGGCGACACCCTGGCGGTGATCGCGCAGAACCCTGACGAGGTGACAAGTGCCCAGGCGGAATACGACATCGCCGTTCGGGCACTGGACCGCATGCGGGAGAAGCCCGCCATGCCTTCTCTCGTGACGGCATCCTCCGACGGGCGGGTATCCCAGGTGAAGGTAAAAGAAGACGACGATGCGGGATCGATCTGCCAGCAATACGGGCAACTGATGATCATCACCTCAGGGATCAAGGTAGCCCTGCCAGACGGCGCAACAACCGCAGGCAAGAGCCTCAAAATAAAAGTGGGATCCAATTCCTACAGCGCGAGGGCGCAGATGGTGGACGGGAAGCCCTATGCCGTGTGCACGGACCACAACCCCAAGCTGAACCAGGATGCAACTGTATACCTCAAAAACACGAAGATCGCGTCGGGCAAAGTGGAAGCCTACATCACCGAACCCGTCACAGGCATGGGTACGGTGAAGGACGTCTACGTGGATGAAGGCGACACGGTGGACAAAGGCGAACGCCTGGTGATGCTGGAAGGCAGCTCACGCTCGCGCGATATCGCCGACCAGGAAGCCAAAGTGATGGGGCTCAAGGCGAAACTGGACGATGTGAAGGGGGACGGCAAGGGCACCATCACCGCCGACATGGACGGATGGGCCAGCGAGATCAAGGCGGCCGTGGGAGACTCGGCAGTGAAAGACCAGCCGCTTTTCACCCTGCACCCCAGCATGCTGGAAGCGGTGGTGGACGCAGGCGAGATCGACGTGGTCAAACTGAAGGCCGGACAGAGCGCGACGGTGACGCTGGACGCGCTGCCCGACAAGACCTATACAGGAACGGTGGAATACGTGTCAGGGACCGGCTCCAAAAACGGCGACACGGTGAACTATGAAGTACGGGTATCCATCAACGACCCGGCCGGACTGCTGCCGGGGATGAGCTGCCAGGTAAACATCCTGGTGGACAAGAAAGACAACGTGCTGCGCATCCCCACAGACGCGCTGCTGGATGCGCCGGACGGCGGCAAAATGGTACTGGTAGCTACAGGGGATGCATCCAAGATACAAAACTGGAACGCGCAGGCGAGCTCCACGGTGAATTTCAGCGGCGCAAACATGTTTGGCGGCGGACAGCGCGGGGGGAACGGCAACATCCCGCAGGCGGAGCAGCGCAGCGTGAGCGTGGGACTCGTGAACGAATACTGGGCCGAGATCACCGCGGGCGTGAACGAAGGTGAAACGGTACTGATCCCCATCCGCAACAGCTCTTCCCTCATGAATATGTTCATGGGCGGCGGACGGAACCAGGGCGGACAAAACCAGAATGATCCGAGCAACACCCAAAGCAGCCCTGCGGAGGGAACGGGAAAATGATACAGCTTCAGGACATATCCAAAATATATACGATGGGCGAGGAGGAGGTCCGCGCGCTGGACGGGGTGAGCCTGCTCATAAATGAAGGCGAATTCGTCTCCATCACCGGCGCATCGGGCTCGGGCAAGTCCACGATGATGAATATCATCGGCCTGCTCGACAAACCCACCAGCGGGAGTTACCTGCTGGACGGGCGCGAGGTGGCCGAACTCTCGGACAGCGAACAGGCGGACGTGCGGGGAAGAAAGATCGGTTTCATCTTCCAGGGATTCAACCTGCTGCCCACGCTTTCGGCGCTGGACAATACCTCCCTGCCGCTGATCTACCAGGGTATGGGCGGTTCCCAGCGGAAGGAACGGGCAGAGGAAGCACTGGAAAAGGTGGGGCTTACCGGGCGCATGCGCCACCTGCCCAACCAGCTCTCTGGCGGCCAGCAGCAGCGCGTGGCCATCGCCCGCGCACTGGTGACCAACCCATCCATCATCCTGGCGGATGAGCCGACGGGCAACCTGGACTCCAAGACAGGGACCGAACTGCTGAACCTTTTCGTTCAGCTGAACAGCATGGGCCATACGATCGTCCTCATCACCCATGACAACAAGGTGGCGGATACCGCCAAGCGGCGGGTGCATATCGTGGACGGGCGTATCCTGCCGGACGGGGAGGTGAGCGCATAATGTTTTCGGCCATATTTAAAATGGCGCTGACCTCGCTGAAAAACCGCAAGATGCGCTCCATCCTGGCGACGCTGGGCGTCATCATCGGCGTGGCCTCGGTGACCGCGCTGGTGGCGCTGGGGCAGGGCGTGACGAACGACGTGGTCAACCGCATCAGCGCCATCGGCACCAACCTGGTCATGTTCAACGTGACAGGGGACGCCAGCCAGGTGAAGCAATACGACATGGATACGCTCAAACAGAGCGGGTATTTCACCGATATCGTGCCCATCGTGCAGGGCAAGGTGACGGCCAAGCGCGGGAACGACAGCGTGAACACCTCCCTGGAGGGGGTCACGCCGGCGCATTCCACGGTACGCGGGCTGAACGTGACGGCGGGAAGGTTCATCAGCAATACCGACATCGAGAACAACCTGCGGGTATGCGATATCGGGACGGAGCTGGCCACCAACGTGTTTGCGACGACGGACGTACTGGGAAGGAACATCGAGATCAACGGCACCACCTACCGGATCGTAGGCATCCTGGAGACCAAGGGAAGTACATTCATGGGCTCGCAGGATAACCGGGTGCTGATCCCGCTGGAACAGGCCAAATATATCACCGGCGTACGCTACTCCAACACCTGGTACGCCTCGGTGAAGGATGAAAAGCAGGTGGACGCGGCCGCCTCGACGCTGGAAAACCTGCTGGAGAAGCGGGTGGGGGAAGACAACTACAACGTGTTCAAGCAATCCGAGATCCTCAACATGGCAGGCGACGTCACCGGGATGCTGACGGCCATGCTGGGCGGCATCGCGGCCATCTCGCTGATCGTGGGCGGCATCGGCATCATGAACATCATGCTGGTATCGGTCACCGAACGTACGCGGGAGATCGGCATCCGCAAGGCCATCGGGGCAAGGCGCGCGCATATCCTGCTGCAGTTCCTGGCCGAGTCCGTCATCATCACGGTGATCGGCGGCGTGATCGGCATGGGGCTGGGGGCGCTGCTCTCTTCCCTGCTGGGGGCGCTGCTGAACGTGACAAGCTCCTTCTCCGTGGGGACGGCGGGCATGGCGCTGGGCTTCTCCGTACTGGTAGGGCTGGTCTTCGGACTGTACCCTGCAAACAAGGCCAGCAGGCTGGTGCCCGTAGAAGCATTACGGTACGAATAGAACAACATTATCAATAGACAAAGGGGTGCAGATAGCACCCTTTTGCCATTCTCTGCAGCTATTCAAATCAGCTTATTATCGTTGCTTGTCAATGCGCTAATTGATATTATGAGCCTTTTGCAGATAGACGGACGATATGATATGATAGACAAAACCCTTTTACCAAGGAGGAAGATATGGTTTTCCCGACAATCCCACCCGGCACAGCCGGTTTCAGCGCGACCCCCGCAGAGCAGGCGGCGGGGGGGAGCATGGCTACATTCATCCTGCTGGCAGTACTTTTCGTGGTGCTGGCAGTGGGCTCCGCCGTGATGATGACGATGGTCCTGCGCAGGCGGCAGGGCAAAGGCATCAAACAGGCGCCTGCCGTAAAGGATAACGAACCGGCCATCAAAGCAGACATGATGCGCCACGCGCAGGAGATCACCAACCTGGCGGCGCAGCTGATGGGAACCAAGCTGAACGCCGAACAAAAGGGCATCGCCGTGAACCTCATCGGCGAGGCCCATGCACTGATAGCGGCAGGAGGCGGGAAAGCAGAAACGCCTGTCGTGCCCGAACCCGGACAGGATGACGGCCATGCCCCGGACCTGGGCGGCAGCGGCATCCTGCTGGCGGTGGGAAATCCCGCCGCAGGGGAGAGGCTAAAAGAGCTGCTGAACGCCGCGAACGCAAGGGTGGAAACGGCCGGGAGCGGGCAGGCGGCCTATAAAAAATTTGCCGATTACCCGGTGCAGTACCGCATGGTGCTGCTGGGAACGGATCTCACGGACATGGACGGGGCGGACACAGCCTGGAAGATGCGCAAACTGAAGACGGCTTACGTCAAATCCGTGCCCATCATCGGGATCACGGACGGGAGCGAGGCACAGAAGGTGGAGTGCATCGGCGCAGGCATGAACGACGTACTGACAGAGACCTTTTCAAAAAAGGAGCTGTATGCCCTGGTGGCACGGCATATCCGGAAAGCTTAGATCCAGCTGACATGTAACAAGCCGCCTGGCTGGGACTGGGCGGCTTTTTTCATGGACTGCCTTTTGACGGCAAACGATCAAGCGTCAGAGCCGCGTTTATGATGCTGCGCTTCATCGCGTATTTCGGAACGCATGCCGTCCAGCGCACGCTCCCGCCGTTCGTTTTTTTCGGTCAGCTCCTGCCTCGTCTTCGGGTTGGACGAATGGGCGATCATCTCATCGGCGGCCTCCATATTCTGGATGGTGAAATTGATGCTCTTTTGGATATTCTTCACATTGTCCTTGCGATTATCGGGATTATGCTTGTCCATAACGATGCTCCTGTTCAATTGAATTGTTATCATTCATCATTCCCCCCAATGTCTTTTTCAATGAATGGGAAATGCATCAAAGACTTAGAAAGTACTGGAACAGACAAAAAAGAAAAGCGCCCGGAAACCGAGCGCTTCATCTATCATCGTGTTTGTTATTTCAGCAGCTTATCCAGGCTCTCACAGGCGAATTTCCCGACAGTGACGAGCTTATCCTGGACGGCTTTTGTCAGAGCAATATTGATATAGTATCCGTGGTACATGATATGGAGGCCGGGCGGGGCAAAGAAAGCGTCGTCGCCGACTCCCGCAGCCTTTTTCGCATCGGGAAAGGCTTCTTTGATGCCGTCATAAATGGACTGCACGGTGACGCCTTTGGTCTTGATAAACGCCTGCTGCGTAAGGCCGACCTGCATATAGTTGCCGGCATCCTTGGTGGTATACTGAAGGAGCTTCTGGCCCACAACGGCATTTTCCTTGGTGGTCACATCATCGAACGGTGCGCCGGTGAGCTTCTCCGCATCGGATTTGGAGACCAACTGTGCGGGTTCGATCAGCTTGCCCTGCGGAGCAGCCGGTGACTGAGCTGCGGAAGACGGGGCGGACTGGCCGGTTTCAGCGGGAGGCTGAGGCGCGGAAGATGATGGCGATTGGGCACCGCAGGCACACAATGAAAGAACGATGGCAAATACAAAAATGATCACAAGCGCTTTTTTCATGTCTTTTCCTCCTTTGCATATTCAAAGATATTATAAGGCGGCAAGGAATGAATTACCAGATATAAATTGGTAAATGGTCCTATCGGCCTGCAAGGGTCTCAAAGTATTTCCGGTTATATTCCACGGAAGGGTCCCCGGGCTTGAAGGCGGCCGCCTTTTCATTGAACCTGAACGCCTCTTCCTTCCTGCCCAACCTGTCATAGCAGACGGCCAGCTCGATGCAGGGGATGTAGCCATGGCATTCCGGCTGGACGAAACCACGGCTCTCCGGCGGCTCCGCTGCATCCAAAGCCTGCAGGAACCAGTACGCCGCCAGGCGGTAATCACCTTTGGCCTTGAAATGATAGCCCAGCGCGCAGCACGTTTCGGCGCGGGGAACATCATATTCCAGACTCCTGAGCAAGGCACCCAGCTCCTCCCGGATGCCTCCCAGCGCTTTATGACAGGCGGCCAGTTCAGTACAGGCGCAGATATCGTCCTCCACCCAGCCTTTGCCTTCACTGAGAAAACGTTCGAAGGCTTCAACGGCATCGGCATGGCGGCCGGCATCCTTCAGCTCCCGGGCATAATAATAGAGGCCGCGCGGGGTCAGGCTGCCGCCCCCTTTGAGGATGGTCTCATAAATGGCCAGATTCCTTCCGGGCACCGGCGGATGCACCTTTTGGTGGGTGATACAGATATCTGAAAAAACGATTTGCCCGAAGGTCTCCAGGTATTCATGGACGGGTTCAAACCAGCGGAAGCCCCGGCTCCTTTTCACGAGGCGTTCACGGAAATAGGAAAACGTAACATGGCCCTGCGCGTCAAAACCCGTATGGTACTGCATCATGACGACATCGGTGGCGGGGTCCAGGCTCTTTTTCAATTCAAGGAACCTCGCGGCGTCCCCAGGAAGCAGGACATCATCGGCATCGAGCCAGAGGATGTAATCGCATACGGCAAGCGAAAAGGAGAAGTTGCGGGCGGCGGAAAAATCATCGGCCCAGGGAAAATCAAAAACCTTGTCCGTATAGTTGCCTGCCGCTGTTTTCGTAGCATCCGATGAACCGGTATCCACGATGACGATCTCATCGGCGACGCCCTTGACGCACTCCAGGCAGCGGGGGAGGGTATCCTCCTCGTCTTTTACGATCATGCAGAGGCTGATGGAGACCATGACTACCCCCCATTCAATTTGTTTAAATAAATTACCAAACCGGTAATATGCAGCATCCCGCCAGCAAAAAACCGGCAGCCACCCGGACTGCCGGCTTTGCATCCTTACAATCAACTCAGGCGGATGATGGTCAGCGCAGCGCCTGCACCATTTCCCAGGAGCGTGGCCGAGCCAAGCAGTCCGAAAAGCTGCAGCTCCACGGTGGAGCCCGCCGCCAGGGGCACGATGACATCGTTATTGAACGCGGAGGCTGCCAGGACAGGAGAAACGGTGGAAGCCGTATTGGGCGCACCATTGACCAGGAGCCGGCTACCGAGCAGGAGCGTGGCGGCCAGGTTGATCTGGTAGGTGATATAGTACCTGCCCCCGGTATTCAGCGTAAAGACGGTATTGGCCCCATTCATCGTGATATCGGGCGAAAGATTTTGACTATCCGGCAGCGGGATATCCGTACCGCCCAGCAAAACCGAGATGACGGCGCCCAACGTATTGGCCGCAAAGGCGGAGGTGGATGTGACGCTCGTGCCGGTGGGCCCGGTAGCGCCTGTGGCCCCCGTGGCACCCGTAGCCCCGGTAGCGCCCGTTGCCCCCGTGGCTCCTGTAGTCCCCGTGGAACCGGTAGCCCCCGTCAGGCCGGTGGCGCCGGTAGCGCCCGTGGCCCCCGTGAGGCCGGTGGCACCCGTAGCGCCAGTCACACCAGTAGCACCTGTGGGACCTGCGATGCCCGCAGCGCCGGTGGCGCCCGTGAGACCCGTAGCACCCGTAGAACCGGTAGCCCCCGTCATGCCGGTGGCACCCGTGGCGCCCGTTATCCCTGTAGCGCCTGTAGGCCCGGGGATCCCGTCGGCTCCGGTAGCCCCGGTGGCTCCCGTGATCCCTGTGGCACCCGTAGTTCCCGTAGCCCCTGTAAGGCCTGTTGCACCCGTCGCACCCGCAGCACCCGCCGCACCGACGGGACCTGCAGCACCCGTGGCACCCGCCGGGCCGGTATCACCCGCGGGGCCCGTGTCGCCCGCGGGACCCGTATCACCCACCGCACCGGCAGGCCCTTCCGGTCCAACCGGGCCGATCAGACCAACGGGACCTACCGGGCCAATCGGACCGACAGGACCGACGGGGCCAACAGGGCCAACCGGACCGACAGGACCAACAGGACCGACCGGACCAATAGGGCCAACCGGACCGACGGGACCTACGGGGCCAACCGTGCCAATCGGGCCAACGGAACCAACAGGACCAACCGGACCGGCAGGACCTGCCGCTCCCGTTGCACCCGCAATACCGGCGGGCCCTTCGGGTCCGGCAGGACCTTCGGGACCTATGGGTCCCTCGGGGCCTGTCGCGCCCGCAGGACCTTCGGGACCCGCAGGACCTGTGGGGCCAGTCAAACCAGTGGGACCTCTGGGTCCGGTTGGTCCGGTGAGCCAGGAAGTTTTTCTATCAAACATAACCAATACCCCCATTTAAAAACAGCCCATAAAAGCTTTCTGACAACAGAAAACCTGTCAGTCCATTATATGTATAAGTAGGAGATATGACTGTGATGCCGGAATACACCGTTACTAAAACTGCAGCAGCGGGTATCATCAGGCAGGCGCAACGAAATCACACGATATAGAGAAGCGCGCCGGGACCAAAAAGGGCGGTTATATGCTCCCTGAAAAAGGCCTTCAATTCATCATATTGTTCTTTTGAATAAACATATTTGCCATAGCCGAACTGGCCGAATTTAAATTTCCGGGCAGTTTCGTCCATATCCAGCGTCGTGGCGGGGAAAATCTTTTGAATGCTCTCTTTGGCCCTGGGGGTGAAGCGATGGGCGATGACTTCGAACGTAACCGGGATATCCTTCACGCTCTGCCTGATCCTCCTGAGCACATCCAGGTAGTCCTCCTGCCAGCCGTCATAGAGGAAAACGGGGGCGATCATGAAGCCGGTGGGATACCCGGCGGATGCGACCTTACCTGCTGCAGCGATGCGGAGCTCCACATCGGGCAGGGCATGCTCATACCTACGGGCGACGGAATGCGCATTCACGCTGAAACGCAGGGATGTATGGCCGCTGTGCTCCAGACCCACAAGCGTATCCACACAATCAAACTTGGTGGCGATGCGGAGGAAGGCTGTTTCACGGCGGGCAAAATGCAGGACGCATTCGGACACCATGCCCGAGAACGGCTCGAAAAACAGGGGATCGGAGGAGGCGGCCAGTTCAAAGGTGGTCTTTCCGGGCAGGCGCTGCTGCACGTACCCATCCGCCATATTAAAGATCTCTTCGGTATTCACGTACAGCCGGAGATACGGGCGCGTCCCCACGCGGGTGTGGGTATAGCAGTATTCGCACATGCCGCCGCAGCCCGAAAGCAGGGGCAGTTGAAAGTCCGCGGAGGGCTTGCAGGCCTCAAAGCGGGTCACCCGGCGCACCCCGATATAAAGTGTGGATTTGGCTTCACGGTAGGCGGCCGGTTCCTCCATGCCCTCCAGGTCCGGAAAGGATGGGCGGCGGGCCACAAGGACGGGCGTGCCCAGTCCTTTGAAATGCCGGTGCACCCGCTCACCCATGGGGTAGTCCAATGCGGCCTCTTCGACAAGCACCCGTTTGATCTGCATGGCATGCTCCATTTCGGTCTGAATACAATCCAAATTATGCCCCGCACATCGCGGAACCATGATAAAATCCATTAAAAACGTGATATCGGGAGAAGATGCGCGATAAATAAAGAATCATAGAGCAAGGAATAAAAATGCAGCGCCAATCAACCAAGACAGGCGAAAACAGGCATAAACAGGTTGAAATCAACCAAATAGTAATGTAAAATGAAAACTGAGATATTCAAGGCATGTTCCAACACATCCATGACGGGCCTTTATCATCAGCCAAACTGTTCGACGGTTTTCTGCTGGAAAACCTCATATGTAAATGGGAAACCCAACAGAATAATGTATCAAGGAGGCATGGAATGGATATAAAACGGCGAAGCATTTATACCAAGATCATCAAGGCTTTACTCATCGTACTCGGCTCGGCGCTGTATGCGGTGGGGCTGGAGATCTTCCTCATCCCCAACAATGTGATCGACGGGGGCGTGGTGGGCATATCCATCATGATCAGCCATTTCACCCATTTCCCGCTGGGCATACTGACCTTTGCGCTCAACCTGCCCTTTCTCATCATCGGATACAGGCATATCGGGAAGACTTTCACCATCCTCACGCTCATCGCGGTGGCCTGCTACTCGGCGGGCGTTTCCATCCTGCACCCCATACCCGGACTGACGCAGGACGTGCTGCTGGCATCGGTCTTCGGGGGGATCATTATCGGCGTGGGCATCGGGCTCATCATCCGCAGCGGCGGCTCCACGGACGGGATCGAGGTGGTAGCCATCATCCTGGACAGGAAGGTGAGCTTTTCCATCGGGCAGATCGTGATGTTCTTCAACTTCTTCATCCTGGTGGCGGCCGGCTTCGTCTACGGATGGGACAGGGCGATGTATTCGCTGATCGCCTACGCCATCGCCGTGAAAGCCATCGACCTGGTGGTGGACGGCGTGGACGAATCCAAGGCCGTATTCATCATATCGGAGAAATACTGCGAGATATCGGAAGCCGTCATGGCCAGGCTGGGAAGGGGCATCACGCTGCTGGACGGGAAGGGGGCATACAAGGGGGAACAGACGAACATCCTGTATATCGTGGTATCGCGCCTGGAGATCATGAAGCTGCGGTCCATCGTGAACGGACTGGACGCAAACGCGCTCATCACCATCGGCAGCGTGGAGGCCTACGGGAAAAGGTACAGGAAACGGCCCATCCATTAGAACCGCTTTTCTACGGGGAGAAAAAGCATTACAGTGCTGCGAAACCACCGTTTATGCAAAGTTGTAAACTTTTATAAAACCGTAAATTTCAGGCGGCAACCTGTTGACTTTGAATGGACTGAAAATATATAATGTTAAAAAAGTGTTACGAACAATGAAGAAAAGGTTATGACAGTTTGAAAAGAGCACGAATGAAATACCGGCGCTTCGGGACAACATACCACCTGCCGGAAAGCAAACTGAAAGCCATGCTGCGCAGCATCGTACTTTTCTGGCGGAAGGTCAAACGTTCGCGCTGGCAGGTGCGCCTGGCCCTGATAACCGGCACGGCGCTGGTACTGACGGGCGTGCTGCTGCTGGTCTTTTTGAACGGCGGCAACCAGACCGCCACCATGCAAGGACAAACATCCGCCTCCAGTCCAATAGTCTCATCCTCCCCGGGCGTCCTATCGCCGACGGAGGCCAGCTCCGAACCCACCCCCATTCCGACCCCCACACCTATAAAAAAAGGCGCGGACGGCCCGGATATCGCGGAACTTCAGCAAAGACTAATGGATTTGGGCTATATGGACCAGGACGAGCCTACCGAGCACTTCGGCCCGGTGACGCAAGCGGCACTGAAATATTTCCAGAGGCAGGCGGGCATCACGCAGGATGGCATCCTGGGGGACGAGACCAAAGCTCTGCTTTTCTCGGACGCGGCCAAACCCTATACCCTGCTCCAGGGGGCCACCGGCGAGGACGTGGGGGCCTTCCAAAGAAGGCTGCGGGAACTGGGCTTTTCAATATCCATAGACAAAAACTACGGACCCAAGACCGTCGAAGCAGTAAAAGCCTTCCAGAGGATGAACAAGCTCGGAGCGGACGGGAAAGCCGGAGAGCAGACGTTTAACAAGATATTCTCCTCCAAGGCGGTAGGACCGATAACGCTGCAGATCAAACTGAGCAAAAACATCAACAAGTTCATCCAGATCGCAACCGGAGAGATCGGCGATCCATATATATCGGGTCACGAAGGGCCGAGTTCCTACGACTGCTCGGGACTGGTATACTATTGCCTCAAGAATGCCGGTGTCAAGATCGGCCGGTACACCGCCTACGGATACAGCGGGGTGGACGAATGGAAAAAGATCAGCAGCATGGGCAGCCTAAAGAAGGGCGACCTGTTATTCTTCCACATAGACAGCAGGAAAGTCATCGGGCATGTCGGCATCTATATCGGCGGCGGCATGATGATAGACGCATCCTCGTCCAACGGCAAGGTGGTCAAACGCCACTGCGACACGGCCTACTGGAAATCCCACTTCAGGCTGGCGAGACGGCCGTGGAGCATATAAGATGACCGAACCCCCCGCATCAACGGGGGGTCACTTATATGTGAAATATACACATCATTTCACTGAAGGAGTTCTCATGCTGAACAAAGCCATCGAGATCGCGGCGCGCGCCCATAAAGACCAGGAGGACAAAGGCGGCAGCCCTTATATCCTGCACCCGCTCCGGGTGATGCTGAGATGCCAAAGTGATCTAGAAATCACATGCGCCGTGCTGCATGATGTAGTGGAAGACAGCGATATTACATTTGATGATTTAAAAAATGAAGGGTTTACGGAAGAAGTCATAGCGGTATTGCACTGCCTGACGAAGCGGGAAGGAGAATCCTACGATGATTTCATCGGAAGGGTACTGGAAAACGAGACGGCCTGCCGCGTGAAACTGGCCGATTTGGCAGACAATATGGACATAACGCGCATCCAAGACCCCACGGAAGAAGACAGGGCGAGAATAGAAAAATACAGGAGGGCAAGCAAAAGGATCAACGAAGCCATTCCTTCAAGCCATTAATTTACGCAACCAGCATTCCAGGAACCATTTATTAATATCAAGAAGAAGGCAGACCTATCAGGCCGAGGGCGGAGCAGGTATAGCGGGTGCCCTGACCGCCCATCTTCAGGCCGGCGAGACGGCCGTGGAAGATATAAAACCGATCTTAATAAGCAAAAAATGAAAGAGCCAAACGGCTCTTTCATTTTTCTATTGACGGATAACGAATGTTAGCCTATAATGAGGATAACAAACGTTAGCCGACCGGAGGCGCTGCAATGCCGGAAGAGAAAGATATGACGACGAAGGAAAAGATCATACAGATATCGATCGACCTTTTCTCGGATAAAGGATACAGGGATGTATCAATGCGCGAGATCGCAAGCGCAGTAGGGATCAAGGCCAGCTCGCTTTACAAGCATTATGAAAGCAAGGAAGCGATCCTTCAAAGCATATTCTCGCAATTCCGGGAAAAGATCGGGCAGACCAGCTTCCCCGAAGAGCAGCTGAGGCAATATGTCGCAACCATTTCACCCGAAGCATACCTGAACGAGGCTTTTGCGCAGTTCAAATCCATCATGTGGTCGCCGGAAGCCATCAAGACGGCACGGATCATCACGCGGGAACAGCAGCGCAACCAATCCGTACGGGAATTCTTCATGCAGGAGCTGATGGAAAAGCCCTGCAGGCTCATGCAGCACGTCTTTGAACTGATGATGGCAAACGGGCAAATACCGCATATGGACGCCCGTGTGCTGGCCGAAGAATACAGCGCCTATATCATTTACCTGTACTTCGAGCAGAATTTCCTGAAAGAAAGCCTGAGCCTTCCCGAGATCGAAGACAAGATGAAGCAGCATAATGCGTTTTACGCATGCAATATTTTAAGCAGAAAAGAAGGAAAATGAAATGAAAATCCTGGCCATTATCGGAAGCCCGAAAAAAAAGGGCAACACCTACCATGTGGTAGAAAAGATCAAAGAGCAGCTCCTGTGCATGGATGAAAACATCAACTGGGAGTATCTCTTCCTGCAGGACTGCGACCTGAAAATGTGCAGGGGATGCTTCAACTGCATCGGAAAAGGGGAGGATAAATGCCCCCTCTGCGACGACCGTTCAGCCATAGAAGCCAGGATGCTGGAAGCCGACGGCATCATCTTCGCATCGCCAAACTACGCCATGGGGGTACCGGGGCTGATGAAGAATTTCATAGACAGGTTTGCGTATACCCTGCACCGCCCATGCTTCTTTGACAAGGCGTTCCTGGCCGTGACGACATCCGGCGGTCCTGTGGGGATCAAGCAGACGCTCAACCAGCTGGCCATCCTGTCCACGGGCGGAAAGGGTGTGCAGAAGCTGGGGGTATCCATGCCGCCCGTACCCATGAAGGGATCGGGCCGGAAGACGGCGAAAAGCATCGTGAAAGCAGCCGGGGCGTTTTACCATACCATGCAAAAACCGGGCAGGAAGGTCCCGGGCTTCATGGACTGGGCGTATTTCCACTCCTTCAAAACCATGAGCGCATTCCAGTCCTACCAGAAGGAATGCCCTGCCGACCATCAGTATTACGGGGGGAAAACGGAGTACTTTTACCCGCTGGACGGGCATGGCCTGCGCCGACTGGGCGGAAAAGCAGTGAGAGGGCTTATGCGGGCAGGCATGAAGCTGATGGTCGATGAGCGGTAAGGAACATTGTACCCCAGCCGCTAAAATACCGGTCCGCCGTTGTGACAGAAGCAGGGCGCGCTCAATCCCCGACCTTTTCCAGGAACCATTTGTTATCATCGAGAAACAGGTAGACCTTGCGGCCAAGGACGAAGCAGGTATAGCGGATGCCCTGGCCGCCCATCTTCAGGCTGGGGGCGGGGCGGCGGTCGGTGATCCTATCAATCTCAAAGCGCCTGCCGTCCCCGAGCACGAAGGACTTGGGCATGATGACACCCTCACCGTCAAAATCCGCAGTCACTTTCAAAAATTCCTTTGCCATACACTCACCTCAAAAAAGCCACCCGGTTGGCGGAATCCGGCGCGTTGGTATCGGGGTCCAGCCCCGGGTCCTGCAGCATCATGGCGCGTTTCACTGAGGCATGGCCGAAGCGTTTGCGTATCTCGTCGATGCTGCGTTCCAGTGCCTCCTGCTTTTCTTCACGCCCGATGAGCAGGGAGACCTGTCTCCCGTCCTTCTCCGTATACAGGCCGGACATGCGCACCCCCAGCGAACGCAGGGGCTTTTCCCAGAACCAATTCTTCCGGAGCAGGTCGATGGCGTTGCCCGCCATATCCTGCGCGAGGCAGGTGGGCTTTTTCAGCACGCGCTGGCGGGTGAAGGAGCCCAGATCCACATCCCGCAGCCAGACCTGCACGACGGTGCCCATGAGCCCTTTATTGCGCATGCGCTCGGCCACCGACTCCGACAGGGCGTAGATCACCTGGCGTGCATCAGCCTCGCATGCGACATCCCGCGGGGTGGTGATGCTGTTGCCTACGCCCTTGACCTCGTCCTCGTAATCCATGACATTTACAGGCTCCGCGTCCCAGCCGTTGGCAAACATGTGCAGCGTCTCGCCCCATTTGCCCAGCAGGCCGCGCAGGTCCTCCACGGGGGTATTCGCCAGGGCGCCGATGGTGAGGATATTCCAGTTTTGAAATTTGCGCCAGGTGGCCCGCCCCACATAGAGCAGCTCGCTGGCGGGAAGGGACCAGACCTTTTCACGGAAGTTATCTTTGGTGATGACGGTCACGGCATCGGGCTTTTTCAGGTCGCTGCCCAGTTTGGCGAAGACTTTGTTCCACGATACCCCGGCGGAGAGGGTGATGCCGATCTCCTCCTTCACGGCGTTTCGTATCGCATGGGCGATCTCCTCGGCATCCCCCCCGGCACGGACGTTATCGGTGACGTCCAGCCAGCACTCGTCGATGCCGAAGGCCTCGATGTAGGGCGTATAACGGGAATAGATCTCCCGCACGGCGCGGGAAAAGCGCAGGTACAGCCCGAAGGTGGGCGTGACCACCACGAGCTTCGGACATTTCTGCCGGGCCTGCCAGATGGCCTCGCCGGTCGTGATGCCCGCGCGCTTGGCGACCAGGTTCTTGGCCAATACGATGCCATGACGCTGCTCGATATCCCCGCAGACGGCCACGGGGAGGCCGGCCAGCTCGGGACGGTAGAGGCACTCCACCGAGGCGTAAAAATTATTCAGATCGCAATGCAGTACGGCACGGTCCATATCCAAAACACCCTGATCCATCCTATGCAGAATATCGAACAAGCGTTCGCGTTCCTTCTATTATTATAATACGAACAAGTGTTCCTGTCCATGCACTTTCAGCGAAAAAAGATTGCGGAACCGAAGGAAAAACTGGGATATTTATGATTTGCGGATCATTGCGGTAATCAATAAAAAGGTGCGACAATAACTGGAAACAAAAAAGGAAAATTGTCGAAAAAGAGAGAATAATGAAATAGAACAATTTTTTGCCCAACAGTCCCACGAATTCTCCATCCTATCTTTCGTGGAGGTATTGCGCAGTGAGGCATCCATCAAAATTCCGTAAAATAAAACTGATCCCCATCGCGGAGGCGCTGGGCATCGCCCTGTCCTACCTGGTGATAGGGTGCCTGTGGATCTTTTTTTCCGACCGGCTGCTGCAGATCACGGACGATCCTGCGACCATGATAATGATATCCAACCTAAAGGGCTGGTTTTATGTAATCATCACCGCCGCGCTGCTGCTGCTGCTGATATACAGCAGGGCAAAACGGGCCAAGAAGTATCAAACCCATCTTGAAGAAAGCGAAACGCGCTACAGGAACCTTTTCCATAACAGCAATGCCGCGCAGATCATCGTGGACCAGGAGACCGGCAGCATCCATGAGGCCAATGCCGCCGCGTGTGCATATTACGGCTATACTCCAGAAGAAATGAAATCCATAAAAATATGGGATATCAATACCGCCAACCCCGGGGAGATCCACCGGAGAATGAACCTCACGTATGAAAGCGGCAGGCACTCCTTCGAGGCAAGGCACAGGCTGTCCGACGGAACGGTGCGGGACGTGGAGGTATTTTCCGGGAGGATGGACATCGAAGGACGAAAAATGCTTTACTCCATCATCCACGACATCACGGACAGGAAACAGGCCGAAGAAAAAATACGCTCCAGCGAGGAACGATTTAAAAAAGTATTCCGCCTGTCTTCCGCGGCGATCATACTCGCCACGCTGGACGGAGGGATCATCGTGGACGCCAATGACAGCTATCTCAGACTGACCGGTTTTTCCTTGGAAGATCTGGCGGGCCACACCGCCGCCAGCGTGAATATCATCAGCAGCGAGGAAAGGCAAGCCATGATCCAATCGCTCAAAGAAAAGGGTTCAATGCGGGATTACGAAACCACCGTGCTGACCAAGGCCGGCGATACAAAACATGTCCTGGTATCCATGGAGATCGTCGAACTGGACGGGAAAAAACTCGCTTTATCAACAATCCATGATATAACCCCTATGAAAATTCTTGAACATGACCTGAGCAGGATGAACGAACGCCTGACCCTTGCGACCCGTTCCGCCCAGGCAGGCATATGGGACTGGGATGTTCCAAACAACGTGCTGGCCTGGGATGCGCAGATGCATAAGATCTACGGCGTACAAAAAGGCGAGTTTGCAGGCGCCTATGAAGCGTGGCGCGCGAGGCTCCACCCGGACGATAGGGAATTCTGTTTAATCGAAACAAACAAGGCGCTGAACGGAGAAAAAGAATATAACACGGAATACCGCATCATCACGGCGGAAGGTGAGGTGCGCTACATCAAGGCCTACGGCAACGTAGTACATGATGCTGACGGAAAACCACTGCGCATGGTGGGTATCAATTTTGATATCACACATCAAAAACAGCTCGAAACAGCCTTATCCCAGAGCATGGAAAACTTCAAATCGCTCTATGACAACATGGATGAGGGCGTGGCGCTGCATGAACTGATATTCGAGGACGGGAAACCGGTAAATTACCTCCTGGTGGGCACAAACCCCAAGTATGAACAACTGACGAAGGTATCAAACAGGGATGTGATCGGGAAAACAGCGACAGAGATTTATGGCACACCGGAAGCACCCTACCTGGAAGAGTACAGCAAGGCTGCCTTGTCCAAAGTGTCCTTCAGCTTTGAAACATATTATCCGCCGATGGGCACCTATTTCCACATCTCCGTCGCGCCCTGGGGGCAGAACGGCTTTTCAACCATTTTCACGGATATCACCGAGCGGGTACTGGCAGACGAAACCATCCGCAGCAGCGAGATCCGGCTGAACCGGGCGCAGGCCATGGCCCATGTGGGGAACTGGGAGATCGACCTTGGCAGCAGACAAATATGGGCATCGGAGGAGGCCTTCCGCATTTACGGATTTGCATATGACTCTCCATACCTGCCGCTGCAGGCCGCCCAGGACATCGTGATCCAGGAAGACAGGATCATGATGGACACAGCCCTTCAGAAACTGGTGGAAAATAACGAAAGATATGATGTGGAATACCACATCCGCAGGCACAACGACGGAGCGCTCCGCATTCTCCATTCCAAGGCTGAGCTGGAATACGGGGCCGATGGAAAGCCTGCCCGTGTGGTGGGCGTGATACAGGACGTCACCGATATGAAAGAGGCCGAGAAAAAGCTGAAGGCCAGTGAAGAGCGCTACCGGAACCTCTTTTACTTGATGGCCGCGCCCGAGATCATCGTCGATGTGGAAACATGCCAAATGGTGGATGCAAACCCAGCCGCCTGCGGATATTACGGGTACAGCCCGGAAGAGATCAGGACCAAGATGATCTGGGATATCAACCCTGCCGGTGAGCAGGTCATGCGGCAGAGGGTACGCAAAAGTTACGACCACAGTATCCGGCGGTATGAAACAAAGCACCGGCTGGCAAACGGTGAGATACGGGACGTTGAATTATTTCACAGCAGGATGGTGATGGACGGCCGAAAAGTGATATACTCCATCGTTCAGGATATCACGGAAAGGAAACAGGCGGAGCGGGCCTTGCTCGAGAGCGAGAAACGCTTCCGCATGCTGGTGGAAAGTGCACCGGATGCCGTATTCGTGCAAACCGATTACCGCTTTGCCTACGTCAATAAAAAAGCAGTGGAGTTATTTGGCGCAAAATCAGAAGACGATCTGCTGGGGAAATATATACCCGGTTTTCTGTCCGAGGATTTCCGGAGCAAGGTGGAAAAGACCATCAAATTATTAAACGAAACAAAACAAGAGGTACCTGTCAAAGAAGAGGTAATCGTCCGCCTGAACGGAGAACCCGTAGATGTGGAAGTATCCGCGGGACCTATTCATTACAACAACATGGACGGCGCGCTCGTATTCATGCGGGATATCACAGAGCGCAAGATGATGGAAAAAAGCAAACTGGAGATGGAGGCGCAGCTGCGGCAGAAGCAAAAGCTGGAGTCCATCGGGACGCTGGCGGGCGGTGTGGCGCATGAGATCAACAACCCTATCAGCGGCATCATCAACTATGCGCAGCTCATAGCGGAAGATCCAAGCGCGGAAGATCAGCTCAGGGAATACAGCAGCGAGATCATCCTGGAAGGACAAAGGGTGGCGGGGATCGTCAAAGACCTGCTGAGCTTTTCCCGGCAGGAAAAGCAGACGCACAGCCCCGCAGATATCGGCGATATCATCGAACGGACCCTGTCTCTCATCCGCACCGTGATACGGCATGACCAGATCGAGATGGAAGTAAACATACCGGAAGGACTGCCGAGCATCAAATGCCGCAGCCAGCAGATACAGCAGGTGCTGATGAACCTTTTGACCAATGCACGGGATGCCCTGAATGAAAAATACAAGGGCTACGATGCAGACAAGCGGATCCTGCTGGGCTGCAGCCTTTTCCACCGGGAAGGGCGCAGATGGATCAAGGTGGTGGTGGAGGACCACGGTGCAGGAATACCGGAAGATATCCGGGAAAAGATATTTGACCCGTTTTTCACCACAAAACCCCGGGATACAGGAACGGGGCTGGGGCTCTCCATCAGCCACGGGATCGTAAAGGACCACCACGGGGAGCTGTATTTTGAATCCGAGACCGGTAAATACACCAAAGCGATCCTCGAGCTGCCCGTAGACAACGGCTGGACCCTGGAATAACCATGGAGGTACAAAAGATGGCCAAAGTCATGATCGTGGATGACGAGAAAAGCATACGCATCACGTTGAGCGAATTCCTCAAAAAGGAAGGATATGATGTCATCGCCGCAGAAAACTGCGAAACCGCGATGGGTTTGCTGCAGGAGCACGACTGCGATGCGGTACTGACGGATATCATCATGCCAAGGCAATCCGGCGTATCCCTGCTCAGGTATATCCATGGCCGCAAGCCCGGCATACAGGTGATCATGATGACGGGCGAACCTACCGTGGATACCGCTGTGGAAGCGGTGCGGGCCGGCGCACGGGATTACCTGGCCAAACCCATCGCCAGGGATGAACTGATCAAGACGGTGAGCCAGGCGGTGAGCTACAAACAGCTGCTGGATGAAAAAGAACGCCTGGAGCGGGAAAACAGGGAACAGCGGGAGAACCTGGAGCGCCTGGTGGAAGAAAGAACGGACAAGCTGCGCCAGGCCATGCTCAATACCGCCTACGCAACGGCGGCCATGCTGGACCTGCGGGATCCCTATACAGCGGGGCACCAGAGAAGGGTGGGCGGGCTGGCCAGCTCCATAGGGGGGGAAATGGACCTGCCCGAGGATACGCTGGAGGGACTGCACCTGGTGGGCTGCATCCACGACATCGGCAAGATCATCGTTCCGACAGACATCCTCACCAAGCCAAGCAAATTATCCAAACCCGAGTATGAGATCATGAAGGAGCACCCGGAGAAGGGCTATGACATATTGAAGAACTTTGAAATGCCCTGGCCTGTGGCGGAGATCGTATACGAACACCATGAGCGGTTGGACGGGAGCGGTTACCCCAGGGGGCTGAAAGCGGGTGCACTGCGGCTGGAGACCTGCATCATAGCCGTGGCGGACGTGGTGGAAGCCATGATGACGCACCGGCCCTACAGACCGAGCCTGGGGCTGGCCGCCGCCATGAATGAGATCTCCAGCAACAAGGGCATCCTGTATGACGCGGATGTGGCGGACGCCTGCATCTCACTCTTTTGCAGGAAAGGGTACAGTCTGGAAGAGTAAAGGACTAACACTATTGTTTAATGCGCCTCTATAAAATTATCGAGTTCCCGGTGCCAGTCATCGGGAATTGGTATTTATACTCTTCTTTTTGCACGTTTAACGAAAAGTATCAGAGATGATAAAGGAGAAAATGGAGAGAGAGCAAATTTAGTATAGCAAAGGAGCGATTCAAATGAACACCAGCAAAAATTTCGAACACGAAATAGATGAGGAAGTAGCCAAATTAAGCGATACCGAAATATTAATGAACTTCAATAAGGCTATCAAGGCAATATACCCTTATTTAATTAAGATACAAGCTTATGCTTATGATGCCTGGGACAATATCATAGATCATTTATTCGAACGTATGGTATACGAGACTTTTCAATACAAATATGGAATCAATATCAATCCCAAAGAGCGATTGGGCTATGACTACATGTATAATGGTCAGAAACATTATATTCAATGCATCCCGCGGGCCTATCCTATTGAAGCAATGCTTTTCGATGATTGGTGCGTATTATCCAAAGATGAATTGGCAAAGAAGACAATTATATTTACTGAGTTTGGGGACGGTGTTCATTTTTTAACGGGAGGTTTAGCAAAAGAGGAAGCGTATAAAGTAAGCTTTGATTTGGTGGAAATACAAATAATGGAACAAAAAATACCGTCGGACCCACATCAAAGGCCATACTTTTTGCGTATTGAAGATTTGGAATTTAAGTTTATATAGACAAATATTTAATGCGTAGCAATGAATATATCCAGTTCCCGGTGCCAATCGTCGGGTTCAAACGTGCCGGGCAGCGTCTGCTCATCGAACAGCAGGTCGACCAGATAGCGCGGCCGCTTGCCGCCGATGTGCATGGACTTACAGCAGGAAACACAGTATACGATGACATCCTCCGCGGGCATTGAGAGCGCCCGTTTTTTCATCTGCGCCTTCACCTCATGAACCGGGAGCACACCATAGAAGCTATCCCCGCAGCAGACGCTACGGGTACGCGTATCCCTTGGCTCCACAACCTCAATATTCATCCTCGTGCATAAAGCCCTCACCGCATCATGCACACGGGGCTGGTCCCGCGTGGGGCAGGCATCCAAAATGGACATCTTCCTGCCATGATAATCGGGGAAGGGGAAATCGCTGCCTGCGAGCAGATCCCAGAGCGATATGGTCGTGATCCCTTCGTACAGCTCCCGGTAGCGGCGGTCACAGCCGGGGCAGACATTCACCACCTGCGTACCGGGCGGAAGGCCGGGATCATGATGACAGCAGGTCAGATGCTGCTCCATAGGCCCAATATTGCTGCTTATCCAGTCCGAAAGCCTGCCTGCCAGCGCAGGCTTGTATATCAAAAGCGCGCACCCGGGCGCAAACACCCGCTTCATCCTTCAAACCTCCCACAAACCATCTCATCCGATTATACCAGATAACCATATACCGGTCATGTATCAGCATACTTCTTTGTCTTCCGGAATCATGATCCTGTTTACATTTGTACGCGCACTCGAGTTATAAAACCCGTATACGGTGTCAATAATCTATAGCAAAGGCAAGATTCATGGAAAGAGGTTGTAATCATGGGCAGACTACCTCCGCTGTGCAGCATGTGCAGGTTCCGCGATTTTGATGGGAGAAGAAGGTGCAGCGCATTTCGCAGGATACCCGACGACGTGTATGAAATGCGTACCATACACGACAGGCCCATCAAGGGCGACCACGGCTTTTTGTTTGAAATGGCCTACGGGATAGCGCCCGAAGTGGTGGAGGAGATCCTGCACAACAATCATGCAGATAACAGCAAAGCTGTTACCGGCAGCAGTCCAACTGCTGCATCTTAAGCGCTTTTCAGCGCATTTCATAAGGAGATGTGGCGCCGGCGTCCTGCTTTAGGGATACCGGCGCCATACATTTCACTGAAGCCCAAAAGCAATTAACAGTAAATGGTGCGTTTGGTACGTTTCGGAGAATTCTTTTTGCCTTGGAAGAAAATCTATGATAGAATCCAAAACAGGCGTGTCACCTTTTGAATTACAAAGCAGACCTTATCTGATATGGGGGCAAAGAAATATGGCGAGCATACCTCAGGTGGAGCGGCAGATCTACCTGCTGCGTCTTCTGGCACTGGACTCCGGTTCCAGCGGACTGTGCGTGGAGGATATCGAAAAATGTTTTCTCGACATGGGCATCGAAGTGAGCCGCAAGACCATCCGCAGGGATATCGAGGACCTGACGTTTTACTATTTCATCTCCGAAGACACGCGGGGCAAGACCACCTATTTCACCGCGGACAAGGTGCTGCTGAAAGACCTGAGCCTGGGCATCAACGACGTGATGGCCGTGTACTTCACGCGTGAGATCATGAAGGCCTACCGCGGGCTGGACCTGGGCGCGGCCTCCTGCAGGCTGCTGGATGAACTGATCAAGCGCGCATCCCCTTCGGGCAACGTGCATGTGGAAGCCTTCGACCAGCTTTTAAAGGTGAGGCCGGAAAAGGTGCTGGAAGAAGAGGATATCGACAGGCAGCGGCTGAGCGAACTGCGCGAGGCCGTCAAGGACGGGAAGCGGCTGCTGATCGATTACCAGGCGTTTTCCTCCTCCGAGGTGACGCAACGGGAATTTGACCCGTATGTACTGGAGATCTACGAAGGATGCTACCACCTGATCGGCTTTTGCCATCTGCGAAACGCCGTTCGCGACCTGCGCGTATCCCGCATCCTGTCCTTCTCGGATACAGGCAAACGCTTCACCAAACCGGAAAACTTCTATGAGGAACTCACACGCGACCGTTTCGGCATCATGGCGAGCGGGGAACGGATCACACTGAAGATCCGCTTCACGGGCAAGGCTGCAAAAATGGTGAAGGAATACGACAAGGACAAGGCGGACAAGCTGGAGGAGAAACCGGACGGCTCCGTCATCCTGACCAAGGTAACGACGCTGTCCCCCGAGATCAAAAGCTTTGTGCTCAAATACGGCGCACTGGCCGAGGTGCTTTCCCCCGATTCGCTGCGCGAGGAGATCGCACGGGAAGCGGTGGCGCTGGCCTCCATATACGGGGCGAAATAGTATATTCAGGCAGACGGGATCCATACAGTTGAAAATCAAGATATGAAAGAGTAAAGTAAAAGTAAGTCCTGCAAAGGACTTATTTATGATGCAATAAACATGGGCCATACCTGTAGACAATTAGATACCTGAATCCGATCCAACGAACAATGAAGAAAGGTCCCGATCCATGAAGAAAACGTTCATTACAGCGACATGTTTCATCCTTGCCATATGCCTGATCCTGCTGCTCGCCGCATGCTCGAAACCACAGGCAACGGGCCAGGAAAGCCCGGCTTCCAGCGATACCCCTACGCCGGGCTTATCCACCACCGTTCCGACAGGGGAATACATGGACCGATGCGGCTTCGGCAGCACCTACGGGACGATGGTGACGGATGGCAAATACCTCTATTACCGCAGGTACGGCGGGGAGATGCAGGCGTGGGACATCCAGCGGATGGACCTCTCCACCAAAGAGATCAAAACGCTCGTCACCAGCGATGCATATTACCCCGCAGAACACTGCATCAACCTTTTCCTGGATGGGGGCAAGCTCTTTTTCACGCTCTACAAGAACCCCACCACCGAGGAGCTATGCGGCTATGATGAAGCAACCGGAGCGGCGACCCGGATAA
Organism: Bacillota bacterium; assembly: GCA_023454175.1. GTDB lineage: Bacteria > Bacillota > Clostridia > Christensenellales > JAEXRW01 > JAEXRW01. The sequence continues at coordinate 75,431 of JAEXRW010000008.1, read as the reverse complement.
CCGCAGCCAAGACCATCCTGCTGGCACAGGGAACCATCTACCTGACGGACGGCGGAAAGCTTTATTCCCAGCCGTTGAACGGGAACAGCCGGAAGGAGCTGCTGGACAGGGAGCCTGTGGACATGGCCGTTTCCCCCCAATATACAGCCATCCTGACGGACCAGAACAAGATCGTGCTTTTCAAAAAGGACGGAACCAGGCTGGAACTGGACGCGACCCTGCCTGAGGACGAGGGCAAAGCGAGCGGCACCTATTACTGGGACAAGGAAAACCCGGATGCTTTCGGCCAGATACACATCTATGCCGACTCATTGTATTACATCGCACATGTCCCGGGGGAAAACGGCTCAGGAGAGAACCTCAGCATGTGCAGGCTGGATATCGCGAGCGGCACAGCCGAAAGGATCTTTTCGGTGGATAAAAACTTCAATATCACCGGATTCACGATGTTTGCCGGCATGATCTATTATACCAGCAGGGAGATCCCCGAAGAACTGGGCGGGCAGGTGATATACCACCTGTACCAGTATGACCTCAATACGGGGGAAAACCGGCAGCTGGGCGAAAGCAAGGTCCCCTTCACCGGCTATGGAGACATCGAATACAACGCAATCACCCTTTCAGGGTCCTATGCTTTTGCATGGATGCTGACCCAGAGAACGGAGACCGGGGACGGCACGAACGAGACCTATACACTCTACCGCTTCGACCCTGCAAGCGGCGCGGGGGAAAAGACGGATGAATCCATATACCAGTATTTCTACAACGGACCGCCCGCAACCCCGGACCAATCGGAGCCAAATCCAACCGCCAGCAGAAAACCGAAAAAGTGATGCCCGGATGCATTTTGCGGCGCTATACAGGTGATGCGCGGGAATAGTATTTATATCATCTGATAATGGACGACGAAAACCCGTGGAATGCATTTGTATATCGAGGACGGTGGCCCTGAATGGATCCTTTTGACATCTCATCACCCGACCTGTACCCGTACTGGGGGCTGGGAGCGTTCCTCTCTTTCACCATGGCATGCCTGCCGCCGGCGTTGACTTACAGGGGACGGGCGGGGCAGCGCTACCATACATTCAACCATTTCATTTCCGAATTGGGGGAAACGGGCGTTTCCCGGCATGCAAAGGTATTCAACGGCTTCCTGGTCTTTACCGGCGTGCTGATGGCATGCTTTTTTGTGCAGTTCGGGCGGTTTTTCGGCTCCGCCGCGGGGTGGAGCGTGGCGGCGCTGGGGCTGCTGATGGCCGTATTCTGCATGATGGTGGGATTCGTACCCATGAACCGGCTGCGGATGCACATGACCTGGGCATGCCTTACATTCATGATCGGCGCGGGGGTCTTCGCCGCTACGGGCGCGGCCATCGCCATGGATGAAACGAAAAGGCTGCCGGTGTTTTTTGCCATAGGTTCATTTGCCGTGGCGGCACTTTATGCCGTATTTCTGATCCTGCCGGGGATCAGGGAAAATAGGCAGGTATTTGAACCAATGACAGGCGAACGGCCAAAGCTGTGGTATATCCCGATGATGGAATGGGGCGCGATACTGGGAACGATGATCCTCGTGGCAACCATATGCGTCTATTCGCTTTTTTAAAAATTGAATACATCAGCACTATTCAGCTATCATTTTGATAAAACAAGAGAATGGAGTGAGATCCATTCCCTTTCGCAATGCATTGCTATGGTCTGCATTTACCCGGCTCCGAACAGTACCGGCGCTATTTGGAGGCGGCCGGTGATGCGGACATGCCCAACGACGCCGCAGGGGAAGTGCCCGGACTCATGCTGGCCGCCGGGGACATACCGGGGGAGACCAGCGGGGACATTGCGGGCGATACCATGGGCGTAGTAGATGCACTCGGTGATGCCGATCCTGCCGGCGGTCCGCATGCTGTCAGTGCCAGAACTGCCACAATCATCAGGACAATCATTGCCAGGACAAAGACTTTTTTCATTTCATAATCACCTCCTTCAATGATGTATGCCCCAAAAAACCCCAACCTATGCACACGTCAGAATGGAAAATATTAGACGGCGCAACCGACATGCTTCAGAACCGACATCTTGCAGGCTACGCAGCAGGCATGCTATGATGCTGTGAAACCATTCATTTTTGTATTAAAGGGAGCCTTTATGAAAAAGACTGAAAACCTTTCAAAAATATCGTGTTACCTACTGGACCTGGACGGGACGGTCAACCTGGGGGAGAGGCTGCTCAACGGCGCCCTGGACTTTTTCGGCGAGATCCAAAAGCAAAACAAGCGGTTTCTTTTTGCGACCAACAATTCGACCATGACGAAGGCGCAATACGTGCATAAATTCACGGCCCTGGGCGTGACGCTCACCGAGGACAACGTACTGACATCGGGAGATGCGCTGATCCACTTATTGAAAAGGCAAAAGCCGGGCGCGCACGTGTACTCCATCGGCACGCCCACCTTTGAAGGGGAGATGGAGAAGGCGGGTTTCACAGTCCACAGGAAGCCGGACGCGGATGTGGACCTGGTCACCATCGCCTTTGACGATACGCTGACGTATGAGAAGCTGGCTGCGGCATCCAGGCTGGTCTGCGCCGGTATCCCGTACGTTTCAACCAGCAGCGACCTGCGCTGCCCCGTGCCGGGAGGCGCCTTTATCCCGGACTGCGGCCTGATCACGGAGGTAATCGAAAAAACCACGGGCGTGAAGCCGCTTTACCATGCAGGGAAACCGGGGAAAACGATGCTGGAGATGGCAGCGGCATTGACGGGCCTGCCATTTGACCGGATGGCCGTGGTGGGGGACAGGCTGTATACCGACATCCGGATGGCGTACGACCACGGCGCAACGGGCATCCTGGTACTGACAGGAGAGGCGACCCGGGAAGACGCCGCGGCCTCACCCACCCCGCCGCACTTCATCTATGCGGATATCGGCGAACTGGCACGTGCCGTCCACGAAGCGGGCTGAACCGCTGCCACCGACCCGGAGAACCTGTGAAAATGAATTGAACCCAATACAGTTGAATTAATTAAGCAATATTGCATGATAACGTTACATAACAAAACCGGCGTCGTTTTTCAAGCGGCGCCAGTTTTGTTTTTTAGCTGAATGGCTCAATGGTTGTTCAAGGCGAACGGTAAATATGCAATAAGTATTCATGCCTGACAAATCATTTATATAATACGTATCCAAAAGTATTATTGGATGAGTCATCCGTTTATGGTATAATTATCAATAATATTCAAAATCGTATCCATCCCTGTCTTTGCACAGTTCCCACCCTTTTTTGCATTACCAAAGGAGAAACCATGTACAAGATAATCGTAGCCGATGATGAAGACGATGTACGCAAAGGGATCATCGAAAGAATCTCATGGGAAGAATACGGTTTTACCGTGATCGGAGAAGCGGAAAACGGAAAAGAAGCGCTCGAATTGTACGAAGCGGAGATGCCGGATGTCATCATAACAGACATCAATATGCCCTATATCAACGGGCTGGAACTGCTCGAAACGCTCAATACCCGATACCCAAAGCCCATCGTTGTTTTCCTCACAGCCTATGATGAATTTGAATATGCGCAGAAAGCCGTAAGCCTCAGCGCGGCGGAGTATATCCTCAAACCCATCACCAGCGAAGAACTCACGGGTTTGCTCAAAAGGCTCAAAAACGCCATGGATGATGCGGCCAGCCAGCGGGAGGATATCAATTTCCTGCGAAGGGAGTTTGAAAACAACCTGCCTGTATTGCGGGAAAAGTTCCTTTCCCTGCTGCTCAACGGCAGGCTGTCTGCGGGCAATATCGAACAGAAATCCAGGGCTTACGGCATGGAGACGCTCATGGGGAAAAGCTGCATGATAGGGATCATCATGGCAGACGACGAACACGAGCCAAATGCCGAGACTGCGTTTGAGACGGAACAGAAGGAACTGATGCAGTTTGCCATCTATAATATCGCAAATGAAATCATGGAGGTACACCAAAGGGGGATCACCTTTTTATACGGCGACAACGTGATACTGATCAGCCTGGGGGAAAACGAGGAGACCCTGACGCGGGAGACCCTGCAGACATTTGAGGAAATCGGCCAGAGCATCAAGAAGTATCTCAGATTCACCGTCACAATCGGAGCCGGATATTGCTGCGGGAAAACAGACGGCATCAAAGATTCCTATCATTCGGCGATCACCGCGTGCAATTATAAAATGCTGCTGGGCGGCGACAGGGTCATATACATACTGGATATGGAACCTGCAAACCCACCCAAGGACCTGCCCGGGGAAAATGTGCTGCAGGGACTCATCCACAGCATCCGTTCTGCAGTGCAGACGGAAGTCGATACACAGATCGATACCCTGTTTGCCGACGCCTTGTGCTGCCATTCCACGGACAACGGGTATATCCCCTATATCTTTGAAGTGGTGACGGCCATATTGAAAACGGCAAAGGACCTGGGGGTGGATACTGCAGCGCTCATGGACAGCAATCCAAGTCCATTCCGGCAGATGATGACGATTACAAACCTTCCCGGGGTGAAACAGTGGGTCAAGCAAACCTGCGCCACGATAGTGGAGGAAGCGGCGAGCAAGAGACAGGATATCAATAAAATGATGGTGAAAAAGGCCATCCAGTATATCCGCGAGCATTATGCAGAACCCGATACGGATATCGAAACGGTATGCCGGCATATCCATATAAGCCAAAGCTATTTCTGCTCCATTTTCAAAAAGGAAACCAACGATACATTCCGCAACAGCCTGCACCTTTTCCGCATGCAGGCGGCAAAGGAACTCCTGCGCATGACCGACATGAAACTGCGGGAAGTCGCAGAGCGCGTGGGCTATACAGACCCGAACTATTTCAGCTTCAGCTTCAAAAAAACCACGGGCATATCGCCGAGGGAATACCGCAACCTGCAAGCCTGAAACAAGGGGCATCCATGAGAGCACGCACGAAAAAAGTGATGAAGGCCGTAACGAAAAATGTCCGAAGGTTTGCGAGCATCAAAAGCCTGCGGGTCATCATGGCCCTCTCGTTCATCATCCTGATGATCGCCGTCTACAGCGCAACCTATTATCTACTGAGCAACAAATTTGAACAGACGTCGGATGAAAACGCCACCGCCTACTCCAAACAGATCGCCGAACAGCTGAACCTCAACCTGGAAAGATACATCGAGGATATGATGAAGGTGTCACAGTACGTGAGCTTTCAACTCTATATGAAGCAGTTTCCATCCGCCCAGGAAATGAACGACATCTTCAAAGCCATCGGGGACTCAAGGGATGACATCGTATCCATCGCCATATTTTCAAAAAGCGGAGAACTCCTGTATGGCGGGCAGGACAACCTCAAAAAGGGTGCAAATGTGCGGAACCAGCCATGGTTCATCATGGCGCTGAGCGACAAAAACAAATCCTTCTTTTCCGCCCCGCACGTACAGAACCTTTTTGAGGCGAAGTACAACTGGGTGGTAACCCTGAGCAAAAACGTCTCTTTCTACAATATGGACCAAAGCACAGAGGGCATCATGCTCATCGACGTGAGCATTTCGGCGATCGACAAAATGATACGGAGCGTGGGAATGGGGGAAAGGGGATACGCATACATCATCGACAAATACGGCAGCATCGTCTACCACCCGCATCAGCAATTGATCTATATCGGGCTGAAAAGCGAGGATACGGACCGGATCCTATCCGGAAGTGACGGGAGCTACCTGACCAACGTAAGCGGCGAAAAGGTCATCACGACCGTGCGGACTTTGGGATATACGGACTGGAGGCTGGTGGAGGTCATATATGAAAAAGACGTCGTTTCCCCACAGAATGAAGTGACGAACTTTCTCATGATCACCATATCCGTGGGCCTTGCCGCCATCGTGGTGATATCCGTCGTCATTTCCATATTTGTGTCCAGACCTATCAGCAAACTCGAAAGATCCATGAAACTGGTGGAACAGGGGAACTTCGATACGGAGATAAACGTACGCGGGGATGTGGAAGTAGAAAGGCTGTCACACTCATTCAATATCATGGTGTGCAAGATCAAAAAACTGATGGAACAAAATTCACTGGAGCAGGAGGAAAAGCGGAAAAGCGAACTGAAAGCGCTTCAGCTCCAGATAAAACCCCATTTTCTCTATAATACGCTGGAATCCATCGTATGGATGACCGAGAACGGCAGAAACAGCGAAGCGGTGACCATGGTATCCTCACTGTCGAAGCTTTTCCGAATTGCCATCAGCAAAGGAAAAGAGATCATCCCGGTAAAAGACGAACTGGAGCATGTGGAAAACTACCTCATCATACAAAAAATGCGGTACCGCGACAGGTTTGAATACGAGATCAGGACACAGGAGGAAGTATTGAACTGCAACACCCTGAAACTGATCCTCCAGCCGCTGGTGGAAAACGCCATCTACCACGGGATCATCAAAACCATGGAAAAAGGAAAGATAGAGATCTCTGCCCGGCTGGATGGGGAAAACATCCTTTTTGAAGTGAAGGACAATGGCGCGGGGATCGAGGAAGAACTGCTCGGCAAGATCCTGGCCGGCGAGTATACCAGCAAATCCGGTTCGTCTGTGGGCATCATGAACGTCCACGAGCGGATCAGGCTGTACTACGGGCCCCAATACGGGATCACCCTGGAAAGCAGGGTGGACGAGGGGACGACGGTGAAGGTGCTGATCCCGGCAGGCACCGGGGCTTCCAACGGAGGATAGCATGAACAAGAAACCGCCCGGAATCATCCTTGCCTTTTTCATAGCGATACTCGTATGCATACCGGGGGGATGCACCAGCACGGAGACCATGCAGCATCACACCGGCCACACCAGTATACGGCTGATCCTGAAATACATGACGCGTGATTACCGTGACGAGATCATTTCGGGCGCAAAGACAGCCGCAAACGAATATGGCGTCGAACTCAATACGCAGGCGCTTTCCCCGCGCGATGACCCGGCCAAACAGGCCGCCATGCTCGACGATGCAATCGCTGCAGACGCGGATGCGGTGATCCTGGAAGCTGAGGAATCAGGCGCTCTGGACAAAGCCATTTCCAACGCCGGGAAAATGGGCGTACCCATCGTGATGATGGATTCAGACGGCAGGGATGATGCATTTTGCGCCATCGGTACCGATAATGCGCAAATGGGACGGGACGTGGCTGCGCAACTGATCCGGGTGGCGGGAAACCGGTGCAGCGTATACATCCTGAATTCGGTCTGCTCTGCAGGCAGGACGGACGAAAAAAAGGCCCTCATCACAAACGAACTTTCGAAATACGAGGGAATCCATATGGAGACCATCGATTACAATACGGAATTCCAGGAGGAACTGGAGGAAAGCATCAAGGCAGAGATCAGCGAACTGCGCTTGGCGAAGGTCATCATCGCGCTGAACGGGTTTTCCTCTGCCGCCGCCATTGCCGCCATACGGGAATCCTACCCGAATGTGAACCTGATCGCATTCGGGAGTACGCTGGAACTGGTGAGAGAGATGGAAAACGGCAGGGTGAGCGCGATGGTGGTGGAGAACGCCTTCAGCAAAGGCTACCTGGCGGTGCAAAACGCAGTGGCTGCCATCAAAAAGGAAAAGAAGCCCGGCAGCATATCCCTGAAGGCAAGGATCGTGACGCTTCAGAACCTGTACCTGCCCGAAAACCAGAAACTCATATTCCCGCTGACCTGAATCCGGTTAAAATAACAGCCGTATCGCAACAACACAGGCATCCATTTTATGAAGGCTATATACAGACATAGAAACTTCATCTCGATCGTCCTGCTCAGCGACACGATCCCCCATATTGGAATCAAAAACCCGTATATACGGTATTTTGCAGGATCTCAAATAAACATAGAATCCCATCAAAAAAATCGTATTTCTAAGATTACAAGTAAGATATTCAATTGTGAACCGATATGCATTTACATACGATTATGCCGTCGAGGTACCCTTGGACACATTACATCTTTAGGAGGGAAAAAACCATGCGCAAGAAAAAGATCCTGTTCTCATTGCTGACAGTGCTGCTGGTGCTGGTGCTGGCAGCCGGGATGACTGCATGCAACAATGCCGGCACAGCGCCTTCCACCAATCCCACGCAGGCGCCGCAACAGGCAACAGCTGCGGATCCGCCGAGCGCTGCACCTGCCGAAGCGAAGGAATTCGCGGGCGTCAAGATCGTCTTTTTCCCGGGCGGAAGCGAGGGCGATACATTTGCCACCGTCGTTTATGCAGGGGCTGTAGCGGCCCAAAAGGACCTGGGCTGTGATGTGGAGTACGTATGGTCCAACTGGGATCCCAACATGATGGTCAACCAATTCAAGGAAGCCATCGCGCGCAAACCTGACGGCATCGCGATCATGGGCCATCCCGGTGTGGATGCCCTGGCGCCGCTGGTGGACGAAGCGGCATCCAAAGGCATCCTGGTGACAAGCCAGAATACCGACCTGCCCGCCATCGAAGCCAAATACAAGACAAGCGGATTTGGCTATGTGGGACAGGAACTCTATGCTTCGGGTGTGACGCTGGCCAAAGGCGCCGCGCAGCGGGCGGGCCTGAAATCCGGAGACAGGGCCATGGTGTGGGGACTGGCCGCCCAACCGACCCGCGGCGAAAGGACCAAGGGCTGCGTGGACGCGCTGAAAGAACTCGGGGTCGTAGTGGATTATCTGGAGATCTCCCCCGAGATCAACGCTGACGCCGCGCAGGGCACACCTGTCATTACCAGCTATCTCTCCGCACACCCCGACTGCAAGATGGTGGTCACCGACCACGGCAACCTTACATCCACGCTGGGCACTTACCTGCAGGCGGCCAACAAGAAACCCGGTGACGTATTTGGAGCCGGATTTGACCTGAGCGCCTCCACGGCCAAAGCCATCCAGGATGGATGGGTCGGCGCCGTACTGGACCAGCAGCCCTGGCTGCAGGGATACCTGCCCGTACTGCAGATCTGCCTGACCAAGAAATACGGCTTCTCGGGACTGCATATCGACACGGGCGCTGCGATCGTAGACAAAACCAATATCACGTTCATCGCACCGCTGGCCGAGAAGAAGATCAGGTAGCTGCCTCCATCAACTTTAACTTGTGAGGAGTTTAGAGAGAATGGCTGACAAGAAAGTGGCTGAACAGGCCGCCTGTCCGGAAAACGAGCCCCTACTGAGAATGACAAACATCAATAAGCGGTTCGGCGGCGTGGAAGTACTGAAAAACATCAACCTGGAGATCGGTCCAAACGAAATCGTGGGACTGGTGGGAGACAACGGCGCCGGCAAATCAACGCTCATCAAACTGGTGACCGGCGTACACCTGCCCACTTCCGGGGAGATCTATTTCAAGGGGAAACGCATCAGCATCCATTCCGTGCGAAAGTCACGCGAGCTGGGGATCGAAACCGTGTACCAGGAAAGGGCCCTGGCCGACCTCCAATCGCTCTGGCGCAACACCTTTGTGGGAAGGGAACTGTGCTATCCGCTCGGATTTATGAAGGTGGGAAGGCAGAAGGACGAAACACGCAAGCTTCTGCGGGAACATATCGGATACACTTCCAAGGCCATCACGGTGGATACGGAGGTGGAACACCTTTCGGGCGGCGAAAAACAGGGGATAGCGATCAGCAGGGCCCTGTATTTCAACGCGGACCTGATCATCCTGGATGAACCCACGGTGGCGCTTTCGCTGACAGAGACGAAAAAGGTCCAGGACTTCGTACTGAACATCAAGGAAAGGGGCCATTCGGCGATCTATATCAGCCACAGCATTTACCAACTGTACCCTGTTTGCGACCGGTTCATCATCCTGGACAGGGGGCAAATCGCAGGAACGCTCTCCAAAGACCAGGTAAGCATGGAAGAACTTCAGGATAAAATGATCCACCTTGTCAGGACAGGGCAACTCATGTAGCAGGATGGTGTACCCGCGGCAGCGCGGGTACACCATCCCATCAAATCAAGTTTAGGGAGATAAGTATGAAAGACGGCGCCGCTGCAGAGATAAAACCATACAGGCCTACATTCAGACAACGGATCAGCAACTTCAAGATCGAAATATCGATCCTGCTGGTATTCGTCGTCATATTCCTGGTCTACCTCATCGGCAATACGAAGGTCTTCACAAGCTTTGATATCTATTATGCATTCATGTCCACGATGCCTTTTGTGGGCGTGCTGGCTTTGGCCCTGACCTTTGTGGTCACGCTTGGCGAGATCGACCTTTCGTTTCCTTCCGTTATAGCCATATCCGCCTGGGTGCTCAGCATGGTGCTGCTGACAACGGGCAGCGTAATCATAGCAGTACTGGCCAGCATCGCTGTGGGGATCCTGGCAGGATTGCTCAATTCGCTGCTTATCGTGGGATTTGGCATCCCAAGCATCGTGGCGACAATCGGTACACAGTTTTTTTTCAGGGGACTGGTGAATGTGCTGGCGGCCGGTAACGGCATATCCCTGATATCGGCAAAAGCTGCTCCCGACGCGTGGGTGTACCAGATATTTGTAGGGAGGATCGGCGGGGTCATCCCGGCGCAATTCGTTTGGTTCGTGGGACTGGCCGCTATCCTCTGGTTCATCTTTTACAGGCACCGGTTCGGCTCGCATGTATCCTTTACGGGAGACAATCTTTCCAGCTCCATCATGATGGGGATCAACGTCAAACGCGTCAAACTGACAGTATACGTGATCATGGGCATATTCGCTTCGCTTTCAGGCATCCTCAGCAATTTTGAAGTCACCTATTTCTACCCCAGCCAGGGAGACGGGCTGATGATGCCGGCTCTGGCCGCAGTGTTCATCGGAGGCACATCGGTCTTCGGCGGCAAGGGAACCATCGTGGGCTCGTTTGTGGGCGCCCTGATCATCGGATCCCTCGAGGCGGGTATCGTTGCAATCGGAATCAACGGATTCTGGATCAAACTGATCTATGGCCTGATCATCATGATATCCGTATCGATATACTCTTTCATACTGAAAAAGGCAAAATAAGGCCAGCCCTTTGAGATATGACCTGGCATCCCAGGTTAAACAGACCGGATGACCATCGCCAATTTAATTTTACCAACGGGGGGCCGACGCCAGCGCGGCCCTTCCAATTCCCCCATGACGAAAAGCTGATTTTTGAAACCAAAGTGAAATGAGGAATGACGGGTGAATTCCAAGGAAAGGGTGAGGGCCGCCCTTGATTTCGTGGAGCCTGACAGGGTGCCGTTCAGCGCCGCTTTTGTCCCGGAAATCGCATCAAAGTTGAGAGAAGAGGTTGGTTACCAAGAGCCCGACCTGGGCGCCGCGCTTGGCAATGATGTTGTATGCATACCGCAGGGGTTTGCGAACGGTTATTACCTGAAGGATGAAGACACCTATACGTGCGAATGGGGGTGCAAGTGGAGAAGGGTTGAGAACAATACAGGGGAATATACGGAAGTCTATGAAAGGCCGCTGGAAGACCACCCCGAACGGCTGGGCTCCTACAAGGCACCCGATCCATACGATGACAGCAGATACGATGCTGCCCGGGAACTCATGGCCCGTTACGGCGGCGACCACTGGATAACGGGCGCCATCCCCACAACGATATTTGAATGCGCATGGGGCCTGCGGGGGCTGGACAATTTATTGACGGATATGCTCATCAACAAGGAATTCGCACATGCTTTGATGGACAAGGTGATGGAATTCCCCTTAATCGCAGGCAAAAAGCTCATTAGCCTCGGCGCCGACATGCTGCTGACCGGGGATGATGTGGCGATGCAGTCCGGCATGATGATGTCCATGGACATGTGGCGGGAATACCTGAAGCCGCGGTACGCTTATCTGTTCGGCGAATTCAAAAAAGAGAACCCCAAAATAAAGCTCGCCTACCACAGCGACGGCAACTGCGAAGCGATATTGGATGAACTGTGCGAAATCGGGCTGGACGTGCTCAACCCCATCCAACCCGCCTGCATGGACCCCGTACGCATCAAACAAAAATACGGCAGGCGCCTCGCGCTCTGGGGCGGGCTGTGCATCCAGTTCATCCTTCCGAACGGCTCGCCGGAAGAAGTGAGGGCGGAAGTCCGGCGGCTGAAAACATCGGTCGGAAAAGGCGGGGGGTATATCCTGGCTCCCGCACACAATATCCAGTCCGATACGAGCCTGAAAAACATCAAAGCCTTTTACGAAGAGGCGCTGAGCTGTTAGCCCAAAATACAAACAGCAAAGCGATGACAAAAAGAGCAATAATCTGTGCCATATTCTCCTGACATGATGCTGAAATGGGGGCAAAGGGGAAGCGGGCATGGATCGCATTGCCGGCAAGGCTGCATATATGCCTGAAGGGCGCCGGGAAGTCTTTTGCCGTTTATTACAGTAGCCATTATAGATATGGGTAAATATTAAAAAATATAAACGAAGGCATATATTGCCTTCATTTCATGCAATAAGGTATAATCAAACCACCATCTGGTGCAACTGCAACACGGCCAACCCTGTCTCATGATCCCAAAAAACAAACAAGCGAGGGTCAAACAATGAAGTATAAACCGTTCAGGAAAGTACTGGCTGTATTCGTGGCAATATCAATGCTGCTGCTGGTATTCAACCCGGCAGTGCTGGCTGAAGGCAAGGACACCCAACACGGATACGGGTGGAGACCCGCTACCACAGCCGAAAAGGCGGCATTTGAGAAACATGCCATTAAAGCGAATCTTGTTTTGCCCAACAAGCTGGCCATCCAGCGGATCAACGCGGTGCGGCAGGAAAAAGGACTGGAACCTTTACCGGAGAGCCTGGGCGTGCCGGTGGGCCAGGAAATGGTGAAAGACAAAGCCAAAGCAAACAAAGTTCAGAGCATGGTGCTCAAAGCCATGGACCAGGTCTATGGCGCCGGGCCGCTCCCGGCTAATGTAGACAACAGCACGTTCGACGCCTTCCCGGAGATAGGTGACCAGGGAAATGGCGGTTCCTGCGCAGCCTTTGCGGTGACCTACTACATGGCAACCTATGAAAGGGCCAGGGTGCTTGGTCTCAACGCAAAATCGACCCAACGCAACCAGCTATCCCCTAAATACGCGTACAACCTGGTCAACGGCGGAGATAAAGACGCAGGTTCAAGCATCATGGGAAATATGAACCTTCTCAACATGGCCGGCGCGCTGACCATGGAGGAATTCAAATACGACAACAATTTCACTGCGTGGCCGACTTCCGCGCAGTTATGGCGGGCTGCCTACTCCAGAGAAGCTGTCTCCGAAGAGGGGGTCATCGTTGCATCCGTTCCCGAGGACTATTTTGATGATCTCGATATTCCGGATGATGCGGAGATCCCCGCTGGCATGACAGCCTTGAAGACTGCCCTGATGGACGGAAAGGTACTGGTTTTCGGGACCTATATCGACCATTGGAATGTGACCACCATATCGGATAATCCGGACATATCGGAGCCCAACGAAGACCATAACGGAGAATCCATCGCGACCAGTATGCAACCTATCGCCGATGATGAGATACCAAAGGACGGTCATGCCATGACCGTAGTGGGCTACGATGACAACATATGGGTCGATATGAATACCAATGGGACAAAAGACCCCGAGGAGATGGGCGCGGTCAAAGTGGCCAACTCCTGGGGCAAGGAAGCAACATGGGCGGAAGGGAACGACGGATTCATATGGGTGTCCTATGAAGCGCTCAAAGACTACGAGTGCTGGCCGGACAAGGCTGATCCCGAAAACCACCCCAGCATCTTTTCAGAGTATGGTGCAGCATATTGGTTGACGTACTCAAACCAGACCTATTCACCTCTATTTACAGCCGAGATCGATTTAACTACGAACAACCGTTACCAGCTCACGGCATACGAGGGGATCAACTGGTGCGAAACGGATGAACCAAAATCGGATGGATATTATGACGAGGATGATTTCTACGGATACAATTATGAATCGAGCTGGATACTCAGCGAAGACCCTAAAGGCGCGGCGGTATCCCTGGACGGTACGACAGAAAACCATCGCGGTACTGTTGTTTTGGACCTGACGAAAAGGTACTCTTATGGAGAATTCAAAGACATGGGGGGAGCCCTGACTTTTTGCGTCGGCATATTCGACAGTGCAAAAGCAGGTAGCCATACCATCCACTCCATCACATTCAAGGATGAAAAGGCAGGAAAGACGTTCAGCCCTCTTGGCGCGGGGCTACCGTATACGGCAAACAACAACATGAAGTGGTTCAGCAACAAATACATCTTCAACCCCAGCACGGGGACAGAGGCCTACGTGTCCACTGTGGCTGAACTGCCCCAGATGACGCTGGGAGTCCCCATCAGCAATACCTACCGCGAGGGAGACGGCAAATCCTGGCGCTTTACGCCCACAGAGACGGGAAAATACAAAATAGCGCAGAACAAACCTCAAATCGAGATCGGCGTGGAAAACGAGTGCAGAATGCCACTGCTGCTCACCAATGACCCGCTATTAACGGGGAACATCACCGCGACCCTGTATGCGGGGAGGACCTATGTCATCGACGCCAGCTACGAGGAACAAGGTGACTGGGATGAAGGCGATTATGGCGGCGTGTTCCCGGTGACGGCCTCGGTCACCATCACCAAGGTGAGCACCGCACCCGTTTCCAGCGCATCGGCCGATGTTTCAAATATCCGGACCACCTCCGCCTACGCGCTGAGCCCTGCTTTCAGCCCGGCGGTATATTCCTACGACCTGAAAGCGTCGGGCGCGAGCACCACCATCACGGCGACGCTGGCAGACGGGCAGGCTTACGCGACGATAGACGGGAAGGTGGGAACATCGGCGACGATAAACCTCTCCCCGGATAAAAGCAAGCTGGTGCGGGTGGACGTATTTGCGAAGGACTGGTCGAAATCCAAGACCTATAAGATCCTCGTATCCAGGCCGAAATCCACCGACGCCACCCTGGCCACACCGGGCATCAGCGCCGGAACGTGGTGGCTGAGCCCGAGCTTCGACAAGAACAAGACCCGGTATACGCTGACGTTGGGAGAAAACCAGGGGAGCATCAAACTGACACCCGTGGCAACTGACAGCACATCGACCATCAAAATAGACGGCAAGACAATGCCGGGCAACAGCAAGACGGTCAGCCTGCTGAACGGCAAGCATATCCATCTGACCATCCGGGTAACGCCGCAGGCCGGAAAATACAAAACTTATTATTTCACCATCCAGCGCAAGCCTTCGACCAACAACGACCTGGCCAACCTGACGGCCACATACGGCACATGGGACAGCGGATTCAAGGCATCGGATACCGAATACTGGCTGAACCTGGGCGAGAACCAGAAGAGCACAAAGATCACCGCATCCAAAGTGCCGTATTCAACGGTGAGCCCTTCCTCCAAGACCGTATCGCTGGAACAGGGCAAAAGCACGATCGTCAAATTCACGGTAAAGGCACAATCGGGCCTGAAAAAGACCTATACCGTCCATGTGGTGCGCGCCCCGTCCACCGATGCGACCCTGAAGAGCCTGAAAGGCGTGACGCTCGCGCCCAAGTTCAACAAGGGTATATATACCTATACCGCCACCCTGCCGGCAAAGAAGAGCAGCGTGACGCTGAGCGCAGCGGCGAACAACAAATATGCAAAAGTGGCGTATTACACCGGCGGGGTACCCTGCAGCAAGAAGATCGTGCTCGCCAAACCGGGGGACAGCATAACGGTGGAGATACGCGTCACGGCACAGGACACGCGCATACCGCCGCGGTCCTATTTCATCACCATCACGCGAAACTTGGTGTGACCAATCTGCTTACGAATGACAAGGAAGGCTCCGGTATCATAACCGGGGCCTTTTACCTCGTTATCCCAGCCTAAACAGGATATGCCCGGGGGACGCCGAATATATAAAAACAGAGCTCAAAAAAGAAAGCGGGCGGGATATTGGACATATACGCGATCCTGCTGCCCCCGGCGGGCATCTGGCTGCTGCTGATGCTGGACTGGGCGGTATTGCTTCCCTCCAAAACCGGGGATGAGACCATCCGGCATACGCGCGGCGTATACCTTTTCCTGAGCGCGCTGCTGGCCGTATACGCGTGGATCATTACAGTCCTATCACCAGGCGAATGGGCATGGGCGCGGCTGATGTTTCCCGTTGCGATGACGCTTTCCTGGGCAGGGGACCTTTTCAACGCCGAAGTGCCGGCCATTCACCGGCGAGTGGGCGGGGACCACAACGCACTTCTGGCCTCCACCGTGCCTTTTTCCCTGGCGCATGCGGCGTATACAGCGGGCATGATCGGCTTTGGCGGAGCCGGCATATTCCTTTTCGGATGGTGGGCGCTGGCCGCCTTTGCCCTGCTGGCAATATCGACCCTCTCCTGGCGCTTCTCGTTTTACGATCCCCGGGTGCAAAAACGGCATGTGTCCTTCGGCATGCTGGCATACGGATGTGTGATCGCCCTAATGTGCGCCTTTGCCGTATCGGGCATGATACGCTACGGGGGATGGTGGCTGATGATCGCTTCGGGCGCGATCCTTTTCATGCTATCGGATGCCATCCTGGGCATGACGCGGCTGCGGGAAAGGCGGATACGCTTTTGGAACCAGTACTGCTGGGCGCTTTACCTGCTGGGGCAGTGCATGATGCAGGCGGGGTTCGCCATGCTTTTCGTCCCCGCCGGTTAACAGCAGACAGCGGTCATATGGATAACAAGGGCCTGCGGGAATGCGGGCCTGTTTTTATTGACAATCAACAGGTCAGACAGCGTGCACAAACCCATCCGGAACGACGAAAATACCTTGTACATATAATGATGAGGATTTGTATAAACGGGGGGATTCCATGATGCTGTCACGAAGCGAATATGTCACCATGTCCCTGGACCTGAACGTATTTTTCCTGCGGATCATGAAGGAGCATTCCATCTTTCTGGAAGGCAGCTTCACACCCAAAAACAAGAATATGGCGATGGAGGCAGGGGGATACAAACGGCTGTTTGAAGGGTTACTGAGCGAAGCCGTGGCGCTGGGAAACGGCCGGGTGAGCGCCGATGCCATAGCCTCAGGGGAATTTTTCACACAGTACACCCTGCGCGCCGAACAAATGACGCAGTTTTACACCGGGATCGCCACCAATACCACCCTCACGGGGCAGGAGGAGAAAATGTCGGCCAGGATGCCGAAAACCGCGCTCCCGCCGACGCTGGAGCAAAGGGTGGCCACCTTGAACCGGAAAGCCATGGATGCTGCGACAAAGCTGGCGAATTTCAAATCCACGGTGCTTGGGGAAGTGAGCGCGTGCAGGATCTTCACCAATCTGTATCCCGCGGTGATCGAGCATATCCTGGGGGAGGCGCGGCACTATATCTCCAGCCTGCAAAAGCTGGAACGCGGGGAGGACCTGACGCTGGCGCGAAACCTTTCGGACGAGGAGGTATTCTGGAACGGCGGAATGGGCGATCACGCCGCGGCGATAGAAGGCTGGCTGGACCCGAGCGAGAAGAACCTCAAACAGACCGCGGAAAACTTCGCAACTGTATTTGAACAGCTCAAGATGAACGCGGAGGCGGCTGAAAGGCAGCTGTCCCTGCTGCCCGGCGTAACGCAACAGAGCGCGCAGGCCACGCGAGGAATACGGGATTTCAAGGCTGCGGCGACCAGCGGAACCATCGGCTGCACCATCAAATCCGTAATGCTGCCGCTGCTTACGGACCATGTACTGCGTGAGAGCAACCAATACCTGCGCATCCTTTTGACTTCCAGAGAAATGTAACAATCCGTTTAAAACAACTGTATCCGTTCATCATTCTCGTGCATGCCACAGCCGGATCAAACGGCGGTGGCATTTTTTCCTGAGAAAAGATGAATATATTACCAGATAGCCCATGATATCACACACCGCGCTGGGCACTGCAAATGAATGAAGCATGAAAAGGTGCTCATAATAGGAACAGAAAGATGAAGGGAGATCTGAAAAATGGCAAACACAAGCCTGGTAATGGGTATCCTGTCGATCATATTCAGTACACTGGGTTTCATCCAGAGCATCAGCTGGATGGGTTATATCGGCCTGGCACTGGGCGTGATCGGTTTGATACTGAGCATCATTGCTTTGACACATCACAGAAACGAAGGCAAACTGGGCAAAAGAGCCATATGGGGCATGGTATTCAGCATCATCGGTATCGTTGAATGGATCATAGGCTTGATCATTTACTCCTCAAAACCTGCAGTATGACAAACTTTAACCAATAGGCCTATGGCGATGAAAGCCGGCAATCCGAAATGCTTTGCCGGTTTTTACTGTATTGGGAAATTGCCCGTTCATGCGGATAAATGCTCCGGCACCCGAGCGGTTTCCAGCCCACAAAATAGTGCAAAACAAGTCATCATACGACAATATATCAAATTGAAGAACGTGCCTGTTTGTGCCATAATGCAAAAGGATATTGTCGATTTTCGGCACAATTCACCAATACTGCGCCTCATCAGGCAACGCTAGGGCCATGACCAGAAGAAAACGAAAAATCACCAACCACAAGTTCCAACTATTTAAGGAAAGCCTGGAAAACACACTGCACATCGCCCATGTGGGCAGATGGGACTGGGACGCGTCCTCAGGCGATACAACCTGGTCGGATGAGACATACCGGATCCTCGGACTGGCAAAAGGAACGTGCAGGCCCGGGAACGAATCGATATGGAATATCACCCATCCCGAAGACAAGACCCGGGTGTGTGCCGAGGAAAAGCGCACTTTGGCGGAGAAGGCCCCCTTTATCCTGGAACACCGCATCATCCACCCTGACGGCAGCATCCGCCATATCCGGCGCCAGGCGCAAGCGGCGTATGACCAGGAAGGCAGGATCACCCGCCTCGGCGGAATGATCATGGACATCTCCGAATGCAAAAGCCTGGAACAGGCATTGGGCAAAAAGAAGGAATCCCTGGAAAGCATACAGCGGATGACCCATCTGGGAAACTGGGAATGGGATATCGAAAACGACACCGTCTACTGGTCACCCGAGATGTACAGGCTCTATGGGATGATGCCGGATGAAAAAAAGGTGACGCCGAAGACACTGGTGGAAATGACACATCCTGAAGACAGGGAATATGTACGGTGTGCGCTGAACCGCTGCATCAGCGAAGGCTCCCCATATAAAGCCGAATGCAGGGTCATACGTGCTGACGGGACGCTGTGCGATACCCTGCAGTATGCTGAAATATACCGCGATACGAAAGGCCAGCCGACGCACATGGCGGGGACCTGCCAGGATATCACCGAACTGAAAAGCCAGAGCAACGCGCAGGAGATCCGGCAGATGCGGGAGGAAAACAGGCTGGTCATCGATTTTCTCAACAACATATCCCATGAATTCAAGACGCCCCTTTCCATCATCCTGATGCAGCTGGAACTCATGCGGCTGTACCGGGACGACAGAGCCAAAATGGAGGAACTGGTCAGCAACGCGACGCAAAACTCCTACAGGCTGGCGAGGCTGGTGAGCAATTTGCTGGATATCACCAAGATCGACTCGGGATTCATGCAACTGAACCTGAGAAAGACCGATCTGGTGGAAACCCTGCGCGAGATCTGCGAATTTGCCAACATCTATACAAAAGCCAAATGCATCGATATCGTATTTCGGACGGAATGCCCCTGGAGGCAATTCCTTTTCGACGCAGAAAAGCTGGGAAGAGTGATGCTGAACCTGCTCTCCAACGCGATCAAACACACGGGAGCGGGCGGAACCATCGCCGTAGGACTGGAAGACAAGACGGGCAGCGTGGTCATATGCGTTAAAGACACCGGGACGGGGATACCGGATGACAAAAAGAAAAGGATCTTCGACCGGTTCTTCCGCGTGAACACTTCCCTGACGCGGGAAAACGAGGGATGCGGAATCGGCCTTTCTCTGGTAAAATCATTGGTGGAGCTGCATGCGGGCAGGATATGGATGGAGAGCAAACTGGGGGAAGGCAGCGCCTTTTACATCGAACTGCCCGAGCGGGAAGCGCCCGAGTATCCGGGCAATATCGAAATAGAAGGGTATGACCTGAAACAGCGGACGGAGATGGAACTCTCGGACCTGTACCTGGTCCACTGACGGCGCCGTGAAAATTCGAAAGTAGTAATCATAGGGCGGGGTAAGATGAGCGTTTATTTTGTGGCGCAGATCCAAATCCATGACGAGGCGGAATATGAAAAGTACCTGGAAGGCGTAGACGGCGTATTTGAAAAATTCAACGGCGAGTACCTGGCAGTGGATGCGAACCCGAAGGTGCTGGAAGGAAAATGGGGGTACTCCAGGATGGTCATCATCCGATTCCCAAGCGAAGGCGACCTGCTCCGGTGGTACGAATCCCCGGATTACCAGCAGATCCTGAAACACCGGTTAAGCGGCGCGAACTGCGACACGGTGCTGGTAAAGGGAAAAAGCGAAATATAACGGCGAGTATATGAAACTCATAACAGTGCGCATAGACCGTTCCCCCGCATGTTAAAAATAAGGGCAGAGGAGGGGAACATATATGGGCAACAAAAAGCAGCGGGAGACCCGGCCCGCATCGGACCAGAACAAAACGCAGAAGCTGGACGAGACGAAAAGAATGTCCAAAGGCGCATTCGGAGACAACCCGAAGGCGACGAAATGAGGAAATGAACCGCCAGGCTGTGACCGGCGGTTTTTTCATGAGATGCCACCCGATCCTTCTGGAAAAGCCCGTAAAACAAATGACCGGGAACTTTCCGATATCCTAATCCGGTTTATTCAAATTGGCTTGATTTGTTGATAGTGCAACTGTTTTGTGATAATATGAATAAAATATTACGCCAGAGGCCAAGGAGCGGAAAAATGAAAAAACTGATGACGGCATCGTTCATACTATTGACCATATTGCTCGCCTTAACGCTGGGGGCATGTTCCTCGGTACCGACATCCACAGGGACCCCCGCATCCGCGACACCCACGGAGCCCGCAAAAACGCAGGATACGGCGCCTGCCGCCACACCCACGGCCACGGCAACCACAGCGGCTGAAGCGGCGCCCCTCACGGAGAAGGACCTGGAGATGGTCTTCAACGGGCAGACCTTCAAACTCAAAACGGACGCAAAGCTCCTGCTGGACGTACTGGGCAAGGACTATGAGAAACAGGAATCGGACAGCTGCCTGTATGAGGGGATGGACCGGGAATTTGACTATGCAAAGATCACCATCATAACATTTCCCCAAAACAAGAAAGACATCATCGATGAAGTCGACATTGCAGATACCGGTTTCACCACCAGCCGCGGCATCAAGGTAGGCGCGACACTGGACGAAGTGACTGCCGCCTACGGCAAGAACTACAAGGATGAAGGCACGCAGATCAAATACATCCTCAGCGGAAACCCGGACGACATGAAGAGCCCCTGCATCATATTTGAACTGGAAAACGGTAAAGTGACGAGTATCGATTATTACAGCGCGAGCAACATCATCGAATAAGGGGCATTAAAAGCCCCTTATTCGTGCAACAGCAGCAAACCACATAAACGAACGTCAAGAACCTAAAAACATTCGATAGCAATTTCCCTGTTACGTAACCTTCAAGCAACTTCTTTGAACAAGGCATACCACGCAGACACACCCTCAATGATCTCACGGCTTTTATGAGCCTGTTATTGTAAAAATCTATCTGTACAAGGTGGGCCTATGGTATTCAGTTCTACTATTTTCCTTTTTATTTTTTTGCCCCTGGTATATATTCTGTACCTCATCGCACCCAAAAAGGCACGGAATTATCTGCTTTTGATCTTCAGCCTGGTCTTTTATGCCTGGGGCGAGCCTATCTTCGTTCTGATCATGCTCGTTTCCATGGTGTTCAATTACAGCTTTGCCTTGCTCATCGGACACAGCAAAAGCGCAAAAGCAAAGAAAGGCTGGGTAGTAGGAGCGGCCGTATTCAACGTGGCGCTCCTGGTGGCATTCAAATACACGGGTTTCATCGTAGCGGATATTTTCAATGCCGCTTTTGGCCTGAACATCCCGGTGCCACAGATACCGCTGCCGATCGGCATCTCGTTTTTCACATTCCAGATCCTTTCCTACGTGGTGGACGTATACCGCGGCATCATCCCGGCACAGAAAAAATTCTCCAACGTGGCGCTGAGCCTGGCGTTTTTTCCACAGCTGATCGCAGGGCCCATCATCAAATACCACGATATCGCCGACCAACTGGATAACCGCCATCTTAGTGCGCCCGAAGTAGCCATGGGCATCAGAAGGTTCATCCTGGGCCTGAGCAAAAAACTCCTGATCGCCAACGTGCTGGGCGCTGTGGCGGACAAAATATTTGCCGTGACGCCGGGGGACCTGAGCGCGCCGGTGGCCTGGCTGGGCGCCATCGCCTACACCCTGCAGATCTACTTCGATTTCTCGGGGTATTCGGACATGGCCATCGGACTGGGGCATATGTTTGGATTCAAGATCATGGAGAACTTTAACTACCCCTTTGTATCGGCCAGCATCAACGGATTCTGGAAACGGTGGCATATCTCCCTTACCACGTGGTTCCGCGAATACGTATATATACCGCTGGGAGGCAACCGCAAAGGGCTGGCGCGTACCTGCCTGAACATGACGATCGTTTTCTTCCTGACAGGCTTGTGGCACGGCGCGGCCTGGACGTTCCTGGTATGGGGACTCATGCACGGATTTTTCATGATCCTGGAGAGGCTGGGCGTGATAAGAACCGAAAAGAATAGAAAGTTCCGGTGGCTGGGCGTCATTTATACATTGCTCATCGTAATCGTGACATTCACGATATTCCGCTCGGATACCATCGGTCAGGGATTTTCCTTCATCGGCGCGATGTTTGCCGGATGGCAGCTGGATGCGGCCCATCTGAGCGTGCTGGGGCAGGCCGTCACGCCCGCGGCACTGGCGATGCTGGTGATCGCCATACCGGCCAGCCTGCCCATCATCCCCCGGATCAAACTGGCGGTATCGGGGAACGCCGCGCTGGCAAAGGGACTGAACATCGCCGGATATATCGCTGCATTCATCCTTTTTGCCATATGCGTACTGGCGGTATCCTCGGGGACATACAACCCATTCATCTATTACCGGTTCTAATGCACCGATGGAGTGATACGAAATGACCAAAAAAACCATGAAAAAGCCCTTATCCATCCTTTACATATGCGCATTCTTCGCACTGTGCATCATCCCCGTGGCCTTCATGTTCCCAGGCATCCAGGGTCCCAGCAGCGAAAAGCGGGACCTCGCGCCGCCCCCGGTGGTATACGATGAAAACGGCGTGAACTACAAGCTGCCCGGGGACATCAGCGATTATTTTTCGGACCATTTCGGCCTGCGCAACTATTACGTGACCGGGTATGCGGCGCTGAATTATTACACCCTGAACAGCTCCAGCAACGAAAAGGTCATCGCCGGGAAGGACGGCTGGCTTTTCTTCAACGAAACGGTGCGGGATTACCTAGGGAAGGACCTGATGACGCCCGTACAGATCGCGCACATCAAAAAAACGCTGGAACTGCAAAAGGAATACCTGGACTCGCAGAACGTAGCCTTCATCTTTACACTGGCGGCCAACAAGAACTCGCTGTACGGGGAGTACATGCCGCCCTGGTACGTGAAGGCGAGCCCAAACAGCAACCGGCAGCTGCTGGCGGAGAGCCTGAAGGGTTCGGACGTTATTTACGCAGACCTCTACGGCGCGCTGCTGGCGCACAAAGGAGAGGGGCAGCTCTACCACAAGCAGGACACGCACTGGAACAACTTCGGCGCGCTGGTGGGATACCGGGAACTGCTCAGAAACGTCCAAAACGAAGTGAAGGGATTTGAATTCGACCCTTATGAAAATACGAAATACGAGATCAAAAAGGAATTCAGCGGGGACCTGGCGGGGATGCTCCTGCCATCTGCCGAGCTGAAGGACGACCAGTATGTATACGACATCGGCACCAACTACAAACCCGACAAACCCATCCGTTCGCCGGAAGCGATGGATATCATCACGCGGAGCAAGGTGAACGACCACAGGCTGCTGATATTCCGCGACTCGTTCGCCAATGCGCTGATCCCCTATGTATCCAACGCATTCGGCGTGGTGGAGTACAGCAGGGTCTTTCCGTACGATTTCCGGCTGATGCAAAAGGAGAAGCCGGATGTGGTGATCGAGCAGATCGTGGAACGCAACCTCCCCAACCTCCTGACAAAGGCGCCCATCCTCCCGGCCCCGCTGCGCACCCTCCCCGACACGGGCGCGGAGGACAATGCCATACAGGCAAAGGCAATGAGCGAGGATGCGGGCAGCTATATCAAAATATTCGGATGGGCACATTCGGAAAGTGCAGGCACGGACAGGGAGATCTACGTCCAACTCGTCCAGGGATCCAAAAGCTACACATTCGAGCCTTTCCCCATCCTGGACAGCGATATCCGGGAACAGGCCATGAAAGAAACAGGCCTTGCGGGTATCAGCGATGAAGGCTTTTCCATGATGGTGGATAAAAAAGCGCTGCCGCCGGGCGAATACACGATCCAACTGGTCATCCGGGACGGCGAAAAGGTATCCCGCACGGCACCGCTGGGGAGCATCACCATCCAGCCGTAAACGGCGCTTATTTACGGCAAGCCATTAGCAGGAAAAGGATCACAAGGTCCAAAAAACGCTCCCATACGATGACGTACGGGGGCGTTTCCATTCACTGCGCGTGTGATCGCCTACTGGGCCTTGCCGGTCTTGGTGCGGATATGGGCAAAATCATAATCCGTGACCATGTACCTCTCTTCCTCGGTATCCGAGAAATGCCACCATTCGGATTCGATCGTGCTGAAACCGCACTGACGCATGACCTTTGCCATGTACTGCATGTTCTTTCGGGCCTGGGCGCTCATGCCCGGATAATCCCGGTTGGCCTTCCTGTTCAATGTGTGGATGGGGGAGGGCATTTCGAGTTCGTTGCCTTTGCCGTCGACCAGCGTCATATCGACCGCCGCACCCCTATTGTGGTTGGAACCGGTCCTGGGCGGGGCGATATAGGTGCCGTCCTTGACGATGCTGTAAAGGATCTTTTGCACCGACAGGGGACGGTAGGCGTCATAGACCTTGATGGAATACCCGTCCTTTTTGAACAGCGCCTGCGCTTTCTTCAACTTTTCCGCAGTGCCTTTCTGCAGGAGGCACAGGGATTTGGCATAGAGCTTTTTACCGGTGAAATTCTTATCCGTGGCAAATATCATATAGGTGACAATGGTGGGATCCACGGACTTTACATCCACCAGATTGTCTATCAATTCCCTTACAGAGCCGTCGGGCTGTTTCACTTTCGCTTTTTTGGAGGGTACATAGGCGTATTTCAGGGGATCCCCTGTGACCTGGACATAACGGGAATCCACATACGCCACCCTGCCTTCATACCAGATCTGCAGCCAGTCCGCCTTGGCCTGAACATTCAACGACGCTCCGTACTGCAGGTAGCCGAGCACCTCGGTCTGGCTGGAGGGACCGCTGCGCACCCGGAGCGTATCGGCCAGGACATATCCCTCATACTTGGGCACGGGGGTCGGAGACGGTGCAGCGACTTCAGTGGGCGTGGGCGCCGGTGGCATCACGTCATGCGACGCTACCGGGGAAGGCGCCGCCGATACGGCCGGTATGGTCTCAGGTGCGGACGGGGAGGGCGTACCCCTGATGAACACCGGAGTGCTGCCGCACCCCGACAACATCGCCGCTACAAGGAGTATGGAAACCAGGATCTTCGCTTTTTTCAATCCCTTTGTTCCCCTTTGTCTTATGTATTCGCCCTGCTTCCATCTTTTAGGCCTTATTTGGCCTTTTCGGGATCGGTGGGATCCATCCGCGGGTGGGCAGGGTCGATGGTAGGCAGCGGCTCGCCTTTATAGCCTTTGGGCGCACCGTTGACGATCTGCACGATGGTGCCTTCCGGGCAATTCTTATAGATCCAGTATGCCGTGGCCGTGCTGACCCGCAGGCACCCGCCGGTGACGTTCTTACCGATCTGGGTATAGTATTTCGGGATCATGGCATTGATCTTCCTGGACGTATACACGGGGGAGTGGATGAGCAGACGCCCGTAATACGTGCAGCCATATTGGGCCACCTGGCCGCTGCCGAAGCGGTGCCAGCGTTCCTTCTTTTTGATTTTAAAAGTGCCTACCGGCGTCCTGGTGGCGCCCTTGCCCGTGGCGGTGATATAGGACTTGATCAATTTCGAATACTGGCCGTTTTCGTCCTTGCCGAATACCGTGAGCGTGTGGCCGCCCTTTTCCACGTAGATGTAATAGGGCGAAGCGGTATCCGCAGGCGTGGCTATCGGCACAGGCGTGGGTGTGGGGGAAGGCGTGGGTGAAGGTGTCGGCGTGGGCGTCGGCGTCGGTGTTGGGGTAGGCGTCGGCGTCGGTGTAGCAATTGAAACGGCCGGTTCCTGCGTGGCTGCGGCGGGCGCGGCGGCGCAGGCTGACAAAACCAGGATCAAAATGATGATTGCTGCTGCATGGATCACACGCTTCATGTGGTGTAAACCCCCCATATATAATATCGTTAATATAGTTCAGTATATTATCGTGAAGAGCGTATCATGGTAGATTATATCACAACTGCCTGGTATGAACAGCGTTTGAGGAAAGAAAATGAAAAACAGCTGGATGACCCGAAAAGACCTGTATGTCTCGATTAGCGGGCGGGCTCTGCATTCTTTCGTACAGTGGTTTGGAGGTACAGCGTATACACGGAAACCTGAAATGAAATGATCGCACAGAAAAGCGCACAAAGAAAATAACTGTTTATCTACAAAAAACCATATTTGTATGAAAAGAATGTTAGATCGCCGATGCTGCCAACAGTAAGCCGTCCTCATCCTGCATTATTGCTACATGAACCCTATTCGCCGCAATAATTTCCGGACTGATCCACTCCTTGAAAAGCCAATCAGTTGGCACTATGGTTTAATTTCCATTTTAAAGAACGGCTTATTTTTGATCTTTTTTATGATATCCGCCTGCCCCTGGTCGCAGGAGAGGTATTGCAGGTTCGGCAATTTCACGACATCAGCCACATCCGCCACCTCGGTGTGGGGAATGTCCAGGCTGGACAGGCGCACGAGCTTTAATAGCGGCGTGAGGTCCCTGACGGGATTACCACCGAGACGAAGGGTCTGAAGCTTTGACAAAAGCTCCACCCCGGCCAGGTCCTCCACGCTGTTGAATGAGACGTCCAGCTCCCCGAGGTTGGGCAGTGCAGCAAATTGCCCTATGTCCGTGATCCCGCTGTCATAGATGGTGAGCGATGAAAGGCTCTTCAGGGTCTTCACTGCCTCCAGGCCCTCCCGGTCTACATTTTGCAGCTTCAGTTCCTCCAGTTTCGTCATACGCTTCAGCTGCTGATAATCCTTCACCGGCGTACCGACCAGGTACAGGTAGCGTATGGGCAATCCCGCGACGGGGGAAAGGTCAGTGACGTTGGTGAGACCGATATCCAGCGTGCCCAGGTTTTTTAAAGCTGCCAGGGGTGCCAAATCCCCGTATGGGTTCTCATCGAGCTTGAGGTATATCAATTCCCCGCACGTTGAGAGTGCAGAGAGGTCGGAGATCTGATTATCGCATAAACCCAATTTCCGGATGTGCATGCCGCTGAGAGCAGAGATATCGGCTATGTTTTGCCTGTCCAGGATGAGCGTATCCAGGTTGGGCAGCAGCCTGATATCCTCCAGGCTGGTGATATCGCCCCGGCTGTAAACCGGTTCACCGTTCAGGGTGAACAGCGTGGCATATTGGAAGTAGCGGTTGAGGTCGCTGAATATGGTCTCGCCGCAGATCATGAGATGCTTCACACCCGCGAGCTCCTCGTTCTTTATCGGTTCGCCCTCTTTTTTCCCCAACTCCATGCGTACGGCTTTTTCGATCAGCGGTGAGTGAAATACAGCCTTTTGCCCGGGAATAACGGCAGGGGCGGATACCCCGGGAGAAGGGGCAGGCGGAACATATATGGCACGATCCCCCGGAGATGGGGTTGCCTGCGGCAGAGTGGGAGCCGCCAGGGGAGAAAGCGAAGGCTGGATGGCGGCCGCCTGCACCACACCCGGCCTGTACAAGGCCGATGCAATGCCTGCACCTGCGGCGAAAAGGGCGATACCCGCAGCGGCGAACGCGCACAGCCTGACCAGCCGCTTTCGGCCGACAAGGCAGCCCTGGAGATGCCGCCTGAGCGTATGGGCATCGGGGTAGCGCCTGTCCGGGTCCAGCTCGGTGCATTTGAGGATGATCCTGCGCAGCTGCGGTGTGACAGACTGCAATATGCCCCTGCCGGCAGAAAATCCCCCGGTCAGAAGGAAGGCCAGCAGAATGCCCGTGGCGTAGATGTCGCACCGCGCATCCGTCTGACCGAAACCGTATTGTTCGGGCGCGGCTGTAGCCTGCGTGCCCATGAAGGCCGTATCCTGCAGAGCATCCTCCTTGTACCGGCGGGATATGCCCATATCGATGAGCACCGGCCTGCCTTCAGGGGTGAGGATGATATTCTGCGGCTTGATATCCCGGTGGATCAGCGGCGGGTCTTGATGATGCAGGCATTCCAGACTCCTGCAGACGGCAATGGCCAGTTCCACAGCTTTTTGCTCCGACAGCGTGCCATTGTCTTCGATCAGGCTGTACAGGCTGCAGCCCTGGATGTATTCACGGACAAAGCAGGTGTATTCACCGTCTTCAAAGTACGTCACGACACCTGGAAACGTCACATTCTGCAGCGCGGTCAGCGCCATATACTCGTTTTCGAGCTCTCCCTGGAAAGCACGCACTGCGCGCTTGAGGACATACTGCCTTCCGTCATCCCTGGAACGCAGCAAAAGGGTCTGCTTGCCCGGCGCGTCCTTCAGGCATGCTTCAATCACATACTGGCGTGTTATCACGTCCGTCATGTCTTCGATATCCAGTACCTGCTGCGCATAAAACTGACTGAATTCATCGCCGATGTTACTCATCCATGTTCTCCGGTAACAATGTTTTTTCCCCTATCTCTTCGAGCAGATCATTTGCCTGGTCCAAGGTCCTTTTCCTGCTCAGGCAGAAGATGATGGCCGCATCCCGCCGGATCCTGGGATAAAGCCTGCCTCTTCGCGCCACGGCAAGAAGCCTCTGGGTCTCATCCAGGTCCAAACCCACAGCCAGTGATATCCGTATCAGAATATCCCGGCCAGGCACGCGTGTCCCATTCAATATCTGGTATACAAAAGACTTGCTGAGATTGACTTTCAAAATCAGTTCTGATGGCGTATAGTCATGAGCCTTTAGAAGATCCAGCAGATGGCTGTGGAGCGCAGGATCATCGACACTGACGCTGCACGACTCCATCGCATCCCCAAAAGATGAAGACCGCTCCAGTACGCCCAGCAGTTCACCGGTATCCATTTTTCGCTGCTTATTGCTCATTGGCTTCCCTTTACCAGGTTGATGACCTTTTTACCAGAAGGCTACAGGATGAAAATAACAGCCATATTCCGAAAAGCATTATAACACATCGGAAATACAGAGAAAAGGAAACATCAGCCAGAGCATTTACCGGCACCGCTGCTCAAAACAATCGACAGTATGCAAGATGCGTACCAAAAAGGTGGGCAGAACCGATAGAATACATGCGTACTCCGAACAAATGCACAAGGAAAGTATGAATAAAGAAGGAAAGCATCATGCACACAGGCAAGAATAGGGAAAGGAAATACCCGTCCCGCGGTGAAGGCGCTCTTAAGCCGGATGCCGCATCCCATGCCTCTAAGCACCATACCGGAGATTCATACCCGGTGGGGCATGCGCCTGATGAAACCGCCTGTGTGCCGGTTACTGCGGCGGGCGGAAAGCAACCTGTGCTGTACGGCATATCCGGTATGTATACGGGCAAGTCGATAACGCTGAGCAGGGGGGAAACCATCTTCGGCAGGAACCACTCTGTATGCAATCTGCCCTTCCCGGGCAATACGCCCTGCATCAGCCGGCGGCACTGCACGCTGAGCTATGACGGGCAGGCCGTGTGGCTGAGCGATGACAATTCATCCTACGGGACGTTCCTGGGCGGCGGGGAGAAGATAAAACCCGGTATAAAAGTCCAATTGAAAACGGGACAGCGGTTTTATCTCGCAAACACCAAAACGATGTTTGAACTGCGCCAAAAACAGCCAACTGGAGGAACTGAGATAGGACATATGGGCATTGACGGCAACAAGGCATGATAAGGGGAAAGCCTCAAAGCGGAGGCGCTAACTTATAAAAGCCAGATATGTTATCTGGCGAAAACGGCAGCCCAGCAGAACAACAAAAACCGCCGATACCTATCGTATCAGCGGTTTTTGGGTGGAGATGGCAGGGCCCGGACCCGAAGCCCTGTGGCTGCCAGATATGCCAATCAACTTATTGCCGAATACCTGCCGCATCAATCCCTACCTCAATTTTCATTGGCCGTTGCTTGCTATCAAAAGAAGCAGAGACAAATATGAACTGAGCGATAGAGTTGTGCGTTCCTTGAATTTTCTGTGCAGCGCCCTGACATGTGACCCAGAACGCTAAATTTCGATATAGAAACCACGTTGAAGCCAATGCCGCCATAATTGAATTCTCCCAGGCTGACTGCTATACTATAGGAAAATACATTCATGACAATTTCTATTATATCGATCCATATTCCTTTTCGGCCATGGAAGACGGACCTTGCCGCCAGCAAAGAGATTCTGTACGACAATATGAAACAGGCAGTAAGCAAAAAGGCTGCTGAAGCAAGATCACAGTGAGCTGAATAGACAATTCAATAGAGACTACGCCGGCTATTATGGATAAAAAGCCTGCATTGTCCCTGCCGCGGGCAAAAAAGGGGAAGCAAAGAAACGTACAGTATGTCAGGACGAGCTTTATAACCCGGTCTGTGCATCCATATAAGGAACGAAACTGAATCCCGAATACTGTGTAGGCGGATTGATCATGAAAAAGCGATTAGCGTTTGCGCTCACTACAATACTGCTGATACTGATTATCCTTGGGTTCCTTCTTCTTTTCCAGAAAAGCACATATACATTTCAGCAAGACAATTCATTGCACATAAATCCGTTGATCGGCTGGGTCACAGACGCCAGAGATATGAGTATCCAGCAGCCACACTCTCTCGTATACGCATCGTTTTCATGGCGGGATATCGAAAGCGTAAAGGGTAAATATGATTTCGAGAAATTTGAGACATCGTACAATTTTCCATATTGGAATTCAAAAAATGTAAAGATCATCATCCGTCTCTATCTGGATTACCCCCAGGATCGGCCACACCGGGATATACCCGATTGGTTGTTTAATGAAATGAATGGGAAAGGCGTGGCCTATTCCAACACCTATGGCATGGGGTTCAGTCCCGATTATAACGACCCGTTGTTATTGGATCACCACGAAAGACTCATTGAAGCGATCGCAGACCGGTATGACGGCGATCCGGCTATCGCATTCGTGGAAATCGGCTCCCTGGGGCACTGGGGTGAATGGCATACCGGCACAAACAATGGCACACAGATACCATTTGCAAGCCAGGATGTTTGCGAGGCTGTGGCAAACCAGTATACCAAATACTTTAAGAACAAAATACTCCTGATGCGACGTCCGACTAAAATGGCCGCCGACAATAAAATGGGTCTTTTCAATGATAGTTTCGGAGACGTTTACCAAACGGAGGATTGCTTTATCAACTGGTTCAACAAAGGCTATACGGACCCGCAAACAGGCGTTTTGAATCCCCCCATGCAGGATTTCTGGATGTATGCTCCTTCAGGCGGAGAAGTGGCCAATCAACCGGGCGAGCAGTATATTACAGATGAAAATATCGAACAAACACTACGCCAAATCAAGATGAGCCATACAAGCTGGCTTGGCCCAAGCGGCCCGTTTTACAGCACCAGCGGTGAAATAAAAAAGAATCTGGATATCGTACAGACCAGCATGGGTTACAAATTTTATATATCAGAAGCAGCCATCGATAAAAATGAGATCATCGACGGCACCAGAACCTTGAGGGTAACCATGACCAATATAGGAAACGCGCCGTTTTATTATAACTGGCCGTTGAAACTATATATCGAAGATTTCAACAACAGTATAAAGCATGTAATAACAGCGGACTTCGATATCCGCAAACTAATGCCGGACAGCCGTGCCGAGATCCAGTTCCTCATACCGAAAGAGTACCATAACAATACCTATAAAGCCTATATCGGTATTGCCGATCCGTCTAGAGACCAAGCTGCTATCCATTTTGCAAATAAATACGATGGCAATATGCTGTATTTATGCGATCTGGATTAGATGCTTATGGAGAGATCTGAAAGAACGGAGGAATCCGCTTTTTGAAAAAATGGAGGGGTTCATCCCATGGGGTTCAATCAAATTGGCTCAAAAGCCTCAGCAGCATTCACCGCCTGCATATGTGTCCTGCTTACTGCGGTCCATGGATTCATCAACCCTGATATTGCATTTGCCGCAGAAGCAAACAATACGGCTGAAACACTTTCAAACAATATGGTGAGCATACAGTTCTCCGAAGATGAATCCTTGAAGATCAATAATCCCGAGAGGGGCTGGTACAGCGAATTTACGACCGACGATCTGGATGGTATGGATTCGTTAAAATCCGAAGGAATCGACAATGTGATGCTACTCGCCGACCTTGGCTCGTTTAAAACATCGGCTGTCAGCGATGCCAAGCTGCAGGAAATACGGAGCGCTTTTGCCAGGGCCAGAAAATATGGTCTGAGCGTCATATTCCATGCGGCATATGATTTTGATGGCGTGAGCAAACCGGAACCGACGGACCTGTCTGTGATCACGAACCACATCGCACAGCTAAAGCCGATATTCACCGAGAACGAAGATATCCTATTCTGCGTGCAGGCTGGCTTTTTGGGGCCATGGGGCGAATGGCATACGTCCCATTATGGCGACCCGCCATCCCTGACGGCAAGGACGGCGGTGCTGGCCGCTTTGATGAATGCCGTGCCCAGGAGCAGGCAGATCCAGGTCAGGCGGCCGATGTTCATCCGCGACATGTATCCGAACCAGACGCTGACTGCATCCGCAGCCTTCAGCCAGTCCAACATTGCGCGGACGGGGTATCACGACGATGCCTTGCTGAGCTCGGAAGATGAAAACGGAACCTATGTGGATCCTGGCTACAGCCGGGAGGCTGAACTGAACTGGGCAGACAACCATGACAGATATACGCCTTTTATCGCGGAGAGCGACGAGCTGTCGTCATATTCCGACCCGGACAATGCAGTTTTCGAGCTAGGCAAGCTCCATGCGCAAGTCCTCAATTCAGAATATCTGCCGGAAGTATTGGATAAATGGAAGAACACGACTTACCAGGGGACAAACACATACGACTACATATCCCGGCATTTGGGCTACCGGTTTGTATTGTCATCCGCGTCTTTCAACAGCAGTATCCCGCAGGGCGGGGCACTGCACCTGATCCTGCAGTTTCGGAATACCGGTTTTGCGAACCTGATCAACGCAAGGGATTTCCAAATCGTATTGAGCAACGGGACCCAGACATATGCGGCGACGGTGAAGGACGACGCACGGTTCTGGACAAAGTACAGGGGCATGATCACGGAAGACCTGTATTTCAGCATACCATCCAATATCCCGCCCGGCGCATGGGATATATACGTGAACATGCCGAATATGTCCAACAACCCACTCTACTCCATACGGTTCGCAAACAAAAATACGTGGGTCGCTTCAAAGGGATATAACCGGATCGGCACGGTGCCTGTTGACGCATCGCTGCCAAACCAGGTCACGTCTTTTAAACAAATATCCAAAGGCGAAGCCGAGGCATTGTATGCGGTCCCACCATCAATCACTCCGCCGTCGATCACCGCATCCCCTCTATCCTATAACAGCATCAGGCTAACGTGGAATCCCGTGGGAGGCGCCACGGCCTACAAGCTCTATCGGGCGACCTCTAAAACCGGGTCCTACACGCGGATAGCGACTTCAGCGTCAACTTCCTACATCCATTCAGGTGCTGCAACCGGGAAAACCTATTACTACAAGGTCCGGGCTTATCATTTGTCCGGATCAACAACCATTTACAGCTCCTTTTCGAATATCGCATCAGCCAGGGCGGTACTGGGGACACCGCAATCTGTGAAAGCGTCGGCGAAAGCTTATAACAAGATCAAGATCACCTGGGGGGCCGTAGCAGGCAGGACCCGATACGAACTGTGGCGCTCGGCATATGAATCGGGCCCGTACAAGAGACTGAGAATCACAAGCCGCACGTATTATACCAACACGGGTGTTAAAACCGGAACGACTTACTATTATAAGGTCCGGACCTATCGTTTGGTAGCAAGTAAAAAGGTGTACGGCGATTATTCAACAATTGTGTCTACCCATACAACATTGGGGATACCGACTTCGACAAAGGCGGCCAGGTATACCCCGACCAGTATCAAAGTAAGCTGGGGCGGCGTCGCGGGGGCGACAAAATATGAGATATGGAACGCAGATACGGATACCCTGATCACGGCGACAGGCTCCAGATATTATATCCATAAGGGACTCACTGTGGGAAATGGCTATCACTACAAGGTCAGGGCATACAGGCTGGCAGGTACAAGAAAAGTATACAGCGGCTTTACCGAAACCGTCGAAATGATTTTATAAGGATCCCACCCTATAATCGATTGAGCGCCTAATCCCCTTTTTACGCTAGCCGAAAAGTTGAATATATTGTCTGTTCCTGTGCATTTCTCCACGAAAATCTCCATATCTATTGTTTTCCGCACAAAAAAGCGCCTTCCATGATGAAAATCATACAATAAGTTCTATTTTTGTAAAATTCCCCACAAAGAAATTAGACGATGCTATTATCGTGTAAGCATTACAATTTAGGGATTTATTATCAATATATTGTATGCAAAAGCATCGGCAACACTTCACCTGGGAAATTATACAAAATGGAGGAACATCTGATGAAAGGCAAGAACTTTTCGCGTGGGTTATCCAAAATACTGTCTGTTATCGTATCCTTTGCATTGATCTTCGGTACTCTGCCGATGATCGCGCAGGCAGCGCCCAAGACCGGGTCCTATTATGAGAGAGTTACAAGTGTAACAAGCGGGCAAAATTATGTAATAGTAGCCAATACGAGCAACTATGCTTTGACAGCCCCCACTTCCGCTACATCTGTGACGGTAAGTGGAAATTACATTACATCTACTGTATCGAGCAGTATGGAATGGACCCTTACATCTGTAGGTTCTGCATACTATATTACAAATGGGACTACCTATTTAATTCGTGGTTCGGGTTCGACATTAACAACCGGTTCGCAATCCCAGGCGGATTCGAGCCATGGACAATGGAGTTATTCCAGCTCAAACAACCGAATATCCATTACATCCTACGGTTCGACGTATTATCTATATCGCAATGGTTCTTCCTTTGGACTATCGAATACATCCAATACAGTCTACCTTTATCAAAAGAAAACGCTTGCCATAACCGGCATCGCTGTCAACCAGGCTCCCGATAAGACCGTCTACAATGAAGGGGAGACCTTCGAGCCAGCCGGCATGGTGATCAGGGCTACGTACAACGATGGTTCGTATGAAGATATTTCAACGGTCGGTTCACCGGACGG
This sequence comes from Bacillota bacterium, assembly GCA_023454175.1. Lineage (GTDB taxonomy): Bacteria > Bacillota > Clostridia > Christensenellales > JAEXRW01 > JAEXRW01. The sequence goes on along the minus strand of JAEXRW010000008.1, from coordinate 39,768 downwards.
GTATACTTTTACACCGACAGGCGCACTATCAGCCTCCGATCATTCCGTTTCCGTTTCTTACGGCGGCAGGAGCACTACACAAGCAATCACGGTGAACGCGAGAACGGTGACGAGCATTGAAATCTCTTCACCCCCCACGAAGACAACCTACGACGAGGGCGAAACCTTTGACCCGGCGGGCATGGTCGTCACGGCGCACTACAGCGACGACACCAATGCGCCCGTGACCGGATATACCGTGGATCCCTCCGGCTCGCTGACACCGTCCGACCATTCCGTCACGATCACCTATAATGGCCGGACAGCTACGCAAGCTATCACAGTAAATGCGCTGGTATTGGACCATATCGCCATCACGGCGCCACCGACGAAGACGGCATATATCGAAGGCCAGCTGTTCGATCCGGCGGGCATGGTGGTCAGGGCCTATTTCACCAACGGCTCCAATGCAGCCATAACCACCTACACCTGGTCGCCAAATGACGAACTGGCGACGGGCGCCACACAGGTGACTGTATCCTACAATGGCATGCACGTCATCCAGCCCATCACGGTGGCCGCGAAGGCGCTGGACCACATCGGCATCACGACGCCGCCGACGAAGACCACGTATGTAGCAGGGCAGTCCTTCAGCTCCGCGGGCATGGCCGTGAAGGCTTATTACAACAACGACACGAACGAAGCCGTGACGGGTTATACGATAGACCCCAGCGGTCCGCTGACCATGGGGGTCACGAAGGTCACTGTCTCGTACACCTATTCCAGCGTGACGAGGACGGCCGACCAGAACATCACAGTGATCGCAAAGGCCGTGGACCATATCGCCATCACGACGCCACCAACGAAAACGGCTTACGTTGAAGGCCAGACCTTTGACCCTTCCGGCATGGTCGTGACGGCTTACTACAATGATGATACAAACGCACCCGCAACAGGATATACGTATTCCCCGACCCGTACCCTGGTTACGACGGATACGAATGTGACCGTGAGCTATGGCGGAAAGACCGCCAACCAGCCCATCACGGTGGCTGTGGCGACCCATGCCGAGACCCCGACCATCAGCCCCGATACCCCCGTTGAATGGATGGCCGTAGACATCGGCGCGACCGCAAACCTGTCTGTCTCGGCGAGTGTCAGCAAGGGCGTGCTGACCTATCAATGGTACAGCAATACGACAGCCATAAACAGCGGCGGGACGCCCGTGGCACCATCGTCCAGCGATCCTTCCCTGCTCTTGAACACGGCGGTCGCCGGCAATACGTTCTACTATTGCGTAGTTACGAATACCGATACGACCGCTACGGGCAACCAGACTGCGACGGCTACCAGCAGGGTCGCACAGGTCGTCGTGAGAAGGGATGCACAGACCCCGAACATCGTCCCTACTTCGCCTGCGAATATGTCGGTATACCAAAACTCCTCATCTAGCATCACCGTATCGGCGTATATAGACGCAGGAGCGCTGACCTATCAATGGTACAGCAATACGACGGGGCTCAACAGCGGCGGCACTCCTGAAGGAACATCGTCCGGCAGCCCTACCCTGACCCTGAACACATCGACTGCAGGCACCAAGTACTATTATTGCGTGGTGACAAATACTGATTACGGAGCCCCGGGCATCCAGACCGCATCAGCCACCAGCAGGGCAGCCAGGGTCATCGTAAGCGGGTTTGCAAAGGGTACGCTGCTGCTCACGTTCGACGACGGCTGGACCGATCAGTATACCAATGCGTATCCGATATTGAATGCCAAGGGCTTCAAAGCCACCGCATATGTAAACAGCGACTTCATCATACAACATGAATCAGGTATTATGAGCGTTACCCAAGCGCAAGATCTGTATGCCCACGGATGGGATATAGCCAACCATACGTCCACGCACGAAGATGAGGGCGTGGGCGACCGAACCGATCAGGCACATCTTGCACAGCTGAAAGCCATGTATAACGATTGCGCGACCTGGCTTACCACAAACGGTATGCCCAGGGCCGCTTATCATGTGGCTTATCCGTCCGGACTCTATTCGCAAGACCTGATCAGGCTTCTGAAGCTGAACGGCTATAAGACGGGCCGGGCGACGATATTCGGCCTGCAGTCTGCGATACAATACCAGAACGACTACTTCAATCTGCCTGTCTATTCATTAGGTGATACCAATGATTTGGCTGCCTGCCTTGCCGGAATCGATGAGGCCGCAAATACCGGCACGACCCTGATCATAATGATCCACAAGGTAGAGTCTCATTCGGGCGATCTGGTCACGTTGACCTCCTGGCTGCAGGATATCGTCAATAGAGCGAAGACTCAAGTGGACGCAAACAAACTGCAGGTCATGACGATGACAGAGTGGTTTGAAGCGCAGGGAGTAGTGGGCGCAGGCCAAACGCCTCCGGCGCCGAGCGTAACAGGCAACGACGCAACCAACACCGTATCCGGTTTAAGTCTGGTCATGGAATATAAGCTGGACAGCGCCCCAGGTTATACAATATATGATCCCACAACGTTCGCCAGCCTCAATCTGGCCGGCGACCATATCCTGGCTGTACGGTATGCGGCTTCGGGAGCCGACCCCGCTGGCCCGGATACAACCCTGACCTTTACCAAGCTGCTATCCAGCATCTCGATCACGACGCCGCCGACAAAGACTGCCTACGTCGAAGGGACCGTGTTCGACCCGGCGGGCATGGTGGTGACGGCGCATTATGACGATGGCACGAGCGCAGCGGTGACGGGCTACACGGTCGATCCATCCGGCGAATTGACCACGGCCAATACGAAGGTCACTATTTCCTACACCCTGGCCGGCGTGACGAGGACTGCCGACCAGGCGATCACGGTGAGCGCGAAGAAACTTTCAAGCATCGCGATCACGACCCAGCCGACAAAGAAGATCTACGTCGAAGGCACCCTCTTCGATCCGGCGGGCATGGTGGTGACGGCTATCTATGACAACGGCACGTATGAACCCGTGACGGGATACACGATCGATCCGTCCGGCGAACTGGCCACGAGCGACACGAAGGTCACCGTCTCGTACACCTATGCCAGCCTGACGAGGACTGCTGAGCAGGCAATCACGGTGAATGAGAAGGCGCTGGATCATATCGCCATCACAACGCCGCCGAACAAAACAGTCTATATCGAGGGGAACACGTTCGATCCGGCGGGCATGGTGGTGACGGCGTATTACAACAATGGCAAGAGCGAAGCCGTGACGGGCTACGTAACGACTCCGTCCACGGAGCTGACTACGGCGGATACGAGAGTCGACATCTCGTACAACTACAGGGGTGTCTTGCAAACCACCCACCAGCCGATCACGGTGAACGCGAAATCGCTGGATCACATCGCCATCACGACCGAGCCGACCAAGAAGATCTACATCGAGGGGAACGTCTTCAACCCAGCGGGTATGGTCGTAACGGCGTACTATGACAACGGAAAGCATGAGGATGTGCTCGGCTACTCGGTCACTCCGTCGGGCCCACTTGCGACGACGGATACGAAGGTCACCGTCTCGTACACCTTCTCCGGCGTGACGAGGACTGTCGACCAAATGATCACGGTGCATCCAAAGTCTCTGACGAGAATCGAGATCACAACGCCGCCAACGAAGACCGCCTACGTGGAGGGGAATACCTTCAGCACGGCGGGCATGGTGGTGACGGCGTTCTATGACAACGATACAAGCGGGGTCGTTACCGGTTACTCGGTGGATCCCGTAGGCCCCCTGACGGCAGCGGATGTGAGAGTCACCATCTCGTACACCTATGTAGGCGTGACAAGAACAGCCGAGCAGCCCATCACGGTGGCATCGGCATCGCTGGACCACATCGCGATCACGACGATGCCTTCTAAGACCGTCTACATCGAGGGCCAGACATTCGATCCGGCGGGCATGGTGGTGACGGCATATTATAACAACGGCATGAGCGGAACGATAACGGGTTACTCGATAGATCCGTCGGGTGAACTGGCCACGACGGATACAAAGGTGACCGTGAGTTACGTGGGCAAGACGGCAGAGCAGCTGATCACGGTAAACGCGAAGAAGCTTTCGAGCATCGCGGTCACGACCGAGCCGACAAAGAAGACCTACATCGAAGGCAACCTCTTCGATCCGGCGGGCATGGTCATCACGGCGTACTACGATAACGGAAAGCATGAAGCCGTGACGGGCTACTCGACCGCCCCATCCGGCGAACTGGCTACGACGGATACGAAGGTCACCATCTCTTACACCTATGCCGGCCTGACGAGGACCGCTGAGCAAACTATCATGGTGAACGCGAAAGCGCTGGACCACATCGCCATCACGACGCCGCCTTCGAAGACCATATATATCGAGGGCCAGACCTTCGACCCGGCGGGCATGACAGTCACGGCATATTACAACAACGGTAAGAGCGAAGCCGTGACGGGCTACACGATCATCCCGGCCGGCGAACTGGCTACGACGGATACGAAGGCCACCATCTCGTACACCTATGCCGGTCTGACAAGGACTGCTGAGCAGTCTATCACGGTGAACGCGAAGACGCTTTCCAGCATCGCGATCACGACCGAGCCGACCAAGACCCAATACATCGAAGGGCAGACATTTGACGCGACGGGCATGGTGGTAACGGCGTACTTTGACAACGGAAAGCATGAAGCCGTGACAGGCTACACGATCACCCCATCCGGCGAACTGGCCACGACGGATACGAAGGTCACCGTCTCGTACACCTTCGCCGGCGTGAGCAGGACTTTCGACCAGGCAATCACAGTGGCTCCCAAGTCACTGAACCACATCGGGATCACGACGCCGCCAGCGAAGACCGCCTACATCGAGGGCAACCACTTCGATCCGGCGGGCATGGTAGTGACGGCGTACTTCGACAACGGCACCAGCGCGGCTGTAACAGGTTATTCCATCACCCCATCCGGCGAACTGGCTATAACGGACACAAAGGTCACCGTGAACTATGGCGGCAAGACGGCTGAACAGGTGATCACAGTAGCCGCCAAATCGCTGGACCACATCGCCATCACAAGCGCACCAACCAAGACCCACTACATTGAAGGGCAGACGTTTGAACCAGCGGGTATGGTGGTGACGGCTTATTATGACAACGGCACGACCGGACAGGTCACCGGCTATACCTGGCAGCCCGGCGCCGCGCTGGCAACGGCGGATACGAAGGTCACCGTATCGTTTACCTATGCGGGTGTAACGAAGACGACCGACCAGGCGATCACGGTGATAGCCAAAGCGATCACAGGACTCGCTTTCAAGACGCATCCGACCACCGCCAATTACGTGGAGGGCCAGACATTCAATCCGGCGGGCATGGTGCTCACCGCGACGTACAACGACGGCTCGTCCAAAGAAGTGCAGCCTGACGAGTGCACGTTCTCGATCAACAGGCCGCTGCAGGCGACGGATACGTCCATCGATGTGATATATGATTCGATGCATGTGACGCAGGGCATCACAGTCCTGACCAAGGCTGCCTTGCAGCTGACCTGCAAGGACGACCGCGGTGCGATATTCCCCATTGGCCTGGCTATTTACAGCGACCAGGGCCTCACACACAGGATTGACAGCAAAGTCGCCAATTCTGTGACGGGTGTGATCCTGTTCTCCGGTCTCAATGCAGGCACCTGCTACGTAACCGTGGCGTCCGTACCGTCCCCCTATCATCTGCCGACCCCGAACGTAGCGGTCCAGTACACAGTGGCCTATGGGCAAATCAACAAGCAGACCTTCGTGCTGCCAAAGTCGCTCGTGTATTCCTACACCAGCGCGCAGCTGAAGAACATCACCGCTACGGCAGGCACCCTCAGCCCGATGTTTGATCCCGACATCAAGAGCTATACGCTGCTACTCAACGAGCGTACCGCCAGGACCACGATCAAGCCCGTGCTGGCGGACGCATCAAGCAAGCTCTACATCAACGGCAGAAAGGCTACGTCCAGGACGGTGACCCTGGCAACCGCTCAGAAAACAAAAGTGACCATCAAAGTGCAGCCAAAGACCGGCAAGTCCATGACCTATACCGTAACCGTCAAGAGAGCGGCGTCCACAAACACGAGCCTTTCATACATCAAGTCCTCGAGAGGTTCACTGACAAAGGTCAACGCTACAAACTATACGGTGAACCTTTCCAAGACCCAGACCAGCACAACATTCCGCCTGAAGCTCGCGGACAAGACAGCCAAATACTCCATGACGCTTGACGGCAGAAGGACGACCAGCAGGACCGTTTCGATCAAACCGGGTGCGACCAGGACCCTCGTCATCACCGTCACGCCGCAAGCCGGCTCCGCGTACGCCGTGAAGTACACTGTCAAGATCATCAGGGCCATCTCCCATAATGCCAACCTGGCAGCCCTGAAAGCATCCAGAGGTGCTCTGGCGCCGGCATTTGATCCAACACAGGTGAAGTATTCACTCGCCCTGGCAAGCATGTACTCCAGCACCAGGCTGACGATCAAACTGGCCGACTCGACTGCGAAGTACTCCATTACCGCAGGCGGCAGAAGGTCTGGCTCCACCATAAGCCTGGCCAGGGGTACAACAAAAGAGGTGATCATAACAGTCACTTCCCAGGCCGGAGACAAAAAGTACTATACCATTACCATTACCCGGGCAAGCTGAGCAGCAGGCAGTATTCAAGAGCAGCAAACCCCCGGTCACGCCCGGGGGTTTGCTGCACGGCTAACCGCTCGAAAATATGTTCTTCATATGACTAAACTTAGATTTCAAAGATCTGAACAAGCTCACTTCATGTAATATTTGGTATGAATATTATGTGAATTGTAGATGCTTGTTTTAGGAAATCCGTAACGCCTAAACAAAAGAGGCAATCGGGTCAATACATCGGTTATGAGGAATGGGTATGGATCTATTACTGACAGGGAATCTTTCGAATATGGTAGATGAATTTTGCAGACAGCTATCTGACGGAAACAGGGTAGTTATCGCATCTACTTATATAGAAAAGAAGAACTACTTCAGGAAACCCGCCATATTTCCATGTGCGCCGAACGACCCTTTATTCAGCAAACTTTTCGATTCATATAGCTTCGATGTCGTTATATTCCTGGCAAAGCGGGGTGAACAAACTGGAAAAGAAACCGGAATGATCGAGGACCTGGATCATTGCCTGCAGTTATGTGCGAAGCATAATGTATCTCAAGTGATCTATGTGTCGTCCGGCGAGGTGTATGCGGGCAACGATAACGTCGATGAGCGCTGCTCTCCAATTCCGACTGATAACAGCGGTTATATTTTAGCTGCAGGTGAAAACCTGACCAAGTTTTACCGGTTAAAATTCGGCTTAAATACGATCGTGATCCATCTTCCATATATGTATGGAGACAGCATTTCGGATTCTTTACTGGCGGACATATATGCCCACCATGCTCACAAAGAAAAGTATGTATTCCAGGGGCTACCAAGCCAGCAATGTGATTTCATCAGAGATACAGATCTGGTATCGCTGATCGTAAAACTGATAGACGAAGGGTATGACCTCCCGCTTGGAGTCATCAATGTGGGAAGCGGAAGCCCGGTAACATTGTATGAATTAGGGGAATCAGTAAAAAAAGAGATCCCTGATTTTGAATATGCGTTTTCCAATACTGAAGGCAGCATCCCCCCGAACATGAAGGTGGAAACCGCATCCAACTTTTATAATTGGAGTGCGAAGAATAAAATCGCCAATCAAATGGCAGGCACTTTAAAACGATTTGCGGAAACCAATCCCGGAAGAACCCCGTTCCTGAAAAGGTTCTACGGGAAAGTCAAGAAGAGCCATTTTATTCTAACTACGCTGGAGCTGGTCCTGGGGTTTGCCTTAATGCAGTTTTTGAACTACCTGTCGTCAACAGATGTTCAATACCGGTACGTTGATTTCAGGCTTCTATTCGTTGTTATCTTTGGAAGCATATACGGGATCAGAGTGGGTATGCTTGCGGCTTTACTGGCTATTGTTTCCTGCATACTCAGCTTCGGTACAAACCTGGATTGGCAACAACTGTTTTTAAATATCGATAACTGGCTGCCGTTCCTGATTTATTTCGCGGCGGGCGTCATTACAGGCTTTGTGAAGGATAAAAGCGTGAGCGTGCTGGAGCTGGAAAAAGAACAACGGCGTACAATGGAAGAACGATATGTCTTTTTATACGAGCTATACGATCAGACGTTGAAAAACAAGCGGCAGTATCAGGACCAGGTGTTAAGTTATCGGAACAGCTTTGGCAGGATCTATAATATAACAAAGCGTCTGGATAATGTGCTGCCGGATGCAGTCATGCATGAAGCCGTCGTCATTCTGGAGGAGCTGCTGGAAAACCAAACGATTTCCATCTATACCGTGAATCGTAACGCAACCTATGCCAGACTCTGGGTAAAATCAAAGAACATGTACAATACCAACCAGAACTCTATAAGTCTGAGCAGGTTCAGGCTCATGTTAAGTGAGATAAACCGGGACGAGATATGGTGCAATAAAGAACTGATCGATGGGTATCCCGCCTATTGCGCGCCGGTATTCAGCAATGAAAATATCACGGCTCTGATCATGATCAATGAGGTACGTTATGAACAAATGACAACTTATTATTATAACTTGATAAAAGTCCTGTGCGGACTCATCAAAGACTCCCTGATCCGCGCGCTCAATTATCATAATGCGCTGGAAGACAAAATATTCATTGAAGGAACCCGGATCTACAAGTATGACCAGTTTGAAGATATCCTGGCAGCCAAGCAAAAGATGCGGGATGACAATGTAGCCAATTACGAGCTTCTTCGAATCGACAAAAGATACACCGATATAACCACCTTGTATAGCATATTTGAAAAATGGATACGGTCAACGGATATTATCGGACTGGGAAGGGATGGGCATATTTACATCATATTATCCCAAGTGGAGCAAGAGAGCATGAATCTGGCAATGGACAGGTTTTTAGAAAATGGCATATCATGCAGTCCTGTCAAGGGGATCGCTTTCCCGGAAAGGAAATAACCACAGGTATGGATGATCGTGTGATCTATATTCCATTGTGCATACATTTATTAAGCTGCGGAGTATGCTTCATACTCTCAAAACTGCGCATTATCCGTACAAATCCAGCTTTGCTCGCAATGGTTTTCCTGATCCCTTTTTTCGGCTTGATCTGTCTGGTCTTTGCGGAAAGGGCAGGCCGCAGGCAACGGGGGGCCAGGGAATATTCCGCTGAGATATCTGCTTACACGCACAGCGGATATGCCAGGATCGATATGGACGAAGGAGACAGGCCCGGCGCTGTTGTGCCTCTGGAAGAAGCGATACTCATCAACGATGTTCAGACACGGCGAAAAGTGATGATCGATATTTTGCGCCGCAAACCGGACCAATATCTGGATCTGCTGAAAGTCGCCCGTTTAAACGAAGATGTTGAGGTCACTCACTATGCCACAACGACCATCATCGAAATACAAAGAGGCTTTGAGTTGGACATTCAACATAAATCCTCTCTCGTCAAGAGCAATCCATCGGATATCGTCATGCTGCATGATTATACTGATACGCTGAACAGATATATCAACAGCGGTTTGCTCGAGGGGCATATACTCGTCAAACAGCGGACGCTCATGACACAGCTTTTACAAAAAAGGATCGAAATGGATCCGTATGATAAGGAGACATACCATAGAATCATTGAAAACGACTGCGCTTTACACAGGTACGCCGGGGCAGAACAAGCCTTTCAAACGTTGATAGAAAATTGGCCGGAGGACGAAAATGCCTGGCTTGCCGGGATACGGATCTATATGGAAAGCAATAACCAACAGCAAAAAGTGAATATCCTCGGGAAAATCAAAATGATGCCGATCAAGTGGAGCTCCAAAGGAAAAGAGAGATTAAAGTTTCTTTACGGAGAAGACATCCTGAAAATGCTTGCCAATACAAGCGCAAATAGTGGTATATAGCATGAAAAGATATGACGGATTTCAAAAGATACTCTTACCCCTTGCGGGCATGTGCTTATTAGCGCTGCTGCTTTTCATCAAACAGGGAGGAATGCAATACGATATCATACCTGCAGCAAAGGGATTTATTCCCGAACCTGTCTTAAGCGCCGCGAAGCCCAATATATCCAATGAATGTATTGTTTTATATAATTCGCAGGAAGCCTACAGCGAAGAGATTTATAAGAACATTCGATTTGTGCTGTCAGGCATGCGCATAAATTTTGATGCTGCCGATCTTGCGATGAATAAGATTCCGGAATTAAACCGTTACAGAACTGCTGTTTTATCGTTTGCAGGTCTGTCAACCGTTCAGCAATCCTTTCCTGCCATATTCAGCTGGGTCAATCAGGGGGGGAGACTCCTGTTTGCCATATCCATGGAGCCGTCTCCTGCTCTTTCGGAAATAAGCAACAAGCTGGGGATGACGCAAGGCGACACCCAATTTGTGACCGTAAATAAAGTCCGGCTATTGACAGACTTCATGCTGGGCGGCAAGGGCAACGAATATGTGTGGGGCAACAATAACCGCTATGCCCTGATGGAACAGCTGGATAGCGCTTGCACCATACACCTGAAATCGGTGGGAGCTATCGAAGTCCCATTGTTATGGGAGCGGGAATATGGGAAAGGAAGAATCATCGTAAATAATAACGATGCCTTCGGCCAAAAACAGTCACGCGGCCTCATTGCTGCTGTTTACAGCCTCCTGGACGATGTCTGTGTCTATCCGGTGATCAATGCTTCTCTGTTTTTGATCGATGATTTCCCCGCTCCCATACCGGATGGTTATAATGAATGGATTTATAGAGAATATAAAATGAGCACCGACAGCTTTTATACCAATATCTGGTTTCCGAGCATAATGATGCTCGGGAAAAAACATGATCTGTCATTTACCGGAATGTTGCTCGAAACGTACGATGATGCTGTTGCCTCCCCGTTTGTTTCCACAAAAAACACAGACCGCATGAAGTATTTCGGAGATCTGCTTTTGAAAGACAACCATGAAATAGGCTTGCAGGGCTACAACCACCAGCCACTTGTACTTCAAGGCTTTTATTACCCAAGCACACTGGATTACAATAAATGGAACTCGGTGAGGGATATGCAACAATCAACTGCTGAAGCAATGCGTTTTTCCAAAGAACTGTTCCCAAGAATGGAGATAAAAAGCTATATCGCTCCGTCATATGTTTTATCCAAAGAAGCAAGGGAGATGATAAAAGAGCATTTCCCGCAGATAACAGCGATCTCCTGCTCGTATATGCAATATCAGGATGGGTCGCCCAACGGACAGGAATTCGATGCAGGTGATGATGGAATCATCAATGTCCCGCATCTGATTTCTGGCAGTTCTTTTGATGATATTACCAGGTGGCTGGCTATCAACGAAATCAATTTTCACTACGTGAATTCCTTGATCCTGGATCCAACGAACGTACTTGATCCCAAGAATGGTGAAACAAAGGGTTGGGAGAATTCACTGCAATCACTCGATCAGTATTATAACTGGCTGCTTGATTCGGCAAAAGGAATACGAAATCTCACCATGCAGGAAGGTGCGATGTCCGTTCAACGTTATTGCAATCTTCGCGTTGAGAAAACCTTTAAGGATGGGAAAATCAAAATAAAACTATGGGGACTGTATGATGATGCCTGGCTTTTGATGAGGTGCCGTACCGGTAAATCAAGCATAGTAAAAGGTGGGACGTTATCGGCTTTGAGCGGCGGGCTTTACCTGGTGCATGCTACGGATAATGAGATAGAACTGACGACTGAGAGATGAATGCGCATGATAATCTGTATGATACTTGAGGGCTGCTATCCATATGTGCGCGGAGGGGTATCGGGCTGGACGGACAGCTATATCAGAGCTATGCCCGAACATTCATTTATTCTTTGGACGATCGCTGCATCTGATGAAAGCCGGGGGCATTACAAGTACAAGCTTCCGCCCAATGTCATGAATGTACATGAGGTATTCCTGGATGCTGCATTCAAAAGACAGTACTATAAAAACAATGTGACCCGGTTTACACCTGCCGAGATCGGATATATACAGAAAATGATCCATACGACGGATCCGGAATGGGAGAAGCTATTCCAATGTTTTCGCAGGACTTCTGAAAATCCTGTCTCGTTCCTAATGAGCGAGCAATTCCTGCAAATAGTAAAGCAGTTATGCATCAGCAAATTTCAGAATATAGCTTTCAGTGAATTGTTTTATTGCTTGCGGTCCATGTTTTTGCCATTGATCTACTTAATGGGGCAGCCGATCCCGAGGGCGGATATCTATCATGCCACCGCTACGGGGTTTGGCGGTATTTTAGGCGCCATGGGGAAATGGCGGTACCAAAAGCCGTATATCCTGACGGAACATGGGATTTATACCCGTGAACGTGAAGAAGAGATCCTGCGTTCCAAGTGGGTGGGTCCAAGCTTCAAGGATATATGGATACAGCTTTTCAATATGCTTTCACGGTGCGCTTATTCCAAAGCGGATGCAGTGACGTCGTTGTTCGAACGAGCAAAAGAGACCCAAATACAACTAGGATGCTTGCCGGGTAAATGCCTGGTAGTCAAAAATGGGATCGATTATGAGAAATTTGCATCCATACCAATGAAGGCGCCAAATGGATTCATCGATATTGGAGCCATAGTCCGCATCGCGCCAATAAAGGATATAAAGACGATGGTATATTCCTTTGCGGCACTCAAGCATGATTTTCCACAGGCGCGGCTGCATATTTTAGGAGATACGGATGATCAGGAATATTACGAGGAGTGTGTGGCGTTGATTGCAAGCCTTGAGGTGCAGGATATCCTACTTGTAGGCAATACAGATGTGAAGGCATACCTGGAAAAACTGGATTTTACGATACTCACAAGCATATCCGAGGGACAGCCTTTGGCCTTAATCGAATCGCTGGCGGCAGGCAGGCCTTGCGTGGTAACCGACGTAGGCAGCTGCAGGGAACTGGTTGAAGGAGATAAAGATGACACCATAGGCGCAGCCGGCATCTGCATCCCCCCGATGCACAGGGCCGCACTGACAAACGCCATGCTGAAGCTTTGCAGAAGCGAAAGCATTCGAAATGCCATGGGCATAGCCGGAAAGCAACGAATCATGAAACTGTATACACATGAAAGAATGATCAAAACATACGAGCGTGTGTATAGAAAGGCGCAAATGAAATGGCCGGAATAGGATTTGAACTCAAAAAACTATTTGTGCATAAAGGGATACTGGAAAATATCAAAGCATATGGATTTGCCGGCATCGTCTGTACCGGCCCCATGCTGCTGGGAATTATGCTTTTGTTGGCCATGCGCTTTATTGCATCCCTGGGCGGCGCTTCTGTGGCAGCGCAAGATACACTGGTTGCAATCATCACCTATACCTTGATCGCCTCACTGACGATATCAAGCATTCTCCTGATGGTCGTTACACGGTTTACAGCCGATATGTTATACATGAACAAGCCGGAAAAAATACTGCCGTCTTTCTACGGAAGCTCCGCGATATCATTGATCATCGGCAGTATCGGTTATGGCATATTTCTAGCTTTTACAAACGCTCCGCTGGCGTACAAGGTTTTATGCTATATTCTCTTTTGCGTGCTGATAGTGGTCTGGCTGCAGGTGAGCTATATCACTGCACTCAAGAACTACCGCAGAATACTGCTATGGTTCATTATCGGCGTGATTGTTTCAATACTTTCCGGGTTCCTTCTTATTTTCCTGAAAATCGACATTATCTGCGCTTTGCTTTCCGCCCTGATCATCGGGTACGGAACGATAATGACCGGATTCTTTATATTGATGCACCGGTGTTTCCCGAAGGGGCAGGGTAGCGCAGTTTTCTTTTTGGAGTGGATTGACCGTTTTCCATCATTGCTGTTTATGGGATTATTCATGTCGATAGGAGTCTTTTCACATCTCGTGATAGCCTGGCTTGGTCCGGATGGCAGACAAGTATATGGTCTTTTTCGTGATGCGCCACAATATGACGTGCCTGCATTTATTGCGTTCCTATCGGTAGTCCCTACAACCATCGGATTTGTGACGTCTTGTGAAGTGAATTTCTACCCGAAATACAAGCATTACTTTTACCTCTATAATAATGGCGGAACGTTGAAGGACATAGAGCTGGCAGAACTGGAGATGATCCAGGTGTTAAAGAAGGAGATCTATTATCTTGCACAAAAACAGTTCATCACAACAATGCTTTTTATCATCATTGGCGGCTTTCTTCTATTGCCAAGTACCATGATCCTGAACGAGACATCCTTAAGCATATATCGGATATTATGTATCGGCTATGGGTTATATGCGATCGCAAACTGCCTGTTCCTGATCCTTCTATATTTCTCAGACAACAAGGGGGCCTTCCTGACATCCCTGACCTTTATGATCACCAGCACAGCAAGTACAATAGCATTGTCCTATGTGAACAATAATTATCTTGGCTTTGGCTTTGTCTTCGGCAGTCTTTCGATGTATATTGTGGCATGGGTACGTATGCGGTATTATCTGAATTCACTGCAATATCATATCCTCTGCGCCCAACCGGTAGGCGTAAGGAAAACCAGCGGTTTGTTTACAACTATGAATGAGTCCATCCAAAGGAGAATGAGAGAAACAGAGAAGGGACACGTCAAACCTAGCAGAACAAACAAAAAAAGAGCCAGAATGCAGACCAAGGCTGCAGGCATACCTGAATGAGGAAAGATACGAGCTTTCCCATGAAAGTATATATAGGTGTACAGGTTTTCGATTTGTCAGGATGTTGTCTGAATCATCGAAATGACCGAATAATCGCTGTACACGATACTCCCTGAGACCGATCGGTATGCACGCACCTTGTAGTAATACATCGTGCCGGCACGAAAATTTGTATCAAGGTAATAGGTGTAGCTTGTTGCTGCCACCCGCGTATAGAGCCCGGAGCCCGATGCCGAACGCCATACCTCATACCTCATACTGCCCGATACAGCCCCCCAGGTGATCCTGACCGTGCGGGAAGACAGCTGGACCACCGACACAGGACTGGGCGCTCCCAATACCGTCCGGACTGAAACGACCGCTGAGTAAGGGCTGAAAATCCTGGTTGAACCGACCAGGCGGTAAGCCCGGACCTTGTAGTAATACAGGGTCCCGAGCGTTACGTTTGAATTGGTATAGGCTGTATAAGTGGTAGTCGCTATCAATGTGTAAGTCCCCGTGCCGGAAGTTGCACGATACAACTGATATTTCGAGGCACTGTTCACAGCACCCCAGGATATTCTTATGTTGTTATAGGAGACCGCTGCCGCTCCTATCGGTGCAGGAGCAGGGAACGTGGAAGGCGTCGGGGTAGGCGTGGGCGTCGGGGTAGGCGTGGGCGTCGGTGTAGGGGTAGGCGTTGGAGTCGGGGTCGGCGTTGGAGTCGGGGTCGGCGTCGGGGTCGGCGTCGGGGTCGGCGTCGGAGTCGGAGTGGGAATTATGCCGGAATCATATTCATATGCGCCGCAATCCACAGCCGATCCCGTAATGCGCGCATACCCATCAAAGTCCAGCGCACCAACTGTGTCTGCGGTCAATGCAGGATCACCGGCATCAATTGCGGGAGATACAGCCTGTAAATGATAATCAGAGCTGCTTACAAAACGGGGATCGGTATATTTATCCGTCGCGCTTAACCCGCTCGGCCTTGAATTACCATACCAGATATTGTACTTAAACGCATTGGTACCAACTGTCCCTTCGCGAAGTGTACCACCATAGAAAATGTTATTTGCAAGAACATTATTCTGTGCTTTTTGAATTTCGACAGTGGTAGCATTATTGTAACAGGTATTATTCACAAACGTACAATTTTGCGCATAACCATTGCCGGATTCTGCGCCGCCGAAACATAATCCATACAAGCCGCAACCAGAAACGATATTGTTCCTTACCGTAATATAATCAGAAACCTTGTTTAAGTGCTCGCTGGCTACTTCAATCCCTATGTCGCAGTTGTATACCCTGTTCCGTTCCATGGTGATATGGGAGCCGCCATCGACATACAAGCCATCCGCGCAGGTGTCATTCCCATAGGCGGGATTGCCTCTTGAAGTAATGTTATAAACCGTATTTCCGGAAACGACACCATTTCTGGCCTGGTCATTGGAAGATGCGGTTCCTTCGAAACCGATACAATCTATACCGATATTATTATTGTCGTGCACACGGTTATTCGTAATCCTGAAACCGTCAACATTGCCGTTGACAACAACTGATTCTGACGATCCCAATTGACAGTTATAGACTTCATTGCCGTCAATCACCAAGCCATTGATAGACTGCGTGCCGCTTGTGGCATAGACAGCAATCCCATGGGCATCCTGCGATGATACAATATTGTGTACTTTATTATTGAGGATTTCAACGCCCGATCCATATCCCGATACATATATGCCTACAGGAGGATCGCCTCTCGAATTGTTACATACTTCAAGCCCTTTGATCCGGACATAACTTTTGTTGGAGATATTTATGACACCATCGCCACTTCCGCTCGAACCGTCAATAATGACCGCATCATTATTGTAATTTTGAATCGTAATATACGCACTGGACGTTCCAGACGTTGGAACAGTAATTTTCCCCACGTAAGTGCCCGCTTTGATACAAACCGTATCGCCTGCAGCAACGGAATTACACGCTTTTTGGATAGTCTTCCAGGGAGAATCGAATGTCCCAGCGTTATTGTCGTTTCCTGTCGTGGATACATAATACGTGGTGTTGCCTGCGGCATATGATATGTCAGGAAAAAACATACAGTACACCATTTGTAATATAACAAGAACACCTATTATCATAAGGGACAACATTATTGGATGACGGTGTTTCATAATCATGGTTAAAACCTTCTTTTGTTTTGGCCAACAGATGTTTTATTTGCTAAAAACCTCCTGGCAGCCCGACGATCATAGCTTTCGCCTTAGATCCGCAGCTTTGTGTCAAACCCTTTCGGATTGTTTGCACATTACAAGATATGCTGTTCCTCATATGCTTGTGATTCTATAATGGATCGGC
Source organism: Bacillota bacterium (assembly GCA_023454175.1). Taxonomy (GTDB): domain Bacteria; phylum Bacillota; class Clostridia; order Christensenellales; family JAEXRW01; genus JAEXRW01. The sequence goes on along the minus strand of JAEXRW010000008.1, from coordinate 22,691 downwards.
TATGATCATATTTTACCATATGATTAATAAAATTATGCATAAATGTTAAGCTGGATTGCATGGCTGGATGATGGCAAAAGGGATATCTGTTGACGATGGGTACCCGGGAATTATCTTCGTCCGCCGCCCGGATCGGGTGAGTGCGCGGTTTGCGGCTAGGGATGCGGACATTGCACAGGAAATATCCATCAGGTAGGATGGTCTGCAACTGTTCGACTTTTGTCAACACATCTCATGAAAACATTATCATTTTATCCTCAAAATTTTCATAATTACCATGTTATATCAATAGTAGTAACGACGATCTTTCGTGCTATAATTTACTATATAGCATAGGTTCAACGGGCCAATTATTTGCGCCACGACACATTTAGTGTATCAGTCCAGGCTCAGCTTGTGCTTGCATGGTTTGCCCAAGAAGATCAGTATACGCCTTGCCTCATGCTTTCCAGCCGCAGAAATTATTTTTTACAGACCGACATTTTGGAGATAGGAAAGATAATATGGGAAAATATGTACTGGTTACCGGAGGAGCTGGATATATCGGGAGCCACACATGTGTTGAACTGAGTAAAGCGGGATATGACTATATCATAATTGACAATTTCTGTAACAGCAACATAAAAACGATAGATCGAATACATCAGATAACAGGCCGTGAAGTAACATATATCAATGCTGATGTCAAAAACAAAGAAGCTGTTGAACGCATATTTCAGGATCATGAAATAGACGCAGTCATACATTTCGCCGGTTATAAGGCAGTAGGCGAATCGGTGCTGATACCGATAACCTATTACAGGAACAACATCGATTGCTTGCTTACGATCTGCGAGGCAATGATAAAGCATAACGTCAAAAAGATGATATTCAGTTCCTCGGCAACGGTTTACAGAAGCGATAACCCCATGCCGGTCCATGAAGAAGGGATTCTTGGATGCACCAATCCTTATGGATGGACCAAACTGATGCTGGAGCAAATGCTGAAGGATTTATATGTTTCGGACAACGCGTGGTCTATCGTGTTATTGCGTTATTTCAACCCCGTCGGAGCGCATATAAGCGGCCTGATAGGCGAGGAACCGAAGGGAATACCGAATAATCTCGTTCCTTATATCGCACAGGTTGCCTCAGCAAGACTGAAGGAATTACATGTTTTCGGCGGGGATTATCCAACGAAGGACGGTTCGGGTATCCGTGATTACATTCATGTGGTCGATCTGGCGAAGGGACACATCCATGCACTTGATTATATCCAAAACAAAAAAGGTATCGAGGCAATCAATCTCGGCACAGGCGTGGGTTATAGCGTGCTTGAGGTCGCTCAGGCCTTTGAAAAGGCATCCGGCAAGGCTATACCGTATGTGATGGAAAGCAGGCGGCCCGGGGATATCGCCATATGCATCGCGAATGTGGAGAAAGCGATGAGAATACTTGGCTGGCATGCAGAGTTTGGAATTGACGAGATGTGCAAAGATACGTGGAAATGGGAAAAGAACAGGGCATAAAATGGATCCACTGAAATGGATCAATTTATCGATCTGTTGTGGTCATATCGTGTCAGACTTTTCTGGCGTGTATAAGAATCCTGAAAAACAATAAAAACCGCTGATACCGAATAATATCAGCGGTTTTTTGGTGGAGATAGAGGGACTTGAACCCTCGACCTCTTGACTGCCGGAAACGGCTGACTGGCTGATGCCATATACACTGCGTTAGAATTTCTGATATCTCCTTCAGATTGCTGTTGCCTATTGCTGAACAGGCCAGTAAATAGAAAAAGAAAAGTGGGTTGCGTGAGACAGTTGCGAGTTTCTTGGTCATTTCCCAGCAGAGACCCAGACATTTTTTGCATAAATGCTTCAACATACTCCAGACATCATAAATAGTCTCTGATCTGGCATGGCACCGATATAAAACCATCTCTTATGCAACGTTATAATAATTGAACTATTCCCAATTAATTGCTATAATATTAGGAAAATACATATATAATTAGCATTCTTTATCACACCTTTTCGGCAAGAAAATCCTTCATAACAGCGGTCAGCATGCCCAGCATCCCAAAGCAAAATTTTCGAGGTGGAAATATGAAGATTCTGCAAAAGCTCCTTACCGCCGTAATAATCGTGTCATTGATGTTTACTTCCCTGGGTACAAGTGTCAGCTATGCAGAGGGTAAACAGGACACGCCCAAGACTGAAAAGCATGCGACCGGCTTGAAGGCACCGACCGATAACGAAACAAAGGAATTCAAAGCCAAAGCCAAGACAGTTAAAAAGATACTTCCCAATGCTAAAGGCCTGGAAAGGATCAACAATGCAAGAACGGAAAAAGGCCTTGATCCGCTGCCCAAAACCTATTCGGTTTCTGCATCCAATGAAATCATCAGCAAGCAAAACAGCAAGACAGCCGAGAGAAAATACAAGTCCATCCTGAGTGCATACGGCGATATCGCCGATTCGCTTCCAACCAGCGTAGACAACAGCGCTGAAAACCATTTTCCCGCTATCGGCGATCAGGGTTATATAGGCTCGTGCAGCAGTTTTGCCACCACCTATTACGCGGCCACCTACGAAACGGCCAGGATCAGAGACCTTGACCTCAAGGCGGATACCGACAAGGCACTATCCCCGAGATTCACCTACAACCTGGAAAACGACGGGGAAGACGCAGGAAGCTCCCTTTACGGCAACTTTCTGGTCATGTACACCCACGGCGCGCCTTTCACCGATGAAGCATCCATGACCGGTTACCAGTACAACGGCTATGATTTCATCTCCGGCACCACAGTGAACCCCATACAGTACCTGGCTTACCCATCCACGGCGGCCATCTGGAGGGACGCGCTCAAAAACCGGCTCACAGACTTCGGTACGATCGAAGATACCGATACATCAGGCGGGCTGACCAATATCAAATCCATGCTCAACAATGAACATGTGCTGGTATTCGGTACTTCATACATGTATGACTGGGACCAGCGCACGGTATCCGATGACCCGGGGACGGCAGACGACGACACATATGCCGGCCAGGTAGCATACTGCGGGATGAACATTAGCGACCCGGATGACTACAGCGGGCATGCGCTGACGATCGTGGGCTATGACGACAGCATCTGGACGGATATCGACCGCGATTCCCAGGTGGACAGTTTTGAAAAGGGCGCTTTCAAGGTGGCCAATTCCTGGGGTGCCGATTGGGGCAACCAGGGTTTCTTGTGGCTGGCCTACGATGCGCTGCATACCGCGCATGGGCATACAGGCGTGATCGACGACGACGAGATGATCTATCTGGTAGCCCAGGATGAATACACGCCGCTGGCAACATCCGAAGTCACGATCACAACAGCCAGAAGAAACCAGCTCTGGCTGTACGCAGGCGCAAACTGGAACGAGGCTGCCGAACCGTATGAAGAGGTGGAAGACTACGTTTTCAGCGGGCACTGGGGCGGAAACTATTCCTTTGACGGGACGACGACAGCTTCAACCGCCACGGTCGTATTGGACCTGACAGATTATCTCCAAGCATATGAACTGGATGAGACGGGCGGGGTCCTCTCCTTTTGCACAGGGGTAGGAGACGATACAAGCGATTCCTATTCACAGACAGTCTCAAGCATCGTTTACAAGAGCGGAAGCAGCAGTTTCAATCCCCTGGACAGCATACCAAGTACAGTGAATAATACCCTGAAATGGTTCTGCGGCAAGGCAGCAATCAACAGCGGAGCCGCACCTGCGTATAACGATACGGTCAGCGAACTGCCGGTGATGCCGCTGAACTCCAGCCAAAGCGCACATTCCACCGGCCCGGATGACGTCGCCGAATGGAGATTTACGCCCGCCGTCTCCGGAAAATACACCTTCAGCAACAGCATGAGTGACGAGAACGGCCTGGAGATACAAAATTGTGCCAGAAGTTCATTATATTTCGCCAAGAGTTCATTATATTCAGATATCCATGGCATGACAGTACCGCTTTACGCCGGGAAGACCTACGTTCTACGGGTGTGGTACGATGATACAGGCACGGGCGAAAATTTTACAACAAAAATCCAACTAGACACCCAATGGGCAGACTCTGCGTATTCGGCCAAACTGGATTCTATCAGCCTTTCAACTGGGGAAACGCTGACGCCAGCCTTCAATACAGACACTTTTAGCTACTCTGCCAATATAGCCGGGGATACTGTCCTAACAGCCACACCGGAAGATACGAATGCTTATATCCTGAACGGTGACATTTTATCAACAAGCAGGAATATCGCACTGGAAAATGATTCAGTCATGGTAGCCCATATAGAGGTAACCGCAAAAGACTGGCTGAAAACGAATGTTTACAACGTTACCCTGACAAGAGGAAACCCATCTTCCAATGCGGACCTGTCCGGTATCGGCGTGTCGTCGGGCTCGCTTTCCCCTGCATTCAGCTCCGAAGTGACTGCTTACAGCCTGACGCTGCCATATAATATGGGCAACGTGACCATCACACCCACGAAAAGCGACAGCCATGCGACAGTGTATATCAATAGCCGCAAGCAAAACAGCCTTACACTGGCCGTCAGTTCAGGGGATACAAGGGATGCGATCATCAAGGTGATGGCCCCAGATCTGAAGACAAGCAAAACATATACGGTCCATATCAGCCGTCCTTTACGCAACAACGCCAATCTGTCTGGCATTACTTCGTCTGCGGGTTTATTCTATCCGCAATTCAACGCCAGCACGCTATCTTATGGCGTGCTGCTAAATTCAGATAATACGTCCACAATAATCGGCGCAGCTTCCGAGGATGTGCAAGCTACGGTCAGAATAGACGGGGAGGTTACCGCTCAAAAAGAAATCACGCTGCAAACAGGGCAGACAAAGGTTTGCTCCATTGCGGTGACCTCACTGGACGGCTCCGTGACTAAAACGTATAACGTTACAATATATCGTCAAAAGGCAGGCGCGCCCATAACCATCAATGCGGATCTTATCCATCCGAGCGCCATAGAACCGTCGCCGGATGAAACAAAGATATATATGACGGACAATAATAAGCCTTTTGTTTACGAGATAGATTTAAAAGCCGGAACAGTGCACGCACTTGCGCTGCCGTATAAGCCGTATAGTCTTTGCTATTCGGAAGGAAGGCTTTTTGTAACGCTCACAAAACCGGAATCGGGCGCCGACGCTGCCGGTATCATAGACCCAAGGACCTTTTCGCTGACCAGTACAATGAATGTGGATATGGATTTTAGCTGCATAGCGGCGGATGCGACACATATTTATCCTTATAGCTTCAGCAGTAATAAGATTATGGTATATGACCGCGCGACGCTGACAAAGCAATCGGAATATTTTGTGCCGAGCCGGTTGTATGACCTGAAGGTAAATCCAGTTTCCGGAATGCTCTATGTTGGGCAGCTTTCATCCATAAGCTCTTTTCGTGTCACAAACGGACAGCTTCAGCTCGTGAAACAAAATACGGCTTACGGTTTTGGCCAGAATAGTGGTTATTTATCAATCTCACCCGACGGAAGGTATGTAATCCGATATGATGGATCCGTTTTAACCTGCAGTACGGATCCGGATCAGGATCTGATTTTTACAAAGAAAATACCCCCGGCATATAAATACAGCTTTGATAACGCGGATCGTGATATTTATGTGATGCATGACAGGCTGATCGAACAATGGGATATGAATACATTAACTCCCAAATGCGTAATACAAGATCCGGTTCGGTTCAGTTACTGTTATTTTTCGGATAATTACCTGATGACGGGCCAGTATAATGCTCACTATGACATTACCTTCAAGTATTTCGACCCTAAAACGCTTTTGGGAAATTTGAAGATCAGCGGCGATCATATCGGAAACCTTTATCCAATTCAGGATACGATCGACTGCGGAGAAGTACCTTTATCTACGTCGAGTGTGGATATATCGGCGCTGCCCCTGGCTGCAGGATCGCAGATTACAGGCGATACGGGCGCTCAAACGCTGAACGTGGGATCAAATACATTTTCTGTAACGGTAAACGATCCCTCTACCGGCAGGACAAAGAACTATAATCTGAATATTACAAGAAAGGATAGCGACCCGGCGCCGATTACCCTGGATGCAAGGGTAAAACTGCCATTTATGCCGTACGATATCGTATCAGACCCGCAGAAACCCATATTTTATATGACGTCTTACAGCGACTTCAGCCTTTACCGCGCGGATTGTGACACTGGCGATATAACGGTAAAGAAATTTATGCTGAGACCCCAGAATCTGACGGTAAGCAACGGCAAGATATATGTGACGATGGAACGCAATTATGGTTTCGGTGATCCGTCGTATGGTTCGATTGCCGTAGTAGATGCAGAAACATTCAAGACGGAACATATATTTGACGTTGCCATAAGGCCCCGTGATATTGTGGCGGACACTTCGGGAAGGCTTTACATTTCCAGCAACGATACGGGTTCAACGATCCTTGCAATTTACGACAGTAACGACGGCAGGCATATAAGGGATGTTTACGGTTCAAATTACTGGAGCACTCTTGCGTACAACACCGCTTTGAACAAGCTTTATTCCGTTTCCACGACTGTAAGGCCAATGGACATGTATGCGTATGAAATACAGGACGGAGACATTACAAAAATATATGATTCCCCTTATCAGGGCGAATATGGTTTGACACTCAATATGTTTATTTCGCCGGACGGTCAATACATTTATAACGGCAGCGGTAATGTATTTTCCTGCGCGCCTGCGCAGGCCGGAGATATGGTTTTTTCCGGAACGATAGGGAGCGCGTTCGCTTATCTTTGCTTTGACATGACGGGCGGTCGTTTTTATACCAGTAATCTCAAGGTTTTCAGTGCCTATGATTACAGCTCAAGAACCTTCTTGAACAGCGCAAACTTTACCGACGAATTCTGTGACCTCCAGCATTATGACGATAAGGTTACAGCCGTTCAAAAAAAATCAAATGGAGATTATTATGTCAAAAGTTTTATACCGGGCACGCTGCTTGCAAACATTGCGGTGAACGGCGTGACAATAACGGGTTTTGACCCCACGGTAAAGGAATATAATCTGACTATACCGACGAATGAGGATACTGTTAATATTACAGCCCCTGCCTTTGACCCGAACTCACAGGTAACAGGAGATATCGGTACCGTAGCCATTGCCGGAACCAACGTATATACTATAACGGTAACGCCGCAAAAAGGACAGATATGCACCTATACTATGCATGTGACTAAAGCGGTACCGGGCAACGCGTATCTTTCCGCTATCAACACCTCCGCTGGCACATTGACCCCTGCCTTCAATAAGGACACGCTATCCTATTGGCTTGCCTTAAACGAAGAAACGTCGTCAGTTATTATCACGCCTGCAAAAAGCGACAGCCAGGCTGCATTTTTGATTGATGGTTCGCCTATTCCATACAAAATGATATATCCGGCAAACGGCGGATCTCTGGATGTGACGATATTGGTAACAGCAAAGGACGGCATAACAAAAAAGACGTATACAGTACATGTGACGCGGGCAATTTCGACGAATGCAAACCTTGCAAGTTTATACGTTTCCTCCGGTTCAATGACGCCGACATTTTCCGCAAATACGACGGAATACTACGTTGTCTTATCCACAACTTCCACCACGACCATATACGCTTCGCCTATTTCAAGCGTGGCGACGATGAAATTTGACGGCGCTGTTGCAACAAGCAAAACAGTAACGCTAAATCAGGGGCAAAGCCAGGATGTCGTAATAGAAGTGACGGCGCAGGATGGAATAACCAAACAGACATATACCGTACATGTATTGCGGCCGGGTCCAAATAATGCATACTTGTCGAGCTTAAGCACAACCGCCGGTACCCTAAGCCCGGCATTCAACGCAAATACCTGTAGCTACACCGTTTCTCTTTCAGATACAACAACAGGAACGACGATCACGGCAGCCAAAGCGGACAGCAATGCCACTTTGCGTATTGACGGCGCTGTTGCAACAAGCAAAACAGTAACGCTAAATCAGGGGCAAAGCCAGGATGTCGTAATAGAAGTGACTGCGCAGGATGGAATAACCAAAAAGACATATACCGTACATGTCACAAGGCTCCCGGGCAACGCATACCTTTCCGCCATCACTGTAAGCACCGGAACCCTGACACCCACATTTGACAGATTAACGGTTTACTACACGCTGGCCTTGAATGAGTCCGCAGACGTTGTTGGCATCACAACTGTCAAGGAAGACAACAATGCAACAACAAAGATCAACGGAATCCCAAGTACCAGCACGAGCCTTGGCCTGCCAAACGGACGGTCTACAGACGTGGTGATCGAAGTAACTGCAAGCGACGGGGTGACAAAAAAGACATATACCGTCCATGTATCACGGGCGGCATCGAGCAACGCCAATCTTTCAGGCATAAACCTTACGAGTGGATCACTAACGCCTGTGTTTAATAGTGATACATTGACTTACAGTACTACACTAACAAAATCCACATCATCCACTACACTGACGCCTGTAAAGGCCGATAGCAATGCGACTGTTAAAATAGACGGCGCGACAGCAACATCCAAAACCGTTCCATTAGGTACTGGAGAAAGCAGAGACGCGGTCATCCTGGTGACAGCGCAGGACGGGACAACAACGAAGACCTATACGGTGCATGTAACACGGGAAGCATCCAGCAACGCGAACCTGTCGGGCATTACCGGCACCAATGGTACGCTTTCACCCGCGTTTGCCGCCAATACAACCAATTACAGCATGACGCTGCCCAATACCATAACTTCAACAACCATCGCCGTGACCAAGGCAGACAGCACGGCAAGCGTACGTATCGACGGCGCCGTGACCAGCAGCAAGACTTTATCCCTGGCCCCCGGAGAAAGTAAAGACGTAATCATCCTGGTCACAGCACAGGACGGGACAACCACGAAGACCTATACAGTGCATGTGGCCAGAGCAGCCAAGAGGGTGAGCGGCGTATCGCTGAACCTGGATACGCTGACACTGGTCAACGGGGGAAAAGGCACATTGACCGCTTCGGTGACCCCGGCGGACGCCACAAACAGGAATGTAAGCTGGTCCTCCAGCAATACGCGCATCGCCACTGTGGCAGGCGGAGCCGTAACAGCGGCCGGCCCGGGAAAGGCAGTCATCACTGTGACCACACAGGACGGAGGATACCATGATACATGCACGGTAACGGTGACGCCAAGGCAATACACCGTCGCTGCGGGTGCAAACAGCGCCTCATTCGGAACCGTTTCGGGAAGCGGGGTTTATGACGAGGGCGTACAGGCCAAATTAAGGGCGACGCCAAAAGACGGATACCGGTTCGTACGCTGGATAAAAGACGGAACGGAAGCAAGCACAAAAATAGAATATGTATTCACAGTGGCAGGCAATGTATCATTCACTGCTGAATTTGCCGCCATCGGAATACCAGCAAGCATATCGGCGGCTGCAGAAGACTATGACAGCATCACAGTGAAATGGGGCCCGGTCAGCTTTGCGGCAGGATATGAAGTATGGCGCTCCACTGCGTACAACGGTACGTACAAGAAAATATTAACGACTTCCCAGACAGTTTCTACCGACTCAGGCCTGGTGCCCAGAACCACTTACTTTTACATGGTCAATGCGTACTGTGTCTCGGGAAGTACAACCACGCATGGGATACAATCCACTATCGCATATGCCACACCTGCGCTCCAGATACCGTCCGTCTCGGCATCAGCGAAAGGATACGACAGCATCCATATATCTTGGAGCAGGGTGCCGGGCGCCAGCGGCTACCAGGTATACCGTTCAACCTCCAAGGATGGCAGGTATTCATATGTAACCGCTACCGGTTCAACAAGCTATACCAATACCAGACTGAATACAGGTACGACATATTATTACAAAGTCTGCGCCTACCGCTATGCAGGGTCCGTGAAGGCCTTAGGCAATCTTTCGGAGAGCGCTTCGGCGACACCGTTATTGGGTACGGTAACAAACCCCAAAGCGCAGATGGCTTCGGTGACAGGAATCAAAGTAACGTGGAATTCCGTGGCCGGCAGGAGCGGGTATGAGATATGGAGGTCTACATCACCGAATACCGGATACTCCCTGATCAAATCGACATCCAGTACGTACCTGAATAACACAAGCCTGACCCCCAATATCAACTATTACTACAAAATACGCGCTTACCGTACAGTAAACAGGGTAAGGGTTTATGGTAACTTTTCGGGGACGGTAAATGCCACACCTGTATTCAATTCCGTCACCGGGACCGTGGCGACCAAGTACAATGCAACGAGCATAAAAATCAAGTGGAATGCGGTGGCCGGAAGAAAAGGGTATGAGATCTGGCGGTCCACATCTGCCGACGGCGGGTATTCCCTGATCAAATCCACTACCACTACATCTCTGACCGATATGAACCTCGCAACAAACACGGCCTACTACTATAAGGTGCGCGCCTATTGCCTGGTAAACGGCACAAGGTGTTACAGCAATTATTCCAACACCTCAAGTGCCACACCCGTTCTCGCAAAGGTTACGAGCGTAACTGTTTCCATATACAGACCTGCAAAGCTCAGGGTTACATGGTCTTCGGTATATGGAAGAACAGGGTACGAAGTATGGCGGTCCACATCGGAGGACAGCAACTTCGTCATGGCGGTATCCACAATATCGACAGCGTATTATGATGCAGATGTAAAAACGGGAATAACCTATTCCTTCAAGATCCGTGCATACAGGCTGGTCAACAACGTTCGCGTGTACAGCGATTTCTCAACGCAGGTTTCAATGAATTATTAATGGGATTGAAGAGAGGTATATACGCTGGGGGAACTCACAGATGCTTGACCCATCCGTTTTGGGGCTGTCACATTCTGCATTCCATGTTTATGCCTAAATGAAACTCGAGAGCAAAGGGGAACGTGAATTCACGTTCCCCAGGACAAAATATAAATGGTTTATTTCAACTGGCGGATTCAATAAGGCATTGAAGCAGTTATGCGAAGCCGGTTTGGTCGAGGTCGTTGAGCATAATGCGAACCTACGCAAGCCAAATGTCTATCGGTTTTCTGATACCTGGAAGGGTCCCCGGTAAAACTGCACTTTCGTCTGCCAAACGTATTGGAGTACTGTGTGGATGCACAGATTGAAACCCTGTACATCGACCTTGGGTGTTTAGCCCCGATTCGCTACGGCACAGACATGTGGATTGAAACTGGGGCTGTTGCAACAGGCTTAGCGATGCCCTGTGCGGGTGCGTGGAATAAATCATCGCCCATGCCCATAAAGGTATTCCTGCCCTTTGTAGCGCCCTGTGCGGGAGATGGATTTAAACGCTATCGCAAGTCATTAGCATGGTCAGGTCTGCATGGTGTGCTGAGGGGATGTGAGGACGAAAACAGATGTGGACCCGAACCAGGCAGCGATCTAGATCGGGAAGGGCCCGGACTGCGAGGAGCTGAACGCGGCCGAAGACCAGGGGATCATGAACAAAAGGGACAGGGGGCGGGATATGAAGCGCAACGTCCAACGTGGATGTGCGGACAAAAAAGACCACCGTGTCCGCCACTGACCGGCCGATAAGCCCCATATTGATTTGTGCTTTGCCTAAAAAAGTGGACCTATAAAGCCGATACCCTATGGCTATATATTGTATATCTGTTCAAGCAGCAACAACACTGGAAAGGTAAAATACTCACTGGTTGTTCCTGTGAATACAAGGGCAATCTGAAAATCGAGCCGTGTTGTTTCTGGATGTATAAGATATCAGGTAACGTTGTTCCCCAGTGTACAGCCAAATGAAAATAGTGACCCTTGAAAGGTGAATGAGGAAGAGCGGACAAAACTGTTCCTCTAGTGCATTAAAGCGCGTATGAATATTTCATCACAATAAAGTTCAAATAGCTAAAGAATCATTCCTGGACTCTGATATCGATAACCTTATCACTTAAAGTAACCCGTATGGCAGCCTCCTGATCCTTAGAACAGTCTATGGTATCAAGAGCCGGCAGCTGCTCAAGAGGGGAGAAATCGGCATGGATATCCATCAGGTTAATATAATTCAATTTATACAGATCGACCAGGGGAGAAAGGTCGGTAATAGGATTCTTTGCGATACACAATCCTTGTAGCTCAGGAAAGTATTTGATCTCATTTATATCAGTAAGCTCACATTGATATAAATCCAAAAATGAAAGCCTTTTTAATTTATAGAGCACAGACAGGTCGTGAATTTGGCTGCCGTGTAACGTGAGATCCTTGAGATGGGTGAGCGCAGCGCAAATCTCAACGTTTTCAGCGCTCAAGCCGCTGGCGCGGAGCCACTCCAATTGGCTCAAGAGCGCCAGAGGCTTGTAGTCTTGCACAGGTGTATCAATCAGCGAAATGAATACAATCGGGCAGTCAATCACAGGAGACAGGTCTTTCACGTGCGTATTGGCAAGGTCAAGGTATTGCAGATGTGCTATTTCAGATAGCGCTGATATGTCCGATATCGGATTACCCGTGAGATAAAGATGGGTGATGCTGCTGCACCGGGAAAGGGCCGACAAATCTGTAAGGCGATTGAAGGCCAAACCGAGCTTGGTAATGGGCAAACCTGAAAGCGGCGACAGATCGCTGATCTGCTGATCATACAACGCCAATTCATTGATATTTGACATCAATGCAATATCCGCCAAATTATCGATGCTGCCGATATTGGACTCAGGAGCGCCATAAAGGGAACCATTGACGCCGCTTATATTATAATCGTCCCAGTCAGAATATACCTTGCTGCCACAAATCAAGATCTTCGTGATCCTGCCAAGATCTTCCCTGGTTATGACCTCATTCTCAGTCAGTCCCAGTTCCAGCCGGGCCGCTTTTTCTATGAGAGGGGATGCAAATATATAGGCGTTGGGGGGCTTGGGCTGCGGAGCAATCCCGGCATAAACAGCACTTCCGGGCTGATCTGAAATATTTCCGGCAGGAGCATCCAATTCTGCCCCATGTGCGATGATGGCCAATCCGGCCACAAGCGTGCATAAAACGGCTATACGTAAAACCCTCATGCTGTTGGCGTAAACCCTGCATAGACTTTTCCGAAGGTGCATGATCGATGCAAACCGGTCGGCGGGATCAAACCGGGTACATTTCATAATGATTTTGCGGATTCTTTTATTCGTTACGTCTGATAGCTGACTGATATCAAAAGAACCCGTTAAGATGAAAAGCATAAGGATCCCCATGGAATACACGTCAGAACGCACACCTGTCTGCATATAGCCGAATTGCTCGGGAGCCGCCGTCGCTTCGGTGCCCAAAAAAACAGTATCCTTTTTCGAATCATCATGAAAGAACCGGGCAGTCCCGAAATCTACGAGAGTACACTGCCCGTCCTCAGCGATGATTATATTCTGGGGTTTTATATCCCTGTGTATGACCGGCGGATCTTGGGCGTGCAGGTATTCAAGAATATGGGATAATCCAATCGCAATATCAACGGCTTTTTTCCCGCATACAGACCCATTTCCCGATATCAATTGCTCTATCGTGACCCCTTTGACATATTCGCGTATCAGGTAACCCCTGTCCTCATGGACCCAATATAAAACAGCTTGCGGTATGCAAGGATGAGATAATCCGCTGAGAATCCGGTACTCTGTTTCAAGGCTTTCTTTGAGCGGGGCGGAAGCAGTTTTGAGAATATAAAGCTGCCTGTCGTTGCGTGACTTTAAAAGATATGTGGCCTTTTCCTGTGCTTCATAAAGGCAATCGCATATTTCGTAAATTTCCGCTATCTTTCGGGGCAACGGTATTTTTGTGATCCTGTCCTGATATTCTTTTTGAAATGCATCAATATGCTTCTTCATCTAAAACTCATTTGCTGAGCAAGGGCTCGCCAATGCCTTCCAGGAGCATCTCGGTATCGATCAGGTTCAACCCATGATGGATGCAATACACGATGGCGGCATCCCTCCTGTTTTTCGGATAAAGCTCGCCGCGCTGCGCAATCTTCAGCAGCCGCTGCGTTTCACCCAGTGAAAGCTTCATCACAAGCGCGATGCGCAACAGAGAATCACGCTTGGGGTTGCGCCGCCCGGAGAATATCTGATAGCCGGAGGAACGCTCCAGATTGGCCTTTTCGATCACTTCCTGTTTTTGCAGCCCGTGCTGCTCCATCAGCTGTGCAAGATATTCAGATGTGCTGAGATCGGAGAGGCTCTCTCCCGTCTGCTGGTAAAAGCCCTCTATAGACCGGGTATCCTTCAGCAGCCGGAGCAGTTCCTCGGTATCAACCGCGTATTGCCCATCCTTTTTATGATCCTTGTCATCCATACGGCATCCAACTATAAAAGATAATCATGTGATCTGTTCAATCTCCATTATAGTCATGCAGGAAGGACATGGCAATAAAGAATCAGTAAAGTATGCAAAATGCAAACCAAATGTAACCATTATTATGAAATAATATTTCTCTTATGCTCAATCACTACTATAGACCGGATGCGGCAACAAAATATTTATAGTGTGCAAAATGCAAACCAAATCACCCCCTAATCATGAAATAATCATTTCGATCCAATATATTACGGGAGCTGGATATCGAACTGGAATAACGATCATTCAAATTTCCTAAGAGGAGGTCATGCAGGTGAAAAGACAATTAACGGCATTGTTATTGGTTTTATGCATTTTTATTTTGGCGGGCTGCGGGGGGACGGGAAACACTGCACCGGCATCCATACCGCCTGTACAGGCCGTAGAAGGCGACGACCCGCCGCCCGCGGGCGATGAACCCATCGCAGACGACGGCACCAAGCAGTATGCGACCGTTAAGGCGGCAGCGGACGAACCGGTGGCAGGGGCGCAGGACATCTATCTCTGGGGGTATATCAACACAAAAGGCGAATGGGTCATCGCGCCGCAGTACACGAAAGTATACCCCTTCGTAGACAATGTGGCCACGGTACAGCTGGAGAGCGGCGAATGGCAGCTGATCAACAAGAGCAACGACGTCATAGCCAAATTTGAAAAAGGGATCGAAGTGATCCAACCTATCCATCCAACCACCTATCCGCTGCCGGACAAGATAGCCAGCGGCTGTACGATTTTTGACGGCATGATCATCATCGCAAAAGACGCCAACGGCGACACCATCATAACGGACACGGGGGATCTATTCGGATATGCCGACACTACCGGCAAGATCGTGATCGAGCCAAAATACAAAGGCGCGGAGCCCTTCCAGGAAGGACTTGCCGCGGTAAACCTTTCGGAATCGGCCAACAAGTACGACAGCAACTATGGCTACATCGATAAAACCGGAAACGTGGTCATCGTGCCTGGTTTCAGCTGGACCGGCCCTTTTTCCGAGGGGGTCGCACGTGTGCAGAGCAGCGGAAAATACAAGAATGGCGGATTCATCGACAAAACGGGGAAATGGATCCTCTCCACGGAAAATACGGCGGTCTATGTACAGGGGGATTTCAAGGATGGGACAGCCCCGGCTCGGATCGGGTACGCATTCGGGATCATCGACAAGAGCGGGAAGACAGTGGCGAGCGTACCGGGATCCAAAGATGCGCATATGTCCAGTGACTACTCGCCCATCGGCGCGGACGCATTCCAGGAGGGTTTATACCCGCTTTGTGACGTATCACTGCCCAATACCGACGATGGCTTCTGGCCGCAGGGATTCATCGATACGACGGGGAACTTTGCAATACCGGCCCAGACCGAATGGAAGGTCTGCCAGGGATTTTCAGACGGGATGTGCTGCGTATTCAAGGGCAAAAATTACACCTCGATGGATAAGACATATGGCTATATCGACAAGACCGGCAAAGTCGTGATCCCGTTCGACTATTTCAAGGCCAACATGTTCAACTTCGGCTACGCGGCCGTGGCCAAGGGGGACATAGCGAATATCCAGTACACCATCATTGACAAGACCGGCAAGACGGTGGCGGAACTCAAAGACGTGACAGACGCGCTGCCCTTTACCAAATAGGACAATGACTTGGAATAAACATTTATTTTCAGGAGGGACGGTATTGACCGTTCCTCTTTTTTTATAAAACCGCTATGAATCTCTCCTCCTTCAAGGACTACGATGGAGCCGCTGTACGGCTATCAAAGATATATTAATACAATGCTCAATTATCTTTACAGCAATAATGCCAAGATACGGTAATAAGTAATTATTACAGTGTGCAAAATGCAAACCAAATTGCACCATAATTATGAAATAATAATGCCGAGCCAAGACCTGACCGAAAGGTTTTACCAATGGGCCATGGCGCATTTATCAGGAACTGCAACGACCTTTGCGCCCTGGAAAGCAATGGATGCGCAATGGTGGATAACTTTATTCCCAATCTATCAAAAAAATAGCATATAATGCTATAATAGTAGCATGTAGTGAACAATATGACAAATCATACAAGGAGTAGATCGGGAGGTCAAATAGAGTTGCATCAGCCATAGCCAGCTGTATGCTTCCGGCTATTTCTATCACGATTGAAGCATTCAATATATCACAAAAGACAGAGGTGTCAGCAAATGAATAAACATTTCGGGACCTTCTTCATTGCGGTTCTTTGTACCTTATTGATATTTACGATTACACCGGAAACAGCAAAGGCAGAACAACAATCCGGCAACTACCAATATTGCCCGGAAGGCAACGACACGATAGGCCCTTTCCATTTGTGCACCCAACTCACAGCTTATCAGGCGGAAAAGCGGACAACGGCAGCACAATGCACGATCACTGCAAAAGCAAACATAGCCAAAGCCGGTTTCGTCACCGGTTCGGGACCTTTTATGCCCGGTGACACGGTAAAAGTTACAGCGACACCCAAAAACGGGTACAGGTTCGTGCGCTGGCTGGAGAGCAGAGAAACCGTATCGACATCGGCGGAGTATGCCTTCACCGTCACAAAAAGCAGGGCGCTCACCGCGGAATTCGCGGCAATCGGCAAGCCTAAGCTGACGATCGCCTACCCGAGCTACAGCAAGCTTCAGCTCACGTGGAAGACGGTAACAGGCGCGGCGGGATATGAAATCTCCCGAAAAGCCCCCGGCGTGACAGCCTATAAGACCCTTGCAACGACGTCCGCTACGACCTATCAGGATACGGGCCTGACAGCCGGCAGCAGCTACTCCTACAGGGTGCGCGTATATTGTGCGACGGCTCCGGGCGTGAACATCACGTACGGAGGCTATGTGACCAAAACCGCGTCGCCCAAGTGGCCGAAGATAGTGAGTTTTTCAGCCGTGCGCAATGGTTATTACACCGCATCGCTGAAATGGAGCGCGGTAACGTCTGCACAGGGATACGAAGTATCACGCAGTACTTCATCCTCGCGTGGCTATACCGTTCTTGCAAAGGTCAGCGGCAACACGTATACGGATCAAACGATGAATGCCGGGTATACGTATTATTACCGTGTCAGGCCGTATGCCGCTGTGAACACCGCTTACAGCTATGGACCGTACAGCGGGGTCAAATCCGTAAAACCGGCCTGGCCCACAATCACGTTAACCGTACGAACAGTAAACGGCAACAACCTGCAGCTGGGATGGACAAACATAAGCGGCGCAGACGGGTATGAGGTGCAGCGCGGCACAAAGTCCAGCAACATGACGGCATACAAGGATGCCCTGACGAACTCGTTCACGGATGCGGGGCTGGCGAAGGGGACCTATTACTACAAAGTACGCGCCTACAAAGTGGTGGGGTCGGGAGCAAACACGCGCAGGGTCTACAGCGCGTTCTGCACGGCCAAATCCGGAAAAGCGAACTGGCCCGTGATCACACTCGCGGTAACGAACCGCAGCTACAACAGCCTGAAGCTGGACTGGAACGATGCAGGCGCCACAGGGTACAACGTATACCGTAATACGAAGTCTGCAGAACCGTACACGAAGATAGCGCAGGGCGTCGTACCCAGCGAGTACATCGATGACAACAAAGGCGCCGGCCTGACTACCGGGACCATATATTACTACAAAATCGAGCCTTGCTTTGGCGCATTGACCGGACCACGGAGCGAATACAAGACCGGTACGCCTGCCTGGCCGGTACCGGTGCTGACGGTGACGGCAGGCCAGCAGAATAACAGCCTGAAGCTGGGCTGGCAGAGCATCCTGGGCGCGAGAGGATATGACGTATTCCGCGAGACATCCTCCGGCGGATCGTTTACCGTCCCCGTCAATACGGCCACCATCACCGGAACCGAATACACGGACACCGGGCTGACAACCGGCTATACCTATTACTACAAGGTAAAGCCTTATGTGATGGTGGGTGCGAGCAAGGTATACGGCACGGCGAGCGTTCACAAAAGCGCTACGATCCTGCCCGCGGCGCCGACAGGGCTGAACCTGAGCCAGGTGCCTCTGACCAGCATCGACGCAGTGTGGGATCCCGTACCCAACGCCACAAGTTATGAGGTCTACCGTTCGACCTCCTCAACCGGAACGTTTACGCAGGTGGCGACGACCAGCCTGCAGAAATACCGCGACAAAACGGGCCTGGCAAGCGGGAAAACATACCATTACAAGGTGCGGGCCTATGTATTGGTGGGCGGGACCAAGGTATACGGCGGATACAGCGCCCCCGCTTCCCTGCAGCTGGCTCTCCATACGCCCTATACCGGCCCCGGAAGCTGGCAGCTGACCGGCCAGATCGGCGGAACCACCAAAGCGCTGCTGCGGAGAGGCAATACCCTTTATATAGGCGTGGGACTCCATATCATGATCTTCAACGTGACCAATCCCCAGGCGATACAGGTTTTGGGAAGCAGCCCCCTGCTGCCCCAATTTGCCGAAAACATCACCGGCGACGGCAACGGGCATCTTTTCGTTTCCTGCGGCTCGGGCGGATTGGTCATCCTGGACGTCTCAAATCCAGCATCCGCTTCAATCCTGGGGCGCCTCGATACCCGTGGATATACCGAAGGCGCCACGATCAGCGGCCACTTTGCGGTACTCGCAGACGGGCCGCAGGGCGTACAGATCGCCGATATCTCCAACCTGGCGAACCCCGTCACCGTAGCGGAAGCATACCCACTGGCGTATGCCTATGACGTGAGCATAAGGAACAATATCGCCTATGTGGCCGCAGGGGGCAGCGGGCTATTGGTGGTGGACCTGAGCAATCCCGCATCGCCACAGGAAAAAGGGCTGATCAAACTCAATGGCTTCCAATATGACGCGGAGACAGCGGGAACCAAACTATATATGGCGGGCGCGTGGGGCGGCGTATCCATCCTCGATCTTTCCACGCCGCTGGAACCGACGCTCAGCAGCACCACATCCACTACAGGGTGGGCGATGGCGCTGCAGATACAGGGCACGGGGATGCTGGTGATGGATGGTGCGGACGGGGCCATGCTATACAATATTTCGGGCGCGCAGCCCGCACTACGATCCACCTATACGAAGGGCGGCTTCATCGTGGCAGGGGAGCTCAGCGGAAACAGCGCTTTTCTGCTGGACAAGGAAAAAGGGCTGATGAATGTGGATTTTTCCAATCCGTCGAGCCCGCAGCTGATCAGCCGCTGGATGCCCATACTGGACGGACGCAGGGTGACCCTGAGCGGCAGCACCGGCTACGTGGCGGGCGGCCTTTCGGGCATGCATGCGATCAACCTGGGCGACTGGCTCGACCCGGCTGACGACTACTGGTACGATACAGGAGGCGGCTACGCCAACAAGGTGATCGTGAACGGAACGACGGCTTACCTCTCCTCCCACCTGGATGCGCGATATCCGATGGTGATCTTCGACGTGAGCAATCCGCTGAGACCCACTAAAATCGGAGCAGTCCCCGGCGATGAGACTGTATTCAACATTGCCTTCCGATCAATGACCCTGAATAAGGATCATATCTATATACCCGGCGAATTTCATGACGCATCGGTGGACGTCAGCGATCCGAGGAACCCAAGAGTGGCCGACAAAATCGAAATGACAAATCCGATAAATGCCGCTTCCTCCGGAAACCTGCTGATCACGACCAGCAGCAACCAGCTCCAGCTGGTGGATATCTCCAATCCAAGCGATATGAGGCCGATCTCATACCTTGCCAAAAATACAAGCGGCGAAGCCATCGCATTCATCAACCCCACGACCGTGATCACCGCCGCCGACCCCGGCGTCTGGATCGTGGACGTATCAAACCCAAACAACCCACAGAAAAAGGCGGAGCTGGCCGTTTCCGGAAGCGTGATGGATATCTGCATAGACGGGACAACAGCTTACCTGAGCACCCTTGGAAACGGCATAAGGATCGTGGATATATCTGATCCTTTGCATCCGGCCTTGCAGGGAAGCGTGCCCACGCTGGGTTTGGCGTATGATTGCTGCGTCCGGGGAGACCTGATGCTGGTGGCCGACAGCTACGCAGGACTCTGCATCTACCAGTACAAGCCGGAATCGGCAGAATCAAGCGTATCCGCTTCGGGCGTACAAAAATCCCTGCCCCTGTTGCTGCATGAGAAACCCACGCCTTCTTCAAAAAACGGCAACCCCTCCTTAACAAAAAGCAAATCAACTGTAGAAGCTACGGGAACCGAGATCCCCTATGCAGTAACCAGCGCTGCGGACAGCGGACCCGGAACCTTGAGAGACTGCCTGGAGCATCTTGCGGCGAATACCAGCGTGACCTTTGACACGTCTGTATTCGATCCGAGTAGCCCTGCAACAATACAACTGGAGACCCCTCTCCCCACGATTATCGCAGACTACATCACCATTGACGCCAGCAACGCGGGGGTGATACTGGATGGCAGCGAACTCTCGGACGGAAACGGGCTGCTCATACAATCTTCCCATGACAAGATAATGGGACTACAACTCCTGCATTTCCCGCAAAATGGAATCCGGGTGGAAGGGTCGTATAACCAGATCGGCGGTAGCCGCAACACAGGCAGCGGACCGACCGGGCAAGGCAACCTGACCAGCGGAAACAAACTCTATGGTATACATGTGTACGGCAATAACCATTTGATTTCGGGTAACCTGGTGGGCACAGACGTAACCGGTACAGAGGCAATGCCAAACTATGACGGGCTCTTCGTCTCGAATTGGGGAGCTTATGTTACTGTCGGAGGTACGAATCCCGGAGAAGGCAACGTGGTCAGCGGCAACCAGTTCATCAACATGGATACCTGGGGAGACCACACCCGCATCATCGGCAACATCATAGGACTGGATATAACGGGTACCAGTGCGGTGAAAACGTCCACCATCAGCAACCTGGTCATTGAGTCCGGGGCCATGAATACCATGGTAGGGGGGACGACGCCGGAAGAACGCAACACCATCAGCGGCGCGGGCTTCGGGGTCGTTTTCAGCGACCCTGACAGCTATCAGAACTCGATGACCGGCAACTATATCGGTACGGATATCACCGGAATGCATGCCGTCCCGAATCAGAACGGGGTACTGCTCTGGACATCTGGCAACCACCGCGTGGGCGGCACAACCGCGGGGGAGGGCAACCTCATCAGCGGCAACAATACGGGAATCGAAATGAACGGCTACGGTGTGACGGACAATATCATCCTCGGAAACCGGCTGGGCTACGATTCCAGCGGCGGGCAAACACTCCCCAACAACAAAGGAATCTCTATATACATGGGACAGAGCCATGTCATCCTAGGCGGATATACGCCCGAAGAAGGCAATCTGCTTTCGGGCAGCAGCTTCCTGGTACAAATCAGCAATCCCGGCATCACGGACAATTATATAGCCGGAAACACATTCCGGAACGGGTCCATCGGTATATTCCTGAAAGACCATGCTTTGAAGAATTTTGTGCAGGGCAATACCTTTGGCAATATGACTGGACAGGCTGTGCGCATCGATTACGGTACAGGCAACGAGATCCGCGGAAATACCTTTACAGGCGAACCGCAGAACCTGATACTCCTGCTGGGAAATGCCAACCTGGATCTGGCGGCGCCGGTCATCAGCTTGGCGGACGACCGCTCCGTTTCAGGCACAGCCGGTGCGGGCTGCCTCGTGGAAGTTTATGTGATAGAGGGTACGCAGGTAACCCCGCTCGGCTTTACGCGTGCAGACACGGAAGGCCACTTCACCTATCAAAGCAGCCAGCCCTTGACGGGCAAACAAGTGACCGCGCTCGCAACGGACGGTTCCGGCAACACATCAGTTTTCTCCAGCGCCCAAACGGTGCACTAGAGGAATGGATGTACCGGGTCTGAGGGATCGTGGAATCTCCCAGTCCGCGGCCTCCTCAACAAAAAAGCACAATTTCTATGATTCAGAAGCTCCCTACTATAGGGAGCTTCCATATTTAGTTGTACTTTCCTGACGGTAAATTATTATTACTATTCTGTCGCACATTGACACACTTATGACGTACTCATTTCTGCACCTTTCTGGCTTGAAATTGTCCATAATATTGCAGAAAACATACAATAAGGTGGCTAATCCGGCATATAGGAGAAATCAATCTGACTCGTAATCAGGGTGTCCAGGGTTCGAGTCACTGATGGCGTACCAGAAAACCCCAGTCAAAATGGACTGAACCCGATAAAGTAGACACTAATAAAAAGCCCCTGTCGCAGGATATCGTTGAATTACCCAAACTGGCGTCGTTTTTCAAGCGGCGTCAGTTTTGTTTTAAGTTGAATACGCTCATGGTTA
>JAEXRW010000037.1 GCA_023454175.1 Bacillota bacterium | reverse complement strand
ATTTAGATCATGTGGTAAGGTTACTCAATAACCGCCCACGAAAGCGACTTGGCTGGCTGACTCCTGCAGAAGTATTTCTTAAAAATATTGGCAGGGGTGTTGCACTTGAAATGTAAATGTGCAATTATTAATTATTGGAAGGGCCCCGTTTCCGGAGGCCCTGCTGGTTGTTCAATGTAATCTGACTGTCACGGCCGGTAAATGTTGATTACATAATCCTTCGTGCCGCCCGCCTGCGCGGTGACGATGACGTGGACCGTC
This sequence comes from Bacillota bacterium, assembly GCA_023454175.1. Classification (GTDB taxonomy): domain Bacteria; phylum Bacillota; class Clostridia; order Christensenellales; family JAEXRW01; genus JAEXRW01. The sequence continues at coordinate 82,996 of JAEXRW010000037.1, read as the reverse complement.
GCCGCCAGGCCGCTGCCAGCGGGCACGTTCACTTTCAGCGATGTTTTGTTCTGCCCGTTGATGGTCATCTTCGCGTGGGATTCAGCCTTGGAAGCGTAAATGATCACGTAGCTTTTGTTTGCCGGCAGCGTAACGCTGTAGGTCGTCACCCCGGCGCTGAACGCGGGCTGCACCTTGTATGCGCTGGAATTGGTCTTCAGGCTTTTCAGGTTCGCGTTCGTGGAATTTGCCCTGTGGATCTTGATGGTATATTTCTTTACACTTCCATTCTGGGCTTTTACTTTGATGGTCGCGGTCTTGTACTGCCCGTTGTTCAGCGTGTATTTCTTGCCGGAATAGTATACCTTCGCAAGCTTCCCGGCCTCCGCTGCTCCATAGATCCTTACAGACTTCGTATTCTCACCTAGTTCGAGCGTATAATGGTCCTGCGTCTTATTCAGCATAGGCGTGATCTTTTCGGTCGTACTGGTATGAAGGTCTGAGAGGTAGCTGTCCGTGGATTTGGCGCGTTTCACGGTGAGAGTGTAGGTCCTGCTCTTGCCTGGGATCGAGACTTTCACCTTCACTGTGAGGGATTTACCGTTTTTGATGGTCGGCGTTGTATAGCTCGTCACTGCCTGGTTGGCGATCTTCACCGCCGCGCTGTCATAGGCCTTTACCGGCGTGATGGTCAGCTTTGGGGTGGCCTCGTTCAGGTATATCGTACAGGTCGTCTTTGTCGGGGAAAATGGCTTGGTGGTGGAAAATCTGGCCCCGACCGAAAGTTCTATGGCCTTCAGGTACACGCTCGGCAGCTGCGGGCTGGCGCTGTACACGGCAGTGTAGTTATACCCTCCGTTTTCCCACTGCGCGGCGGGCGCGAATGTCGTCACTGTGGCTGCCTGCACGTCTGCTGTCCCGTTGGAGTTGATGTCCCAGCCCAGGAAATCGTATCCGAATGTCGTCACCCGTGGTGTTTTAAAGGATTGCTGGTAATAGACCGTGTCTGTTGTACGCTCCGGCGTCCCCTTGGCAGGGTTGCTTTGGTAATAGATGTTGTACTGGTGTTGGTAGCTGTAATCCAGGTGTGCGGGGTTGAGGGCTGTCATCACAGCCCTGTCTGCGCTCCCCGTTGTGGGGTCTAGGTCATTGTAGGAGCAGTCCAGCGTATTCAAGTGCAGCCCCGTGAGCGTGCTCAGGTCGCTGATATAGTTGGCGCCTATACGCAGTCTCTTCAGGTTTGTCATGCCCGCTATCGGGCTGAGGTCCGTGAGGAAATTGTCCCACAGGCCCAGTTCGGTCAGTTGTGTCAGGCCTGGCATGCTTGCAAACTTGATAAGTCCTGCGTCGCCGATATGGTCGTTCACCAGGTCCAGCGACTTTAAATGGCTCAGGTCCTTCAGCGTATATACATCGTCAGGCGACAGGAACGTTCCGCCCCAGAATAGCTGTTGCAGTTCGGGCGCCGTCGAGAGGAAGCTCACGTCCGTTACGCCCGAATAGGTGATGCTAAGCGTAAAAAGGTGGGGGAGGGACGATACCGCCGCTTGGAAGTTTGTTTTGCTTGAAAGGCCGGGTATATAGCTTAAATCGAGGAAATTAAGCGCCGTCATGCCTGAGAGGCTCGCCGGGAAGGTGAGGTTGGTGTCATGGGCCAGTATGAGCATCCGTAGTTTTGTCAGCGCGGTCAGGCCCGATATGTCGGTGATTCCGGTATTGTAGTCCAGGTACAGATGGGTCAGGTTCGTAAGCGTGGCCAGGTGCGTCATACCGGTGTCGGTTATTAGATTATAGCTCAGGAAAAGGCGCTGCAGGTTTGTGAGCCCCGAAAGGCTCGATATGTCGGAGATCTGGTTATTGTTTGGGTAAGGATAGTTATTGCCCAGTTTCAGCTCCGTGATTTGAGTACAGTACTGCAGCCCGTTAATATTGGTTATGCCCTTGTCTTGAAGGTCCAGGGTGCCTGTCAGTCGTTGTAGTTCGAAGTCCATGATAGTCCCGTTCCCGTTGAGGTCAAGGCCTGGTCTTGCAGCCTTTAAGGCGTTGTAAAGCGGTGCATTGGCCGATGGGCCCGTATTTGTGACGGCTTCTATTGCTGTATCGTAAACGGCCGTGAATTCCACCGTATTTCCGGAGATGGGCCTCGGCGCTGTGACGGACATGTCGCCCCCGCCCTGCACATCCTTGTTTCCGTCATTATTGGTGTCCCAGCCTGTGAAGGCCATATCGCCCGTTTCCGTGACACCGGGTGCTGTGTAGGACTGCTCATAATAGACTGTGTCGGATGGTCTCGAAGGCGTCCCTATGGTGGGATCGCTTGTATAATTGACTGTTATCTGTCTTTGGCCGGAGGCAGTCAGGTGGGGTACGTTGAGCGCCGCCAGGTCGGTGATGTCCGCACTCCCGGACGTGGGGTCGAGGTAATTCTGCTGGCAGTCCAAGGTATCGAGGTGCATGCCTGAGAGCGGGCTTAAGTCGCAGATATAGTTGTAACCCATATACAGCGTCCTCAGGTTTGTCAGGCCAGAGATGGGGGCTAGGCTTGAGAGTTGGTTGTCCCATAGGTTGAGGTAGGTCAGGTTCGTCAGCCCACCGATCGTGGGAAGGGATGCGTCACCGATATGGTCATTCGTCATCAGTAGCGTCGTGATCTGGCTCAGCCCTGATACCGTACCTGCTTCGGAAGGGGTGAGGGTCGTCACGCCCCAGCCCAGTGTTCGTAGCGTCGGCACAGCCGTTGGCGAAAGGAAACTCACGTCCTTTACGCCCGATCCTGTTAAACTCAGCGAGGCGAGGCTGCCCAGGGACGTTACCGCCGCCTCGAAGTTAGCTTTGCCTGAAAGGCCGGGTATATAGCCTAATTCCAGGGTTTGAAGCGCCGTCATGCCCGAAAGGCTGGGCGGGAAAAGGAGGGCTGTGTCGTGGCTTAGTACCAGCGTCAGCAGTTTTGAAAGCCCCGTCAGGCTCGTTATGTCTGCGAGCCCGTTATTGTAATCCAGATAAAGGTGCGTCAGGTTTGTAAGCCCTGCCAGACTCGTTAAATCGGTGATCTGATTGTTGTTCAGGTAAAGCACGTGCAGGTTTGTAAGCCCGTTCAGCTTCGAAATGTCGGTGATTTCATTGTTGCCCAGGTTCAGTTGGGTCACGTCGGTTGCGTACTCCATGCCTGTCAGGTCCGTGATATGTTTATTGCTCAGGTTCAGGTTGCTGGGCAGGCCTGCCATCTCCCCCTGAGTGATGGTTCCATCGTTATCCGGATCCAGATTGAATGGGGAGCCATGGAGTGCGGCGTACAATGTTGGGTTGCCCGCCGTTGTCAGTGCAGGGTCGCCGGGTGCCGCAAACACCGTCGGCAGGAATGTCGCGATCAGGGTCAGTGATAGGATGATGCCGAGGAGAGCCTTGGTAAAATTGCGTTTCATAAATAGATCCTCCGAGTTGTATTTTCAGTTTGGAAATCTGCGGACAATGATGCGGCGGAATGACCGGTTACATATATAGGTTATAATTAGTAATGTCTAACAACCATTTATAAGCAGAGGATATTGCTTTTGGCAGTCTAAGTCAATATTATTTACTATATATTAGCAGTTATTATGTGGGCACTTTTGTCGTTTTATGGGTGTTGGTTTCTTGTATCCCACACAGAAAAGGCCCCCGGTTTCCCGGAGGCCTGCTGGTTGCTCGTTATCAATGTAATTCTGACGGTCACGGCCGGTAGATGTTGATCACATAATCCTTCGTTCCTCCCGCCTGCGCGGTGACGATGACGTGGACCGTCGCCGCCAGGCCGCTGCCCGCGGGTACGTTCACTTTCAGCGATGTCCTGTTCTGCCCGTTGATGGTCATCTTCGCGTGGGATTCTGCCTTGGAAGCGTAAATGATCACGTAGCTTTTGTTTGCCGGCAGCGTAACTCTGTAGGTCGTCACCCCGGCGCTGAACGCGGGCTGCACCTTGTATGCGCTGGAATTGGTCTTCAGGCTTTTCAGGTTCGCGTTCGTGGAGGGCGCCCTGTGGATCTTGATGGTATATTTCTTCACACTTCCGTTCTGGGCTTTTACTTTGATGGTCGCGGTCTTGTACTGCCCGTTGTTCAGCGTGTATTTCTTGCCCGAGTAGTATACCTTTGCCAGTCCGGCTGCCTTCGCAGTCCCATAGATCCGCACCGATTTCGTGTTTTCACCCAGTTCCAGCGTGTACTGGACGTTTGTGTCTGTGAGGGCGGGCGTGATCTTTTCGCTCGTGTTCGTATGCATTTCGGACAGCAGGTTGACGCTGGATTTCGCCCGTGTGACCTTCACGTAATAGTATTTGGTCTTGGACCCGAGTTTCACCTTGATCTTGACGGTCAGGTACTTTCCGTTTTTGATCACCGGCGTAGTATAGCTGCTGCGTTCCACGCCCTGGATCCACATCTTGGCCGTATCGTTCTCTTTGATAGGCGTGAGGGTGATGGACGGGACGTTCTCGCCGATGGTCAGTTTGTAACTGGTCTTTGTCTTGGAAAAAGCCAGCGTGTACCCGCCCGAAAGGTTGATCTTGGTCAGATACGCGGTGTTCGGCTGCCATTTCGCGTAGAAAGTAACGTTGCCTGTGACCTTGTACGGGAAAGCGACGGGCGTAGTGAGGCTGGTGTTTGTATACCACCCGCAGAAGGTGTATCCGTTCCGGGTCGGCGGTGTGGGCGAGGAGATCGTATAGCCGTAGAGTGTGGATCTGGGAGCCACTGTGCTTCCCTGGTTGGAGTTGAATGTCACTGTGTAAGCTGCGTTGGAGTACTGCGCCGTGAAGGTGATGGTGGCCCCGGGGCCGATCTGTTTCAGGGTCGCGTGTGCGGCCACGGTCGTTGAGTCGCCGCTGTGCACATCCCACTGGTTTGTATTTGTATCTAGGTTGTTCGCATCCCAGCCGATGAATCCCCAGCCGGTGGAAGGGATCAATACCGGCGGCGTGAATGTCTGTTTGAAATAGACATCCTGGCTGGACGGGGATGGCGCGATGCCATGTGCTCCATGATCATAGTTGACGGTGACCTTGATCTGGTTGTTATAGCTCAGATGATGGCCGGCTGCTGGCAGGCTGTCGAGTATGGCCCTGTCCGCGCTTCCCGCCATCGGGTCCAGGAAATTTTCATCCAGATCCAGCGTTGTCAGGTGCGACAGCCCCTGAAGCGGTGTTATATCCGTGATATAGTTTCCATATAGATTCAGGTCCGTTAGGTTGGTCAGGCTGCTGAGCTCGCTGATATCTGTCAGGTTGTTCTGGCTGATATACAGCTGCAGGAGTTGGGTCATATCTCCCAGCCCTTCGATCGTCCCGATCTGGCAGCTGTGCAGCCCCAGGATCGTGACATGGGTCATCTGTTTGATGGCATTGAAAAACGTTGCCGGGTCGTCCTGGATGCCTGTATCCCCGTACAGGTCGATATTGTGCAAGTTTTCCAGGCCTTTCAGATTTGCCAGGGTTGCCAGGTTTGCGGGGGTGAGCGAGGGTGTGTCGTGCCAGTACAGCGTGCCCAGCCCTTTGGCGCCGTCATAGCCGGTACGTACCGCTAGTGAGCTCACGTCCGTGATAGCCGTTCCGCTGATATCCAGCAAGGCATAGTTTTTGCCGTCTTCTTCTATATAGATGCGTTCCATGGTGGCGATATTGTCACGCAGCATATCATTGGTGATGTGGATGTCATGATCCAGCTGGATGTGGAAGAGGTAGTCGTTCATCGTGGGGAGCACCAGGCCGGTTTCCTGGCTGTATGACCAGTACAGGTATTCCAGTCCGTTGCAGTTGTTCAAAAAGCTGGCGTCCTGCAGGGTGCTGTTGGATACGTTCAGGATGCCGCCGCTTTTGCCGTCGGTATGGGTAGCGAAACGGGGCAGTGTGGCAAGCGCGCTGATGTTGGCCAGTGTGCCCAGTGCCGTGGGTGTGCTCATGGGCCCGCCGTAGTATGATGGCGTGGAGCCGCCTAGTTGAAGGGTATATAGTTCGTCCATGTTGGACAGGTCTGCCGGCAGGGCCGTCAGGCTGTTTTCCAGCAGGTCCAGTTCATACAGCGATGACATGTCTTTCAGATTTTCGATGGTCGTCAGGCTGGTGCAGTGCTCCAGGTACAGGTGCCTCAGCCCCGGGTTGCTGCCGGTATTTAATGACCCGATATTTGAGGAGGTTATACCGTATAGCCCGCCTGTTGTCCCGTCTGTCGCACCGTCGTAAATGGGCGTGTAGGAAAGGTTCAGGTATTCCAGTTTTGGCATCTCCAGCGTTTGGGGGATCGTATCAACGTTTGTGGATCTCAGGTTCAGGATTTGCAGCTTCGTCATCTCCACGTTATCCAGCGGAGCGATGCTGGTCAGGCCCATGTTGCTCCGCAGGTTCAGCGCCGTGATGCCGGAGCAGTATTGCAGCCCGCTCACATCGGTGATGCTCTTATTGCTCAGATCCAGTTCTCCGCTCAGCCCCGCCATTTCTCCCTGCGTGATATGTTCATTGTTATCAGGGTCCAATCCATAGGAATCATGCAGGGCTTGGTAAAGCGAAGGATTGCTTGTCTTCGTCAGGGCGTCGTCAGGGTCGGCGAACGCCGTGGGCAGGAATGTCGCGATGAGGGTCAGGGAGATGGTGATGCTCAGAAGGGCCTTGAGAAATCCGCTTTTGCGTTTCATAAAAATGCCTCCGGTATTTACAGTTTGAATTGTGATGGCTGGTAATCCAATATAAAGATGATCAGCGCGCGCACGCGTTATCGCCGTTGATATTGTAAATCCGGATTTATCGTAATGATGTATATATGTAATATATTCCAGTGGATATAGAGAGGATATTGCTTTTGGCCCTTTGTGTCAATACGTTTTGCTTAATATTTACATCTGTATTATGCCTTCTATTGATGGATTTTGTCGTGGAACCAGGCTTCTTCTTTGCTCCATCTGCTCGCAACGGTTGAGTTCATATCTCCGTTCCGGTTTTTACCTTTGCCCCGAGATGTTTCAACGATGTTATTGCAAGGATCAGCGTAATGAGGCTCAATGCCCCGTACGCGTAATCCGCATAAGGCGGCTCCGCAGGCGGCAAATCGATCAGTACCAACGACAGGATGTTGCAGATCACGACGATGATAGTACCCGCCAGGCTCCATCGCCGCCGCCGGAAAAAGCCGTATGCCGATACACCCGCCAGTACCGCCAGCCCAGCGCCAATGATCAGATAAACAATATTGCCGTCATCCAGTCCGTCCGGCATCCAACCCCGCAGGTCATTCCACAGGTCCACCAGCCGCAATACAGTGAATACCGCCATCAGCACGCCACAGAGGATGAGAATGACAGGTAATCGCTTCTTTCCCGCTCCGGTATCCATGATGCCTCCTGTAAAAAAAGCGGAAGTATTCCTCCCGCTTTTTATCTCTTGATTATGATTTTTGTAGATAGGAGCTGATGAATTCCTCCAGTTCCCCGTCCATCACGGCCTGCACGTTCCCCGTCTCCGTCCCCGTCCGGTGGTCCTTCACCATGCTGTAGGGGTGGAATACATACGAGCGTATCTGGCTTCCCCACTCGATCTTTTTCATCTCGCCCTTGATCTCGGTGTTCTTCTCCATCATCTCGCGCTCTTTCAGCTCGATGAGTTTGCTGCGCAGCATCTTCAGTGCCGTTTCCTTGTTCTGTAGCTGGCTGCGCTCGTTCTGGCACTGGGTGATGATGCCCGTTGGGATGTGGGTGATGCGGATGGCGGATTCTACCTTGTTCACGTTCTGCCCGCCCTTGCCGCCGCTGCGGTAGGTGTCGATCTTCAGGTCCTCCTGCCGTATCTCGATGGCGGTGTCGTCCTCGATCTCGGGCATCACGTCCAGCGAGGCAAACGAGGTGTGCCGCCGCGCCGATGCGTCAAAAGGCGAAATACGTACCAGCCTGTGGACGCCCTTTTCGGCCTTCAGGTACCCGTACGCGTTGTCCCCGATGGCCATGAAGGTCACGCTTTTGATGCCCGCCTCGTCGCCCTCCAGCATATCCAGCAGCTTCGTCTGGTACCCGTTTTTCTCGCAGTAGCGCATGTACATGCGGTACAGCATGGATACCCAGTCCTGGGCCTCCGTGCCGCCCGCGCCTGCGTGCAGGGAGAGGATGGCGTTGTTGGCGTCATACTGCCCTTTGAGCAGGGTGGAGAGTCTTAAGGTCTCCACTTCGTGCGCCAGTGCCTGCTTCTCCTTGCCGATCTCCTCGATCACCGAGGAGTCTTCCTCCTCCTGCGCCATTTGTATCAGCAGCAGGGCGTCCTGCACCCTGCCCGTCAGTTTTTCATGTGAATTGATCTTGTTTTCCAGCGCCTTGGCCTTCTGGTTCACCTTCGAGGATTTCTCCGTGTCGTTCCAGAATTCCGGCGCCGCCATTTCGTCCCTCAGCCCCTGTAGCTCGTTTTTCAGCCGGGGCAGGTCAAAGGGACTCACCTGCCTTTTTCAGCGTCTCTTCCATTTCCTGCAGTTCCAGTTTGTAGTTGTCCAGTTCGATCAACGCTTTTTCAACTCCTATCTATAATCAATAATGGTAATCTGTTTTTTTTAGGGTCCCTGTCCGCATCTCGCATTTCTGCGACTTTGGCAATGACCTGCAATATTCGACCCCAAGCAATCCTTAATAGCTGCGCGCGTTGCGCGTTTTACAAGGCGCGGCGAAGATTGGAAATTAGGTGTAGTGGTGGCATCACAACAACCAACCACATAAAATCCATGCCGAGTTGCGGCGTGTACGTAACTCGGCATACCTTATAGGCAGGGGGGTATCCGAGCGGCCGCACCTGCGAGGTGCAGCGAGGTATCTAGGGGGGACCGCCCAGGTCCCACCTGGAAATCAATTCGCGCCGCAACAATGCTTATACTTTTTCCCGCTCCCACAAGGGCACGGGTCGTTCCGCCCCACCTTTGCCCCCGCTGCGCTCTTTGCGCCGCCCTTGGGCTTTTCGTCCTCACCCATGATTTCCTCTTCGCTCCCGCCCGAGGTCCGCAGCTGCGCCGTCTGCTGCCGCCGTTCAGGCATCTTCTTCACCTGCACGTGGTACAGGATAAAGAGCGTCTCTTCCTGGATGGATTTGATCATGCCCTCAAACATGTCGTACCCTTCCATTTTATATTCCACGACCGGGTCGATGTTGCCGTACGCCCGCAGCCCCACGCCCTGGCGCAGCTGGTCCATCAGGTCGATATGGTCCGTCCACTTGTTGTCCACGGTCTTTAGCAGGACGTAGCGCTCGATCTCGCGCATGTCTCCGCCGTCGCCTGTGATGGTCGCTTCCTGCTCGGAATACAGTTCCAGGGCGCGCGCTTTTATCTTTTCCTTCAGTTCGTCCCTGTCCAGCTCCTCCAGGTCTTTTACTGTCGCCACCGTTTCGCCGCGGGGCAGGAATGTTTTGGTGAAATACTCGCTCAGGCCTTCCAGGTCCCATTCTTCTTCATGTACCTTCGGCGGGCAGTAGGCTTCCATCGCGTCGTTCACCATGGAGTCCACCATGCTCAGGACCGAGTCGTGCACGTCTTCCCCCATCAGGACCTTGCGGCGCTGGGAATAGATCACCTCGCGCTGTTTGTTCATCACGTCGTCGTACTGCAGCACGTGTTTGCGGATGCCGTAGTTGTGGCTCTCCACCCGTTTCTGTGCCGTTTCGATCTGCCGTGAGAGGATGCCGTATGCCATGGGGACGGTGTCGTCCGGGTTCAGCGCCCCCACCATGCCCTTGATGCGGTCCGATCCGAAAAGCCGCATCAGGTCGTCGTCCAGCGAGATGTAAAAGCGGGAGGAGCCCGGGTCGCCCTGGCGTCCGCTTCTGCCGCGCAGCTGGTTGTCGATACGGCGGGATTCGTGCCGCTCGGTGCCGATGATATGCAGGCCGCCCAGGCCCACGACTTTTTCGTGTTCCGCATCGGTATCGGCTTTATGCTTTTTATAGAGTTCCCGGTATTTGGCCCTAGCCTCCAGGATCTTCTCGTCGTGCGTGTCCGTATAGCTCGTTGCTTCCTCGATCAGGGTATCTTCATATCCCAGATGGCGCATTTCCTTCCTGGCCAGATAGTCCGGGTTGCCCCCCAGGATGATGTCGGTACCGCGGCCGGCCATGTTCGTCGCGATGGTCACCTGGCCATATTTTCCGGCCTGCGCCACGATCTCGGCCTCCTTGGCGTGGTACTTGGCATTCAATACCTCGTGCCGCACCCCACGGCGCTTTAACATATCGGACAGCACTTCGCTTTTTTCTACGGATATGGTGCCCACCAGCACCGGCTGTCCGGTGGCGTGCCGCTCGGCGATCTCCTCCACCACCGCGTTGAACTTGCCCTTCATCGTCACGTACACGCTGTCGTTGTGGTCCTGGCGGATCATGGGCATGTGCGTGGGGACGATCACGACGTCCAGTTTGTAGATGCCCTGGAATTCTTCTTCCTCCGTCTTTGCCGTGCCCGTCATGCCCGAGAGCTTCTTGTACATGCGGAAATAGTTCTGCAGCGTGATGGTCGCCATCGTCTTGGACTCGCGTTCCACCTTCACGCCTTCCTTTGCCTCAATGGCCTGGTGCAGCCCGTCGCTGTAGCGCCGTCCCACCATCAGGCGGCCCGTGAATTCGTCCACGATGAATACCTGCCCGTCGTTTACCACATAGTCCTTGTCGCGGTGGAAAAGGGCGTGTGCTTTTAATGCCTGGTTGATGTGGTGGTTCAGCTCTGTGTTTTCCACGTCGGTCAGGTTGTCCACGCCGAAAGCCTGCTCGGCCTTGTGCACGCCGTCTTCCGTCAGGGTCACTGCATGCATCTTTTCGTCCTTGGTAAAGTCCTCTTCTTCCCTCAGCCGGCGGACGAAGCGGTCCGCACGGTTGTACAGTTCGGTCGATTTGTCCCCCATACCGGAAATGATGAGCGGCGTGCGCGCCTCGTCGATGAGGATGGAGTCCACCTCGTCCACGATGGCAAAATTCAGGTCGCGCTGCACGAGCTGGTTGCGGTAGATCGACATGTTGTCGCGCAGGTAGTCGAAGCCAAATTCGCTGTTGGTGCCGTATGTGATATCCGCGGCGTATGCGACGCGACGCGTGTCGTTGTCCATATCGTTCAGGATCACGCCCACGTTCAGGCCCAGGAAGCGGTAGATCTTCCCCATCCACTCGCTGTCGCGCTTGGCCAGGTAATCGTTGACGGTCACGATGTGGACGCCCTTGCCCGGCAGCGCATTCAGGTATGCGGGCAGTGTCGCAGCCAGCGTTTTGCCTTCGCCCGTTTTCATCTCGGCGATGCGCCCCTGGTGCAGCACCGTTCCGCCCATGATCTGCACCTTGAAGTGGCGCAGGCCTGTGGTGCGCACTGAAGCCTCCCGCACCGCGGCAAAGGCCTCGGGCAGCAGGTCGTCCAGTGATTCCCCCTTCTCCAGCCTGGCGCGGAATTCCGCTGTCTTTCCGCGCAGCGCTTCATCGGAGAGCGCCTTCATCTCGGCCTCGCGTGCTTCCACGGTTTCCGCGATCTTGGCCAGGGACTTCACGATGGCTTCGTTGCCCCCTCCGAGTATTTTATTGAAAATGCTCATATATCTCTGTCCTCCATCTCGCAATAACAATTAATTTTATCATCTGCAGACACTTCTTACAAGCAAATACCTTCCAGCGTTTACGCCTTGTTGATTTTTGCAGTTGGTTGGCGGCCCTTCATTTCCGGCTTTGAATAGCTTTTATGATGTATCAGCCGTACTGTTCTCCGTCTGTTTGGGAAACGGTTAATGAGCCGGTTTTGCATTCTGAAAGCTTTCTCCGTATTCCGGAAACCCGTGTGAAAAGGATTGTCCATATTTATACGTCGCTTTTTAAATACCGTTGGTTCAAGTTTTTTCAGGATGGTTAATTATTTATCAACGCGTATTTCATGTGCAGGATTTGAGAAATCCTGCGTAGAATACATACCAAAGGAACCACATTTCATATTGCACGAAAGGGGCGTGCTCCGCATGAAGATCAACATCGTGGGCAAGAACATGGAGGTATCGGAGTACCTCAAGGGGATCGTGGAGAAAAAGGTGGAAAAGCTCTCCCGCTATCTCAAGCCCGAGTCCGAGGTCCAGGCAGTCCTTTCCGTACTGCGCGGCAGGCACATCGTGGAGATGACCATTCCCTTCGAGGACATAGTCCTTCGTGGCGAGGAGGCTACGGGGGACATGTATGCGTCCGTGGACAATGTGCTCAAAAAGCTGGAAAAGCAGATCATCAAGCACAGGACCAAGCTGGAAAGGCGGTTTCGTGAAGACGCCTTTGATGCAGAGGTCACCGAGTATGGGGATGATTACAGCGCCATTGAAAAGGAGACACCGCCCAGGGTGGTGCGCACCAAGCGCTTCGCCATCAAGCCCATGACGCTGGATGAGGCGGTCATGCAGTATGAGCTGCTCGGTCATTCCTTCTTCGTATTCAGGAATGCCATATCCGGGGAAGTGAATGTCCTCTACCGCCGCAATGACGGGGGACTGGGCCTTATTGAGCCTGAGATCGACTAAGGATGATCCATTAAATATCCGTAACACCACTGAAGGCGCATGATATGCGCCTTCTTTTTTCGTATATTCGAAAAGGCGTGGTCGGCCACCTTTACCAATCACCCTCTTCTTCAGGTATTGTCTCTCCATCTCTATGGTTCAGGCTTTCCACGTAAGCTTCTATATTGCTGATTCTGCTTTGGCCCAGTCCAAGGATGTATTGGATAAAAGCCGTCTGCCATTCGGAAACAGCACCCGTCATGCTTCCCTTCAGCGTTTTAATAAGACCAGCCTGATTCGCACCGCATGGCCCGATGTCAAATGCCCCGGCGCCTGTCACGGCCAGCTCCATATCGCTCAATGTAGCAAACAGCGTTTCATATTCGCCTGCATACAGGCAGTCCGATTCCAGCATGTCCATGAGGTCCTCGCAGCAATGGATGTGGGTGGCGATCAGTTTCAGCTTTTCACCGGTATCCGCGCATTGCTCTATCTTCTCGGTCAGCCGTGTGAATTGCAGGTCACTCATCCTTTCGCCGTCGGTGAAAAAAGCTTTTCCTTTAGACGGTTTTTCACTCTCTGTGAGCGCGATGTTGCTTAGGCTTCGGTTCTTTACCGCTTCGATGAACCGCATGGCAAAGCGCGTTTTATATGCATCCATGTAGTCGACCAGGCCGGTATTGTGTATGCCCAGCTGGCGGATGATGCCGGTGAAAGCTGTGTCAGGCAGCAGGCTGGCTTCATGCGGATGCATGCTGTAAACATGCCTTTCAAAGCGTTCAAATTCCTGCCGGGTGATGCGCAGTCCCGGCAGTTTCACGTCGCATAAAATACAAAAGACCGCTTGTTCGAAAAGGAGTTCAAACAGATTGACCCTTACTTCACGGATATTCATCTGGTACCTGAGCCCGTATGTTTTTAGCAGTTTCAATATGTCGCTCCGCTCGAAACGCCTGCAGAAATCCGTTTCCAGTTCCAGCATATCCAGGTATTGGCGGATGTAGTGGATGCCTCTGCGTGACATATCGTCCAGAGCCAGGGGATAATCGATGGAGCATGCGGTCTCCTGCGCGGCAAATCGGGTGTCATACGCCTTGAAAAAATCCGGCAGGGCCGTATCAAGCGTATCGTTGTAGGTCTCCATGGGGATCTGCAGCCTGTTCCCGTATACTTTTTTGTATAGTCTCTTTGCATCCTCGAAACTTGACTCGATCATTTTCGATCCTTCTGCATAAAGCAGCCGGATATCCATCCCCGGGGCAATATCTTTGTCCGGCGCCTGTCTTTTGAACAGTGCGGTTTCGATGGTGAAGGCAATGGAGCCCAGCAGTCCCATCGCCGTATCCTCCCGGATGGAGGAATTGTCGCACCCCAGGTATTCTATGATCAGTTCCCGCAGGATGGCCGCCATGCTGTTGTGCGCGTCATCCGCCGCAGACGGCAACAGCCGCGCGCTCGTTTCGTTGCGCGGGCAATGGTGTACCGGCGTTCCGGCGATCTCTATTTTCCCGTCCTCTGCAAGGCCGTTTACGCTTCGCTCTCCCACTCTGCTTCCTCCTCCTCATTGATGATATACGCCAGCTCCCTGCCCGCCCTGAAATTATCGAGTATCTTTTCGATCCCCTTCCCCATGAGCAGCTCCGTCGATCCCCTGCACACCTTTTCGTAAAATATGTACATGGCGTCCAGTATGTCGTCATCGCTTGTCACATCGGATGTCGCGTTCTTGATGTAGTGGAATACCTCGTACATCTCGTTGATGGTCGTTTTCAGGTTATCCGGTGAGACATATGCAGATACTGCCACCCTTCCGATGATGCCCCTCAATACACGGTTGTCCAGTTCGATCCTACCCTGGCTTTCCAGTACCTCCTTTCGCGCGGTCAAGATATCCGTGACATCAGCGTTAGTCAAACTGAGGCCATGACTGTTCAATTCATTGTTGCATTGGAGGAGTTCCTGCATCACTGCGGCTTCACCGTACATTGTGAATAGCGATAACCCATCCATCCTTTTTCCCTCCTGATATTTTTCATTTGTCCCTTGACAACCATAGTAGAATGTGATATGATAATTATGGTTTTAAAAGGATATTATGTAAATCTCCAATTTATTTATTATACGCTCGCGCAATGAAAAGTCAAGCGGCTCAATGTTTATTGAGTCCTTTTTTGATTAGTGGTCACATATCAGAAGTTTGAATGTAGTTTTGACGGCAGTGTTCAGGGATGGCCAAACAAATGCGTTGCCTTACTCTATCATACACTAGCAGGCAACCCAGTGTGCCCACAAGCGCATCGTGCCACACTAATAGACTTAAAAATTGCAGACAATCCATGATGACCATTCGCGCGTGTCGCGCGTTGTACAAGGCGTAGCGAGGCTTAGGAACTAGAGTACTTGTCGCTATATAAGTGAGATAATTGCTGTTCTTTTATCATTTATAGCAGGCAATCTGGGGTGGCCAGCGCGCACGTTGCGCGTTGTACAAGGCGAAGCGAGCATTAGGAGGGAGGCGTAGCAACGCTACGCTGCACCGACTAAGCGGAGCTTCAACGCAGTAATTGGCCATCCCAGGCCGCCTGCTATAAATAAAAGGACCCGGTTGGGTTTGTATTACCCCAACCGGGTCATTCGGCCAAATTTTAATCCTCGCTCTTGTAAGGGAAAATCCATTCAAGCGTGGGGATTTACCTCCTGGCTGCGAAGCATTCGTCGCAGTACACTGGCCTGTCTTCTTTGGGCTGGAACGGCACCTGTGTCTCCTTGCCGCAGTCTGCGCATACGGCGCTGAACATCTGGCGTTCACGTTTGATGTTCTTTTTCGCGTCGCGGCAGTTCTTGCAGCGGGCAGGCTCATTCAGAAAGCCCTTCTGTGCGTAAAATTCCTGTTCGCCTGCGGTGAACACAAATTCTGCGCCGCACTCCTTGCAGTTAAGAGTTTTGTCCTGGTACATGAAAAAAATCCCCTCGCTTAATTAATTCTCGCCCTTGTTTCCAGCTGACCTGGTCTTTGACCCCACACCCGCCGACAGGAAGTTTCGCTAATAAAGGTTGACCTTCCTCACTACTTCTTCTCTCAGGTTTTTGGCATCCTTGGAGGTCGCCTGGATCCACGGCAATTGTAGAAAAGCGGGGATTCTTCAAAGCGTCTTGTCCCATGGGTTCCATGAAAACCTGGTCGGGCTTACTTCTAAGCCGCACCATGATCGGCGGCACTTTATTGCCGCCTTACGTGGGTCGTTTAGCCTGCAGCTGGCTTCGACTTTCAACCACAGACCTGGAAACTTAAGCACTGTTTTTATTATAGCATTCAATTGTAAAAAATCAATAAATTTTATTAATAATTATACTAAAAACAGCCATTTATGTGTCTTTTTGCTCCAATTTTACCTCTAAAACCATGCTTTGGAGTCTGGTAAAGGCTTATTGGTATGTAATTATACCCTGAAAAAGGCTTCACAGCCGGTCAGACCAGCGTCACGCTTGCCTTCTCGACCAGGCTGTTTACATAGGTGTTCCATGCTGAATACACACTATTTTGGTCTTGTTGCATCTCCTGTGGGAGTACCTGAATGAAGGCGTTGAACAGGTTGTTCTTTGTAGTTCCTTCCTGTATCTGCGTCGTTAATTTCTCAAGGAAGGTATCTTCCGATATCCCCATCTCATTCAAAAACGTCCGGTAAGCTCCCAGTCCTTCAGGTGTGGCGGTGCCGGATTGCAGGTTTTGCAGTGCCGAGTTTTTTGCGTCCTCCGGGCTCATTGCCAGCCCCTGCTTTTTTGCTTCATTCAAAACGGCGGTTTCCCCGATGACAGTATACATGAGGTCAGCCTCGCTCAGTACGGAGCCCGAGAGCGCTTCCTTCATCTTCAGCCTTGTTGGATCGTCCTTCCTGTATTCGGCATATTGCTCAGAATTGTATTGTGCTATGTATGTCTGGTAATTCAGATTCTGCTGCAGCAGTGCGAGTTCCAGCCCGGATTTCAGTACAGGCGTGCCGTCTACATAAGCGATCACACTATCGTCCTTTTGGGAGTAAAGTTGTTTACTCATTTCGGACTGTAATTCTGCATCTGTTGCACCGATGTTGTTGATCTGGTTGTAGAAGGCTATCTTCGCATCCAGCGCTGCTTCCCTGTCATAGCCCAGGCCGGAATAACCTTTTTCAAAATTGCTGTCCGCCATGGTTTGAGGTCCCGGGGTTAGGATGGAATACTTTGCGGCGATCTTCGCCTTTAATCCACCCCCGGTGAATGCCAGAATGATGACGACACCGATCAATAACACGACTATACTGATGGAGGCGATGATCCCCCAGGCTTCACGTTTCATGTTTCAAAACCTCGATTGTTGGATTGTGCGGAACACAGGGATTGTGAAAATCACAAGGCGTGTTTGAACACTGCCTATCATTATAAACGAACCGGCGCAATGAATGCAAATAAATGAACTGCTTGATAAAATGAATATTGGCACTTGAAGGGCAGCAATGAAGTTGGATTCGAAGGTTCCCAGTCCCGTACCCGCATCGTAATTGCAAATTGTCCATTTGCTTTTACAGCCCCCGCAGGGCAACTGTCAACTCTCAACTTTCAACTGTCAACTATCCTCCGTGTGCCGCCACCAGCGCCCGCACGTCTTCCGCGCCGCTGCCCAGCAGCACCTTCGCGCATTCGTAGAGCGTCGCGCCCGTCGTGCATACGTCGTCTATGAGCAGGATCCGCATACCGGCAGGGTCGAATCCTTTTCCCAGCGTGAATGCGCCGTCCATGTTCTCCAGCCGCTCCTCACGGTTCAGCCCCGTCTGTGTCCGCGTGTTCCGGATACGTGTTAATGCCTTTTCGTCATATGGCGCCGTCAGGATGGCCGATAGCTCCCGGCACAGCAGGTCGGATTGGTTGTATCCCCGCTTCCGCCTGCGTTTGGGGTGCAGCGGCACGGGGACCAGCAGGTCGGGGAGGGCCCACTCGTTTTGGTTGTATGCGTCTGCCATCAGCCGCCCCAGCGTCCGCGCAATGTACCGCTGCCCTTCGTATTTCAATCGTTGGATCATCCGCGCCCCCGCCCCGTCATAGTGCAGCGCCGGGATGAAAGGCAGCGTCCATGCGGTATCCGGCTGCCCCTTGAAGGCCAGGCATGCATGGCAGTCCGCGCAGATGCCGTACCCGCGCATCATGCCCTTTTCCCCGCGGCAGATGGAGCAGCTCGCGTCGGGTGGGAAAATGATATCCCCCAGACCATGCAACACATCGTGAATATTCATGGCATTTTCTCCAATACAGTCAATGCCCAGGGCTGAATCGAGATATTAATCGTCTTCTTCTAATATCTTTTGGATAACCCCTGCTGCCTTGTTTGCTCCTTCTAGGCTCGTTGCATGGATGATGGCGCTATACTCTCCATAAACTGCAAAGACCGGTTCCTTGAGTCCTCTTGTTTCCAAATACTTGTAATGCCAGTTGCGTCCCGGAATTTCGCGGGCCACGTCGTCGCTCTTCATTCCGTCTTTGATTCTGAATATCAGCCACGATACAAAACCGCTTTCATATTCTATACCTTTTCCCCAGACTGAATCAGCAAAGGGCAACAGCGCCCGGTAGAGGGGGATTACGCCGTAACCGTTCCCTTCCGTATCCATGATCACCTTGGTTCCCGATTGTTCAAATAGTTTCTGGATGTCAGTTGCGATGCTTTTTAGTTTCTCCCTTGCCTTGGCATCCTTTCCCGCTTTTGCATTCGATGCGGTTTTCAGGAACGCCTGAAGTTTGGCGGTTTGTCCTTCTTCCAGCCTGTACTGTACCCCCGCCCCGTTTTCAAATACGTATCTGCTTTCCTTGTATGGCAGCCACAGCACGCCGTCCTCGTTCCTGTCTGCATAATGGATGTAAAGGTAATGCACCACCGGCGCGTGCGTTACCGTACCCTTCATCTGCTCGCCGCCTTGCAGTGCATTCTGTACGAACTCCGTATCCTCTCCACTCAGGGTGAAGAAGATCGGGTCGGATTCTCCCTCATACTCCAGCAGCACGTCGATGGATGTGATCATTGTAGATTTTACTGCCGTTGGACTAGGGGTTGGTGTGGCAGTCACAGGCTGTGTTACGCTTGCTTCTGGCATTGATGGTATCACGGCAACACTTGTGTTTGTGCAAGCAGTGATCAAAACAGCCGCCATCGCCAGTGTGATAAACGCCATAACTCTTTTGGTCGCATTCATTTCCTGCACCCCCTTGAAGGACTTACCCATATTCTACATGTCTTCCCACCCCCTGGCAATTAAATAAAACCACCTGATTTTTTGCAGATGGTTTATCTAGATTCCGCCCGCAGGCAACTTACCTCCCTCAGACGAGGGAGGTGGTTGCAAGCAAACCAAGCGGGTGAGCATGCAACCGGAAGGAGTGATATCTACTACTATTTAATCTCGCAAGGCTAACCGCAACTCTCCACTTTCAACTTTCAACTCTCAACTAATCCAACGTATCCGTCAGTATCCGCAGCCGGTATTCCAGATTGGTATACCGGTTGGAAGTCCGGTTGTTTTGGATCATGCTGTTCAGGGAATACATCTTCCCCACCAGGTACACCTTCTTTTTCGCCCTTGTAACGGCGGTGTACAGCATGTTCCGCGTCATCAGCATCGGCGGCCCGCCGTAGACAGGCATGATGACGGTGTCAAATTCGCTGCCCTGGCTCTTGTGGACCGATATCGCGTAGGCCAGCTCCACCTCGTCCATCGTGGAGAAGTCGTAGCACACGCTCCGCCCGTCATCCATCTCCACCAGCGCCTTCTCCTCTTCATGGTCTATTTTCTTTAATATTCCCATGTCCCCGTTGAAGACGCCCGTCCCCTGCTCGCTGCACAGGGGCCCCTCGCGGAACCATTCCTGTTTATAGTTGTTTTTGATCTGCATCACCTTGTCCCCCTCGCGGAAGACCGTCTGCCCGATCTGGAGTTCCGCCTTGCCCGGCGCGGGGGGGTTCATGGCCTGCTGCAATATGCCGTTCATCGGGATGACGCCGAGGTCGACTTTCCGCATCGGCGTGAGCACCTGCGCATTCCCCTTTGCACGTAATGCCAGTTCCAGCACCGTCTTTTTCGTCCCCTCCGGGTCCCGCGGAAGGAATACGAAGTCCCCATCCTGGGCAAATACCGGCTCTGTTCCCTCGTTGATGCGGTGGGCGTTCACCACGATCCCGCTCTCCCCCTCCTGGCGGAAGACTTCGGTCAGCCGGATGCACGGCGCCGCGCCGCTCTCGATGATGTCACGCAGTACGTTTCCCGGTCCCAGGGAGGGCAGCTGGTCCGCGTCTCCCACGAGTACGAGGCGTGTGCCCTTCTTTAATGCCTTCAATACGCGGTACAGCAGGAAAAGGTCCAGCATGGATGTTTCGTCCAGGATGACGGCGGCCGTGTCCAGCGGGTTGTCCTCGTTCCGCCCGAAATACCCCTCCCCCTGCTCGCTCCATGCGTATTCAAGTAACCGGTGGATGGTGCGCGCATCTTTCCCCGATGCTTCGCTCATGCGCTTGGCCGCCCGTCCCGTGGGCGCCGCCAGTTCGCAGGGCAGTCTCGCCTGGTCATACAGTTCGATGATCTTTTTCAGTATCGTGGTTTTCCCGGTGCCCGGCCCTCCCGTGATGACGAGCAGCTGGCTCGTGCAGGCCTGTTGCACGGCCTCCATCTGCTGTCCCGAGAGCTCGAGGGAGGAGTCGTCCATGTTTTCGATGATTTGGAGGGGTTGTGCGTTGTACCGTGAGAGCATGTACAGCCTTCGCGCCACGTCATTTTCGATGGTATACACGTATTCCAGGTATACGCATGTCTGTGCCGCCGTCTCCAGGAGCTTGACCTGGTGTTCAAATGCCAGCTTCTGGAGCTCCCGCTCCACCAGCGCCGTTTCCAGCCCCAGCGAGCTCACGCAGAGCTCCACCAGCTTTTCATAGGGCAGGTGCGTGTGCCCCTCGCCCAGCCCTTCGCTCAGTACATATTTGATGCCCGCCCGCACCCGGAAAGGGGAGGATTCCTCCACCCCCGCCGCCCGGGCGATCCGGTCCGCCGTCTTGAAGCCGATGCCCCATACGTCGTCAATGAGCCGATATGGGTCCTCCTGGACGGTCCGGAGCGCGTCTTCTCCATATAATTTATAAATCTTTTGTGCCTGGTTCAGCGTGATGCCGAAGCCCTGCAGCCCCATCATCACCCGCCGCGTCCCCGCCTGCTCGGCGAAGGACCGTGCGATCATCTCCGCCCGCTTTTCCCCGATGCCGTAGATCTCCGTCAGCCGGATGGGGGCGAATTGCAGGATATCCAGCGAATCCGTGCCGAATGCCGCCACGATGGCGTCCGCCGTCACGGGGCCGATTCCCTTCACAGCCCCGCTGGCCAGGTATCTGCGGATAGCCTCCGCGCCCTGTGGCGCCGTGCTTTCAAAGGAATCAACGCGGAATTGCCTTCCGTAGCTGGCGTGGTTCACCCACTCCCCCGAAAGGCTCGCACTTTCCCCCTCTGAAAGAAAAGGCATCTTGCCCACAGCCGTGATCTTGCCTTCTTCGCACGTGAATTCCATCACGGTCCATCCGTCGGACGCGCTGCGGTAGATGATCCTTTCCACGCTTCCGTTCAATTGCTCCATAAGGTTTTAGGCGTCCTTTGCCAGCAGGGCGGCTTCGTCCGTCTTTTCCCAGGGCAGATCCAGTTCCGGCCGCCCGAAATGGCCGTATGCGGAGATTTGCGAATAGATGGGCCGCATCAGGTCAAAGCGTTGGATGATGCCGCCCGGCGTCAGGTCAAAGTGTTTTTCCACCAGCTCGGTGATGCGGCTGTCCTTGATCTTCCCCGTACCGAAGGTGTCCACCATGATGGATTGCGGGCGCGCCACGCCGATTACGTATGCCAGTTCCACTTCGCACTTCTCGGCCAGGCCCGCCGCCACGATGTTTTTCGCCGCATGCCGTGCAGCATATGCCGCGCTCCGGTCCACCTTCGTGGGATCCTTGCCCGAAAAAGAGCCGCCCCCGTGCCGCGCATACCCGCCGTAGGTGTCCACGATGATCTTGCGGCCGGTCAGTCCGGTGTCCCCGTGCGGCCCGCCCGTCACGAATCGTCCCGTCGGGTTGACGAGGTACCGTGTTTCAGGCAATAGCAGCTTGCCGGGGATGGTTGGCAGGATCACGTGTTTGATGATATCCTCGCGGATCTGGCTCTGCTCCACCTCGGGGTGGTGCTGGGCCGATACCGTGATGCTGTCGATCGCTACCGGCTTGTCGTTTTCATAGCGGACGGTGACCTGCGTTTTGCCGTCGGGCCGCAGGTAGGCCAGCAGCCCTTCCTTGCGCACCGCCGCCAGCCGTTTGGCCAGGTCGTGGGCCAGTGTGATGGGAAGGGGCATCAATTGCGGTGTCTCGCTGCAGGCAAATCCGAACATCATCCCCTGGTCCCCCGCGCCCAGCGTATGGGCGGCCGTGCCCCGCGTCTCCAGGGCCTCGTTCACGCCCTGGGCGATATCGGGGGATTGTTCCTTGATGCTGGTGATCACACCGCACGTCTCCGCGTCAAAGCCGTACTTTGCCCGCGTGTAGCCGATCTCGTCCACCTTCTTGCGCACCAGGCTGGGGATGTCGGCGTAGCATTCCGTCGTGATCTCGCCCATTACCATGACGAGGCCTGTCGTGGCCGTCACTTCGCACGCCACGCGCGCCTTTTTGTCCTCGCTCAGGATCTGGTCCAGTATGCTGTCTGCGATGGCGTCGCAGAGTTTGTCCGGGTGTCCCTCGGTGACGGATTCCGACGTGAAAAGAAAGTTCCTGCTCATTTTTCTGGTTCCTCCGTTGTTCATATAAATAGTAACGCCCGGGTTCCCATATTGGCAGGCCCGGGCGCATGTATTTGAAGTTTGTTTCAAATACGCCTCATCTGCCAGGTTCACAGCCTGCGGGATTTGGCACCTTGCTCCCATTGCTGGGAAGGTTGCCGGGTATCATCGGGCCCGTCCCTCTACCACTCTTGATAAGGCAATTATGTTATTTTCCGCTCCATTTTATCCCCGCTTCATGCGCTTGTCAATATGCTATATTCACTGATGGCTGAAATACCATCCTTGTATTCCGTTCTGTTAACGCTATAATACATATTGAATTGGTCACAGAATGTCCCTGTGAAAGGTAACGTTAATGAAACGGACTCTCGGTTGTCTCCGCCGTGCGGATGACCGCTTTGGATTGATCGAATCGGGTGATTCCATCGCCGTCGGCATTTCCGCCGGCAAGGACAGCCTCCTGCTCCTGGAGGCGCTTTCCACCTACCGCCTTTTCTCGAAGAAGGATTACAAACTCTATGCCATTACCATAGACATGGGTCTGAAACCGTTTGACCTCGAACCGGTCAGGAAGATGTGTGAACGGCTGGATGTACCTTATACAGTCGTGGAGACGCGGATCGGGGAGATCGTCTTTGATATACGCAAAGAGAAAAACCCCTGCGCCCTCTGCGCCAAACTCCGCCGCGGTGCGCTGAACAATACCGCGCTCTCATTGGGATGCAATAAAGTCGCCCTGGGGCACAATAGGGAGGATGTGCTCGAGACCCTGCTCATGGCCATCCTGTATGAAGGCCGTATGGCGGCGCTGGAGCCCAGGTCCTATCTCGACCGCAGCGGCATCACGCTGATCCGTCCTTTCGTCCTCCTTCCCGAAAAGCATATCATATCCCTTGCACGCAAATTGGGGTTACCGGTGCAGCCCTCGCCCTGCCCCGCCGCCGGCCGCACCAAGCGGCAGGAGATGAAGGACCTGCTGAAGCACCTGGCCCATTTGGTCCCCGATGCCGAGGACAAGTTGCTCGGTGCCCTCATGAATACGGAGCAGTACCGCCTCTGGGATGATTGACAGACGCATCTTATAATGAATCATGTTGGTTTCGATAGCCCAAATACCTTATTTACATATTCTTTTCTGTTTTTATAACGCGAAAGTTTCGATATAATAATGAAAAGCACCTAACTTGATGAAGCCTTTACCCTTCCGGTCGGTTTCAGAGGTATTGTTGATGCAGATATTTAATTTCATATCCATCAATATTTTCGCATTTATCATGCTGGTCTATGTTCTGATACATACGCTCCGGCACGACCGGCCTGCCCATGTCCGCCATTGGCTCTTTGTCTTCATGGTCATATTCGTTATGTGCATCCTGGTCGTGGATGCCGGCGCCTGGGCGTTCAACCTCCTGCCCGGCCGCATGGCGCGCACGTTGAATATTCTGTTTAATATACTGCTCTTTTCCTTCGGCCCTGTTCCTGCCGTGTTATGGTACATGTATGCCGATTATCTGGCGTTTCACAGCCTGCGGCGCCTCCGGGTCGTGGGCTGGGTCTTTGCGCCCATTGTCCTGATTAATGTTGTAATGTCCGTGCTGAGCCCGTATTATAACTTATACTTCACCGTGGATGCGTCCAATGTCTACCATCGCGGGTTGAACGTCTTTTACTATTTTTTTGTGCTGATTACGTTCGGGCTTTTCCTCTTCGTCCTGGCCAAGATCATAGTCCAGCGGAAAAGGTTCGAGCGCCGTTACCTGCCTGCCCTTCTCCTCTTCGCGGTGCCGCCTTTTATCGGCAACATGATCCAGTTGCAGTTTTACGGCACCAATGTGATTTGGAGTACTGTTGCCCTTTCCCTGCTGCATGTTTTCATCAGCGTACAGAACCACCGGCTCAATACGGACTATCTCACCGGGGCAAACAACAGGCGCCAGTTGAACGCTTTTTTGAAAGACCGTATCCGGCTGGAAGGCTATGAGATCCCTTTTGGTGCCATGATGTTGGATCTGGACGATTTCAAGCATATCAACGATACTTACGGTCACGCCGAAGGGGACCGTGCGCTGGAGGATACCGTGAAGGTCCTGCGCCAGAGCCTGCGCGAACAGGATCCCGTCTACCGTTACGGCGGGGATGAATTCCTGATTATTTTGGATGTCCACTCCCGGCACGATCTGGATTCTGCAGTCGCGCGCATCCACACAGCGTTTGAAAGATTCAATCAGTCAGCCAATAAGCCCTATGTCCTCACAGCCAGCATAGGTTCGCTGGTGTATGAAAAGGCATCCGGTATGAAACCCGATGAATTCATCGACCAGTTGGATAAAAAGATGTATCAGGAAAAAAACAGGGTCAGGGAAAAGTAAAACTTCAATTTATTTTTTCTCTTCTTATTAATCCAAGTAAAAAAACTATTTGCAATAATCTCTCGCTAACCACCGAACTAAAATGTATGTCACTCAATATTCCATGACATACATTATTTCTAATATTCCAACCTCTGTTCTCAACTAGAATTATCCTGAGGTTAAATAATGTATCTTCATCAAAAACTATTTTTAATATAGGATCAAGTAAAATATCATGAAGTAGCTTATAATTATCTCCTCCGATTTTATTTGGAGTAATTATTACTCCTCCTAATTGCATTACTAGTTCTCGAAATGCAGCTTCAATTTGAGGGATAATTAAATGAATAAATTCTTCGTTTCTTTCATGGTAATATGCATCTAACGCTTTCTCTAAAAGACTATATCTTGAATCTAAAATAACGGGTGATTTTTTAATTACTTCGTAGACTTGATCTTGTTTTAGATTACCTTCGGATTTGAAAAAGCTTAATACATAATGTAAGTAAGGAGCATCCATTTTAAGCATATCTACTGTTTGTTGTATTAAAGCCCCATCGTCTTCCAGAGTAACTTGAGCAGCAACAATATAATCTGGGTTCAGAAGGTTTCTTTTGACAATTGAAAAAAACGGGTTGTCTTTTGACAATTCCTTAATAGCATTTTCTGCATCTTTTTTGGCTTTAATGTAAGTATGTGCCATAAAGGCCATTTGATACTCTGTGCTTTTATTCTGAAGCAGTTTCAAGTGTTTATCTAAAACTTTTTTATCCGGTTTTATTTCCACCTCATATACATGGTCTAAATCTTTTTTAATTTCTCTTCCTAGCCCTTGTATCATTATAGAAATCTCATCGGCTTCACTGTTTAACTGATATTTTATCATTAATGCTCTAATTTCTTGTAGCCAGTAAGCTTTTTGTATGCCTGAAAGCTTTCCTGAAAAGTTAATAAAAATCCTTTTATAAATTTGTAGTATTTCTAAAGTTTTCGCTTTATCCTTTAAAAATGCGTAATATTCTAATAAGCAAAGTACTGCATGTTCTGTATGGTAGAAATCAGTATCTTTCTCAAAACGATTTAATCTCTCAAACATATTACTTTCGAACAATTTAGATTCTTCTTTATCAAAATAATTCCTATTCTTTAATAAACATTTAAATACATTGCTCCATATTCCTGGTTTATCGTCATTAGGGGTATTTAAAGATTCAAATAGTAATTGTTTAACTCCATATATTCTTTCTTTATTATTGATTAGAATAGATAAATTGAATGCTCTTATTAATTTATATGTAGTATAAATTGCGGTTTTTTCTAATTTATTTAGGACAATATCTATATAGTTATCAATAGCTGAAAACGCATACTGTACTTCGGGATGCTTGTTATATATAGCTTTTGTATACTCCCATAATATATCATTGTAACGTGCTAAAAGTATTGGATGTTTGGAATCGACAATCCTATATTTTATATACTCGAATACTTCTTCCTCATAATCACTAAACTCGTTCATTAATGTTTTTATTTGATTACCGCATCCTTCCAATTCGTCTCCACCAAGTAAGATATACTCAATTCTAGCTTCTCTTTGTTCTCTCTCATCATCACTTTTAAGAGAAGGAATAAAAGATGAAATGACATCATCCAAAGTAAGTAATTGATTTGTCAAGCAATAATCTTTAATTACATCCGATACCTTCATTTGTTTATCACCTTGTTCATTAATTATCTATTTTAATCTACCACTTTTCTCCATAAAAAAGAAGCCTTTCGGCTCCTCGCGTGTAATGTGATCCGGCTTACCGTTTGTTCTTCTCAGATAGCAGGTGCGGCCCGCTTCCCATGTTGTCCGGCTCGTTCTCCCTGATGATCAGGATGATGGATTCCGCCGGCACGCGCAGGATGTCGCTGCATATCGGCGCCAGTTCCTTGACCAGGCTGATCTTTTGTTCCTTGTTGAGTTTCATGGATTCGATCGTGATGATCACAGGCATGGTGAAAATGCCTCCTCATGTTTCTCATCCATTATTATGCGCCAAAGCGCCTCAAAAAAACAAAAACCCGGCAAAGGGTCTTTGTTTCTTAAATCATAGTTCTGTTTTAATTTTTCCCCCGCGGGGCCTACCACAATTATTAATTCTTAATTATTAATTATTAATTTGCATAGAATACCTTTTCCACAACATCCGGCAGTTTCTTCATATCCGGCGCCCACATCGATGCGCCGTCATAGCTGGCGTTCTTCCCCGGTGCCGAATACATCTCGATGCTGTCCACGTTCATGCCCTTCAGCACCTGCGCCAGGGCCACGATCTGGTCCAGGCTCATGTTCGTACGCATGTATTTCTGCATGCTGTTAAATAACTTCTGTACGGTCTCCACCGGCCCCATGGATTTGATTTTCTTGGCCAGGGCGATGAGGAATTTCTGCTGCCGTTCCCCCCTGCCGATGTCGCCCAGGTTATCCCCCGTCTGGTCGGGGTGGCGCCAGCGCAGGTACATCTGCGCCACTTCACCCTTGATGATCACGGTCTGCCCCGCTTTCCATTTCAGCCCCGGGAAATCCTTGTCCAGTTTTAGGGGCACGCCGCCCACCGCGTTGCAGATGGGTTCGATGCCGTCCAGGTTGATGCTCACATAGTAGTCGATGGGGATGTCATACGTCCCGTTGCAGGAGAGGAATGTGGAGGTTACGTGCATCACGTTCTGAAATCCATAGCCGTCCTCATATCCGCCGTCCGCATACGCCGTATTGATCCTGTCGTCTGTGTATCCGGTTACCTTCCCGGAGTCGTTTACCTTGGATACCTTGACGCGGGAGTCGCGCGGGATCACTATCATCCGTGCAGTCTTCTTGTCAAAGTCGATATTCAGCACCATGTTCATGTCGTTGCGAGAACCCATGCTGCTCTTGTCGCGCTCCGAGTCATTGTCCATCCCCATCAGCATCACGTTGATGCTGCCCTTCGGCGCGGTCTTTTTGGGGGCAGACGTGGGTCCTGTTTTCAGTTGCGGTCCCTGCGGTGTGGCTTTTGCCAGTTCGTCCGTCTTCGCAGCGCAGCTGCCGCCGCCCAGGAATGCGCTCATCGGGTTATCGCCCAGGTACTGGTATCTGGTGATCATGAAATAGACGACCAGTCCGGCCGCCACCACCAGCAGCACCAGCAGCATGCTTACGACCACCAAAGCTGTTTTTCTTGATTTTCGAGCCTCCACGCTTGTTGTCCCCCGTAAAATATAAAAAGTGTGTTGTTCGTACTCTCGCCCATGCCCGGGAAAAATGCGTTGAACTTTTGCAATGCATTTTTAATAATACTATGTTCTCCGGCTTTGTCAAGTCAACACGGCATGCGGCTGGCAATGCATGCATGAATTGGCAGCCGTACCGCCCAGTTATATCAGCCCGCGCAAACACCTGTGGTTGCGGGACTGGTCACTTGTGTTTTCGTTCCGTCTCCATGAAGAAAACCCCTTTCGGGGTTTTCTTCTTTTCACATCAATTGAAGAAGATCTCATCGACCTTTTTTTGCAGTTTCTTGCTTTCCGGCACCCAGCCGGATTTGCCGTCCCTGCTGCCCAGGTGTCCGTCCACGCTGTTGATGTCCACCGTGCTGATATCCATGTCCTTGAGCGTCTCGGCCAGGGCCACCAGTTGTTCCAGGCTCATATTGGTG
This sequence comes from Bacillota bacterium, assembly GCA_023454175.1. GTDB lineage: Bacteria > Bacillota > Clostridia > Christensenellales > JAEXRW01 > JAEXRW01. The sequence goes on along the minus strand of JAEXRW010000037.1, from coordinate 54,675 downwards.
CGCATGTATTTGGTCATCTCGCCAAAGAGCTTCTGTACCGTTTCCACCGGTCCCATTTCCTTTATTTTTTTCGCCAGCGCCACCAGGAATACCTGCTGCCTGTGTCCGCGGCCGATATCTCCTGTATGGTCTCCCACCTCATCCGAATGGCGCCACCGCAGGTAAAACTGCGCCCAGTCTCCCTTGAGAAGCACAGTCTGCCCTTTCTTCCAGTTCAGCACCTTGTCCGGTCCCGGGAAATTTGCATCCATTGTCACCGGTACGCCGCCCACTGCATCGCACATGGGCACGATCCCATCGATATCGATGCTCACATAATAATTGATGGGCACTGAATACTTGTTGCCGCAGCTCAGGAGTTTGGACGTTACCTGCATGATATTTTTATATCCGTAGCCTTTTTCGCCCCCGCCGTTGCGGAAGCCTGTGTACATATTGCTCCAGAATTTGTATGTAGCCTTGCCTTTGCTGTTGAGATGCGACATCGTGACAAGCGTATCGCGCGGGATTGCCAGCATTTTGGCCGTCTTCTTGTCAAAGTTCACACTTAGGACGATATTGGTATCGTTCCGTGCGCCCATGTTCTCTTCACTGCGGTCATCACTGCGGTCCAGCCCGATCAGCATGATATTCACCTGGCCCGACACGGGTGTCTGCGTGGGTGTTGCAACGGGCGTCGGGTCGTCGGGCCCCAGCGTCGGGTCCGGGACTTCGCTTTCATCCGGTGTTTGTTCCGGTTGTTGGCTTTGGAATGCGCTTAACGGGTTTTGCCCCAGGTACTTATACCTTTCGTATAGCACCAGGAATGTTACGCCCGCCGCCACGATCAGGAATGCCAGCACGCATGCCACGATGATCAGCGCCTTCTTGCGCCGCTTTTTGGGTTTTGCCTCTGTTTGGTTGTCTGCCGGATTATCCCCTGCTGCCAGCTCTTCTGATGTCTTTTCCGGAATGTTTGTCGGTTTATCCATATTTTTGTCCCCGGATTCTCCCTTCACATTCGGAACCTCCACTCTGTCTTTCGTTTTCGAAAGAAAAGTGGCTTTTAAGCCACTTTTATAATATTTGATAGCCTTTATACGTCGTAATAATCTCCGCGCCTGTAATCATATACCGCGCCTGTGGAGTACATATCCAGGTCCTCCAGCGCCTTGCCCGTTCCGATGGCCACGCAGGATACAGCGTCTTCCGCCACATAGCAGGGCACTTTCGTTTTTTCCGAGAGGTATCTGTCCATCCCGTCCAGCAGTGCGCCGCCGCCCGTCATGCAGATGCCGCGCTCTGCGATATCTGCCGCGAGTTCGGGCATGGTGCGTTCCAGAACGCTGTGTACCTTTTCAAAGATCAATTCCAGCGGCTCAGCCAGTGCTTCCGCGATCTCGTTGCTGTTGATGTTCACCGTCTTGGGAAGGCCCGATATGAGGTTCCTGCCCGTGACCTCCATCATTTTCTCGTCCTTGCGCGGCCATGCCGTGCCGATACGGATCTTGATATCTTCCGCCGACCGGTCGCCAATGAGGATGTTGTGCTTCTTGCGCAGGTAGCGTACGATGGCCTCGTCAAATTTGTCCCCCGCGCACCGCACCGAGTCGCTCACCACGGCATTGCCCAGGGAGATGACGGCGATATCCGTCGTGCCGCCGCCGATATCCACCACCATATTGCCGTAGGGCGCGCCGATGTCCACACCCGCCCCGATGGCTGCCGCGATGGGTTCTTCTATCAGGTAGGTATGCTTGGCGCCCGCTTCCATCGTTGCCTCGATGACGCTGCGCTTTTCTACTTCCGTTACCCCGCTGGGCACGCACACGATCACGCGCGGTTTGAAAAAGGCGCGCCGGCCGATCACCTTGTGCAGGAAGAACCGCAGCATCCTTTCCGTCAGATCAAAGTTGGATATCACGCCCTCACGCAGCGGCCGCACCGCCATGATGGTGCCCGGCGTCCTGCCCAGCATCCTTCTGGCCTCGTCGCCGATGGCCAGCATCTTGCCTGAAAGCTTGTCTATCGCGACCACGGACGGTTCACGCAGTACGATGCCTTTTCCCCTTACATATACCAGCACTGTTGAAGTGCCCAGGTCTATTCCGATATCGTTGTTTGCCATGCTGTCAATACTCCGATCGTCTGTTCAAATATGCCATTAAGCGATATATGCGATTATTGGTAGTTTTTCGAGGTTTTTATACGCATATAATAATAACGGTTTTGCCCCCTTTTTTCAACCATGTTTTTTACAGCCACAATAATTATGTAATACTCTTGTAATGCTTGCAGGACCCCGGCGCCATTGCCTTTCACGATATTGTAATGGTATCCGGCAACTGCAAAACGCAGCAGTACCGGGGCAAACGAAAAGCCGCAGCTTCTGCCGCGGCCATGCATGTAAATCGATATGCATTTGAAATCGGGGTGTTCAGATCGCCCGCCTCGCCTTTTTGTACCCGCCCTTGTATTTCAGGTAGGTCGCGCGCCCGCCTCGCAGGTGACGCTCGGACTTGTTCTTCTCCAGCACCCTTTTCACTTCCAGGGCCACGTGCTGGTTGATCCTTGGAAGCCGGTCGGCCATATCCTTGTGTACCGTGGATTTGGAGATCTTGAATACCTTGGCTGCGTCCCGTACCGTCGCGCCCTCCTGCAGGATATAGTCCGCTATCGACATGACCCGTTCTTCTATATAGTCCCTCACGTCTTTTCCCCCTTGTCCATGCTTTTTGTACATCTTTATGAACAAGGGCAGTCGTATATGACTTAATAGCTTTTATCAAGATGATTCAATAGGTTTTGGATTGCCGCATCAGCAGGATATGGAAATAATATTTGGTTTAACATGACTTATATGTTATCATTTATACTAATCCTAGGTCTTCAGCGTGCATGTATGTCTTGACCGGTATTGTTGATAATCGGTTGATATTTTTATATTGGGGGTATGGTCGATGGCGATTGTCAAGGTTGTAAAATACGATGGGATGCCCGATGTTTTTGCATGGAAATTCCCGGACGAAGAGCTCGCCACCTGGACGCAATTGATTGTGAACGAGTCGCAGGAAGCCATATTGTTTAAAGGCGGCCAGGCGCAGGACCTGTTTACCAGCGGTCGGTATACGCTTGATACACAGAATATTCCCATACTGAACCACGTGCTGAATATTCCATTCGGCGGTAGATCTCCCTTTTCTGCGGAGATCTGGTTTATCAACAAGGTCTATTCTCTGGATATCAAATGGGGCTCTCCCACGCCTATTCAGTTGCAGGATCCCAAATACAAGGTATTTATCCCCGTACGTTCATACGGGCAATTCGGCATACAGATCGATAATTCAAAAAAGTTTCTGATCAAGCTCGTTGGTACGCTGCCGTCCTTTGACAAGGAAAGCATTGAGCAGTATTTCAGGGGGCTTTTGCTTACCCATGTCAAAGATACCATCTCCACCTATGTGCTTCGGAAAAAGATCAGCGTACTTGAGATTAATGCCTATCTGAATGAGATTTCCGGCAATCTTCGGGATGCCATACAGCCCGAGCTGGATGACTACGGCATCAGGCTCGTCAATTTCTTTGTGAACGATATCAGCGTACCCGAAAATGACCCGGCCGTTACCCGGCTCAAGGCTGCGCTGGCCAAGCGGGCCGAGATGGATATCGTCGGTTACGATTACGTACAGGAAAGGTCTTTTGATACGCTGGAAGGAGCCGCTGCCAACCCGGGTTCCGGTCAGGGCGGGGTGATGGGCACTGGCATCGGTCTGGGCATGGGCGTGAGTATAGGCAGCGGTTTCGGCAGCCAGATGGGCGGCTTGGTACAAAACTTATCCACTTCCTCGCAAAAGAAGAGCTGCCCCGGCTGTGGTACGCCTATGGAAAAAGCGCAGCGTTTTTGCAGTCGGTGCGGGGCCGATTCCGAAAACCTTGAAGGCAGTGTTCGGATCTGCGGGAAATGCGGTGCGAAGATGTCCCCGGATATGGCTTTCTGTCCCAAGTGCGGGGAAAAGGCGGCTGTGGGACGCAAACGTGCTGCCGGGGGGTTCTGTCCAAAGTGTGGCGCACCGGCAGGGAAAGGTTTTGCTTTCTGTCCCAAATGCGGCGCCAAACTTTGATGGGTAAATAACAAGGAGGGATTCCGTTTGGGTAAAACTGTTAAAACATTGGTTTTTTCAGCCGTGGGGATCGCTGTTGTTGCTGTGACCCTTGTCGTATTCTTCGTCGGATACGGTGCCCGGACCGTGCCGCTCATCGCCTGGTGGTCCCTGGCCTTTCTTCTCTTTTCAGAGCTTGCACTGTTTATAAGTGTTATCCTGGTATGCAGCGGTTCCGGCAGTGCAGCCATCATGCGTACGGGTATCATCACTACGTTCTGCATTTACTGGGTGCTTATGCTGCTGTCTGCATTCCTTTCGCCGCTGATCTTCTCTGACGATCTGAATGCTTTTATTATCATCCAGGTCATCCTCGTCACCGTCGCGCTCATCCTTGGTATTTTGTTCGCCGCTATGGCATCCTCGCTCAGGCGCAGGGAAATTGCAAGAAGCAGGGAAAGTGTGTTATTGGAGAGTTGCGAAAAGCTCGCCTTCTCCATAGTCTCCAATGCAGCTTACCATCAGTATGCAGGCGTATTGAATAAACTCTACGACGAGATAAGGTTCAGTGATAAAACCGTTTCCTTGGAGGAAGACGAGGTTATCTTTGCGCAGCTTTCCGGCCTGGAGGAGCTTCTGAAAGCGGTTCCTCCGGCGGCAGTAACGGCTGTGTCACAAAAGACCGATGGGCTGCTTGCCCTGATCGCCGGGCGCAATGACTCGGTGAAGCGGATGAAGCGTGCAAATTAGTCTTGGAAAGGTTGATGTAATATAGTGGTTACCGCGCTCATGACGCTCTTTTGGATCATTCTTGTTGCAGGCACCATCCTTGCCATTGTGATGCCTTTTGTTGTTTATTACAAAAGGAGAAATAGAGCGGAAGCGCTCCGGCGGGCTCAGCCCGTAATGGAGGATGTGGATGTCGAAGTAGCCTGTCCCAATTGCGGCGCCACGAACAAGGTCCCGGCCGCCCTCACGGGGCAGTGCGAATACTGCAAGACTGTTCTGCAGGGCCCAAAAATGATTTGACTCCATAATTCTTGGATGAATATGAGGGATATGAAGTGAAAAGGATTGCCGTTTTCTGCTCCATCCTGGTTTGTATGATGCTGTTTGCTGTCCCTGGCTCCGCCGGGGGGGATGATTATATAAAAGACTATTCGGTCAGCATCAAAGTTGCTGCAGATCGTACCTTTGACGTTAGTGAGACCGTTAAATATTCCTTCGCATCCGGTCGCAGCGTTATCTCCCGGACCATTCTGTTGCAGGGTGCTGCGCCGGACGTTTTGGAAACCGGTAAGGTGGCAAACGTCGCCGTTCCATATACCTGCTCGGTCAGTGATGTGAAGGTGAAGGGTTCTGCTTATACAGCCGGCACGGTTACCGAGGGTGGAAATACATATTGCAGAATTGATATTGGGGATGCTGGCAAGCCCCTGAAGGGTACGAAGACCTTCGCTATTAACTATAAATTGCACTTCAGCGAAGATTCTGAACCTTCTTTTGATAAGCTCTTGTATGATTTGGCTGGCAACTGGGATTGTAGGGTTGAAATTTTGGGCTACAATGTTGAGATGCCCGATGATTTTTCCAGCGATCGTCTGTTTGTCACCAAGTTTACCGGCAAGAAAGCGAAAAATTATAAGTACGTTGAATACAGAAATGCTGTTTCTTCTTACATCTATGATGTTGAACCCGGGGAAAAAGTGATCCTGTCTGCGGCGCTTCCGGAAGAGTATTTTCATGAAGCCGCACCGGTGGACACCAGCAGTCCTGCAAAGCCGGCTCCCTCATTGAGTGTGGCATCACCGGTCAGATCACCCGTTGCAGCTGTTGCGCAAACCGTATACGGCAAGGCATCCCCGGGTTTGGTTGCATTATATGGAGTCATCGCTCTTACAGGCATCATTCTGGCTATCGTTCTGCCGCTTCGGGCAAAAGCCAAAAAGAAAAGGGCGGCATTGGCGCAGTCTTCCGCACAGGCAGGAGTGGAAGTTCCCACATATGATGTTGTTTGCCCCAACTGCGGCGCTTCCAATAAGGTTCCGGGAGGAACAGCAGGAAAGTGTGAGTACTGTAAGTCTGCTTTGCCGGGGCCAGGCTAACGCTCCTTTTATAAATGCTCGATAGGCTTGCACTCCATTCAATGATTACAGGACTTTCATGAAAATAAAGGTTGTTTTTATTATATGCTTTTCATAAAGTATGACCGGTTGTCCATCGCCCGCATCGTCGCGAGGATCCCGTCCAGGTGGTCATATTCGTGCTGCAGCAGTTCGGATAGGTCGCCTTCCAGTGAAAGCGTGCACTGCTTCCAGTCCATGTCCAGGTAATGGATCCTGCACCGCCTGTGCCGCTGTACCTTCACCAGCAGGCCCGGGAAGGACATGCAGTCGTCCATCACCGTCATCAGCTCGTCATCCGGGAATTCCAGCGTGGGGTTTATGAACACGGTTGGCTTGTCGATGTGCATGTAGATCAGCCGCTTGGCTATGCCGATCTGCGGTGCCGCGATGGCCCGCCCCGCATGGTGTTTGCTCCGGAAGTCCATCAGGGTATCGTGCAGGTCCTGTACGATGGCAGGCAGGCCATCCAGTTCACTCTTCAGAATGGGTTTACTAGTCTCGTATAACCGTAGATCACCCAGTAGCAATATCTCACGCTTCACAATGATTCTCCTTTCAACCGGTAGTACCGCAACCGCTTCCTTATCAGTGTCTATGAGATGGCGCCCCAGATCGGGGATCTGGCATCCGAGCGGCCCTTTAAGGGGTCGTTCTGCCTTGAGGGGTTTCCCCCGAGGGTATCCTGATTATGCCGAAGGCATACCTTCATTATACATTATACATTTGGCGCAAGCGCTTGCATCACCGCTTTGCTTTGACTCCCCGCAGTCCCTCTTCAAACGGCGGTCTTATGATCCCGTGTTCCGTGATAAAAGCCGTGATCAGCCCTGCCTCCGTCACGTCGAAAGCCGGGTTGTATACCTTGATGCCTTCCGGAGCCATCCGTTTCTTGTACCACATCTCCGTCACTTCGGCAGCCGGCCGCTCTTCGATGTGTATTTCGTCATCGCATGTGCAGTCCAGGTCGATGGTGGAGGTCGGCGCGCACACGTAGAACGGGATGCCGTAATGTTTGGCCAATATAGCCACGGCGGACGTTCCGATCTTGTTGGCCGTGTCCCCGTTTGCCGCCACCCGGTCGCACCCCACCAGCACCGCGTTCACCCATCCGTTCTTCATCACCCGCGCCGCCATGTTGTCGCAGATCAGCGTCGTGTCCACTCCCGCGCACGCCAGTTCGTATGCTGTCAATCTCGCGCCCTGGAGTAATGGACGTGTCTCGTCCGCATATACGTGGAATGAATGACCACGCTCCTGCCCCAGGTGGATGGGCGCCAGCGCCGTGCCGTAGCGCGAGGTCGCCAGTTGTCCCGCGTTGCAGTGTGTCAGGATGCCCCAGCCGTCCTGTAATAGCGTCAGCCCGTGCTCGCCGATCGCCCTGCATACCGCGGTATCTTCATCCCGTATTTTCATTGCTTCGTCATGTAATGACTGGATGATCGCGTGAATGGTCTTGTCAGCATTTCGCTCAACGATACGGGCCATCCGTTCCAGCGCCCAGCTGAGGTTCACTGCCGTGGGCCGCGCAGATGCCAGGTATTCCTTCGCTGCTGTAAACCGCTTAATAAACGTCCCGTAGTCCCCGGCCCGGATGCCCTTTGCCGCCAGGTAGATCCCGAAAGCCGCCGCCACCCCGATGGCCGGCGCGCCCCGCACTTGTAAAAGATAAATTGCGCTGCGGATCTCCTCCTGTGTTTGCAGTCGTAATAGCCTTGTCTCGTAAGGCAGGCACGTCTGGTCCAGGATGATGAGCGTATCGTTCTCCGCATCCAGCCTCACCGGCTCGTATTGCAGGATATCGTTGTGTTCAGCCATGTTTGTCACCCCGTATTCATCTGCATCATATCATGTCCGCCATTGCCCCGCCAGACCGGTCTTTTATAGGGTTTTTTGAATGTGGTATAATAAATGTAATATAAAAACCGGAGGTCGTAATGCCTGATCCCCTTTTAGGTCAAATACTGTTCCAGCTCCTCCTCATATTGGTCAACGCCTTCTTTGCGCTTACAGAGATCGCAGTGATATCCCTGAATGATACCAAGCTTCGCAGAATCGCCGATTCGGGCAATAAGCGCGCGAAAAGCCTCATCTGGCTCACCAAAAGGCCCACCCGTTTCCTCTCCACCATCCAGGTCGGCATCACGCTGGCCGGTTTTCTTGGCAGCGCCTTCGCGGCGGATAATTTCTCCGACCGCATCGTACAGTGGGCCCTCAGCATCGGTGTTCAGATGCCTGTCGCCACGCTGGACACCATCGCGGTCATTGTCATTACCATCATTCTGTCCTTTTTCACCCTGGTTCTCGGGGAGCTGGTCCCCAAGCGCATCGCCATGCATAACCCCGAGCGCATCGCCATGGTGGTCGCGGGCGTCATCAAATTCGTCTCCCTGATCCTCATGCCCCTCGTCTGGCTCCTCACCGTCACGACCAATGGCATCCTGCGCCTCTTCCGTATCGATCCCCATGCCAAACAGCAGGAGGCCACTGAGGAAGAGATCCGCATGATGATCAGCATCGGTGAGGAAAAAGGAAATATCCAGCCGGCGGAAAAGGAAATGATCGAAAACATCTTTGATTTCAATAATCAGACGGTGGAGGAGATCATGACGCACCGGACGGATATCGTAGCGATTTGGCTGCAGGACCAGCCCGGCATTGTCCGCGGGATCATCATGGAAAACACCCATTCCCGCTTCCCGGTCTTTAGCGAGGATATTGACGATATCGTGGGCATCCTCCACCAGCGCGATTATCTCATCAATGACATCAGTGGCAGTCCGAAAACGTTGCAGGAACTGCTGCGTCCCCCGTATATGGTGCCCGAAAGCATCCGTGCGGACGTGCTCTTTCGCAATATGCAGCAGAACCACATCCAGATGGCTATCGTCGTGGATGAATACGGCGGTACCAGCGGCCTTGTCACCATTGAAGACCTCCTGGAGGAGATCGTGGGCAGCATCAATGACGAGTACGACCCGCTCGAAAAGAGCATTCAGAAACTGGACGCCAATACCTGGCGCATCCGCGGCAGTACGGACCTGGGCGAGGTTTCGGAAGCCTTGGATATTCCCCTGCCTGTGGAGGTCTACGATACCTTCGGCGGCTATATATTCGGCCAGTTTGATGTCATCCCCGCCGACGGCGCCAGGCCCCAGCTTGAAAAGGATGGTCTTACGATCAGGGTGGAGCAGATAGAGGACCACCGCGTGGAATGGGCGCTCGTCTCCGTTATCGAAAAGCCCGTGGAAGCCGGTAAATCTGAAGACCAATGATCTGATAAACAGTTGCCCTGGCTGCTCGCTTACGTCCGGGACCTGTCTATCCGAGTTATAATGTATCATATATATAGAATATTTTTGTGCACTGCATGCCGGCGCGCTAAGGATAAGGCCATGTAAAACCAAAAGCGGGGATTATCGTTCCCCGCTTTTTCTGTATTATATGTAAATGCTATTTTACGGTGTATGGGCATTTTTCGCCCTTGAGCACCGCGATGAGGTTGTCCACCGCCATCACGCCCATGCCCACGATGGCTTCCTTCGTGTGCGCGCCCGTGTGCGGCGTCATCACCACATTGTCAAAGCCGATCAATGGCGAGTCCGTAACGGGTTCTGTTTCGTACACGTCCAGCCCCAGCCCGCGCAGCTTGCCGGATTTCAGCGCTTCCGCCGCCGCCAGTTCGTCGATGAGTCCGCCCCGCGCCGTGTTGATCAGGATGGCGCCGTCTTTCATGGTGGACAGCGCCTGCGCGTTCACGATATGGTGCGTTGCATCATTCAGCGGCATGTGCAGCGATATGGCGTCAGATACCTTCAAGAGCTCCTCAAAAGTCACGCTGGACACACCGTACTCCCTGCCGAATGCTTCATCGAACCATGGATCGTATGCCACCACGTTCATCTCAAAGGCTCTTGCGCGCACTGCCAGGTTCTTGCCGATGGCGCCCATCCCTGCGATGCCCAACGTCTTGCCCTTGAGTTCCATGCCGTCGTTCCGCGGCCATTCCCCTTTGCGCACCGCTTTATCCAGCCTTGTGATGGACCGGGCCAGGCCCAGCAGCATGCCAAAGGCCAGTTCGCATACCGCCACGGCGTTGGTGCCCGGGGTGTTTGTCACGGTGATGCCCTTGGCTTTTGCCGCTGGCAGGTCCACCCTGTCCACGCCCGCGCCGTAGCGGGAGATGGTTTTCAGTGTATCCGGCGCTTCTTCCAGTACTTCCGCCGTGATATAATCCAGCCCTGCGATGTACCCGTCCACACCGGCCAGCAGTGGGCCGATCTCATCGGCCTGCAGCGGCCTGCCAAACGGGTTGTAGATCACTTCATCCGCAAACCGCTCCAGCTTTTCCTTGGCTTCACGGTTCTCGGGTTTCAAAAAGGATGTGGGTGTCACGAGTATTTTCAATTCGTTTCAGTCCTCACTTCCACTTGGGGTTGTCGATGATGGCAAATTCCCCGTTTTTCTCCACCACCAGCTTGCGGAAACCCTTGGTCTCGATGGTGCCGTAGTCGTGCCCCGCGTCTGCGCGGAAGGCGAAAAACTGTACGAACGGTTCCTTGCCGATGTTGATGCTGCGGTGCGCCCAGCGTTTGGGCACATACGCCATCTGGCCCGGGGTGATCACTTCATATCCCCACTCCCCCTCGGGGTTCTCCATCAGGATCAGGCCGCGGCCCTGGATGCACAGGTAGACTTCCGCCGTATCCAGGATGGTGTGGAAATGCCCCTTCGTCATGAAGTACTCGCCGCCCACCGTGCCGGGGTAGATGATACTTGTGCCGAAGGCTATATCCCCTTCGTGTTCGGGCACGCCCATTTCGTTGAATTCGTACACCAGCGTGTTTTCCTTCTCCATCATCGCTGCCAGCGCCTTGTCGTCTGCGTACATGCCCTTCATGTGGGAGAGGAAGCGTTTGGACGCGGGTTGTTTTGCGCTCAGTCCCGTCTGCATGTCAAATGCGAATACGCTCGGTTTGCTTACGTCGTAGCCCATTTGTTCAATTCTCCTTCAATCTATTTGTAATATTCCATTGGTTTCAATGTGATGCACATCGCTATGTGATGCACAGCGCCTGCGCCGGGTTCTCCGCACAGAATCTGTGCAGCTGTTCATCTGAAAACCCTTGTTTTTTCAGCAGCGGCAGGAAATCCGTCAGGATATAGTCCAGCCCCGTTTCTCCGCCGTAGCTCTTCAGCCGCTGCCGGGTGGTGTCCAGTCCGAGCAGGAGCCTCTCCTCCAACCCTTCATCGCACATGCGCTTGAGGAAAAGCGCCTCGTCCTCGTCGTTGTGGTACTTGTACCGTGCGATGGTGTCGCACTGCAGGTACACGCCCGTCTTCGCCGCCCGGATCTTTTCATCCATGCGCGTGACGCTCCGTTCCATGTGGCACAGAATCAGCTTTTCGGGCAAGACCCCCAGGCCGGTCATGAAGTCCACCAGTTCCCCGGCGTGCGCGCCGTCCTCGGTGTGTACCATGATGGGCGCGTTCGTTGCCATATGCGCGTTCACTGCCGCCCGGAAAAGCTTGGTGTATACCCCTTCCAGCCCCTGCATGTCCAGCGCGCATTTGATGATGCCGGCTCTCGTCCCATAACGGTAAAAAGGCCTGTCATTGTCTGCGTCCCCCGCCATGCCGATGGTGATGTCATAGGTGAAATATTCGGCTATTTCGTCCGCTTCGGCAGTGAAAAGCCAGTGGTCTTCGGGGTAAAAAATCAGCTTGTGAAAGCCCGTGGATGCCACGATCCGGATACCCGTGGTCACGGACGCGTCGTAAAGCTGCCGGGGCATTGATCCGCCCCCCACAGGCTGCGCGTCCACGATCGTACCGCCCCCCGCCTCTTTATACAGGTTCAGTTCCCTTCTGGAGGCGGCCTCGTCGTCCATCCACAGCGCGGGGTTCACTTCATAGGATTTCCCCTTCGCAAGGAAGATATGTTCATGGCATTGGCAGTGGCCCAGGGTCCCGCTGTCTATGTCTCCCGTCACCGTTCGTACAGTTCCCATCTTGCATCCCTTGTTGTTTAATGTTTTAATTCCCCGCAGGGCTCATCAAAATTCTTAATTCTTAATTATTAAATCCTCTGCAGGGCTTACCTTCATTGTCAATTGTCAATTGTCAATTGTCAATTGATTTGACCAGTTTGACCGCCTCGACAACCAGTTCCCGTATCTTGTCAAATTCTCCGGCCTTGATCAGGTCGTCCTTCACCATCCAGCTCCCGCCGCATGCGACCACCTTTTTGAATGCCAGGTAATCCAGCACGTTCTTCGCGCTGATGCCGCCCGTGGGAATGAATTTCATCTGCGGGAAGGGTGCGGCCAGGGCCTTGATCATATTCACGCCGCCCGCCTGCTCCGCCGGGAAAAATTTCGCCACGTCCAGCCCGTATTCGATCAGGTACTGGATCTCGGTGGGCGTAATGGCGCCGGGCGTCACGGCGATGTTGTTTTTTCCGCAGTATTCCACGACACTGCGCGAAAAGCCGGGAGAGATGATGTATCCCGCGCCTGCATCAACTGCCCTTTTGACTTGGTCCACGGTTAATACCGTGCCCGCGCCCAGCAGGATATCGGGGTATTCCTTGTTCACCCTGCGGATGGATTCCTCGGCGGCGTCCGTACGAAATGTGATCTCCGCCACCGGCAGCCCGCCCTCCTTCAATGTCCTGCACAGCGGCACGGCGTCCTCCACCCGGTCTATCTTGATAACAGGGACCAGTACATATTTGGCCAGTTTCTCGATCATTTCATGCATGTTTGAATTGCCTCCATAAATCTTCTGTTATTATCTGCAACAGTCTGTATCATACCCGTAGGGCTGCTGTTTGCCGGCAGCCCATTTTGTTTTGCCGCCTGCGGTGGTTTGAACCGTTGCCGCGAAGCGCATATGGATTGTCCAAGGGCGAATTATGATTCGCCCTTGACACCTCAATTCTTAATTCTTAACTCTTAATTATTAATTATTAGATCGCTTCTACTTCCCACCCAAATACCTTTGCCAGCTGGATGAGTTCCGGCTTCTTGTCCCCTGTCAGGATCAGGATATGGTGGGAGCTGAAGCTCTCCATCACCCTGTGCCCGTCGTTGTAGCGGATCAGCGCGCCGTTCCTGCAGTCCGATCCGGGGTATTGCACATAATCCTCGATCTCCGCCGATACGATCAATATCTTCTTGAAGCTCGGGAATACCTTGGCCAGCGTCGCCTTCCCCGTCGCCATCCGGCAGTCCACTGCGATTGCGTTGTCGTCCACGATTCCCAGCACTTTGGGCCGCAGCGTCCATTCGGTGCAGAAAGACTGCGGTGCCAGCCCGAAATAGCCGCAGTGCACGCCCAGCGCATGGTTGTCGGGATCTTTGATGTCGGGGAATTTATCGATCTTTTCATGGGCCAGCGCCGCCATCCCCACCAGGAAGGGGTAGATGTTGGTCATCATGATGGGGGATTTGAGCGAGCGGTACAGGATGAATTTCGTCAAAAGGGATACGGTGTCCCCTTCGCACGCCCAGATGATGTCATCCTTTTCAAAGATCATGTTCCATGCCAGGCAGGGTGTGGTAAAGCAGTTGAAGGATTCGTTCAGGCAGTTGCTGCCCACGCCCTGCACCCCGCCGATCTCGTTGATGACGTCCTTCACGCCCATGTATATCTTCACGGCCTTCAGGTAATTGGCTTCGCACACGCCTTCCTTGCACACGTCCCAATCTTTGGCCGCTTCCCGCGCCGCATCGTCCGTGATCCTGGCGGCCTTGTCCGATACTTCCTTCCAGCTCCTGTAGATGATCTTGATGCCGAAGACCTTTTCCATGTTCTCCGAGCATTCCTTCTCCCACCAGTAAAAGCGTTTGAAGATGTTGGCCTGCATGCCCTCGCCCGGGCTGTCCTGCATCATCAGGAATTTCGCGCCGTTCAGCATTTTCTTCACGCCTACGGCCCGTATGATGGTCTTGGCCAGTTCGATGTTGTATGGAGAAAATATTGTCAGGCCCTCGTCCCGCAGGTATGTGATGATCTCCCAGTCCCACATCTCCACCGTCCCGAAGCGTGAGGTCAGTACGATCATCGGGAGTTTGATCCTCTTCAGTATGTCTGCCTGCCGGAATGCCTGGAATATCAACTGCGGGAATACCACGGCGTCAGCCTCAGGGATCTTCTCCCCGATGCATACCGGGTCCAAGAATTCCGCGCAGTCACCGTAATACTCTTTGAGCCTCGCCATCTGCGCGGCGAATTCGTCGCGTTCACGGTCGTTTGTCTCGGAAAAATAAAGTGGCAATAATCTTGTTTTCATTGCTCATCTTCCTTTCGTCGCTTGAGCCTCTCTTTGGAGCCTATCTGTCGGATCGGTTGGCGTGCTTACGGCAGGAGGAGGGATTCGCTGCCATATGCACGCCTGTATTATGCGCGCCGGTACTGCACGGTTATTTGATGTCTGATACCTTCACGACCTGTTTTTTTGCGCTCGAGAGTTTGGCGGCTTCGAGGATCTGGATGTTCTTCACGCCGTCCTCGAAATTCGGGCTGACGGATGTGCCCTTCGTCACCGCGTCCGTGAAATCCGCCACGGCATGGACAAAGGTGTTCTCATAGCCGATGATGTGGCCCGGCGCCCACCACGCCTTGCAGTACGGGTGCGCGTATTCCGTCACCATGATGGTCTTGAAACCCTGTTCCGTTGCCTTCTGGGTGAAATCGAGGTACTGGAGCTCGTTCATGCGCTCAAAGTTGAACGATACTGCGCCCTTGCTCCCGTAGATCTCAAACGTATTGTAGTTTTTGCGTCCGCAGGCAAACCGTGAGCCTTCCTGCGAGCCCAGCGCGCCGTTTTCAAAGTTCAGCAGCAGGAAGCTTGCGTCGTCCACCGTCACCTTGCCCTTGCTGGTGGTCTCCTTCTCCACTGCGCCGAATGTGCTTGTGCTCCCGCCCGGTATCGGCCGTTCGGTGATGAAGGTCTTGTTGATGGCCGAGAGGGATTCCACTTCGCCCACTAGGAAGCGGGCCAGGTCCATGGAATGGGAGTTCAGGTCCCACAGCGGTCCGCCACCCGCCGTCTCCTCTTTCAGGTGCCATGTCAGCGGGAAGTTGGGGTCCATGATCCAGTCCTGCAGGTACGCGCCCTTCCAGTGGTAGATCGTGCCCAGCTTGCCTTCTTCGATCATCTGCTTGGCATATGCCACGGCGGGTACCCTGCGGTAGTTATGGTTCAGGTAATGCACCACGCCGGCCTTTTTGGCGGCCTCCAGCATCTCCTTGGCTTCGGCATAGGTGATCGCGCACGGTTTCTCGCAGAATACGTGTTTGCCGGCATTGGCAGCCTTCACCGCCAGCTCCTTGTGCGTGAATGTCGGTGTGCAGATATCCACCACGTCGATATCCTTGCGGGCGATCACTTCGTCGAATTTCGTGCTGAATTCTTCGTATCCCCAGTGGTCCGCGAAGCCCTTGACGGCTTCGTTGCTGTCCACCGATACTTTCAGTACCGGTTCATATTCCATCTCAAAGAATTTTCCGGCAGTCTTCCAGGCGTTGCTGTGCGCCTTGCCCATGAATCCCCCGCCTACTACAGCGATGTTCAGTTTTTTTGCCATCACGATCAATCCTTTCATCATTTTTTATCATGAGAGTAATTTAAACTTCAGTATAAGCTGATGGGGTATCAATCCATCCCGTGCAGCATGTCGCCCATCTGCGCGAAATGCACGGCTGCCTTCCGGAAGGCTTCCATATACCGTTGATACGCTTCCACGTTGCCTTCAATGGGTTTGCGGATGTCTTGGATGGCATGCGCCTCGTCCACCGGCGCGAAATCCTTCCACAGGCCCAGGCCCACCGCGGCCAGTGCAGCCGCGCCCAGGGAGGCGGCATCCTGATCGATATTGGTCTTTACGATATTGCAGCGGTACACGTCCGCGAAGATCTGCCGCCAGAATTCGCTCTTGCTTCCCCCGCCCACGAAGATCATGTCGTCCGATACGTCCGTCAGGGAACGAAGCAGTTCCAGCACCACGCCCAGGTTCATCGCGATGCCTTCCATCGCGGCCCGGACCATGTCGCTGGTCGTATGGCCCAGGACCAGCCCGCAGTATCCGCCCCGGATGTTGGGGCTGTACTCGTAAGCTGCGCCCCCCGCCAGGTTGGGGTTGAAGATCAGTTTGTTGGAGCCGATGGGGGATTGCTGCGCCAGTTCGCCCATCAGGACATATGGGTCTGTGTTCTCGCTTTTGGCTTTGAGGATGAGGTCCCTGCAAATGTTGTCGCGGATCCAGCGAAAGGAGTTGCCCGCGGAAAATATCGATACCGCCGAAGCGAATTGCCCCGGCGCCACATGCGCAAAGATGAAGGGTTTGATCTGGATGTCCACCAGGGGTTTCGGGGTGGATACGGCGATCCAGGCCGAGCTACCCAGGGAGGTGTACGCACGTCCGGCCTTGTAGCATGTGGCCCCCAGCGCCATGCAGCTGTTGTCCACGCCCCCGCAGTAGACTCTGGTCCCCGCAGCAAGCCCGCTCGCCAGTGCCGCTTCCTTGGTAATGGTGCCCACCAGGTGTGTGGAGGGTACGATGTCCGTTAATTTGCGCGGGTCTATGCCCGATGCCGCGATCATGGCTTCGTCGTATCCGCCGCCAGCCAGGTCGTAAACGCCGCTGCCCGATGCGTAGGACTGGTCCGTCAGCATCACGCCCGTCAGGCGGTAATTGATGTAGTCCTTCGTGCCGAGAAACTTGTACGTCTTTGCGTATACCTCCGGCTCGTTGTCCTTGTACCACATGATTTTGAATATGGCGTAGAGTTCCGCCGGGAACCCGTTCCCCGTTTTCATATACCACTCGTCAAAACTGTATCCGGAAAAAAATTTCTTTGCCTGCTCCCGCGCCCGCGCGTCCGACCAGATGGGCGTCTTGTCGCGCAGCAATGCACCGTCTTTGTCCACAGGGATCACGCCCAGGCTGTGCCCCGATATCGAAAGCCCCGCCACGTCTGACGGTTTCACGCCGCTTTTCTCCAGCAGCTTTTTCGTGCTTACGATCACGCCGTTCCACCAGTCCTCCGGCTTCTGTTCGTGCAGCAGCGCACCGGTGTAATGGGTGTCATAGGGTTCAAAGCTCGCCGCCAGCGATACGCCCTTTTCATCATACAGCGAGGCTTTTATGCCCCCCGTTCCCAGATCGTATGCGATGATCCTGTCCATACTTTAACGCTCCTCTGGTTGTTACAAATGATATCGATATATCGATATAATGATTGTATATAGGGTCCACCCTTGTTATATCACAAATTTGCGCTCGTGCTTTTTAATTTTCTATGAATTCATGCCCGAAGGGCACCCCTCAGCTCTTAACTATCAACTCATGGGGTCCATGCCCGAAGGGCATTCCGCAACTCTCAACTGTCAACTCTCAACTGAGCTAAATCGGTTTGCAGAATTCCAGCACCGTCCCGTCCGGGTCCTTGAAAAGCAGCACGCGCACGTGCAGCGCCGCGATATCCGTCGAGGCCAGTACGATGGGTACCTCATTCTGCCTCAGCCATTCCTCCCACGCATCGGTATCATCCACCTGAATGGCGATATGGCGGTAGCCCGCCTGGCTCTCCTCGGGCGGGTTCGTTTTGTTTTTTCCGTAATAGTCAAAAAGCTCGATGCGCTCCCCGCTGGGAAGCAGCAGGTAGGTGATGGTGCAATCGTCCATTTTGGCCGAGAACTGCACGTTTGCCTTTAATACGTCGCGGTAAAATGCCAGGGACTTTTCGATGTCCGTGATGTTGATGCCGATATGGTTAAAGCCTTGTATCTTCATTTGCTTGTATGCTCCTGGTTTTTAGTCCTGTTTGCGTTTGCGCCCGCTCAGGGTGATGGTGTAGGCATACCGGTCCGCGCGGGAGGTGATCTGGACCAGCTCGATGACTTTGCCGAAGGAGTCATATGTCAGCCGCGTCACGCAGATGACGGGTTCCCCCTCCTTGATATTCAAAAGCCGGGCTTCCTCTTTCTCCGCGGCATGCGCTTCCACCGTTTCCGTGGCCGAAGCCAGGTCCACATTGTACACCGATTCCAGCACGGAGTAGATGGAGTCCCGTATCTGCGGCATATCCGTTAGTCCGGGCGCCACATCCGCCACCAGGTACACCTGTGAGATGCCGATGGGCTCTCCTTCCACGCTTTTCACGCGGTGGATGCTGTAGAGCCGGATGCCCGGGTCTATTTGCATCTGCTCTGCCAGTTCTTCCGAGGCCTCGATTTCGTCCGTGCTGATGCTTGTGGTCACCGGGTTCAGCCCCTGGGCGAGCATCGTCTCGGTCCAGCTGGTGATGGTGTTGAGCTGCTGGGTCATTTTCCGCTTCTTGACGTATGTGCCCTTGCCCTGGATCTTTTTCACATACCCCTCTTTTTCCAGCTCATCGATTGCGAGGCGCACCGTCATGCGGCTCACGTTATAATGCACCATCAATTCGCTCTCCGAAGGGATGGGCTGGTTCACCGGGAATTTCTCGCTTTTGATCTTGGCCTTTATATCCTGCCTGATCTGGTGGTATAAAGGCACCGGGCTGCTCTTGTCTATCATGGATAGTACCCCCCACAAACATTGAACGCACAGGGCGGCTGGAAAGCCGCCCCGCACTTTCATACACCTTAGAATACTTGCCTTTCCTTGATCTCGGATGATACGAATACCTTGATCAGGTCGGGATTGGTCTTGAGTTCATGCAGTGCCGCTTCCAGCTCTTCCAGCGGTACGATCATGGAAAACATCTTCTCGGGTTTTATACGGCCGTGCGCCAGCAGCGCCATGGAGTCCAGCCAGTCCACGCCCACGCCCGCGCAGGAGCTTGCAAAGGTCTTCTCGCCCAGCACCATCTCGGAGGGGTTCACGGAGATCTCCACGCCGTTTGCAGCGATGCCAAATCCGACCACCCTGCCGCCCTTGCGCACCATCTTGAATGCATCTTCATACGTCTTTTTGAGGCCCACGGCTTCTATCACATAGTCCGCGCCGCGCCCGCCCGTCAGTTTGAGCGTCTCCGCGATCATGTCGGGTTTCTCGTTGATGTTGATGGCGTAGTCCACGCCCATGTCCCGTGCGATCTGCAGGCGTTTTTCATTGTCGCCGAAGATGATCACGGGAGCGGCGCCCCGCAGCATGGCCAGCCTTGCGTGCAGGATGCCCAGCCCGCAGCCGATGACGGCCACGCTGGAGCCGATCTTGATCTCGGCTGCCTTGCTGCTGTGGATCACGCAGCTCACCGGCTCGATGAATGCGCCCGAAAGGAAATCCAGGTTCTCGGGGAGGATGTGCACCTGCTCCCAGGGGGCCTTCACATATTCTGCATAGCTCCCGTGGGTGTGGATGCCCAGCTGGGTGAATTCGGGGCAGAGGAGTTTCTGTCCGCGCCTGCAGTAAAAGCATGTTCCGCAGCTCAGGTTGATGTCGGCCGTTACCCGGTCGCCTTCTTTCAGTCCCTGGGCGTTTTTGCCCACCTTGGTCACCACGCCCGAAAACTCATGTCCCGCCACCAGCGGCAGCTTGTCCGACGAATAATAGCCCTTGTAAATGCTCCAGTCCGTTCCGCAGATGCCGGTGTATTTCACTTTGATGAGTACTTCGTTGTCGTTGATATCGGGTACCGGTATCTCCTTGATGGTGATGACGTCCGGCTTTTCAAACATTGCAGCTTTCATTTTCATTTTTCATGTCACTCCGTATTCAGTATTCAAATTATTGGTTGCTGTTCCATTTGAATTGCCATTTACAGTATTATAACCGTCTCCATGGCAATTTCCAATATTTTATTGTTGAATTCTGTATATTTTTCAGTTGAACAATACGTCGTTGCGGCCCTCGTACGGCGCCTGGATCATCAGCGGTTTGAGGTACGCAATGGTCTTTTCGATGCCGTCCTGGCGGCTCATCGTGACGTCCTCGTGCTCGTAGCTCATCACGTAGTTGTAGCCGATCATGGAAAGTTCGGTGATGACCTTCTTCCACGGCACATCGCCCCAGCCGGGGATGCGGAAGCGGAAGCCCCTGCCCAGCCGCTGCCAGTCGCCCTGCGGGATACGGCCGCTGCGCTGCAGGTTGTGGTCCACCACTTCGGCGTCCTTGGCATGCACGTGGAATATCCGGTCTTTGAGCACGTCGAGGAATACTTCCACTTTGATGTCCAGGTAGGTCAGGTTGGCCGGGTCGAAGTTGAAGCCAAACTCCTTGCGTCCGCCCAGCAGTTCCACCGCGCGCACAGCCGTGTCAACGTCATAAACCAGTTCATTGGGATGGGGCTCATGGGCAAATTTCACGCCGTATTCGCCGAATTTGTCCAGGATGGGGCTCCAGATCTCTACGAAATCCTGCTCCATCTTGGCCCAGCCCTTTGACCAGGGCCAGTTGAAGAACCTGCCGAAATTCTCGCAGCCGATGAAGCCGCATACCACGGGCACTTCCAGGGCGTTTGCCGCCTGGGCCGTCTTGATCATGCGTTCGGTACCGAATTTGATTTTTTCTTCGCGGGTGCCTTTGAAGATGGCGTCGGTGTCTTCGCCGTATGGTCCCAGTGTGATCTGTCCTTCAGGATGGTTGCTCAGTGCAGAAATGATGAGTCCGTTGGCGGATACCGCCTTTTTGATTTGCTCACGGTAATTTTTGTCGCTTACGGCTTTTTCGATGTCCAGGTGGGGGTTCCCGGAGAAGGCGGGGAGTTCCACGGCCTCATAGCCGTATTTGGAAGCCATGGCGCAGGTCTCTTCCAGGCTCTTGTCCAGGTACGTTGCAGAAAAAAGTCCGATCTTCATTCTTGTTATCCCTCCCGATGCTGTTATGATATTAAACGCAAAAGAATGGCGCGTTTTACGAAAAATTGTTTTTTCATTATCTTTCTGTAAGTGTACACATATTATGCAAAATGGTATAGTCGTAAGGACGTTATAATAAGTTTATCATTTGCAGGATATCATGTCAATGTATAGGTGCCTTGTAAATCGTTCATTATTGTTGGTTTATTGTCAGAAAACAGTAATTTGATATGCCTATGGCTCGCGCTTTATCATCCCGGCGGAGGGAAACTCCGCCCGCGCCGCTGCATCGGCACTTATGACGTATGCCGGCATGGTGGGTGCCACCATCACAGGGGTTCATCCTGGCGGTATGTCCGCGGGTATAAGCAAGCGCAAGGGGTGGCACGCACCCCTTGCGCTTCATGTATCTGTTAGCTTTATTAGATCTCGATGCTTCCGCCCCGCGCCTTGCATTCCTCCAGCAGGGAGATGCCCCCGCGCAGGTTCACGCCGAAACGCCTCGCGCCGGCCCGGTACATCTCCGCCAGCAGGTCCAGGTTTTTCACGCCGCCCGAAGCCTTGATGAAGATGTTGTCCCCCACGATGGATTTGATGTACTGCACCTGTTCCAGCGTCGTGGGTTCGGTCCAGCCTGTGCCCGTCTTCACAAATGTAGCCTTCGCGTTCATGCAGATCTCGCAGGCTTTCTTTATGAGTTCCTTGTCCAGGATGGGCGACTCGATGATGACCTTCATGGGGATATTCCCTACAGCCTTTCGGACGGCCTTCACATCTTCTTCAACTTCCCTGTACATCCCGGATTTCAGGAAGTTTATGTTCATCACCATGTCGACCTCGTCGCATTTGGCTTTCACCATCTGTTTTGCATGGAACACCTTGAGTTCGGTGATGTCCGAGCCCGATGGGAAGCTGATGTTCCCCACCACGTGGATGTCCTTGTCCCCTTTCAGCAGTTCCTTCGTCAGGCCGATATAACACTGCAGTACGGATACCTGCCCGCACCGGTATTCCTTGGCCGCATTGACCATCTTGTGGATGTCGTCGGCGGTGTGGTGCATCCGCACGCAGCTCAGGTCCAGCATTTTCGCTACATCGGCAGTGGTCAGTACCATGGGATATTCCTCCATATTTTCATGTACATGAAGATGGCGTCTATCCCCGCCTGATCGGTTTGTTTCCGGTTCAGATAAACCGCTCATCCAGGTTAAAGGCCTTGGGTGCGGACGCAGGCTCGAAGATCATCACCTGTTTCAGGTTGTTGACCGCCTTTTCCAGCCCTTCCTCCACCGACATATACGAATCTTCATGCTCTATGCTTATTATATCGTCATATCCAGTAGCGCGCAAGACGCTGAAAATATTTGACCATTCTTTCAGGTCGTGCCCGAATCCCACCGTACGGAATTGCCAGCCCCTTCCGTATGCCACGCCGAAGCTCTGCATATCCGTCACGCCGTAGTAGGATACATACGCCGGGTCGATGAACGCGTCCTTTGCATGGAAGAAATACAGGCAGCCTTCCTTGTTCAGGTAGCGCGCCGCCTCCGCCGGGTCGATGCCCTGCCACCACATGTGGCTCGGGTCCAGGTTTGCGCCCAGCGCCTTGCAGCCTGTTAGCCTCCGCATTTTGATGGCGGTGAAAGGAGTGTGGACGGAATAGCCGCCGTGCATCTCCATCGCCACCTTCACGCCCTTGTCCTCGGCGTATTTCCCCATCTCCTTCCAGTAGGGGATGAGTTTTTTCTCCCACTGCCAGTTCACCACAGCCTGGAAGTCCTCCGGGAAGGGCGATACCGGCCAGTTCGGGTAAAGCGAATGGTCGCTGTCCCCCGGGCAGCCGGAAAATGTCACGATACGTTCCACGCCCAGCAGCGCGGCCAGGTCGATGGCCTCCTTGATGTCCTGGTGGTAGCTCTGCGCCAGCTGTTTCTGCGGGTGCACGGGGTTGCCGTGGCAGCTCAGGCTGGAGATGGTCATGTCCCTGCTCTTGAAAAGGTCGTGGAATTTTTCCCGTGCCTTCTTGTCCGCCAGCAGCTGCGCCGGATTGCAGTGGTCCTTGCCGATGAATCCGCCCGCGCCGATCTCCGCATGGGTGATCCCCTTGCCTTTGAAGAGATCCAGGACCTCGGAAAGCGGCTTGTCCTTGTACAATACTGAAAAGGCTGATAGTTTCATATTATGATTCCTCCGTATTATATAAGTTTTGTTAGTATCCACTTTTTATTCTGGATGATTAGGGAAACACTGATTGAAATGAGGGCGATAAGATTTGCGAGGAAATTTGGCATATACCAAGGAGCAAAAACGAAGGAACAGCATAGTGCTGTTTCGATAGCATCGCTATTTCAAGTTTTTAGCGACACAGGTAGGTGCCAAATTAACCGCAAAGATATCGCACGAATCAATCAGGTTTCCCCGTTAAAAGTAACACCGGCGTCCGGAAGCTGCTGTAATGCTTCAGGAGTACCGGTGTATTGAAATATGGCTGCCCTGGCCTACTTCAATCGTTTGTAAATGCCTTCGAGTGCGCCGAAAAGGTCCTTGTACGCCTCGTAGTACTTGTCGTATGCCGCGCTCTGGCCGGGTTTTGCAGAGACATGCTCGCCGGTCTCCACCATGCCTTCCACGGTCTTGGCTATATCAGTATATATGCCCGCCGCATGCCCCGCTATGAGCGCGCAGCCCAGTGTGGCGGTATCGTTGTTGCGCAGCACGTTGTAGTCCAGCCCCAGCATGTCCGCCTTGATGCGGTTGAAGAGCCTGCTCTTCGCCCCGCCGCCCATTGCGTACACTTCCTTGAACCCCTTCCCCACGCCCAGGTCCTTCAGCACATCCAGGTAGAACCGGTATTCGTATGCGATCCCTTCCAGTATGGCGCGGTACATATGCGCGCGTGTGTGGATCCAGTCCAGGCCGATGAAACTGCCTTTCACGTACGGGTTGTTGGGGCACACCCTTCCGGCAAAATGCGGGGTAAAGATGATTCCGTCCGAGCCCGGCGTCACTTGTTCGGCCTCGTTTGCGAGTTTATCGTAGTCGCTGCGTGCGATGTTGTCCTTGAACCAGCGGACGCACAGCCCGCCGCCGTTGATATAGGCCAGCGGCTGCCAGTATCCGTCGATGACCGAACGCATCTGCAGCATCGCTTCGTGCTTCGTATCCGGGGCGTACGTGTCCACGCAGCAAGAAAAGATGGAAGCCGTCCCGGCCACGTCGAAGACCTGCCCCGCCCGCACGATGCCCGCGCCCAGGCTCGTTGCGGCCGAGTCGCCGCATCCTGCCGCCACCGGCGTTCCGGCGAGCAGCCCGCATTCGTCGGCAAACCGCTTATCCACGCCGCCGACCACCTTCCAGGGTGCCACGATCTGCGGCATCTTGCCCTTCTCCACCTGGAACGTTTCCAGCAGCTCATCCGACCACTGCTTGTTCTTGTTGTCCGCATACCCTGTGAAATGGATATTCGTGTGGTCGATGAAGGCGTCTTCTGCCTTCAGGCCGCAGAGCTTGCCCGCGCAGTACCCCTGCAGCATGACGAATTTTTTGATCTTTGCATACGCTTCGGGCCGTTCGTGCTTCCACCACAGGATCTTGGGCCCGTGCGCATACGTGATGGGGCAGCCCGTCAGTTCCACCACCCGCTTGCGGGCGGTCTTTTTCATGACCTCGATATATGTTTCACACCGCGTGTCCAGCCAGCTGTCATAGTAGGTCGCCGCATCGAAGTTTTCGTCGATGCCCATCACGCCCGCCATCTGCCCGTCAAAGGCCACGGCTGCCACTTCGCCGGGTTTTGTTCCCGACTTGTCCATCACGTCGTTGATGGTGCGTATGACGGATTCAAATACTTCGCCCGGGTCCTGTTCCACCACGCCCGGTTTGGGGGAGATCAGGTTGGAGGCCTCGAAACTTTCGGCCAGCGCTTTTCCCGTGGTATCGAAGAGGGTCGTTTTGGTGCCCTGTGTCCCGATATCTACGCCGATGAGATACTGCATTGGTTTATACCCCCAAACATATCAAATTTGACGCAAAATGTATAGTGGTTTTCTTCAGATTTAACACAAATACCTGCTTTGTTTCGCTCCGGTTTCCATTCTGCCGCATCGAAACCCATGTTTATGGCCTCCCTGGTGGAAACAGTGTTTCTTCACGGCATGCCGGTAACATCTTTTTTTGCTCAATCAAACGTGATGACGTTTTTAAAGCCCTTCGCCTGTGCCGCGTATTCAAACGCCTTTCCGATGTCTTTCAGCGGGAACCGCGCAGTCACCATTTTTTTCACGTCCAGCAGCCCGTCGGCGATGAAGCCGAGCGTCTTGCGGAAATGCACCACGTTCGCGCGCGTCGTCCCCGTCACGTTCAGCTGCTTGTAGTGGATCAGGTTCGTGTTGATTGGCACGATCTCCCTGCTCTTGGGCAGTCCGCCGAAGAAATTGACCCTTCCCCACAGCCCCATCATTTCTATGACGGCCGCCTGCACTTCGGGCACCGGGCACGCTGTGATCGCTACGTCCAGCCCCCTGCCGCGCGTCTGCCCATGGATGAATCCTTTCAGGTCGCTGCCGTGGTAGGTGATGAGCCCCGGGATCATCGCGCTGCACTCGTCCAGCCGTTCCTTCGAGATGTCGTTCATGATCACCTTGGCCGCGCCCCCCATTTTGGCCAGCATCGCGTGCATGATGCCAATGGGGCCCGCCCCCACGATCAGCACATAGTCCCCGGAGTGGATATCGCACTTGAGAAAGCCGTTGTATGCGCAGGAGAGCGGTTCGTTCAGCGCCACTTCTTCAGAATCCACCCCTTCAGGCACGAGTGAAAGGTTTCCCTGGCGTATGGCGTTGGCAGGCACCTTTACGTACTCGGCAAATGCGCCATCCATGGTTACGCCGAAAGCCTGGAAGTCGTCGCACAGGTGGAAATCACCGTTCACACACCGGTCGCAGGTACCGCAGCCGATGTTGGGTGCCAGGGCCACGTTCATCCCTTCCTTGTAAAAAGGCACATTGCTGCCGACCTGTTCGATCACGCCGCCGAATTCATGTCCCAGGATGCGCGGATGCTCTGCGTCCACACCTGCATACCCGTTTTTGTACATCCGTATGTCCGTGCCGCACACCGCAGCGCTCGTTATTTTCAGAAGGATTTCATCTTGGTTGATCTGGGGCTTCTTTACCTCGTCCAATCGCAGGTCCATCGGTCCGTACAGTCTTGCAGCCAGCATATTCTCTATCTCCAATCCCTGCCCGCGGCATTATATTAGAATCATGCCGGAGGCATACCGCAATTATTAATTATTAATTCTTAATTTATAGTCTGACGATTGTACCCGTTTTAATGGATGTGTTCCCCGCATTAACGATTTTGACGGCCATCTTTCCGTCTGTCCCGGTCACACTCGGCGTCTTGTCGTTCAGGATGCAGTCCACGAAGTGCTTGTCCTCCGCCAAATACGCGTCTTTGAATAGCGTCGTCCAGCTGGAGATAAAAGGCGTATGCGTCCCCAGTTCTTTCGTGGTCACATGGTAGCCGTATGCGTCGTTTCTGCCGATATGGATCACGCCGTCCGTCCCCAGCACCTCCACGTGTGCGTCATAGCCGTATTTCACATATTGAGCGCCCTCGATCACGGCTGTTATGCCGTTTTTGAACCGGCCCGAGAGCACCACATTGTCATAGAAATCCGGCCATTGCGCCTTGATCTCAGGGTTCCGGTAGTTCCCGCCGATGGCGTATACGTGTTCCAGTTCGCTCCCCGCCAGCCACCGGATGCAGTCGATATCGTGGCTGTTCACCTCGGCCAGCGGCCCGTTGCTCTTCTCGATGTCGTACATCCATTCCTGGGGTTTGGATGGGCCCCTTGTGACGGAGCGGATCTCCACCACTGCCCCGATAGCCCCGGAGTCGATTGCCTTTTTAGCTTCCGCAAAGCTTTCGTCGAAGCGCCGCATGAATCCCAGCTGCAGCTTTACATGGTTGCGTTCGGCGGCTTCGATCATCTCTTCGCATTCTTTTTCATTCATCGCCATGGGTTTTTCGCACAGGATATGCTTGCCCGCATCCGCTGCGTCCACCACGATGTCCCGGTGGTACTTGGTGGGGGATACGACCACCACGGCGTCGATATCCGCCTGTTTCAATACTTCCCTGTAATCCAGGTAATATCGGTCGATCTCCAGCTCTTCGCACGCCTTTTTGCACGCCTCTTCAAATGGATCCGCCACTGCGGCTATCCGCGCGCCCGGTACCATGTTCTTGTAGTTCCTTGCGTGGATCATACCCGCCCGGCCGGCGCCGATCAGGCAGATGGATACCGTTTTCTTGCTCAAATCTCCTAACCTCCGGTTGTTCGTTATCATTGTAGGAAAAAACCTTGCTTATGCATTTTAATATTATCATATATTATTGTTCTGTGCACCTATATATTTTCGTTTACGATTAATATATCATTGTTTTAACCTAAAATTATTCTCATATCTTGTTGCTTTACGCTTTTTTGGGTATTTTCTGATTGTATACCGCTCGTGACTTTGGTATAGTGTTGATTGGAATGTTTCAGGATCGGAAAAGGGTGGTGTACATGGGCAGGACCAAGGACAGCATGTTTGCCGAGGAGCGGCAGCATATGATTGTGGAGCTGGTAAATCGCGAGGTCACTGCCACCGTGGAAGCCCTCTGCGACCATTTCCATGTCTCTCCCGCCACGATCCGAAGTGACCTGCGTGAGCTGGAGGATCGCGGGCTGCTCAAAAGGACCCACGGCGGCGCCATCAGTAATTCCCGTGCCGGTTTTGAGCCCGATTCCTATCAGAAGGAAATCGCGCGCATCGCGGAAAAACGTGCTATCGCCCTCGAGGCGGTACGCCGTATCCGGGACGGCGATACCATCGCGCTGGATACGGGTACCACGGTCTTTGAGCTGGCGCAGCTTCTCCCGCGTTTCAGGGATCTCACGGTCGTAACGAACGACATGCAGATAGCCTCCTTCCTGGAAAGGGAGTCCTCCGCGCACATCCTGCTGGCCGGGGGCATGATCCGCACCAATTTCCACTGCACCGTAGGGCCCCTCACCCTCTCCTCCCTGGAAGGGTTGAACGTGGACAAGGCTTTCATTGCCTGCAACGGTATCACATTAAAAAGCGGCGTTACTACGCCCAATATGGATCTGGCCCGGGTGAAGGAAAGGCTCATCGCCATTGCCTCCGAGGCATATCTGCTGGCAGATAGCAGCAAGCTGGGCAAGACCTCTTTCGTCCAGTTTGGAGCCGTCCAGCACTTTGCCGCTTTGATAACCGATTCCGGCATAGACCCCGCAGATGTCCAGGCCATCACCGAAGCCGGCGTTCAGGTGCTCCTGGCGCAGGCGGATTCGCAGTGACACAATTTCTTTTCCGGCATTCCAATACCTCTTGCGTCCCTTGTTTGCCCCTTCGTTATGGTGGTATAATGTAAATTGATTTAAACGTATAAGTGAATAGCATGGAATGGATTCGCGTATTGGTTTGAAGCCCGCTGGGTATGCTTTTCGATGGCCTGTTTTAGCCGGCGTCGGCCGGTTTGGTTTAAACCATAAATAAATCACTTGGGAGGAACACAATTATGAAATTCGGCGCCAGTTCATTCATCTGGGTATCCCCTTTCAGCAACAAGACCCTCGACCAGTTCCAAAAAGCCAAAGCCATGGGATTCGACATCTATGAGGTCTGCGTGGAGCAGCCCGAAGTCATCGACGGCCCGTCCATAGCCAAAGCGGCAAAGGAAGCCGGCATTCAGGTCACCGTCTGCGGCGCTTTTGGTCCCACGCGGGACATCAGCTCGGAGGATCCCGCCATCCGTGCCGAAGGCGTTGACTATATCAAATTCATGACGGATCTCGCTGCCGAGATCGGTTCCCCGTTCGTGGCAGGCCCCATGTACTCCGCCGTAGGCAAGGCGCGCATGACCACACCCAAAGAAAAGGCGGATCAGACCAAATGGGCGCTGGAAAATATGCATGTCGTCGCAGAGTACGCGGCAAAGAAAAATGTCAAGTTGGCTGTGGAGCCCTTGAATCGCTTCGAGACCGACTTCATCAATACCGTAGACCAGGGCGTGGAGTTCCTCGACCAGCTCGGCATGTCCAATGTCGGCTTTCTGATCGATACCTTCCATGCCAATATCGAAGAGCCCAGCATCCCCGATGCGGTGCGCAAGGCCGGTAAAAGGCTCATCAGCTTCCACTCCTGCGCCAATAACCGCGGCACTCCCGGGAAGGACCATATCGACTGGAAAGGCATCAAAAAGGCGTTTGACGAGATCGGCTATGATGGCCCCGTCATCATTGAATCCTTCACCACCGATATCGTTGAGATCGCCAAGGCCGTGTCCCTGTGGAGGCCCCTCGCCAAGTCCCAGGACATCCTTGCCCAGGAAGGCATAAATTTTCTCAAGACCGTGTTTTAATTGATTGTCTCAAAAGAGGGGAGCAGTTTATATCTGCTCCCCTCTTTCTATTTTCCGTGATGTTTTTGGAGTTGTAGCTGGATTAATACGGTGAACTGGGGTCCAAATACTGGTTCACATTGCTCTTGTCCACGATCTTGGACGGGACGATGATCTTCTTTTCAACGGTCTCGCCCTTGATGAGCTTGTCGGCATTCTTGACGCAATCGATGATCATGGTTGGGGAGTACAATGCGCTTGCCAGCCATACATCGGCAGGTGTCGTGGGCATGATCTTGAAGTAGGACTGGTTTCCGCCGCCGCCTGTCATGACTTTCACGTCAGTCCTGTTTGCCTCCTTCACTGCCTGGTATAATCCTACCGAAAGCTCGTCGTCGATGGAAAATACCCCATCGATTTTTTTATTGGCCTGCAGCGCGTCTGTCATGGTCTTCAGGCCGGATTCAGGCGCACAGTTCGGGCTGTCATATGCGTTGCCATTATTGAGGATCTTGATATCCGGGGCTTCTGTCTTGATGGTATCGAGGAATCCTTTGAGGCGCTGTCCGTTGACGGCGTCGCCATATGCGGCGCAGCCCGCCATCATTACGTTCCCTTTTTTGCCGAGTTTCTCAGCGATGTACTTGGCGCCTGCCACGCCCATGCCGTAGTTGTCGCCGGCCAGGTAATAGTCTGGCTGGGTGGGATTGATCGTCCTGTCATAGTCGATCAGGATGATGCCGGCATCCTTTATTTTCTGGGCGGCCACGGCTACCTGGTCATTGGATGGGAAAAGTACGATGATTTTGGGTTTCAAATTGATCAGTTCGTCGATCTGGCTCGCCTGTTCGTTGGGGTCCGCCGCCGCAACGAGCTTGTAGTTCAGCCCCAGGTCCTTGGCTGTCTTATCGGCATAGTACTGCACTGCAGCCACCCAGCCTGTGGGGGCCTGCGGCACGCTGATGCCCACCAGGGGGGCCCCGGCAGCCGCCGTGCCACTCGGGCTTGCGCCTGGAGTAGTTGTGGCGGTCGGGCTTGGTGAAGGCGAGGGCGAAGGCGCCGGTCCGCATGCCGCCAGTACCATCACAAAGATGGCGCAAAAGATGAATACGAGGATCTTTTTCATGATTGTTCCAACCTTCCTTTGATGCTTCTGCTTTCTAAAGGATTCCCGAATATCCCCTGCGTTAACCTTTCAAAATATGGTTCATGATCGTACTGCTTCCAATTGACACAATCAAGTGGTTGTGCATGCATTGATGCTGCCGCTTCTTTGACATAGATCTTCCATCCTTTTTGCACAGCAGTGCCTCTCACATAACCTCGTTGAAAGGTAGAACGAAAACAAAAAGCAGGCGCCTTTCGATGCCTGCTTTTATATGCTTCTTTTTATTATCTTATCTCAGGACTTCCTTTTTCTGCAGCAGCACGGCCGCGATGACCAGCGCGCCCTTGATGGCGTTGATGAGGAATATGTTTATGCCGATCATGTTCAGCACGTTGCTGATGATTCCCAGGAGCAGCACGCCGATGATTACACCGATGATGGACCCTTTGCCGCCCGCCATGGACACGCCGCCGATGACGACTGCGGCGATGGCATTGAGTTCATAGCCCTGCCCCGAGGATGTCGCGTTGATGCTGTTCATGCGGGAAGCTTCCATGATGGCTGCCAGCGCTACCATGACGCCCATGAACACAAAGGTCAGTATCTTGATCCTGTCGGTGTTGATACCGCTCAGTCTGGCTGCCTTCTCATTGCTGCCCACCGCGTACACATAACGACCGAAGCGCGTATGTTTTGCGACGTAGTAGCATATCACGCAGGCTACCAGCAGGTAAAGGATCGGCAGGGGCAGCCCCAAACCGCTTTGGGGGTTCTTGAAAAGCTCTGTATTGGATATGGCCTTGAAAGCAGGCACATCGCAGAAGAATCCGCCGCCGTTCATGAAGAACATTGCGCCTGAACGGAAGATATTCATCATGCCCAGCGTCACGATGAAGGACGGCACGCGCCCTTTCGTTACGATCAGGCCGATGAGTCCGCCGAATGCCGCGCCGATGATCAGTCCGGCTACGATGCCGATGATCACAGCCAGCCATCCCATGCTGGGATCCATCAGCTTGCCCATCTGGTTTGTGATGGCGATCGTCAGAGCGCCTACAGCCACCAACGACGAGCCTACGCTCAGATCGATGTTGCCGGATATGATGATAAAGGCCATGCCCAGGGATATCATCCCAAGGATTGCGTTGTTGCGTATGATGTTGATGAAATTCTGTCCATCCACAAATGTAGTGCCAAGTATGATCGAAGCACCCACGATGAAAATCAGAAATATCACGATGATGCTGTATTGGCCCCAAAATCTTTTCCAAAGATTTGCTGCCTTTGAACCGGCAGTCTTCTGTGTTGCATCCATTGGCATACCCTCCTTATATGTTAGTTCAATGAGCCGCCGGTCGAGAGGATCATGAGCGATTCCTCGGTGCATTCCTGCCGTGCCAGCTCGCCCCTGATCTCGCCGTGGTACATGATGCATACCCTGTCACAGATCTTGATGACTTCCTGCGCCTCTCCCGAAGTGACCATTACAGCCACGCCATTTCTGGCCAATTCCATGATAAGGCCGTAGATCTCGTTTTTCGCGCCAACGTCCACGCCCTGCGTCGGGTTGGAAAAGATCATGACATCCGGTTTGGCATTCAGCCATTTGGCCAGCACCACTTTCTGCTGGTTGCCGCCCGAAAGGCTGGTGATGTAGGCGTTGATGGATGGCGTTTTGATGCGCAGGGAATCCACGAACTCGTTGGCTATATTGCGTTCCTTGCGGTGGTTCACCTTCGTGGCGGTCTGGAAACTGTCCAGTGTGGCCAGGGTGATGTTCTCCGTCACCGTCAGGTCTCGTACGATGCCGTTCTCCTTGCGGTTTGCGGGCACATATCCGAATTTCCGCCTTTTGGCCTGTTCCGGATTCTTGTTGATGATCTTCTTCCCGTGTATCCGGATCGTACCGGAGTTTATTTTCAGGTCGCCGAATATCGCCTGCGCCAGTTCGGTACGCCCGTCGCCCAGCAGCCCGGTGAATCCCACGATCTCCCCTTTTTTCAGGTTGAAGCAGATGTTTTTCAGCTGGGTGCCCACGTTGAGGTTTTCCACCTCCAGCACCACGTCTCCGATTTTATGTTCCTGGTAGACTTCCACATTCAGCACGTCCCTGCCTACCATGTACCGTGCGATGGTCTCGACTGATACGATCCCCTGCGGCTGGTGTATATCCTCTACGATGATGTTTTCACCGTTTCGCAGTACGGTGTAGCGATCGCAGACGTCCACGACCTCACCCAGTTTATGGGATATAAATATGATTGTCGTGCCTTTTTCCTTCAGCGTGCGCATGATGGAAAAGACATGCGTTATTTCCACTTTCGTTAAAGATGTCGTCGGTTCGTCCATGATGATGATCTTTGCATTCTGAAGCAGCGCTCTTGCGATCTCCACGATCTGCTTGTAGGATGCATCCAGGTCCGATACCATTGTTTTGGGATCCAGCTCGATCCCCATGTAGTCAAAGATCTCCTTGCATTTCACGATCATTTCCTTGGCCCGTATGTGTCCCGCCTTGTTGACCATCTCGGCGCCCAGGTACATGTTCTCGTATACTTTCAGGTCATTGATCACATTGAGTTCCTGGTGGATGAAGGCTATTCCGTGGTTCAGTGACTCGCTCGGCGTATGAAGCACGACTTCCTTTTCATCGATCTCGATCTTTCCGGTGTCAGCCAGCAGTACGCCGCCCAATATGTTCATCAGGGTCGTCTTGCCGGCGCCGTTTTCACCCAGTAGAGCATGTATCTCGCCTTTTTTTACAAAAAGGTCAACATTCTTCAGGACGGGCACGCCATCAAAGCTTTTGTTGATACCTGTCATTTTCAGTGCATATTCAGGCATATTTCCTACCCCCTGTTTTCAGAGTTAACCGAAATTCGGGAGCGAAAATCGCTCCCGAATTTCGACATGTTACTTACCAAGCGTTTATGCCGTTGCCGGCTGCTTCTTAGTAGGGTGAATTGGCATCCAGGTAATCCGCGACGTTGCTCTTGTCAACGATCTTGGACGGTACGATGATCTTCTTCTCCACTGTTTCGCCCTTGAGGAGCTTGTCAGCGTTCTTTACGATGTCGATCATCATGTTCGGGGAATACAGTGCGCTTGCCAGCCACACATCAGCGGGTGTGGTGGGCATGACTTTGAAGTAGGACTGGTTTCCGCCGCCGCCGGTCATGACTTTGACGTCCGTCCTGTTGGCTTCTTTTACTGCCTGGTAGAGGCCTACGGAGAGTTCATCGTCGATGGAGAACACGCCGTCGATCTGCTTGTTGGCCTGCAGGGCGTCGGTCATGGTCTTCAGGCCGGATTCGGGAGCGCAGTTGGGGCTGTCATATGCGTTTCCGCCGTTGAGGATCTCGATTTCGGGGGCTTCGGTCTTGATGGTATCCAGGAAGCCTTTGATGCGCTGTCCGTTGACAGCGTCACCGTATGCGGCGCAGCCGGCCATGATGACTTTGCCCTTCTTGTTCAGTTTCTCGGCGATGTATTTGGCACCTGCCACGCCCATGCCGTAGTTGTCACCGGCCAGGTAGTAGTCGGGCTCGGTGGGGTTGATCGTCCTGTCATAGTCCATCAGGATGATGCCGGCATCTTTTACCTTCTGGGCTGCCACGGCCACCTGGTCGTTGCAGGGGAACAGGACGATGATTTTGGGTTTGAGGTTGATCAGTTCGTCGATCTGGCTGGCCTGTTCATTCGGGTCTGCCGCTGCGACGAGCTTGTAGTTCAGGCCAAGTTCCTTGGCGGTTTTGTCAGCATAGTACTGTACTGCTGCCACCCAGCCTGTGGGGGCCTGCGGCACGCTGATGCCCACGAGGGGTTTTTCTGCCGCTGTTGTGGGAGCGGTCGTGGGAGCCGTTGTGGGAGCGGTCGTGGGGGCTGTTGTGGGAGCCGGCGCTGCTGTGCAGGCTGCCAGTACGGCCACGAAAACGACGCACAGGGCAACGATGAGGAATTTCTTCATTGTGTTCCATCCTTCCTTTTATGTGTATTTACTGCAGGCAACGTTTTTACCTGCAAATCGATATTTTTTTAGTTAGATGATCGAGCGAAGCCATTCCACACTCTTTTTGATGTTTTCCTCGGTGCCCGAGCATTCGATGGAAAGGTCGCCGGACCAGTTGGTCTCTTTCAGGTATGCGATCACTTTTTGGATGTTGGGCGCGTTCACGCCGCTCCCGATGGGCTCCTCGCTGCATGCAATGCCCGTCTCCTCGCCCCGCATGGCCGCCGCCAGCGATGCGCTCACATCCTTGATGTGGCAGTGGGTCAGGTACTTGCGCAGGGGTTTGAGGTACTCCAGCGGGTCATTTCCTGCGATGAATGTATTGCCTGTATCCATGTTCAGCCGGATGTGCTCGTTCTCGAAATACGAGAGCAGCTTGTACATGAATTCCACATTGTTTGTCATCTCGCCGTGGGGTTCGATGTTGATGATCATGTCAAAGTCCTCTGCCCATTTGAGCAGTTCACGGTAGTTGCGCACCGTGATGTTGAAAAGCTCGTCGTCCGACAGGCTCTTGTCCCGGAACGCGCTGTCCGTGGTGTCGATCTTGGGGCAGCCCAGGTGCTTTGCAAAGATCATGCCCTGCTGTACGTACAGTACGCCGTACCGTGCGCCTTCGTAGCTGAACATCGGGAATGCGCAGTCCAATTGCGAATACGGCATGCCCAGCGCTTCGCACTTCTTGCGGATGGCGATAGGGTTCTCCTGTGAGGAAACGGAAGGCTCATATCCCATCCACTGGACATAATACGTACCATTGACATAACCACTTTCTGTAAACTGAAGCCCGTATTTATGGCCCAATTTCAGTGCGGCGTCAAAGGAACCGCTCAGGACCCGGAGATTGTCTGTGTGCATGCCCAGTTTCAGCATATTTTTCTCCTCCTGCTATGCATATCGCTATATGTCGGTGCATTCCTCGTTTTCCGGGGGCATTGGCGGGTATATTGAATTTATCCGTTTCGTGCTTGTAATGTCGTTATAACAACCACTACTGAAATCTATCATAAGCCGATGCGTTCTGTCAATATGCATCTCTTAGTAAAGTATGAGCCGCACGTGTATACGATAACCGGCGCTTTGCTGCGGATGCGGTGATGAATGGTGATTGGAATGAATTCGTTTGATTTACAGTCCTTGCTGGTAACTTGTACGTATAAATGCCCGGTCAAAAAAATGAAACCAAATGATTGTGTGGCATAGCTTCAGGTTTTGTACGTTCCGCGCTCAAAACGCCTCACACGATGATTCTACACCATTTCAAGTGCTTTGTAAATTGTATCCTTTTCATGTCGTTTTGTCTGGGATTAGTATTTTATTCGGTTCATGGTATTCCGGGATGACCGGTTTCACATGCTGTGATAGATAATGTCTTCTTCATGACTTGTCGATTTTATCGGGATTCACAAAGTTCTCCTTGATGATGATGTCCTTGCCCATCTCCTCTTTCTCCCGTTTTTTGTAGGCTCCCGGCGGAACGCCTTCCTGCTGCTTGAAGACCCTGGAGAAATGGTATATGTTTTCGAAGCCCACTTTTTCGCATATCTGTTTGAGGTCATAGTCCGAGTATACCATCAGTTCCTTCGCCTTCTGGATCCTGTAGTTCTGGATGTAATCGGCGATGGTCATCCCTACGTCCTTTTTGAATTTCTGGCAAAGGTAATTTTTATTGTACCCCAGTCCGTCCGCCAGTGTCTCCAGATGGATTTTGGATGCGAAATTTTTATGGATGTATTCCATGATGCGCCTGAGCAGGGGGGAGGCTTCAGCGTCGGGCTCGTATGTAGACGGCTTTTCCCTGCTTTCCCCCGGCAGGTTTTCGCGGACCAGGTTGATGAGCAGTTCCGTCAGGAGCAATCCGGTCATCTCTTTATAAAATACCTGCTTTTGTTTGCCTTCCTTCCGGATACGCTCCACGAGGAATGGGGCGTACTGGTCCTCCGAAGTTAAAAGCAGCGGCAGCAGGTTCACCTTTTCCTGCAGCTTCTTTTCGTGTATGACAAATTTGATGTCCAGCATTTTGAGCGTGCCTTCGGTGACCTTGTCCATGCTGTGTTCCACGCCCGGCTTTAAAAGGATCCAAATGTCTTTTTTGAGCATCGTCGTTTCCTGGCCGATATGGAAGGTGCATTCCCCCGCGGTGATGCACATGATCTGGTAATAGTCATGTATATGTGCTTTGATGCCATACCCTTCGGGGTAATCGTATTTGGCCACCCACAGGACCTCGTTTTTCATCTTTCAAGTCCCCTCTGTATTTGGTGTTCATCTTCATCCTGGATAAATCCTTGTTTGTGCCCATTGGGTCATGATTGTTTCTGACCGGGCTGGTTTCTTTT
Source organism: Bacillota bacterium (assembly GCA_023454175.1). Lineage (GTDB taxonomy): Bacteria > Bacillota > Clostridia > Christensenellales > JAEXRW01 > JAEXRW01. The sequence goes on along the minus strand of JAEXRW010000037.1, from coordinate 17,811 downwards.
AATAATAGCACAAATTGCGTCATTTGATTCCTGTGATCATCCGCCATTGCGATATTTTGGATAAATAATGATATATACCGTGCATGGCTTTACACGTTTTGCGCACCGTATAATGAAGGATGGAGTCCCGAATTATGACATGGAGGTCACGGCTATGAAGATCGGCGTATTTTCCATTTTGTTCAATGACCAGTCCCTCGATACCTGTCTGGACATGTTCGTAACAAAAGGCATTGAAGCGGTGGAGCTCGGATGCGGTGGCTACTCCCTCTCCAATCATTGCGATGCCCCCCTCCTGCTCAGCGATCCGAAAAGTCTCGCCCAATACCGTAATGCTTTTGATTCGCGGGGGCTCGTTATCAGCGCCCTCAGCGCCCACGGCAATCCCATTCATCCCGATAAAGCCTATGCGGCGCGCCACCATGCGCAGTTTGAAGACGCAGTGCGACTGGCAAGTGAGTTGAACGTGGATACGGTGCTCCTCCTATCGGGCTGCCCGGGAGGCTCCCCCGGAGACGCCACGCCCAACTGGGTCACCTGCACCTGGCCCGAGGATTTTGCCAGGATCCATCAGTACCAGTGGGAGGAGGTACTCATCCCCTACTGGAAAAAGGCTGTGGAGTTCGCAAGGCCGTACGGAGTCACCAAGCTGGCCATCGAGCCCCATCCCGGCTTCTGCGTATACAATACCGAGACCATGCTGAAACTGCGTAGCGCCGTAGGCCCTGAGATAGGGATCAACTTCGATCCCAGCCACCTGTTCTGGCAGGGAATTGATCCTTCAGAAGCCATCCTTGCGCTGGGGGACTGCATCTTCCACGTCCATGCCAAGGATACCGAGCTGAATCCGCGCAATATCCGGGTGAACGGCGTCATCGAGACGAAAGGTTACGACAGGCTTGTGGACCGATCCTGGCTCTTCCGCACCGTGGGTTACGGCCAGTCCCTGGAGGTATGGCGCGCTATGATGTCCGCCTTCGCCAAGGTGGGGTATGATCATGTTCTCTCCATTGAACACGAGGACGCATTGATGTCCCGTGAGGAGGGGTTCAGCAAGGCCGTTGAATTCCTGAAACAGGTCGTCATCGCCGAGCGCCCCCAGGTCAAATGGTGGGAACTCCGCGCCGAGGGTTGAGACAAGTCGGAATGCATATAACCAGCATCCCAAGTATAGAGAACAGCCTCCACGAATGCTCATGGAGGCTGTTCGTTTATGTGCTATTTCTTTCTGACTTCTGTCTTGCTCAGCTTCTCGTAAAATTTCACGATGGCGCTGTGGTCATTCGTTTCGCATCCGTCCACTTTTAAAGCCTGCATGATCTCCATCACTTCGCTCGTCAGCGGCAGCGGCACCCCCACCTCATGCCCCGTTTCCAGCGCGTTGTTCAGGTCCTTGATATGCAGTTCGATGCGGAATCCCGGCTTGAAATTCCCCTCCAGCATCATCGGCACCTTCGCGTCCATCACCGTGCTCCCTGCAAGGCCGCCCCGGATGGCTTTATACACCTTTTCGGGGTCCACGCCCGCTTTGGAGGCGAGGGTAAATGCCTCGCTCACCGCTGCGATGTTCAGTGCCACCACGATCTGGTTGGCCAGCTTCGCCACGTTCCCGCTCCCGATCTCTCCGATGTGAACAGCGGACGACCCCATTTTCAGTAATATATCCTTGACCTTCTCAAATGCCGCTTCATCTCCGCCCACCATGATGGCCAGCGTGCCCTCGATCGCCTTGGGTTCCCCGCCGCTCACCGGTGCATCCAGCATTACCGCGCCTTTCTTCGCCACCTCGGCTTCGATCTCCTTGGAAGCCAGCGGTGCGATAGAGCTCATGTCGATGAGGATGGAGCCGGGTTTGATGCCCTCGATCACCCCGTCCTTCCCCAGCACTGCGGTTTTCACGTGCGGGGAATTGGGCAGCATCGTGATGATGACCTCGCTTTTCGCTGCGACGTCCTTGCAGGATGTCCCTTTTTCAGCGCCTGCTGCGACCACATCATCCACGCTTGCTGTGACTACGTCATATACTGTCAGTTCATAACCGGCCTTGATCAGGTTCTTTGCCATGGGCTTCCCCATGATCCCCAGTCCGATAAATCCGATTTTCATATACTATCCCTCCGAATATTATTTCTCAGTTTCATGTTCCATCAGTTACCCGCAGGGTCATATAATATCCCCGAAGGGCTCACCACAACTCTCAACTATCAACTTAATTCCCCGCAGGCCAATATAATTTCCCCGCAGGGCTCACCAAAATTCTTAATTCTTAACTATTAATTCTCAATTCACGATTTTGCTCTTGCTCAAAGAGCAGAATGGTTATCGGGCTTCCGTTCCCGCCTGGTATCTGGATGGGCAGCCCCACCATCTCGTAAGTACCGGGCGGCACGTCCTTCAACCTGCATCCTTCGATGATGGTGACCTCCGCGCCCAGCAGCGCCTTGTGCGCGCCGAAGTCCTTGCTGCCGTACATCTCCACCGCCAGCCAGTCAAAGCCCAGCGTCCGAATCTTTTTCGAGACGAGGTACTGCGCCGCTTCCGGTGTCACATAGGCATAGTCCTCGCGGAACTTTTGCCCTTCCAGCATCGTTTCTGAGTTGTACGTCTTGAGAAAGACCCTGTCCCCTTCCCGGATATCGAAGTTCCGGATATCTGTCACCTCGATGGCCCGCTTGCCCGGTATTTCAAATACCTTCGCCTCCCCCAGGAACCGGTCATAGGGGATCTGCTCGATGGTCTTCCCGTCCCTTATGAAGTGCCTCGGCGCGTCCACGTGCGTCCCTGTATGCGTGCCGCACTCGATGATCCACTGGTTGTACGGATCGCCCTTTTCCATGTCCGCTATCCGTGTCACGTTCACCTTGTCGTTCGGGAACCGCGGGATGTCGTTGCAGTATGGCACGGTGATGTCGTAATACTTCCTCATATCCCCACCTCCGATAGCATATTTAAGCTAAATTTATGGCGCCCCTATTAGGGGACTGGCGCCGTAGGCGCCTGAGGGGTTTTAGCTGTCTTGCCCCCCTTGTACGGGTCAGCACCCGTTTGTGAGTGGAGATGGCGCGAATGTGATTCCAATTAGCCCAATTGGAATCACTATGGCGCCGGAAGGAGTGAACCCCACAGGGTTTAATAATCATGCCGAAGGCATTACTATTAACTATTAACTATCTCCAGCGCTTTCTTCACGATATGCGCCGCCGTCAGCCCGTACCGTTCGTACAGCTGACGGTAATCACGGGATGACCGTGCGAATACATCCTGCACGCCGATGCGCTCAACTTTGGTCGGACATGTTTCGCATACCACCTCGCATACCGCGCCGCCCAGGCCGCCGATGATGCTGTGGTCTTCTATGGTAATGATGCCTTTGGTCTCTTTCGCGGCCCGGATGATGGCCTCCCGGTCGATGGGTTTGATCGTGTGGCAGTCCAGTACCCTGCACTGGATGCCTTTGCTGGCCAGTTCCTCCGCCGCCTTTACCCCCTCGTATACCATCCTGCCCGTAGCGATGAGGGTCAGGTCATTGCCTTCACGTAATTGGATCATCTTGCCAAGTTCGAATTCCATGTCTTCGTTGTAGATGACGTCGCTTTCATACCGCCCCAGCCGCATGTATGCCGGCCCCGTGGTGTTGTAGAGGGCAAATACGGCCTTGCGCGTGGAAATAGGATCCGATGGGCATACCACCATCATGTTTGGCATCGCCCGCATGATGGCGATATCCTCGATGGCCTGGTGCGTCACGCCGTCCCCGTTGTTCTCTATCCCCGCATTGGTGGCAACGACTTTGACATTCAGTTTGCCATATGCCAGGGATTGCCGTACTTGGTCGCACGCGCGCATGCTCGCAAATGTCGCGAACGTGCTCACATAGGGTTTGAATCCCGAGACGGCCAGTCCCGCCGCGATGCCCACCTCGTTTTGTTCCGCCACCCCCACATTGAAGAAGCGTTCGGGGTATTTTTTCCCCAGCAGGATGGTGTTGGTGGAGCCCGAAACGTCCCCGTCCAGCGCCACCACCATCGGGTCTATATCTGCCAGCTCGGCCAGCGCTCTTCCGTATGCAGTCCTGTTTGATTCCGCCATTTCAGCACGCCCCCCGTATTTCGTCTAATGCCTTCTGCGCCTGTTCGTCGTTCGGCGCGCCGCCATGCCATTTGGCTGTGCACTCCATGAAGGATACGCCTTTGCCTTTGGTGGTATAGGAGATGATCGCCTTGGGTTTGCCGCTTTTCATATTTAATTTAGAAAATGCCTCGTCGATGCTGGTGAAGTCATGCCCGTCCACGCTGAATACTTCCCAGTTGAACGCCTTGAATTTGTCTTCCAGCGGCTCCACAGCGGAGATGTCCTGCGTCTTCCCGTCGCACTGGATCCGGTTGTTGTCCACGATGGCCACCAGATTGTCGAGTCCCCGGTGTCCGGCGTACATCACGGCTTCCCAGATCATCCCGCTCTGCATCTCCCCGTCCCCCATCATCGCGTAGACGGTATGATCCTTTTTTTGCAGTTTGCCCGCCAGCGCCATCCCCGTCGCGATGGAGAGGCCCTGCCCCAGCGAACCGGTCGTCATCTCGATGCCCGGCGTCTTGTTCCAGTCCGGGTGCCCCTGCAATATGCTGTCGATATCCCGGAGGGTATCCAGTATAGCCAATGGGAAGAACCCCTTCCGCGCCAGTGCCGCATACTGGATCGGCCCGCAATGCCCCTTGGAGAGCAGGAACCGGTCCCGATCCTCCCATTTCGGGTTTTGCGGGTCTGCCTTCATCTTGTGGAAATACAGGTAGCTCACCATTTCCGCCGCGGAAAAGGACCCGCCCAGGTGGCCCGACCCCGCCTTGTGCACCATATCCACCACGTCGCATTTCAGCGTCTGTGTCGTTCGTTTCAGTTCTTCCAGTTTCCCGTTGTCTAACATGATCCTTGATCTTACCTCACTTGTTCTTATTTGCCGCCATCTCGGCATTGGCCTCGGGTATCTTGCCCTGTACCGTCCAGCCTCCGTCCACGAAAAAGACCTGCCCCGTCATATACGAGGAGTCCTCGCATGCCAGGAATACCGCCGGCCCCACCATTTCTTCCGCGTCCGCGGTGCGCTTCATGGGTACCATGCTCCCCCAGGACGTCCGGTATTCCGGGTCGTCCGAGAGGTTCCGCTCCACGTTCGTGGGCCCCGGGGCAAAGGTATTGACGCGTATTTTGTACTGTGCCAGTTCGATGGCCAGCTGCTTCGTCATCGCGTGCACCCCGCCCTTGCTGGAGGAGTACGCCACCAGGTTCTTCACGCCCAGCTCCGCGCAGTTGGTGGAGATGTTGATGATGGACCCGCCGCCGTGCTCCTTCATCATCCTCGCGGCTTCCACCGAGCAGAAAAAGGTGCCCCGCAGGTTCGTGTTGATCACATAGTCCCATTTTTCGGGTGTCAGTTCGAATACCTTCCCCCACCCTGTGATGGCAGCGTTGTTCACCAGCACGTCGATCTGCTTCGTATACGTTTGGATGCGTTTATACATCGCAAAGATGGAGTCCGTGCTGCTGATGTCACACTGCTCGATCCACGCTTTTCTTCCCAGCGCCTCAACGGCCGCCTTCGTGTCCTCCGCGCCCTTTTTGTCGCTGTTGTAGTTGATGATAATATCCGCGCCTTCCTTTGCCATCCCGATGGCCAGCGCCTTCCCGATCCCCTTGCTGGCCCCCGTGATCAATACGGTCTTGTCCTTCAGCCTCATATCCTTCACCTCTTATGCAAGTCTTTTGTTTCTTTTCTACAAGAAAAGAAACGGGGTGTGGGGCAGTGCCCCAATTTATAATCCATGCCCGAGGGGCTTACCGCAACTCTCAACTCTCAACTATCAACTCTCAACTGCATTGAAGCAGTATCTTCAGCGCATCCTTTTTCTCCAGCATGTCAAACGCCTTTTCCCACTCGGCGAGCGGCATGATATGGGAGATGACGGGCCCCAGGTCCACCTTGTTCTGCCCCAGGATGCGCATCGCCGTGTCCCAGGTTTTCAGCGAATGCCCCACCGAGCCGAATACCTGGATCCGCTTGAAGATCGTCTTGTCAAAGTCCATGGTGATGGGTTTCCCCGCGATGCCGAGCTGGATATGCGTTCCCATGTTGCGCAGCGCCGAAAGGCATGCGTCGATGGACTTCGCCGCGCCCGAGCAGTCGATGGCGATGTCAGCACCCCTGCCGTTCGTCAGGGTCTTTACAGTCTCAACGAGGTCCTGCTGCCCTACGTCGATGGTGGCCGCGGCGCCCATTTTCAGCGCGGTCTCCAGCCGTTTCGAGTCGCTCGCCGTTCCCGCAACAATAACCCTGCACCCGTGGGCCACGACCAGCGCCAGCGTCAGCAGGCCGATGGGTCCGGGGCCGGAGATCAATACCGTATCCCCCGGGCCGAAGGGTATTAATTCCTCCACTGCCTGCACCGATGTGGCGAAGGCTTCGATCACCGCGCCCGTCTCGTACGATACGTTTTCGGGCAGTTTGTAGCACTGGTCTTCCCGCACCACCACGTACTCCGTAAATCCCCCGTGCGTGCCGTGCCCCATCCCCCGCCGCGTTTTGCAAAACATGTAGTATCCCGCCCGGCAGTATTCGCATGTCCCGCATGTGATCATCGTCGAGCCCAGGATGGCCACCCGGTCCCCTTTTTGGATGTCCGTGATGCCCTCACCGGTTTCAATAACGGTGCCCGACATTTCGTGCCCCATGATCACCGGCGGGTAATACGTGAATGTATCGTGGTAGATGTGCAGATCCGTCCCGCAGATACCGCAGTACTTGATTTTGACCTTTACCATACCCGGCCGGCATTCCGGCTCCGGGATGTCCTGCAGATGGACGTCCCCCACGTCATGGCTCATTTTCATCAGTGCTTTCATGTCTATCGCCCCTGTCCCACGTCTTCTACCTTCACCCAGCGCTTCTCCTCGCCCGCCAGCCACACGGCCTCGATGACCTGCTGGCATTTCATCCCGTCATGGAAGTTCGGGGAGGGCAGCCGGTCCTGGGCGATAGCCTGGATGAATTCATAGTATTGGTGCACGAATGTGTGCTCCCACCCGATGATATGCCCCGTCGGCCACCAGTTTTTGATGTACATATGCTCGGGCTGCGTCGCGATGACGGTGCGGAATCCCTGGATGTAAGCGGGGTCTTCCTCCAGGTACACTTCCAGCTCGTCCAGCCGCTCCAGGTTGAAGCGGATGCTTCCTTTTGAGCCGTTTATTTCGAGTAGCAATGCGTTCTTCCTGCCTGCCGTCACCCGGCTCGTCTCAAACATGCCGATGGCCCCTTCGGTGAACCGCACGATAAAGACCGTGTTGTCCTCACTGGTAACTTCCTTATTAGCCCCGGTGGCAATATCTTTGCGTTCTTTGACCACGATATTATAGGTAGCTGCCACCTGTTCGATCTCGCCCGCCAGGTACCTTGCCAGGTCCACGATATGGCTGCCCGCTTCCGTCGGTCCCCGACCCGCCGCCTTTGCGTCCATGCGCCACAGGAAGGGCGTCGCGGGGGAGAGCCCCCAGTCCTGCATGTATTGCGCCTTAAAACTGTATATCTTACCGATTTTACCCTCAGTAATAAGCTGTTTTGCCAGGCGGATGGCCGGGAGCGTCCGGTAATTGAAATCCACCATGTGCTTCACGCCCGCCGCATGCACGGCCTCGTACATCTGCACCGTCTCCGCGTAGGAGATGGCCATGGGCTTCTCGCAGAATACATGTTTCCCGTTTGCAGCCGCCGCGAGGGCGATCTCTTTGTGCGTGTTTTCGGGCGTCGCGATGTCGATGGCCTGGATGTCGGGGTCTTCAACGACTTTCTTCCAGTCCGTCTCATGGTTCTGCCAGCCGTATCTGGAGGCCACCGCAGGCAGGTCGTCCCCAATGCCGCAGATGGTCTTCATCACCGGTTTTGCGTCCGTCTCGAAGAAAAAGTTCAGGTCGTAGAGCGCGTGGCTGTGTGCTTTTCCCATAAATTTGTGGCCGATCAGGCCGACATTCACCGTTTTCATCCCGGGCGCCTCCTTTATGTACGCTATTCGTTGCAATTCTGAATAAAGGCCTTGCATGCGTCTGCGATCGCATCGGCTGTGAGCCCGTAGTGTTCCAGCAGCTCCTCGTGGTTGGATGCCGATTGACCGAATACGTCCTGTATCCCCACCATTTTCACTGGAGTCCTGCTTTCGGAAAGTGCGCTGCATACCGCGCTCCCCAGCCCGCCGATGATGGAATGCTCCTCCGCTGTGACCACGCCCCTGCATCCCGCGGCGAATTCACGGATGGCTTCCTCCGGGAAGGGTTTCAGCGTGCTCACGTTGGCTACCTTCGCGTCGATGCCTTCCTTTATGAGTTTGGCTGCGGCTTCCAGCGCCTTTTCCACCATCACCCCGCACGCCAGGATGCATACGTCTTTCCCCTCCCGCAATACCAGCGGCTTGCCGGGTTCAAAAGGCCTGTCCGCAGGGTACTGTTCCTCCGTGTCGTTGCGGGAGATACGCATGTATGCAGGCCCCTTGTGCCCGGCCAGGTATTCGGTCATCTTCCTTGTTTCGATGGCGTCCATCGGCGCCAGCACCGTCATGTTTGGGATGGCCCGTAGGATGGCCATATCCTCCACGCTCTGGTGTGTCGCTCCGTCGCCGAAATCGGATAATCCCGCGCTCGAGCCGATGATCTTCACATTCAGCTTCGCCGTGCAGATGCCCTGCCGTATCTGGTCGTAGCTGCGCCCCCCGGCAAATACCGCAAAGCTGTTCGTGAAGGCCGTCTTGCCCGTGAGCGCCAGCCCCGCCGCGAAAGAGGTCATATTCGCCTCCGCGATCCCCATTTCGAAGTAGCGCTCCGGGAATTTCGTTTCGAAAAGGCAGCTCATGGTGGATTTGCCCAGGTCCGCCTCCAGCACCACGATGTTTTCATCCTTTTCGCCCAGCTCCGCCAGCGTCTCGCCGTAGGCCTGTCTCGGGTTGCTCTTAGGCATTTTCCCCACCCCCTCTTCCGATATCGCTTAGCGCGGTGTCATAGAGTTCCTGCGTCAGGATCCCGTTGTGAAATGCGCAGTTATTTTCCGCAAAGGATATGCACTTGCCCTTCATCGTGCGGGCGATGATGCATACGGGTTTATCCTTCAACGTATCCGCCTCGTCCAGCGCGTTCATGATGGATGCCGTGTTGTGTCCGTCCGCTTCGATGACATGCCAGCCGAAAGCCAGCATCTTCTCCTTCACCGGGTTGCTGTTCATCCGCGCAGATATGGCGCCCATCGCCTGGTAGTTGTTCTTGTCGATGATCATCCTCAGGTTGTCCAGCCTGTAGTGGCTCGCCGCCATTGCCGCCTCCCAGATCTGTCCTTCCGCCAGCTCCCCGTCCCCCACGATGCAGTAGACTTTGGCCGGAAGGCCGTCCAGTTTCAGTCCCGCGGCCATTCCCGCAGCCATTGATAGTCCCTGCCCCAGCGAGCCGGTGTTGGCTTCGATGCCGGGCACCTTTGTCAGGTCTGGGTGCCCCTGCAGGGTTCCGCCGAGCCGCTTGAATTGGTTGAACTCCGATTCGTCGAAGTAACCAAGCATGGCCAGGCACGCATACTGCACCGGGGCTGAGTGCCCCTTGCTCAGGATCACCCTGTCTCGCTCCGGCAGCTTCGGGTTTTGGGGATCAATATGCAATTTGTGGAAATACAACACCGCCATGACCTCCGCGAGTGAGCACGACCCGCCGATGTGCCCGGCCTTCCCCACCCCGATCATCTCGATGATCTTCCTTCGTATCTGCATTGCAGTCTTTTGTAATGCCTGCGCAGTATCGTTCATGCTTGCCCCCATAAAGGTCAGTATAGGTATTTTAACCATTGGTTTAAACTAATCCAGCAAGAAAACTAAGTCCGGTAGCAGTTTAATCTCATAGTTTATATCATCGGTATATATATTTCTCTATCATCAGGTTTTCCACCGGGCTATTCTATATCATGCCCGTAACGGCATCTGCAACTTCTTAGTCCCCTCAGACGAGGGGGCTGTCGCCGCAGGCGACTGGAGGAGGGATTACCTTTGTGCTGCATATTTTAACGGCTTATCCGATCCTCAGTATTCAACTATCTATAGGTTAACACCCTTTTAATGGCTTCGTTGATCTTCTTCTCGTCGGGTATCACCAGGCTCTCCAGCCCGCGGTTGTAGGGCATGGGCACGTTCAGTCCGCCCACCCGCAGCGGCGGCGCCTTCAGTGCGTCATACCCCTTGTCAATGACTTCCGCCACGATGTCACCGCCCAGTCCCCCACGCACGTTGGCCTCGTGTACCACCACCAGCCTGCCCGTCTTTGCAACGGATGCCATCACCGTCTCGTAGTCCAGCGGCAGGATCGTCCGAAGGTCGATGATCTCGATGGATACGTTCTCTTCCTGTTCCAGTTGTTTCACTGCGTTGAGCACGCGTGTTGTGATATAGGAGTACGTCACCACCGTCGCGTCTTTGCCTTCTTTAATGACGTTGGCCTTTCCGATGGGGACGATGTAGTCCTCGCCCGCGTCCGGCACGTCGCCTTTGAAGGCATACGCCCGCTTGTGCTCAAAGAAGATGACCGGGTTGTCGTCCCGGATGGACGCCTTCAGCAATCCCTTCATGTCGTACGGCGTACAGGGGGCCACGACTTTCAGTCCCGGCACGTGGTTGAACCAGTTTTCAAAGCTTTGTGAGTGCTGCGCCGCGTAGCAGTTCCCCGCCCCGAAGGGCGCCCGCACCACCAGCGGCATATTCACCTTCCCGCCGAACATGTAGCGCATCTTGGCCGCCATGTTTACGATCTGGTCCATGCCTAGCGTGATCCAGTCCGAGTACAGGATCTCGACGATCGGGCGTAATCCCGTCGCCGCCGCACCGATGCCGGCTCCCGTGAAGGCGGGCTCCGAGATCGGCGTGTCCCAGATCCGTTCGGGCCCGAACCGGTCCAATATCCCTTTTGTGATCCCAAACGGGCCGCCCCGGTTCCCCACATCGCATCCCAGCACAATGACTCGGGGATCCCGTGCCATTTCCTCATGCATTGCCTCGTTTAGGGCTTCGCGTATCGTTATCTTTCTCATTGCTTCATATCCTCACACGATGATCTCGCCGTTGGCGTACAGGTCTTCATAGAGCGTTTCGGCTGGCGGCTCACTGCAGTCTTCCTCGGTGTAGCGGATGGATTCCGCCACGGCCGCTATTGCCTGTTCGTTGATATTGTCCATTTCTTCCGCCGCTGCCAGTTTGTTCTCCACCATGTATTCTTTCAGCCGCAGGATGGGGTCCAGTTCCCAGTACGGCTTCACCGCTTCCAGATCCCGGTACCACTGGTCGTCCGCCACGAAATGGCCGAGCAATCGTAAGAACCGGCATTCGATCAGCGTCGGCCCCCCGCCGTTCCTGGCCCTCTCAACAGCTTCCCTGACTTTGCTGTAAACGTCGAACACATTGAACCCGTCCGCCAGTACGCCCGGTATCCCGTATCCTGCCGCCCGCTTGTACAGATCCGTCTCGCAGGCCACGGTGTTGATGCATGTGGCGATGGCCATCTGGTTGTTTTCGATGAGGAACACAGCGGGCAATTTCCAGGCTGCCGCCATGTTGATGCTCTCGTGCCACACGCCCTGGTTGGTGCCGCCGTCCCCGTGGAAGCAGATCGTCACCTTCTTGTTCTTCAGTACAAAAGCCGATAATGCGCTGCCCAGTGCGATGGGCATGCCGCTCCCCACGATTCCTGTTGCCCCCAGCATCCCGTGCTCCACGTCCGCGATATGCATCGAGCCGCCCTTGCCGCGGTTGTATCCCTCGTATTTGCCGTATAGTTCCGCCATCATCGTGTTCAGGTCTGCGCCCTTTGCGATGGTGTGGCCATGTCCACGGTGCGTGCTCGTGATGTAGTCGTCGGGGTTCAATGCCGCGCACGCCCCCACGCCGATGGCCTCCGCACCCACATAGGCATGCGCGATGCCGGCGATCTTGTTGGCCATCCACAGTTCGCGCACCTTGCTGTCAAATTCCCGGATGGTGCACATCTTCCGGTACATTTCCTTCATCGTATCCGCAGCCATTCCGCTCGGCGCCTGCAATGGCCTGATCCATTCATCCACTGGTTTCATATCCCTATCCCCCAAAGGTTTAGCTTTAATACGCTTCGTCTGCGGTCGTCGTGAGTATGGCTATCGTCGTTCCCACCGGTACCGTTTCTCCTTCCGGGACGAGGATCTTGCGCAGGTACCCTTCGTAGTCCGCCGGTATGTCCTGCACGGATTTGCCCGTTTCGACGGAAAGGTAGATTTCATCCTTTAGGATGTGCTCACCTTCTTTTTTCACCCATGTGGTGACGGTTCCTTCTTCCATGTCCACACCGCATCTCGGCATGATGATGTCCCGTTTCATAAATAGCATCGCCTCTCGTCGCAGGATGCGCCGGTGCAATAGCTCAGCGTATCCTTAACATGATTGATTTTACGTTTTCTATTCTACACTGCACAGGAATGATTGAAATGTACGGGTTTCACTTGATTTTATACGATATTCAGGTAGATAGGGTGTGATATGATCCTGTATAGAGCCAATTACTTCTATAATTATGACGTTTTTGAATGTTCTGGCGCTTTTCTTTTATCTGTGATACATACAATGCTATGGAAAAGTGTCTGCAGGAGGCGTCCGTGGGCTTTTGGTCAGTTTCAGCAGCTTACGCAAGGATATGGTTGTAAATGCACTCCGTCACGTTCGTCAGGATGGCCAGGCTCTCCTGGTATCCGCCTTTCTCCAGGTCGTGGTTCGCGCCATCTATTATGTTCAGTTTGATATGATCCACCACGGCGATCCTGTCGGTATGCTCCTTTTTGAAGATTGCATCGTTACTTCCCACGATGACGAGGCTGTCCGCCCTGTTGATCGTTTCAATGCACTCGAGCCAGGGGGTGATGAAGATGTGCTTCTGAGAAATGTCGGCGAATATATCAGCCAGTTGAGTCTGGATATGGGTCCCCAGGCATTTGCCGATGAAGATGAGTTTTTTATAATCCTTCTGGTCCAGGCATTTTGAAATGGCTTCCTGCGCCTCCGATGTTAAATGCGCCAGATCCGTTTCATTGTGTTGGATACCCTTGTCCGTTCTCTGGAATCCGTATTCCACGGCCAGTATGTCATATCCGGCCTGCTGAACAGCAACGTATGCGTAGTACATCAGCGGAGCCATCAGTGTATACCGCCCGCCCGGCAGGAGCACAGCCAGGGTGTCTTTGCCCTGTACGAGGTACTCGTTTCGGATTGTAGTCCCCCAATGGGATTGGATCTCGATGGCCTTTTCCAAGCGTAGCACCATCCCTTTGAAACGATGATTCAAATTCAAATGGAATGAAGATTCGATTTTCAATTTTTTTAGCAGCTATTTTATGAATGCATATCAGAATATTTTCTTGAGTTTGATGTGATATATTTTTGAAAGTAACCCGGCTATCTTTCCCTTTGGATAATTGGGTTCGATTAAAAGTGTGTTGAACCAGAATGCCCCATATTGCGTTCCGTTGGCGATGATTATTTTGCATTCCCGGGAGCGCTCGCGCTGGCTGGGGAAAATTGATTCGGTTTCATGCACTTCCATCGTTTCATATTGCGGCTCCAGTATCCATTTCTTTTCGCCCAAATAAAACAAGCCGGTTTTGTTCTGTGCATCCCTTGCAATAACATAATGGTTGCAGCCCATTTTGATGAATTCCACCTCTTGGTAGACTGGTTTCAGATATAGATGTCCCCTGACGCTTACAAATCCATATTTATTATCGGCTTTGATCATGTAAGTGGACTTATCATCTGTACTGATCAGTTGAATATCGTCATATTTAAGATCTAATACCCTTGTTGAGTAATGGTAAAGGCCATATTTATTATTCGCTTTGACCAGGTCAAATAATATACAGTCGCTGTCCTGCACGCAGATGTTGTCATATATGGGATCCAGCAGTTTGTCAGACCATAGATAGAGCCCGTACTTGCCGTTTTCCCCCACCAGATAATATCGGGCATGGATGTTCTGAATGCTGTCATATTTGCAGGCTATGATTTCTTCGGTTTCCGAAAATTCCGTTTTTATATCTTCTTCAAATCTGTCTTTCCAGTCTACATACTCTCCGCGTCTGAAATAATATCCCTTAATATTTTTCTTCAGGCCGTATTTCTCATTCTCCTTGGTTATCACAAGATCTTCGTTCTCGATATGTTTCTCCACATCCGCCATGGATTCCACCTCATCGTTCGTAGGCAGTATTCATGATGCCCTGCATCTTTTGCATTGTACTCTATTTCACGTATCCCTTTGCCTTTGGGTATTCGTTGCACAGCAGGTAAAGCGGCTCTTCGTCCTCTTCGATGGTGGGGAATCGTCCCTGCTTCTCGTAAAAGCGGTTGTCCGAATTGTCATCATTCACCATCGAGACCTCGCCGATCAGCACCGGCCCATGTCCCTTTTCCCCCCAGAACGCGTGGTATTGCCTGGGAGGCAGGGTGATGCTCTCCCCCGGCGTGAGCCGGATGATGGTCCCCGCAGGTACGCTGGAAACATGGCCGTCGGTATGGATCTCCACCGGGGTATCGGCCAGCCCTTCGTCCTCTGTGGAATTCCACACCTGCACCATCAGGTTGCCGCCCCCGCGGTTGATGATATCCTCCATCTTGCTCCAGTGGAAATGGTTCGGGCATACCTGGTTTTCCTGTGAGAGGAGCAGTTTTTCCGCGTACGGCTTGCTGTATCTTGGGTCGTGCTGGTTCCCGTTGCGGATGGTGAAAAGGAGGAGCCCGGTCTTTTCATATTTCCCCTGGCCGAAATCGGTGATATCCCAGCCCAGCATGTTGTCGCGGATCTCGTCATATTCATGCCCATTCGCCGCCCATTCCTTCGGCGTGAAATAGGCAAACGGCGGTAGTTTGTAGTTCATGTTCTTGAGCCAGGAGATGGTGTTTTTCAGGATCTGGTTGATCTGTGAGCGTTTCATTTTGCATGCCTCCATTTCTTCTGTTTGAAACGGGGTACCACACTGTTTGTCCGGATTGGATTAGCTGTTGAATCGCTCAAGTCTTGGAATGGTTCCTTGGCTTTCGATGGCCGGAAATCTGACGTCCGCTTGCCGGGGGCTGTGCTTTTTTATCCGCAATCATGGGGTGCCTGCTTCTTATGTATTGATCTGCAGATACTCCCGGGGTTGCGTTTTGCCTCTGTCCTGCTGCCTTTGGGTTTGGCTTCTTTGCCATTTTTATATTGTCATATTTTTTAGATTAAATCAATGAAAAGTATTCAAATAGGAGGCCGCTTTGAGCACTTCTGTATCCGTGTCGGCGATGTTCCGATATCGTATTGGCATTTAGAGAAAAGCGGCCGGGTCGTTTGATTTTTCTTTGACGCCGCCTGGCCAGTGCCTGCTGCTCCATCGATGGAAAAGGGAGGCTGATACGCTCGCCTCCCTGTAATACGGCCTGTCTCTGGCGGCAGGTTATGCCTGCCTTTACCCCTGTTTTGCATGGTATTCGTTTCGGGTCTGTTCCGCAAAACCGGTTATCCGCTTTTCGAGTTTTGTCCCATCCAGTAAGCCTTCCCCGCCTTGGCTGATGGACAGTTCGTGTCCCACCAGCGCCCACGAGCAGTCGTAAGCATCTTCAAAGAGTGGCTTGCGCATCTTTTCACAGATGAATTTCTGCCGGGGCTGGTTTATATCCTCTCCGCAGATCTCAAACAATTCAAGCTGCCGGCAGATTTCTTTCAGGCGGACGATCTGTTCATCCGTGTTCCTTGTCGGCATATATTCCACTGCTTTAAATCCCATTGCCTTTGCTTCGTACAGGATGGTCTCCAGGTTCCTGTCCTCAAATTCCATTGCCTTTTTGTCTCCTGTGACAGATACGTTCTGGTCGCCCAGGTAACAATAGGCCGGGATGGCACCGGTTTCTTTTGATAGTTTCAGCAAATCCTCCGCTTTGGGACATTCCCTGTCTGCGGCGATATACACCTTGTCCAGGAACTCCGCCTTTAACAGTCCCAGCATGTCATATTCGTAATGCGGATTCTGCGGGTCATCCAGCAGCATTTTCGTTTTATCCGGTACATTGATGTTCCAATTCTGTATCAGGTAATTCGATAATCCTTCGCCTTTGCCCACTGTTTGTATAATCCTCAGCGCCAATGCGTACAGCATGTGCCGCTCGGTGATGGTCCCTCCGCTTTGGTATTGGCTTATCGGCAGCACGTCATTTTCAAACGAATACGGGATACCGTGCTTTTGCAGGATGGCGCCGATCCCCTCCGCCATCTTCTGCGTGCGCAGGCAGCGTTCTTTCCGGTACGGCGCCAGGAATTCATTGATGGAATTCAGCCGTTGGTGCGGCAGGCCCTGCAGTGTCACATACGCATTCCCGTTCTGGTCCTGGTTGTTGAGCCGCATTTCCTTCAGTTTTGTACCGCCCATGTCCACACGTACTTCTATGCCGGTCGTGACGGGCAGTCCGAGTATCGCCGCCGCTTCGATGAATTCTTTCGCCCCTGCGCAGCTGTCATGGTCCACTATGCCCGCGGTAGCCAGTCCCGCTTCAAAGGCAAGCCAGGCTGCCTTTGACGGATAATACGGTGAAAAACTGTATTTGCTGTGGATATGATTGTTTGTATCCCGCCGCTCGGAGGCATTGTATGCCTCTGAAGCCGGTTCGAGATATCGTATGGCCTTCAGACGTTTATCCCGTCCCTCGCCGTTCAAATCCTTGATCAGTTCATCTCTGGTTGTCATGGGGTCCTCTTTTCATCATGGCTGTTTTCTTGTCAGGTTATGGAGTATCCGCCGTCGATCACCAGGTTGGCGCCGTTCACCAGATCCGCTGCCTCGCTGGCCAGGAACACGGCACAAGCCGCCACTTCGTCGGGATAACCGAAGCGTCCCGCGGGGATGAGCTTTTTGAAATTCTCGCCTACTTCGCCCGCCCAGGCCTTTTCCCCCATCTCGGTGAGTATCACAGTCGGTGAGATGGCATTGGAACGGATATTGTATTTGCCCCACTCCAGGGCCAGTATCTTTGTCAGCATGATCAGGCCCGCCTTGGCGGAGCTGTAGGCGGCGTGCTTGTGCAAAGCTACGACGCCGGCCTGGGATGCGATATTGATGATTTTTCCGCCGCCCTTTTCGATCATCGTGCGGCCTACGATCTGTGAGATGATAAATGGCGCCTTGAGATTGACGTCCATCGTCAGGTCCCATATTTCTTCTTTGAGCGTTTCGGCATTGTCGATCAGCCCCACTCCTGCGCAATTGACCAGGATGTCTATCTTTCCATATGTTTTTACCGACTCATCTGTCACCTGCTGTATATACGCTTTGTCACGCACGTCCCCGCTGTAGCCGCTGTATTTTCTCCCCAATGATACCACATATTCTTCTAAATGGTCCATTTTGCGGGCAACGTCCATGGCGACGATGTTTGCGCCCTTGCGTGCAAACATCTGTGCGATGGCCAGTCCGATCCCGCTTGCCGCCCCGGTGATCAAAGCTGTCTTGCCGGCGAGTGAAAATTCTTCGCTGAAGCCTTTGAATTCTGACATGGTATGTTCCCCCTTGCTTGTGATATTTCTGCCCTGAATGTGACAAGCGGCATCATTGGATGATGCCGCATTTCGTCATTCATAAATTGATTCGTATCTCAGGCGGATTCCTTGCCGGCTTCGAGGGTGAAGTTCATGATCTTCACCTGGTCGGCTTCCTCGTGCCCGATGATGCCGCGGATCTCCCCGTGGTGCATCACCATGATCCTGTCG
>JAEXRW010000017.1 GCA_023454175.1 Bacillota bacterium | reverse complement strand
CTTTGCTTGCGCTTGTTTCGTTACTTCTTTGTTCGTTACTGTATGGTTTTCAAGGTGCATTTTCCTGTCGATTCTCCTCGAATCGTTTGTCGCCCCTCTCGAAGCGGCTTTTTTATATTAGCAAAAGGCATCCGTAATGTCAACACATATTTTCGCTCTTTTTATAATATCCTTTTGGGATGTATGTGTGACCTTCGTTTGCCCATGCCGCCATGGTTTTGGAGCGAATGAGCGCGCTTGTTACGCTCTATATTATGTGTTCATGTTCAAGAAATTATTTTTCCTTTCCTGCCAACTGCATAATATTTTGGGCATGCTTATTCTCTTGCCACACATTATTCACTAATAAGTAATTATTAATATAATAAAGCCCTAATTGTTTATTATGTAGAATTATGGTACTATTTTACCGTATAAATAAGGTTATATAGCTGGGGGGGTTGAATATGAGTATAAATGTTTTATTTAAAGATGTATATCTTATTGATTATGACGAAAAGTTGTCAACAAGAAAACCTATTACTGACGAGTTTAATGATTATGTTACTAAACTCGCTAATGAGATTAGTAACAACAACAATTTGCAGTACTTTATAATTAGAGATCCTAATACTCAAGTAATAAGTTTGGTTCTAGATTCAACTCAAAGATTGATAAATAGCGATACAGAAGAAATAGCAGATAATATGCGGTCTATAGCTCAAAGGCTATTAGAAAAGGAAATTGATAAGCAGGATCAGATAAGCCATATGGGCATTAATGTTAAAAAGGGAAGTTTGCTTCAAGCAATATTATTAAGTAATGACGGATTAGAGACAGAATACTTATACATGTTAACGAAGGTCGAGCATAATGATTTTTTTGATGAAGAAAGTTATAACATAAAAAGAGGGTTTCCTGTAGATAGAATTAATCTATGGAAATCCTGTTTAATTCATTTATCAATTGAAAATGAGAGAGTAAGCATCGGTGAAATAAAAGTCTTTTTAGATAATCCGGCTAACTACTGGCATAACGATTTCTTAGAAATTAATCCTTTACGAAAAGACGATGAAAATACTAAAAAGCTATTTAGGGCTGTAGATAAGGTATTACATAGCAAAATCTTCGATGAGAGTAACCATGAATATTTTATGCTACGCAATAACTTAATAGGTTATTTAAGAAGAACAGAGCAACTTGATTATTCGGATTTAGTAACTACTTTATTCCGCGATTATGATTATGAAGAATTATCACCCAAAACAAAGAAAGAAGTTATTGATGCTCTTAATGAACTACCAGAGAAATGTAGTTTTGATCGGAAATTTATATGTATTCATTCAGCCATTAAAGCAAGAATAATTAAAAAAACATATGATTTAACTGAAGATATTGACTTGGTTATCAAAAAAGACTTGGAAAATGTTGATATCGTTTCTTCAGGTGAAGATTCCGGAAAGAAATATGTTAAAATCTATACAGAGAATAGAGAGGTTTATAATACTTTTAGAATAATAAAATAGTCTATATAATAAATGAATAGGGGGTAAATTGATGAATATATTAAAAAACCTTATTGAGATATTTACGCCAAATTCATTTGAAATAACTGATGCTTTTCTACAAACGACCGTATATATAGATACTTTATATAAAGATATAGACCTCAATGAACTATACAATATATTATCTTGTTTTCCGAAGAGGGATAATGTTACCCTTAAGTATCAATTCTCTTATGATGAAACACTAGTTATTTCTAATTTAGATACGAATACCGAAAATATCAAATCTAAAATTGCAGACTATAGTCAAATTTATTTAAATGATAAAATATCCGTTATTGTTGATATCAAGAAGTCATATCAGCAAGGTATCTCCGTATATTCTTTCGATAAGTTCAACGAATGGCTGTTTAGCAGAGATTTATTTGATGTCATGAAACAATTCGGTGAGTTTTTTAAATACGATAATTTTTTAAAATTTATTTGTTTTGATCTAGAAGGGTCTCTTGAAACAAATTCCATTATTTTTTCAAGTCCTGAAACTGGTTTAACAATAGATAATAATAACTTGGTTAGAAAAGATATTATTAATAATAGTCAAAAAATTTGTAATTTTTATAATCAGAGTGAATATAGTATCATTCCAGATGATTTTAATATAGTTATTGCGCGAAACATTGATTCACAAGTGATTGAATATTATAACAAAATAAAGATTATTCTTGCTCTAATATATATATCAGACTTTTCTAATTTGAAAAATGAACTTGTTGAATTAACTATTAAAGGTTATCGATCTTGTATTTATTCAATATCTTTAAAAGATTATATTTATAAAGAGATGCAAAAGACCTTATACGATATTTATAATTGGATTTATTTCGGTGGAAATATCTATGACAAAGCTCAGTTAGCACGGAACATAATTACTCTTCATTGTAAGTATTCAAGTATATTAGAACTTGATGCTAAAACACTAGTCTCAATTAATACTAATTACGGATTATACTTAAAAGAAAACGTTAATAATTACTTGAATGTAAAAAAGGAGTTCATGCTATTTGTTCAAGGAAATATCCAGGAACTTAATAAGGCCGTAAACAGCTTTAGCAGTGATCTAAAGAAGAATTTTTTTGCTTTCTTCTCATTCTTGGCGACTCTTATAATTTCTAGTAGTTTTGCGCAATTAAAATTTCAAGGAATCTTTACTTTTGAGGTCACTCAAATAACATCTTTCATACTTGTTGGTTCCATAATCTATTGGCTTATATCTTTGTGTGGAATAATATATAAATATCAAAATGTAAAAGGTGATATTAATAGCATTAAGTCGAATTACACGGATATACTTGAAGAATCTGATTTAGATGCGATAATTTGCAGAGATAAAACACTCGATACAAATAGAAAAAGATTGATAAGTAATTCTATTATTATATCTATAGTATGGATATTAATGATAGCTATACTATTCCTTGCTCTAGACTATATTAGCGGACTCCAAAAACTACTATTCTTTATCAATTTATTTAGCTAAAATATACCCAGATCTCATTCCAGCGCCGGTTTCACCAGTTCATACAGATCCGCGGACAGTTTTTTTACAGCCGCCTCCGCCTCCGCCGCGCTCTTCTCGCATACGCCAGAATACAGCTTCAGCTTGGGTTCCGTGCCCGAAGGCCGCGCGCAGGCCCACCGCCCGCCTTCCAGTTCAAAATAGATCATGTCTGCTTTCGGTGTGAAAAGCGGCATCATGTACCCGCGCATGTCCGCCCGTTCCAGGGTGGAATAATCTCGTTTGGCCTCCACGATATACGCTCCCACCGTAAGCGGGCTGTTGTAGCGCAGCGTTTCCATGGCGTGGGCGATCTTGTTCATCCCGTCCGTACCTTCCAGTGTGATATCTTTCGTAGTTTCCAGGAAATAACCATACTTTTCGTAGATCTCGTTCAGCAGATCCATCATGCTTTTCCCCTGGCTCATGCACCATACGGCCATCTCCGCCATCATCATGCTTGCCCAGACGCCGTCCTTGTCCCGCGTGAGATCCCCGCTCATGAACCCCGCGCTTTCTTCAAAACCAAAAAGGAACCTGCCATCCCGGCTTTTTTCGATCTCTTCTGCGATGAAGCGGAAGCCCGTCAGCACCTCCCGCGTCTCCACCCCATGATCCTGTGCGATGGCATTGGCGAGGTTGCTGCTCACGATGGACTTGGCGATATAGGGTTTCTCATGGATTATGCCTTTTTCCGCCTGTGTATTCAGCAGGTAATACAGGAGCATGCATCCCGCCTGGTTCCCGGTGAGGAGTTTGTAGTCCTCCCCGTTGCGGATGGCGCACCCCATCCGGTCCGCGTCCGGGTCCGTCGCGATAGCCACATTCGCGCCCTGTTCCCTTGCCAGCTTCACGGCCAGTTCCATCGCGCGCGGGTCGCCGGGGTTGGGCACCGGCGCATGGGTGAAAAGGGAGTCCGGCTCCTCCTGCTCCGTGACGGTGATGATATTCATGTAGCCCAGCTCAGTCAGGATCTTTTGCACCGGCTGCCTTCCCGTGCCGTGCAGCGGCGTATAAACGATCTTGATCCTGTCGCCCCACTCCTTCGCCAGTTCGGGCCGCAGCGCCATGGATCGGATCGCTGTTGAATATTCGTTGTCCAGTTCCCCGCCGATCATATGCAGGTACCCGGATTTTTCCGCTTCGCCGCGGGTGGGGCATTCCTTTATCTGGTCCCCCGCCGCAATCCTGCTCATCTGGCACATGATGGCCTCACAGCCCTCGTTGCCCAGCTGCCCGCCGTAGGAGGCATATACTTTATAACCATTGTATTCGGCCGTGTTGTGGCTGGCTGTTATCTCGATGCCCGCAAAGCATTTCAGTTTGCGCACCGTGAAGGAGAGCTGCGGCACGGAGCGCATCCCTTCGTAGAGATAGGTGGTGATGCCGTTTCCGCACAGTACCAGCGCCGCGCTCTCTGCAAATTTCGCGCTGCCCCGCCGCGAATCGTATGCGATGGCCACGCCCGCTTTTTCGCCTTTGTTTTGGAGGATGTAATGGGCCAGCGCCTGGGTAGCCCTGCGCACGGTGTAGATGTTCATCCGGTTGCTGCCCGCCCCCAGCTTGCCCCGCAGCCCCGCCGTGCCGAATTCTATTTCATATCTAAATCGCTCGCGTATGGCTTCGTCGTCGTTCTTCAGGGTCTCCAGCTCCCGGCGTGTTTCCGCATCCAGCCCCGGCATCCCCAGCCACTGCTCATACCGTTGCAGATAATCCATCGCTTGCATCATTCCTTGCTTGTAAATTTCCCCAGTTTCGCCCCTTATGATTATACATGCATTTGGAGGCATATCCAACACTGCATTCATTAATCTTCCCCGCCGCGGGAAAAGGCATCGGCATCATTCGCTGGAATTGCTGAAATTTGTTGATGACAGTTTAAAGTGGTTGGCAAGTGCCAGCTGATTGGTTTCCATTGGTTGAAGGCCGGTTCTTCACGGCCCTGGCGAAATCTGTTCGCTGCTATACGATGCCGTGTTCTTTCCGGAATTCATCCATGTATTTTCTGCACCTGTAAGCATCCAGCAGCTTCTCGTCTTCCCAGGTCCACTTGTGCAGTTCGTCGATGTTCCGCGCCGTCTCCTCCTGGCTCCGTCCGGCCGGGAAGATGTCGCACGGGTATTCGCTGCAGTATCCGCAGTGTTCATGCCCTTTGTCCAGTACGCATTCGCGCACCTTGCACGTCCCTCTGGTGAGGCACCCGTCGCAGGTCACTTCCTTTGGGTCGTTTCGCTTGCCGTAGATCTTGAAAAAGACCTCGCAGATTTCCGCCCGCCTGTCCTCCCGCTCCACGTTCGGCCTGTAAAGCAGGCACAGGTCGCACCGCATCCCGCATTTGGATAAGATCGTATCTGCCATATCCCTTCCCCCTAATATAATTAATATGATTGATCCCCCGTTGGGTTATGATCCATGCCCGCAGGGCATTCCGCAATTCTTAACTTTTAATTCTTAATTCTTAACTAGTTTAAATCCATACCCGCAAAGGCATTCCGTAATTGTATATTAACCTCCCCGCCGGGCTTCCCCCGCAGGGTAACTGTCAACTCTCAACTTTCAACTGTCAACTAGTTCAAGTAACTTTTCCCCGTTTCCTTCGGCGGGATGTAGTACCGGTGCGCCTGCTCCCCTACTACCGTCCCCTCGTTTTTCACCACCTGCTTGCACCGGTCGCAGTACAAGTCTATCATCCCGAAGTCCTTCACATTCGTCACTTCCAGTTCTACGCCGATATGCTCCCTGCACCATCGTTTGATGTTGGCGGTGATAGCCTCCCGCCCCTCGTCCAGCGTCACCCGTGCTGTGAAGATCTTCACCGTGAATCCCTGCTTCAGGAGCTTTTTGACGCGCGCCACCATCCGCGGGATGGGCTTCCCGATGTGCATCGCGTTGATCCATCCGTGGTACTCCGCCAGCGTCCCGTCCAGGTCCACACCGATCCATTGTTTCATATCAAATGAACTCCCATCGTTGGAATAGTGTTTATTCTGCCGCGGTTTCAGAAATGGGATTCAACGGGTGTATTTGTTTGCAGCACTTGGTTGCAGAAAACGCATAACTCTCTCACTTGCCGTGCCAGACAGCTATGATCTTTCCATCATCCTTCTGGAATATGGCCACTGCCACACCGCCCAGCAATCCTTCCGGCAGGCTTCCGTGTACGACCCAGGCGCTGTACTTCTCATCATAGGATACATGAAGCGGGTACTCTTCTTTGATTTTCTCACTTCCATAGATTTTTGACAGTATCTTTTCGCCCTTGTCTAAAGCGTCGTCCTTGTCAGGAGTCGATCCAAGGTAACATTCTTCGGGATTCAGGCCGAAATTAGCCGGCTGGAAATTATGCACGAAATGATCTACTTGTGCTGACCAAACATCTCTGGAGTCGAACTCTTTGATGGTTGCTCCTTCCACGATATAGTTGCTGGCAGTCAGGGATGCCTGCGAAGGGCTTACGCTGGGGATGCTGCTTGTTTGAGCAGGGTTTCCAATAGATAGTGTATTGCACCCCCCAAGAAGTACGATCGCAAGGCATAGGCATATTACTGCTGAAACTGCATGTTTCATTTGCTTCAATCCTTCTTTCGTTTTGGGTAAGTAAGCAAAGCCCGCAGGCATTGCGCAATTGTCCATTTTCCATTGTCAATTGTCAATTATCAATTGATCCCCCGCGGGGTAACTCTCAACTCTCCACTTTCAACTCTCAACTAACTCAAGTATCTTCTTCAGCACCTCTATGTTCCTTGTCGTGGCCTTCACCTTGAATACCTTCTCGAAAAATCCGTTGGAGTACGCCGTCCCCGCATACCCGCTCCGTGTCAGGATGTAGACCTCCCGCCCGCGTATGCTGTAGTCGTCTGTGCTGTCCCCTGCGTATTCCTGCACGGCCTCCACCGCTTCCGTATCGGGTTCTGCGGATAATAACGTGACCGACACCTTCTCGTTCTCGGATAATTCATGTCCGTACGGGCTGCTTTCGACGACCTCCGAAAGTTCCTCCGCAGTGCGTAATATAGCTGAAATGGGGAATCCGAATACCGCCGCCAGCCTAACCTCGATCTCCCTGCGGATAGTAGCCTCGTCGTTCTCCGCGTCAAAGATCACGTTCCCGCTTTGGATGTACGTCTGCACGTTCCCGTATCCCATCCCGGTGATTACCCGCCGCAGGTCTTCCATTTTTACGGACTTGCGCCCGCCCACGTTGATGCCGCGCAGGAATGCTATGTACCGCATTTGCAATACCTCCCGATGGATCAATTATACCACCCTTTTACCGTATCTTGGAATAACCAGGTTGCGCCGCAGGTCACCCCGGCCATATATTTTTTGCATGAATGAATTGCAAAACGCCGTGTTTTTGTGATAGTATGTTTGTGCTGTATATGGCAGCAATTTGTAGGATGGTAGCACGGTTTGTTTTTTTATGCCTCTACGGGCTTTTGCGTTCTTCATTCTGCACTTCTGTATGCGATAAATATGTAGGAGGGTAGCACGGATGTCACACATCGATTTTTACTCAGGCGAATTCGTCCCATTGGAGATGCATAAGGTCCGCATCGTCCAAAAGCTTCAGCTCATCCCCGTCGAACAAAGGCAGAAGGCCGTCACCGAGGCAGGCAACAATACGTTCCTGCTGAAAAACCGCGACGTTTTTCTGGATATGCTCACCGACAGCGGCGTCAATGCCATGAGCGACAGGCAGCTCGGCGCCATGATGGTCGCCGACGATAGCTATGCCGGTTCCGAGACGTTCTCCCGCCTGGAGGATACCGTGAAGCGTATCTTCGGCTGCAAATACTTTCTGCCCGCGCACCAGGGCAGGGCGTGTGAAAACATCATCTCACAGGTCCTGGTGAAATCCGGGGATATCATCCCCATGAATTATCATTTCACCACCACCAAGGCGCATATCACGCTCAATGGCGGCGCTGTCGAGGAGATCTACCGGGAAGCCGCGATGGAGTCCGAAAGCGCCGAGCTTTTCAAGGGCGATATCGATCCGGAGAAGCTGATCGCTCTTATTGATAAACATGGTGCGGCGAAGATCCCGTTCCTGCGCTATGAGATGGGCACCAACCTCATCGGCGGCCAGCCCGTTTCCCTGTCCAATATGCGCCAGGTACAGAAGATCTGCAAAAAGCACGGCATCCTTGTCGTCACCGATATCAGCCTTTTGGCGGATAACCTCTATTTTATGAAGATGCGGGAGCCCGCCTGCGCCAAAATGAGCATAGCGCAGATTACCCGGGAGGTCGCGGACCTGTCGGATGTCCTGTATTTCTCCGCGCGAAAGCTGGGCTGCGCGCGCGGCGGCGGTATCTGCCTCAATGACGATGGGTTGTTTTTGAAGATCCGTGAGCTTGTGCCCCTGTTTGAAGGCTTCCTCACCTATGGCGGCATGTCGGTCCGCGAGATGGAGGCCATCGCGGTAGGCCTGGAAGAGACGCTGGACATGGATATGATCAGCCAGGGCCCGCTGTTCATCAAATACATGGTGGATGAGCTGTACAAAAAAGGCGTGCCCGTCATCACCCCGGCCGGCGGCCTCGGCTGCCACCTGGACGTGATGCGCTTCCTCCCCCACGTTCCGCAGGGCGAATATCCTGCGGGCGCGCTCGCGGCCGCCCTGTATATAGCCAGCGGTGTGCGCGGCATGGAGCGCGGTACGCTCTCCGAGCAGCGGGATGAAGCGGGCAATGAGACGTTTGCCAAGATGGAGCTCCTGCGCCTTGCGCTCCCGCGTCGCGTCTTCACCCTTTCCCAGGTGAAATACGCCATCGACCGCATCGTATGGCTGTATGAGAATAGGGACATGGTCGGCGGGCTGCGCTTTTACGAAGAGCCCCAGATCCTGCGTTTCTTCTTCGGCCGCCTGGAGCCTGTGGGCTCCTGGCAGGAAAAGCTGGTGGCCAAATTCCGCAAGGACTTCGGCGACAGCCTGTAAAGATTTATTCGGGTAATATGGATAAAGCATGGCGTTTTTTCTTTGTGCGCCATGCTTTTCATATTTGCCGGTAATAACAACATCGGCCGCACCTGTGTGGTTTCATGGAAACAGGGGGAAGGCGGCATGGGTTTTCGCCATGCCGCCTTCCCTGCATCCGTATTTGTCCTTTTAGCAATGCCTAAACGCCTTCGGTCTCCCTGATCCCCTTGGCAAATTCCCTTGCAGCCTGCAGGTCCTTTTCATCGGGATGCCCCTTGGCCAGCCCGCCGAAAAGGTTGAAGAACTTCACATAGGTGTCAAAGCCCTTGCACCAAAAGCTTCCGATGACCTCCGCTTTCTTTCTGATCAGATCCGCTTCCACCGGCGCGTGGAATTTGCCGCTGCCTATGCCGCTTGTGGAAAAAAGAAATACCTTCTTTCCCTCCCAGCTGTTCTCTTCGATCACTTTCAGGATCTTGTCGTGGAATTTAGCCATGTAGATGCCCGAGCCTATCCCGATGATGTCGTATCCGGCGACTATGGCGGGGGTCGCATCCTGCGCCTTCAGGGTGTCGGCGTTCAGCTCCTTTGCCATGCTTTCCGCGATCTTCGCGGTATTGTTGTGGTGGATGGACGCGTAGACGATCAAAGTTTTCATTTTGTATTACCTCATTTCAATTCTTAATCTGTACAATTTGCCTGATATAAATGAAATTCTAACATTAAGAAATACGGAATATGGTGTACGTTTGCCCAGCGGCTCCCATGCCTGGTGCCTTACCGGCATGTATGTCCAACCATCGATCCTCTCGCTGGGATTTACCCCGCAGTGCATTCCGCTATTATATTGTAAATGGTACATTTATCTCAATACAGTCAGTATTTATTTACCCCGAAGGGCATACCAAAACTCTTAATTATTAATTTTTAATTATTTAAATACCTTCCCGTATTCCTGTAGCATCAGCGTCTTCATGTTCTTCTGCATGTGTTTTCGGAAGGAAGGCAGCTTGCTCATCAGCGTCATCATGCTCACGAAGAGCCTCGCTTTCACCTGCTTCTGCGGGAAGTCGTACATCTTGTGCTTTTTGAAGTACTTGTGGTCCGCCTGGAAGGTAAAGCGCAGCCCCAGCCAGATCTCATCGCGGAAGAGTTTCGCCCCCGCCACGCCGTAGAAGGAGCCCGGCTGTATGTACCCCGCCTTTGCCAATTGCACCAGTCGCCCGGCCAGTGCGTCGATCTGTGCGTCGATCATGGCGTTATCTTTCTCTTCGTCCGTGATGATACCGCAAAGGTTTGAGCGGTCCAGTTCCGTCATCGCCGTGCACATCTCCCACAGGTTCTCGTTTTGGCCCATGGGCCCGGAAACGAGGTAACCGATCTGTTTGCCCGTCATCACGGGCTGGTGGGTGTGCATAAAGCGCCTGTCGATCCACGTCTTCAGCCGCGCCGAAAAATACCGGTCCTTCATCGCCGCGGCGATCACGATGATGTCCGCCTTCGGGATCATCTCGTCGTAGATCATTTTGATGTCGTCGCCGTCCCCGTACACGCATTCATTGTTGAATCCGCAGTGCATGCACCCCAGGCAGCCGCCCTTGATCTTGGCCTTGTTCAGGTCCAGTTCAGTCACGGTTCCTGTGAATGCGTTTTTGAACCGTTCAGCCATCGCCTTCAGGTTCGCGTTCTCCCCCGCCTCTTCCGTGATGAGCAGCACGTTGAGTCCGCTGCTGTCCGCCTTGGTAATGGCGGGTCCCGGTTTGTATACGTTCGCAACCGGCTCAAGCGGGGCATACCGCCGCACCGTTGGCAGTTTCTTTTCGATATGGCCCATGAAGTCCCCCGCGAAGCAGCATAGTTTCTCCCTTCCCTCGTCCTTCAGCAGGTCGTCCATCGCCGCAGAGAAGGCGCCTGTGTACCGCATCCCAAGGTCGTCGCAGATGGCGCGCATGTAGTTGTGCGCCGTATGGTCGTAAAAGTGGATGGAGGTCGACAGTACCGCCGTATACTTGTCTTTGAATGCATCCCCCGCGCCCCGTTCGAAGACGAGTTCGATGAACCGCTTGTAGTCGGCATGCACCAGCATCACGTACAGCGGGAAGGCCCACAGCACCCCGTCCGCGTTGCGCACCGCATCGATGACGCTGCGGAATACGGTCTCGTCCTTCTCGATGCGCCGTATGTCCTGTGCGATGTCGATGATCTGGAATGCATGCTCCGGCAGGGTCTTCTGCAGGTACTTCACATACTGCATCGTCACGCTGACCTGCCCCTTCGGGCTCCCGTTCAAGACTGTGATAGTCATTTCTTTTCTCTCCTTGAATATTTAAAATATATTGCTTTCGTCTTTAATCGTTTTCCAGTTTCTCGAGCAGTTTCCCGCACCACGCGATGACAAATTTGTAGTGCTCCCTGCCATAATCCAGCGTTGCCAGCTGGTATGCGTCCGCCTGCCCTGCTACCTTTGCTTCGATGGCATCCAGCCCCTCCAGCGTGCGCCGGCTTCCGGATATGAAGTCCCGGATCAATTGCCTGGCCTTTTCCTTCTCGAGGAAGCCGAAGAAGAAGAGCTTCACCAGGTGGTCATGCCCGCCCCGGTTGGAGGTGATGGGCCGCTCGATCCATCCCTGAAATGCCTTTCTGCCCGTTTCCGTGATGGCGTAGACTTTCTTGTATTTGCCCGCTTCGACGGACTCGCGGGCGGTGATGGCGCCGCTTTCCTCCAGCCGTTTCAGCGCCGGATAGATGCTGCCGAAGCTCGCGTCGTAAAAGTTGGCCATGCTCAGGCTGAAGCACTGCTTGATGTCGTACCCGCTCATGT
Organism: Bacillota bacterium; assembly: GCA_023454175.1. Lineage (GTDB taxonomy): Bacteria > Bacillota > Clostridia > Christensenellales > JAEXRW01 > JAEXRW01. The sequence goes on along the minus strand of JAEXRW010000017.1, from coordinate 740 downwards.
CCATACCCATCAGGAATCCCAGTATGATGTATTCAAGCATTCTTATCTCCCTCGTATCGTTTCTTAATATATCGTTTCGATATATGCTTCACCGCTATATTATGACTTCTTGAGCCCGTTGTCAATATCCAAATGGTAAATAAGTTTGAATTTTTGTTGAATGGTTGTACGAAATATCGCCTGCACGCCCTAAAATGTTTCCATGCAAGCAAATCGTGTTTCCGGGGAAAAATAATCATTGATTCTGTACAAGGAGGTGCATGTATGAGTACGCTTGCGCTCGTCCTGGGTATCATCGGTTTGGTCGGCGGCGGTCTTGGCTTTTGGATGGGATGGCTCAGCTATATCGGTTTTGTAGCTTCCATCCTGGCCATCATCCTGGGCGCCATCGCCCTTCGCAATGCCAAAAGCCATGGGAACAGGGACAGCAGGGCCAAAGCCGGGATGATCCTGGGCATCATTTCGGTAGCCCTGTCCATCGCCGCGTTTATCGTGGGCGTTATCCTGGCAGCCGCCATCCTCAACAGCATTCCGCTTCCTTCCTGACTCCTCCTCGCGGATGATAAAACGCACGGCATGGCTCTCTCTCCATGCCGTGTTGTTATGTTTGCAGTTAAGGAAGCGCTGATTTAATGAGGGCGATAAGATTTGTGAGGAAATTTGACGTCTGCCAAGGAGCAAAAACGTAGGAATAGCAGCGCTATTTCGGAGTTTTTAGCGACATAGGCAGGTGGCAAATT
>JAEXRW010000014.1 GCA_023454175.1 Bacillota bacterium | reverse complement strand
GGGCCAGCCACAGCACGAGCTTGTCGCACCCCAGTTCGTTGGCGATGTCGATGGACCGGTAGGAGCGCCACATCGCGAATTCCCGGTCTTTTGCGTCGTTGGCCGTGTAGCCCCCGTCTATCGTCCGCGGGTCCATCCACAGCCGCGGCGCCACGAATTCCGCCGCCATCCCGTGGTCGTCCAGGATCTTCTTGGTTTCCTTCGCCTGCTTCCGGATCTGGGCATCCGAAAGTCCGTTCATCTCGGGCACCGCGTCGTCGTCGTGGAACTGCACGGCGTCAAAGCCGATCTTCTTGTACATGGCCACCTTCTCGGCGAAGGGGATCTCGTCCCGCACCGGCGGCCCGAAGGCGTCCGCCCCGCTGTGCACGTTCCACGGCCCGGCTGAATACTTGAACATGGACATAAGTGTGCTCCTCCGTTCATTCTTTTATTATTGGATCAGTTTATCGTCCTCCGTGCCGGTGTACCGCGCCATCAATACGATCAATACGATGGAGAAAAGCAGTACCACGGTGGATATGGCATAGATCTCGGGGGATATCCCAAACCGTATCGAGCCGTAGATGTATACCGGCAGCGTCGATTCGGTGCTCGTCAGGAAGTACGTGATGATGATCTCGTCGAAGGACATCGTGAATGCCAGCAGCGCCCCGCCGATGATGGCGCGTTTGATCATGGGCAGCGTCACATACCAGAAGGCTTTTATGGGCGTGGCCCCGAGGTCTGTGGCAGCCTTTTCGAGGTTCGGTGAAAGGCGTTGTAATCGTGCCAGCACCTGGAACATGACCACGGCCGTGGTGAATGTCACATGGCCCAACAGCACCGTCCACAGGCTCAGTTTTATAGTCAGGCTTGCCAGCACCAGCAGGATTGATACGCCGATGATGATGCCGGGCAGGATGATGGGCAGGTTTGCTATTGCTTTAAACAGGTTCTGTCCGGGGAATTTTACACGGTTGAGGAATACTGCGCCGGTCGTACCCACCAGCACCGCCAAGATGACGGATATAACCGATATGAGCAGCGAATTTCCCAGCGCCTGAAGGATCTTTACGTTCTGGAAGACCTTGATATACCAGTCCAGGGTCATGTCGTCGAATTTGAAGGCGTTGCTGGAGCTGTTGAAAGAATACAGCAGCACCACGAAAAGCGGCAAATACAGGAATATATAGATCAGCGCCCCATAGACCGCCAGGAACGGGAAACGGAAGCGCTTTTTCACCTTTAAATTGGAAACGTTCGTCTGGGCGCTCATTCCATATATCCCTCCGATTTGCCTATTTTGGTGGATAGCAGCAGGATGATGACCGCTATGGTAAAGAGGATGAAGCCCAGCGCAGATCCCAGTGGCCAGTTATAAGCCGTGCCGAACTGATCGGCGATCAGGCTGCCAAACATCGTCATCGTCGTCCCGCCCAGTTGTTTCGGGATGATGTAATCGCCGATCGCGATCACGAATGCCATCGTGAAGCCGTTCAACACGCCCGGGATGGAAAGCGGGAAGATCACGTTGGTAAAGCGCCTGAAGCCGTTGGCCCCCAGGTCCGACGCGGCCGACAGCAGGTTTCTCGGTATCTTCTCCAGCGAATTGAATATGGGGATGAATACAAAGGGCAGCGTGATATGCACCAGCGTGATCACCACGGCAAACGGGCTGTAAATGAGCCACGATACGGGTTCGTTCACCAGGCCCAGTCCCAAAAGGATGGTGTTGATCAGGCCCGTCCTTCCCAGGATCGTCCGCCAGGCAATGATGCGCACCAGGTAGCTCACCCAGAGGGGCACCAGGATCAGCAGGTAAAACTGGTTGCGGAAGCGTTTCATCTTTCGCGAGACCAGGTACGCCAGCGGATAACCCAGCACGATGGCGATGCCCGCAATTATTAGGGAATACAGCAACGTTTTGAGAAACACCGGTATGTACATGGAGTTGGTGAAAAAAGTTATGTAGTTTCCCAGTGAGAAGGCCGACTTGTCGATATCGCTGCCAACCTTGAAATAAAAGCTATACTGCAGCACGATGGCCAGTGGTAGGATCACAAATACCAGCAGCCACGTGGTGATGGGTATACCGGTCACGAGGGTTTTCAGCCTTTTCCCGATGCGCGGTTTGGATGGCGCAGGGCGCTCAGTCGATCCCTTTTGCTTCATAGTCCTCCCCCTTTGCGCATTCCTGTTCGTCATCACGGTACACCACGGCATCCTCGGGACGGAAATAGAGGGTGACGGTGTCTCCGATATTGCGCGCTACATAGTCGATGGTGGGCTCGGTATAGCGGATGAAGTTCTCACCCACACTCACAGTGATATCAAAGTCGTTTCCACGGAAGATGATTCGTGTGATCCTGCCCGGTACGGAATTGCTCCTGCCCTCGGGGGCACTTTTGTAGAAGATCCTCTCGGGACGGATACCGACGCATACCTTGTCGCCCGCTGCCAGGTTGGCAGGATTTTTCACCAATACTGAGGATCCGTTGATGCGCACTTTCACGTATTCGCTGTCCACGCTTTCCGCGGTTCCGTACATGAAATTCATCTCTCCGATGAAACCGGCCACAAAGCGGGTGCTTGGTTTGTTGTATATCTCGGTTGGGGATCCGATCTGGTGGATCAGGCCGTTTTTCATCACGCAGATCCGGTCGGACATCGTAATGGCTTCAGTCTGGTCGTGTGTGACGTATATGAAGGTGATGTCCACATTTTTCTGGATATCCTTCAATACTGTCTGCATCGCCGTGCGGAGTTTGAAATCCAGCGCCCCCAGCGGCTCGTCCAGCAGCAGCGCGCGCGGCCGGTTTACCAGGGAGCGCGCCAGCGCGATTCGCTGTCTCTGCCCTCCGGATAACTGCTGGGGCAGACGCTTTTCAAAGCCCTCCATCTCCACCAGCTTCATGATCTCGCGTATCGCGGGATCAGCCTGTTTGACCCCGATATTCTTCATCTTCAATGGAAAGTACACATTTTTATATATGTTCATATGCGGGAAAAGGGCATAATCCTGAAACACCGTATTGACGTTGCGCAGGTGCGGCGGCGTATAGGTCACATCCTCCCCTGCAAGGTATATTCTGCCGCTTGTGGGGTCTTCCAGCCCGGATATCATCCGCAGCGTCGTCGTCTTGCCGCAGCCGGACGGGCCCAGCAGGGAAAAGAATTCCCCGTGCTTGATCCCGAAGGAACTATCTTCCACGGCAATGAACTCGCCATAACGTTTTTTGATGTGCAGGAGCTCTATTTCATATTCGCTGCTCCTGGCTGCTTTTTCTGTTTTCTGTCTGGACATCATCGACTCCCCTATCACACAATGAATATAATGGTGCCGGGGCTGCAGCTTTCCCGCTTGCAGCCCCGCGCGTCATTCGTTATTGGCCTGCCGCCACTTTGGCTTCGTTCCAGATTTCAGCGCGTTTCTCATAGTCTTCCGAGGTCTTCATGACAAATACCGGCACTTTCACGTTGTCGATGTTGTCATAGTTGCAAAGGGTCACCACGTCCTTGTCCAGGGCATCCTTGGCTGCCGGCGTCACAGCGCCATAGCCGATCTTCTTGGCCAGTGCTTTCTGGCTGTCGTCGCTGAGCATCCAGTCCATCCACTTCAGTGCAGTTTCAGGATGGGCAGCGCCCTTGAGCATGACCCAGCCGTCGATCCACACATAGATGCCTTCTTTCGGCGTTAAACGGCCTACGTTCATCTTAGCTTCATCCCGCAGATACATGATCAGGCCTGAATCGTAGCCCGATACGGAAGCGATCGTTTCCCCGGTGCCGATAACCTGTTTTTCATTATCAAAGCCGTTTGTAAAGGTCCTGCAGTTCTTGGCGATCTCCACCAGCTTCGTTTTCACCTGGTCAAACTCAGCGTCAGAGAGGTTGTAGGGGTCTTTGAAACCCAGGGCGATGGCCGTCATGGTCACGTTGTTGTTGGATTCGTCCGTCACGGAGATCTGTCCCTTGTATTTGGGATTCCACAGCACAGACCAGCTGTCGCCGAAGTCAGGGGCTTTGTCCTTGTTGAACACAAAGTTGTTGGCGCCCCAGCAGAGGGGAACGTGGTAGTTTTGTCCGCCGATCATTTTGTAGTCGGCATCCTGGAAGAATTTGCTAAGTTTGCTCCAGTTCCCGATCTTGCTCTGGTCGATGGGCTGGATCAGGTTGTTGTCGTTATAACGTTTCACAGCGCCGCAGTCGATGGAGACTACATCGTACTGTGTGCCACCGGCCTTGGCTTTGGTGAACATCTCTTCCACCGTGCCGGCATAGGTCATGTTCACTTTTACGCCATACTTTTGCTCAAAGGGGGTCACCCATTCAGGCTCGGTATAGCCCTGGAAGCACAGAACGTTGAGCTCTTTTTCTGTACTGGCAGCGGCGGTTGCAGGTGCCGTAGTAGGCGCGTTCGTGGGAGCGGTGGTGGCCGCAGAGGGCGCGGGAGTTTGACCGCATGCTGCAAGCATCGCAGCGAGCGCGATCACAGCCATGATCATCAAAAAAATCCGGGTTCTTTTCATTGTTGTTCCTCCTTATTTTAATATAGGCCCGGCGACGTTGCCGATCCAAAATTGTTCATCATAAAGCGATATGCGTAAGTCCCGTCATTTTACAGAAATGCTCCAGTTCTCTCGTCACGTCTCCATAACCTGCCATCCAATGATGCCCCAGCCCCTTGTCGCAGATTTCGCGGTGAATATCCACCACCGGTTTTACGAAATGAACCTTTATGGGGTTGCCTGGAAACTCCATGGCTGTGGGCACTGCCTCCCCCTGCAGGACGCTCAGGCGCATCGTACCGCCCCGCCCCACCAGGTTGCACAGTGTCACAGTGCCTGGCTTCGCGGTGAAAAGTACGCACACGCCGTCGTTGGCCAGTCTCACCGGCGCCAGGTGTATCTCTTCTTTGCTGGCTGCAGTAGAAAAGCCGGTGCACCCGCAGTGTGCCAGCAGCAGTGTATTGGCCTTTGGGTCAGGGTACAGGGTATCCCCGTTGTTGATGGGCTGGCCCGTCAGTTCATAGAGGATCTTCATGGTGACGGTATTGGTCACATCCCCTTCGCAGCCGCATACGATGCCTTCTTCGGCTAAAATAGAATACCCGAGGCATATTTTCCCCATATACCCCGGGTAACACTTCACAACGATGCCTTCCAGCGCATAATCGGCGATCAGCTTTTTCATCCCGAGATAGTAGCGCATGGAGTCTATCAACAGCGATCTAGGGGAAGATATACGGTAATTGCAGGCAGCAATGCGTTCCCATTCCCGCTCAGCTTCCTGCAGCGCCACCTTTTCGCTGGCTGCCGACAGTTCATTTTCATCCAGGTTCACGATGCGCACCCCAGTGCGCTTTTTGATCTCGAATTCGTCGAATGCGATCTCGGTCATGCCCTTGATCCTGCCGCCCACCGTGCCGATGCGCACCGTCTGAAGCCTGTTCTTCAGGGCCGCAGCCGCAGCAACGCTGCCGATCTCGCGGGTCACCGCAGGATCTCCGGGTTCTCCATACACATGGTTGTAAGGCCTGCCCAGCTCGGTGAATACCACGCAGATTTGCTCAACGCCGCACATTGACCCGCTTTCCACATTGGGATAGGCCCACAGAATCACAGGTTTATCGATGATGCTCAGCAAATCCAGCAAATGGTGATCCTCAGACCAGGTACACACACATACCAGAAGCACATCAAAATCTGATGATTCCAGTGCGCACGCAGCCTGCCGCATGGTCGCCAGGTCATACATTACGATTTGCGTATCCGCTACCGAATAACCGTGCTCCGTCAGCGCTTTTACGCTTTGCTTCATCAAATCAGGTGCCTGCGCAAACCCTACTTCATACTGCCCGGCAAGCCCGACTATACCGATCACAGGCTTCAAGATTACCAACTCCCTTATGAGAATTTGGTTTCGCAAACGCGGATGATCTTCGCCAGTTTCTCCGATCTATCGGTGTCCAACGGGTGTTTCACACCCTCGGCGAGTGTTTTTTCAACATAGGTTTTGGCGGCGGCCACGGAAGAGATCTTCCCTCTTTCGCTCCACACGCCATGGTTTGCGCCGTTGGATATGTCGAGCGGCACATGCTCGCCCGTGCGCAGGTGCATCATGGTGTGGTCTTCCATCAGGTACATGTTCTTGTGCCCCACTTCCTTGATGGTATCCACGGCGATGGTGTCCTCGTTCACTTCGATGCCTTTCATCATGCGCCGGGCGATCCGGCACATCTCGTTGTCCAGCACCAGTTGTTCGCAGGTGATGCTCATGCCCGTCCCAAACATGCCCAGGTTCACCAGCAGGTCGTTGCCGCCCGCCATGGCCGCCATGGTGGAAAGCATCTTTTCCCACGCGCCCTGCTCGTCGTGCAGGTTGGAGTCGTTGTCGGGCGCGGTGGTGTGGCAGGGTATCTTGTAGAAATGCGCCATCTGGGCGCCTGCGATGCGCAGCAGCGAGGATTCCGGCCGTCCGATGAGCACATTGGTCTGCTTCATGTCGTAGGTGGTCCATGCGCACGCGTAGATCACCGGCAGGCCCGGGTTGGCGAGCTGGGCGATGACGATGCCGGAGAGGACTTCCGTATTATGGACGGTCAGCAGTCCGGCCAACGTGTACGGTGCTGTGACGCCTGCGATGGGCTGGGGCAGGAAAGCTACGGGCATGCCGGCCTTTGCCACCAGGTGCAGCGCCTTTACGGCCCCCCGCTCCCAGTAAAGCGGGCTTGTCGTGGATAGCTGGGTGATGAGGTTGCTCCGACCGTCCAGGGCTTTCACGCCCAGTGTCTCTTTGGCCATTTCCACCGCGGCTTCGTTGATGATCTCGCTCTCGCAGGAGAAAAAGATGGGTTTTTCGGATACGTCCAGGATCTGTTTGATGGCATACAAAAGAGAGGTTTTCGGATTCACATCCTGCGGGCTGTAGGGGATGCTGATGATATCCACTTCGCTGAGCACATCGGAAAGGATGGAGTACTTCTTCACATCCTCCAGCGTGGCTTCCCTGCGCTCCCCGCTCTCGTCCACCAGGGTGAATACCGCGTTGTGCCCGCTGCCGCATTTGCAGCTGCCCTTCCCCATGGTAAAGGCTTCCCTGCCGTTCCGGTCGAGCACGGGAAAACTGGCCGGGCATGTGGACAATGCCTTTTGGACGACGCTCCGCGGGAATTTGGCCAGCATCGTCTGGTGGTCCACGCTGCAGCCGTTTTGCTCGAGGAGCTGCAGCACCGCTTCGTCTTCCACGATCAGCCCGCAGTTTTCGAGCAGGTCCAGGGATGCCGCATGGATCCGTTCGATTTCTTCCTGTGTCAGTACTTTCCACTCGGTGAGCTTCATGGTAATGGCCCTCCGCATATCGAGTTTATCAGTATTTTACGTTTTTTGAAAAGTCAAACTTTTACCCATTTCCGCGTATTGCTGGATTTGAGGATGGCCTCCACCAGTTTCACCTGGTAGTGCCCGTCTTCAAACGTTGCGAAATCCGCCTTGTCGATGCCCGGCTTCTTCCCCTGCCGGATGTATTCGTAAAAGGCAAATACCGTAGCCATCTCCGCGTCGTTCCATCCTTCGGGGTGTCCCTTCGCCAGATGGGTATACGGCAGTACTTCCTTATCCAGCATCGCGGGGTTGCGCGTCACCTGGTTGTTGTCGCCGTCCCGCCGGCCCACCCACATGCGGTCCCCCTGCTCCTGGTTCCATGCGCAGGAGCATTTCGTGCCGTCGATCTCGAAATTCAGGTAGCACCCGTGGCCCGCCGAGACCTGGGATACGTGGAATACGCCCGATGTTCCGTTGTCCATCCGGAACAGAACGGCGCCGTAGTCTTCGGACGTGACCTTTTTCTCCTCATACTCCGCCGATGCGTTGGTGGAAAAGGTCTCCACCTGCCCCTTGGGCTTTTTACGGACAGGGTAAACCGTCACGAGGTCGGCGCAGACTTCCGTGATCCTGGAACCGAGTACGGTTTGTACCGCGTCCATCCAGTGCGTGCCTATATCGGATATGCAGCGCGAGGGTCCAGATATCTCGGGTTCTATTCTCCAGTTGTAATCGGTCTCGTACAGCAGCCAGTCCTGCAGGTAGCTGCCGTGCGCCAGCAGCGCCTTACCGATTTCGCCCTTCTGGTACCGCCGTTTGATCTCCTGCACCAGCGGGTTCATACGGTAGCAGTAGTTCACGCCGTGCACCACAGTAGCATGCTTTTTCAGCAGGTCCAGCATCGACTGCGTCTCTTTGCTGTTCATCGCCAGCGGTTTCTCCGAGAAGATGTGCTTTCCCGCCTTGATGATCTTTTCGTTGATCTCCCGGTGCAGGTTGTTGGGCGTGCAGTTGTGTATCGCGTCGATCTCGGGGTCTGCGATCATCTCATTCACCGATTGGTAGCATTTCGGGATGTAATAGGCGTCCGCCTTGCGTTTTGCCAGATCATGATCGACATCGGCCACAGCGATGCAGTCGGTGAAGCCGATGCGCCGCAGCGCCTCGATGTGGCTCGCGCCTATATACCCCATCCCGATGACCCCTGCTCTGATCCTTGTCATGGCTTACAGCTCCTTCAGGATATTTTTGAGTTTCGCAGCCACTTCGTCGATCTCTGCGTCCGTGGAGTTGATGTTGATCCCGAATCCCGATCCCAGGCCTTTATCCACCACGCCGATCGAGATATTGACCGACCGGTCCAGGATATCATCGGTTTTCGGCAGCATATGCGCCGAATACTCGATCTTCTTTCCATAGTGCGTGCAGGCGTACGGGCAGTTGTAGTCCGTCGCGGTCTTCTTGTTCAGGATCTGCTCCATGTTGTTGTATACATGCCAGCCCGAGCTGGAGAGCGGCTTGCTCCCGATCTTCGCGCAGAAATTGTCCGCCAGTTCCTTCGTATCGAAAAGCAGCGTCAGCAGCGTGTTGCATTCCCCTGCGTCGTTGACCTTGCGGAAGCCCAGTCCCTTTATCCCCTGCAGCTGGTTTTTCAGCCTGGCTTTCTTGGCTTGCATGAGGCCTATGGCGGTGTCCAGCTTGCGCAGCTGCGCCAGGGCCACCGCGCCGGTGAGTTCGTTCATGCGCATGTTCATCCCCACGATGGAGCGCTTGCCTACTTCCACGCCCGTCCGCATCGGTTTGTGTCCCTGGTCGTGGAATCCGAAGGCCCTTTCATACAGGTCGTAATTGTTTGTCAGCACCGCTCCGCCGTCCCCCGCCGTGATGGTCTTGAATATATTCAGGGAGAAGGCGCCGATGTCGCCGATGGTGCCTACGCGCTTGCCCTTGTACATGGCGCCGCATGCCTGGCAGCAGTCTTCGATCACGTACAGGTTGTATTCCTTTGCGATCTCCATGATCCTGTCCATATCACAGGGATTGCCCAGCATGTGCACCGGCATGATGGCCTTGGTCCTGGAGGTGATCTTCTTCCGGATATCTTCAGGGTCGATCGTCAGCGACTCATCCACCTCTGCCAGTATGGGGATCGCGTTGGACAGGATGATCGAGGAAATGGAGGCGATAAATGTATATCCCGGTACGATGACCTCGTCTCCGGGGCCTATGCCCAGTGCCGCAATGCATGCCATCAGCGCTCCGGTCCCGCTTGATACCGCCACGCAGTACTTTGCATCCATTTTCTCCGCAAATTCCTTCTCAAACGTAACGCATTTCTTCTTGAATGCAGGGTCATCCTCGGAGCCGTACCGGAAAAGATAGCCTGTTTCCAGTACATCCATGACCTCCTTGCGTTCTTCTTCTCCAAAAAGGTATGAACCAGGACCTCCGGCCATTGCGATTACCTCCCAGAATAAATAATTTATATTTGATTGTGATTCGCCATTGAATGTATATGTTAAAGATATGATTAACTATAACGGTTTAGCTATATACTAGACTGCTTTTCCTGCAGTGTCAATAGTACTTTTTTCACAGGACCATATTTTACAATATATATCCTGAATCATTCAAGGTAACGCTGATATATTGAGTAGTTCTCCGTTTATAGGCCATATTGTTGTTTCTTTTTGAATAATGTCATATACAACTATGCAAGATGGTTTTTATTGACATTAACGTCGCTAATGTTTATAATAAACTTAAACTGTTTAGTAATCAGGAGGCGTATCCATGGGCAGGATCACGATTCGGGAAATAGCCAAAATGGCGGGCGTTTCCCCGGCCGCAGTCTCTTTTGTGATCAATGACAGGCCGGGTGTCGGAGAGGAAACGAGGCGCCGGGTCAGGGCCGTCATTGAAAAGACCGGTTTCACGCCCAATATGAATTCCCGCCGCCTGGTGTACAAACGCAGTTTCAATATCGCGTTGGTGATGCACAATGAACGGACGCCCTTTGAAGACCTGTTCTACTTCTCCATTACCCGTGGCATCCTCCGCAAAAGCAAGGAATACGGTTACAATATCGTTTTTACCGAGATGGATGTTGTGAATAACGAAGTGCATATGCCGCAGATGGTCCGCCAGCACGATACCGACGGCATCATCTTTCTGCAGGGGTCGGACGCGGCTGTCCTGAGGGCCACGGAACGGCTGGATATCCCCTATGTGGTGGTGGATGCGCACGAGCGGGATGTTCCCTATACGGGCATCTATGTGGACTACGAGCTGTCCGCGTATACGTCCACCAGCTATCTCATCGAAAACGGGCACCGGCAGATCGCCTTCATCAGCAAGGGCAGCATCCCGCATTTCTATGTACAGACGTTCAAAGGTTTCTGCCGGGCGCTGGATAACCACGGCATCTCCATCCCGCCCGATTGGATCCAGATCACGGCCAATGACGAAGCATCCGCCTATGCGTGCATGCAGAGCATCATGAACGGAAAAAAGCTGCCCACAGCAGTATTTTGTTCGGTCGACTCGTTTGCCATCGGCGCCATGCGCTGCGTGCGGGATATGGGCTACGCCGTACCCGACGATATCTCTTTTACCGGGATAGATAATATCTTTCTTTCGGAGTATTTCATACCGGGGCTGACCACCATCAATATCGACAAGGAAAACCTCGGCGAGCTCGCGCTGGACCTCATCGTAAAGAAAATCGATGGCGAAGATGTGGAAAGCGCCTGGGTCGCTTCCGATGAATTGATCATCCGGGATTCCGTAAAAAAGCTGTGAAGCGGCGGCATGGGGCCGGCGTTTCACAGCTTTGGAATAATGTTACCTCTTTTCTATTTCAGTTCGTCTGCATGTTTTTGGATCTTCTCCACGGCTTCCGCGATTTGGTCCATATCCCTGCTGCTGCCCAGGAGCAGCTTGTGGTGCGCGCAGACCGATGTATGGCTGTAGGCGTTTTCCGCCACAGGGAGGCTGGACCGGCTGGGATCGATCTTTTTCAGGTATTCCGCACTGATCCGGTGGCGTTTTTTCGTCAGCGGCTTGTACAGCTCGCACTGGTTCAGCGGCTGGTAGCAGGGCATGAACGGAAAGTTCAGTTCCCTGGATAATGCGGCGCGGAATTTTGCGATGTCCAGCCCGCCGAAGTTTTCCGGGTTGTAGCGGAAAGCGATGTTGAAGTAGCACTGCAGCTCGGTGCCAGGTTCCCGCCGCATCGGGGCCAGCAGGCCTTGTTTTTTCAGCAGGCCGTTCAGGTATACCGCGTTTTTATCGCGCAGCGCCAGCTGGTCCGGCAGCTTCTCCATCTGCGCCAGCAGGACCGCGGCCTGGAATTCCGTGATGCGGTAGTTGCCCGATTGGATCAGCCCGATATCCACATAGTTGCCGGAATTGTCAGTATACAGTTCCTTGTTGACAGGTTTGCGCCCGCAGTTGCGCAGTGCGTCGATCCGCTCGGCGATGGTATCGTCATTTGTCGTGACCAGCCCGCCCTCGCCGCAGGTGAAGACCTTGGAGTTCTGCAGCGAAAAACTGGCCGCGTCCCCGAGGTTTCCGGTCTTTTTCCCTTTGTAGACTGATCCGTGCTGGTGGGCCGCATCCTCGATCACGTGGATATTATGCTTCCTGGCTATGCGCATGATCTCGTCCATGTTGCATACCGTCCCATACAGGTGCACGGCGATCACCGCCCGGGTGTTGGGCGTTATCGCGGATTCAAATTTCACTGGGTCGATGCACCAGGAGTCTTCTTCGATATCCACCAGCACCGGTACGGCATTCACGTCGATCACGCATGCAGCCGTCGCCTGCCAGGTCAGGCCCGGCACGATCACCTCGTCGCCATACCCGATATCCAGCGCTTCCAGGCACAGCTGGAGGGATACCGTCCCGTTCGCCACGGCGATGGCATGTTTGGCCCCGCAGAATTCGCTGTATCTTCTGCGGAGTTCCGTTTCCTTCGGCCCGTTGTAGGACCAGTTGCCGCCGAGCACCTCTTTCAGGCCCTCCATCTCCCGCCCATCGGTCACAGGCCACGCGGGCCAGGCTTCGCTTCGAATGGGCATTCCGCCCTTTGCAGCCAGTTTCGCCATAGGTTTGACCTCCTGTATCAACGGTATTGATAAACTAATTATAGAAAATGCGTGGCGGAATAAATATAATGGTTTTACGAAGAAGTATGACGATTTTGACTTTTTTGAGATTGAGGGAGTGCCATGGAACCGGATTTTGAGATCATGGATATAGGGGAAAATGCATATCCCTTTTCATGCCATCTTGAGTTTTCGGGCGTAAAGGGGTTCAGCATAGCGCCGCATTACCATTATGAGATCGAATTGCTTTTTTTCTATTCGGGCCGGGCGCAGGTCTACGTGGGCAGCCGTCTTTTTGAAGTGTGTGCCAATGACATGGTGCTGGTCAACGCCATGGAGGTCCATTCCATCTCGGTGCAGCCCGATTCAGACGTACGCTATATCGTCGTCATGTTCAATCCTTCCCTTCTGCCCACCTCGTCAGGTGTCAGTTTTGAAAGCAAATACATCACGCCCTTCACCATGAAAGGAAGCAGTCTCAGGCGGTTTTACAGCGCGCAGGACCTGCGGGATACCACTGTCCCCGGCCAATTCGGCGCCATTTGGGAGGAGTTTCAGGGCAGGCGCTACGGGTTTGAATTCGCCATCCGTCTGGGCATATACGGCATCATTTTATGGATATTGCGCCAGAATGACACTCTTTCCGCACAGGAAGGTCTCGTGCTGTCCAAAGAGCAGGCGCTCCGGTTCAAAAAGCTCCTGGAATACGTGGAAGACCACTTTTCAGAGGAGATAGGCGCAGGGACTGTCGTGGATATATGCCACATCGACTATTCCTATTTTGCCCGGCAGTTCAGGCGCATCACCGGAAGGACATTCAGGGAATACCTGAACTATGTCCGCATATCGCAGGCGGAGAGGCTGCTTCTGACGACCAATATGCCGGTTACCGGGATCGCGCTCGCTGTGGGCTATACGGATACCAGCTATTTCATCAAGCAGTTCAAGCGGGAAAAAGGAGTGTCACCCACCCAGATTCGTAAAATTATCAATAGGGAAACACTCGGCTAATCGATCCATAATACTTTGCCCCAGGTGTCCGGAATGAGGAATAGTCATAAACGCCTTTCTTGGATTTTGTTTCGGTTGTCTAATTCAGTATCAGGTAGGCAAAGACCGGCGAGTGGTCCGAAAGCTTGGTGGATACGATCCTAGAATTGATGACCTTTATATTCTTCGTGAGGACGATATTGTCGATCTCGCTGTATTTGATCTCTTTTTTGGCATAATCGTAGTACTTCGTGTCCGGGGAGTTCACGACATGGTAATTCTTCAGCAGCACGGAGAATTCCTTGTAATCCGCGTTGAAATCCCCCGTCAGTATCTTGTACTTGTTGGGGTCCGCATCCAGGATCTTTTTCACCTCGCTGAACTGCCTGGCCCGGACGGTAGCGGTGTTGTAGGTGAAATGCGTGTTGTAGACAGACACCTTTTTGCCGTCTATGGTGACCACAGCCTTTTGCAGTAAGCGTTTTTCATAGCCGCCGCTGTCCAGCTTGTATGTTTTGATGTCGTGCAGCTTGTAACGGGAGATCAGCCCGTCGCCGTACTTCGAGCTGGAAGAGCCGATGGTAGGCGAAAGTACGGTATAAGGCATGCCCCTGGTCTTTAGGCTCGCCAGGTTGTCCACGATATCGCTGGCCTTTAGGTTTTGATACGCCTCCTGTATGCCCATGATATCCGGCTGCTGGTCATACACCAGGCGCCCCTGCATCAGGAGGTGCCCGTTGCCGCGTTTGATGTTCCATGTCCCCACGGTGAGTACATTGCGCGATATGTACAGCGAATACCTGATTTCCCCGTTCAGCGCGATGCGTACGGTTTTCATGCCCGCAGCGGGGATGTCCACAGTCAGTTTGCTTTTCCCGCTGTTGTTGATATTCACCCCCACGCCGTTGTTTGCTTTGGCTTGGATGGTGACCCTGGATGCAGATGCCTTGACTACGTAGCCGTATTCGCCGGGTGAGAAAGACGGGTAGAGCGGGCCGCCTGCGATGGTCAGGTTGGTCAGCTGCTTGTCGCTTGCCTTGGCCTCGATATCCAGGTAATCCGCGTGGATATAGGCTGTTTTGCCCGCATACTCCACCTGGTACCAGCCGTCGGTATGTGTATCCTGGGGAACGATCGTCAGCTTGTCGCCCTTCTTTACGACCCCCAATATTTCAGCATCCGTCGATGGCGTTTTTCGCACATTCACATCATTTTTGCAATTGACGATGGTGGCGACATAATCCAGTTTGTACCCGTCCAACGAGGAATCCAGGCAGATGTATATCCTGTTGATATACCCCGTTTTTCCCTCGTACTTTACCTGGTGCCACTGTGCATCCACGTTCGTTTTCAGTATCTGTACATACGCCCCGTTGTCGAGTCTTGCGATGAGTTTGGAGTCCGGGTTTGGCTCGCTGCGGAAAGCCACGCCTGTGCCGATGATCACGCCGCTGTCCTTCACGATCCCGGCCGGCACGGTTGAAGGTGTCGGGCTGGGTTTGGCATCCGGCGTTTTGGGAGACGCGGACGCATCCGGGCTTTCTGTGGGAGTGTCCGCATTATCATCCGCAGCGGCAGGCGTTTGCAGGGGTGGTGAAGTAGTTCCGGTACTGCTCGTTGGGAGAACCCCCGTCTGGGTGTCAGCCGGTGCACAGGACGATAGCATGGCTATCAATATGATTAGAAGTATGGCCGTGAATACCTTGGACATTGCTTACCTCGTTATCTTGTGTATTGATATAATTTTCAACAGTAATAGAATAAAATAAACATTGGTTCCTGCTGTTGAGCAAAAGGTTCAATCCCTGCCGGGTAATATTACTTTTCCTGTAGAGGGAATTCCGCTTTCTGTCTGTATCTTATTTGTTGATAATATATTACGTTTTTATTAAGTTGTCAAGATTTCACCTTACCGGATCACTCTTCCTGATTTGCTAAATGGCTTTTGTTTGTGCATATGGCTGGCTGTTTCAACTCGGAAATAGGTTGCTTGCTGAGATTGTGATTTTCCCTTTGTGGATGAATCGTTCTCCTGCTTCCGCCCTGCCTGAACGGAGCTATTTCAAGCATCGTATTCAGCCCTGGTGCTTTTTTAGGTAAATACATTATAGTTTGGCAGGAATGGTGGCATCACTATTACGTAAATACAAGGATTTGAAAGGCTTGAGTCAGATGGCAAAACAAATTTCAACGGACATCCATGCGATGATTGAAAAGCTGGTAAAAAACGCGAACGGCGCATTGCAGGAATACATGGGATTCGATCAGGAAAAAGTCGACACCATGGTCCATGAAATGACGTTGGCCGGGCTTTTCAATCACATGCACCTTGCGCGGATGGCCGTGGAAGAAACCGGAAGGGGCGTCTTTGAGGACAAGGTGATCAAAAACATTTTCGCCACAGAATACATCTGGCACAGCATCCAGCATGAAAGGACCGTCGGTGTTCTGGACGAAAATGAATTTGAGGGCTATGTGGAATTGGCTGAACCGGTGGGCATCATAGCCGGTGTCACCCCCGTAACGAATCCCACCTCCACCACCTTGTTCAAATCCCTGATTTCGGCTAAAACGCGAAATCCCATCATCTTCGCCTTTCACCCCAATGCGCAGAACTGTTCAGCGGAGTCGGCGAGGATTCTTCGGGATGCCGCCATCAAATATGGAGGCCCCCGCCACTGCATACAGTGGATCGAAGAGCCCTCCATAGAAGCCACAAATGCGCTGATGAACCATCCGGGGATATCGCTGATACTGGCTACCGGCGGTTCGGGTATGGTGCGCGCCGCCTACAGCGCCGGCAAACCCGCCCTGGGCGTGGGACCAGGCAATGTCCCCTGCTATATCCACAGGGATGTGGACGTGGAAAGGGCCTGCACGGATCTGATCATTTCAAAAACCTTTGATAACGGGATGATCTGCGCCTCCGAACAGGCGGTCATCGTGGACAGGGCGATCGCTTCGGAATTTGAATCCGTAATGAAAAAGTATGGCTGCTACTTCCTGAATGAAGAGGAAACCCAGGCGCTGGCTCAATATGCGATCCGGACGCAGGAGAATAAAGTTTCCATCAATCCCGATATCGTCGGGCACAGTGCGGGCGCAATCGCGGAAAAAGCGGGATTGCCGCTCCCGGCGGATACGAAGATCCTCGTCGTCAAACTGCCAAGGCCGGGGCTGGAATACCCGCTTTCATTGGAGAAGCTTTCCCCGATCCTGGCGTATTTCATCGTGGAAGATGAAAACCAGGGCTTTGAATACGCCCAGCAGATGCTGGACCTCGGCGGGCTTGGGCATTCCGCCGTCATTCACTCCAATGACAAGGCACTCTGCCGGCGGTATGGCGAGGCCATGCAGGTCGGCAGGATCATCGTAAATTCCCCCTCCTCCCACGGTGCCATCGGGGACATCTATAATACTTATACCCCTTCCCTCACGCTGGGCTGCGGCTCCTTCGGCAGGAATTCCACGACTTCCAATGTTTCATCCATCAACCTCATCAACAAAAAACGGATCGCCATGAGAAGGGTCAATATGCAGTGGTTCAAAATACCCCCCAAGATCTATTTTGAAAACAATTCTGTACAGTACCTGGAGGCCATGCCTCATATCAACCGTGCGTTTATCGTGACCGACGATGTCATGGTGAGGCTGGGTTATGTGGACAAGGTTTTGTATTACCTCAGGAAGCGCGAGGTCTACTGCCACAGTGAGATATTCGCGGAAGTGGAGCCAGACCCTTCCGATGAGACCATCATGCGGGGCGTGGATATGATGGAGCGTTTCAAACCCGATGTCATCATCGCCCTGGGTGGGGGGTCCGCCATCGACGCTGCAAAATGCATGTGGCTTTTCTATGAACACCCCGAGACGTCTTTTGAGGGCATGAAGCTGAAGTTCATGGATATCAGGAAACGCGTCTTCCACTTCCCGAATCTGGGGAAAAAGGCGCAGCTCGTAGCCATTCCCACCACCTCCGGGACCGGTTCGGAAGTTACGTCCTTTTCCGTCATTACGGATAAGAAAAACGGGAACATCAAATACCCGCTGGCAGATTATGAGCTCACCCCGGACGTGGCCATCATCGACCCGCAGTTCGTAGCCACCATGCCCGCGTCCATCACCGCGGATACCGGGCTGGACGTGCTCACCCACGCCATAGAGGCCTACGTATCCATCCTCGCGTCGGATTATACCGACGGGCTTGCCATCAAGGCGATCGAACTGGTTTTCAGGTACCTGCGGCGTTCTTATGCGGATTCGGGCGATGTAGAGGCGCGCGAGAAGATGCATAATGCCTCCACGATAGCGGGCATGGCCTTTACGAACGCGTTCCTGGGGATCAACCACTCGCTGGCCCACAAACTGGGTGGTGAGTTCCATATCCCGCATGGAAGGGCCAACGCGGTCATGCTGCCCCATGTGATCGCATACAACGCGGAGAAACCGACGAAATTTGCGATATTCCCGAAGTACGGCAAATATGTGGCGGATGAAAGGTATGCACAGTTGTCCAGGTATATGGATTTCGGGGGGAATACAAAGGGTGAGCAGATCGGTAATCTGATCGCAGCCGTCAGGGGCCTGATGAAAGATCTCGTCATGCCCATGACGATCGCGGAATGCGGCGTGGACAGGAAAGAGTTCGCGAAGAAGCTTCCTGAACTTGCCCTGCATGCCTTTGAAGACCAGTGTACCACGTCCAACCCCAGATATCCGTTGGTTACCGAATTGATCGATATTTATCAAAAGGCCTACTCGGGGAAGTCATGACCACCGGCTTTAGCCGGTGGCTTGCATCAGCCCTATAAGGGCATGTTACCAGCCATGTCTTAAGACACACCATGTTGCTTCCGTTGCATAGGAGTATGGATCTCTATCTTCAATTTGATTCGTTCTTCTGCCGCCAAGCTTAGCGTCGTGTAGCCTGCGTAGGCGCGAAGCGTAAAGCAGAGGCTCCAGTGGAGCGTCTGTAGCTGAGCGCAGCGCCCTACCTATTGTTCCCCCTTCCACGTCCATGGTATGTTTGCCCTCCCTGTAAACTTGGTCGTGGGAGGGGGCAGGGGGTGGGCTTCTTTAATGGCTTTTCTGCTGGTCGTTCTATGCTTTTTCTACTCATAGCTATAAGCTTTTTGTACCACCGGCATAGCCGGTGGTTTTGTTTCCTTAATGAGAAATATGGACCCTTCCCATGGGTCCATCCTCTGTCAGTTGAAGAGGCGGAATGTCTGTACGCCCCTTAACCTGTTGTCGCTTTTTGCGCATCGGTACGCCGTATTTCGATTGTTGAATCGCTGGACAGTGCCATCCCATTTTCGGCAAGCATGAATAGATCCGGTTACAGCCCGGTCATCCGTTCACTGAACAATGCTGATACTGGTTGCTTGAGATTATAATGTGCTTCTGGGATGCAGTTTTTCTGCGATCAGCGCGATAAATTCTCCATTGGTGGGCTTTTCGTTCTTGGTATAGATCTCGCAGCCAAAGATCCTGTTGATGTTCGCCAGTTTTCCCCGCGTCCAGGAGATATCGATCGCATGCCGCATTGCGCTTTCGACTTTGCTTGCGGTCGTGTGGAATTGGTTTGCTACCTGGGGATAGAGTTGCTGCGTTATCATGTCTATGATTTCCCTGTTATCCGCTACCATTTTCACGCCTTCGCGCAGGAACTGGTACCCTTTGATGTGTGCGGGAATGCCGATAGCCAGGAAAATATGGGCTATCTCCTCGTCCATCGTTGCAGTCTCGGCTTTGATTTCATTTTGCAGGCTTCGGGTTTCTCTGTATCTGCGGATCTCCAGGATCCGGTTGTAAAGATGCTCCGTTGAAATAGGTTTGGTCATGAAATACTTTACGCCTTTTTCATTGGTCATACGGATGACATCCTCCTGGCGTAAAGCCGTTGTTACGATGACGTCGGGGACAGGGTCGATCTCGCGTTTCAAAAGCCAGTCCAGCACTGCCATCCCATCCAGGTTCGGCATAATGATATCCAGGATGATCAGATCGACAGTTGTGTTTGTGAGAAATGTGATCGCGCTTAGACCGTCCTCTGCCAATCCGCATATTTCAATGTCGCTCTTTTGTGAAAAATAATCGCTTAATGATTCCAGAAACTGCAGATTATCATCCACCATCAGCACTCTTATCTTTTCCAAATTAATTAACTCCCTCTGCCTTGGTGCTTTTTCCTCATGATTCTACCATATTACACGCTGGAAATGCTTCCATTTTTTAAGAATTTTTTTCTTTGTCATCTTGTTCTTTTATATTTCGTTTCAAATCCGGGTTGTCCGCCGCATGGAAGTAGATGTCCGAGAACTCCATCTCCACCCGCTTTTGAAAATCATATCCTTCTATTTGTATGGTCTTGCTTTGGCTGTCTTCGATTTCCTGCATAGGCAGTTCTACAATAAAAGTGCTTCCCTTTCCGGGTACGCTCTCTGCCCGGATTTCACCTTTGAGTAATTCCACCAGTGATTTTGTGAGGTACAGGCCTAGGCCTGAGCCCTCATTTCTTCTGGTCAGGGATGTATCAGCATGCGCAAACCGCTCAAATATGACCCCTTGCTTTTCTTTCGGTATGCCCTCTCCCGTATCGGAAACGATTATGATGATGCTGTTCTCTTTCCCCTTGACCGTTACAGTGATTGTACCGCCTTTCTCGGTATGCTTCACGGCATTGGATAAAAGGTTCAGCATGATTCTCTCGATTTTGTCTTTATCTACAGCCATGTAGTATCCAAGCAATCTGGTTTTGAATTTCAGATCGATCGACTTCATTAAAGCAAAATCATTTACCGATTCCGTTATATTTCTCAATATTGGCACGATGTCCATTAAGCGCAGTTCTGCAGGCAGATAGCCCTCATCCAGTTTTGTGATATCGATCAGGTTCCGCACCAGCCTTGTGATCCGGTATGCATTTTGTGTTGCTGCCTGTAAATATCTGTCCATTTTCTCTTCATCAGAGCGGTATAGCTTCATCAGTTCCAGTTGCACGAGGATGATGGAAAGGGGGGTCTTGAACTCGTGCGACAAATTGGTGAAAAACTCGGTTTGCACCTTCAGCCTGGCCTGGTATTCGGCTGCTGTCCTGGCTTCGTCTATTGCTTTTATCCTGTCAGTGATATCCGTCGAAAACAATGCAACTGAAATGATTGCACCATTTATGAAGACAGGGTAAAACCGGTTGTAGAAAGTCATGCCGTCCCGCGAATCTTCAAATATTTCTGGTTCCCCGGTTTTAAATACATTTATGAAATGGCGCATTCTCTGCTTGTAAAGGCTCCCGTATTTCTCTTCCGGCATATATTCCATCCAGTTGGTTCCGATCATTTCCTGCGGGGTTCTGCCGTAGCGTTTTGCGAAGCTCATATTGATATTCAGGATATCCCCCGCTTTATCCAGCATCAGGAAAGCGTCATTGGTCGCGTCCAGAAGGAGCTTGTTTCTTTCATTGCTTTGGATGAGCGCCTTTTCGTAATTGATTCGCTGCAATACATTGGCCAGCATCTCGCAAAATATGATGATGGATGAAAGGATCAGCTCATCCCATTCCTGCTTGTCGCCCATCTTGCTTAAGATGCAGGTGCCCAAAACTTTATCGTCCACAGTCAGTGGTATCGAAGTCGTCACAAGGGCTCCCGTTTTATTGATATCCGTCATAAAATATTGGTTCGTCGAATCGTTATTGTCAACGCTTGCGGTATCATATTTTCCTGATTTGTGTTTCTCGAAGATCCGCGGTGACATCTGGGTGAAAGGTATGACTTTGTATCGCTCATCGATGCAGTATTTTTTCTCCTTTACCCACTCATAGTGCAGTTGGATCGTTTCTTCCTCCCAATTGTAGAGGTATATGGTGATTCTGTCTGCAGCGCAGTATTCACCGATGATTTTCAGGGTATGATTGATGTTTTGATCGATCGTCTCAATTGGAGTATTGATGAATCCTTGCGCCAGCGTTTTGACCATTCTTTCAAACTCCAGCTGCTGCCGGAGTTCTCCGGTCATTTCTATCCTTTGTTTTTCCGCTTGCTTCCACATGGAGATATCGCGAACGATATACGTACAGGCAAAATCGTGTTGCAGTTGGCGGGTGGATACGGTCATGCTGATGGGGAATACCCTGCCGCCCCGGCTGATGGCTTCCACATCGATGATTTTCCTGGATAAGTTGCTTTTTTTTGTCCGGATAAAGGTCTCCATATCGCTT
Organism: Bacillota bacterium; assembly: GCA_023454175.1. Lineage (GTDB taxonomy): Bacteria > Bacillota > Clostridia > Christensenellales > JAEXRW01 > JAEXRW01. The sequence continues at coordinate 65,941 of JAEXRW010000014.1, read as the reverse complement.
TGTAATAGTTTCCTGTCCTCCTCCTGGTGGATGAACTCAAAAAACGGGCTGCCCATGGCTTCAGTCTCATGGAGTTCAAACAGGTTGAGCGCTGCAGTATTGGCTAGACAGATTCTCGATTCTCCGTCAATGGTAACGATCGCATCGTTGGATGATTCTACTAGTTCCTTGTACGAATATTCTGCGTCCGAGAAAAAATCTTTCACGAAGTTTTGAAGCTGTAGCGTTTTCAGCTTGGTGGCCTTTATGAGTGTGTATACTGCAATAAAGCTGCTGATCCCACCCAGGTACTGGTCAAACCTGCCGATCCAGCCGATCGGGCTGCCTACCGACTGCTGGACGCTGACCGCAAACAAGCCAATTGAAATAAGCATCAGAGTCGCCGAATACCAGAAATAGTAGTCGTTGCGCTGCCGCCTGTGGTAACTGATCATAAAAATGGAGGATGCAAAAAACAGTAGGATGGAAGTCCCCAGCACGATCTGCCGAAGAATGCTTGGCGTCTCCTGTATATAAAAGGGTGGTAGCAGGTGGAAGTTTGTCAGTAATAACAGCAGGGCCAGTACGGCAAAAATACCGCATACGGATGATAAGATGATGATGACGTGCGTTTTCTTATGATGTTGTCCTCTTTGCTCCCGTTTGAAAGTGCCTGCCAAATGGAGTACGGATGCTATCAGCGCGCTGGTGTTGTGGATCGTTACCGTCATGTTTGCACCGTCCGGAAGGCCTCTCACCCATCCCGCGACTGTTGAGCCCAGTCCGAATACCAGCATGCCGCAGCCAAATAAAAAGAGATTGAGCAGGTTTGTTCTTGTATAGACGACAAAAGAAATGGAAGCCATGCAGACAGGAAGTACACCCAGGAATATATTGTTCAGTATGGGTAGCAGGAGGTCGGGTTCGTAAGGATCTTTTATATCAAAGAGCAAAAGTATGATGACCGCCAGAAGAGAGATGACAGCAACGGTATAGCTTGTTCTTTTCAATATTTGCAAAGTTTGTACATCTCCACTCAACCGATGGATTGTTATGCACGGTTAACATACAATATACGACATAACTCGACTTAATTCCTTCTTCTGCCTGTATTAGTCGCTTGCTGTCTTCCAGAACCGTTCCCAATCCATGTGTGCCTGTAGGAGGTCCGGTCTTTTGCCTTCCGTCAGCATCCCGTAGAGATACATGCGGATATATTGATCAAAAAGCCATACGGTCTTTATGTTTTCGGTTTTACCATCAGTGGATTTCTCAATGGCATTGATCAATAATTCTCTGAACTTCTGTTCATGGTCGTAGATCAGGTTATTCAGTTTTTCCGGCTTTTTCAGGTCCGTTTCACTCACTGCCATGATGGTTGCCCGGTTCCAAAATAATAATTTCGACTTGTTTTCAAAATATTTGATTGCAGCGGTAAATACCGTCATCAATATGTCATGGGTATTGCCAGGTTGGCTGTCGTTCAGGCTTCTATTGATTTGATCGGTCAATTGGTCGGCTATTTCTTTCAATATGTTCAGAAACAGCTCTTCTTTGGATACGAAATGATAGTAAAACCCCGGCTTCGATATGCCTACAGCGTTTGTGATATCATAGATGGAAGTAGCTTCATATCCTTTATTGGCAAATAGCCTCAAAGCTGCTTTTTTGATCTGGTCAGGATTCGTCGTCATGGTAAACCACCCTGCAATAATGGATTAAGTCCCTGAAGCATTGCGAAGCACCGGCGCGACAGCTTTTAAAAATAGTTGGACGAGGTTTGTATCAAATTGCGTGCCGCTATGGATGATCATCTCGTTTTCCACCTGGCCCAGGCTCATGGGTTCCCTGTATGGCCGTTCGCAGGTCATGGCGTCATATGCATCGGCGATGGCCAGGATGCGTGCATGCAGCGGGATATCCTCACCGCCTATGCCCCTGGGGTAGCCGGTCCCATCCCAGCGTTCGTGGTGGGCCAGGATGCTCTGTGCGATTTCTGACATGTCGTTTACAGAGGTGAGTATCCTGTAGCCGATCTCGGGATGGCGCCTGATCTCTATCCATTCACTCTCCGTCAGGGGACCCGGCTTGTCGATAACCGAAATGTCGATGGCTACCTTGCCGATATCGTGCAGCAATCCGGCTGTTCTGAGTTCCTGCCTCTCTCTCTCAGTACATCCGAGTGCGATGGCAAATTTTTCACATATCATGCTCACTCTTTCTGAATGCTTCTTTTCTCTGCGGTTCACTTCATATAATGCTTTAACGACTGCATCGATGACTTGGCTTCGGATGCTTGGCCCTTCAAAAAGCTTTCTTTGGTACATCCTGTCTTCTGATTTTTTGAGTACTTCGTGTATGCTTTCACTTGTCGAATGCTTTACCGCCCAGCCGCAGGATATCGAAAGCGATACGGCGTCGACTCTTATGTTTGCGCACTGGAGCATGATGCGCTGTGCGATTACTTCTGCCTTTTTTTCACTGGTCTTGGGCAGCAGGATGACGAATTCATCCCCGCCCAGCCGTGCGATGATATCGTCTTTCCTGCAGCACGCCTGGATGGTCTCGGCTGCCTTTATCAGCAATTGGTCGCCCATCGCATGTCCAAAAGCATCGTTCGTAAGCTTCAAGCCGTTGACGTCCGCCATCACCAGGGCCAGGGGCAGGTTCCTTTCTGTATCCAGCCTGTGCAGTTCCTCGTCAAAAAATCTCCGGTTGAAGAGGTCTGTGAGCTGGTCATGAAAACTTAAATGCTCTATCACCGCCTGTCTTTGCCGCTGGGTGGTTACATCCCTGAAAACCAGTATCACCCCTTTAGTCTCCCCATCCTCTTGCTGGATTGGGGCGGCGCTGTCTGCGATAGGCCGCTCCGATCCGTCCTTTGCGATGAGGATCGTATGGTTGGCCAGGCCTATGACCTTTCCCGAATCAAGCACCTTTTGGATCGGGTCCTCGCATTTCACCCGGGTGTATTCATTGATGATATTGAATACGTGTGGAAACGCCACGTTTTCCGCTTCTTTGAACGGCCATCCTGTCAGTTTTTCCGCCACTTCGTTCATTAATCGAATTTTGCCGTCGGCATCTGTGGCGATGACCCCGTCGCCTACGGATAAAAGCGTGATGCGCAGCCTTTCCTTTTCCTCAAACAGCATGGCTTCGCTTTTCTTCCGGTTGACTTCTTTCCATACATTGTTCATCAGGATCGTGAGTTGCAGGACGTCTATTTCGTTATAATCGCAATCCTTGTCTGCCACGCCCACCACTGCCACGATTGCCTTACGGTGGATCACTGGTATTGTCATAAACCGGGTGAAATCGATATGGCCCTTTGGATATCCTTTTTTGAGGGGATTGGGCGCTTGAAAATCATTGATAACGACCGGTTTGCGTTGTCTGACAGCTTCGCCCCATATCCCTGTTTGATCCAGTTGGTATACTGTGGCCTGTTTTTGAACGGAACAGTCTTTCATGACCTCGGAAGACCATGTATTCAGGGTGAATTCCTTTTTTGCTTCATCATAAAAGTAGATATACCCGTATTTGCTTTTTGTAAGCTCCAGCGCCTGTTCCAGCGCAAAATCAAGATACTCCTGTACCGAATTGGACTCATGCTGCAGCACCTTGACCAGAGTCTCGTTTCTGGCCAGGTTCAGCCGCAGTTCTTCCTCTCTTTTTTTCTCTTCCGTGATATCTCTTCTCGACCCTACGATATATACCGGTTTCCCGTTCTCCAGTACCGGGGTCAGCATGGTCAGTATGGTTCTGTCGCCATTGGGCAGAGGTAAATTTTCTTCATAGGTGACCGCTTTATTCTGCTGTATGCACCGCATATAATTCTCAGTGACCCTTTCATAGATAGCTTCTCCCCATAGCTCCTTGGGCGTTTTCCCTTTGATGGAGGATATCCCTGTAAGCTTCTGGTAAGCAGTGTTGTTCTTGATGTAATGGAACCCCTTCCCGTTTATACCCATCATAAAAAGGGCGTCCTGCGTGGCGTTGAATATCGTTTCGGTCTCATCGAGAAGGCTTTTTATCTTCTTCTCTTCTTGGATTTTTTCCGATATATCCCTTGCTGCCACATATGCGATCTCGCCTTCCACATGTCCGCACCATTCGATATACCTGTAGTCCCCTATGCTGTCCCGGAACCGGTTGACATGCCGGATCACTTCCTTTTGGTATTCGAGCTCCTGCATGGCTTTTTTTGTTTTCTCGGTATCTTCGGGATGTACAAATGACAAGTACTCTTTCCCTGTCACAGCCTCTTCCTTGTAGCCCAGTATCCTTTCCCAGGCTCTGTTGGTCCGAAGGATGTATCCCTTCATGTCAGCTATGCAGAGCATATCCAGGCTGACGTCAAAGAAGTTTCGAAGCGCGGCCTCCTGTTCAGCTTCAGAGGATTTATCCACGAAGGAGGTGATGAAATAGTATTTCTCCGGTGAATAGGCTTTGATCCGGTACCAGCGGTCCAGTCCTTCCGAGTGTTGGTCAAATTCCACGGCCCGGCCTGTCAGGGCTACTTCCCCGTAAGTCCTGATCCAATCGTACTCAGTCGTTCCGATATTGGGCAATACCTCGGTGATACGCCTGCCGATGATATCGGTGGCTTTCATGCCCGTCATATGTTCAAAAGCTTGGTTGACCTCCAAAAATTCATAATCACAGGGTTTCCCCGCTTCGTCCAGAATGATTCTGTGAAACGCGTATGCAGATGGCGATTCATCCAGTACGTATTTATAAAATTCTTCTTTCATCATAGGTCACCCCATGTCATATGTCTTGCTTGATCCGGTCTGATATCTACATTATGACATTATTCGATATTATTCGTGATGTCAAATGCATTCCCATATGCTTCCATATTTTCATTTGTCTTTAGGAAATTACGGCTGTCCTATGCAATATTAGCGTCACCGAAATATATCTTTGTCTCCGGATCAAGTGATTATGTTCCTGAGATAAATCGGTTGTTCCCTTCTCTTTCATTCATGCTTGACCCTCCCACATTCGTCATTTAATGATTTGTTATTATTCGATTTTTCTTTTAGAAAACCGGTATGAATATTCCATGAATTCAGCTTATATCAATTGGTTCATGAGTATAGATAGGACACCGGTGTATCTTCGCTCCGGACGATTGGCAGATCAGGGGTTTTCCGTAGGTTTGAACTGGGCGGCAACGGGCCCGGACCCTGCCATCATAAGAACACCTTGATTGCCATGGGGGGAATCTTTCACGGGTAAGATAGGAGCGGCAGTACTTGCATCATGCCTTGGTCCGATACCGTTAGCAGGTAGTATTATACGTATGAAAAAGAGCCGTTATTGTCATTATTGCTCGCTGATTTGAAATGTATCCGGCTGGTAATGGTTTGTGAACGTAATATGATGGAGATCCGGTTCTGCCATCGCGGACAGATAAGATCATATTGAACCTTCGCCATATCACATATGATTGTGATCCCACACAACTCTTATTCTGCCTGTATATTAAAAGCTCCCTGTTGCAGGGAGCTTTTAAGCACGGAAGTTGTGCGTTTGTGTCTGCTATGACGAGGATGGATGGAACGTTTACTCAAAACAAGCATTATTTCAATGGTTAGCTCAATATATAAAAGGAATGATCTTATATTTCACCTTCTTGGTGTATTCATCCCAAAGCTCCCCGTACTTTGCCTTGCATACTTTGTCGTCGTCGGCCTGGCGGCTGAACATGAGGCCGATATAGTAAGCCGGGTACAGCCACACCATCCAGATCCCCAGGTAGCCGGAAGCCAGGGCTACTGCTACAGCCTGTATGATTTCTCCCAGATAATTGATGTGGCGGCTTGCGCCCCAGAAGCCGTTGGCCAGCAGGTTTAGTTTGCCGTCGCTCAGTACTTCAGGTTTTATCCAGAGGAATCTTCTGCCTGGCGTGATTTTGAAGAAATATTTCTGCATATTTGCGCCGCGTGTAAACACCCAGCCGCAAAGGAAGAGTGCGCCGAAGAGGATCGTGAGCCATAAGGGATGGCCGGGATTGGGCAGGTCAGCGGTAAACCAAAGTGCGACAGCATAGAAATATGGATAGAATGCAAGACAGCCAAATCCCAATTTGAATCCGACGCGTTCAGCTATGAAATCATAAGTCCACAAATGGATCTTTTCAAATATCAGATAATCAAAGCAAAACCACGTCAGCATCGCGCATCCGAGAAGAAAGCCATAGTTGATGTTTTGTACATTTATGATATGGTACGCCGCAAACGAAAGCACGTTCAATTGAAGCATGACGGCGCCGATTAAATAAAACCACATCTTTGCATCGATCAGGCCGTCTTTGAGCTGCGCATCCTTAACTCTGCCATACCAAAAATCAGCCAGGAAAGATCTGCCGGTAGACGGATGTTTGAGAACGATGTAAAGAGAATATGCCAGTCCGATCACGACCGCGCCGATCAGGCCGTACCACCGGGTTTCGTACAGCCATACGTATGGAACGATATTGAAATACCCGAGCAGGAACCAAATGAGAATACTTGTCAGAAGGACAAACTTTCCATTGGTCCTGTAATTCATTACTTCGCCTGTTATTTCATTTTTTACATATCCCTTGATTCTTTTCGTTGGGATGATGATGTGTAATAGCGTGATGACGCCGTATGCGGCCAGTGGGGTGATCAAACCTAAAAATAGCTTCATGACAAACCTCCGGTGTTTTTCGACATGATTTCTATTGCGGCTTTTCTGCTGAGTAACCGCGAAAGTACAAAACGGCCGATTTTATTGATGGTTCCGGGGATGATGACCGGGCCCCTTCCCAGGGCATTCAAGGTTTGTTCAGCCACTTCCTTGGCGCTTAGCGTTCCGGGTGCTGGCTTGGTCTTCTCCGCTTGCTGGTAGCCGGGTGTGAGGATTGCGCCGGCACAGCAGGCGAGCACATCGATTCCGTGCGGCTTCAATTCTTTCCAAAGCCCTTCAGCTAAAATGGCGTTGAATGATTTTGTTGCCGCATACGCCGCAAGCCTCGGGGTGCCTTGCGTCCCGGCAAGGGAAGACATCAACACAATGCCTCCCCGCTTTTTCTCTATCATCGGAACAGATAAGAGTTTTATCAGCAGCAGCGGTGCCTTTACATTTACGGCGGTGGCCATCGCCAGCTGCTCTTCGCTAGTGTTTTCGAAAAGACCGATTGGAGCATATGCGGCATTGTAAACGAGCAAGCCGATCGGGACTTTCAAAGCGCTGACTGATTTTTTCACATTTTCGAAATCTGCCATATCTGCAGCTATCGGAATGATGTCGATTTTATAGGTTTCTTTCAGTCGGGCTGCCGCCGCTATCAGCCGGTCTTCCTGACGCGCCATTAAAACCAGGTTCAGTCCCCGCTTCGCGATCGCCTCCGCAAAAGCATAGCCCAGTCCGTCAGAGCCTCCGGCGATCAATGCGTACTGCCCGTATTTCTCTTTGAATTTTGTAGCTATCATAAGCATAACCTTGCCAAAGTTTTTTATAAGAATAACCTTGCCATAAAAAACGAAGAAGATATGTTTCGGATTCTGAATGAAGTAAGCATAGACCTTTTCGAATCTTATTTTAAGCGTAGTTCCGGTTTTTATCAACTAAAGATATATATATACAATAAATCTGCTGCCCGGGGATTCCCCTTTATATCATACAGCGCGTCGTTTTGCAGGGCCGGGCCGATAAGGGTGTTACGCCATCGATGGTTTTTTCGGTTCCTTGCGCTGCTTTCTTTCAAAGTCTTGATGCCATTAGTTGCGGCGGATCCCTTTTTTCCATTTGGAAGAGAAAGGCCTCCATCATACGATTGGAGGCATTCTCTGGAGGAGTCGATCCGGTATGTTGCGGAAGAAGTCATAGCAATAGGATGATCCGTGAAAACAGCTTGAATACTAGAAGCTCACCTTCATTTTGGAGCCGTCGTAAAGTACGGACTTCAGCCTGTCATCGTAACGTACTTGCATCATGATGGGCCTGGAGCGGTATTTTTTCATCTCCGAAATGGCTAGCTGTTCTGCAGCATCATCCCATTCGAATCGGATCATTTCGTATTCTCCTTTTTTGAAATCATAGCTGACGCCGTCGTCGTTGTAATAGGTTCGTACTGCGTTGGCTCCTTTGTAGATCCATATTTCCAGCGCATCCGCATCTGCCAGGGCGTGCTGGGTGGGCTGCTGCATCAAAAGGATGCTGCCTGCCCGGACAAAGAGGGGGATCTTATCGATCTCTGCCTCGGCGGATACCGTCTGACCGCCTTTGTAATACTCCCCTGTGCGGAAATCATACCAGTCCCCATCCGACGGCAGGTAGCATGAACGTCTTTTTTCTTTTTCGATCTCGCCCGAGTGGTCATAGTACATGGGGTGTGTGACAGGGCATACCATCAGTGCGTCCCCAAACATGAACTGGTCGTCTATGCTTTTGACGTTTTTATCCAGAGGAAAATCAAAAAGAAGGCTTCGCATCATGGTGCTGTCAGTAAACGCCACATCTGCCGCCAGCGAATATATATAGGGCATCAGCCGGTAGCGGAGTTTGATGGATGTTTCTATTGCGTCATAAAACATCTCCCCGGGTCTGCCGAAATTCCAGATCTCGCGGGGCGTATCGGTCCCATGGGAGCGGAAAAGCGGCAGGAATGCGCCAAATTGCAGCCATCTCGTATACAGCTCGCAATAGGCGGGGTCGGCAGTCCCCCTGTCATACTCCCCGTTCCAGAACCATACCGGTTTCGCATTCGGGTCGCCGCACCATTTGCGCCAGCACGCTGTCCCGCCCACGAAGAAGGCGCCGATATCCACCGTCCACCAGGGGATGCCGCTCATGCACAGGTTGAGCCCTTTCGCAATCTCCCTTCTCAGTTCTTCCCACCGGGCGCAGGTATCGCCGGCCCAGAGTGCGGCGCCGTATTTCTGTATCCCGGGATATCCCGACCGGGTCAGGTTGAATACCCTTTTGTCCCTGTCCTGCTTGAGCTGGTTTTCGTATATCCCTTTTGCATGCAGCGCGGCATAAAGATTGGCCACGGCGGGATCGAGGTATTTTTTATGCTCGTTCCCCACCAGTTCATACCGTTTCTCTTCGGGCAGCAGTACCTCGCCGCACCAGTCGGGCGCTGTGAAGGGCTCTGTGGAGTCGCACCACCATGAGTCAAATCCGCCTTTGAACAGTTCTTTGTCCGCCTGTCTCCAGTACATCGCCCTTGCGTTTTCGTCAAATGCATCATAGGTGGAATAGTCGCCCAGCAGATAGCCCGCTTTCGCCAGTTCCGAATGGTCGGCGCAGCCTTCAGCCATGTTCGGCCAGATCGAAACCATGCTGTATACGTTCATTTCATGCAGTGAACGGTTCATTCCGGCCAGGTCGGGGTATCTTTCCTTGTCCACCGTTTTCTGCCCCCATTGGTTGCCTGTCCAGGTCTTCCAGTCCTGTACGATGCAGTCCAGTGGCACGCCGGCCTCCCTGTACCTTTTTGCTGTTTCAAGCATCTCACATTGCGTATGATATCTCTCCCGGGACTGTATATAGCCGAAAGCCCACTTCGGCAGCATCTCCGCCTTTCCTGTGAGGTACCTGAAACCTGAGATGATCCCATCCATGTTTCCGGTGATCACATAGAAATCAATCTGGTCCACGGTATCCAGTGTGAAGGTGGCATCCTCCCCCGTATCGTCAAATATCATGAGCGAAGGGCAGTCAAACAGGATGCCAAATCCCTTGTCCGTCATCATGAATGGCATGGGGGTACGCATATTGTGCTGGTACAGGTAGTATTTCGTCCCCCGGCGGTTGTACACCCCCTCTTCATCCTGCCCCAGGCCAAAAATGCCCGTGTCCGCAGGGATGGAAAAAGTGACGCTGCCGGTATACGCTTTCCGCTCGATATGGGGGTGCAGGTTGCTGATCTGCGTACGCTGGCCGTCCACCGTTTTGACTGCTTCGATGCGCGGTTTTTCGCCTTGTGTGGAATATCTGACCACATCGGTCTCAGTCAATTCGTACTTCGTAAGCCGCAGCAGCTCTTCATCCTGACGTTTGAATACGATTGTCTTCTCATCAACCGCTGCGTGGATACCCTGCGGGTCGTTGCTGTCATGTTGGCTGCCGGGTATTTCCTTCTCTATGAGCCACGAATCGTTTTTTATCGCCGTGCCTCTTGTGATGGCGCACCGCAGGATATTCTTTTTGATACTCAAAAGGCGTATTGTATCTTCACCAAGGCAGTATTTCATTGAAGTCAGCTTCCTTTAGAGCAGCGTGCATTCCGTCTCTTTGTTAAACAGGTGTATCCGCTCTTTATTGATCACGAGGTCCAGTTCCGTGTTTTTATATACATAGTCATATTTCGAATTCTCATCCATGGATGAGGCCATTCGGACCACTGTTGTATAGGGGCCGATGCTCGCATGCACAAACATTTCGCTTCCCATCATTTCGCTCATCACTACAGCCGCCCGGCAATCTGCCTGCCTTTCCGGCCCTGCGATGAAGATATCCTCCGGACGGATACCGATCACGATCTCCTTCTCTGTCACGCCTTTGCCCTTCAGGATCAGCTGTTTGGATACTGGAAGTACGATTTCGTTGCCGCAGAATTCGATGGTATACCCGTCCTTTGAGCAGCGTAGGGTTGCGTCAAAAAAGTTCATCTGGGGCGTGCCGATAAACCCGGCTACAAACAGGTTGTTCGGATGCTCAAATACCTCTCGGGGCGTTCCGATCTGCTGGATGAACCCATCCTTCATGACCACGATCCGGTCTCCCAGAGTCATTGCTTCCGTCTGGTCATGCGTTACATAGACGAAGGTCGTATCGATGCGTTTGCGCATCAGTACCAGTTCGGTGCGCATTTGGTTTCTGAGTTTTGCGTCCAGGTTCGAAAGCGGCTCGTCCATCAGGAATACCTTCGGGTGGCGGACGATGGCCCTGCCGATGGCCACCCGCTGCCGCTGTCCGCCCGAAAGTGCCTTGGGTTTCCGTTGAAGATAATCTGTGATTTTCAGGATTTCCGCCGCCTCATGTACCCTCCGCTTGATTTCTGCTCTGGGCACTTTTCTGAGCTTTAAAGCAAAAGCCATGTTCTCAAAGACCGTCATGTGCGGATAAAGCGCGTAATTCTGGAAAACCATTGCGATGTCCCGGTCCTTGGGCATTACGTTGTTCACTTTATTATCGTCAATGAACAGCTCCCCCTCGGAGATCTCCTCCAGTCCGGCGATCATCCGCAGCGTTGTGGATTTCCCGCAGCCCGACGGCCCTACGAATACCACAAATTCTTTGTCATCTATGTCAAGGTTGAAATCCTGTACCGCAACGACATCCTTGCCATACACCTTCTTGATGTTTTTGAGTGACACACTTGCCATGATGTCTCTACCTCTTTTCCAGATTTGGTTTGATGACCCGTTCTTCGATAGCCTCGTTTGCGATCATCACATTGATCAGCCCGATGAATGAAAACTCAAAAAAAAGGATAAGGGGGATCGCAAACAGGTAATACATTGCACTGACGATAAAGATGGGGATTGTCAGAAGGATGAACACGTTCCGCCTGATCTCGGTCAGCACCATGATAGCCGCATTTTTCATGATCTTGCCGAGTGGAAGGTCGATGAGCGGTAGCATGGCAAAGCAATAGGTTGAAAAACAGTAGAGTATGCTGCAGATCGTGACCCATAGTATGATCTGTATGGAATTTGAATACACGTCATTCATGTTCAGGTACCCTGTGATTGAAATGGCGATAACGATTGTCCACGGGATAAACGCGATCCAGCTTTTCAGGAAGCTGCTTTTGAACTCGTCCATGAAATCCTTGAAAAAGAAAACATTACCCTCTCTTGCAAGTGTGATGAGTACCTTGTTCATGGCTGTGATGGCCGGAGGTATCGTAACGGCAGGCAGGCAAAAGAGAATAAACAGCAGGTTAAGGCCGGTCAGCCTCCAAAAATGCGTGTGGGAAAGGAACAGGAATCTTTTGATCCCTTTGGCAGGCGGCGGTGCTGTGACGCCTTTGCCTCCCTTGTATTGATAAAACATGGTCTTGAGAAGACGCATTCGCACCACCTCGAAATAAACTTAGCCTTTCACGGCTCCGGCCGTCATGCCCGAAACGATGTATTTTTGCCCCGCGAGGTATACGATGATGACCGGCAGGCTTGTCAGTACGATATCGGCGCAGACCAGGTTCCATTCCTTGAAATACATTCCAAAAAATTTGTAAACAGCCAGCGTCATTGGCCAATTTGTAGATTTTCCGGCGTAATATAACGGCATGACATATTCATTCCATGTATTTAAAAATGTCAGCACCATCACCGTGACAAGTACCGGCTTTAATAGGGGGAAAATGATTGAAAAAAAGAGCCTTAGCGGAGAACATCCGTCTATGATGGCAGCCTCATCGATATCTTTTGGGATCTTGCCCACGAAGCTGTACATCAAAAATACATTAAACGGTGTTTGCAGTGCCGAATACAGCAGGATGATGCCTATTTTCGTATTCACGATCTGCAGTACCTGCATTACTTTCATTAAGGCGATAAAATTAACCGGCATGGTTATTCCAAGTACGATCAGGAAATATATGATTCTATTGGCCTTACTTCTATTCCTGGATAATACATACGCCGCCATGGAGGATGTCAATGTACAAAGCAGCACACTGAATATCGAATAGACCAGGCTGTTTAAAAAAGTTGTTCCAAGATCTCCTTTCTGGATGACGGTAAGGAAATTGTCAAATTGTATACTTTCCGGAAGGTTTAGATTCATATCAGACGCAGCATGGCTGGTCTTGAGTGAATTGATTAATATCAAAATCAGTGGTGTAATCAATATGATGGATAGTATCCATGCAAAGATATTTACGCCGATAGTTCCAAATAATTTTCTTGACCGCATTACTCTTCCACCTCGTTCCTGTTCATGGCTCTGATCAGGAAATAGCCTATGATGACCATCACGATAAACATGATGGAAGACAGTGTTGTCCCCATTGCAAATTTACCGTAACCAAATTCTTTATAGATTCCTGTATACAGCACCTCCGTGGCATAGCCCGGTCCACCGTTGGTGAGCGCATATACCGTATCGAAAACCCTAAGCCCGTATATTACATTTAATACGGTTGTCACTGTGATTGCCGGCATGAGCATTGGCAAAGTGATGGACCTGAACTTTTGCCATGACCCTGCCCCGTCAATATCTGCAGCCTCGTAATACGTGGGCGAGATGGACATGATGCCGGCGATGAATATGGTCATGATATAGCCCATGCCCTTCCAGATATCCACGGCCATAACAGACCAAAACGCGATATTTGGATCAGTGAGCCATTGTGGACCCTCGATTCCAATACTCCTTAAAAAGGTATTTATGAGACCTACCTCTGGATCCATCATTTTTCGAAATATCATGCCAACGATTAGGGCAGATAGCACCGCAGGGATATACATGATAGCTCTGTGAAAATTTAGGATCTTTATTCTTTTTGTTAGAAGCACTGCTAGAGCCAGGCCGAGGATATTTTTTGCGATCGTTGTGACAAACGTAAAAAGCAGCGTATTTCCCAGATAACCGATGTATTTTTCATCGGAAAATGCCTTGAGGTAGTTGTCAAACATATGGTCAAACCCGAGGAAGTTTACCTTGTCTGAATAGGCGGACCAGTCCGTAAAGGAATACCCTATCCCCAGTATGGAAGGCATCAGATATAAAACCACATACAGGAGTAACGAGCCGATCAAAAAATATGCGGGATACATTCTGCTTGCTTTCATTTTTTCCCCCGAATCGTAACGCTTACCACTGCCGGGTTATTTTCATAACCTGGTCATTGCCTCATGGCCTTTTTGCTGTATTTGAATGATGCAACCTTGTTTTAAATATATAGAATCATCCTTGTACATGGAATGTATTATGCTTTTGCAAACCATGTATTTTTTTAACCTTGTTCATGAATAAAACGAATACGTGTCTCCTTTTTTCAACGATACTCGCATGCCATCAGCGCAGGGATTGTAATCCGCGTTGTCGCTGTCCAAATACGTTGCATCGATAACGATCTCGCCGTCGGTTCCGGCACATATTTCCAATGCGATGACCTTCGACGCTCTCCATCTGAATGAGATCACGTGGCCTGAGTGTATCTTTAAACCGCGTATGCTTCCTTTCTCCATGGCCCTGGGTAATGCCGGCAACAGCCTTATAACACCGCCATACTCCTGTAAGATCAGCTCGCATATCGCAGCCGTAAAACCATAGTTGGCGTCGATCTGGAAAAAGTCGGGCGGGTGTGCGCCGAACAGGTTTTCATGGATGTTCTCACCCATCAGTTTCTTGATAATGCCATAGGCCGCTTCGCCTTCGCCGAAACGGGCAAGCAGGGCAATGGCCCATACCGCGCTCCATCCTGTCTGCCCGCTGCCGTTCTGAAGCCTTTTATACAGCGACTTCCTTGCGGCATCCCTGTATTTGCTGTTTAATAGATGGCTGCCCGGATACACCCCGAAGAGCATTGAAAAATGCCTGTGCCCGCTGTCTGTTTCCTCGTATTCTCCGTCCCATTCGAGCAGTTCGTCCTGCATCGATATAGAGTAATCCGCTATTTTATCGGCAAATGCAGCGCAGCGGTCCGCTTCGGTATCGTCGCCCACCCGCCTGCACGCAGAGATATATGCCGCGAAAAACTCCCGGGTTATGCCGATATCCATCGCGCTGATATCGCATATGGCCAGTTCGTTTCCCGTTCTGTCTACATACATGTTTTCCGGCGATGTTGATGGGATATTGTATAACCTTCCGTCTATCTGGCTGAAGGTGCCCATCATGAAATCAGCCGCGTTCTTCATGACCGGCAGCAGTTCCTCCTTCAGGAAGTCCTTATCCAATGTATACAGGTAGTGGCCGAAAAGCTGGACGCACAGCCATGGCAGGGGCATGTTCCACATCATCCACCGGGCGCTTTGGGGTATTCTTTCTTTATCGGATCCCACAGGTGTTGAATGCGCCCATATATCGGATTGATGATGGGCGACGCTCCCTTCCGTATCGTAGTCCTCCCTTGCCGTTCGTTTCCCTGCCTCGCACAGCCTCTTCACATAGTCCGTTAGCGGGTCGAAGCAGTTGCTCAGATTCGTACGGTCGGCCAGCCAGTAATTCATTTGCAGGTTGATGTTCAGCGTATAACCGCTCCACCACGGTGGGATCAGGTCCTTGTTCCATATACCCTGCAGGTTTGCCGGCTGGGTCCCCTTTCTGGAAGCTGCGATCAGCAGATACCTTCCGTATTGGAACAGTAAGCTGATATCGGAATTGTTGATCTCTCCCTTGCGCATACGGGTATAACGCGCTTCGCATGAAGCATCATCGCCGCCCAGGTCTATATCCATTTGCCCGAATAATGTTGAGTGGTCTATGATGTGTGCTTTTCGTAATATATCAATCTCTTTCACACTTGCGCGCTGAGCCGTTTCTTTGCAATATTCAGCATATTCCTCGCCTCTCTTAAATCTAGTCGCACAGGCGTAGAGGAGCGATAGCTTTGTTGCATGTATCACGTTAAGTTTGTCTGTACAGGCAACGATATTGCCGTCGCAGGTTATTTGAGTCCTGGCTGCGAATTTGACCGACTTTTGGATATCTTCATAGCTTACCGTATTTCCTCCGCTGTAAAAGGATACATCGGTTATGATAACGTCACTGGGCGCGTTACCTGTGACGGTAAAGCCGTTTTGATCGTAATATACCTCATGCATGATCTGGCCTTCGAAGCTCATTTCATAGTCCACAGGCGTTTGCGATTCTATGGTATGGACGAGGACGTCGTCTGGATAACTAACGAATGTCTCAGTCCGTATACTGTTTCCGTTTTTCATATACCGGGAATGTATGATGCCCTGTGACAAGTCCAGTTCGCGCCTGTAATTTTCGATTTTACCGGGTTTTGACCGGATGATGATATCTCCCAGCGGCAGATACGCCTGTGTAAACCGGTTTGTCAGGCAGGCTTCCACCATTTCTTCCGCCTCGGCGCGTCTGTTTTCCATCATCAGCTCCCTGATCTTTTTGATGTTTTCTGCGAAATCCTTTTTGCAGTAATCACGTGCATAGCCGCTCCAAAGCGTATCGTCGTTCAGGCAGATCCTGTCGCAGTTCGGGTCATTATGGATCATGCATCCGATATGCCCGTTGCCGGCAGGCAACGCTTGAAGCCAATTCCCAGCCGGCTTTTTATACCACATGACTGTATCGTTCATATGAATCCTCTCTAAATAATGAATAAGGGGCAGGCCGTTGAGCCCGCCCCTTTTAGATTTGATTGAATGGTTATTTCCACGCCGGGTCTTTTGCAGCTGTTGCCTGGTCTGCCCTGTTCTTGTCCATGTTTGCCAGCATCTTTGCCGCGTCTGCCTTCCCCTGTATCACGGTCACGATCTCTTTGCCGATCTCCATCCACTGCGGATTTACGTATTTCACAGCTGTCTGGAGCACCGTGCCCTGATCTTTGTAGGTGTCATAGAATTCCTTGATCGTGCCTGCATACTTGGGCTTCAATCCGGTGTAAGGCAGGTTTTGGAATTTGGCTACGTTGTCGATCATGTACTGCAGGTTTTCGGGTTTTGCCAGGAAGGCCAGATACTGTTTGGCAGCTTCAATGTTCTTGGACCCCGAGTAGATGAACCGGGTCGGGCACACGGGATTCACATTGAGGATTTGGTTTTCAGCTATCGGCATTACGAAGAAGCCGATATCATCCGCTGTGAGATCCTTTTTCTCATCCGCAACCAGTTGGGGGAGGCCCTGGTTGGCTAACGACATCGCATATTTGCCGGATGCGATATTCTTCGCCTGGTCGGCATACGCGTTCGCCATGTAGTTTTTGCCCCAGTATCCCTTGTCCACCATTTCCTTGATCTGGCCGATCGCTGTTTTCATGATCGCGCTGTCAGCGAGTTTTGACTGGTTGCTGTTGAGCTTGTCCACCAGGCCGGGCTCGGCTTTGTCATATGCGGCGCCCAGTTCGCAGAACCACAGGACATGGTGCCAGCCATCGGATACGGGCTCGTAGATGGGTGTTGCGCCGCTTGCCTTGATCTTGTCGCAGACTGCTGTAAACTCAGCCCAGGTTTTGGGGATTGCCAATCCCAGTTGGGTAAAGATTTTCTTGTTGTATGCGATGGCCCATACGGCGGATGTATCTGCCATTGGCTGTCCGTACACTTTCCCATTCACGGACACTTCAGTAGCCGCGGTTTTTTCGAGCGTCCCTGTCCAGGCGTCGCCTGAAAGGTCGACCGCGTTCTTTTCCACGTTCAGGGTGTTTACAATGTCAAATCTGCCTGCTTGGGAACCGAAGATATCGGTGCACTCGCCGGAATTGAGTTTGGTTGTCAAAAGGTTCGGATACTGGTCCGAGGGTACGATCTGGTAATCCACTTTGATTCCCGTCTCTTCCGTGAATTTCTTCGCGAGATCGAGCTCAGCTTGCTGGATCCAGTCATTGCTGGCCATAAACGTGAGTGTAATATCCTGCTTTGCAGGTTCGGTTGGCGCTGTTGTTGCCTGGGTCGGCGCCGTGGTTGGCTGTTGGCTGGTTGCTGGCGCAGTGCCGCAGGATACGAGTGACAGCACCATTACCGCCGCCAGCAAAAATAGTACGATCTTTCTCATCTTTCTCTTTCCCTCCTTAATCAATTGACAAAAGTTTTTTCTTCCGGGTATAATGGTTTTGCAACCTGACAAAAAAATTATATATATGCATTCGTTTACATGGAATGTAATATACATGTGTGATTCATGTACTTTTTTCACTTCTTCTGGTGGGGTTGCATTATGCAAAGAAATACGATCAAATTTAATATGATAGTAACATATTCATTGATCATGTTGATTCCATTTCTGATTTTGTCCACTTACTTGATCTCAACCGAATCACAGAAAATCAATTCACGGACGTTTGCAGCCTTGAGGCAAAACTGCGTTTCGCTTACTGAATCGATGGAGCGGGAGATCAAGCAGATGAATTTGGTTTCCTTGAATATCGCCTATTCTTCCTTGATCAGGGATGCATACAATAATTATCTGGTCGATCAAAATGATTATGAAAAAACGAAATCCCTGAACGAGCTCATCGGAAACAGTATTGGGCCAAACAGGCTTGTTGACCAGGCAAATCTATACTCCAATACAGGCAGTGTCATCGCATCGGGCTTGTATAACGGCGCCTACCGTTACCCGGTGGAACAAATGCCCTGGTATGAAACTGCAAAAAGCAGCAACGGCAGCAGGGTTCTCTCTTATGAAGGCGAGGATCCCTATATATCCAGGTATACCACAGATGAATATGGCAAACGATTCATTTCACTCTCCCGGAAATATTTCGGCAGTTATAATAACGTCCTGGGATACATCGAAGTGAAAAAATCCGTCAGGCAGATTTTATCCCAGGCTGTTTCTTATAAAAGTGTTTCCGGTGAGCAGGTACTGGTATTTGACGGTCATGGTAAAATGATTTACCCCGATGGTTCGGACCAGGACAGATACCGTTATGTATTCGACCGTATTGGTGGTTCAGATCCGTCTGCTGATTTCATTAAGGTTGCAGGCGGCAGTTCAAACGGTTATGTTACATTTGTAAAATCGGATGATGGCATTTTGACTGCCATCGTCATCAGCGAAAATGCCCTGTTTATGCCCACGACAAGCTATATATTGAGTGTAGTCCTGCTGACGATTTTTTCTTTGGTGATTGCGTTTATCCTTTCATATTTTGCAGCCAATCGGATAACCGTTCCGATAAACCGTATTTACCGTGAAATGCAGCACATCAGCCTGGATGGCTATATGACCAAAACCAACCTCCATACCAAAACGATCGAATTGAACGTCCTGTATGATAGCTTCATCGATATGCAGCACAAGCTGGTGGACAGCCTCAATAAGCAGCTTTTGTTGAAAAATCAGGAGATGCAGTCAAAAATGCTTGCACTCCAGTCTCAGATGAATCCGCATTTCCTTTTTAATAGTCTTCAGACGATCCAAAGTATGGCGGATGCAAATATGGATAAAGAGATCGTGATCATGTGCCAGTCCATGTCCAATATTCTCCGGTACATCTCTTCGGACACCGAAGCGACTGTTTCGCTTGCGGACGAAATCACCTATACGAAAGATTTCCTTGTATGTATGTCCATCAGGCATGATCATGATTTGTTCTACAGCATCGATATCCCTGATCATATGAATGCTCTACGAGTTCCCAAGTTGTGTATCCAGCCGCTTGTCGAAAACTCCGTAAAGTTTTGTACGACGAAACTGCCTCCCTACCGCATCCATATAAAAGGAAGGGTCAGCCATGGCAAATACCTGATCACTGTAACGGATAACGGGCCAGGATTCAGTGCCAGGTCCCTGTCCGTTATTGAAAACAAAGTCAAGGAGATCGATTCCACAGGACTGCTTCCTTCATTGGAGATCAAGGGCATGGGCCTTTTGAATATATATCTTCGCTTTAAGATCCTGTATGGCAGTGATACTGTCTTCAAAATAGAAAACATCAGGGATGGCGGTGCAAGCATTACAGTAGGAGGTCCCTATGCCAAGTAATATTTTCAGGGTCATTGTTGCCGAAGATGAAAAGCTTATCGCGAATAATATTGCCAAAAATATCGCCTCCTGTGATCCTTCTTTCGAAGTTGTCGCTGTTTGTTACGATGGACACTCTGCGCTCACAGGAGTAGATCAGCATAATCCTCACGTTCTTTTCACCGATATAAAAATGCCGCTTATGGACGGACTGGCCCTTGTTGAGCACGTATACACCAGCAGCCCGCATGTTCGCTGCGTGATCATCAGTGGTTTCAATGATTTTGAGTATGCCAAAACAGCAATGAAGTTCAAGGTTTTTGACTATCTGTTAAAGCCTTTGAATAAATTTGAATTATCGAAGACTTTACGGAAAATAAAAGATGAGCTCTTATCGGAGCATGCACAGTTGAACTCCGAACGGGAAACATCCACAGAGAATATTGTGAAGAGCGTTGTACAGTATCTTCAGATGAATTACGCGAAGGAGATTAATTTTACCCAAATTGCCGCAGAGTATAATTTTTCAGCATCGTATCTGACAAAAATATTCAAAGAACATACAGGTATTTCTCCGATCAAATACCTGATTGATTACCGGATAAAAACTGCAAAATCCATGCTAAAAGATACAAATCTTACGATCAAGGAAATTGCTGAAAAAACAGGCTTTATTGATCCATTCTATTTCAGCAAATGCTTTAAAAATTACTGTGGTGTAACCCCTTCGCAATATAAGGAATAGCGGTTACCTATTCTTGCGTTTAATAGCGGTGATACTGGTCAGCACCTGTCATAGGCGGGCATACTGCTTTCGCTTTCCTGTACGGGATAATAAAGGGCTCATTATTCTCGGCGTGATCTCTTCTCAGTATACAGTTATATAAGGGCAGGTTGCCGGCAGTGTCTTAAGACACCCGGCGTTCCTCCAGTTGCGCAGGAGTATATATCTCAATACATATTTTGATACATTTGTCCTCAGGCCGTACAGTGAAGGCGTGCGTGGCCTGCGCAGACGCGAAGCGTAAAGCAGAGGCCCCAGTGGAGCGTCTGTAGCTGAGCGCAGCGCCCTGCCTATTCTTTCCCTTGCAACGTTTGTAACGTTTTAACCTCCCGGTTGCTTCCATCATGGGAGGCGCACCGCGTAAAACAAAGGTTCCGGTTAAAACTTTGTAGCGGTGCAGGGGATGTGCTTCTTTAATGGCTTTCCTGCTTATAAGAGTTTGCTGCCTCTGTTCACAGCTGTCAGCTTTTTATACCACCGGCCAGGCCGGTGGTATAAAAAAAGAGCATGAGGTTCGTCCCCATGCTCCCCGTTTATTTCTTTTTTTGCCCGTAGTCTTTAAATACCTCTACCGCATTATCCACCTGTTCCGGCGTCATAAGCGTGATGTTCCCTGCAGCCTTTGCGGCCAGATACGTTTTTGCGGCGTCTTCCATGTATACCGCCGCGTACAGCGCGTCTTTCAGGGTAGGGCCTACTGTGACTACGCCGTGATGCTTCAGGATTACGGCGCGCTTGCCGTTGATATATTCCACCGTCTGGATCCCCATTTCCAGGCTGGCCGGGGAACTGTAAGGCGCCACGTTCACCTCGCCCAGCGTCACGTTGGCCAGGGTCGTTACCGCTACGGGAAATACATTGCCGATCAGCCCCACAGCTGTGGCGTAGGGTTGGTGGGTGTGTATGATGGCGTTGACATCCGGCATCCGTTCGTAGATATACAGCAGTGCTATTGTATCCACGGACTCGCGGAGCGTTCCCTCGATGCGTTCTCCTTTGGGGCTCAGGACGATCAGGTCGCTTTCCTTCATCCCCTCATAGGCCATGCCGGATGGGGTAACGATGATCTCACCGCTTTTTTTGCGTACGCTTACATTCCCGCCTGAGAGACTGATGAGACCGTAATGCTTGATCTCCAGTGCGGCGCTGATTATCTCTGATTTGTCCTGTTCAAACATTTATGGATCCCCCTTGAAAAAAAAATGATTGCTATAGAAGTTGTCCATATCTCATGCACTAATAATAACTATTGTCATGACATTTGTCAAGGCTGGGGTATGGTCCTTTTCTTCATTGCATACAGGTCTGCTGCCGTTATTGAATTGAGATATACGGAAAAGTATCCAAAGCAATTTGGTCAAATGGATTCAGGCATTCGCCACTTCCAGTACGTTAAGTGCCGTGTTTTCGTCGGTGATGAACGTACCGATGGTCTTCGTTCGTAATGCGCCCAGTATCGAGAGCACCTTGTGGTTCCCCGATGCGATGCAGATGATCTCCTTGGCATTGCGCAGATCGTCTTCGCTTATTCCCATGATCCTGCTGTTGTATTCGTTTTTCAGGAATTCGCCATGGATGTTGAATCTGCGCGCGCAGATATCGCCCACACTCCGTTCGGGATGCCGTTCAAACTCGGGCTTCATCATATATGGGTCAAACATGGTCTTGCTGTTGTAATACTCGGGCGGCGCGCCTACGCTTACGATACCGATATCCAGGTTCGCCCAGCTTTCCAGTATCTCTTTCATGTAAATGCTCTTTATATAATGTTCCCTGTCTTCTATGCTCTCTGCCATCGCCGGCGCATAGATGAAGGATGGGGTTCCCTGGACCTTTTCGGCCAGGATGCGTACCATCTCATTCAGTTGGTACTCTGAAGCGATGCGGTGGGTCCCCCCGATCAATGGAACGATTTTGATATCGTACAGTTTGCTGATATTACGGAAGGCGCTCATGCACTCGTAACACGTGGAGCCCCATGCCACACCCATGGTCGTATGGCTTTTGAGCTCCTTCTCCACTATAAAGGCGCCCTGCGTCGCAACGATCTTGGTGAGCACTTTTATATTGGTGATGCTGGTGGGCACCACGAAGCATTTGACGATACCGAAAGCGCTTTTAAATCTCTCCGAAAGTTCGTCGTTGTTTACCTGCGGGTTTTTCACTTGTATCTCCACGATGCCGAATTCCCGTGCTTCCGACAGGATCATCGAGATTGATGAGCGGGAGATGCCTATTTGCTTGGCGATCTGCTCTTGCGTATAACCATCGCAGTAATACATCTGGGCTACCTGGACCATGATCTGTATATCATATCTCGGCTCCAATATCTGGCACCTCCCATTGTTCTTTGGATGTGATTATACGTTTTACCTGTCCAAATAGTCAACCTTAACGTATCCTCGCGGAACCGTCTCTAGTTTCTAGTTCCATTCCCGCCAGACAGGGTCCAGCGCTTCTATCACCTTGCTGTACAGGCAGTATTTCTTGCGGTATAGGTCCTTTTTCCCGGCATCAGGCTGGATGGTGAATGCTACCTTTGAATATGTTCTGACTGCTTCTTCGTAGGAGGCGAAACACCCTG
The DNA here is from genome assembly GCA_023454175.1 of Bacillota bacterium. Classification (GTDB taxonomy): domain Bacteria; phylum Bacillota; class Clostridia; order Christensenellales; family JAEXRW01; genus JAEXRW01. Next base: position 43,001 of record JAEXRW010000014.1, on the reverse strand, counting down.
TCGCCACTCCCGCAGTCATGGCCGCGCCCAGTGTGCCCAGTTCGCCCACGGCCGAGACTTCGATGGGCAGCTGCAGCGTATCTGCAAATATTTGCATCCACACATTGGATTTCGTCAGGCCACCGGCGATCCTGACGGCCAGCGGCGGTTCACTCCTGTATTTCAACAATTGTTCGATGTGTGCCATGTGGCAAAATGCGATCCCTTCATATACGGCTCTTATCAAATGTGCTTTCTGGTGCCAGCTCGATACGCCTAGAAAACACGCCCTGGCATCCGGATTCACATTGGTACCGAAAAGGAAGGGCAGGAAAATGATATTGCTCTCTTCCGGGGAAATGGTTTCTGCCATCCGGTTCGCGGCGTCGTAAACGCTCTTCCCCTCGGCCTTCATGGCAGTGCGTTCCTCCTGCATGAACTGCCGTGTGAACCACTCCAGGTTCGTCGCCGAGGTCATGCTGTTTTCCCCGATCAGGTAAGTCCCGTCGATGCAGTAATACGTTGTGAGGTTGGAGTAAACGGGCTTTATGTCAACGTATTCGTTGATGCTCCAGGTGCCTGCGATCACGCACAGCCTCGTACTGTCGGTCAGGCCGGTGGCAATGGAGCATGCCGATACGTCGAAAAGGCCTCCCGCCACAGGCATGCCTTCTGAAAGGCCTGTTTCATTGGATGCCTTCGCAGTGATCTTCCCGCAGGTCTCGGCTGAGCCTTTTATCGGGGGCAGCAGGTGTTTGTATTCCGCGATGCCCATTTCCCGCAATGCATGATCGTCATACTCACCCGTGTCCAGGTTCATCGCGCTGATGCCCGACATGTTGGTAGCCTCGCCATACGCCTCCCCCGTCAGGCGGTAACGTATAAAATCCACGCAGCTCAGCGCCCATTTGGATTTCTCCAGTACGTCAGGTTTATTGTCTTTGAGCCATGCGATCAGCGGTGTCATTTGACCTGCCCAGATGCTCTGGCACGTCCTGTCTTTGATGCGGTCGAATACGCCTGTTTCGTAATATCTTTTAACATGGTCTTTCGCGCGGGTGTCGCTTGAGTAGATGCCGTTTGCAGCTGGTTCCCCGTTTTCATTCACCAGATAGATGCCGTTCCCATGGCCTGTGATGGATAGCCCCGCGATGTCTGCGGCATCGATGCCCGCCTGCGAGATGGCTTCGCGGATCACCCGTACGTTCATCTGCCATAGCGCAGTCATGTCCCGCTCCACGATCCCTCCTTTTCCCAGGATGTTTTCCACCGGTGCCGATGCTTCGGCTGCCAGAGACCCGTCTGTGCAGTACAGTCCCGCCTTGACCACAGTGCCGCCGTTATCCAGCCCCATGAGGTATTTCTTTCCCATTCAGCTCACTCCCGTGAAAGGTATTTTTGCCTAATATCGGTCGGATATCGTATGCTTTACATCTTCCAGGGTTCCCTGTATTTGCCTGATTCCTATTTTATAATAGTCCATGAGGGGCGGAAGATAAATACCTGTCTTGTGGCCATTGTGAATTTCCGGGGGGCTTTCACCCCCCGGCCCCAGGAAGGAGGAAACAACAACTCTGCCCCGGTTCTGGATAATGCGCTTTTTTGCGAATGCTGGTCGTCCCTGGTATATATGATCTTCATGGCGCGCTTTACGGCTCCCTTTGCCATCCCGGTGTTGACGTCCTGCGCCATCCCGGTCACGGCGGAGATGAAACCCTGTACGTCGTACAGGTTCATCATGGATCCGCCATTAAGGGTTCACGGCCAAACGTCGTTTACATCCCGCTGTATTTGGCTAAATATTCTTAAATCCTGTCGCCTGGTCTTTCGGGTCAGGCGGTAAGGGTCTGTATCACCTTTTTATGGATCGTCCATTCAAATGTGCGGGATCCGATCTCTTCCCGTTTCAGGATCCGCAGTACCCGTCTGTTTATGGCGTAGCTCCATCTTTTTGCCAAAGTTCTATTGGATCAGCATGAGCATGGGGTGTTCAAGCAGATCAATGAGCTTTTTCAGGAAAAGCGCCGCCTGTGCGCCGTCCATGCATCGGTGGTCGAAGCTCAGGCTCAGTCCCATATACTGCTTCTCGGTGATGCCGCCCCGTTCATCCAATGCCGGCATCTTCTCGATCGCGCACACCCCCAGGATCGCCGCTTCGGGCGGGTTGATGATAGGGGTGAAGGAACGAACACCGTACATCCCCATGTTGGATATGGTAAAAGTCCCCCCGCTGTATTCTTCCGGTTTCAGCATGCCCTTCCGGGCCCTGTCCGCCAGCCCACCGGCTGCCGCCGAGATCTCTTTGATCCCCAATGTGTCGGCGTCCCGTATCACCGGTACGATCAGCCCGTCATCCATTGCCACCGCCATGCCGATATGGATCCTGTCGTGGCAGATCAGGTGGTCATTCGCAAAGCTCACGTTGATCTCCGGGCATTGTCTTAAGGTCATGGCCGTAGCCTTTATGATCAAATCGTTGTATGTGATCTTTGTGTTTGCTGCCGCGTGGAGTTGTTCCTTTAGCCTGCAGAGTCCTGTGACCTCGGCACGCATGTCTATGGTCACAGGCGGTACTTCCAGATGGCTCTTCAGCATCCTGGATGCGATCGTCCTTCGCATCCCTGTCAGCGGTTTTGATACTGCCTGCAGCGGTCCTGGCAGACACACAGTTTCTGCCGCCTGAGCGGCGGTTTTTACATCGCGGGCCTTTACCTCGCCCCTGCTGCCGGTAGCTTGGACGGCTGCGATCTCGATTCCTTTTTCTTTCGCCAGTGTTCTCGCCAGCGGGGTGGCTGCTGCTTTGCCAGTATCATTTTGTATGGAGGTTTGCCGGACGATCTCAGTTTCAGTGTTCACAGGCGTTTTTTCCGCTTGGCCGGCGTTTTCCGCTACCACAGTTTTTGGAGATGCATCGGACAGAGGCTCGTCTTTCCCGCCGATATAGCCAATGATGCTTGTCACAGGCACAGTCTCGCCTTCATGCACCAATACCGCGATGAGATATCCTTCCTTCTCGGCTTCCAGTTCCATCACGGCTTTGTCCGTCTCTATTTCGAGCAGTGTCTCGCCTTTTTGTACAGGCTCGCCCTCTTTTTTTAGCCAGCGTACCACTGTGCCTTCTTCCATGCTCATGCCAGCCTTGGGCATGATGACCGCTTCCGCCACTTGTTTTCTCCTGCCTTGTTTATGCTTGGGTACATTCCATGCCGTAAAGCCCATGATCCTTTTCCCTGAGTAAATGTTCGAACGATTTGGTTTGGGTATGGAGTCCCCGTTTTACTCGCCCCTCCCCGGAGGAACGCTCAACTCGTTATATTTGACTGCTAACTCTTGACCAGATCCCTTGCCGCCTGCGTCACCGTTTCCACTGTTGGTACCACGTTTTTTTCCAGTTCAGGGCAGTATGGGATGGGTACGTCCAGCCCGCAAAGCCTCTGGATGGGCGCGTCCAGGTAAAAGAAAGCCTCGCTGTCCGCGATCACCGCTGCCAGTTCCCCGCCATATCCCCCGGTTTTGCACGCTTCATGCACGATCAGCACCCTGCCGGTTTTCTTCGCCGATTTGATCAGTGCTTCCTTGTCCAGCGGGACGAGCGTGCGGGGATCTACGATCTCGGCCTGTATGCCATCCGCATTCAGTAGCTCCGCCGCTTCCAGGCACACCGGTACCATCCGCCCGTATGTGATGATCGTGATGTCCTTCCCTTCCCTTTTGATATCCGCCTTCCCCAGCGGCACGGTGTATTCCCCCTCCGGGACGAGACCCTTTTTCCGGTAAAGCAGTTTCTGTTCAAAAAACATTACCGGATTGTCATCCCGTATGGCGGCTATTAACAGTCCTTTTGCGTCGTATGGGGTGGAAGGAACGACCACTTTCAATCCCGGCACATGGCAGAACCATGCCTCGATGCTCTGGCTGTGCTGGGCTGCCGCCCCCGTGCCCGAACCTCCTGGTGCACGCAGCACCATGGGGACTTTTGCCTTCCCGCCAAACATATAACGCATCTTGGCCGCCTGGTTCACCAGTTGGTCCATGGCGATGGTGGTGAAGTCGCTGAACATGATCTCCGCGATGGGACGCATCCCTGTCACTGCCGCACCCGCGGCAGCTCCCGCGATGGCTGCTTCCGATATGGGAGTGTCACGCACGCGTTCCGGGCCGAATTCTTCGGCCATCCCTGCGGAAACACCGAAGGCTCCCCCGTATACCCCCACATCCTCCCCCATCAGGAATACATCCTCATCCCGTCGCATTTCAACGCACATGGCTTCCTTGATAGCCTGTGCATAGGTGATCTCACGCATTTTCTCTCCTTCAGGCATAAACGTCTTCCGTGACCGTTTCAAGCGCAGGATAGGGACTTCCCTTGGCGTACGCTACAGCGGCCTCGATCTCCTCGTTCGCTTTATGATCAATGGCTTTTAATTCTTCTTCCGAATAAAGCCCTTGTTCCAAAAAATAATCCCATATCCTTTTGATAGGGTCCTTGTCCTTCCACGCCGTGACCTCTTCCTTGGTACGGTACACGTTTGCGTCGCTTTTGGAGTGTCCGAGGTACCGGTAGGTTTCCAGTACCAGCAGCATCGGACCATTCTCGCGTACGTATTCCCGCGCTTCAAGGGCGGCTTCATGGACACAGATCACATCGTTCCCGTCGATACGCTTCCCCGGGATTCCGTAGGCCTGTGCGCGTATGGACAGGTCGTCAATATTTGTACTCCGCCGGACGGACATGGATATGCCGTATTGGTTGTTCTCACACACAAAAAGCACCGGCAATTTCCATATGGAGGCCAGGTTCACCGCCTCATGGAAGTTTCCCTGGTTTGTGGACCCGTCCCCGAAAAAACAGACGACGATACGGTCGATCTTCTTCATCCTGGTAGTTAGGGCCGCTCCCACAGCCACAGACTGGCCCCCGCCCACCACGCCGTTGGCCCCGAGGTTTCCCCTCCCCAGGTCCGCTATGTGCATGGATCCACCCTTGCCCTTGCAGTAACCTGTCGCTTTTCCCAGCAGTTCCGCCATCATTTTGTTCAGGTCGATTCCCTTGGAGATACAGTGTCCGTGCCCGCGGTGGGTGGATGTCATGATATCCTGCTCCTGCAGTGCACAGCAAACGCCCGCCGCACAGGCCTCCTCCCCCACGTATAAATGGGTCGTGCCATGCACCATCCCCATGGAGAAAAAATAGGCGACCTTCTCCTCGAACTTTCTTGTGAGCAGCATTTTGTAAAACATTTCTGTAAGTTTTTCTTTGCCGATCTGCATTTGCCGTATTCCCCTGTTGTTTGGATTTTCTGGACACAATTATTTTTTATAGATGGTCTGCGCACCCTCCCGGCCTCTTCTGCCGGGCACTTGCCCCTTTGCCCGCATATCCGCCGCAAAGGGTCCGCTGGTTGCTATTGTGCAGCACCGGAACCATTGCGTCAGATATTTTTCTCTTTCCGCCTTTGGCTCAGGCTGTCGATGGAGATCGCGGCCAGGAGTATCATGCCATTGATGAATGTCTGCCAGTATGGATTGACGTCCAACAATACCAACGAGCTTGTTACCAGCTGGAGCAGTGTTATACCCAGCACCGCGCCCAAAACTGTACCTTTCCCACCTGTCAGGCTGGCTCCTCCTATCACCGCCGCGGCTATCGCAGTCATCTCCAGGCCCTGGCCGAAGATGGGGGTGGCGGAAGTAAACCTGGCCATGTATATGATCCCTGCGATCCCTGCGAGGGTCGAACAAAGAATAGCGACGCCTATCTTCACCTTATTCACATTTATACCGGAAAACATTGCGGCTTTTTCATTGCTGCCCACATAAAACACATTTCGTATCAGGGTGGACCTTCTCATCAGGAAATCACATATGATGACGATGACGAAAAACAATATGATCACAAAGGGGATCCCAAATATCTTGCCAACGCCCATGAATTTAAAATCATCCGGAAGCTGATACAAGGATAATGGCGTCCCTTTCGTGATGATCAGGCATAATCCTTTCAATATGCCCAATACTGCCAGCGTGGTGATCAAATGGCCCAGTTTTACCTTCGTTACAAAAAAACCGATCAATAAGCCCACCGCAGAAGAAGACACAAGTCCCACCAGGCTCGCCAGCCAGGGATTCCATCCGGCGAGGAACAGGGCGCCGGAGAGGCACATCGCCAGGCACATCGTAGCGCCTACCGAGACGTCGATACCGCCGCTGATAAGCATAACGGTCATGCCGATAACAACGATGCCGTTGGTCGTAAACGAAAGCAGCACGGCCTCAATATTGCCCCAGGTCAGAAAGTATGGGGACGCAAATGACATGACAACGCAAATAGCAAAGATTATGATAATGAGATTGAGTTCCTTGAAATTTTTGAGCATTCCAAGGAATGTGTTTTTTTGCATATCCCGCTGAATATTCAGCTTTGGCTGGTTGTTTGAGTTTGACATGGTTTTTGCACCTCACCCTATATGCTATGATTTTATACCCGAAGCCAAATGGATAATATTCTTTTCGCTCAGTTCATTCTGGCCTACTTCTCCGCTTAAAACACCTTCATACATGATGACCACCCTGTCGCACATGCCTACGATTTCAGGCAGTTCAGAGGATATCATGATCACTCCCATTCCCTCATTGACCAGTTTCCGTAACAGTTTATGGACTTCCGCCTTGGCGCCTACGTCTATCCCGCGCGTCGGTTCATCCATGATTATTACTCTGGGCCTGACTGTCAGCAGCTTGGAGATCAGTACTTTTTGCTGGTTGCCACCGCTGAGGGATGATACCAGTTTGTTGATGCTGCTGCTCTTTATGCCCAATGTATCCGTATATGCATTCGCTTGTTTGTCTTCCAGGGTACGATACACAAGCCCATGTTTTGCAACGTTCTGGATTTTCATGGCCGAAATATTCATTTTGATACTTAATTCGAGGAATAATCCCAGCATTTTTCTGTCTTCCGTCAGGTATACGATGCCGTTGTTGATGGCATCCTTGGGATTATTGATTTCGATTTTTGCCCCCCTGAACCAGATTTCGCCCGAAACCTTCTTTCGAAGGCCGCAGATCGCTTGTGCGACCTCGCTCCTCCCGGCGCCTATCAGGCCTGCCAGGCCCAGGATCTCACCTTCCCGCAGGTCAAAACTGATCTTGTCAAAGCGTTCCCCGTCAGAAAAATTCTTTACTTCGAGCAGCACCGGACTATGGATCAAGGTATTCTTGCTTTTTTCCGGATACATATCGCCGATTTCCCTGCCGACCATTTTACTCACGACTTCCTTTGAGTCGGTCTGCGAAATATCATAGGTGCCCACATAAGTCCCGTCGCGCAGGATCGATACCCGGTCACACTCTTTGAATACCTCAGCCATCCTGTGGCTGATATATATGATTCCGATACCCTTCTCTTTCAGGATCTGCATGATCCTGAACAAAGCGGTTGATTCATTTTCGGATAGTGTGGATGTCGGCTCATCAAGTATCAGTATTTTGCAGTTCATGCTCAGGGCTTTTGCGATTTCTACGACTTGCTGGTTGGATACGCTTAATTCACTAACGAGTTTTTTCGGGTCGAGATCTGCCATTGGCTTCAGTATTTCAGCAGCTCTTTCATATAACTTCTTGTAGTGAACGGTAAACCTTTTGCTGTTGTTGATTTCCGACATGAATATGTTCTCGGCCACGGTAACGTGCGGGCATAGCGCTATTTCCTGGTGCACAAACCCTATGCCCAGTTTTTGGGCCTCGTGTGGGTTTCTGATCTGTACGTGCTTGCCTTCAACGAATATATCTCCCCCATCTGCAGCGTATACCCCATCGATGATATTCATGAGGGTCGATTTGCCGGCGCCGTTTTCTCCCACGAGCGCATGAATCTCCCCTTTGCGTAGTGAAAAGTCCACCCCGCGCAAGGCCTTGGTGGCCCCGAAACTCTTTACAATTCCTTTAACCTCTAATACCGTCTGTTGTTCCATGATAGGAAATCACCGCCTCACCTTTGGATTGCGTTCTCATAGAATAGACCTTGCAGAGCGGCGATAATATATTTTTACCGCCGCTCCTCAGGTCTTTCAGCTTCGAATGATCAGACTATTCTTCGATTCCCTTGGACCACGGACGTGATGCAAGATACTTGTTCCAGTAGAACGAATCTGCATTCTCCTTGGTCACCATGTTCATGCCGTTGTCGACGAAGGGCAGGTTCAGCGGGCTGACACCCTTTGCCTTATAGTCGCTCATGGGATCGATCATGTCGCTGTGCTTCAGGAGGAACAGTGTCAGCATGCCCATGTATCCCTGATTGCCCTGGTCAGGATTCACAGCGCCCCAGATCTCGCCAGCTTTGATGGCATCCAAGATCGTGACGTTGAGGTCCCTGGTGAGCACCATGACTTTCGCGCCCTTTTCCTTGACAGCCTGGAAGACGCCCTGCGCAGATGCGGCTTCGGGTGTGATGTAAGCATTCAGGTTCGGGTGTGCCTGCAATGTAGCCAGGGCTGCCTCGTACGCCCTCGCAGTATCCTGGTTGGTCGCCGTGCGGTTAACGATCTTTACATCCGGATAGTTCTTCTCTACATTGGCGATAAAGGATTTGATATAAAGGTCATGGTTGCTCTGCCCCGGATTCTCCGTGCAGGCGATCTCGCCCTTCAGGCCGATCTCTTTGCATACGATATTGCTTGCAACATTGCCTTCGTTTACATTGTCCGAAGTGATATAAACCCTGCGTTTGCTCTTGGGGGAGTCCGCAGCAAATGTCGCGATCGCAACACCGGAATCGATAGCCTTGTTGATGGGCTCGATGAAGGCGTCTGCGTTCATTGGGTGAACAAAGATGCCGGCCGGTTTCTTTGCAAGGCACTGTTCAAATGTGGCGATCTGTTGGGTAACATCGTACTCAGGGGTGCCGGTGTACACAGTTTTGACTCCCAGCTGCTGCCCGCACTGTTTGAACATTTCATAAACGGGGAACCAGTACTCGACACCTGATACCATTACGTTCATGTAGTACGTTTCGTCGGGGGAGCCTTTGAACTGCTTGACTTGGTTTCCGGTCTGAGCTGCCTGTCCTGTCGTCTGTTGACCGCCGCATGCGCACATAACAAATACTACACACACCAGCAACAGCAGGATTAATGCCTTGGTTAATCCTTTCATTTACATGCCCTCCTAACTTATTTTTATGCAAAATCGTCATTGAAACGATTGTTGCCGTATGGATGCCAGCAGGATACGAAAAGAAACCAAAACATTTTCCAATGCAAATGTCAATTCAATATTAAATTATTCCATGACATATGTCAATAGCACTAATATGTACTTGTTGTGTACAATAATCATTCTTTTGCATAGAAAACAGCCGATGTGCATGCTCGCTTATCTCAAATGGATCAGATGAATTATGTGCATGCGGCAGGAAAACCCATGATGCAATGCCTGGGCGGATCGGCGCTGTATCTGAGTGGGATCGGATGATACTGTGTGGAACCTGTCTGATAATCCTGTTTTCGGGTCATCGGTTTTAGCGGTGATTATTCAGTATCGTAGCCGCGTTGTATGATACCGTACTGCACCCCTCTGGAGGGTTTATTGATCCTGCCGTCTTGAGATAAACGGAAATAACTGCATGGGATCCCCATGCACGTCACAGGCCTCCTCTCCTTGTTGAAGAATGTTTTAATGTATATGGAAAGGTAATATGATGGGAAATGAAAATAGATTCAACGCATCAGCATTGTTTCCTGTTGCAGGAAATATTGACTTGTATATACTATTTCCTGATAGTATGATGAAAATGCGAACGAGGGCATTTGATACGGTTTTCCTGAAAGGAGAAAAGCGCATGAATGTAAGGATCGGCCTTTTCATTTTGATTATGGTTCTGGTGTTGTTTCCGGCATGCAGCGCATCCGGCAGTGACACCAATGCAAATATTTCGCGGGACCAGGCAATACAAACGATAAAAAAAATTAGTAACAGTGCCGGCGAAGTGGACATAAAGCCATACCCGGAGTTGGACAAGACCGTAGATAATGTTCGGTATTACTATATCCAGGTGGAGTATGCAAACAAAATGGCTGCTGCTTATTATGTAGATGATGATAAAGGAAATGTATACCTCGCCATCGGTGGTGAACTGGATACCGAAAATCCTTTGCTTGCCATGGGCTCTGCCGAGGCAGATTCCATCCTGTCGGATGAAGCATCCGTGGGATCAGGCGGGGTTACCGAGATCGTCGGAACGGTATCAGCAGATCTCAAAGCGCTTTTTGATACGATCGGTATGTCGGCCGAGCAGGTTTCACAAAAATTCGGAAGCGGCTATAAGAAAGTGTCTGTCAGTTATGACGGCCCTATGGAAGGGTTCTTGTATAGTGACAGGGGGATCAATGTAGCCTTTGGTAAAAACGGTAAAGTGGTGCGCATATATTGCACGGGTAAAATTGAAATCAATGGTGTAACACCCGGGATGGATTTTTCGCATATACAGGAGAAACTTGGCAAGACGAGTTTCACTCAAGCCTGGGGGGAGACGCCGGTAAATACAGTTTACAAATTGAAGTACACATTGAATGGCAGGTATGTGGTGTTTTTCTCAGGCCAGAAAGAAGGAGAGAATTCCATCATGAGTATCAGTTGATTCACCTGCCGCCTGATTATTCGAATTTTTCCACCGTTTGAGGCATTTCTTTCTTCGTTTGCTTTTCGCGCGCGGGGTCATATTGCTGTTGACATTTGTAATGACAATTGTTATTATATCATTGTGATCCTGGTTTCATCGTTAGGATACTTGTTTAGCTTTTTTTGATCTGTAAAATGAGCGCTTCACAACGAAATACATTGTTTACTGGCTTTTAAAAGTTTGCTGGTTTCGTACAAGGTTTTCAACTCCAATGCAAAGATGTTTATCCGAATTGCACATATATATTTCTTTTTTACATGTAAAAAATGAGGTTTTCAGGCGCGATAATGTCCCATCCATAGAAGGATCGCGTGATGAGACTGCCAAATAGACTTTTTCCCTTTTCCTGGGGGCCTGAAAATTCCTTGTAATTGCAAAAGAAGATTGATTTTTTTATATTTGGGGGTGGATGGAATGATCGAGGTTAAAGAGCTTACCAAGATGTACGGCAAAAAGGTCGGTGTCAGGAATATAAGTTTTACCGTTGAAAAAGGCGAGATACTGGGATTCCTGGGGCCAAACGGCGCAGGTAAAACGACCACGATGAATATTATCACCGGCTATAAACCACCCACGGCGGGTAAGGTTTTTATCGGCGGCTATGATATGTCCCAAAAACCGCTGGAGGCAAAGAAACGGCTCGGATATCTTCCTGAAATACCTCCCCTGTATCCCGAGCTCAAAGTAAAGTCATATCTTCAATTTGTTTGTGACCTCAAAGGAGTGCGCAGGGAGAAAAGGAAATTTCAGATCGACCGGGTAATGGATCTGATCAAAATAACCGACGTTCAGGACAGGCTGATCAAAAACCTGTCCAAAGGCTACAAGCAAAGGGTAGGGCTGGCACAAGCCCTTGTTTCAAACCCCGATGTGCTTGTCCTGGACGAACCCACGGTTGGGCTCGATCCCAAGCAGATACAAGAGATGCGGACATTGATCAAGAACCTTGGAAAAGAGCATACCATCATCCTGAGCTCCCATATACTTGCCGAGGTCAGTATGATCTGTGACCGGGTGATCATCATTAATAAGGGAGAGATAGCGGCGATAGATACCCCGGAAAACCTCGCGATGAACATGTCTTCCACCGAACGGTTCCTGGCCCGGATAAAAGGTCCGGAAAAGCAGGTAACGGATGTGATCAGGGGTTTAGGTGGTGTCATCAGCGTGAGCCGGAGCCAGGATGGGGATGACAATACTTTGGGTTATTCCGGTTACATCATTGAAAATACGAAATCCACCGATGTCAGATCCCCCCTGTTCTTTGCCATGGCCGGTCTGGGATACCCGATTTTCGAATTGAAAACCATCGATGTCAAACTGGAGGATATATTCCTGCAGCTTACGGCTGAGAAAGATGACAATGGAGGTGGAATAAGCGATGCTGGCAATATTTAAAAAAGAGGTTTCGATCTATTTTCATACTTCCTTCGGCTATGTGTTCATGGGGATATTCCTGCTGCTCTCGGGAGTTGTTTTTTCAATATACAACCTTTGGGGGGGTAAAGGGGACATCTATGGGATGCTGGGGGTTTTGAATTATGTCTCTATCGTCATCTTTCCCATCCTTACCATGAAACTGCTGGCCGAGGAAAAGAGAATGGCGACGGAGCAGATTTTGTTCACTTCCCCGGTTTCTCTGACCTCCATAGTGATCGGCAAATACCTGGCGGCGTTATTTGTATATTTTGTGACTCTATTGGCTACCGGTGTATTTGCAGTATTCATTTTGATTTTCGGGAAGACCTCCCCCGGCGCTATCCTGGGTTCCTACCTTGGTTTCGCGCTTCTTGGAGCGGCGTATATAGCCATATGTTTGTTTGCTTCATCGCTGACCGACAGCCAGGTCACGTCGGCCATTATCGGGTTCGGTTTCCTGTTCGGTTTCATGATCGTGGGGATGCTCACCAATGCCATACCGATCGTCTTTTTGAAGCGCTTCATCTCCTGGTTTGCGATCCTGAGCAAGTATGAGGAGTTTGCCAATGGTATTTTGAAGGTCGGTCCTCTCGTCTATTATCTGAGTTTCGCAGTAGGATTCGTATTCTTGACCATCGTTGTGGTAAAAAACAGGCAGCAGGACAAAGGAGGCAAGAAAAATGCGAAAGGCTGAAATAAGGGATTTCTTAAAAAGCAAAAGGTTTTTAAAAAAACTGGCTTCCGCATTTATTATCCTCGCTGTTATTGCCATCTTGTTCCTTGTGAATGTTTTAGCCGATATGCTGCCCTGGACCTATGACATGACAGCGGAAAAGATCTTTACGCTCTCCGAGCAGACCAGCCGTATCCTTGGCAGCCTGAAGAGCGAGGTAAATGTCGTGGCTTTCTCTGAAGAAGGCGCGGAAGACCAAATGGTGAAGGTCCTTTTGGAAGAGTACAGGAGATCCGGCAAAGGTTTGATCAAAGTTGAATATGTCGATGCCGACAGGAAACCTGCAGTGGTAAAAAAATATGACCTAAACAACGAAGGGATTTCAAATGGCAGCATCGTGTTTGAAAGCGGCGGAAGGATCAAGAAAATAAACAAATCCGACGTTTACATATTGAACGATTACGCCTACGGAAAGGCATTCAACGGTGAACAGCAGTTTACCGGCGCCATTATCCATGTTACCTCCGGGCAGCTTCCAAAGGTTTATTTCCTGGAGGGGCACAGGGAAACAGATTTGTCCGGGGACCTTTCAAAGCTGAAATCTAGGATCGAGGGGGAAGCGCACCTGGTTGAAAGCCTCAATATATTGAAAACAGAGTCTATTCCCCAGGATGCGGATTGCATCATCGTTGTATCTCCCAAAATTGACCTGAGTGAAAATGAAAAGGAAGTATTCAAGGATTATCTTGGAAAAGGCGGAAGAGTCATTTTTCTCTTCGATATCATTGGGCAGGGCGAGCCGTTGCCCAATTTCAACAGCCTTTTGAAGAGTTACGGCATACAGTACATCAACAATTTTGTTGTGGAAGAAGACAGCAACAGCTTTTACTCGGATAATAAGATGTTTCTTGTCCCGTATTACAATATCAAGCAAAGCATCGTTGAGAAACTCAACGACGAAAAGCTGTTTGTCCTTTTACCCTTCTCATGCAATCTCAAGCTAATGAACGAGATCGACAGGACTGTGATCGTTGAAACACTGTTGCAGTCTTCAGAAAAATCATGGATCAGGTATGATATCAACGATGCGACGCCGACCAAAACCGATGCCGATGAAGCCGGGCCTGCCACATTGGCAGTGGCGGTCTCCAAGGACAATACCGACCTCAGATATGATCAGACCAAGATGGTCATAGTAGGCAACTCCCGGTTCATTGAAAATGAGTATATTGAAACTCAGGGAAATTTCAACTTCCTGATGAATGCTTTGAACTGGGCGGAAGGCAAAGACGAGTCCATCGGCATCAGGCCTAAATCGATGAATACGAACACGATGTTTGTCAAGGGAGAGCTGTATACGATCATCCTGATATTATCTGTACTGGTTATACCGCTGATCGCGTTTGTGACAGGCCTCGTTGTATGGCTTAGAAGGAGGCATCTATGAAAAAGAAGATTTGGATTGCCATTATTCTTCTTGTCGTTATCGGTAGTATTACCGGGGTGTTGGTCTACCTGAATGCAGAGAAGCCTTTGGAGCAGGATAGAGCGCTGTACAGTTATGAGGATAAATCGGTCGAGGAGATCCGTATCCTTTCGGGGAATGGCGAAGTATCATTCACAAAAAAGCAAAACCAATGGGCCATGGTGAAACCCAAGCCGTATAAGATCGATCAAAACGCGGTATACAGGCTGGAAAACAGGCTGAAGGATTTTCTGGCTTCACGCATCATGGAAGAAAACAAGGACGATCTCCAAAGATACGGGCTTGATAAACCGCAGGGTACCATTTATTTCAGGCTTAATGATGGCACTGAAAACACGCTGCTGATTGGGGATATCACGGCATCCAGGGTGCAGTATTATGCGAAGGATACCGCAAGGAAGCAAATCTATATCCTGGGTTCTTATGATGTTGAAAATTTCCTGTGTCCCGTCAATGAGTTCCGGGACAGGACAATACTCTCGGTGGATACTGGTTCCACCAATACCATCAGTATGGATGTGGAGGGGACCCGGAACTTCAAGCTCGTCCGCAACGCGGACAAGTGGAGTATTACCGAGCCTTTTAAAGGTGAAGCCAGGGGCGACGCCGTGGATGAGATGCTCGGAGATATCCTGCAGATGAAAATCAAGGATTTTATCGCCGTCAGCGCCGGCAGTTTGGACCGGTATGGGTTGGATGTTCCCATCTATACGATGGAGATCGGCGATGAGAAACAAAACATACAGAAGATCAGCTTTGGCAAGACCGATGAGGTCAAGCAGGTGATATATATACGTACGGATAACAGCGATGAGGTTTATACCCTCTCTCTGGAGGCCTTCGACCCTCAAAGGTTCAAAATCTCCAATTTTCTGAATGAAGCCCCCCTAAGCGTGGCTATGGGAGATGTCAAAAAGGTCAAGATCATCGGGAACGGTTCGGTTACTGAGTTTATCAGAGATACGACCAAAGGTGAAGATGTATATACCTTTTCCGGAAAGACGGTCGATCAGCAAAAATTTACGACCCTTTATGTAAATATCATGGCACTTGCTGCCGAAGGATATGACCCGGCAAACAAGGGCGGTGTCCCTGCCCTGACGGTTCTGCTGGAGCTCAACGATAGTGACAAAAAGATCAAAATGGAATTTGTAAAAAGAGATGATCTTACTTATTTTATCGTATTGGATGGAGCGCCTAAGCCGTTCTATATTGGTGAAAGAAAGGTTGAACTGATTACGTTGTGGAAGGACAGGGTATTGGAAGGTATATAGGCGATACCGTACTTCACCTCCTGTCAATAAACAAAAGGAGGTAAGATACACTTCGCTGTTAGTTTTTGAACAAAAAGCCGTGCCCCTGCGTAACGATAATTAATGCGCAAAAATCGAATCTAATATTCTGTAAAACACAGAAAAGCCCTGAAACCGTGGTGATTTCAGGGCTTTTTGTTAAGCAAATCAAATCATAATTGTATCAATGATAGTCTTTTGATATGGCGTAGCAAAACGACCCAATTACGAACTTCTATTGTTTAAGTAACGCTTTATGTTTTGCAAATCATTATGCTATTTAGGCTTATGATCACCTTCATCCAAGCGATACTCTGCCATATCTCGTCCAGGTCCTATCTTTTGTGATAAATTGTTTCTTAACTTTATATTTGTGTTACAAATTAAAAAATATAAGTCGATCAGAAAACGCTTTCGGATTTTGATGCATGTCAATTTTCTGACCATATAAAACAAAGGAGAACATAAGGAGATGTCTAGGAAAAAGAAATTGATCATCGGGATAAGCGTTGCGGCGGCAGCTATACTGGTAATTGCATTTGTGATAATCTATTCTTCCCTGAAATCTGCGCAGGCGGACTCAGCGGTACAAACCACCACATTATCATTGGCAACGCTTACGGAAAGGATTGACGTAAAAGGTACGGTATACAGTAGCACGGAAGTAAAAGTGTATTCCCAACTGCCCGCGTATACCGTTCAGAAGATTAACGTGAAGGTAGGCGGCAAGGTTTTTAAAGGCGATATACTTTGCCATCTGAATGCGGACATTTTACAGAAGCAGATCCAGCAGAGCAAGCAGGCGATTGATGCGGCGAAGTCCAACTCGAACCAGGTCATTAAAGCAAACCGAAATAAATATGAATCAGACTTGGCAAACCTTAGAAACGGCCGGAACACCGCTGTGAATACAGCCAAGGCATCCATGGATGCCGCCAAACATTCGCACGATCAGTCTATGATCAAATACAATTCCGCGAAAGATGCGCTGGCAGCTGCGAAAACCGCATTGGATACTGCGGTTGCAGGCGGGGACGCGGCAACAATTTCCGCCGCACAGTCTGCATATGATGCTGCAGTGCAGGCCAAAGCATCTGCAGATTCTGTTGCTTCCGCCGCAAGCAGCGCGTATGAAAATGCCAAGACCCAATACCAGTCCGTATTGAATGCAGCAAACCAGCAGATCACCGCCGACAGGTTGGCGATTACCGCCAGCCAGGCAGCGGCAAATACCGATGCGCAGCAAACCGCCCTGGATAGTTTGGAATTGCAGCTGGGCCAGGCGATCATACAGTCACCCATCGCGGGTACTGTTATTGCAGTGAATACGTCTGAAGGCGCTCCCTCCGCAGGCGTTCTTTTTGTGGTAGCGGATACGGACCACTTGCAGATTGAAGCCAAAATAGACGAAAAATATATCAACAAGGTATCTCTGGGCGACCCTGTAAAAATTACAGCAGACGCCGCAGGCACGGATGTGTACGACGGAAAACTGCTGAGCATAGAACCTGCCTCGCTGGATACCGTTGCTTCTCTGTCCGGCAAAACGCAGGCGAACGCGGACAGCCATGTAAAATACAAAGCTATTGTGGATGTGCAGGCAAATGTTACCCGTTTAAAAATGGGTATGAGCGTGCATGTGATTTTCTCTGTGACGCAGAAGGATAAAACATTTGCTGTGGGGTATGATGCTTTGGCGACAAATGCAGCCGGTGAAACCGTGGTGTTTGCGCTTACGAAGGACTCGCAGGGTAAGGTTTCCTTTGAAGCGATCCCGGTAACCACCGGCGTGGAAACAGAAACACTTGTCGAGGTTTCAGGCGATGGGCTGCAGGAGGGTATGCAAATTGTAAACAGCCCCGCGTCTGTAGGATCGCTCAAAAAACTTCTGAAGTAAACGCAGGGATTTCAGTCTAAAAAAGCAGGGAGTGTAACGGTTGGAACATTTGAGTGAATTCTTTAAAAACCTGAAAAGCGGAAATAAGGAAGCTTGCGTTTCCTTCTGCCTGGATTTGCTTGCAACCGGTCAAACAGATATAAAAGGATTGTACGAGGGGGTTTTAAAAGCAGCCCTGGACAGCCTGACTTGCGATATACAGGAAAAAGACCTGTGCATCTGGCGGGAGCACGCGTCCACCACCATTGTACGTGCGGTGATAGAGTGTGCATATCCATATGTGATCCGTGAGAGAGATGCGAGGAGCCGCAGAAAACAAGGAAAGATTTTTGTGCTGTGCCCAGAGGGCGAGACCCATGAAATCGGCGCCCGTATGATTACGGATTACGTGACGATTCTGGGTTTTGACGCTTCCTTTGTTGGAAGCAATACCCCGAAGGAAGAAATATTGAAAGCTGTGCAGCTGTTGGATGTGGACCTGATCATGGTCAGCATCACCAATTACTATAATCTGGTCGCTGCCGGCAAAATGATAGACCTGATACGCAATAAAGCAGGCAAGCCTGTTCGCATCATTGTCGGGGGCCAGGCGTTTGTAAATAACGAGCAGGTTTGTACCTGGATCAAAGCGGATAAGGTTTTGCAGAAATTCGATGATCTGGAATTGTACCTGGACTCTTTTGGAAAAGTTGGTGATGTATGATGCTGGCATTCAGGATTGCGACCCGGTTTTTACGGTCCGGTAAGGGCCAGACCATACTGATCATACTGGGAATCGCTATAGGTGTGAGCGTGCAGATGTTTATAGGTCTGCTCATCCAGGGACTGCAGCAGAATCTGGTGGATACTACCATTGGCAGCACATCACAGATCACGGTCACATCGAAAAATGACGACAAGCTGATTGATGACTGGAAGAAAAAAGTGGCCAAAGTGTCTTCCGACCCCGCGGTGATTCATGTTTCGGTTGCCGCGGATGGGTCTGCTTTTGTGAAATTTGCAGACAAGACCGAGCCTGTGCTGGTGCGTGGTTTTGAAATGGATCGGGCAAATGGCATATACAGGCTTACAACCCGCCTGATCAAAGGAAGGCTGCCAAAAGACAGCAGCGAGGTGGCGGTAGGTAAAGATTTAAAGGACGAACTGGGAGTGAACTTGGGGGATACGATAGACATCCAGAATATTCGCGGTCAGACGGATAGCCTGAGGGTATCCGGATTTTACGATCTGAAGGTATCTTCAGTAAATAAAAGCTGGCTTATTGTGAACCTGGAGGAAGCGCAGACCTTTTTTGAATATGACGATATGGTCACATCCATAGAGATGCAGCTTCCGAAGGCCGATGCGTTTAACGCGAAAGCCGCGGCTGCCGGGGTATCAAAAAAGCTGAACGACAGTGCACTGCAGGTGGATAATTGGATGGACCAGAACCAGTCTCTTTTGAGTGGCCTCAATGGGCAGAGTTCCTCCAGTTTAATGATACAAGTTTTTGTGGTAGTATCCGTTGTGCTGGGTATCTCCAGCGTGTTGTCCATTACGGTACTGCAAAAATCCAAACAGGTCGGTATTTTAAAAGCCATGGGATTAAAGGACGGCCAAACGCGCTTGGTATTTCTGTATGAGGGGTTGATATTGGGTATATTGGGCGCGGTTTTGGGCGTTGCCCTGGGTCTTGGACTGCTCATGGCTTTTACAACGTTTGCTTTGAACCCGGATGGCTCGCCAGTTGTACCGATATACCTGGATTATGGATTTGTTGCACTTTCCGCGATCATCGCCATTATCGCAAGCCTGGCTGCAGCGGTTGCCCCGGCCAGAAAATCATCAAAATTAAGCCCGATAGAGGTTATACGTAATGGATAATATAATAGAGCTAATTAAAGTAAACAAGATATACGGTGATAAGATAAAAACACAAGTGCTGCATGACATTGATCTTACATTTGCAAAGGGTTCTTTTAATTCCATAATCGGCGCATCTGGCAGCGGCAAGAGCACACTGATGAACATTATTGGTACACTGGATAATCCGACAACCGGAGAGATCATCATAAACGGTAAAAATACCAACAAAATGAAAAAGAACGAGCTGGCGCTTTTCCGCAACCTGACCATCGGATTTGTCTTTCAGTTCCATTACCTGCTGCCTGAGTTTACGGCAATGGAAAATATTCTAATGCCATACTGGATCAAAGTGGGTCGGAAAAATACACCGGGTGAAATAAATGGCCGCGCCGAAAAACTGATCGATCTGGTGGGGCTTTCCGCGGTTAAAAATAACCTTTCGGTAAATATGTCTGGAGGCCAGCAGCAGCGCACTGCCATTGTACGCGCATTGGTCAATTCCCCTGATATCGTACTTGCTGATGAGCCGACCGGAAACCTGGATTCCGAAACCACTGACGCGGTATATAAAATACTTCGCGAGATCAATACCGAAATGGGTACAAGCTTCATTATCATAACGCATGACCGTAAAATAGCTGAGTTGACAGACCGCATTGTTGAGATAAAAGACGGGCGCATTAGCATGGATATTATTCGATAGTTTTTTACATTAAATGATAAGTCGCTATAGAGGATAATAGACTAAAACAAAACGCCCCTTAGTCAGTTGTTTAAGCGAACATCTCGTACAAAGATAAATGATATATTCCGTAAAGCAAGTTCTTTATTTACACTTTTTGTAAGCAAACTTATATCTGGGGTTTTTCACCGTCCCCTATTCTTTACGCGTGAGCAGACATGTGCACTCGACGTGCGTCACTTTGGTAACATGTCGATGGAGTATACCCGATTTTGTAACGATTAACATGCTTTCTTCTTATTACCGACTATACCTCAATCGCCGTCATCACCTCCCCGGCCTGCGCTTCCCCATAATACTTACTACCGATATCAGGATCTACGCTGCTTAATCCCGCCATTATCTCGCTCATCTGCCATAGCCTTTTCGCATCGTTTTTGTTGTAAGAGCGCTTCGAAGAGCGAACAGCGCTTTTACGTACGAAGAACTTCCCTGTAACGCCCTCCAAATCAGGAGACGATGCAAGCCAGACCGCGGTCTCTGCGCCTTTCTCAGGGGACTTGCATAGCAGTTTTTGTAGCTTGGATGCAAGCGTTCCGAAGCCCGTCTCGCGGTTTACCACGATATTCGTGCCTACTATACCGGGATCGGCTGCGTTTATGGTTACGCCCGTTCCTTTTAAGCTCTCAGCGAGAGAGTACGTGAACATGACCTCCGCAAGCTTGCTCTGTGAGTAGGCCTTGAGTGCGGTGTATCGCTTTGTTATATGGATATCGTCAAAATGTATTTTTCCCCACCTGTGCCCTAGCGACGATACGTTGACGATCCTTGATGGTGCGCTTGTTTTAAGCAGTGGCAGCATCCTGTTTGTCAAAAGAAACACAGCTAAGTAGTTAACCCCGAATGAAAGCTCGTAGCCGTCTGCCGTTTCGCGGCGCACCTGCTTAAGCGTTCCCGCGTTATTGATGAGAACGTCGAGCCTTTTGTATTTTTTCAGGAATTCATCGCAGAATGAGTTTATGTTTTCTATAGACGAGAGGTCGCAGAGCATAAGTTCTATCTTATCGCTGCCACTCTGCCTTTTGATGCCAAGCAGAGCCTCTTCTCCACGTCCCTTATCACGGCAGAGCATCACTACATTTGCGCCAGATTGCGCAAGTGCGGTTGCCGCTGCTTTGCCAATACCCGAGTTTGCGCCCGTTACCAGAACGATGCTGTTTTGGTCCATAAAAAAACTCCAGCCCCCGAAAAGCCAAGGCTTTTAGGATAATAATAGATGATTGCATTATAGGTTATTTTCATTATATCATCAGCGATGCGTGGAAGGCAAAAAAGGAGGTTTCCGATATAACGTCATTAAATGAACCGGCTTAACATACCCTTCCCCCTTCCTGAACCAATCCAATTATCTTCAGATACCAAAAAAAAAGCCCCATGTAAGTAATGGAGCTCTTGAAGCATGGAAATGTGGTGGAGGCGAGGGGAGTCGAACCCCTGTCCGAAAACTGCTCCGAAAAGGTTTCTCCGAGCGCATCAGGTGTTTTGGGTTTCCCTTGGCCAGGCTCCCGCCTGCAGGATCAAGGCCTCAGTATCTTGATAAATCCGGCCTGCCGCAAAGATTTGGCAGGTTCGTTCCCCGCATTTTGACGCCCCGGCCCCTTCACGCGGGAATGGAGGGCGGGACGTTCACGGCAATTACGCCGCGAAAGCTAACTTTTTGTTATCTGCGTTTATATTTATTTCCGGTTTTTTAGCGCAGTCCCAGAAACTGCGGCTCGCTTCCTTCGCGCTGTCTGTTCCCGTCGAAACCAGGCACGCCCCCATGTTCTATTTTCAAGATGCAGATAATCTATGATGGTATTATACCACAGTTGAGCGCAATTTTCAAATCAAGCTGCCTGCTATTCGCCTTTGTTTCGAAAAGCCCTGTCCATCTCCCGTTCGGCGTCCTTCTCGGCGATATCGTGGCGCTTGTCGTAGAGTTTCTTGCCTTTCGCCACGGCCAGCTCCATTTTTACGATGTTGTTTTTCAGGTACAGCTGCAGCGGGACGAGCGAATACCCCTGTTTCTGGGTCAGTCCGATCAGCTTGCGTATCTCCGCTTTGTTCAGCAATAACTTCCTGTCGCGCAGCGGGTCGCGGTTGAAGATGTTTCCCTTTTCATACGGGCTTATGTGCATGCCGTGGATAAAGGCCTCCCCGCCTTTGATGAAGGCATAGCTGTCCTTCAGGTTCACCTTCCCTGCGCGGATGGATTTCACTTCCGTCCCGGACAATACCAGCCCTGCTTCGTAAGCCTCTTCGATAAAAAAGTCGTGCCGCGCCTTCTTGTTCTGCGCCAGCACCTTCACGCCCTCCTTCAAGCGCGCCACCCCCTTTGCAATAGCAACGATCGAATCGTCGTTGCAGTTTAATCATTATATCATAATTTAATGTGCATGCGCATGCGCGTTGTGCACATATTGAGTGCGCGTTGCGCGCATGTGTACGTTTTAAAACTGAAACGCCTTACTTAATGTAATCTGTTTGGGCGGCCCCGGTTCTTCGAGTTCTTTTTCCGGAAATCTGAATATTCCGGTTTTCGTTTCACACCCGCCAGCGCGAAGTCGATCTTCCGGCTGCGTACGTCCGCGCCCTCCACGATGATGTCCACTTCATCGCCCAGGCGGTATTTGTGCCCCCTGTGCGTCCCCACCAGCATGTGCCGCTTTTCTTCATACGCGTAGTCGTCCTGCGGCAGCATCGTCACATGGACGAAGCCCTCTACCGTGTTTTCCAGTTCCACATAGATGCCCCACTCCGTCACCCCACTGATGACGCCCGGGAATTGTTCGCCGATATGCGCAAACATGTACTGCGCCTTTTTCAGGTCCTCAACTGCGCGTTCCGCCTCCTGCGCCTGCCGCTCTGTCATGCTGCACTGCTGGGCCATCCCCGGCATCCTTTCGTGCCAGAGACCGGCCCGTTCTTCGTCCATCCTGCCTGCGATGGCTTCTTTCAGCATCCGGTGGATCGTCAGGTCCGGGTACCTCCGGATGGGGGAGGTGAAGTGGGCATAATCCCGCAGGGCCAGCGCGTAATGCCCGACGGGCTTCTCGCTGTATTTGGCCTTTTGCATCGAACGCAGTACGACTTCTGAGATCAGCCGCCCGATCTTGGTGCCTTCCACGCTCTGCAGCAGCTCCTGCAGCTGCATGGGGTGTATGCCGTCCCGCGTCTTGCGCAGGTGCAGCCCCAGGCTGGAGAGGAAATCCATCAGCGCCTGCATTTTAATGGGATCGGGGTTTTCATGGATGCGGTACATGAATGGCAGCTCCATGTTCACGGCGTGTTTGGCTACCGTCTCGTTGGCCAGCAGCATGAATTCTTCGATCATCCGCTCCGCCGTGCCGCGTTCCCGTTTGTATATTCGAATGGGGAATCCCTTTTTGTTCAGTTCGATCTCGCACTCGGCCACATCCAGTTCCACGCTGCCCCGCGCCATCCGCTTCCGGTTCAATACCTCGTAAAGTTCTTTGAACAGGTTGATATCTTCCATCAGTTGGCTCAGCCGGGTCGTCTCTTCCGCATCGCCGTTCAGGGTTCGGTTAACCTGTTCATACGTCAGCCGCGCGCTGGATTTGATCACGCTTTCATAGATGGCGTAGTTGGTGACCTTCCCTTCCGGGTTCACCGTCATCTCGCACGTCATCGTCAGCCGGTCCACGTTCGGGTTCAGCGAGCAGATGCCGTTGCTGAGTCTTTCGGGCAGCATGGGTAATACCACATCCAGCAGGTACGCGCTGTTCCCGCGCATCAGCGCCTCCTTGTCCAGTTCCATTTGGTCTTTCACATAATGGCTCACGTCCGCGATATGCACGCCCAGTTCGTACCCGTTTTTGGTTTTTTTGATGGAGATGGCGTCGTCCAGGTCCTTGGCCGTTTCCCCGTCCATCGTCACGATGGTGCGCTGCCGCAGGTCCCTCCGGCGTTCCAGTTCGGATACGGTAATGGTTTGGGGGATGCTTTCGGCTTCCGCCAGCACCGCCTCGGGAAACCGCCTTCGCAGTCCGCAGGCGCATGCGATGGAGAGGATGTCCGCAGCTGATTCCCCCGTACGCCCGAATATCTCGATGACCCGGGCCTGCGCCGCGATCCCGCCGTTTGGCCAGTCCGTGATTTCAGCCAGCACCTTGTCCCCGTCATGGGCCCGCATTTCGCTCCCTGATGGGATCTCGATGAGGGGTAGCTTCTTTTCATCCGGCGTGATATATCCGCCCAATTTTCCCGTTTTGTACTGGCCTACCACCGAAGCGTTCGCGCGGGTGATGATGCGCTTGACCTCGCCTTCGGTGCCGCGCCGACCCTGCATGAGCTTTGCCAGCACGGTGTCGTTGTGCATCGCGCCGTTCAGTGCGCTCCGCGGCATGAATACGTCTCCGTCTTCCGTCCTCAGGAAAGCAAAGCCGTCGGGGTGCGCCAGCACCGTCCCCCTTGCCATGGACATTTTCCCCGGCAGGGCGTATGCGCCCTTTTTGGTTTTGACCAGGTATCCTTCGTCCTCCAGTTCATGCATCGCTCGCGTGCAATCCTCTTCGCTGCACAGCAGCGCGCGTGCCAGGTATGCGGCGTCCGTCCTGCCGTGGCCGTTTGTTTTGAAATAATCCAGTATGGATTCCCGTTCCACTTTTTCTTTTTCTCCTGTTTCCTTTTTCATTTTCTTCTAATTATCCTCTTTTTCATATCGGCTCATACATATGTAGGACATAAACAAAAGGCGCCTGCCGTATCCAGCAAGCGCCCGTTTCGAAATTCTTTTTCAAACCGCTGTCATGGGGAAAAAACGCTGCAGTATCACGATGGCCAGCGAAAGTGCCAGCACGATGATCGTGAATATCTTCGTGAGCAGGATGAGTTTTCCTTCATAGCTCTTGCTTTTGTATTTGCCGAAAAATGTTTCTGTATCTCCGCCCCCCAGCAGCGTGGTCGTGCCGTAGCTTTTGCTCGGCTGCAATACGATCACCAGCATCAGTATCAGGCTGAAGACGATCAGGCATATCCTGCTTATCAGGTAAAATGTATCCATTTCATTACCTCCCAAGACATAGCAAAAGAATGTTAACACAGCCGTGGCGAAAAAGCAAGCACAAGTTATAGGATATCATGAGGCAATTGGATTTATATTTTAACATTTTCAATCGATAATGATTCGCCAAATTCGGTTACGATATACTGGGTCTGCGCAGGCCAACGAATTACCCTTTGATGATGCTCTTCCCGCTCATCTCGGCTGGTTGCGGCAGTCCGGTCAGTTCCAGTAGGGTCGGTGCGATGTCCGCCAGTACGCCGTCATCCCGCAGTTTGACGTTTTTACGCGCGTTGTCCACGAGGATAAAAGGCACCGGGTTCGTGGTGTGCGCCGTCATCGGCCCGCCGTCTTCGTCTATCATCTGTTCCGCGTTGCCGTGGTCCGCCGTGATGATGGCGCGTCCCCCGTTCTGCAATATCGTGTCCACCACTTTCCCCACGCATTCATCCACCGTTTTCACGGCTTCCTCGGCTGCGGCCAGCACCCCCGTATGACCCACCATGTCGCAGTTGGCAAAGTTCAGCACCATCAGGACATATTTCCCCGAGTCGATGCGGGAGACGGCCTCTGCGGCCACTTCATACGCGCTCATGCTGGGCTTGAGATCATACGTGGCTACCTTGGGGGATGGGATCAGCGCGCGGTCCTCGCCCTTGTACGGCGCTTCCACGCCTCCGTTGAAGAAGAATGTCACATGCGCGTATTTCTCGGTCTCCGCGATGCGCAGCTGTGTCATGCCTTTATCGCTTACATATTCCCCCAGGGTGTTCTTCAGTTCCTGGGGTTTGTATGCCACCACCAGGTTTTCAAACGTCGCGTCATACTGCGTCATGGACACGTAGAATACCTTTTTGAATACGCCGCTGCGATTGTATCCGCCCCTGCGCTCAAATTTATCGAAACCCGGCTCGATGAATGTCCGCGTGATCTCCCGCGCCCTGTCGGGCCGGAAGTTAAAAAAGATGATGCTGTCCCCGGCTTCAACGGTGGCTACGGGCTTCCCGTTTTCCGTCACCACGCGCGGCTTGACGAATTCATCCGTCTCGTCCGCGTCGTAGGAGTCCTGCATGCCCTGCGCCGGGTCTGTAACTTCGATACCCATGCCGGCGGCGATGGCGTCGTACGCCTTCTCCACGCGCTCCCAGCGGTTGTCCCGGTCCATGGCGTAGTAGCGCCCCATCACCGTGGCGATCTTGCCGAAGTTCTGCCGTTTCATCTCGGCCTGCAGCTGTTCAATATAGCACTTGCCGCTGGAGGGCGGCACGTCGCGGCCGTCCATCAGGCAGTGCACGTAGATATCCTTCAAGCCTTCGCGCTTCGCCAGTTCGATCAGCGCAAAAAGGTGCTCGATATGGCTGTGTACCCCGCCGTCGCTCACCAGCCCGATCACATGCAGTTTGGAGCCGTTCTTTTTCACATTGTCAATTGCCTGCAGGAATTCAGCCTTTTGGAAGAAATCCCCGTCCTTGATGCTCTTGGTGATGCGCGTCAGTTCCTGGTACACGATCCTGCCCGCGCCCATGTTCGTGTGCCCCACTTCCGAGTTGCCCATCTGGCCCTCGGGCAGGCCCACGGCCATCCCGCTGCACTGGACCGCTGTGTTTGGGAATGTAGCCAGGTATTTGTTGATGTTTGGGGTCCCCGCGAGGTAAATGGCGTTGCCTTCCTTGTCGCGGGAGATCCCAAATCCGTCCATGATGATCAGTGCCGTCATGCTTTTGCCCATCTTTATTCTCCTATCTTGGAAAATCGGCCTGCCTCTTCCCGGCAAGCCGACTGAGTGATCGATATATTAATAACCTTGTGTTCAAACTTCTAACAAGTTAAAATATATCCAGGGGGCTAACGTCACGTTTACGCACGTTTGCCCCCTTGGAAATAATTCAGCTGTTTACGACTACTGAAAAGTCTTCCGCCTTCAGGCTCGCCCCGCCGATGAGGCCGCCGTCGATATTCTTCATGGCTTTCAGTTCCTTGGCGTTCTTGGCGTTCATGCTCCCGCCGTACAGGATGCGTACCTTGCCTGCTATTGCGCGTCCGAAGTCCTTGCTGATCTGCTTGCGGATCAGCGCGCATACGCGCTCCGCTTCCTCGGATGTGGCGGTCTTCCCTGTGCCGATGGCCCAGATGGGTTCGTATGCGATCACGCAGTTCTGCACATCCTCGGCGGAGATGCCTTCCAGCGCCAGGTGCACCTGGCTGCATACGAGCGAATCGGTCTTGCCGTCTTCGCGCTCCTCCAGCTTTTCACCCACACAGATGATGGGCACGAGTCCCGCAGCCAGCGCGGCCTTCGCTTTTGCGTTGACGGAGGCGTCCGTCTCGGCATTGTACTGCCTGCGTTCGCTGTGGCCGATGATCACGTATTTCACGTCCAGCTCCAGCAGCATTTTGGCGGAGACCTCTCCGGTATAGGCGCCCGAGGCCATGGCGTTCATGTTCTGTGCGCCCAGCTTGATGCGCGAGCGTTTGAGCAGTTTCTGTGCTTCTGCCAGGGCTGTAAAGGGCGGGCATACCACCACTTCCGCCTTGGCTCCTTTGACCAGCGGTTTGAGCGCGCTGATGAGTTCCTTTGCTTCGGCAGCCGTATTGTTCATTTTCCAGTTGCCGGCGATGATTTGCTTTCTCATTCTATCAAAACCTCCAAATGAATTTGATCTTTATTTGGCGTTCAGAGCCGCGATGCCCGGCAGTTCGATCCCTTCAAGGAATTCGAGGGATGCGCCGCCGCCCGTGGAGATGTGCGTCATCTTGTCCGCAAAGCCCAGCTTTTTCACGGCCGAAGCGGAGTCCCCGCCGCCGATGATGGTCATGCCGCCGCATTCTGCCAGCGCCTGTGCCACTGCCTTGGTGCCGCCTGCAAAGGGTTCCATCTCAAATACGCCCATGGGTCCGTTCCATACCACGGTCTTGGCGGTCTTGATGGCATCTGCAAAGAGCTTGGCCGTCTTGGGTCCGATATCCAGGCACATCCAGCCTTCGGGGGTGTCGTTATTGTCGCATACACTGGTGTTCGCCGTCGCGGAGAATTCGCTCGCGCATACGTTGTCCACCGGCAAAAGGATCTGCTTTCCGGCTGCTTTTGCCTGTTTCAATACGTCCTTGCAGAAATCGAGCTTCTCGTTGTCCACCAGGGATTTGCCGATGCCGTAGCCCTGGGCCTTCAGGAATGTATAAGCCATGCCGCCGCCGATGATCAGCGTGTCGGCTAGTTTGAGCAGGTTGGTGATGACGCCCAACTTGTCGCTCACTTTCGAGCCGCCCAGGATCGCCACGAAGGGCTTCTCCGGATTCTCCACGGCCCTGCCCAGGAACGAGAGTTCCTTTTCGATCAGGAAGCCTGCGCCGGCCGGCAGGTATTTCGTGACGCCTTCCGTGGAGGCGTGTGCACGGTGCGCCGTTCCGAATGCGTCGTTGATATAGAGTTCAGCCAGGGACGCCAGTTCCTTCGAGAAAGCGGGGTCGTTCTTCTCCTCTTCCTTGTGGAAGCGCAGGTTCTCAAGCAGTACGATCTCGCCGTCTTTCATCGCTGCCGCGGCTGCCTTGGCTTTTTCGCCGATCACGTCTCCTGCAAAAACCACCTTGGTATCCGGGAGCAGTTCAGAAAGCCGCTTGGCCACCGGTGCCAGGGAAAATTCCATTTTCCACTCGCCCTTGGGCCGGCCGAGGTGCGAGCACAGGATCACGCGGGCCTTGTTTTCCAGCAGGTATTTCAGGGTGGGCATTGCGGCCTTGATGCGCTTGTCGTCCGTGATGTTGCCCTTTTCGTCCTGGGGCACATTGTAGTCCACACGCATGAGCACCCGTTTCCCGGCCACGTCGAAGTCTTTTACCGTCTTCTTGTTGAGAACGCTCATTTTCCATTCTCCTTTGCATTACTTTGATATTTGAATAGGCATGAATGCATGGACATATTAATGCATGGCATCTTGCCCATCATTATCTTTCAGGGAATAGTCTTTCCAGCTTTGCCAAAAGGCTGAAACTTGTTTTATTCTATACGCTTTTCAACCGGAAATCAACAACTCCTGCACCTTTTCACCGCTTTTTCTGCAAGTATCAGGCATAGGAGTCAATAAATTGTGACCGGATGAAAAAAGGGTCCTTTTCACAGGCAGTCCTGCTATCTGAGGAATGTCCCGTTTCGGTACTCCTTGAAGGCTTCGTCCAGCTCTTCCTGGGTGTTCATCACGATGGGCCCGCCCCACGCCACGCTTTCCCGAAGGGGTCTCCCTGAGACCAGCAGCATGCGTAACCCTTTTCTGCCGGATCGGATGATCGCTTTTTCTCCTTCAGTAAATAGAACTGCGCTGCCTGTCCTGACCGTATCGGTATTGTCTTTCTCCATACTACCTTCTCCATCCACGATATAGGCAAAAAGGGTCCTGTCCCGCTCTGTTTCATATGCGAACTCCTGTTTCAACCCCAGCGTGATATCGAGGAATACGGGTTCCACCGTTATCCCTTCCAGCGGTCCCTTCACCCCGTTATACGTGCCGCACAGCACCCGTACGCTTCCGCCTTCTATATTGCTGGTCGGGATGCTTTCTGCCCGGATGTCCCGGTATTTTGGCTTTGTCATTTTCTCTTCAGCCGACAGGTTCACCCATAGCTGGTAGCCCCACATGACCGGGCTCTCCTGCGGCATTTCCATGTGGATGATGCCGCTGCCGGCCGTCATCCATTGGCAGTCGCCCGCTCCGATGGATCCTTTGTTTCCCAGGCTGTCCCCATGCTGCACGCTTCCGCCGATCATATAGGTGACCGTTTCGATCCCGCGGTGGGGGTGCCAGGGGAACCCGGCAGTGTAATCTTTGGGATCGGTGGATTTGAATTCGTCCAGCAAAAGGAACGGATCGAAAAGCGGCACCTCATGGTAGCCGAATATCCGCCTCAGTCGTACGCCCGCTCCGTCTACTGTATATTTCCCTTGAATCATTTGCTCGATCTTTCTGTATGCGTTCATTGTTTCTCACCTTGTATTTTCATATATGAATAGGATAACCACCGGTATTTCATTGAAACGATTTTCATAAAAAAAGGAAGCGCATGCCTCCCTTTTACCCTGTTTCGATTGTCAACTCCCATCCCCTACCGGTTGACCAGTTTGTCCAGCCCTTCCTTCCAGTTTTCGGTATGCGCCACCCTGCCTTTGAAGAGTGAACGCAGCGGGATTAACTGCGGCACCTTTTCCACCGCCGTTGCGTAGGATATGTTTTCGGGTTTCTGCAGTTGCTCCGCATTCATGTAAATGGGCTCCCTGCGGAATTCCACCATGTGCAGGCAGAAGTTCAGCCTGTCCATCAGTGCCCCGCCGTCCCCTTCAATGTTGAATACATATGTCGCCTTCCCGCCGCCTTCGGGGGACGCCGCCTCCAGGATCAACGCGTTTTGCACGGTGGCTATCAGCCAGATGTATTCCTCCTGGCTGGATAAAAGGGGCTTCTTGAATCCGATCCGCACCCCTTCCCCCGCCTGCGATAGGATGTGGGAGAAATAATCCCCCGCACCCCACTCCTCCGCCTTCTTCATCAGCGCGTTCCAGAGTTTCTTGTCCGTCTGCTCGATTTCAGTTTTCTTAACGCTCCGACCGTCGCAGAAAAGCTCCGCCGCCCGCCGCAGGGCCAGCGGCTGTATACCCGGAACCATCTCCTTGATGGCATTGGATATGGGTTCGAGCAGTTTCGCGTAAGCATCGTTGAACAGTTTCCAGGTGGGGTCCAGCGCCTTCCCCAGGAAAAAGATCTCCCAGTTCTCCAGCCCGGATAGGGAGAAACTGAACCCGTAGGCACTCTTTGTGGGTTTGTCAATGAGTGCAAAAGGCATCCGGTATACCGGCCCGTTTTTCGTCTCGATGATGACGGCGGTATCCCCGATGTAGACGTCGCATATACCCTCGTTTGAAAGTTCTCCGGTGCTCTTGTATTTCGCCCCGCGCGCCGCCAGCTTCGCCTTCTCGCTCATGAAGGTGTCCTTCTTCACGGTGGCGTTGTACTTGCGCGTGAAGTCGCCCACGAAAGAGTCATACTGCTTCCCAAGGAAATAGAGGACGAGGCTTCCCCCGCCTTTGAGTTCGAGGGTGATCCTGTAGTCCTCGGATGTCACGCTTTTGATATCCCGGTATGTGGTGTCCAGCCGCGCCCCCGCCTCGGGGATGATATGCAGCGCCCCATCGTCCACCGTAGCCCTCCCTGCGAAGTCCTCCTCGCCCCCTCCGGCGAAAAGGATCTTGCACCGCAGTTTGTACTCCATCAGCGCCGGTTTCTCCGCATCATCAGGAGACGCCGCGTCGTCCTGGGACGCCTCCTCATCTGTAACAGCCCCCGCCGCCTTCTTGATTTCGTCCAGGATGTTCCTATCTTCAGCCATATGATCTCACCCGTAAATATTGATTATTGATGACACTCCCCCGCAGGGCACCGCAATTATACATTTTACATTATACATTGTACATTAATAAAAAAGAGGCGCGGCTTTGCCTCGCGCCTCTTTTTTATATCATAGTTTGTTTCCGCATTCCCCGCAAAAGCGCGTGCCCGGCTGCATCTTGGCTCCGCACCGCTGGCATACGACCATGCCCAGTGCTGCGCCGCAGTTCCCGCAGAATTTCCCGCTCGTCACCGGTTTGCCGCACTGCGGGCACGTGATGACCTTGCTCTCGATATCCCCGTTGAATACCACGGTGTTCTGCGCTTTCTCCTCGATATCCAGCTTCATCTTGCGCGCGCGTGCGGCGGCCACTTCCACGTCCTGCCGCGGTGCGCATTCCACGCACAGCCCCTCGTCCTCGTTGAAGTCAGAGTCGCATACCCATTTGCGGCAGCCGTGGCAGCGGTGGAAATGCTCCATGGCTTCATTCTGCGCCATCTCGAATGCGCGTTCATGCTCCCTTTTCCATTCGGGCGACATCCCTTCGAACCGGTCCCCGATGGCATCTACGCCGCGCCCTAGGTTATGGCCCACGTTTCCCAGCCCGCCCAGGCCTCCCAGCAGGGATCCGCCGATGTTCAGCCCTTCCGATATCCCGCGGAAAAGGCCGCGCTTTTTATAGGTGGTGGATTCGATGAATTGGCTTTTGTAGCCGTCGCCGCACAGGTCGCAATAGAATTCAAACTCAAATCCTGCATCTGTGCTGTTGTCGCTGTGGTTCTTCGTGAAAGATTTCATGGCCATGTCGGTATCTCTCCTCGTTTTTGGTTGATATATAGGATTCGGTTCAATGATTTGCTATTTGTCCATGTTCTTGCCGCAGCGCCAGCATTTCTCGTTGATATAGATCTGCACTTCGTTGCACTTCTTGTTGGGGCATACCCGCATCATGCTCGCCCCGCACTTCTCGCACGTGCTCCGGGGGAATACCATTTCCCCGCATTTCGGGCATTTGATGGCGAGGGGGAATCCGCACCCCGGGCACACCTTGTAGGATTTGTCCACTTCCTTGCGGCACTTGGGGCACCGCATGGAAAACGGGTCCACGATCCCGCAAAAAGGGCATACGTTGCTGTCCCCGGGGATGAATTGTTCGCAGTACACACAGGGCTTCTTGTATGTAGGCATCAGGTGTGACCCCCATATCATTTGTATGCGCACGATTGACCGGTCGGTATATTACATTATACCAAAGCCACCGATACAATGCCATATTTCGGGAAAGGATTTTAAAGTTTCAAAATATCTATCGCCCTCATACCAGGAATATATACAGGCTTATTATTTCTTAGTTCAAAATAACCCAATGAATCAAGTGGCCCTTTATACTGATTTTTTGCATAATAATTATGGAATAACGCGACCTTTGTATTTTCAAGATGCCAAGGAAAAGCTATACAATGTAAAATAGCCGATACACGTGTGTTTTTTTCTGCTTGCCAAAATCCATTGTATAAAACATTAATAACATCCGAGTCATGTTCAAAGGGTGATAAATTATTAACGGCAATAATGTATGGTTCAGTAAACTCTCCATATTTTGCTGCTTTGCTTTTTAATTTAGTCCTTAGCGCCTCTTCTGAACCCCCCCATCTGGTTTTACCTGGTCCAATAACACATGGTCTTTCAAGCTTCTTTTCTTTTTCCAAAGGGATTAATTCAATTTCAAGCAACATACCCTCGTTTTCAAATTCTCTAATGGGCCAATTATCATTATCTTCAACATTGATATCTTCGCTATTTATTGAAAAGGCCCATTTTTCTATTTCTTTCCTAAGCTTTGCGAAACTAACTTTTTGTCTATCATATAATTCATAATCATTAATCGCTAATCCAAAATTATAAATATTACATTTATTCAGTTCATCCTGTAAAAAGTCAACAAAGTTGTCTTCTGGGTCTTTATCATGTATTACTGTTGTCTCAACATATAATTTTTCTCCCGAAGGTAACTCTGCCAAGAAATCTGGATGATTTCCATTAAAATTATTATCAGGGTGTATAGTCACTATATAATTGAGGCTTATTAATAGCTGATATATAAACATCTCAAAATATACTTCTTCAAACTTGTCACGTCTATCCTTCATCCTGCAAAGCAACTCTGATTTGTGTTCATTTGGAATCTGAGAAAACCAATCTTCGATACGGTCTCTAACATTTTTGCATTCTTCCCAGCCACTGCGGTTAAGAAAGGAATATGTATTCCCTTTGTTTAATGATGGCTTCATATCTGTCCTTTCAAAATCATCAAACACCCGCATCTTGATCACCTCAGTATCTCGTTCACGTCTTTCCCCTTGAAGAGTTTTACTTCCCCGTTCTTCCCCAGGCAGTACGTGTCCAGCCAGCTCAATGCGCCGTTGTACCTGTGCCGCGCGTGGCTGTTGTGGTACAGCCGGGCGGAGGCGGAAGGGATGCACGGGTATGCCTCGCAGTAGAGCACGCCCGAAAGTCCCCTGTGCCGGTTCTGTTTGCAGAAGGCCTCCTGCCCATTGCAACCATATAATAAACTTGCGATATCTTCATGGCTGATTTGCCAGTTGGAGAGGTTGTTCAGGGCGATGATGAAAGGCTCCTTCAGCGCCCCGTACCTTTCAACTTTTTCGTGTAATGCGTGTAGCATTGCCATCCGCGCCTGTTCAGGGTCATTGACGCTGCCCGGTCCCGTGCAGGATGGCACGCTGTATCCCGAGTCCGGATTCCGCCCGAATATTATGGTAGTCTCGATGTAAACTCTTTCCCCGTCCTTCTGTTCCGCCAGGAAGTCGGGGTGCCGCACCGTTCCCATCACGCCGGGGTGGATGGTTGTTTTGTATCCGAGTTTGAGGAGCAGCTCGTGCATGAAAAGTTCGAAGTATTTAGCCTCGATGTTGCGCATCAGGCCGTTTGTCATGTCCTCCTGCCAGATGGAGGGGATATGCCCCAGCCACGTCTCGATGCGTTCCCGCGCCTTTGCGCTCTCCGCCGTGCCGCTGCGGCTCAGGAAGGAGTACGTGTCCTCCCCTTCGGATTGTGGCGTTTTATCGTACCGGATGATGTCTTCAAATACCTTCATCGTTCTACTCCAATCCGGGGAATCCGATCTGGCGGAGTGCTTCATAGAGTACGACGGCCACGCTGTTGGCCAGGTTCAGCGAGCGCAGCGTCTGCCGCATGGGGATGCGGATGCATTGTTCCGGATAGGCCTCGAGCAATGATTTGGGCAGTCCCGCCGTCTCCTTGCCAAATACCAGGAAGCATCCGTCCTCGTATTGCTGCTCGGTGTAGCTGCGCCTGCACTGCGTCGTGGAAAAGTAATATTTCGCGCCAGGGTTGGCCTCCATCAGCTCGGAGAGTGAATCATACGTATACAAATCAACTTTGTCCCAGTAGTCCAGCCCCGCCCGCCGCACCTGCTTTTCGTCGATGGAAAAGCCCAGCGGCCGTATCAGGTGCAGTCGTGTCCCCGTGGCCGCACACGTCCGCGCGATGTTTCCCGTATTCTGCGGTATCTCCGGTTCGACCAGTACAACATTCAGCAAGCAAATAACCTCTCAGCTCATACTGCATTAACTATCTGTGAATCTCAAATATGCCATCTTCCTAGCTCCCTCAGACGAGGGAGCTGTCACCGAAGGTGACTGAAGGAGGGAATTTAATCGCCTAAGTATTCTATTATGTAGGCCCCCCTGATAGGAGGGTCGCCGCGGACCGCAGTCCGTATTGCCTTAATTGCCGCTTGGCTGAGGGGTTACTTTTCAAACACGTATAACATACCGTGTTTTGGCCTGATATAGTGTGGGCCTTTGTATCCCCTTTTCCGCAGTTCCTTTCCCATGAATAGCAGCACCGCCCCATGTGCCACCAGCAGGGTGTTCCCGCCCAGGCTCTCGACCTTGTCGATCATCCGGTTCAGCCGCATTTTAAATTGCTTCATGCTCTCCTGCTGGGACTTCCATCCCAGCATCAGTCCCGCCCGCGCCAGCACCAGCCACCACATCACCGGCAGCCGGAAGGCTTTCTTGAATGCCGCATACGGCCGCACCTCGCGCAGTTCGGGGTCGATGGTGACCTCCCCAGGGAATATATCCTTTGCAGTGATAATGGCACGGTTGAGGTCGCTGGCGATGCACCTGTCCCATGCGGTGCCCCCCAGGTCTGTGCTCACTTCGAGTATACCCGCCTCGTTGTATGCGTCAAACCATACGTCGAATTCCGCGGGCGGTATGCCCTGCATCGTCCGTTTCAGATCCACCTTATAGTGCCTTACCAGTCCTATACGCATAGCTTCGATCCTTTTTCACGCTTCAGAATCTTTTATGAGATTATACCATAATCCGCCCCGTATCAATCAACAGTCCATTCACATATGCATTACGTGCAGCTCCGGGACATGGTATAATGCATGTATGGATTTGGATGGATTGGGGGATGCAGATGGGTTCATGTTACAGGTTCACCTGCGACCATTGTGGATTTTCGTTCAATGCCTCGGGCCCGTGGGAGTTCTATCGGGATAGAGCAGGTACGCTGAAGCACTATGGTCATCCCATACCTGCGTCTGAGGAGGCCCGTGCCGCCGGCGTTTACGGCATGTACGGCCGGTTCTTTTGCCTGAATTGTGAGCATGAGGTGGAAATCATTTTGCGTGAAGCCAGATCGCCCGTACGCGACTCTCTGCTCCTGTGGATGGGCGCCTACGAGCCCAAAGAAAGGGTTGGCGGCGATTACCGCTGTCCCTGCTGCTCCGGCAAAAATATCCTCCTCTTCCCCGAAGACCCGCCCCATGAATGCCCGCACTGCGTCGCCGGGCGCCTCATCGGGGTGTTGGAATGGATCTCCTGACCATGATTAAAAAAAGGCCTGATTTTTCAGGCCTTTCATGATAGCTCACATTGCGAAATATCAGTTTCCCTTCTCCTGGCACTCCCTGCAGATACCGTAGAAATTCAGCCGGTGGTCGAGGATCTGAAATCCTTTTTTGTCCGATACCAGCCGTTCGATCTTGTCCAGCAGGTCGTCTTCCACGTCGTACACTGCGCCGCACTGCAGGCAGATGAGGTGGTGGTGGGTATGGTCCCCGCCCAGCACGCACATCTCATACTTCGCGCTTTCCTGCCCGCCAAACTGTGCCTTCAATAGCACGCCTTCCTCCTGCAGCAGCTTGATGTTGCGGTATACAGTAGCGATGCCGATGTCCCCGTCATTTTTCCGCACCAGGTCATGGATCTCCTCCGCCGTCATGTGCCGCCCGCAGTTCTGCTTGATGACGTTCAGGATGAGCTGTTTCTGCCGGGTGTTCCTTGCCTTTTTGATTGTCTTTTCTTCCGATCCGTTTTCCATCATCGTCTTCCCTTACGCTCCGAATAACCTGCCTGCATTGTAGATGGCCAGGCCCACGATATAAGCTACGGCAAGTGAATACCCCAGCGTCAGCGCCGTCCACTTGAAGGAGTGCATCTCCTTGCGGATGGCCGCGATGGTCGCGATGCACGGCATGTACAGCAGTGCGAATACCATCATCACGTACGCCTGCAGCGGCGTGAAGAAGGTGCGTATCGTCTCGGTCAGGCCCCCGGCCGCTGCCCCTGTCAGCACGCCCATCGTGGATACGATGGCCTCTTTTGCGGCCACCCCTGTGACCAGCGCCACCGATGCGCGCCAGTCATTGAGGCCGATGGGGGCAAATACCGGTGTGATGGCTTTGCCGATCACCGCCAGCAGGCTCGAGGAAGGGTCCGTAGCCTCCGTGAAGGATGGTGTGAAATACTGCAGCACCCAGATGAGGATGGAGGCGCCCAGCAGCACCGTCCCCGCCTTGGTGAGGAATCCCCGGACCTTTTCCCAGGAGTGCAGCGCGATGCTTTTAGCCGAGGGCAGCCGGTACGGCGGTATTTCCATTATAAACGCTGACGTACTGGTTTTAAATAGCAATTTGTTCAGGATGAAACCGGATAGTACCGCCACCAGTACGCCGATCACATAGACCGAAAAGATGACGAGTCCCTGGTTCGCCGTGAAAAATGCGCCCGCCAGCAGTGCGTACAGCGGCATCCTTGCGCTGCAGGACATGAAGGGCACCAGCATGATCGTCAGTTTCCGTTCCTTTTCCGTGGGCAGCGCCCGCGCCGCCATCACGCCCGGCACGCTGCATCCAAACCCCATCAGCAGCGGCATGAATGCGCCCCCGCCCAGGCCGATCTTGGTGAATGCCCGGTCCATGATGTACGCGGCCCGCGCCATGTACCCGCTGTCTTCCAGGACAGACATGAGGATGAAAAGCACCGCGATCTGGGGCAGGAAGGTGATCACGCTCCCCACACCCGGCAGTATGCCCCCGCAGAGCAATGCAGTGAGCCATGCAGGGGAAGCGATGGACTGCAGGCCTGATTCCAGCGCGGGGATGGTGGTATCGTTTAACAAGCTTTCAATGAGGTCGGAAAGCCACCCGGTAGCCACGAATGTCAGGTAAAAGATGCCCAGCATGATGCCGAGGAATATCGGGATGGCCAGCCACCGGTTCAGCAGTACCTTGTCCAGTTTCTTCGTGATATCCTTCTGCCTCGGCGTGGCTTCCTTGGTGTATACCTGGCGTACGATGTCTTCGATATGCTCGAAGAGGTTTTCATTTTGTTTGCACATCGTACACCCGATGCAGAGCCCCGGGCCGGTAACAGGCTGTAATTTCCCGCTCAATACGTCGTTGATGTGCTTCTGCAGGTCGGCTATCCTGTGTCGTGCCGCGCTGGTGGGCACGGTATGGACGCCCAGGAGAAACTGCAGTTTGCCGGTGTCGATGCGTCCGCCCGCCTTTTCCACCTCGTCCATCATGTTCAGCGCCATGAGGATGGGCTTCCTGGTTTTGATCAGCTGTATCGAAAGAAAAAGGCTCCTTTCCAGGTTGCCCGCATCCACCACGTTGATAATGAGATCGATTTCGTTGTTGTTGAGGTAATCCCGTGCGATGCGCTGTTCCGCCGTATCGGGGTCCAGCGAATAGATACCGGGCAGGTCCACGATCTTGATCTTCTTCCCGCCCAGGCGCAGGATGCCTTCCTTGATATCCACCGTCACGCCGGGATAGTTTCCCGTGTGCTGGCTGGTTCCTGTCAGTTCGTTGAAAAGCGTGGTCTTCCCGCTGTTGGGATTCCCCGCCAGTACGATCGTCATGCGTCCCCCTTCTGGTTGAGCATCTTGAATTCCAGCGCCTCCAGGTCTTTTTTCCGTACCGCCAGGTTGTATCCCCGCACTCTGATGATATAAGGGTCCCCCATCGGCGCGATGTTCTCCACCGAGATCTCGCAGTTCGGCACGATGCCCATCTCGATCAGTTTTTTGCTCGCATGATGCGCCGGATTTACCTTCACTACCTTGCACGCGACGCCTTTTCTCAGTTCCTTCACGCTCATGCTGCTCACCTCGTTAATATTGATAATCATTATCAATAAGATAATAACATGGATTCTTTGGATATGCAATAGCTTCAGGTAAATTTCATGCAATTTTTTTGGCATTATTTTTGCAGTAAAGAGGAGCAGCCCTGACGTTTGGCGTTGCTGGCGGTGTTTTATTCAGGTAAAATGGAATGGTAATTTCGTGCAGCCAGATTTGAATGATTGGGGGATCATCCATGAAAAAGATGGTCATTATCGGCGCCGGCGTTTCGGGTCTTTCCGCCGGCTGCTATGCCGCCATGAACGGTTACGATGTGCAGATACTCGAAATGGGCGCGACCCCGGGCGGTGTGTGTGTCTCCTGGAAACGGGGGGATTACCTTTTCGACCATTGCCTGCACTGGGTCCTCGGAAGCAATAAGGGCAGTTCGTTTTATCCCCTCTTTGAAGAGCTCGGCGTCGTTCCCGAAGTGGCGTTCCATCATACCGACCGTTTCCGCAGTATAGAGGGCTACGGGAAAAAGCTGGTCGTATATACCGATATCGATAAACTGGAAGCGGAGCTTTGCCGTGTCTTCCCGGGTGAACGCAAGGCGCTGCACAGGATGATGAAGCAGGTCCGGTTCTATACCCGGTTCATGCCGCCCATGGACGCGGACTTCGGCAGTTTCGGATTTTCGGATATCCTGAAGCTGCTGCCCTACATGCCTTCGTTCCTCAGGCTGAAGCGCATCTCGATAGAGGACTACTTTAATAAATTGTTCCGCGATCCGCAGCTGCGTGAATTCCTTTTCAGGATGTTTCCCGTCCACGATATGCCCGCGGTGATAGCGGTCATGCCCCTGGCCTATTTCCACAATAGGCAGGGCGGTTATCCCATGGGCGGTTCCCTGCATTTCGCCCGCGCCATCGAAAAGCGTTATTTGGCGCTGGGCGGCAGGGTTACGTACGGCCGTAAGGTGGAAAGGATCATCGTGAAAGATGGCAGGGCCATAGGCGTGGAGCTGGGCGGTGAACAGCTGTTGGCCGATATCGTCGTCTCGGCGTGCGATGGCAGGTCCACCCTGTATGGCATGCTGCAAGGCAGGTATTTGACTGCTGGCATTCGGGAAATGTACGATCAGCCCAGCCTCTGGCCGCCCATCATCTGCGTCAGCCTGGGCGTGGACAGGGATCTCACCGGCGAGGTGGAGCTATCCTGCGTCAAGCTGGATGAGCCCGCGGATATCTGCGGCAGGCCGGTAGAGTGGCTGTATTATACCCATTATTGCCAGGACCCGTCCTTTGCGCCCAAAGGAAAGAGCGTTATAAAGCTGCAGATCGAAACGGATTTCACGTATTGGAAGACGCTTTATGAAAATAAAACCGCTTACAGGGCGGAAAAGGGGAAAGTGCTGGAGTTCTGCATTGCCGCGCTGGAAAAGGTATTGCCTGGCATCCGGGCACAGATAGAGGTGACCGATGTCGCCACGCCTGTAACATGGGAGCGGTATACGGGCAACTGGCAGGGTTCCTATGAAGGCTGGCTGCCCACGGTGAAACTGTTTGGCAAATTCCTGCCCCGGGAACTGCCGGGGTTGAAAGGATTCTATATGACCGGCCAGTGGCTCTTCCCCGGCGGAGGGGTGCCCATGTGCATGTCCCAGGCCAGAAGGCTGGTAAAGGAGATCTGTACAAAGGACGGCAAGTCGTTCAGGGTGGATGCATCATACATCGTCGGTTGAATGGCTATTCGGAGAACGTCTTGATGCGTTCGGGGTAATCATACAGCCAGCGCAGGGATGCCAGGTACATCTGTTCCACCTGTTCCATCGAAAGGCCCAGGCGCGATGCGATCTCCTTCGCTTCGTCGAACCGGCCTTTTTCATATGCCAGCACGAGCTGGTATGTCTGCCCCATCTGTGAATCGTACCGGGATTCTGCGAGGATCGCGTATACGTCGTCCGAGACCGAGATATGCTCGAGAAGGATGTAAAAGGGGCAGTCCGTCAGTACGTGCAGCAGGGAGAATAGCCCTGCAAGCGCATATTCGTCGCTTTTTCCGTCTGCATTCAGGAGCACCCCGATATGCTCCATGAAGCGTGACCGGATGATGGAGAGCTCCATGGCCTCGTTCATGGTTTCGTTTTGCCTGCGCAGGGCGGACATCAGCACCCATTTTTTGATGCCCTCCAGGCCCATGTATGCCATCGCCTGCCGGATGGAGGTGATGTTCACCCGTTTTGCAAAATAGGCCGAATTGACGAGTTTCAATATCTCGTAGGCCAGGCCCACGTCACTTTCGATATTGGCCCGGATCATGTCGACGTCCGGCTCCTCTTTGATGATCTCCTTCATCAGCAGCATCACGTTGAGTTTGCTCACCGGCAGCGTGGAGGCGCTTAGGGTGATGGGTGTCGCAAAAAAATAGCCCTGGAAAAGCGCATAGCCCAGTTTTTGCGCCTGGTCGTATTCCTCCATGGTCTCGATCTTCTCCGCCAGGAACTCGGCTTTTCCATTGGCATAGGTTTTGGGGATGGAGCGTTGCTTGTCTTTCGGGCACTCCTGGAAATCCACCTTGACGATATCCGCCATGCCCTCCAATAGTGCGCCCCGTGATTTTCCCTTGTATCCGTCCAGCACCAGCTTGTAGCCCGCTTCCTTCAGTTCCCTGCAGGCGGCGGTCACGGCTTTGTTGGGTTCGATGGATTCGGATATTTCGATATACAGCTTGTCACTTGGGAAGAGTGTGGCCGTTCTTTGCAGCAGCGTATTTTCAGAAAAATTGACGAATGCGGGCTTCCCGCCAGTGAAGGTGCCGATGCCTGTGCCCAGGAAACTGCCTGTCAGCACGCGCATGCTTGCCATGTCGCCGTCGCTTTCGGAGTACTTGCTGGCAAATTCGTCCGATCTGTATAAAAGCTCATAAGCGATCACATTCTTGTTCAGTGCAAAGATCGGCTGCCTTGCGATATAGAAATTTGCCATTTTGATCTGCCTTCCCTATCTTGATTATGTTTCGCCATTGAAATGTTTCATTAAGGTTTATCGTCATTTCCGGCAGGAAAGGTTAATCGCCTGTACCTTTGCGTAAACCCTCATGTTTCAGAGACTGTGACGCAATACAATTGTGACGGAATACATCTGCCGTGCATAAACTGTAACAAGCCATATAACTGAATCGGAAGGATTCACAGCAGATGGAGGTATGGAAATGGTATTGTATAAAACAGGCTGGATTCCCGATATCCCCGATTTGCGGGATTTCTCTCCTGCTCACCCACAGATTGCGCCCTTGCTGGAAAAGGCAGGCGTTCAGGATCAAAGCCCCCTGCCACGGCATGTAGACTTGCGGCCCTGGTGTACTCCTGTGGAAAACCAAGGGAGCCTTGGTGCCTGTACCGCCCACGCCGCGGCTGGGCTGGTCGAATACTTCGAAAAAAAGTCTTTTGGGAAGTACACGGATGCCTCCCGCCTTTTTATCTATAAGGTAACGAGGAATCTTTTAGGTTATACCGGCGATACGGGCGCGCCGATCCGTACCACGATGGGCGCCCTTGTGCTTTTCGGCGCTCCGCCCGAGAGACATTGGCCTTACGATATATCCAGGTTTGATGAGGAGCCGTCGGCTTTCTGTTACAGTTATGCGCAGAACTATCAATCCATGAAGTATTTCCGACTGGATATGCCCGGTCTTCCCAAAGTGGATCTGCTGCAGCAACTGAGAAAACACCTCGCTGCCGGCATCCCGGTGATGTTTGGCTTCACCCTTTACAGTTCCGCTGCCCAGGCTGGAACCGATGGGATGATCCCTTATCCTTCAGGCAGCGAAAACGTGATAGGCGCTCACGCCGTGGTGGCGGTGGGCTATGATGATGATCTGAAGATCACGAATAGTACCTCCAAAAAGGCTGCGGCAGGCGCATTGCTGCTCCGGAATTCCTGGGGAACGGACTGGGGACAGGGAGGTTATGGATGGCTGCCCTATGCGTATGTGCTGAAAAGCCTGTCGTCGGATTTCTGGTCGGTTCTGTCCAACGAATGGGTGGACAGCAGTCAGTTTTATACTTAAGGAAGCGCTGATTTAATGAGGGCGATAAGATTTGTGAGGAAATTTGACGTCTGCCAAGGAGCAAAAACGTAGGAATAGCAGCGCTATTTCGGAGTTTTTAGCGACATAGGCAGGTGGCAAATT
>JAEXRW010000039.1 GCA_023454175.1 Bacillota bacterium | reverse complement strand
CCCCCGTACCGCTTGACCGTCTCGGCGACGCGCTGACGGTTGGCCTCACGCAGGGACGACTGGGAGCCGGCGGTGCCTGCTCTCCTGCTCACGCTCGCACCTTAGTGTCCGTGACCGTTCCCCCTGGTCAGCTGAGCGTCAGCT
Source organism: Bacillota bacterium (assembly GCA_023454175.1). Lineage (GTDB taxonomy): Bacteria > Bacillota > Clostridia > Christensenellales > JAEXRW01 > JAEXRW01. Next base: position 3,001 of record JAEXRW010000039.1, on the reverse strand, counting down.
GGTGCCGGCGCGCCGCTTGTTGATCAGGTCGAAGGCCACCGCGAACAGGAGCACGAGGCCCTTGATCGCCTGCTGCCAGGACGGGTCGACCGACATGATCGACAGGCCCATGTTCAGCACGCCCATGATGAGCGCACCGACGATCGCACCCGAGATCCGGCCGATGCCGCCCGTCACCGCGGCGCCACCGATGAAGCACGCGGCGATCGCGTCGAGCTCGAAGTTCTGGCCGGCGGCCGCGACCGCGGCACCACCGCGGGCGGTCGTGATGATCGCCGCGACACCCGCGAGGGCGCCGATGTTGACGAAGATCATGAAGTCGACGCGCTTGGTGCGCACGCCCGACAGGCTCGCCGCGGGACGGTTACCACCGACCGCGTAGATGTGCCGGCCGAAGACCGTGCGACCCATGAGGAACGTGTAGGCGACGATCAGGACGCCGACGATCACGAGGATGATCGGCATGCCGCCGGCCGACAGGGACAGCAGCACCGACAGGAAGCCGACGGCGACCGCGACACCCACGAGCTTGGCGATGAACAGGCCGAGCGCCTCGACGTGCAGGTCGTGCTTGCGCAGCTGCATGCGGGCCCGGAACTGGGCGATCGCGAAGGCCGCGATCGTCAGGGCGCCGATCACCAGGGTGACGACGTCCATGTCACCGCTGAAGCCGAGGAAGTTCGGCAGCGAGCCGGAGACGATCGAGTTGAAGTTGTCGTCGTTGACGCGGATGGTCTGGCTGACCACGACGAGCGCGAGCCCGCGGAAGATCAGCATGCCTGCCAGGGTCACGATGAAGGCCGGGATCCCGACGTAGGCGATCCAGAAGCCTTGCCACGCGCCCACCACGGCACCGATCGCGACGCCGAGCAGGACGGCGACCCACCACGGCAGGCCCCAGTCGGTGATCGACAGGGCGACGATGCCGCCGACCAGGGCGACCACCGAACCGACCGACAGGTCGATGTGCCCGGCGACGATGACCATCACCATGCCGATGGCCAGCACCATCACGTACGCGTTCTGCTGGAACAGGGAGACGACGTTGTCCGGCTTGAGCAGACGGCCGTCGGTCAGACCCTGGAAGAGCAGGATGATGACGATGAGCGCCGCGAAGATGCCGTACTGGCGCGCGTTGCCACCCAGGCCGGACAGACGCTGGCTCAGCGGGATCCGCGCCTGTTCACCGCTGGGCATCGCGGGGGCGAGGTTGGTGTCGGTGCTCATCGGGGAGTCACGTCCTTCTCCATGGTCATGTAGTGCATGAGTCGCTCCTGGGTCGCGTCCTGCCGGGCGACCTCGCCCGTGATGCGGCCCTGGGACAGGGTGTAGATGCGGTCGCAGATGCCGAGCAGCTCGGGCAGCTCCGACGAGATCACGATGACGCCCTTGCCGGCGTCAGCCAGCCTGTTGATGATCGTGTAGATCTCGTACTTCGCGCCGACGTCGATACCGCGCGTCGGCTCGTCGAGGATGAGCACGTCGGCATCCGTGAAGATCCACTTGCTCAGGACGACCTTCTGCTGGTTGCCACCGGACAGGTTCCCCGTGAGGACGTCCACGCTCGGTGCCTTGATGTTCATGTCCGTGCGGAACTTGCTCGCGACGTTCGACTCCGCACCGGCGTCGACGACGCCGTACTTCGAGACCTTCTGCAGCGACGCGGACGCGATGTTCCGCTTGATGTCGGTGAGCAGGTTCAGGCCGTAGCGCTTGCGGTCCTCGGTGGCGTACGCGATGCCGCTGGCGATCGCGGACCCCACGGAGTGCGTCGAGACCTCCTGGCCGTCCTTGATGACCCGGCCGGAGATGTTCGTGCCGTAGGTGCGACCGAAGAGGCTCATGGCGAGCTCGGTGCGGCCGGCGCCCATGAGGCCCGCGAGGCCCACGACCTCACCGCGCCGCACGAACAGCGAGGCGTTGTCGACGACCTTGCGCTCCTGCTGGATCGGGTGGTGCACCGTCCAGTCCTCGATGCGCAGGACCTCGTCGCCGATGTTCGGGGTCCGCTCCGGGAACCGGTGGTCCATCGAGCGGCCGACCATCGCGCGGATGAGGTCCTCCTCGGTGACGGTCTCGGCCTTCATGTCGAAGGTCTTGATCGTCTGGCCGTCGCGGATGACGGTCGTCCGGTCGGCGACGCGGAGGATCTCGTTGAGCTTGTGGCTGATGATGATCGACGTGATGCCGCGCGCACGCAGCGACTGGATCAGCGTGAGGAGCTTCGCGCTGTCCTCGTCGTTCAGAGCCGCCGTCGGCTCGTCGAGGATGAGCAGCTTCACGCGCTTGGCCAGGGCCTTGGCGATCTCGACCAGCTGCTGCTTGCCGACGCCGATGTCGTAGATCTTGGTGTCGGGCGACTCGCTCAGCCCGACCTCGGCGAGGAGCTTCGCCGCGTCGGAGTTCGTCTTGTTCCAGTCGATGACGCCGCGGCTCGAGCGCTCGTTCCCGAGGAAGATGTTCTCGGCGATCGACAGGTAGGGGCTGAGGGCGAGCTCCTGGTGGATGATCACGATGCCGTGGTGCTCGCTGTCGCGGATGCCGCGGAACTGCACCGGCGTGCCCTCGAAGACGATGTCGCCGTCGTAGGTGCCGTGCGGGTAGACGCCCGACAGCACCTTCATCAGCGTGGACTTGCCTGCCCCGTTCTCGCCGCAGATGGCGTGGATCTCGCCCGGGCGCACGTCGAGGGACACGTCCTTCAGGGCCATGACGCCGGGGAACGTCTTGGTGATGGAACGCATCTCGAGGACGGTCTCCGCGACTGCTGTGCGGGCCCCCTCGGGCGTGCTGGGCTGAATGCTCTCGGACATGACTCGCTCGCGTTCTCTCGTCTAGGACGGGGCTTTCAGGCCGGCGATTGCCGTACCTGCTGGACCTGTCAGAGACCGAGGTCCGCAGCGTCGTAGAAGCCAGACCCGACGAGGTCCTCCTCGACGGTGTCCTTGGTGACGACCTTCGGGGACTCGAGGTACGTCGGGACGACCTTGACGCCGTTGTC
>JAEXRW010000029.1 GCA_023454175.1 Bacillota bacterium | reverse complement strand
TCAGTGCGATCAGTACGTTCACTTCCGGCCGTGCAAAAAAATCCTTTACTTTTACATTGCCCTTCGTTTTTAGGCTGGTTACCGCTTTTGAATCCATTGTTGCCCTCCCCATTCCTGTTTTCTTGATGATCAATTGTGAATCGACGGGTCGCCGAAATATCATACGCTTTAACTGTCTTTTGCCTGGGTCGCTGTGGAGAAAATGAGGATTCTTGTCTGCGCTTTGTTGAGGAGCCCTTCTTCCCGCTTTCGCGATTAATAAGGAGCCGCGTCGGTCTGGTAGGATGACATAGAGATTTGGGACGTGCCTTGCATCTGGTTAGAATAATATAACATTCAGAATCAATATAATGTTATAACCTTATACTGCCACGAATACCGTATTGTTCCCTCCGCAAGACACCACGTTTTTTTGACGTGAGTATCATATCATACTCGAAATTATTTTTCAACAATGTTTATAAAGTTTGATTATAAACTTTCACTTGTCCTTGCCGTTTACATATTCGTGTGCCCTGTAGGGGTTCTGTACTTTCAGCATCCCGCCGTTCACGCCGATGATTTCCCCTGAAATATATCCTGCTTCTTCCGAGGCGAGATAGCATATGAGAGATGCCACCTCCGCACCCGTCCCAAACCGGTTCAGGGGGATCTGTTTCACCTGCTCGTGTCCCCTCTCCCGGATCATGGCATCCGTCATATCGGTATGGATGATCCCGGGAGCATAGGCATTCACCGTTATCCCGTAAGGCGCCAGTTCCGCCGCGCTGATCTTCGTCATCATATCCACTGCCGCCTTGCTGGCTCCATAGCCGATGAGACCCACATCCGCCAGGACGCTGGATATGGATGACGCGTTCAATATCCGCCCGAAACCGCGTTCCTTCATATGTTTGACGCAGGCCTTGGTCATGAGGAACTGGCTTTTGAAATTCACGCGCAGGATGTGATCCAGTCCTTCCTCATCCATGTCCTCCAGGAATTCAAATCCGAAGATGCCCGCATTGTTGACCAGTATGTCGATCCTGTTGTACTTCTGCATCGTGCTGTTCACAGCGTGCTCCACGCCCGGGGCAAAACTCACATCGGCCTGCACCACCATGGACTCAGGAGACGCTGCATGGAGCTGTTTTTCAAATTCCCGGGCCTGTTCGGTGTTGGATCTGTATACCGCCGCTACGGTATACCCTGCTCCTGCCAGGGCCAGGCTTATGTCCGCGCCGATCCCCCTGGTGCCTCCCGTTACGATTGCTACTTTTTTACTCAAAACCAAATCCACCTTCCCGAAAGTTATATTGAAATGTTGATTAAATCAATCAGTGATATCCCGCTGAGTAAGCTACGGTTTCTTCACGCCCAGCGCTGCAAGCTCGCCGGCATTTTCCAATACCCCGATTTCAAACCGGTATTCCCGTGTTTCTCCAGGTTCCAGGTACGGCAGCCTGTTGTTGCTTCTGGCCTTTTCCCTTCCCTCGGGCAGGCAGTTGGAGGGTTCCCATCCGAAGACGTAATCGCCCTCGCCCATCTGCTTCCACTCGTTGAGGTAGTCCAGGTCGTTCTTCCTGTAGCGGATGTATGCGCCCATGTTCAGTTCCCTGTTGAACAGGCAGGCGTAGAGCATGTCGTCTCGGTTGTCCTTCATACTGATATTGAAGCAATGTTCGCTGAATCCGGGTACGGGCGTCTGCAAGGTATCGTAGCTGTCAAAACCCGACCGGGCGGTCTCGTCCCGGGGGCTCACCACGCCTTCGCTGTGGTATACTTTTGTAGTTGCAGAAACCAGCGGAAACCCGAAGTTGTAGTGGTACAGGATCATATATGGCTGCCTTTGGAAAGAACAGTTCTCGATGGTGTCATGCAGGGTTATCTTGGTGTCCCCGAGCTTTGTGGAGATTTCCCGCGTCAGTGTGAAGTTCTCCCCGAACATCGCGCTTTCACGGACTTTCCCCCGTATTCTGATGACGTAATCGTCCCCTTCCCATTCCTTTGAGATGCCGATATCCTCCGCGGGGATGTTGCTGATACGGCCATGCAGTCCGTAGTCTTTGCCCTGGTCGGTGCATACGGCGCCCATATTTGCGATTCCGCACGTGGTCAGGAGCCCGCATGTGAAATTGCGCATAAAGCCAAAGCCCGGTTCCTCAAACAGCCAGGGGGAACATACGCCCGCCTTGGAGATGTAGGCCAGCGGCACGCCCTTGTATTCGGCCCAGGCTATGTCCATTCCCCTGTCGGGCAGTATTGTGGCGTTCAACCCGCTTCCGGTTTTCAGCTCCACAGCCCGTACGCCTCTGCCCCGGCCCGATTCGAGTTCGCACAGCCTTGCGTCCGCGAGCTGGGACATGTCCCCCACCCGTTTTGTGATCTCCTGCTTTTTCAGCGGCACTCCGTATAATTCCTTCATGTCTTTCCTCCCGGTTGTAATGATATATCAGTCTGTTCCAGCAAATTGTTTACGGCCTTCCGGCTGCGCTGTCTGTGCCGCATCCTGCATTGCCCTGCAGGCTTCTGAGATCGGGACGCCTTTGATGAAAAGACCCGAAGTTCCCCCCGTGAATATGTTTGCGCCCGCTTCTCGCACGCGTGGTATGTTGGCCGGGCTCATATTCCCGTCCGCCTGTATCCCCGTCCTGCAGCCCGCTCCTTCGATCAGGTTGCGGAGGTTGCGTATTTTTTCGATCGCTTCTGGCTGTATGGTCTGGCCCGAAAAGCCTGGGTTCACCGTCAGCTTCAGCACCCAGGGGATGTACGGCAAATAGGCTTTCATGCCTTCTTCGGCGTCCGTCTCAGCCCGCAGTGCCAGCACCGGCCTTGCGCCGCTGTCCAGGATCATCCGGAAGGCCCCTTCGGGGTCCTTGTTTTCATAATGCACTGCGATGTAGTCGGCGCCTGCATCCGCAAACTGGCGGATGAACCGTTCCGGTTCGTTCACGCCCAGATGCACCTCGATGGGCAGGCGGGTATGCGGCCGTATCGCCTGCAGCGTGGGCAGGCCCAGGATAAATACGTTGTTGAAGTATCCGTCAACCACGTCAAAATGCAGGAAGGAGACCCCCGAATCCTCTACTTCCTGCATCTGCTGTTCCAGGTTATACAGGTTCATGCAGGATACGGATGCCGATACCAGTATTTTCGTATTGTCATATGTATGCATGCTTGCCGTTTCCTTGGGTTTCATTGCCCGCCTTTCGTGATCTGTGCCAGGCGCTTGAAAGGCTCGGCCAGCAGACCGTAAAGGTCGCAGTAAATTTCATAGTATTTCCGATAGGTTTTCGTGTTTTCGGTTAGGGGCTTTTGTACATCCATGCGCCGCACCAGATGCGAGCTGGCCTGCTGGATTCCGGCATATTCCCCCGCCCCCACAGCTGCCAGGATGGCGGCCCCAAAGGATGGTCCCTCGTCATTGACCAGGGTGGTCACGTCGCATCCGTAAACATCGGCCTGGATTTGCCGCCATACTTCGCTGCGCCCGCCGCCGCCCGATACCCGTACCTCGTTGACGTCCAGCCCCAGCTGCACCACCAGGTCAAAGCAGTTTTTCAGGCTGTAAGCCACGCCTTCCATGACGGCGCGTATGAGGTCGTTGTGCGTGGTTTTGGCGCTGATCCCGAAAAATACCCCTTTTGCATCGGGATCCAGATGCGGAGTCCGCTCGCCCATCAGGTATGGCAGGAAGATCAGTCCCTGGCTGCCCACCGGGGCCCTTCCCGCCTCACGGCCCATGATGGCATAGGGGGAATCCCCGAGATGCTGCCCCAGGTAGTCTTCGGCGCCGCAGCAGTTTTCCTTCAGCCATTTCAGCGAAAGGCCTGCGCCCTGTGTCACGCCCAGCACGCACCACTTGCCCGGGATGGCATGGCAAAAAGTGTGGACCCTGCAGCGGTCGTCTATCGCGAGTTTATCAGTCTGCGTGATCACCACGCCCGAAGAGCCGATCACGGAAGAGGCAAGCCCTTCCTGTACGATCCCGCTGCCCACCGCCCCCGCGATCTGGTCGCCCGCGCCGCCCGCGATGGGGGTACCCATGGCCAGCCCCGTTTCTTCCGCTCCCCGCGCCGATACCTTTGCGCTCAGTTCGGATGAGTTGCTGACCGGGGGCAGGTATTCAAAGGGTATGCCCAGGTCGCCCGCGATCTCCCTGCTCCATTTTCCCGTGCGTATATCCAGCAGGTTCGTGGCGCTGGCGTCCGATATATCTGTCGATAGCTCCCCCGATAGGCGGAAGCGTATGTAGTCTTTGGGCCAGAGAATTTTGTGTATCTTTTCAAATACCGCGGGTTCGTTGTTTTTCACCCACAGGATCTTCGCGGCGGTGAAGCCCGTCAAGGCCAGGTTGCCTGTTACATTCAAAAGGCGGCTGTCGCCTATCTTGGAGGTGATGGCGGCCGCTTCCTTCGCCGTGCGCTGGTCGCACCAGATGATGGCGGGCCGCAGCACGTCGTGGTTCGTGTCCAGGGCCACCAGCCCGTGCATCTGCCCCGTCAGGCCGATCCCTTTGATCTGCCCCGGGTCTGCACCGCCTGCCAAAAGGCTTTTGACAGCGGCCACAGTGGCTGTCCACCATTCCTCCGGGTCCTGTTCCGCCCACCCGATGAAAGGTTGGCGCAGGGAGCATGCATGTGAACTGCTTCCGGCTATAGTGCCCTTCTCGTCGATGAGAAGCGCCTTGACGGCGGAAGTCCCCACGTCTATGCCTAGGTAATATGGCATCAGGCATACCTCCGTGCGTAAAGTAATTGCCTGGTCTTCACAGGCAGAGGAGTTTTTCGTTCAGGCTGAAAAGCTTTACGAGCGGCAAAAGGGAAGCGCCCAGGACGGAGGAGTTCTCCATCAGCTTGGATACGCGGATTTTTACGTCGTCCCGTTTGAAGAAAACGTTGTCCGCCCGAAAGACCTTTGATTTCAGCGGTTCGATCAGGAATTCCTCGTAGTGGGCGATCCTGCCGCCGATGATGACATAATTGGGGTCGAAGGAAAATATCAGGCTTTCGAGCCCCGCGGTGAAGTAGTCCAGGTACCTGTCCCAGATCTGCACGGCGTTGGGTTCTTCTTGCCGCAGTTCGTCCATGAATCCGTCCAGCGTTACTTTTTTCCCCGATACGGTTTCATACTGTTCCAGCAGCACATCTTCCGAGACATATGCGTTCCAGCATCCCCGCATGCCGCAGCAGCATTTGTCGCCATTCATCACGATCTTGATGTGCCCGCATTCGCCTGCACGCTTGTTTTTGCCTTTGTAAAGGCGGCCGTTGATGATGATGCCCGTGCCCACGCCCTTGTCCGTGATCGAGACGTAGAGGATGTTGCTGGTATCCTTGGCGATGCCCAGCTTCATTTCAGCATACGCGGCGATATTGGCTTCGTTTTCGATATAGAGCGGGAAGCCGATGGTCTTTTCATATTCCTTGAAATCTATATTGCTCAGGTTCAGGTTGACCGCTTCCTCCAGCAGCATCTTTTCCTCGTTTACAGTGGCCGGGATGGAAAATCCCACTCCCAGCACCTTTTCCCGTGGAATACCTTTTGCTTTCAGCATCCGGTCGATCTCGTTGGCGATAGACTGGAAGTATTCGGCGGGCTGTTTCCTGTTTGGCGGGATCGTGGAGTCAGCGACGATCTCGGAATCGAGGTTTGCCACGATGATGCGGGTGCCCTGGACCATCAGGTCCACGCCGATGGAATAATGGGCATCCTTGCGGAAGGCCACCTGTACAGGTTTTCTGCCCCCTGTCGAATCGCCCATTCCGCTGATTTCCACCATGCCTTCATTGATCAGTTCATTGATATTGGATATGATGGTCGTGATACTGATATTCAGTTCCTTTTTCAGATAGGCCTGCGTAACAACTTTGTTTTTTTGGATCAGATTCAGGATCTGCTTTTTATTGTTCACCCGGATCATTTCCTTGTTGATGTTGCGCAACATCTCCTTGGTTGCATTATGTAACACGGTTCGTTACCTCTTTTTTTGCTTCTTTACATCATTTTTCAAAAATTATACACAGGCTTGTTAAAAATGTATAGTATCACTTTCAAATGGTGAACCACATCACGGTTACCATATGTCGGCTTCGGCAGTTGTTACCATGTTGGCTTGTTTGAAAAGCACGTTTTCGGGGGTTTCCAAAATGAGTTCGACTATGCGCATGATATATTCGGTTGGGATCATGGCGCTGCGTCCATGCGGGTAATGCCATCTGTCCCACCAGCTCGTATCAATGGCGCCGGGACATAGTTCCGCCACATGTATGTTGTATTTGAGCAGGCGCTGCGACATCGCCTGCGAAAAACCATGTACGCCAAATTTGGAAGCGGCATAGATTCCGTTGGGGTTTGCCGCCGCGATCCCGCGCAGCGCCGCGATGGAGGATATGTTGATGATATTGCCATATCCTGACCCCATCATGTAGGGCAGCGCCTGTTTGGTTGCGTAGATCACGCCTTTGAGGTTCACATCGATGGAGGCGTCTATCTCCTCACGGGTTATTTCTTCAAATGTTTTATCGCTTCCGGTACCAGCATTGTTGATGAGGATATCCAGGCTCCCCCATTTTTCATGGGTCTTGCGCATCGCCTCGCCCAGTTGGTCGAAATCGGTCACGTCGCACTGGAAAAATGCCGCCGTACCGCCTGCGCGTGCTACCTCTTCTTCCAGGTCTGCCAGTTCGGTTGCGCTCCGTGCCAGCGCGGCCGTTTTCACACCCTTCTCGGCGAGTTTCAGCGTGATAGTCCTGCCGAGTCCCCGTGTAGCACCCGTGACGACTGCCACCTGCTGGTTCAGGTCTTTTTTCACGGGGGATCCCCCTCTCTGTTGCAGAAGATGCCTGCCGGTCTGCATCCCCGGACAAAAAGTGAAAAGCTGCTAAGGTAAGGCTATTCCTGCATATGCATCATAACACAATGCAGCTCCTTTTTCAATTGTGTTTATAAAGTTTTATTATTAAGTCTTGACGATGATGAGCCCGCCAGCCTATAATCGTACTGGAATCTGTATATTCATATTTTACGGTTTGTATGTTCGATAAATTTTCATAAAAGAGGTACACAAAATGCTTAGGATTCCACCTGACAGCCTCGCCCAAATGATCGATGTGAGCATTCTTCAAACCGACAACACCGCATCCGATTTGCATTTCCTCATTGAAACAGCTAAAAAGTACCGGTTTATTTGCGCCTTTTCCCTTCCCTGCTATTTGCCTGAGCTCGTGAGTGCGCTGCACCCCCATGGCCTCCATGTAGGCGCGCCCATCGGTTTTCCCACGGGTGCGGAGCTTTCGGGCGTCAAAGCTTTCCAGGCGCGTACGCTGTATGAGGTAGGCTGTGACGAATTTGATATGGTCATGAATGTCGGTTTCCTCAAATCGGGCAGGTTTGCGGAAGTGGCGGCGGATATCAAGGCCGTGCGCGATGAGATCCACGGCAAGCTCCTGAAGGTCATCGTTGAGTCCATGCTCCTGACGGACAGCGAACTTGCGGATGCCTGCAGGATCGTGGCGGACAGCGGCGCCGATTACGTCAAAACAGGCTCGGGCTGGGCAGGGAAGCCCACCGAGATGAAACATGTGGATATCATGGCCAAAACCGTGGGCGGAAAGATCAAGATAAAAGCCGCGGGCGGGATCAGGGATTACGAGACCGTATGCCGGATGCACGAATTGGGTGTGACCCGCTTCGGCGTAGGCGTCAAGTCGGGCATAGCGCTCATGGAGCAGGCTAATTCCGGTAAATAACCGGGGCATCCGCCGGGTGCGTATCGGTGGATCACATGGCATAGCCCAGCGTTTTCATTTTTATACATGCCGCTGGCCTGTTTTGATACGGGCAGGCGTGTTTTTACGGTGGTAACAGCCGGCCGGGTGGCAAAGCGCCTTCAATGGCTGTTGTTCAGTTCCTTTTCACGATTATATTTTTGCACATAATCCTTTCACAATATATCCGGCTTTATAACGAACCGGTACTATTTCAAGGAGGCATCTGCAAATGGGTGTTCTGGACAAATTCTCGATGAAAAACAAGGTCTCCATCGTCACGGGAGGAGCGCAGGGTCTGGGCAAGGCCATGGCTCAGGCGCTGGCCGGAGCGGGGTCCGATATCGTACTGGCGGAGGTCAATGTCAAATTGGCCCGGGAAACGGCCCAGCTTCTGGAGAAGGATTTCGGCGTCTCCACGCTGGTCGTCAAATGCGATGTATCCGATCCTTCCGATGCCAAGGCGCTTGCAAAGGCAGTCATGGAACGGTTTGGCCGTATCGACGTGCTGGTAAATAACGCAGGCATCTGCAAGCATAATCCGGCGGAGAATGTGCCGGTGAAAGACTGGCAGGCAGTCATGGATATCAATCTCAATGGCGTCTTCTATTGCGCGCAGGCAGTCGGGCAGGCCATGATCGCGCAGGGGTCCGGCAGCATCATCAATATATCCTCCATGTCGGGCGTCATCGTCAATACGCCGCAGGGCCAGGCCTCGTATAATGCCTCCAAGGCCGGCGTGATCCATCTCACAAAAAGTTTGGCCTGTGAATGGGCCCGCCACAATATCCGCGTCAATACCATTGCCCCGGGATACATGGAGACCGAGATGACCCGTCCCATCTTCGAAAAGGGCGGGGACTGGCCCGATCGGTGGATGTCCATGACCCCCATGAGCCGCCCCGGCAGGCCCGAGGAGCTGGATGGGATCGTGCTGTATCTGGCCAGTGAGGCTTCCACCTATACCACAGGCGGCGTTTTCGTGGTGGATGGCGGTTATACAGCCTGGTGATGTAAATACTTGCAATAAAGGTGCCTGTAATGGCCAGGCAGGGGAAATAAAGCCGGAAGGGGCGGATCGAAGATCCGCCCCTTCCGGCTGTCAAGGGAACCATGCAGTGCAATATGGAAATGGGCTATAAAAAGCAGATTGAAGCGGCGTGTACATACGGAGCGCCCGGATATCATTTCAGCGGCGCGGACGGCGCCGCTCAGGTTTGTTTTGAAGGATGGTAACGTGTGCAGCTATATGCATTTAAGAGATTTGCTTGAGTGATTCCATTACGGCGCCTGCCACCAGCGCTGCGGAGTGTTCCACATAGCGCCTGCCCAGTTCTGCAGTGGCGTCCCTGGGGTCCGCGTCGACGGAATGATCCGGTGTGGGTCTTCCCGCAAAGGCTTCGCCGTCCACGATGCCTGTTTCAGTGTAATAGATCTTCTCCGGTTTCGGGGGGAGCATTGCCAGGTCCACACTGTCGGCGGCAAGGTGCAGCGTGATGGCGGTTTCCATCCGAGTTGCGTGTCCATAGTCCCTGTCTGTATCATCCAGCCTGTTCAGTGCACAGGTATAAAGCACCCGGCAGTCTGTTTCATTGGAGTATTCATGCGCCAGCCGCTGCAGGGTCTCCACCTGGTTTTGAGACCCGTGCCCGTTGACCAGTACGATGAGCCTGTATTCCAGCTTCACCAGCATGCGGAGGTATTCTCGTACCACCACCCCGAAAATATCTTCGGGGCTGTACATGCTGAGGATGCTGTTCGCCGGGAAATCCTGCCCGGTCATGTAGGGTTCACCCTCGGTAAATCCGGTATTCCGGAGCAGTTCGGGCGTCCTGGCGCGTTCCGTGCCAAAGTACAGCGGCGGCATCACCACCCCGCCAGTCCGTTTCGCTGCCATAAGGCTCACGGCATATGCGTTGATGGCATCCATACCCACCGGCAGGTGCGGCCCGTGCCATTCCAGCGGGGCTACGGGCAGGTACACTACCGGCGCCCTTGCGCGTTCTTCGACGATCTCATCGGGCCTGAGCGATTCGTATTTCACCGTACGCACTATCTTCCCTCCTGCATCCCTGTTTCAGGGTAATGTTGCTAGACCGCGCCTGCTTCTTCCATGGCTATGCGGGTCCAGTCGATCACGTTCTGCGGATTATTGCCGATGGTGTGGTTATCCTTCATGATGATCTCCAGGTTGCATCCTTTGGCGGCCTTCACCGTTTCGCGGATGTAGCTGCGTATGGCGTCCTTGTCGATGGACGGGAATGCCAGGTCCGAGGGCCTGGGTTTCCATGAGTAGATGTATCTGTCGCCCAGCCGTTCGGCCATGTCATGGATGTTTGCCCACGCCGATACGGATACCCTGCGAAGGCGGGGGATCTTCACGATGTATTCCCAGCGCTTGTCCACAGGCTCGCAGCAGCCGTAGCAGTTCAGGCCAAAGCGCGCCAGCAGCGGTATCTGGTATGGCAGGATGAATTCATTGAACATCTGGGGGGATACGCCGATGGTTTCCTGGCTCTCTGCAAAGCCCCACATATCCATAGTGCGTACGTGTTTTCCGTCGAAGTCCTTCTGCGGCAGCTCCTTTGTCCAGCCCGAGCCGCCCGATCCCACATATTCCCCTTCATTGTTCAGTGTGAGCAGTCCGTTCTTTTCCAGCAAATCCAGCCTGTGCAGGTGGTCGTCCCGGAAAAGCGCCATGAGTTTGTGCAGGTCGGCCGGGTTTTCATACATGTCGGCCATCATCTGCTCCATGCCCCGCATGTTCGCCAGGTCCCATGTCATGCCCAGGGACCACCAGAAGCATCCGTCATAGATGACCCGCAGGATGTCCCCCACCGTCTCCTGCGCCAGGTCGAATAGCTGTTTTGAACGCTGGAGATCCACCGTCATCTCCCGGAAACGCATGTTTTTGAGGTTTGCATAGTCCGGCAGGGCGGGTTCCCAGGTGTATGCGCCGTCCAGGTCCTCACCTGCGATCACATGCAGGTTCAGTCCGAAATACGTCTCGTCAAATACATACTGAACACGGAACTTGTCTTCCGTCACACGGTCGTCCTTCATGGACTCCGCCCAGAATATTTCCTTCCTCAGGCGAAATTCCCAGATCCGCGCCAGCGGGCCGCCGCATTTCAGCGTCTGATGCGGGATGATCTCGTACCAGCCGTTCTCCGGGTCGCAGTAAACCAGCGGTCTTGCCTTCTCCAGGTCGTTGTGCTTGTACCAGAGCTCCCTCTTCGCCTTTTCTTCCGGCCTTGCCGCCAGCTCCGCCACTTTTTTGGCCAGTTCGCGCAAGACTGTCCTGTCGGCCGGGCTGATCTCGAAGCGGCTGTTTTTGATATGAGTCAGTGTCGTCATCGGCAGCGACAGGCCGTTCGGATCCCCCAGCCCATTGCCGAGCCTCTCCTGGTCCATGTTGGCGCCTCCTTTGATAAATGAAATAAGATGATGATAAAGAAGTCCAAAGAGATGTTGCGGTCTGTATTACCCTTGGACCGAACCGGGGGAGGCTGTTGTCGCCGCCCCCTGCCGGATAGGATCTTGGGTGGTTCTCTTTCTTCAGTACTTGCCGTGCTCCACGGCGGCATCATACAGCGCCAGGATGTTTTCAGGCGGTACATCGGCCTGGATGTTGTGCCCCGCCGAGATGATATATCCTCCCCCCGGCGCCAGTGCTTGTATCTTCTCCCGTACCTCCTGCCGCACCATTTCGGGCGTGCCAAAGGGCAGGATCGTCTGGTTGGAAAGGTTGGAGTAGAAAACCAGTTTGTCACCGAAAGCCTTTTTCAGTCCCGCCGCGTCGCCCATGTTCAGCGCGTCCCCCTGCAGGGGATGCAGCACGTCGATGCCTGCGTCGATCAGGTCGTTCATGGCCCATTCCACGCGGCCGCAGCTGTGCAGTGCCACCTTGGCTTTGGTCTTTTTATGCACCATGTCGGTAAATATCCTGTATCTTCGAGCGAAGATCTCGCGGAAGAGCCTGGGGTTCATCAGCGGCTGCATCTGCGTCCCCCAGTCGTCCCCCATCCACACCAGTTCCACATACTCGCCCACTTCATCCAGATACCTGTCGAAGTATGCCATCTGGAATTCCAGGATGCGGTCCACCAGGGTCTCGATGAGCAGGGGCTCGGTCAGAATTTTTTCCATGTACTCCTGGTACCCGATGATCTCGGAGGAGAGGAAAAAGAGGGATGCCGCGTTGGCGCCGATCACGGCGTAGTCCGTGGTTTCGTACAGCTTCTTCGCGGTTGCTTTCAGGTCCTTGAACCGGTGCGGGTCGCAGGGGTCGGGCATGCGGTACTTTTTCACGTCTTCCAGCGTGCACTCGGCCAGCGCCGGCCCCACATTCTCGTCGTAAAGCCCGCAGTTCACCCTTCGCACGCCCCACTCGTCCAGCCAGCTGCCGTCCGGGTCGAAGGTCAGGTTGAAATCCGCTCCCGCGTTGGCCATGAAATAGCGGGTATCCCCATGCAGCCTTTCAAGCACGCTCTGCTTGCACACCGCCAGGTGCTGCATCTGGTCATAGATGCGGATCTCATCCGTCTCCCCCAGGTATGCCAGCAGGTTGCGGTAGGCCACCTCGTGCAGCCCGTTGTGAAAGTCCTGTCCTACGTCGATGGGTACGCGGTCGGGCTCCTGGTGGTTTATGGCTCGATGGAATCGTTCGCGTGAAGTCATTTTTGCCCCATCTCCTTTGCGTTATCTTTTCCGGTTGTTGTACTCCTTCACGGCGTTGAAGGCGGTGATGATGTTTTGTACCGGTACGTTGGCCTGTATGTTGTGGATGGCGTTGAAGACAAATCCGCCGCCCGGCGCGAAGATCTCCAGCCGTTCCAGCACGTGTTCATGCACCTCTTCAGGCGTGCCGAAAGGCAGGATCTTCTGCGTATCCATGCCCGCGCCCCAGAAGACCAGCTTCTTCCCGTATGTTTCCTTCAGCCATTTGGGGTCCATGCAGGCCGCGGAGCACTGCACGGGATTCACGATATCCACGCCCGCCTCCACGAAGTCGTCCAGGAAATTGGTGATGGCGCCGCAGGAGTGGTACATGGTCTTCCAGGTCGTTTTGCTGTGCACCCAGTCGTTCACTTTTTTGTGGAGGGGCTTGTAAAATTCCCTGTACATGTCGGGGGAGATGTATTCGCTCCGCTGCGTGCCGAAATCCGTGCCGCTGAGTTGGATGACCTGCGCCTTCTTCCCGATGGCCTCCCACAGCATGCCCAGGTTTTTCAGCGCCGCCTCGCTGTGCATCTGGTATACTTCCTTGATGTATTCAGGGGCGGTATAATGTGTCACCAGCCAGTCTTCGGCCGAGCGCACGCCTTTGGTTACCTTCAGCCCCACCCCGGGGATAAATGCCACGTCTCCGAATGTGGCGTAGAAATTGCCCAGGTTGATGCCGTATTCGGTGTTGTCATAATAGTAGCTGCTCAGGTTTTCCATATACCGTAGCGTCTCATCCTTCAGCAGCCCGAAATCGTCCTTGAAATCCTCCCGCGCCGCTTTTGCATCCAGCTTGTCCTCGTCGTAGGGTTCCTGGCGCACCATCTGGTCGAAATACCAGCCGCCCTTGGGCATCATCCCGCTCGGCCGCGCCTTCAGGTCCCCCTGCGGATAGATGTAGGTATCGCCCTTTTCATCCACGGTGGTGGTGAAGCCGCCCCCTACCAGCACTTCCGTCCCGTCGGCCAGGTGCCATGGTTTCCAGTCCTTGTTTTCATAGCCGAAGTTCACGATGTTGGGGCACACGCCCGCCACATCGATCCCCAGCGCCTCCCGTACATCCTCTTCCACTTCGCCCAGCAGCTGCATGGGCTCATATACCTTCACGAGCCTTTTTTCCAGCCCCAGCGCGTCGCGCAGCCTGGAGAGCGCACCCGCCGCGATGCCCGTCACCACGCTGCTGCCCAGGTCCACCACCACTTTATCCGGTTCCTGGTGGTTTAAGGTCATGTTTAACCGTTCACGTGCATTCATTGAATTAAACTCCATTTCATATATAGTTTCTGGCATATTGGTTCAGTTTGAATGTCCGGTCCCCGGACCGTGCGCCTCCGCTGGACTCCGCTTATTAAGGGTTGAAGCGTATCAGTCAATGTTCTCCCGGATACGTATATCCACTTTGGTATGGATCACGTCGCGTTCGGGGAGCTTCCCGCTCATCAGGTATTCAGCCAGCACTTTTACAGGCGTATACCCTTCGAAGAATGGGTCCTGGCCGATGGCAAAATCGATCACGCCGTCCTTCACATATTCTTTTGTCGTGGGTACGAAGTCAAAGCAGACCACCCGGACTTTGCCCGCCCTCCCTGCTTCCACGATGGCGCGGCAGATTCCCGCCACGCCGGCGCCGGTGATGTACAGCCCCGCGAGATCGGGGTGCTCGGCCAGCAGCCTGCCGGTAACGCGGTATCCCTTCGCATCGCTGTCGGATATGTCGATGGTTTCCGTGATGGTGATCGCGGGCCGGTATGTTCCGATTTCCTCGCAAAAGCTCCCGACCCTTTTCCGGTGCGCCGTCATGTTGGAAGGCCCGCTCAGGATCGCCACCCTGCCTCCGCCCCTGAGCATCTTTCCCATCAGTTGGCCTGCGACCCGTCCGCCCTTTTCCAGGTCATGCCCCACGAAGCAGATCCGCTGGATACCGGGCAGGTCGCTGAGAAACGTTGCGATGGCGATGCCCGCTGCGGCCGCCAGTCCCAGCGCCTCACGCACTTCGGCGCTGTCATATGTGGGTACCATCAGTGCGGATACCCGCCGTTCCATCAGCAGGCGGATCAGGCCGGCCAGTTCGCCGGGGTCGTTGCTGGTCATGGCCATGTAATCGATGTCCAGCCCGAAATCGCTGATCTCGCCGTATGCCTGGTAGATCCCTTTTTTGATATCTTCGATGAAAGGGTTGTCCTCGGGCGTTACGATGATGCCGATGGTCCTGCGGTTGTTGAAATTGGCCAGCGCCTTGCCGATCCTGTTGGGTTTGTATGCCGCTTCTTCCAGGATCCTGTTGATTTTTGCCCGGACGTCATCGCTTACGCCGGGCCTGTTGTGGAGCACCTTGTCCACGGTTCCCCGGGAGACGCCCGCCAGCTCGGCTATCTTGTTGATCGTTATGTGCATGACGAAAACGCCTTCCTGATTATTTTATAAAAACGAGTGTTTTTGTAGAAATTTAGCTAACGTGCGCGGGCTCTTTTAGTATATACTATAACAGAATGGTCTTGTGGTCAATATGTACATCGGGCTTTCTGTATTGTTAATCTATTCATTTTAGATAAAGGATGATGTTGATGAAAAAGCATTCCAGTTCGCCCCTCCTGATCAGCCTTGCTGTGTTCTTTGCCTATCTCACACTCGGTTATGTGGAAAATCTGAAGGGTCCTTCCATGCCGTATGTCATCAGTGATTTGAATTTCAGTTACGCCACCAGCGGCAATATCCTGTTGGCGGCTTCCATCGGTTTTGCGCTGGCTACCTTTTTCGGCGGCTTCCTGTTTGAACTCACGGGAAGAAAAACGGTCATCTTTATTTCAGCTATCTGCCTGACCGTGGGCATCCTGACCTACTCCCTCTTTTCCGATGTCGTCCTGCTCTTCATCGGCATGTTTTTCATCGGGCTCGGCATGGGCTCCATCCTTCTGGGCGGCAGTGCGATCATAGCGGATATTCATGATGCGAAAAAAGGGCGCTACCTCTCCCTGCTCAATGTCTGTTACGGGATCGGGGCCATGAGCGTGCCCTATGTATCGGGCTCCCTGCTGGTATCGGGCGTGTCCTGGCGCGTCACGTTCCAGATCAGCCTGGTGCTCGTCGCCGTATTAGTCGTCTTCTTTCTGCTGCTGCGCTATCCAGCGCGGCCTGTGCTGGTGGCCAGCAAAAACTTCAAAGGTTTCTTTACCCTCTTCCGCGCAGCCCTTTCCCGGAAGATGGCATGGTTTTATGTGATGATATGCGCCCACTGCACCGCCGAAGTCGCGGTGGCCACCTGGATGGTCTCCTACCTGAAGGATGTCAAGGGCATGGAACCCTACATGGCGTCCATATACCTCACCATTTACTTTGCATGCCTTACCGTTGGACGGCTGGTGGGCAGCTTTGTCATCGATCGTTTGAAATACATCGTCGTCCTGGCTTTTTCCTTTGCCGGCGCGGTTGTGACCCTTGCACTGGGCACATGCCTGCCCGCCGCTTTCGCCTTCATCCTCCCGCTGACGGGTCTGTTCTTTTCCAGTGTGTTCCCCGCCACCACCGCCACCGTCTCTCGGATCAATAGTGAAGCCGGGGGCAGTGCCCTCGGCGTGCTGTTTACCTTCTCCAGTACAGGCGTGATGCTGGGTTCCTGGATCGTTGGCATCCTCGGGGACGCCATCGGTTTGAATTATGCTTTCCTCTCGGTGGTCCTGTTTGAATTGGTGGCGGTCGTGGCTGCGGTTTTCGTCTACCGTATGCTCAGCCGTACCGCCAGAAATGTACCCGGGCAGGCTGCGGAGCAGAAATCCTGAAGATCATGTAAGTCGGAATGCCTTGAATTGTCTTTGAATCTGGCGGCGACCGCCGCCGCAATCCAAAAAAGCATGCCTGTCACATAGGCATGCTTTTTTACTTTTCGGCCCGCCTCTTTTGCAGCATCCTGTTGATGGGGATATAGGCGCCGAGTCCGGCCAGGATCATGGCCGCGCCGATGAATACATTCTGCCCCGCCGTTTCCATGAGGATCAAGATGCCCCACAGGTATGTCCATATCGGCTGCAGCAGGGTCATGGTGGAGATGAAGGCGGCCTGGGTGTATTTCAGCGCCCAGTTCACCACGCTGTGCCCCAGGTATGTGCAGATGAATATCAGACCCAGGATGTATACCGCGCTGTTCCAGGAAGGGATGCGGCATTGTCCGGGGCTTGTAATCACGGCGTACAGCACGAGGAAAATAGCGCCCATGGCATAGACCAGCCAGGTATAGGGCGTGAGGGAGACGCTTTGGCGTGCGATGCGCCCCATCACATAATACAGCGCGATGAGCACCGAGCTGATGATGGCGATGATGCTGCCCGTCATGTTCCCCATCGTCTGCAGGTCCGACCAGCTGATCACCAGCGTTCCGGCTATGGACGCGCCGAGCCCGATCAGGATCGCCACGCTTTGCTTCTCCTTCAGGATCATCCGCGAAAAGAGCGCCGAAAAGATGGTCTGCGTACAGATGATGGCGGTCGAAGCCAGGGAGGTGGTATATTTCAGCGCCAGTATCCACGTCACGAAATGCCCGGCCAGGAAGAGGCTCGCCAGTACGGCGGCCACGCGCTGTTTGCCGCTCATCGACCTTATCTCGGTGCGGTGGGTCTTACGTGCCAGCGCCAGCGGCGTGAGGAATACCGCCGATCCCCCCAGCCGGAGCGTAGCCATCCAGGCAGGGTCCATCCCCTCGGCCAGCAGCAGTTTGATGAATACCGGTGCAAAGGAGTAGGCCACCACCGCCAGGAATACCGCGGCCACGATGATGGGATATGTGGGTTGTTTCATGGGCTTGATCAACACGATTTTCTCCCCCGGTGAAATGAGTCAAACTGACAGGCCGGGCGCTGCCCGGCCTGTCTTCGTTCGTTTGGGCCATGGTTTGGTTTAAACGGGATCCAGCCGGCTTATATCTCGGTTGCCCGGATCATGTCGCCCAGGTCGGAAAGATAGTCGGATGCCGTGTTGAATAGTTTGGACAGCTTGTTGTATTTCTCCACGTTTTCGGGGATGGGCGCCACCACTTCATCCACCACGTGCAGTTCGTCTATCCGGTCAAAGTTTTTCCATATGCCCGTCCCCACGGCTGCGCATGCTGCTGCGCCCAGTGCGGCCGCCTGCTGGTCGATGTTGGTCTTGATCACGTTCATGTTGTAGCAGTCCGCGTAGATCTGGCGCCAGAGCGCGCTCTTGCTCCCCCCGCCTACCAGCAGCATCTCGCCGCTGATCTGCGTCATCTCGCGCAGTTTGTCCAGGCACGCGCGCAGCCCCAGCGTGATCCCTTCCATGGATGCACGGACCACGTCCGCCCTCGTATGCACCAGGTCCAGCCCGATGAACGCGCCGCGGATGTTGCCGCTCTTGTCGATGGGCATCCCGCCGCCCATGCTGGGGTTGAAGAGGAGCTTGTTGGCCCCCAGCCTGGATTTGCCGGCTTCCTGCGTCATCAGGTCGTACACATCCAGGTTTTCCTTTTCCGCCTTCATCAAAAGGTCTGTGGAGAGCTGGTCCTTCACCCAGCGAAAGCTCGTGCCGCCCGATGCGATGCAAAGGGCGGAAGCGAAATAGCCGGGTACGACATGCGTGAATACATAGGGGCGGGACTTCTTTTCCAGCAGCGGCTTTTGCGACGATACCGCTATCCAGGAGGAAGAGCCCAGCGAGTTGTACACCCTGCCTTCCTTGAATGCCTTTGCGCCCAGGGCCATGCAGGAGTTGTCCACGCCGCCGGCCACCACCTCCACTTTGGTGGAGAGCCCCAGTTCTTCCGCGGCCTTGGGCTGGATGGTGCCGATGACGGAGGTGGAGGGTACGATCTCGGGAAAGAGCTTCGCCGGGAGTCCCGTAGCCTTTATGAGTTCGTCGGAATACGCCCACTTCTCCAGGTCATACACGCCCGAGCCCGAAGCGTAGGAGGGGTCTGTCACGATCCTGCCGGTCAGGCGGTAGTTGACATAGTCCTTCGTCCCGATCACCTTGTCCATCCTGTTGTAGACATCGGGCTGGTTGTCCTTGTACCACAGGATCTTGAATGCCGTGTACAGCTGCGGCGTAAAGCCGTTGCCCGTGATCATGTACCACTTCTCTTCGCTGTAGGTCTTGAAAAACCGTGTGGATTGTTCTATCGCCCTGCTGTCCGACCAGATGGGTGTGCTCTCCCGCAGCAGGTTGCCGTCCCTGTCCAGCGGCACTGCGCCCAGGCTGTGCCCCGATATGCCGCAGCAGGTGATCTCGTTTTTATCCACGCCCGTTTCCTGCAGCAGTTTGCGGGTGCTTTTCACGATGGCGTTCCACCAGTCTTCAGGCTTCTGCTCATGCCAGCCGTGGTTGGGATACAGCGTGTCGTAGGATACGAAGATCGCGGCCAGGCAGTTGCCGTCGCTGTCATACAGGGATGCCTTGTTTCCGCCGGTGCCCAGGTCCCACGCTATGATCTTTTTGTTCATTCATCCTTCCTCCAGAATCAGATTTTTATGGGAAACTCATTCAAAGTATTGGCGAAGTTCATTTGCAGCGCGGGAAAGCGCGGTTTTTGCGTCTTCCCGGCCCGTCACCGCCCGGTATACAGCACTGCCGAGTATCTGTTCAAAGGTATGCTCTGAGATGCACGCCCCGTCCTTCCCCGGGGGGAGGATGCGTTTTTTCATGTGGCGGGAAGCGTCGAAAGCCTTCCTGTGCCAGGGGTGGATGGATGCGATCTCGTTGCTTTCATAGATCTGCACGCAGGGCGGGCTTCCGCCCAGGATGGTATTGGGGATGCAGGTCCGGCTGGAGCAAGCCCACCGGATAAATGCGAAAGCCTCGTCCTCCCGTCCGGTCGCGCTGTCCATCCCGAGCGACCATCCGCCCAGGAGGGAGGTCTTGCCGGGGACCAGGTCAAATCCCGTCTTTCCCACCACGGATGACTTGCTCCTGTCCGTGATATCCGTGGCGTGCGCGTCGAAAAGGATCATCATCGCCGCCCTGCCCGCGCAGAATTCCCGGGCCTGTTCGCCCCACCAGTGGTCGCAGGACGTTTCGGATGCATAGCTGAAGCTTTCGCAGTAGTTGTTGAGCGCCCGTATTGCCTCCCTGCTGTCCAGCACCACGTTGCCGTCTTCAAAAACGGCACCGCCGAATCCCCACAGCCTGGGGAGGTACTCGCATACCGCGCCGCTGGTCATCCGGCTTCCCAGCGTCGTTCCGTAGGGCGTCTCGGAGTCGGGGTTGTATTTCTGCGTGAAGAACCTGGCCACCGTGTTGAATTCTGCCCATGTCCGGGGCGGGTGCAGTTCGCTTTTGGTCTGTTCGAAAAACAATCGGCGGTTCTTCACGCTGGTGAAAAGGTCGTTGCGGTAAAAAAGGAGCTGTGCGCAGTACATGTAGGGCAGCGCATACATGCGGCCGCCGCTTGCCGAGAAATCCCTGATCACGCCTTCAGGGATATCGTCCAGGCGCATGCCGCTTCTTTCGATGTATCCGTCCAGGCAGCTGAGGATTCCGTTCCCTGCAAATTCGTTGAGCCAGGGGATATCCACCTGGTACACATCGTACTTCCCCGTTGCCGCGTGCGCTTTGATGGCCGGGTAAAAGTCCTCGTAGCGCACCTTTTCGATCTCCGCCCGGATGCCGGTGCGCTTTTGAAATTCCGGCAGCAGCGCTTCCGTCGCATAGGCCGCCTCGCTGTCCAGCATCAGCGCCCGTACGCAGCGGGACGGGTTTGCAGGGCGGGGAACGGATTGTCCTGGGCTGTCGGTCGGAGGGATTTCCAGCAGCAGCGTTTTGCTGCCCGGTTCGGGGCTGTTGAGCCCTTCCAGCAGCATCCGGCAGGCTTCCTCCGCCAGTTTGGTATAAGGCAGGGGGTACGCCGTATCCTTGCCGTTTTCCGTATAGGACCATGTGTCCGCCGTAAAGTACGCAATGCGTGTCTGCCGGGCGTCCAGCAGGTCTGTGGCCTTTCGGATACCCTCCGCCAGCAATGCATTGGTGGCAAAGATCAGTTCGGGTGCGTCTGCCATTTGCAGCAGGCGTACAGCCGATTTCATTGCGCTTTCACGGTCGTTGTTGGTGATTTCCAGATAGGCAGGGTCTATGGGTGCGCCGCAGGCCTCGTGCGCCGCCCGGTATGCTTCGATGCACGCAGATTCGGACGTGTAGGCGGCGGGCCCTGTGACCAGGGCGATGCGCCTGCATCCATTCCGGAGCCATCCTGCCACATGCCCTTTGAAGGCTTCTGCGATGTTGAAACCGGTGAAACAGTGGGTTGGGCCTTCAACCTGCCGCTGTACGAAGACGATCTTCATTCCTGAATCCAGCTGGTTTTGGAAAAGCGCCTGGTTGTCGGGCTGGCACGTCATCAGGATGATGCCGTCCCTTTTGGACATCATGGCGCGGTTGAGCATCTCGCTCTCCAGTTCGCTCACTTCGTTGGTGATGCACAGGCGCACTTCGTAGTTGTGGTTTGCGGCGATATGGGAGATGGTGGTGAAGAGTTGGGCCATGGCGAAATCCAGGATGTTGGGCAGTATGACGTCTATCTGCATGGACCGGTTGGTTTTCAGGCTGCGCGCGAAGTTGTTCGGTTTGTATCCGATAGCCTTCATGGCTTCTTCCACGCGCCGGATTTTTTCGATATTCACGCCCTTGGTGCCGTTGATGATATTGGATACGGTACCGTGGGATACGCCGGCCAGCTTCGCCACGTCTTTCATCGTAGCCATGTCGTTACCTGCTCCCCTGCGTACTGGGATGGATCATGCGATGATGAATGCACCGGCCCCGGGCAGTGCCAGGGCCGGCGCGGGATGTATTTGTCAATATCCGCCCGAGCCCGTGAGGGCGCCGGCTGTGATGCGCAGTTCGCCGCGCTGCTCGCGTCTGAAGGCTTCTTCCATGATTTCCTTCGTGGAGCGGGTGCCGATACGCACCGTACCCGTAGCGATGATGGCCAATGCGCTGTCGAGGTCTTTCACGCCGCCTGCTGCCTTGACCTGGATGCGGGGGCTGCAGCACTTCCGCATCAGGATCAGGTCTTCGATGGTCGCTCCGGTTTTGGCATAGCCTGTCGACGTTTTCACAAAGTCTGCGCCGGTTTCTTCACAGATCCGGCAGGCCATTTCTTTTTCCTGCCTGTTGAGGTAGGCGTTTTCAAAGATCACCTTCACCAGCGCATTGCGTTCGTGCGCCGCGTTGACTACCGCCTGGATGTCGTGGCGGACGAAATCATAATCCCGTGAGAGCATCCGGCCGATGTTCATGACCATATCCACTTCCACCGCGCCGTTTTTGATGGCGTCGATGGTCTCAAAGACCTTGGTCTCCGTCGAGTGGGACCCGTGGGGGAATCCGATGACGGTAGTCACCAGTACGCCGCTGCCTTCCAGTTCCCGTTTCACGATGGGCAGGTCCGTCGGCCTTACGCACACCGATATGCAGTTGTATTCCTTTGCGATCCTGCATCCTTCCACCAGTTCATGGATGGCGATGTCAGGCCGCAGGAGCGAATGGTCTATCACCTTGGCGATTTCCTTGGACGTGATGGGCCTGGCTTTTACGTCCGGCAGGGCGCCCTGGTTTTCCATCCGCCTGATGACTTCCCTTGTGATCTCCGCGACAAGTTTTTCGATTTCCATATGTTGCACCTATCCTGTTAAATAATAAATATTGGCTTGATTAGAATAATATTTGAACGTTCCAATTTTGTATATTCATATTAAAATACGATCCGTATACTTGTCAATATCCAATGAGTTGATAGCAGGGCGCATATGGCATTAGTGAGGTGATTCCCGGCAGGTCGTCGCCTGTATGATGGGCGGTATATGGGATCGGTCCCTAAGGGTGGTAACGCGTTTCACACGTCCAGGTATTTGTTGCGTTCCGCGTATTTTCCCCCTTCGTAGCCCGCCTGGCAGAATATGTGGATTCTGCGCACTGCGTCTTCGAGGGTCATCGTTCTTGCGCCAAAGACCAGGAAATTGAGGTTGAGATGCCGTTTTGCATATTCCGCGGCGAAATCGTCATAGAGGATGCCGGCATAGATGCCCTTGTGCCTGTTGGCGGCTACGCACATCCCCATTCCCGTCCCGCAGATGAGGATCCCCAGGTTTGTCATGCCGTCCTGCATCTCGAAGTACGCTTCCACGGCCTTCCCGGCCCACAGCACGTAATTGCCCGTGGTCTCGGCGTTTTCATTGATATCCACTGCCATCGCGCCTTCTGCCTCCAGTCGGGCCTTCAGCGCCTTTTTATATTCGATGGCGGCGTGGTCCGATGCCAGGATAAACCGGTGATCCTTCATTTTGTCTTTCCAGCCTTTCGGGTTCTTGTTCGTGCAGCAGCGGGCATTTAGCGGCCGTCCCTGTGGCGCTGCACCATCTCCCTGCTCGCCCGCACGTATTGGCGCAGCTCCGGGATGCCGTATTCCCCTGCCAGCCGCCGGATGGGGTTTTCGGGGTTCAGCCCCTTCAGGATGATCCATCCTTCCCGCTGCATGTCCGCTTCCATTTCCGCCTCGCCGGGGTGCTCTTTCAGCAGCCGCGCGATCTTGTCCCTGTTGAAATTCTCGTGGCAGATGATCCTGTTCATATCCAGTGTGGTATGGGTCACATGGTAGCCCTTCCCCCTGCTGTAATGCATCAGTTCCCCGTTGATGTCATATACGGTGCAGTCGCACGCCATGGTCGCTGTAACGATGTAGTAGTGGTGGTTTTTCGCATGCCCCTGCAGCGAAGAAAAGGCGGAGTACGCGCTCGTCCATACCACGATGTCCGCGTCCTTGTCCGCCAGCTCCTGCCAGAGTTCGGGGAAATTCGCATCGAAGCAGATCGCAAACCCCAGCCTCCCGAAGTCGGTCTCCGCCACCAGGCACTCGCTTCCCGCCCGCACGGGCGGTTTCAGGTCAAATTCGGCCCAGAAAGGGAATATTTTATCGTAGATAGCCTGTATGTTCCCCTCCCGGTCGATCAATACGGCAGCGTTCGCGCGCGCGCCGTCCGGGCATTTTCGGAATACCGGGCAAACCACGTAGGTATGGTATTGCCGTGCCTTCTTCTGAAAGAAGGAAAGGAAGGGACCGGGGATTCCCACGGGCTCCTCGCCCCCCGCCAGCGTCTCGGGAAAGACCACCAGGTCCACCCCGTCCGCACAGTGCTTTTCAAATAAAGGCGTGAGTTCCGCTTCGATATCCTTCCCGTCAAAATAGGTGATGAGCACGGCGGGTTCTGCTTCGATGCTCACGCTGACTATTCTGACCGTTTTCGCTTGATCCATCTTCCATGCCCCCGTTAATACAGATTCCAATCCCCCCGGATTCAGGCTTCCTTTGCCGCTTCGCTCATGGCCATCACGTTTTCCACCGGCACATTGGGCAGCAGCGCCTCATGGCTGGGGGAAACGATGAGCCCCGGGCCCAGGATGTCCTTCACCCGCCGCACTTGGTCCCGCACCATCTGCGGCGATCCGAAAGGCAGCAGGGATTGCGTATCGATGCCTCCCATGAAAATGATATCGTTTTTATATTGCTTCAGGGATTCCGCGTCCATGCCCACCGCCATGGCCTGCAGCGGGTGGAGGATGTCGATGCCCATGTCGATCATCCGCGGGATGATCCTGCTGATGGCGCCGCAGGAGTGCATGGCCACCTTCAGCCCCGCGCCTTTCACCTGGTCTACGATCTTCTGCCCATAGGAAAAGACGAATTCATCCAGCTTGTCCGGGCTCACCAGCGTGTTCAGCTGGCTGCCCAGGTCGTTGCCGAAAAAACCCGCCGTCAGGTATCCGCCCATGGCCTCCAGGCAGCGCCTGTTGGCCTCCAGGTAAAATTCGACGATGTGCGCGGTCACGGCGTGCACCACCTTGGGGTCGGTGTACAGCTTCATGAAGTAGTTCTCCATGCCGAAAAAATCGCACGCCACATGGAAGAAGGGGCACCACATGCCCCCGAATATGGCAATGCCCCTGCTGTGCGCGTATTTCACATCGTCCAGCACCGGCGCGAAATCCAGATAGTCGGGGTTGGGCCAGTCAAAGGCCTCTACCTCCGCCACATCCGTGGTCTCGGCAAACCTTCCCGCCTGGCTCAGGCTGTGGCGTTCATTGTCTTTCAGGCAGTCCCACATGGGCTTCCCTTCGGGGTGCTTCCATCCGCGCAGGTCCACTTCGGGGGAAAGCCAGACGACGTCGCTTTGGACCTTTTCCGAAAAGAGGATATCCGCTTTCCCGCTCCTGTTGGCCAGTACGGTGCTGGCTTCCCGCCTGCGGGTCTCTTCCTCAGATTCCTCGTCGAAAGCGATGCCGAAATGGGCGTAGTACTTTTCTTTCGCCTCGTCCGTTGGGTGGCCGACCCAGAATGCGGTGGCCGACCTGTTCTGCCGGTTGATGGTATTGAGGATCAGTTCTTTGCCTTTCATCGGTTCTGCCTCCCGTTTATGAAATGCCGCTGTACTTCTGGGGTCATTGCTGTTGTGATATGTATGTTGGAATTGGGCCTCCTGTGATCGTTTTACATCCTGCTGCGCTGTGCAGGGCACTTTGTATGGTCGTCAAACCACCGGCATTCCCTGCACCCCAGGCATTGCGTGATGCTATCGCCTTTCAATGCCCCGTTCGTCCAGCTTGCGTCCGCCAGCATCCCCCTGCCCACGGCCGCCAGGTCGGCCAGGCCGTTATCGATGAGGTTGGCCGCCTGTCCCGCTGTGGTTATTCCATTTACGGCTATAACGGGGATGTCTACCCTTTGTTTTACCACTGTCCCGTTGTATAAGGTTGCGTTTCCAGGAAAGTTTTCGGGCACAGTGTTTTCGGGCGGGTGCATGCCCGATGATGCGTGAATGAGGTCGATGCCGGCTTTTTCAAAGGCCTTTGCCACCTCTGCCGCCCCTGCAGGATCCGGTATGTTTCCCCCCATCCGTACCGAAAGGATGAAGCGTTCGTGCGTGCGCTGGCGTATCCGGGGCAATATTTCGCTCAGCAGCCTGGTGCGGTTTTCCACCGTCCCCCCGTATTCGTCCGTCCGCAGGTTGGCCGATGGGTCGAGGAACCTGCAAAAGGTGTACCCGTGCGCAAAATGGTATTCAGCCCCGTCAAACCCCAGCTCCGCCGCCAGATGCGCCGCTTCGATGCAGTCTTGTTGGATGGAACGGATATGTTCCTTTGAAAACGTCTCGATTTCCATATTGCCGCACAGCTTCCTGTCCAGGCTGATTTCATGGCCGCAAAGCTGTATCATCGCCGCTGCGCCTGCCTGGTGGCATTGCAGTCCTATCTCCCTGAGGATATCCTGCTGGGTCTTGCTCCACGCGCCGCTCCGGCTGTCAGCTCCTGAGACAGGTGTTGCCTGCACGATGATCAGTCCCGCGCCGCCCTGCGCCCGCCTGGCATAATGCGCCGCGTGCTCTGGGCCAAACATGCCGTCCCGGCCGCCTTTGAAAGAGAAGCATACCATGGGCGGCATCACGATCCTGTTTCGGATGATATTGCCGCGGATCGTCAGCGTGTCGCCGATATGAGCCATGGTGATCCCCCCGTTTGCCGCTATTCAACCCGACCGATGTGGGTGCATTGTCATGCGTTATTGGTTATAACCGTTTAGTCCTGCTTAGAAAATAACATTTGTACCTTAGTCCATGCAATACAGACGGGATAAAGTGCACGAGTTTTCAGGAAAGGTCCATTATTAAAAGAGGTTTTGACGTCAGTTCCTGTTTGTGCGGTCCACTTTAGCGCAAACAGGAGCTATAGATATACGGAGGAGGTCATCATCACGTTTGAATGCCCCCTCCGTTTGTATAACCCGGATATTTCGGGAGGAAACCAGTTTACCCGGAAAATATGTTCTCTTTCGGTAGGGGACGTTCTCGTCACCCGGTTATCTGGATCTGCAGGTTGATTCGTATCTCAGGCGGATTCCTTGCCGGCTTCGAGGGTGAAGTTCATGATCTTCACCTGGTCGGCTTCCTCGTGCCCGATGATGCCGCGGATCTCCCCGTGGTGCATCACCATGATCCTGTCG
>JAEXRW010000001.1 GCA_023454175.1 Bacillota bacterium | reverse complement strand
ATCATGTGGTAAGGTTACTCAATAACCGCCCACGAAAGCGACTTGGCTGGCTGACTCCTGCAGAAGTATTTCTTAAAAATATTGGCAGGGGTGTTGCACTTGAAATGTAAATGTGCAATTGAGAATTGCGGTATACCCTGCAGGGGTCCATTCAATGTACAATGTAGAATGTACAATGTACAATTCTGGTATGCCCTTTTAGGCATGATCATGATGCCCAAAAGGGGGCAGTTATTAATAGTTAACAGTTGAAAGTTGATCGAAGAAAAACCAAAGCTGCAGACCCCCCGTGAAATGGGCACTCTGCGGCTTTTTATTCTCCCTTGGTGGCATGGTTGCACCCATTGGCTTGCATTCATACAAAGAATGTGAGAAAATGTAAGGGAATATATAGTAAATAGTATTCATATTATGATTTATCAATAACCCGACTGACCATTTAATTCTTGCATTATTAAGACTGAAATATCACTTACAAATAACAATCTAAAGGAGAAATATTGTGACTGAAGATGATATCAAAGAGACTAAAAGCATGATCTCCAGCATTGCATGGTATTGTGGTATAACGAAATTCCTAAAAATATGTTTATCAATATTGAGCACAATTATTGCCATAGCAATTGTTGGCTTTTTCTTAAATAGAATTTTAGATCTGTTCCTGATCCCTGCCGCCTTGGCTTCGATGGCTTTAACACTAGCACTATCTCTTTCAATTCCTTTATTCGTAATTATACCTGTCATATATATAATATCGAGATTAGTGTATAAACATCATGTAAAACAATTTCCACATTACAGTGAAAAAACAAAGCAAAATGTAATAGATTATCTCCGAATAAGATCTACAAAGAGCTACTTTGATAAGAACTCCATCATAACAAAATGCTTCAACGAAGTGAAGTCATCCCTTACCGAATCCCCTTCATCAAAACAGCCTAAAAATGGAGCACCAGACCAGCAAATATACAATCAGGAGACAGCGGAATCCTCCAACCCAAGTATGAAAGAATATGGTATATGGTATGACAAGGGAAAACTACTTCTTGAAGAAAAGCATTATGAAGAAGCGCTAGAATGTTTCAACAATGCCATAGCTATCAGATCCGATGATTATCGTGCATGGAACGACAAAGGGGCTGCACTTCATAATTCCAAGCGCTATGAAGAAGCGATTGAAGCTTTTGAAAAAGCATTAGAATTGAATCCCGGGATCTATACAACCTGGGACAATAAAATCAAATCCTTATATAAACTAAAACGATATGAAGAGGCGCTTGAATGCTCAAACAAAGGCATGAAATCAGAATTATTTGATGCTGATGGATACCTTATAAGAGGTATAATACTTGAAAGACTTAACCGGAAAAATGAAGCATTGCAGTGTTATGATAAAGCACTCGATCTGAATTCAAATCTTCATGAAGCATGGCATAATAAAGGAATAATATTATTTGAATATCACAACTATACAGAAGCTTTGAGATATATCAATAAATCCATAGAGATTTACCCCGGTTCTTCTGATGCATGGAACGCAAAAGGTGTGATACTAAAAAGCCTTAACCGAAATGAGGAAGCAATAGAGGCTTTCGAAAAAGCAATAGAACTCGATCCAAGGAACACCATGGCTATAAGAAACAAGGAAAATCTTTTATATAGATAGATAGGTTATTATCTTCCCCAAATCCATATTCTATTTTTCATCTTCGGCTTTTTCATACCGTTTCAACCCCGATAATGTACCGGGAATAGCCTTCGATAGCTTCTTTTTCCGGGGTTTCATGCTCAATGTCAGCAAGAAGCTCCGGTACTGTCGCTGGACGGCATATCGGCCACATATATAATGTATAATGTATAATTACATGACGCCCTGGCGGGCATGATTCTATGGGCCTGCGGGGTTTGACCAGTTAATAGTTAACAATTAATGGTTAAGAATTGCGGAATGCCCTGACGGGCATGATTCTATGGTCCGCAAGGGAAACCCTTCAGACGCAATGCAACAGGCCTTAGGGGAGTTACTGGATTGCCCTTACACATACGATAATGGAGGCGGAAGGCATGCTGATGCAGGAAGCGACGCCGGAAATGGTGGAGAGATGGCGAAAGACCTGGAAGGAGTACAAAGACAGGCTAAGTCCAAACCGTAAAACCGGCAAGGAAGTACTGGAATACCTCAAAAGCAGGTATCCCCTTAAAGAATCAGACGATCCAAAAGCTAAGCAGGTCGTCATCGACAATGTGCTGTACAACGAACCGTATGCGGAAAAGCTGAAAGCGGAACCTTCCGCAGTTGCCTTTATTGTCGAAAACGAAGGCAGCGGAAGGCACCTTTACGAAAACCAGGACGAGGTCTTCCGGGGGATCCGGATCTTCGCGGGGGTCGAACTGGAATCGGGATATTTCCATGTGGAAGGCAGCAGCATACTGTGGGATGAACTGTATGCATTCCGGGGGCTGGACGAAACGGTTATCCAAAACCCGTACTGTGTGGCGGAGTATATATCCTGCCTGGAAAAAGCCGGGCTCCTGGATAACACCCTATTACCTTGACCTGAAAGTGACTCCCCTGCGATACCGGCAGTGACTGCCCTGATAATACAAAGGACGCCATACCGGTCATGATCTGGCGCCCTTTGCTATCTATGTGAATTACCGCCCCGCCGTTTTAAACGCTATAACGGATACAACGCAATGCAAGAAGTCCATGTCCCGCGTCTAACCGGGACCAGCCTGACATGGCCGACTGCGGATACGATCCACCCTATGGCCCCCTTCCGCTCATGCTTCCGCCGCATAAACACCCTTGCCTACGCCCGCGATCCCGCCGGACCCCAATCGTCCCACAGCCGGATCTTGTAGCGGTTGGAGAGGCGAACCGCCGCTTTCTTCGGCACACCCGCCGCATACAGCTCCCTGCGGAAATGCCGGCGCGAGAGCGCCCCTTTCACGGCCCACACCGGCAGCCGGAAGAACAGCGAGAGGAACATCCCGGCCGCCTTGAAATAACCCCGGATATAAGGGCCCTTTCTGTCTTTAACGTTTTTCTCCATGTCGTTCACCTATTTGTCCTTCTCGGGCCACATGTCCGAAAAATCGCTGATGGATATCATGTATTTTTCCGTCAGGTTCAGCGCCACGTCCTGCGGGATCCCCGAGGCGATGAGCTCCTTGTAAAAGGCGCCCACCGATTTGCCGGCGTTCGTGCCGCTCTCGATGGAGTAGTACGCGCGGTGCACGCCCTCCAGCAGCCGCGGCAGCTTGTCACTCACCTTATCCAGCAGTTCCCCGATGGCCTCCACCGGGATATCGGATTTGAAATGCCGCTTTCCGTGGCAGTCCTCGTCCCATTCGTCGCGGATATTATGCTGGCGCCTGCGACTCTCTTCTTCCTCCGCAGCGGTCCTTTTCTCTTCGTCCATTTTTCCTTTTTCCCTCCTTATCATAATCTTCCCCCGAGCGAGAGGGCCAGTCTGCACGCCTTGCGCGTGACAGACAGCGCACCGCCCAGCGTCTCCATGCTTTCATAGAACCCCATGGTTTCGGTTTCACTCTCGAACAGCACCGCCCTGACGTCCAGGTACACGTCCCTGGGCAGCTCCGCCGTTTCGTCGTTCAGCTGTTTGGCCACCCTGGCCCAGAAGGCCAGCTCCACCCTGCACGCGGCGCACACCACGAGATGGGCCAGCACCTCCTGCTCGATCTGCTCATCCAGCGTCCCCGCCATCAGTTCGGGCAGCGCCTCCTGTATATCCGTATGGTTCATGTGCCCACCTCCAGTGCCAGCTGCCTGCGTAATGTAAACATCCGTGATTTCACCGTGCCTACCGGGATATCCATGAGCTTGCCCGCTTCCTCGTAGCTGAGCCCCTGCACGAATACCAGGTGCAGCAGCTCTCGCTGGTCCGGCTGGAGCCTGCGGAGCGCCGCCTCCAGCGTCAGCCGCTCGTCAGATGCGGGGGTGGTATCCGCCCCGCCTTCCTCCGGGTAGAGGGGCGAGGCACGCGCCCGCTCCCTCCGCCGCACCTCGTCGGCCAGTTTATGCCGCGCGATGCCGATGAGCCAGGTGAGGGGCGCAGAATCCCCGGCGAACCCCGCCGCGCCCTTCCACGCCGCCATGAAGGTCTCCTGCAGAAGGTCCGCGGCCGCCTGCGTATCCATGCCGCGGGAGAGGAGGTAGGCATACACCTTTTTCGCATGGCTGCCGTACAGCTTTTCAAAGGCCGCTTCATCGCCATCCGCCATGCGTGCGATGAGCCCGGTATCCGCTTTCGCCATGCTTTTGCCTCCTCTTCACCCAGTATGTCGCGGGGAAATTGGAATAGGTTCAGTAGTATTACAAGTTAAAAAAGTGAAACTGCCTTGATTGTAAGAGGAAAAAGAAAAACCCGCAAGCTTGCGGCAATGCGGGCTGAATAACTATTTAATAGTCTATTTGACAATGACGCATCTTTCAGGCTCCATCGTAATCCCAATAAACCGGTTGAAGCCTATTGGCTATCCATGCGCTTCTTTCTTTTGGCGGATACGCTCACGACGATGATCACCACGATGACGGTTACGAGACAAATGATGCCGCCGATCATGATCCAATCCCACGGAACCGAAGACTCCTCCTGCAGCGCGGCAGCGGCAGTGTCGGCAACCGCTGCTTCGGCAACCGCTGCTTCGGGAGCCGCCTTTTCCATGTATTTGTCCGAGCCGCAGACAGGCAATATGGGATTTAAGGACTTGTCAAAAACATGATCCTTCCCGATAGCCGTATCGTCCAGCAGGAAATATTTCGCGGCGCCTGACCTGACATTCTCCAGGTCCTGCGTGAGGTCCGCATAATACCACCCGCCGTCTACCCGGATCATGCTCCATGTATGCCCGCTGCCGGAACCGTCCCGCAGTTTCCCGTTGACTGAATAGCACGGAATGCCGGCCCGGTACAGCAGATACTGGAGCGCCCCCGAGATCCCGTCGCATATGGCCCGTTCATTGATGAGCGCGCCATACGCCGAATGCGACTGCAGTTCCTGCTCCGACAGCTTTTTGGGATCGTTGGGCTTTTTGGCTACATCCCAGTCGTAGGCTACATGCTCACCCAGATAACAGTAGATGGCCCTGGCTTTTTCATAGTCGCTCATCTTGCCATCGACCAGCTTGAGAATCTCCTTTGCCTTTGAGGACATCTTTTCGTTATATGCTTTTGTTTTTTGTTTGGAGAAGTGCCCGCCCAGTGTTTTGGGCTCATCGTAGTACATGTAATAGCAGATATGGATCGCACGGTCATAGGACAAGCCATACTTTTTGTAGTCAACGGACTTGCGGGACGGAAAAGCGGCATAGACCGCGTCATAGTACTTGAGCTCCTTGCCCTTGAGCGTGGAACGGGCATAAAACTGGTCCTTCGTAACCTGCGGAGCGGCCAGTACGGGGGATACCCAAGAAAAGAGCATAACCAAGGACAGAACCGCCGCTGTCAGCCATTTCATATCATTATCACTTTCCCTGCAACCGGTTTTTGCCGTTTATTTAGGAAATGCACAATGCACAATTTCGATCGCACATTTATAATGACCCGATGGCCTGATCCCGCCCCGAAGCGCTGCGCTACTTCTCTTCCAGCAGTATCCTGTGGTCGACAAGGTGCATCTGCTTGATGCGCCCTTTCACCGTGAGGCGCTGCGAAAAGATGTTTTCCATGGTCACCGTGTCCTCGCCCGGCTCGATGAGGTCCACCGACTCCATCAGCAGTTTCTCATTGCCGTCTTTGCCCAGTATGTATACATTGGATTCACACATTTTATTTCACCCTCGCATGGTCTTTTTCAGCAGTTCGATCGCGTCGTCAATGGAATGCGGAAGCGGCTGCGGGGCCACACCCGCCACGATGATGCCGCATTTATTCAGCGGGATCAGTATCTTCACGGCCGGGCTCGTCCCGACGGCCTCCGCGATGCGCGGGGATACCTCCCCCAGCATGGCGTTGGCGGAGAGTATAGCCACGGTGCCCATGATCACGTCGACTTTGGGCGCAGAATACATGATGGCGTTTTCCCCCGAGGCGCCTTCATTGGCACCCGCCTTCAGCATGAGCGCCGTCGCGAGCGCATTGGTGCCCAAAGCCACGATATCCAGCCCCTCCGGGAATGCCGCCCTCAGTTTTTCCACGATGGCCTTGCCGATGCCCCCGCCCTGGCCATCCACCACGGCTACGCGCATTTTTCCCTCCGCTAAAACTGTTTGTAGTGGTATTATACCAGAAAACCACCGCAATCTTCCATCCTTCTCTCGGATCCGGGGCAAAGTGAGAAGGATAATGCGATAAAACGTAAAGAAATGCAACCTCTGAACGCTCCTCCGCCGTGCCGCTGAAACGCTCATGCCCTTTTGTGTTCGATCCGGTCAAACGTTTTCCATGTGGATATGTAATGGGCGAGCAGATAGATCAGGAAATACATGGGCAGGGAATAGAAATGGCTCCAGCCCTTCTCCTTGTACAACCCCAATAATACCATGACCGGTTCAAAAATGAATGCGCCCATCACGGCGAACGCGGCGCCTTTCCCGTACGGGTTGCTGACGGGCTTGAACTGGATCGTGATCATCGTGGCGACCGGAAAAACACTGAAATCCCACGGGAAAAACGGCGGGATAAGCGGTACCAGTTTATACGGGTACACCCATAGACCCAGCGATTCACCTATGATATTTAAAAGCGAGGTGATGATGATCATGGCAAATGCAACGCATAGATACCGGGCGGTACGCTTTTTATCCCTGATAAAGACCCATAAAACCCATGGGATGATGAGCATGCCGACATTGACCCACCACTGCCAGGTCCACAGGTTGTATCGCACCCATTCATCCGCCAATTTTATCATGAGCTGGTGATATTGTTCCGCCAGTTGTTCGATTCCTTCGGTCATTGGCACATATCAACTCTAATCCATACTTAGTTTGCTCATTCCCACCGCATTATTATCCCACAGGATGTCCCTGGCCATCTCCGCCTGCTTTTCTGTAACCGTGCATTTGGCTGCACGATGATGACAAAGCCCGCAAAATCATGCTCCAGGCGGGCATGCTTACGGGCTTATCCTACGGGATGTGCACTTTGGCTGATTTCCTATATACAGATGCAGGCTTCACAGGCGCGCAGGCCTTTTCCTATCCAAAAGAAACATGAAAAGAATTGATGCCTCCATGGGTAACACTTTGCCTTTCTTACCTGCCCGAAACATAGTCAGGTGATCTGTAAAATACCAATTCACTTGCCCTGGATGTCGATATACCGTGGCGCCGATCACACGGGCGGCAGGGTGCCGGTATATTTCTTTATGATCTTCAAAAAGGCCTCCCACTCCGCGGGGTAAGCATTTTCCCCATAGAAATAGATTTCCCCCGTATCCAGTTCGAAGTTCAGAGACCAACCCGGGCCGTCTGACCCGTCGGCTTTGGAATATTCCCTTTCCCAGTTGAAAACACCGCATTTTTCGAGCGCCGTCACAAAGGCATCCCATTTGGCGCTGTCCCAGTATGCTATTGGCATGGTGTCATGGCCTACTGAGCCTGTGGAATCGATCCTGAGTTCCAGGTCACTTTTGTCTATAAGATATCCCGTGGAACTGCCGTCGGTGTTCGGAAGGGAGAGGAACATGGACTGGACCATGTCCTTTTTCACATTCAATTTGCCTGTTTGGATGCATTCATTAATGATGGCGGCCGTCTCATCCACCGTCTTCCCGTAGAAGAAAAATCCATCCAGCAACCCGTTTGCGACCTGCTCGGAGTAGTGCGGATAGCCATTTGCAAGGAAGAACAGATATGTGGCACCCTTGGTATGCAGGTACATGGAGTGCGGCCGAAAATCCACACCCCCGCCCACTCCGCCGGATTGCAGAATTTCAAAAGTATCGCCCGGCTTGTAGCTGCCCTTCAGGGATGTGAGCACCCGGATCAACGCAGGTGTATGTACGGCCTTGAAGGCAGAATCATCCACGCTTAGTTCACCCGGGTATACTTCTTCCACAATCCCCGTGATGATGCAGTCGGAATCCTTAACGACTTCCGATATGTTCCGAGTGTAAAACGGGACATACGGGTCATCCAATATTTCAATCGTCTCTGTCGGGCCAGGTATGGCGGACGCGGCGGCAGATCCCGGACCTGCCTTTTCGCCCCCTGTGCAACCGCAGGAAAACAACAGAGCGAAGATTAAACCCAAAGTTAATAGATGCTTTCGCATATTTTTACCCCTGGTTTGAATTCATGTATCAAGTATATTATATCATTCCTGTATCATAATGGATCGACCGCCGCAAAAGAAAAGGCCGGCTGTTTGCCGACCTCTGATTGTCAAAAAAGTGGCATAGCCACTTTTTTGAGTTTAACCATGCAGAGAGTGTTCACCACAAACCTGCATGAAATGTGTCATTTCTGACGTGCACGCCGCCAGAAATGACGGATTTGATTTGTATTGCATATTTAGACAATTACTGTTTATCACTCAAGGTTTTTTGACAGCCTGAGGCCGGCTGTTTGCCGGCCTTTGTTTGACTGCCCAGCTTTTAGCTGCACGAGCCAATGTCCATTCTCAATGGCCAACTGCCAGTTTGCTTTGCTCCACCTTTTCCCGCGTGCTGCACCACCGCCTGTAGATGAAATGCGCCAGCACGGGGGGCGGCAGGATCACGCTGAAGAAGCGCAGGAACGAATTAAATATCCCCGGCACGTACACCCGCCTGCCGGACAGTGCGCGCGAGAGCGTCCTATGCGCCACCGTGGTGGTATTGTACGTGGTGACCGCCCCGGCGAGCCCCTGGGACGCGATGCTCTCGATGGCCTCCTGCGTGGTGGGCATGCCCGCGGGGCACAGCGCCGTCACGATAATATTCCTTTCACGCAGCTCCTCCCGAAGCGCCAGTGTGAAATTCAACAGGAACCGTTTCGACGCAGCGTACACGGCCTTCACCGGCATGGGGTAGTACGCCGCGAGGCTGCACACATTAATGATGTGCATTCTCTCCCCGGCAACGTGCCGCATCACGGCGTGCTGCGTCATGGAGATGGTGGCCTCGATATTCACCCGCACGATGGTATTGAGCTTTTCCGCGGGGACGTCCATGAAGGCGCCCTCGAAATCCAATCCCGCGACATTCACCAGCAGGGACAGCGGCCCACAACGCTCCACATCCTCCCACAGCGCCGCAATGTCCTGGGGGTCCGTGAGGTCACACGCCCTGAAATGGACATCCACGCCATACTGCCGTTTGATCCCCGTCGCGAGGCACGCGAGCTTTAGAGCCGATATATCCGTAATATAAAGATCGTAGCCGCGGGCCGCGCACTCCACGGCCATGGCCTTGCCCAGGCCCCCCGCCGCGCCCGATACCAATGCCAGTTTACTCATTTGACTTCACCTTCCTGTATCCCGCATAGTTGTTCTGAAAGCTCCCACAGCCGCTTCATGCCCACGCAGTCCCGGCTGGGTTTGCTCGGCTCTTTTTCCAAGCTATTATAAAAGTAGGCCCACTTGGGGGAGAAATCCTTCCCCTGCTGGCACAAGTAGGATATGGTCTTCGCCGGTTCGCTGGCGGGGGTGCCGTATTTGCTGCGGATGCCCCAGAACCAGGATATGAAGCCTCCGGTGCCTTTTTTGCCGATATCGGTATTCACCAGGCCAGGGTCCACCGCGTACGCCCGCACGGGGGTGTCTTTATACCGGCGGTTGAATTCGTGCGTGAAAAGCACATTGCACAGCTTGGACTGTTTGTACACCAGCAGGCAGTTATACCCCCGCTTGTGCATGATGTCGTTCCACCGCACCAGCGTCTTGTAATGCGAGCCCGAGGAGACCGTGAGCACGCGCCCGCATTCCGCTTTCATAAGCGCACCCAGCAGCCGGTGGGCCAGCAGGAACCCCGCGAGGTGGTTCACCGCGAACTGTGTCTCGTAGCCGTCCTCGGTAGCGATGTACCAGTCCTTCACGCACCCGGCGTTATTGAGCAGCACGTCCAGCCTGCCTGCATGATTTTTATCCAGGTAAGCGATTACTTCGTCCGCCAGCCTATTCACCTCGCGCTGGAGGGAGAGATCCCCGGTGAAATACACCGGACGGCTCCCCGGACATTTCGCCGATATATCCGCTACCGCGGCGTCACACTTTTCCTGCGAGCGCCCTATGCCGACGACCTGCCAGCCCCGCGCCGCCATCTCCTGTGCTGCCGCCCTGCCGATCCCCGACGTGGCCCCCGTGATCACAATGGTCTTCATCCATACCAACCCCTTTTCAATCAGTCTTCCTGTATGCGGGCACCGCCCGGTTTTCGTTCTATCAATTATTTTACTACCGTTACATGGCCACCGTTGCTGTGCAGCGTACCTGCGTACTTCCCGCCTTCGCTGTGCAGCGTGATATTGCCGTCGTTGGTATCCACATGGTAATTGCTGAACGGCGCATCGATCTCCACGTGCCCGCCATTGGTATGGATCTCCAGCGCCATCCCCGCGCTGCCTTGCGGCACCGTGACCACCAGCGTGGTCGTCCCCTCGTGTTTTGCCAGCAGGTCAATGAAGGGAAGCTTGCCGTTGCCCGTTTCCACCAGCTCCAGGATACCCGCGTCGGTGACGGCCTCGAACGCGTAGTATTGCGCCCGTTCGTAATCGATGCGGATACTGTCCCCGGTGCCCCGCACCACTTCCACCCGGGTATTGAGTACATCTATCTTCAGTTTCTGTACATTACCTATCGGCAATTCCCGGTGTATGTTTTCAATGTCCGCGGGTTTCTGCGTATTCCACAGTGCCCAGTAGCGGGGCACCAGGTCATTCAGGAAGGATAGGTTCAGCCCCGTAGCCAGCAGCACGATGAGGACGATGCCCGAAATGAGCTCTCCCCAATGGCGCTTTTTCTTCAGGGGCCTGAGCTCCATCACCGGCGCCTGCGCCGCAATGGCGGTCGCCGCGGTGGCCGTTGCAACTGCCACTGTCCTGGCTTTCACCGCGATCCTGCGGAAGATGCCCAGCGTCACCCGCGTGAGCCCGTTGGCCGCCTTCCAAAGCCCCCACGCGATACCGCCGCAGACGGAGAAGAGCAGGAGCATGAGCCCTACCTGGGCCAGGATGTCGGTGCCCGTGAGCCCCGGGTGCGTCACCATGGAGTACACCACGAACCCGATGCCCGCAGGCGCCGCGAGCCCGGAGACCACCGACGCCGCATAAAAGACCAGCGCCGCCAGCAGGGGCCAGATGGAGAGCAGCGCCAGCGAAGTGCTTTTGGCAGCGCGCGCCACGCCCCGGCCCAGCATCCGCCTGGAGGAGCGCACCAGGTTCACCGGTCCGGGTTTTTTCTGTGCCCGGGCGATGACCAGATCGTCCTCCAACGCGGAGACGATATGCTCCACGCTCCCCACTTTCGCGAGGATCGCATCTTCGTCCAGCCCCGCCGATCTGGCGTCTTCGATGTATTCGCTGTAATAGGCGATCACGTCGTCGGCCGTTTCCTTGGGCAGCTTCGCAAGAGCGCTTTTCAGCCGCTCCATGAATAAATCAAGCCTTTGCATCCTGGTCCTCCTTCCCCACGATCCTGTCGATGAGCTTTTTCAGCTCCAGCAATTCCCCCGTGATTTCATCCAGGCGTTTCCCGCCTTCATCCGTGATCCTGTAATACTTGCGCAGCCGGCCGCTGTACTCCACCGTATACGTCGTCAGATACCCCTGCGCCTCGAAGCGCCGGAGGATGGGGTACAGCGTCATCTCCGCGATATCCAGCACCTGCGTGATCTGCTCCGTCAGCTCGTAGCCGTAGGTGTCCCCTTTTTTCAGGATGGACAGCACGAGGCCATCCAGTATTCCCCTTTTCATTTGAACATCCATATCATCACCTTGGGCATATTATACGACGTATAGTATAGTCTGTCAACATATATATTATGCCGAATTGCATATTTCATTCCAAAAGCGTGAGCATGCAAAAAAGCCCCTGCTTTTAGCAAGGGCTTTCGGCCATTCACTGTACAGGATAATTATGTTTGATTACCTGTGGAACGCTTTCCCGCTGGAGCTGTCGGATACATTGACGTTGGCCGGATCCCCTTCGTACACGATATTGCCCGAGCTGGAGATATTCCCCGTGAGGGAGGCGGCTACATTTACCTGCGCACTCCCGCTGCTGGACAGAGTCACATGCGCCGACTGCATCTTGCAATCAAACCCTTCGAAGCTGCCCGAGCTGGAAAGGTCGATATCCGCCTTGTCCGCCGAGCCCATCACATTGATATTGCCGCTGCTGGTGGACGTGGCACGAAGGTCTTTAGTCTCCAGGCGCACGGTGATGCTGCCCGAGCTATTGGTGCGCAGTTCGAAAGCATCCCCTTTGAGCACGTCACTGCCCGCGATGCTGACGCTCCCGCTCGAGGTCGTTTCCAGAAGCCCGCCCTGGACGAGGGGCACGCGCAGTGTGACGGGACGTGTGCAGAAGATCATGGTATTGGGCTTGTAATTTACCGTGACCACGCCCGCTGTTTGGTTCACCGTGACGAGCTCCAGAATATTGGCCTCGCCTTCGAGCACGGCTTTGCCTTCCAGCGCAGCATCCAGCACGATATTGATGCTGGTCTCGGTCCGCGCGCCCTTCACCGCGCCGGTGAGGGGGATGTCCTTGGTGCCCAGCTGCCCGTTGCCCGTGACGCTGAGGCCGTTGCCTCCGCCGAGCTGGATGTTCAGGCATCCGGTGAGGCCCACGCTCAGGACCAGTACCGCCAGTACAGCCGCGATGGTGATAAGTGCCTTTTTCATGATAAAAATCCTCCAAATATATAAATTTAAAATTACTCTCGTCCAATGTGATTTGTGCAAATCTGCTGTTTACGGATGGATTATAACACAAGGTATCTTGCTATGCAATATAGTAAATGCAATTTTCTTCTTACTTTTTTTGCTGAAAAAAAAGACTGCGTTTTGCATGCTTCATGCATCCCGCAGGCTTTCGTTTGCTTTTGCTTTGGTTTGTTCTTTGATTGATCGTCTTACTTCACAGCGTCTTCGATCCGGGAAAACAATGCTTCAACATCCTCGCCCTGCTTGAAAAGCCCGTTGCTCTCGATCCTGGTATTCAGGCTCACCTGGCCGCCCTGCACGGGCACATACCCCTGCAGCGGGGATACCAGCTGGTACAGGTCCCTGCCGTCCTCATTCAAGGCATTGAGGAAAAGGACGTAATCGAAGTCCCGGGTGAAGCGCTCCACGAAATTATCCTCGATCCATACATTTTCATTCGCGCCGCCCGTGGTCTTCACTTCGACAGTATCGCCGACCTTCAGACCGCCCTTGAAAGACTTCACGACTTCCATCTCGTAATAGGTGTAGAGCCTGTTTTTGTCCCACGCGGCCGCCTTCGCGCCCAGCTCCTTTTTATACTTCAGGTAGACGACGTCTGTGCAGTCCCGGTAGGAGACCATTTCCTTCAGCGTCTCATAGAAACGGATATCCATATTTGGCCCCTGGACGGGCTGGAGCGCCGTGCCGGTGCTGAAGGGGACGGGCGTGCGCACCTGCGCCGCAGCCGACGTCCCCACAGGCGAGGCGGAGGGTTGGGTGGAGGGGGTGGCCGATGATGGCGCGGTCACAATGGGACTGGGGTTGATGGCTATCGGGCCGGGGTTTGGCCTGCCGAAGGCAAACACGCTGACGAGCACTACCGCAGCCACCAGGCACGCGGCAGAAGATATGATCACAGGCAGTTTCCACCTGTTGGTTTGAGGTTTATTATCCATTTGCCGGATTCTCCTTTCGATACGGTCCCACACCTCGGGCGCCTGCCCTGCGGCAGCCTCCCGGATGCGCTTTTCTATTTTTTTATCTTCATCTTGCATTACGCGGGTCCTCCTTTTCGCAGGATGTATAATAGACCCTGAGCTTTTCCATCGCCTTTTTATGACGGAAGGATACACTGCCATAGGGGATGGAGAGCACCTGTGCGATCTCCCGGTGCGTCAGATCCGCCACCACGCCCAGCACCACGATCTGCCGTTCCATCCTGCCCAACGTGCCGAGCGCCTCGTCCAGCGCGAGGGCATCGGGCGGTACACAGGCCGCGGCATCGATAACGGCTTCTTCCGCCGGTTTTTCCCACCTGCGTTTCCGAAGGGCGGAGATGGCCAGGTTCCTCGCGATGCGCATCACCCAGGCTTTCGGATGCGTGCCCGGCCGGTAGGTACGCGCATGCTCGTAAACCCGGATGAACGTCTCCTGCAGGATGTCCTCGGCGAGCGCCGCATCGCCCAGCAGCGTTTTTGCCAGCAGGAAAACAGGGCTCCGAAGCGCCTCGTAGAGCCTTTTCAGGGCATCGATATCCCCTCCGGCCGAAAGGGAGATCCATCTGTCCAGTTCCTCGCCGCCCACCTTTTCACCGCCTTCAACTATAGAACGCACGAACAAA
Source organism: Bacillota bacterium (assembly GCA_023454175.1). Classification (GTDB taxonomy): domain Bacteria; phylum Bacillota; class Clostridia; order Christensenellales; family JAEXRW01; genus JAEXRW01. Next base: position 48,710 of record JAEXRW010000001.1, on the reverse strand, counting down.
CGGTTTTGAATGACGCCAACGCTATTTTACCGAAAAAAACAGGGCGGGAAACACTGGATCCCCGCCCTCGCATATTTCATCGATGTTCAGCCTATCTTTGCAAGCTGTTCTTTCGCCAGTGTGACGGCATGCAGCTTGTTCCCGTTTTCGATCACATAGTTGAATGCGTCTTTGGCTTCATCGTACCGCTTGAAGTGCAAATATATCTTGCCGAGACCATATCGGCTCTCTATCCTCGTTAGTTTTTTATCAGCTTCTTTAAAACATCTCAAATAAGTTTCTTCCGCATCGTCATAAATGCCCTCTTTTACATTCAGGGCTGTTCTTCCCATGAGGACAGACCTTTCGTATGCCTGCCTGTTTCTTTCGTTTTCATATTTGATTTCGTCCAGAGAACGGACATATTCCTTAAAATATGCCTCAACCTTCTCTGCTTCCTCTTGCAGCATGGCGATATTGAAAAGACCGTATAAATATCCGGCTTTCAGTTGTTTACCGTAAGGACTGTCGGGGAATTTCGTTACAGTTTCCAGTATATCCTTTGCTTCCTGATACTGCCCATTAAAGATAAGCCCATTGACCAAATATAACTGATAGGATATCCTGCCGCTGCCTTCGGATTTTCCCCAGAGGTCCCTGGCCGCTGCGAGATATTTCTCCGGGTCACATTCTTCATCCAGAATGTCATTAATTCTTTTCGTAATATGGCGCGAATAAACCTTGCCGACATGAAGCATCAGGAAAACTGCGCCGAAGACCATCGCAGCATAGATCAGAAACGAAAAACCGTTCGGGATGAGGGGCCCAAATACGAGCAGGAACAACAGCGTGGCAATGCCTGCTCCCCCGATGACGATGCCCCACATGAGCAATTTGTATTTTGTATTGGTCTTCATGGATTACCCCCCGTAATAATGCCCGGACTTCTATAAACAAGATTAAGTATAGAAACGGCTCTTACAGCCCGCCCCCATCCGCGTTCACGCCCTGGAAGGACGGCGGGGTGATGAGGGGCATGTGCCCGCCCGCACCCGTAAGCTCCGCCACCAGCAGGGATATTTTCGCCATGGGCATCTGGAAGAGGGCAGGGGCTATTTTCTGCACCGTATCCTCCACCTCCCTGCGCATGGGCCAACTGGGCAGGCCGCTATGGAAGCGCAGCGTGACGTGCGCCGTGACGGATATATCAAAATTCCCCTCGGGCTGAAAATAGACCTCCCGCGTGATATTGATGCCCACCGTCTCCCCGGCCACGTCCTCGATATGGTAAATATCCGAGGTGACCAGGCTGACATCCTGCCGCACGGGCTTGCGCGCATACGCGGCATTGGAGATGTACATCTCCTCGATCCGTTCAAACATCGGTATTTCGTCCATTGATAGTATCCCTCCAAAGATCGATCATTTTAATTATAGATCGGATCATTTTCAACAGGGTGGATGGTCATATCCCAATCCGTACCGTCTTTTTCCCAAGAACCGAAGTCCAGCTCAAAAGTATCAAAGGAATAAGAAAGGCTGTAATATGGAACAGGCTCCTCCGGCTCCTCCAAATCCCCGTGCTGATATGCTTCATCCTCTGTTCTCTGACCCTCCCCTAGGCACTCCTCTATCTGATCAAAATCCACAGCAGATTTGATGCCGTTCAGGATCAGTGCTTCATAGTCTTCAGGCGTAATACTATCAATGCCCGATTCCGCCGCCTCGTCAAACGTCCGCGCTGTCTGAGCGTAAAATTCAGTTATCAGCCCTGCTTCCTTGTATGTGCAACAGTCTGCATGGCCATCTTCGCCGCCTGCCCCAACTTCATCGGGAGCCCCCATTCGTTTCATCAGCTCGTACTGGTTCAGCCCCGCCACTTCGTATATATCCCCCAGCGTGATCCCGTTTTTCAGTACCTCGGAGTCTGCCTTCAGCTCCGGGTACTGGCTGGTGAACGGCTTGGGATCAACCGGTTTGCCGCCCTTGCGGGCCTTCCAGCATTCCATGCGCCAACCCGCCCCGTCCGCTTTCCCCGAGAGGAATTCCACGGTGAAACCGTTTTGTTCATAGGCCAGGCTGTAGCAGGCGTCCTGCGGGCTTCCCCGCCAGGTCCCGGTCATATCCCCCTTTCCCAGCACCCCCTGGATATCGGCAAAGCGCATCTCAGGCTGCAGCCCCTGCAGCCCCCTGCCGATCCCGAAGAGCATGCAGAGCAGGCCCTCTTTTTCGCTGCCATCGTAAAACCCGGCCGTGAAGGCGCCGTCCGCACTGCGGTAAACGCTGCTGTACCAGTACCCTTCGTTAGTGGTGCAGAATGGCTGGGCGCCATGGCCCCACTCTGCCAGAAGCGCATCCTTCCCCATGCCGAAGAAGGCGCCAATCTCCTCCAGCGTATATGCAACGGGCGTGAGGGCAGGCGATACGATCGGCGTTTGGGCCGACGTTGAAACCGGGGAAGGCTGTATGGACACAGACAGAGGCTCCGACGATGGATCCACCGGAACTTCCGTGCATCCTGAAAGCAGGGTGAGCAGGATCATCACGCATATGGCAACAATTCTCCGCATTGCTATGACCCCCCTATTCAAGCTTCTGGCAGCCTGTGCAGTAGTAGACGCTGCCGCCCATGTAGGCCTCCTTCACGATATCCCCGCCGCATACGGGGCAGGGCTTGCCTGCGGTATTTTTACTGAGCTTCGTAATATAGCCCCCCGCGCACCCGAAAAGATCCCGCTCGGTATCCCTGCCGCCCAGCGCAGCCATCTCCGCCAGCGTGTCCCTGACGGAATCATACAAGGCGTCCTTCTCCGACGCAGACAACCACCCGACCTTCCGTTTGGGGTGCAGCTTCGCGTTATACAGGATATCCTGCAGGACGCCGTTGCCCAGCCCCGGAACCCGCTGCTCCGTAGCCAGGAAGGCCTTCGCCGCCAGCTTTTCCATCCCATCCGCATGCAGGAGCGAGTCGAAATAAGCCCGATCGAATCCATCAGACAGCGGGGAGGGCTTCCCCTTCGCGACCAGGTAGTATTTATTATCCAAAGTCCCTGCCCTGTACGCCCCCATGCCCCCGTACATCTGGATGGCGCAGGAAAGGGCGCTGCCGTCTTCAAACTCAATGAGCAGCTGGTGTTTGGCGGGCCTGGCCTCGCCCGGGGCATGGTAACGGATGTTCACACCCTCGCCCAGCAGGATGGCAGCGTCACCCGCTTCCAGCTCGATGAATCCGCCGAACGCTTTGGCCTGCCCCAGCCTTTTGCCGGAAAGCAGCGCCTGATACCCCTCGGGCTGACCGTAGTACCACGCCAGCTTATGCGGCGTCTGCCCCGCGGCCACATCGGATATGACCTTGCCCGGCAGGAGGGTATTGAGCTGCCTGGATACATTCAGAGCTTCGGGTATCTCGTACATGGGAACAGCCTCCTTTTGAACGGATGAAAGGCAGATTATGCCACTCCCATTATACCGCCTGACTTCCCCCGGCACAACGCCTGTTGCAGGTATACAAAAATGGTCGTGTATGTATTATTTCCCGTTGACTCCCATATTTCCCGGAGTTATGATATGGTTGAAAGGCAGGTCGTCACAAATGAAAAAGCTGGCCCTCATCATACTCGCCCTGATCGTTTGTTTTTCCTTCACCGCGTGTATCGAGATCATCCCCGCCGGCATGGCGCCGACCCCCACCGTGGCGTCCGTTCCCTCGGGCGAAGCAACCGTGGTGGTACCTTCCGAAGAGCCCACAGCCACCCCAACGCCGACACTGAAGCCCACTCCTACGCCCACGCCGACGGCAACGCCCACACCGCTGCCCTCCCCGCAGACATTGCCGAAAACGGGCCTGGTCAAAGACCACGTGAAAAAGAGCAAAAAGTACAAGTTTTATGTGAAAACGAAGAAAGGCTCCACGGAAAACTACTATGTCAAGCTGTTTAACTCCAAGACGGGCGAGGTAGCCTATGAATTCTTTGTCCGCGCAGGCGCTACCATGAAGGCCAAGGTCGGATCGGGCACCTACCTGCTCCGGTACGCGACGGGTACGGACTGGTACGGTACGGAGCTTTGCTTTGGGCCCGATACTTCATACACCAAGTCCGAGAAAGCCTTCAAATTTTACAGAAAAGGCAATACCCTGTACGGCTGGACAGTCACGCTGTACAAGGTGGAAAACGGCAACCTTTTCACCCTGCCCGCCAGCCCTGACGAATTCAAATAAGACCGCGCATTGAAAGCAAAATCAAAAGAACCGGGAGGCCCCTCACAGGCCTTCCGGTTTTTTATGTACAATGATAACACCAAGCGGCTGCCCGGGCAGCCACATACGACCCTGACGGGTCGATTTGGGCCGACCCTACGCATTGTGGATCATACGGTCGGCCACACAGGGCCGACCCTACCATTGAGGATTGCCCGGTTGGCCACACAGGGCCAACCCTACTACGCATATTAACGGAATGATCAGATCTGGATGGCGAGCAGGTCCTCGCACCGGTCCTGCATGTAGCGGTAGGCGTCATACACGCCCTGGTTGTAATACTCGGGCGCTAGCTCCCGCGTGATGAAATTCAAGATCAGGTTTGCGGCCAAATCCCCGATCTCCTCGTCCCGCTCCTTTTCGAAGTAATACTTGATGGCCTTCACCATCTCATCCTTTTTCTCTTTGGTCAGTTGAATCCTGCTTTTTTCCTGCATGCCCTTTGCCTCCCTGCATATGAATACCCGCCCTACGGATAAGGCCCCGGCACTATTATACACCATGCGGCCGCCGGGACTTTCCCATGATGCGGCCTTTGCATCCGTTGGGACAGGACATCCGGTTATTCCAAAGTTAATTTCTGACCGGTAGTTAAGAACCTGCCGATATATGACGATACTGAATCATAGTCCGGACCGTGAAAATGACAACGAAGTCAAATTCAATTTGATTTAAATAGATGGAGGGAAAGGTATGACTGTCACAAAAACGCAGGTCGAAAAGATCCTGAAATCGCAGCCCAAATTCACCCAGCTGGGATTCAGCATGCTGGTGACAAGGCTCACGGGGCTTTATGAGAAAAATCCCGGGGATGCGGTGATCCAGCAGTGCACGGATGAAATGAACGCCTTTATGTCCAAGTACGAATGCATCATGGCCAAAGACTACGACACGATCACCAAACTATAGGAGGAGAGAACTTATGCTTATGACATTGAGCGACGCCGCAAAAGCCATCGAATCCGGCAAATGGCTCCACATCGCGGGCAGCGCGGACCTGTTGGGGAAACTGCCGAAGGGCAACTGGATCGGCGGCTCCACCGAATATTTCATGGACAGCACCGGCGGCAAGGTGGCAAACGACATCCTTTTCGTCAGCGAGATCCCCTATCCGGTATGCAAAATAGCCGAATACGATGAAAAGGATATCCACAGGATCACGAAGGACGCGTATGAAAACGGGTTTTCCCTCATCATCCTGCCCTTTGACAGCGAGGTGCACAAGACGTACGCCAAAAACGCAGCCGGGTTTACAGACATGTTCCTGAAAAACATCATCGGCTGGGTCTCGGGCGTGAACCTATCTGTCCCGGGCCAGGTACCCGTGACGGTGAACGGAAAAACGGGCAAGGCCAGCAGCGCCAAAGCCATGGTGATGCACGTGGAGCTGCCGCAGGACAAGATCGCCTCGGTGGGCATCGTGAATATCTTCGAGCCCGACAGCAAGAGCCCCGTGATCGAATTCCCGGAGGATTCCTTTTCCGCTACCCAATGCTTCGTCAACCGCAAGGAGGTATCCCTCGCAGCCTATATCGCGGAAAACGGCGTGGACACCAAGCTCCCGCTCATCGGCGAATACGGCGGGGTGGGCGTGAACGTATCCTTCAAGCAGATGGAGGGGGACGTGGTGCATTTCTACGCCCCGGTATTCAAGGGGATCAAATACCGGCTCGCGGCGCCGATGAAGGATTACGCGAAGGAATTCAAGCGCAGGCTGAAGGAACTGGACGGGGACGGATCGGTCTTTTCCTGCAACTGCATCCTGAATTTCCTCTACGGGGAACTGGAGGGCAAAAAGATCCAGTCGTTCTTCGGCCCCATCACCTTCGGCGAGATCGCCTACCAGCTGGTGAACCAGACGCTGGTGTACCTGGTCATCCAATAAGGAACAAAGCCGGAATCCGGCCATCCAATATACATCTCAGAAAAGAAAAGCCTAAAAAGGCTTTTCTTTTTGCCTGGAAACGGCAAAAGCCCGCATTGGGCTTTTACTTCAAGGCATTAGACATTATTGAGTCTAAAGCCCATTAGGGCTTTCGCTTGGTATCAAATGGGTTTCGGTTGGTTCGCTATCCTTTCACTTATTGGCAAGCCAGTAGCTCCAGCTGTTATACGTGTAGCATTCCTGCTCATCGATTGGCCTGTACTCACTGCAATAATCCAGCAGCTTCTTTCTAAATCTTATATAATCGTAGTCGTCAAAGAAAGCAACAATGTCTCTGGCGTTTTTGGGTTTCAAATGCTTCAAACAGAATGCCTCGTTTTCCTGATCTCCGAACGGGCAGAAGTTCCCGTGCATACAAGACTGGCAACAGGCGATATTTATGTCCTCCGGCAGTGCCTTTTGTAGGGATATTATGGCAAACTCCATAACGTCATGCGGAGCGGACGATAGTTCGATATTTTTGTATTCCAATTCAAAATGAATGCGTATCTTGCTTTCCTTGTTTGGATCATTGGATTTTTCATATACCATCTTTGTCGGGATGACTTCCATTTTCCCATCGATGGCGTATTGAACGTTTATTATCTGTTCTTTCATACCTTCATATCACATACCATTACCGTTACCGCGTGGCCGAGCAGCTCCACCCGGTCTCCGCGCAGGCGCACCAGCAGCTCCCCGCCGCGCCGGGATGCCTGGTACGCCAGCAGCTCGTCCTTGCCCAGCTTTTTGGCCCAGTACGGGGTCAGGGCGCAGTGGGCCGAACCTGTGACGGGGTCCTCCGCGATGCCGACATTGGGCGCGAAGAAGCGGGATACGAAATCATATCCGCTGCTTGCGTTTCCCCGGGCCGTGACGATGACGCCCCGCGCCGGGAGCCTGGAAAGCAGCGTGATATCGGGGTTCAATGCGCGCACCGTGTCCTCGTCTTCCACTTCCACCAGCACGTCCATCTTATTTTGCCCGCAGAAGACGGCCCGGCATCCCAGCGCCTGCTCCATACCCTCCGGAGCGGGGATGGGCTCCGCGAGCTTGGCGGGGAAATTCAGCATGATCCGATCCTTGATCTTCGCGGCATACAGCTTTCCGCTCTTGGTATCAAAGGAGACGTCCTCGAACTGCTTCAAACAGCCCTGCTGGTAGAGGATGTGCGCCGTGGCGAGGGTGGCGTGCCCGCAGAGGTCCACTTCCGCAGCGGGGGTGAACCAGCGAAGGGAATACGTCCCATCCGGCCGCTTCACCGGGAACGCTGTCTCGGAGAGGTTCATCTCCAGCGCGATATCCTGCATCAGCTTTTCGGGAAGCTCCTCCTCGGTGATGCACACGCCCGCGGGGTTCCCCGCAAAAGGCTTGTCCGTGAAAGCATCCACCTGGTATATCTTCATCTTCCATACCCCCTGAAATTACCGTTTGATGCATATTACACCATTCCGGTGACGCCGTCAATCACCTGTGTACATTCACCCTGCGCGTGTACCGGCGCAGCGCGTACTGCCCGTCATGCGGCTCCCCGGTGTAGCTGCCGCCCATCCCCCCGCACGCCGTCACCCGGTGCACCCCGGCCTTAAACAGCCGCGCGGTGATATCCGCAAGCTCATCCTCCGCACAAGCGAGCCCCGCCGTCTGCATGTACCCCTTCTGCGGCCGGAGCACGGGCAGGATATTGTCCCGCGCGATGCCCTTCACCCACACATTCCGGTACATGGGGGAGGGTCTTATGCCGTTATCTTTATAATCTATTATTACGTTCCATCCATATCCCGGGTCGGCAATGACGGCTTTTTCCCCCAGCACCTCTTCCATCCGCGCCAGCTCCAGCGTGGCGGTGATCTCCGCCTGCACATGGATATCCTTCGGGGAATAGGCATAATCCGGGGATACCTCCGCCAGCGCGGACGCGAACCGCTTCCCAAACGCCGCCAGCGCCTCCCGGTCCTCCGATTCGAAATAGACGCACTGGGGTGAGCTGCACAGCAGCTGCTCTGTGGCGCAGATATCCCGCGCAAGACCATGCAGCGCATCCGCCGTTTCCCCCCGCACGGTGACGTACCCGAAGCTGAGCCGGTGCCCCCACTCGATGAGCTGAACCCCCGGCGGGGCGAGAGCCCGTATGCCGGATACGGCGAAGTCTCCGCCCCACACCGCCACACCGTCGGACACGGTTAGTAAAGCTTTGATAGACTCCACATCCGTGGACGGGAAATCATATACGTAGATGTACGGGGCCAGTTTCGGTTCGATGTCGATGAGCATGGACAGCAGGGCCACCGAGAGCCCGCCGTCGCTCCCCGGAAGCTTCAGCAGGTTGATATTGCCGGCGAGCAGGCCCTCCAGCACGCTGACCGCGGGCAGGCCCGCCGCGTTCCCCGCGGCGATATGCAAAAGCACCCCGAGCGGCTCGTACCGCTCCCAGACCCCCGGCTCCGCTTCATCCTCTTCAAAAGGGTCTTTTCCCAGCTCCCTCTCCAGCTTCCTATACAGCGCCTCCCGGCTCAAGTCAACCAACGTTTCCTCAATGAGCGCCCGCGCGCGCCCAACGTCCATGCCGGACATAGCGAGCGCCGCCGTAATGGCGTCCCGGTCCAGCGACATGGCCAGCCTTTCGCACGCGGAGATGACCAGCTCCGGCGATATGTCCCGCGCCGCCAGATCCTGCGCTAACATCTCCGGAAGCGTTTCAAGGGACGCCCGCGCCTCCCTGTCCGTTACGCGTACGCCGCGCACCAGGTGGTTTCCCGCAACATCAGCCATGCCGGCCACCTCCCGCGGTGAATTCGGACGCCGCGACCGCGCAGGAGCGCATTTTACTCGTGCCGGCACGGCCGAGCACCTCGAAATACGGGCTCCCCGCGCCGCAGGGGCAGCCGCTCCCGTCCCGCAATACCGCAAGATCCCCCATCATGACGCTGGTAATGGGGGCGGAGCGCACCAGCGGGGTGACGAAGCTGAGAAAACCGGGTTTATCGAACCCCAGCGGCTGAAGCGTGCGCACATCCCGGATGAAGACGCGCCCCCAGACGGGCACGTGCAAATGGTGGTGGGCGCACTCCACGTACGCGACACTGTGCTCCACCGCCGCGAAAAAGTCCCGGCAATTCTGCTGCGGGATGCCGAGCATCTCCTCCGCCATGGCGTACAGCTCGAGCTTATCGATAGCGGTATCATCAAACTGCTTCCAGCCCCCACCCAGCAGGACGTAGCTGCGTTTATTCAGTTTCAGGGGCTTCATGCCTTCTTCCTTCATCGTCTGGAGCAACAGGTACAGGTAATAGGGGAAACCGATCATGCGCACCGGCCAGCCCTGCCTCGCGTACCGCCGGACGGCCTCCAATACGCCGAACCGATTCACCTCGTAGCCGTGCGCAGTGTGCTTCAGCGCGAACTCCCGGTGCAATGCAAAAGGCGCGAAGCGCGTCATCCCCATGGCCGTGGAGATGGCGCCCGTTTCGTTGCCGGGGGCGGGCTGGTAGCCCAGCATGAGGTAATTGGTGGGCTGCAGGGAAAAGAAACGGTAATGCTTCACCACGCTCGTGACCATCCGGATGCCGTCATCGATGCTCTGCTGGTCAAACCACATCTGGCTTTTCTGCCCCTGCGTGCCGGAGGAGGTGGCGTGCACCGCCATATCCCCCATGGGCAGGCTCACGGCCGTGTGGTATTTGAAAAAGGACGCGGGCACCACGGGGATGCGCGCGCAGTCCGCCGCCGTCTGCAGGCTGGCGGGATCAAACCCCCGCGACGCAAGCAGGTCCCGGTAGAAGGAGCACCCCGCGATGTGATGGGCAAGATTTTCCCGGACGGCCTGGGTAAAGAGCGCATCCGTACCCGCCAGGTCATAGATTTGCCGGTATGCAAAAAGACGCTCACGAGCGGTGGGCATGGGGCAACACCTCGCCTTTGGATTATTATAGCATCAGCATATTATGATGCAATAGCCAAATATTGACGGAATCTATTGTGATAATATTGATTAATAATGGAAAACGATGTAACATTATAGTATAAGAGACCATTACTATTGGAGGGTAACAAAATGAAACAAATGAAGTTAAGAATCAACAATATAAAAAATATTAAACATGCAGAAGTTGATATCCCTCTTGAAAAAGGTGTATATGCTTTTGTTGGTAGTAATGGTTCTGGTAAGAGTAGCATATTATTAGCACTTGCTCAGTCCGTAACATTACATGCTTTAAGCTTATTACGAGACGAAGATTTTGATCAAACTTCTTTTGTAGAGTTAGAAAAAAATGGAGACAAGGACATATGGTGTGTAAAAAAGAATAAATGGGTAATAAATACTTTGCCATCACAAGTACGAATAGAGGGTATGTATGAAGGTAGTTTATTCTATGGTACCAGGTTTAGAGATTCTACTATTGTAGATGAACTAGTTGCACAAGGGAAAATATCTTCTAATGATATTTCTAATGCTGACGAATATGTTAAGAGTCAACTTAGTTATATCCTCCATGGTGATTATTCTTACTATCAAAAGCTTAAGAGAATTAAGAGAACATCAATTGCATTTAGTTTGGGATTAAAGAATTTACCTTATTTCAATATATGTAATGATAAATTAATAAGTCAATATAGAATGAGCTCTGGGGAATGCATGCTTATATCACTTTTACATTTTATAAATAACGCTATAATTAGACGCTCTTTACCCAAAGAAAAAACTATACTTATGCTTATAGATGAAATTGAACTTGCGTTACATCCTATAGCAGTCAGTAGATTATTAGATCTTCTTAATGACTTGGTTGAGAATTCCGAATCATTAGTTGTAATCTTGACTACTCACTCACCAGAAGTGATAAGGAAAATACCTCCTAATATGTTGCATTTGGTTGAAAATACAAATGGAATAATTTCAATAAATACTCCTTGCTACCCTAGTTATGTCATTCGGGATGTATATAAACACGATGGTTTTGATTATTTGCTTCTTGTTGAAGACTTTTTAGCTAAATGTGTTGTTGAGAAAATATTGTTTCAAGATCATCTAACTATTAGTAAACTTGTACATGTTGTTCCTGCGGGTGGTTGGTCAAATGTGCTTAAGCTGCAGAAAGAGTTATTGGAAAATAATGTTATAGGCGTGGGGAGGGAGATTATTAGTATACTAGATGGAGACATTCAGCATCTTGTTGGAACAGAATTTGATACATTAAAGAAGCTGTTTTTACCTATTCAAAGTGTAGAAAAATTTATATATAATGTATTAATAGAAAATCCAAATATCAAGATAAAAAAATTGTTAAATGATAAATATTTCGCCATTGACTCTTTGGAATCGCTTATTAGTGATTTTAATAAACGATACCCTGTAACATATAAAGAACCTGACAAGAAATTATACTTTGTATTAAAAAAGAATTTGGAGAAACGCAAAATATCTGAAGAAATATTTATTTCACGATTTTGTGAAGATATAATGAATGAAGTCGACTTTACATCGTTTAGGAAAGCACTAAAAAAAGTTCTGACCTGAGTGTTAATTTGTTTTCTCATATTAGCTTTCCCCATAACTTCGTTTGCCCATCCCTTCCCTCCACTGCTTGTCCCGCTTGTGTGCCCGCCACAGTAGCGGCGTAACATCCCCTTGCGTTGATTCCAGCCTGCACCTAATCCCCGGCGTACGTTATATCCATCCTCACGCTCGGGAAGCTGTGCCATCCCTGGTTATTGGTGCATTCGGCCGCCGCAACCCCGGTATTCACCAGCTGCACCATCCCTCCTGACGGGAGATAGACCTCGGCGCTTTTGGACAGGTAGTACCAATTCCCATCCGAGGGCACCGTGACGCCGGCTTCCGTTTCGGGCATCTTCACGCCGTTCACGCAGACGGCAAAAGTATCCGTCACGGTGGCGCCCGTAGTGTTCCTCAGATATACGTTGTAATACACCGAATAGTTCCCGCCGCTGCCAGGGCCCAGTACCAGTGTGTACGGCACGGGGAGCGCGGCATTTACCAGGTCCACCCCTGTACTGAAAGGCACAGCCTGCCCTGCACCCACCACCAACGCATCCGTATTCCAGATGATCCCCGAGGCAGGCGCCGGAGGGGGAGGGGGCGTGGGAGTCGGCGTGGGCGAGGGCGTGGGTGTGGGCGCGGGCGTTACAGTGGGGCCAACGGGTCCAAACGTCCCCGGTATGCCCCCCGCCAGGAGCACCGCGGCCGCGAAAAATACGCATGCGATGATGATCGCCAATATCCGGTTCATTATATGTCACCTCTTCTTAACGTATAAAATCCTATTGGGGCGGCGGCGTCTGTACTTCACCCGTCCGCTCCAGCCTCAGCACCGCACTCCTCCCAAAAGGCAAAGTGTTGGTCAGCTCGGCCGTATCAAATACGCTCACATTTACCAACCGCACATCAGCGTTGGAGGGGATGTATATCTCTGTGCTCTTGCCCAGCGTCACGGTCTCTCCGGGATGTATGGTGGCAAACGTTTCCGTGCTGCCTTCCGCTGCACCGTCCACTTGTACACCAAAGCCGATGTCCACGTCTGTCAACTGCGTATTGGTCACACGCACCTCATAGCTTGCCGTGTACATCCCTCCCCAGCCATCACCGATGCGCAGTGTGAAGGGTCTTTCCAATGTGATATTTTCCATGTCCTGCGCCCCGGTGAAAGGCACTGGATACCCGGCGGGGATGACCATGGAATCTGTGTACACTGCCGTCCCGCGGGCCGTGGGCGTGGGGGTCGGCGTGGGTGTGGGCGCAGGCGTGGGCGTGGGCGCAGGCGTGGGCGTGAGGGTCGGCTCCGGTGAAAACGTCCCCGGTATGCCCCCTGCCAGGAGCACCACGGCCGCGATAAATACGCAAGCCACGGCTATCGCCAATATTCTGTTCATATCTTTTCACCTCGGTATACAGGCAATCCCCGCTGCAGGGGGGATCAGTCCCCGGTCCGCGTGAGCCGCAGCACCGCGCTCCTTCCCGCCGACGCATTGGTCAGAAAGGCCTGATTCAACCCCACATTCACCAGCCGCACCGCCATGCCGCCGGGGATGGTGAGCTGCGTGCTGCTGCGCAGCGTCACAGGCACTTCGTCCGGTATGTTGATAACAGCTGCCGTCCCGGGCACTATTTCACCGTTTACTTCCACGGCAAATGCTTCGGTCAATTCAAACCCCGTCGGGTTTGCGAGGCCCACCTCAAAGGCCACCGTGTACGTCCCGCCCCACGCCTCGTCGATGCACAATATGTCCGGCGCTATAAACGTGATGTTTTGCAGGTCTTCCGTGGCGGTAAACGGCACTGCCGCATCCATGTCCACAGTGGGCGACTCCGTATTCACGCCCGTCCCGCGGGCCAGCGGGACCGCTGCAGGCGTGAGCGCCGGCGTGGGCGAGCCGGCCGGTTCCGGCGCAAACGTACCGGATATGCTCCCTGCAAGGAGCGCCGCCGCCACAAAGAATATGCATGCGATCACTATCGCCAGTATCCTGTTCATTTCATTCACCCCTGCTACAAGTATCCCAATACATATAATATTTGCGGCGCTGCAGATGGTTACAGGTACGCAACGAAGAGATGCATATTTTCATAAATGATAAAAAGAACCGGGCTTTCCGACCGGTCTTGATTGTCAAAAAAGTGGCATAGCCACTTTTTTGAGTTTTACCACGCAGGTTTGTTCACCACAAACCTACATGAGAGGTGTCATTTCTGACGTACACGCCGCCAGAAATGACGGATTTGATTTGTGATCGCATATTTAGACATTTGCTGTTTATCACTCAAGGTTTTTTGACAGCCTGAACCGGGCTTTCCGCCCGGTCTAATGTTCGCTGTAAATGGCATCCACGCCCGGCAGCTTTCATTTCACGGCCCCGTGCGCTCCAGCTTCAGCGTCACGCCCGGCACGGACTGCCCGCCCACTGTATCGGTCAGCTCCAGCGTGCTGCCGATATTCAGCAGCCTGATACTTGCGCCGGGCGGAAGCACCACATCCCGGAATACCACGGTGATGGTATCGGTGGCGCCCGGGTCCACACCGATGGCGGCGAAAAGTCCGGCCATGCTGACGCCGTTGACCTGCAGGAAGAACTGGTTCGTCACGGCAGCGCCTGTAGTGTTGGTCACGTTCATGGTGACCGTCGCGGTATAGGTCCCGCCCGCCTGCGGCCCCAGCACCAGCGTGTCGGGCGCCGTGAATGTGATGTTGGAGGCCGGGCCAAATGTATCAAAGGGCACCGTTTCCCCCGTCGCCACGGTGGGGGAATCGGTATTGGACGCGGTGGCAAAGGTGAGCGTGCCCACCGAAGCCACGATGATGACGGCGATGAGCACCGCCGCCGCCAGGACGATGAGGAGGATGGTTCTGGTTCTCATGGTTTTCACCTCTTAAGATCGGTCTACTATACATATAGTATTTGCATCACCGCAATGTGTTACAGATACACGGGATCAGGGGATAGATTGCACCGGCAGGGTCCCGCCGGGTATGGAACACAGGAAAACCGGGCTCCCGCATAGGTGCGTCCACCCGGTTTCCCTTCCCAACAGGTATTGAACTTTACGGTCATTCCCCGTCCAGGGGCTCCGGTGTCTACCCGAGGGGAGTGACCTCCGGCGTGGGCGTGAGTTCAGGCGTGGGCGTGGTGTCCGGGACGTCCGGAAGCGCGCGGATCCACTGCAGGCTCAGCGCCGCGCCAGGTACGGCTTGCCCCGCCATCGTATTGGTCAGTTCGGCCGGGTCCTCCCCGATATTCACCAGCCGCACGTCTGCGCCTGCAGGGATGCCGATCTCTACGCTCATTTTCAGGGTCACGGTGGCGCCCTGCGAAAGGATGACACGCTCCATGGTTTCGGCCACGGGCACGCCATTCACTTCCAGGGCAAAGGCGATGGATGCGCCGCTGTCCAGAGACGTATTGGTCAGGTTTATCTCGTATGCCACCAGGTAGGTCCCGCCCCATTCGGGACTGACAGCCAGGATATCCGGCGGGACAAAGGACATGTTTTGCAGGGGCCCGATTTCCGTGAAGGATACCGCCCCGCCCGGCGCAAGTATGGCTTCCTGTGTGTTCATCGCGATCCCCGCCGCCTTATCCGAAGCCGGTGTCAGCGTCGGTTCGGGAGAGACGGTGGGTTCGGGAGTAATCGTCGGTTCAGGAGTAATCGTCGGTTCAGGAGTAATCGTCGGTTCGGGAGTAATCGTCGGTTCGGGAGTGACCGTCGGTTCGGGTGATTGTGCGGGGGTGGCCGACGGCAGCACCGCAGGGATATCGCCGGTCCGCTGCAGGATCAGCCGCGCGCTCCGCCCGCTCACCAGGGTCCTTTCCGCCGGAATCGCGCCGATATTCACCAACCGCACCGCCACGCCGCCCCGGATAGGAATGCCGGCGCTTTTGCGCAACGTAACGGTATCCCCCGCCGGGACCAGGACGCTGGCCTGCGTGCCGGACATGGGCTCGCCGCCTACCTCCAGCGCAAAGGTGTGGGTCACGTCACTGCCCGCCGTATTGGTCAGGTTCACTTCATATGTCGTATCATAGGTGCCTCCCCAGGTTTCGCCGACGGTCAGCGTATCCGGGGGAGCAAATGTGATATTTCGCAATCCCTGCCCCCCGATGAAGCCTACAGCCCCGCCCGGATCCAATGCGGAAGTTTCGGTGCTCACTGCCGATCCAAATGCAGCCGGAGCCGGAGCAGGTACAGGGACTGGGGACGGCGCCACAGGGGATGCAATCCCACGCAGGGAAAACCCCACGATCACGATCACCGCCAGGGCGGCCACCACGATGATCACCGCCAAAGTTCTGTTCATTTCATTCACCTCGGTACTTGTTATTCCTTATACATATCATATTGGGTATACGCTGTTTGGTTACAGCTGCCACGCAGGATGCATGCTTTCATAGCCTTCCATACGTAACGAAAAGCCGGTCCCGCCCGGCTTTTGTTTTCTTTACTTCAACCGTTTCAGGTTCAGGTTCGCGCTCGCGACATTTACCCCGCCGACGGTATTGCTCAGGTTCGCTTCATCCGGCCCCAGGTTGCGCAGCGTCACCAACGCGCCATCAGGGAGCGTGATGATGGACCAACCCGTCACCTGCAGGACCGTCCCATCCGGCACGATCGCGCCGGACTGGGTGGAGAACTGCGCCAGGCCGTTCACAAAAACGCCCAATACCGGGTCGCGCTTGCGGCTGCGCCGGGACGGCGGGTCTGCGGGGTCCGCCAGCGTTGGCGGATCATCCGTGATGGCTCCCCCCAGGCCGGTAGGCCGCTGAGCCCCCGGTGCGGCAGGCTGCGCCGGTGCGGCGGGCTGTGCAGGTGCAATCGGCGCCGGTGCAGGCGGCGGAGCCAGGTCGATGCCCACCAAGCTCACAGTATATGCCACCAGATATGTACCGCCCGCGTTTGCACCCAGCGCCACGGTGTCAGGCGCCGTGAAGGTGATGTCCTGCGCCGGACCCACCACGTTGAAATCCACCGTTTCCCCCGGCAAGACCGTCTGCGCCGCCGTGCTGGTTACGCCGATGAATGCGGCGGCGGATGTTGTGGTCAGGATGAATATCAGGATGGCCGCGATGAGCGCCATTGCGGCCCATAAAATATAGCCTTTGCCGTGATACTTGCAGTCCATTGCTTTTTCCCTCGCTTTGGTATCCTATACACCAGCATATGTGCATGGCATGATAATGTGACAGCTTACACGGCATATAGCCGACACACCCGACCTACAGGTGCGAAAAGATCCCGGTCCCCAAAAGTATGGCGTTATTCCCTGGAAAGAGGGATAAAAGAAACTGCCGGACAGGTCTCCCGCCCGGCAGCTGGAATGATGTTCTTATGGGAAAGATTACGGTACAGGTCCGATCCTCACAAGGTTCAACTGGGCGCTCGGTACGGCCACGCCGCCGATAAGATTGGTCAAAACGGTCGCTAAACCGGTATTCACCAGCTGCACGGTCGCACCCGACGGGATGACGATCTCGGCTGTCTGGGACACGATACCGGGGACGCCTACTGCCAGGAGGATCCCTGCTGCAGTCGATGGCTGCACCACGCCGTTGACAGTCACGGCAAAGTTACTGTTCACGCCGATCGGGGTCGCACTCCATTGTACCAGGTATGTGCCGCCCGCCGTGGGACCCAGTGTAAGGGTATCGGGCGCTGTGAATGTGATATTTTCCAGGGGTCCTGCAGCGGTAAAGGGCACGGGGTCGCCCGCCGCCACGGCCGCCACGGCAGTGGTATTGAAAACGTTCGCGAAGGCCGTCACGCCCGCCGTGGTCAGCAGGAAGAATATCAGCAGGCCTGCCAGGATCGCCGCAACCAGGATGAGGATCCAGCTGTTCGACCTCCCGGTGTTACATACTCCAAAACTCATTTATTTCACCTCTTTAAATATGGTTTTCTATACTCATAATATGTATGGCAGGATATTTTGTTACAGATACACAAAGCCTTACATGCCTAATGCAATCGTGCAGCATCCAAAAGCCGGAGGCCGCAACGGCGCTTCATACGTGCGGGAGCTGCGGGGGCATGCCGCAGAAAGGCGCATCCAGGACAGCATGGCAGCCGGGTGCATCCTCCATACGTGCATATGCAAAATGACGATCCCCTTTTCATAGTTGCAGCCGGGAGCACCAATGGGAACTTATTTTGCCAGCGCACAGTCTTATGCTTGTAAACAGCGCAAAACATGCAAAGCTGATCTATCGAGGAGGAGAAAAGATATGAAAAAGAAATGGATCATCATCGCGGCAGCGGTATTGACCGCACTGGTACTGGCAGGGTGCGCCGCGCAGCCCGCAAACGCGCCGGTGAACCCGGCCCCGCAGACCGTATACGTGGGAACGGGGGATACCCCGAAACAGCCCATGATCTCCGCTTCCGGCAAGGGCGAGATCAGGGTGACGCCGGATGTGGCGTATGTATCGGTAGGGGTGACCACGCAGAACACCGACCCCAAGAAGGCGGCCGGGAACAACGCGGACAAGATGGACGCCCTGTACAAGGCCGTGAAGGCCCTGGGCATCGCGGAGAAGGACATCAAGACCGTGAGCATCGGGCTTTACCCGCAGTATGACTACAACGGGACCAAACCCAGGATCACGGGCTATACCGCCACCAACAGCGTGAGCATCACCGTGCGGGACGTGAAGAAAACGGGAGACGTGATCGACGCGGCGGTGAACGCGGGCGGGAACGACCTCAACGGCGTATCCTTTGACCTGCTGGACAAGAGCAAGGCGTATTCCGACGCCTTAACTACCGCTGTGAAGGACGCCAAGGCCAAGGTGGACGCGATGGCGGGGGCCGCGGGGATCACGCAGATCACCCCGTTTACCATCGTGGAAAGCTCCTACCAGAGCTACCCCGTGTATAAAGCGGAATCCATGCCGATGGCCACGCCGGCCCCGGCGGCGGACTATGCGCCCACGCAGGTCTCCACAGGGGAAATGACCATATCGGCCAACGTAACGGTGGAATTCCAGATCGTCAAATAACATACCGCCCCCGAAGCGAAGAATAATGAAACGGCTCCCGCGCGAAGGACTGGGGGCCGTTTCAGCTTTCGAAGCCAAACTTACGTCCCAAGATTCTATCAGGGTGTAAGGCGCGGGAAGATCGTGCGGGCGGCCACACAGGGCCGCCCCTACGCATTGAACAAAATGGAACAAACATAATGCCGTAGGCAGTGTTATGTGAATGGGTCACGCAACAAAACGAAAATCGCGCATTGTGATGGCAGTGGATAACAGGGAGAGAGCCGGCGGGTGTCGGTATGCAGCCCAGCGCCTGGTGGTGATCGCCGGGATCGTGCGGGCGGCCACACAGGGCCGCCCCTACGCATTGAACAAAATGGAACAAACATAATGCCGTAAGCAGTGTTATGTGAATGGGTCACGCAACAAAACGCACTTTGTGCATTGTGATGGCAGTGGATAACAGGGAGCAGGCCGACGGGTGTCGGTATGCAGCCCAGCGCCTGGAGGTGATCGCCGGAATCGCGCGGGCGGCCACACAGGGCCGCCCCTACGCATTGAAAAAAATGGAACAAACATAATGCCGTAGGCAGTGTTATGTGAATGGGTCACGCAACAAAACGAAAATCGCGCATTGTAATGGCAGTAAAACCTCCAGTTAAGCCGGGATGTGTATACAATGCTTCAAACGGAGACGGTTCCCTATCAAACAATGCCGTTTGATTCTGCGAGGAATATGGTAATATTTAATCAAACATTCGCGGCAGCGCCAGATGGAACATTTTTTGCAGAAAACCTGTCTAATAGCCAATAATACCAACAACGATTTATCAAGGAGGAAAACGATATGACAAAGAGATGGCCCCTGATCGCAGGCGCGATCCTCATCATCGCCAGCCTGGCGCTGGCTGGATGCGCCGCACAACCCACGAGCGCCTCGGCCAACCCGGCGCCCCAGACCGTCTATGTGGGGACGGACGACGCCGTGAAAAAGCCCACCATAGCCGCAACCGGGAAAGGCGAGATCAAGGTGACGCCGGATGTGGCGTATGTATCCGTGGGGGTGACCACGCAGAACGCGGACGCCAAGAAAGCGTCGGCGGACAACGCCAACAAGATGGACGCCCTGTACAAGGCCGTGAAGGCTCTGGGCATAGACGAAAAGGACATCAAGACCGTGAACATCGGGCTGAACCCGCAGTATGATTACAACGGGGCCAAGCCCAAGATCACGGGGTATATGGCAACCAACACCGTGAGCATCACCGTGCGGGACGTAAAGAAAACGGGGGACGTGATCGACGCGGCGGTGAACGCGGGCGGGAACGACCTGAACGGCGTATCCTTTGACCTGCTGGACAAGAGCAAGGCGTATTCCGACGCGCTGACGGCGGCGGTGAAGGACGCCAAGGCCAAGGTGGACGCGATGGCGGGGGCCGCGGGCATCACCCAGATCACGCCTTTTACCATCACCGAGAGCTCGTACCAGGCCTACCCGGTATACAGCGGCGTCAGGGAAGCAGCAGATGCCGCCAAGGGCGGCACCAATGCGCCCACCCAGGTATCGGCGGGTGAGATGACCATCACGGCGAGCGTGACGGCGGAATTCCAGATCGTGAAATAGGAACTACAGTTGAGCGGCCCCCGGATTGAACCCCCGGGGGCCATTTCTATCATGCCCGGCCACGGGCCTGCCCGCACCCCTCTCCAGGAGGGCGGCTAAATCAAAACCCGAAATACAAAAAGAAGCCCGTTTCGGGGCTTCTTTTTATTACCACATAATAAGCCTGGTCAACCGCATGCATCACGGGTGCACCCACAAGCCTTTTCACACCGGCGGCTTTTGCAGGCTGGGGCGTACGACCAATACGATCGTAGCCTTCACGCCGCTCCCGTCTTTGGCCTTTACCGTGATGGTGACCATGCCGGGCTTTTTGGCGGTGACCACGCCGGACTGCGACACGCTCGCCACCTTGGGGTCGCTGCTGCTCCAGGAGAGCGATTTGCTGCTGGCGTCCGAGGGCAGGATGCTGGCGGTGAGTTTGCCCTGGGTCAACGATAAGTCCTTATAACCCAGGGTGATGCTCTTGACAGGGGCCGCTACCGTGACCGTTTTGTATACGGTTTTGGACTTTCCATTATAAGTGGCCTTCATGGTTATTCTGACTTTGCCGCTCTTGATGAAATGCACCAGCCCGCTGCCCGTCACCGTGGCGATCGTACTATTGCCGGAGGTGAACTTCGTATTTGTGTATCCGGCAGGCACGGTCAGCTGGTAGAATGTGCTTTTCCATACCTTGGACGGCAGCTTGGAAAGCAGGCAGGTCCCGTCCACACCGGGCTGCGAAATCTGCACGCTCACGGCGGTGCACACGTTGGCGGGGTGCACCTTGTCCCTGGCCCGGACAAAATATGTGCCCCCGGCGAGGCCGGAAAATACGTTGCTGCTCTGCCACGTGCCGCCGATGCTGTATTCGTAGGTGCCCGCCCCGCCCGAGGCCGTCACGGTGATCCGCCCGTCCGTGCCGCCGAATACCGTAGCGTCGGACTTCTGGGTTGTTATCGATACGGGCCTGTAGGATGCGAATGTGACCGACACCGTCTGCCCGTCAGTCGATAGGACGGCTGACTGCGGTGCATTTGGGAGGCAGCCTGAAGGCGGGGTCTTTTCTGCCACAGTGTAGGTGCCGAGGCGCAAATCGTTTTCGGTGACGCTGCCTCCAGCGGGGATCGTGATGTCGTCCCGTACGACCGTGGATCCCTGTTTGATCTGGTACACCGCGCCGGGGGTGCCATTGACGGTGATCGAGCCCGCATCATACGTACTGAGCCGCATCATGGTGGCCTTGCCACTATGGCTCTGATCCACATAGGCGACGTACGGCACCCCGTCGCCGAAGGCAAAGGAAAGATAGTCTGCCTCCCCGGTGGAAAAACCGGCCGGGCCCACAGCCTCCCAGCCTGTTGTCCCGCTCCCGGTATACCGCATAACGGTGGCCCTGCCGCTGCTGCCTCCATCCTTGTATGCCACATACGGGGTGGTACCACTGAAGGCAAGCGAGATGTACCATGCCTCACCGGCGGAAAAACCGGCGGAGCCCACAGCTTCCCATCCTGTCGTGCCGCCCCCGGTATACCGCATGACGGTGGTTTTAGAATTATTGGCTTCATCCTTATAGGCAACATAGGGGATACTCCCGCTGAAAGCAAGGGATGTGAATGATCCGCCTGCCGCAGAAAAGCCAGGCACCCCCACATACTCCCAGCCTGTAGCACCCAATTTCATGACTGTGGCTCTATAGCCATTGCTCCCATCGGAATATGCCACATACGGTGTGTCTCCGCTGAAGGCAAGCGAAATGGTGCTGCACTGGCCGGCAGAAAAGCCAGGCGCTCCCACTACCTCCCAGCCTGTAGTACCCAATTTCATGACTGTGGCTCTATAACCATTACTCCCATCGGAATATGCCACATACGGGGTGGTCCCGCTGAAGGCAAGGGAGGTATACTGTGCTGAACCGGCGGAAAAACCGGCCACCCCTACAGGCACCCATGTCTCACTATTAAGCCGCACGACAGTGGCTTTAGTGCCATTGTCTTTATCACTATATGCCAAATAGGGGGTGTCCCCGCTGAACACAAAAGAGATGTATAGTGGAAATTCGGAAATACCGTTCGCCGATACACCCTCCCATGCCATACCACTATGCCTCACGATGTGAACTGAACCGCCGTCAGACCCATCCGCATATGCCACATACGGGGTACTCCCACAAAAGGCAAGGGAGGTGCAATATGCTTCGGGGGCGGAAAAATCGGGCCCTACGGACTCCCAAACCGAGACCGCGGCGGAAGCCGGTATGGCGGGGAGCAGTAACAGAAAGGCCAGAAGGACAGAAACGGCAAGTTTCATCTTTCGTGACATCGAAGTTACCTCCAAATCATAAATTGGCTTGTCCCGGATGCTGGATTACTTATAATGGACAGGATGGTAAATAGCAATAAGAAAACAAAATGATAACAAAATTATTATATCATTTGATTAACCGGGACTTCAATGAAACTGTAAAAACCTAACAGAGTGTGACAAATATGATGGCCTGTCACTGAACGAGACGGCTCCCCCATCAACCCCCCTATGCATTGCAAAATCAAGGCTCCACCAGCAGGCCTGAATGTGGTACAATGCCACAAAGGGAAGGAAAACCAAATAAAGGCAGGGCGGTTTATTCACCATGGACGAACAGAAGGTATACGAAGTGCTGGATTCGCTGGGGATCGAATATGAAGTGATGCACCACGAGGCGGTCTTCACCATCGAGGAAGCACGGCAAAAAGGCATGAAATTCCCGGCGCAGCTGTGCAAGAACCTCTTCCTGCGCAATGCAAACGGCAAGATCCACTACCTATTGATCGTGGACGAAAACAAACAAACGGATCTGAAAGCGCTCGCCAGGCAGATCGGCTCGTCGCGCCTTTCCTTTGGCTCGGACGAGCGGCTGTACACCCAATTGAAACTAACGGCGGGGTCTGTGGGCCCTTTCGGCCTGATCAACAATACTGACAAAAGCGTGGTCGCGCTCGTTGACAGCGGCCTTTCTGCGTGCGAAAAGATCTGCTTCCACCCCAACGTGAACACAGCCACCGTGACGCTGCGCTACGGGGACTTCGAGAAGTATCTGCAGTGGACGGGAAACAAGATCGGGTACGTGCAGATCTGACTTTACCGCCAGTTTAAGCCGGCAGGCCCCTGCTCCATAGGGACGGCGTTATATGCCAATCATCAGATGGAGGTAGTTTGAATGAAGAAATTACCGAGGTACCTTTTAGCCGTCAGCCTTTGCATCCTATTGATCGCTGCCATGTCCGGGTGCGGCAGTATACCGCAGGAAACTGTAAAGCCTTCGACCGCAATTGTGAGCATACCGCCCCAGGCGAGCATAACCCCTTTGCCAAGCACCACACCATCCCCTGCCATCTCATATGGCGATCCCCTTCCCTGCGACAAGGTATCCTTCAAAAGCAAGAGCCTGAAGAAGGAAATGTACATGAAGGTCTACCTTCCAAAGGATTACGACGCCAAAGAGAAATATGCCGTGCTGTACCTGATCCATGGCTATGGCGCCAACGAAGATATCTGGGGGCAGCTGAACCTGGCCCCTGCAGCAGGCGGGCTTTTCAAAAGCGGCAAAGTCAAGCCGTACATCATCGTCACCCCCGATATCGGCAACAGCTTTGGGATCAATTCCGCCAAGACCACATCCACCAGCAACGGAATGAGCCTGGGGCCCTATGAGGACTACATCATCCGCGACGTCATTGGCTATATAGACGCGCACTACAGCACGGTAAAGGGCCGGGAGGGGCGGTATATCGGCGGGTTCTCCATGGGCGGGTATGTGGCGCTGCACCTGGGGATGGCCTATCCCGATCTCTTCAGCAGGATCGGCGGGCACAGCCCCGCAGCCATATTGTCCGGGGACACCCGTTCGGATATCTATTACATGCTCTACTACCGGAAAGCGGATGAGCTGAAGCGGAGCCCGATGCTGCTGGCGGAAAGCGCCGACCTCTCCCATACGGCGATATACCTGGACTGCGGCACGGAAGACCGCCTGTCCAGGGGTACGAAAACACTGTATGAGAAACTGAAGGAAAAGGGCGTGCAGGCGGAATACCATGCTTTTCCCGGCGGCCATGAGCTGGTTTACTGGATGAACCATGTAGAAGAGTATCTGATGTTCTACGGAGCGGAATGACCCGGATGCACCCACGCATTTATATACCATGAAATAACAATGCCAGTGGGACTCGGACGCACGGGTGAACCATATGCCTTTGAACAAACGCATGGGAGTCCGGCTCATTACATGCATGATCCCATGGCATCCAATACGCTGCCGCTGAGCGGAGATGGCCTTTGATCGTCCATCACCGCTTCAATATAAATGGCTGGAAGGCTGCAATTGCAGGAAACATTTTATTGCTCTCTCAATATCTTCATTGTCTGCTCTTATTTGTTCGCCACGCCTTACACTTCTCCCTTCTATGACGGGCTTGACGGTTATCGTGGCGATGAGCGCGTTATGCGGTTTGTCGATGACAGATATGATGGTGTCGCACACTATAGCTTCCCCATAAGTAGGCGTGCCCTTCTCTTCCTCTTTGATATAGAAGATGGTTTGTATCCCTTCAAAATCCGGCGCAGCCCGCATACTCTCGGGAAGGCTGTTGAAAGCGATGTTATCCAGCCCTTCTTTGTGTAAAACGATCACCTTGCCCGGAGTATAGTCGATACTCGTCCCGCCCTGAATAGTCCGGGTGTTTGCGGTGCCGAGCGTGGTGGTATTCATGTACGCCACGCACCGCGCGGCAACTTTACTGTATATGTATTGATCGGCATGGCTGGAGGTCCGCTGGCAGTATTCTGCCATTGCAGGGTCAGCGTCAGCCAGCTGTTTCAGGCCCTCCTTGTAGGTTTTCATGATTTCGATGGCTTTATCGGTCCACTCACCGTTTCCCCTGGCCGAAAAGTATTCAAAAGCGGTGATGAGAACATCCTTCCGCTCCAAAAACATCTCCACATCGGTTTTCCCTTGTCCCCCCGGTGCGATGGAAGCCGCGCCTTTTAAAAGCTCGAATACCGCGCTGTCGACGCCTGGATCATTGATAAAGGAGAGGTAGTCCAGGGCATCCCGGATGAGCAAATAATACTCATTGCCCTGCGCATGATAGTATGGCTGGGATATGGTTTTGAGTACCGCGCCTTCCAGGTCTTTATCATCCTGGTAACGGAAGAGACGAATCATACGAGCCTGGACATCTTTGCTGCTTGCTTCATAAGCATTGATGAAGGCGGTTTTGTATCTGGAGAAATTGGTATCAATTTTTTCCCCGGACAGGGAATACTCTTCATCACCCGGTTTCGGCTTTAATCCATCTTTATTATGCATCAGATGGATGTATCGTATCGATTGCGAATCGAATGCTTTAACAGGGTCGAAAAAGACATCATTTGCAGCCAGCACGATATACAGGATCACGCCTGCAAAGATCAACCCACCCACGATGGCAAACGCTTTAACGCCGCGGCTTTCTTTTTTCATGTTACCTCACATAAGAGTGTAATCTCAGTCAGCCAACTTATAATACCGTATATGGTGATAAATAGCAATATTCGGGTGCTTGGTTCACGTGCCTACAAATGCATAAGGAGGCCCGTTTGCCTCTCCTGTGTTGCATGATTTTTGTTAACGATATATTCAGCCCGGTGTTGCAAGCCCTTCTTTCAGGACCACCACGCAGTCATCCATGGCTTCATCCGCCACATCCAGGACCTTATTGAGGACGATGAAGGAATGGATCATTCCTCCATACCGTTTCTGAGTGACCGTATTGCCTGCAGCGCGCAGGCGTCCGGCATAAGACTCCCCTTCATCCCGCAGTACATCGAATTCCGCCGTTATGATATGCGCCGGGGGCAGGCCCGCCAAATCGGCAGCCAGGAGCGGGGAAACATGGGGATCCATCCTTTGCGTTTCGCGATCAAGATACTGATCAGCATAATACCCGATATTTTCCTTCGAGAGCCAGGGCCCATCCCCGAAGTACCCATAGGCGCGCGTATCATAATGCAGCAGGTCCACCCACGGGCAGATCAGGAGCTGAAAACTGATCCGCGGCCCGTTTCCGTCCCGTGCCATGGCGCACAGTACTGCCGCCATATTGGCGCCGGCGCTTTCCCCGGCGACGGCTATGCGCTTTGGGTCGCCATTCCAGGCGGCAATCTGCGCGTGCACCCACAGCAGGGCCGCGTACGCATCCTCCAGCGCGCAGGGATATTTATGCTCCGGAGACAGGCGGTAATCCACCGAGACGACGACTGCCGGTACTCCATGTGCGAGATGATGGCAGACATGATCCGCCTCGTCCAATGAGCCGAAGACCCAGCCGCCGCCATGGAGGTACAGCAATACCGGGAACGGGCCGGGTCCCGCGGGAACATATATGCGCAGCGGGATATCTACGGCCTGGCCCGGGATGGAGATATCCGCCACCTTATCCGCCTTTCCCCGCACTTTCACCCAACCGAGGATGCTGCAGTTCCTGCGGACTTCCTCAGGAGTCTGCTGGCGGAGGGGGACGGACTCCCCTTTTGAAATGGAGGAAAGGAATGCTTCGACCTGCGGGTCCAGCCGCCCGTCCTTATACCGGGGATAGAATGAATCATCCATGATGTTACCTCACAAATACTTCAATGCGGTATCCTCCATCATCACGCAGGAACGGAACCGGTCCTGATTCAAACCACACCGCCCAACACTTCGCCGATCGGTTCGTGGATGACGAGGTCCGCCATCCCGTCGTACGGGGTCTTTGATTTGTTGATGAGTATCACCTTACCGCTCTTGAACCAATGGACGAGGGATGCAGCGGGGTCCACCGCGAGAGAGGTGCCCCCCACGATGAGCGTATCCGCGTCCCGGATGAAGCGGGTGGCGAGCATGATGTTTTCAGGGTCCAGCTCCTCCTCGTACAGTACCACATCGGGGCGGATGATCCCGCCGCAGGGGCAGCGCGGGACCCCTTCCCCGTCCAGCACATAGTCCAGGTCATAATAGGCATGGCAGGCCATGCAGTAATTCCGGTGCACCGAGCCGTGCAGCTCCACCACGGTGCGGCTGCCGGCCTTCTGGTGGAGGCCATCGATATTCTGCGTCACGACCGCCTTCAGCCTGCCGCGTTCCTCCAGAGCGGCCAAGGCGCGGTGGGCGGCATTGGGCCGGGCATCCCGGTAGACGAGCTGGCTGCGGTAGAAGCGATAGAAGACGTCGGGATGCTCCATGAAAAAGGTATGGGAGAGGATGACCTCGGGCGGGCAGCCGTACTGCTTCACCGTAGCGTAGATGCCGGATTCCGAACGGAAATCCGGTATGCCGCTCTCGGTGGACACGCCCGCGCCGCCGAAAAACACGATGTTTGAAGCACCTTCAAGGATCATTTTCAATTCCGCGAGCTTTTCCATCACGGCATCCCCCTTTTCCACCAGCATTATAGCAGAAAATCCATTTTGGCAGCTGGAAAATATTAAATAACCCGGATTTAACCGGATGAAAGCTGTGCTATAATGAAAACGAGCGGTCACTCGATGATCCGGGGCCGATGGAAACCGGTGCACATACGCCGTTCGGCCATTACTGCCGCAAAAGCGCAATTGGTGATATAATACAGGCATACAAATATGATATATCGGGAGGCAGGCATGAAGCGGATCCTGTGCTACGGAGACTCCAATACCTGGGGATACATCGGTACGACGGGCGAACGCTACCCGGAGGATGTGCGCTGGACCGGCGTACTGCAAAAGCTGCTAGGCCCCGGTTATACCGTGATCGAGGAGGGGCTGAACGGACGCACCACGGTGCGGGACGACCCGGACGAGGATGGACGCAACGGCGAGACGGCCCTTTTTCCCTGCCTGAACAGCCATAAACCGCTGGACCTCGTGGTGACGATGCTGGGGACGAACGACGTGAAGCCGGTATTTGCCGTGACCCCGTCCGAGATCGCTGCCGGGATGGAAAGGCTGGTGGAGATCATCCTCCACTCCGGATGCGGGCGGAACGGGGCGCCGACCCTCCTGCTGGTATCCCCGCCGCCGATCGCGGAGCAGGGGCCATTCAAGGAGATGTTCTCGGGTGGCACAGAAACGTGCCGGGAACTGCACACGCAGTACGAAGCCATCGCCAGGAAGTACGCAACGGCATACCTGGATGGCGCGCTGCACGCAAAGCCTTCCCGGGAGGACGGCGTGCACCTGGGCCCGGAGGGCCACAGGGACCTGGCTGAAGCAATAGCGAAAGAGATCCAACAGATATTCCAATAAACGAGAGGGGGCCAAATGAGATGCAGATCGCGGAGATCATCGAAAAACAGAGGGACTATTTCGCGAGCGGCAAGACATTGGATGCAAGCGCACGGGTGGCAGCCCTGAAAGCCCTGCAGGCCGCCATACGGAAAAACGAGCAGGGCGTGCTGGACGCGGTGAAAAGCGACCTGAACAAGACGCCTTTTGAAGCCTACGCCACGGAGCTGGGCATGGTGATGGCCGAGATCTCCCACGCCATAGGCCATGTGCGCGCGTGGATGCGGCCGAAAGCGGTGCCCACGCCGATGATGCATTTCAGCTCCTCCAGCCGAATCGTAAAGGAGCCCTACGGGGTGGTGCTGATCATGTCCCCGTGGAACTACCCCTTCCAGCTGACGCTGGCCCCGCTCATCGGCTCCATCGCGGCGGGCAACTGCACGGTGGTGAAACCCTCGGCCTATTCCCCCGCGACATCCCAGATCATCGCCAAAATCATGGCGGAGGCCTTTGACCCCGGTTTCGTGAGCGTGGTGCAGGGCGGGCGCGAGGCCAACAAGACGCTGCTGGAACACAAATTTGACTATATCCTTTTCACCGGGAGCGTGGAAGTGGGCAAGACGGTCATGGAGTCCGCCTCGAAATACCTCACACCCGTAACGCTGGAACTGGGAGGCAAGAGCCCGGTCATCGTGGCCAAGGACGCGGACATCAATATGGCGGCCAAGCGCATCATCTGGGGCAAAACATTAAACTCGGGGCAGACGTGCGTGGCGCCGGACTACGTATACGTCCACAGGGACGTGAAGGATGCACTGCTCGAAGCGATGCAGAAGCACGCCAAAGCCTTCTTCGGCGAACACTCCAGCCACAACGACACCTTCCCCAGGATGGTGAACGCCAAGCACTTCGAGCGGGTGAAGGCCTTTTTCTCCAACGGGAAGCTGGTCTTCGGCGGGGAGAGCGAGAGCGACAAGCTGCGGCTGGACCTGACGATCCTGGATAGCATCACCTGGGACGACCCCGTGATGGGGGAGGAGATCTTCGGGCCGGTGCTGCCCATCCTCACATTCACCGACCTCAGGGACGTCATCACGACCGTGAACGGCAGGCCCAAGCCCCTGGCGCTGTACCTTTTCACCTCCAGCAGTGCGGTGGAGAAAGAGGTGCTGAGCCGCGTATCCTTTGGCGGGGGATGCGTGAACGATACCATCGTGCACCTGGCCTCCTCGCACATGCCCTTCGGCGGGGTGGGGAACAGCGGGATGGGCGGCTACCACGGGAAGTGGAGCTATGACACCTTTTCCCATGCCAAGAGCATCCTGAAAAAGGCCACCGCCATCGACGTGCCGGTACGCTACCCTCCCTACGACAAGGGGTACGGCCTGCTGAAAAAGCTGATGGGATAAGAAATTGAACCGATTGAAAAACGGCCTCCGTGACAGGGGGCCGTTTTTTCATGTATATTTCCGGGCGGCCACAGGGCCGACTCTACGTAATGTGCTATAAAAACGCATTTAGGCGTTGCAGGGTTTTGGTCGGCCACGCAGGGCCGACCCTACGTATAGAATTTTAAAAAAGTTACGCATATTTCGCGTATTGATACGAAAAAGCAACGGACAGGGTTCTGGAGGAGTCTCAAATCATCGGACGGATCATAACCGAAAAAACGGAAATAGCCCTTAATAGAAAGGCTATTCAAAAGCGAAGGTACTCCTACGAGTACCTTCGCTTTGTGGAGCTGTTGCCGGGACTCGAACCCGGGACCTCTTCCTTACCAAGGAAGTGCTCTACCTCCTGAGCTACAACAGCATACCGTATGGATGCATGTGCATATGCAATGCAAAAGTTATTATATAATACGGCGCATTTCTGTGCAAGACAAAATTATTTGGCATTGCTTGATTGTTATGCTAGTGCTTTATGATACCGTATGAAAGCGATCGCTATCAAACAGCATCAATCGAAGCCGCCTGTCAATTCCCGCGGCTTTTACACGTGCTGAATGTGACCGTTTCCGCCCGCGCGGCGTAATACCCCATGTTCACGTCCGCTTTACCTGAGCGGGCCTCCCCCGCGCGGATGAAGCCCAGCGGCAGGATCAGCTTCTCCAGCTCCAGCCCCGCCGTGATGGCGATGTGAATGCACCCGGACTTGACGGCTCCAGAACACAGCATCCTGATTACGAGGTCACACGTCGCCTCACTAATCTCTCCCGGGATCGCGCAGATGCCGTCGATATCGGCCCGCTCGCCTTCCAGCTTCACACGCCCCGCCGCCACAGCCTTCCCGCCTTCATAGGCCACGACGTGCAGCGTATCGTCGTCGGCCGGTTCGTACACATCCGCCCCGCATGCCCCGCGTACAGCCGCGATATCCTCCTGCGCGTCCAAATAGGTTTTCCATACCGCCCGTATCATGTCCCCCGCGCCTTCCGTTTTTCTTCAAGGCCTTGCTGGATCTCCGAGACCTGTTGCTTTGTCAGTTTGTACCCCGCCGCCAAAGCCGCTCCCGCGGCCAGCGACACCACGCAGCCGATGCACAGCACCAGCCCCAGCGGCAGCCCCGCGCTGGTGTGCGCCGACTCGCTTTCCAGTTTGATGGTATCCACCAGCGCGCCTACCACCATCATGGCTGCCGCCTGCGAAAGCTTATACAGGAAGGTCAGCATGCCGAAAAAGGTACCGTCGGTGCGCCGCCCCGTCTCCAGCTCGGTCTTATCGATGGTATCGGCCACCATGGAAGAAGGCATGGTCAGCACGCCCCCGATGCCCACGCCCGCCAGGAGCATGAAGGGGATAAAGGCAAAGGGCTTCCCCATCACGCTTTCACGGATGAAGAGCATGGCCAGCATGTACAGGATGCCCAGGACGGTGGATGCGATGGCCAGCAGCATGGCGGGCTTTTTGTCCAGCTTTTTCGAAACGGCCCACCAAAGCGGCTGGGAGGCCACCGCGCATACGAACGTGGGACCGAATACCAGCGCGATCTCGAAATTATCCATCCGGAAGGCCTGCGTCATCACGTACAACCCCAGGCCCGAAACAAGCGCCGCCGCGATATTGATAAAAAGATAGCTGAAGGCCACATGGCTGAAATCCCGGTTTTTCAGCGCCGCCAGCAGGGAGAGGTAGAGCTTTTTCAGGTAGCCCTTCCCCATGTCCGAATCGGGCGCCTTTGGCAAATGCGGGATGCGGCGGAAGGTACCGGCAAAGCTGATCAGGCTCAGGATCAATGCCATGGCCCCCAGCAGGATGCCCATGGGCGGATATGCGGCCGGGTTCAGCTGCCCCTGCGCAAAATCGGGAGTGGCCCGGAAAAAGAACGTGGTGATGACGGCGGAGGGGAAAAGCAGGCCGACCACAAAAAAAGCCGTTTTGTAGCCCTGCAGCGCCGTACGCTCATCATAGTCCTCGCAAAGCTCCGCCGAGAGGGCATTGTACGGCATGGCAAATACGGTGGAAAACAAGCGGAAAAGCAGCAGCCACACGGCAAACCACACGGTGACGGCCGCGGTGCCTGTCGGCTGACGCAACGGGAAAAACCACGGCGCAAGCCAGAACAGGGTGATGCACACGGCCATCCCGATCCCGCCGAAAAGCAGGTAGGCATGACGCCTGCCGAAGCGTCTGGACCGCGTGACATCGGATACGTGCCCGATGAGCGGGTCCACCAGCGCGTCGATAAACGTCCCCGCGCTGATGATGGCGCCCGCCACGATGCCCGAGAGGCCCAGCACTTCGGTGGCATAAAAAAGCGCATACATCGTGAGCACCTGGAAGGCCGCGCCGTAGCCCAGGTTGCCCGCGCCGTAGGATAGTTTCAGGAGGAAGGACAGCCTTCCGCCTTTTTTGCCCGTTTCCTGCACGCTTTCCCTCCCGGCTGCCTAAATATCAGTACCAATATACCCTATCTCCCCCCACGCCGCAACGCATATTTGGCCGTACGGATCACAGACAACCCCATGGAAGAAGCAAGAAAGAACCCGTTGAGATGCATGGCATGGTGCGGCGCGGCAAAGGATAGTACCACAAATCCACAGATATTACTATATCCCCGCCGCCGGAGGTGTATATATTAACACAAATGAACCGGGTGGGCGGCGCGCACAGCACCGGAACCAGACGCTGCGGGACCTGTATGTGCCCTGGCCGCACGCGAAAGATTTACGATGTAAACATTGATACGGAATAAAGGATATGCACTGCCGCCTGTAGAATATAGATAGACTTCGAAAGGAGTATAGACGATGCTGGAAAAGGAAAAGATCGAGCGCATCAACGAACTCGCCCGCAAAAAGCGGGAAGAGGGCCTCTCCCTGGAAGAGACGTGCGAACAGTACAACCTCAGGCAGGAATACCTCACCGCCTTCCGCGCGCAGTTTACGTCCATGCTGGAGAGCATAGACGTGCAGGAGGAGGACGGCTCGATCCATCCCCTGAAAAAGAAATACCCCAATTGACCGGGCAATTTTGTTTGGAGGACGATACCGCAGATGAAGCAGAAAAGGCAGGCCGTGGTCTGCACCGATGACCAGGGCCGGGAATTTCGCCTGGACGTCATCGACCGTTTTGAACACAGGGGCGTGGAGTATGCGCTGCTGATGGACCTGGAGGGGGTCGGCGAATGCTCCAGCGAACGGGACATCTATGTGATGCGCGTGCTGTATGACGGCGAATATGAGGAGTACGTGACCCTCAGCAGCGCGGCGCAGGAGGAGATCATGCCCCTCGTATGGGTGCGGCTCACGGGGCTGCAGGCCATGCGCAACGGCATCGACACCTCACGACTGTCATAACGGGAATTCGGCCTCCGCAGGGAGGCTTTTTTATATTAGAAGGGATCTTGCGTATAATGAAAGAATAAAGAATGCGTGAAGACTGTGAACGGGAGATGTTATATGAAACGCTTGTTTGTATGGTTTCCCTTGTTCATCATGCTACTGTTTTCGTCCTGCTACCTGAAACTGGAGATGCCGACCCCATCTGCACCCAGTAAACCGGCTCCACCGGCAACAGCAGCGCATACCGCAACACCCGCTCCCGTTATTTCAGACTATCCCGAGAACCCAGCTGCCTTTCAGTCCGACGGCTCTGTCCATACCGTCCCAAACAAACTGTTTTCCGTCGCCATACCTCGGAGTTTTGACTGTACGGAACATGTGTCTGATACCATGACGTGTATCGCTGCGCAGAAGCTGTATACCGAGGACTGCACGCACGTTTATGTTTACGCGCTTTCCGGGGAAAAGAAGATGTCCTGGAAACAGATACGGCAGCTCATCTCCAAGCGGGGCCTGAAAATCGACACAAGGCTGCGGGACAAGACGGTGAAGGTAAACGGCATACCCTGGCACTGCCTCGAATACACGTTTACGGACGAAGAAGTAAAATACAGGACAGTACATGTCTCTTATTTCGTTTATGAAACGGAAGCCTATACATACTGGATCGAGATGATGTGCCTGGAAGTCGAATATGATTTCTACAAGGAACCGTATGATACCGTGATCCAAACATTCAGCCCCCAGGAAAGCTGAACCCTGTGCTTATCCATATGGGTACCTGCTCCCTTCCGGCCTGACGGCGATAATGATGAGATCCCCGTCGAAAGCGAAGCTGACCTGGCGCCGCAGGTGCTGCTCCAGCGCCTCCTTCTTCTTTTCAAAATCGCTCAGCGCCAGCCCCGCGGGCATGGCCACGGTATAGATCTCCCTCCTTTTCGTAGTGCTGGCGCACAATACCACGGGCCTTTTTCCCCCGGCTGCCAGACCCGCTCCCTCGAAGAATTCGTTCAGCGCCCGGTACTTCATATTCCTGATATATCTGATGCCTGCCAGAAGTACAGGCACCGCCGCCAGCGCGAGCATGCCCCACCAGATCCAATCGTACTGCCTAAAGCCGAACACGTCCGAAAAAAGAAGCATGAACAGCGGCACCACGGCCAAAGTCATGATGCTCCATAGTCCAGACCCTTTCTTCCCCTTGTCTTTTTTCTCTTCCTTCTCGGCCATTACCCCACCCCTACTCGCTGGACATCCATTATGTCCATATGCGGGGCGGGCATTTGCCATGCATCAGCCGCGATAAAAAAAGAGCCCGAAAAGGCTCTTCCATATCGTTTGCCGTTCACTGTTCAATGACTACACACCTCAGGGCAATTGTCCGCTGTCAACCAACTTCCGAGTGCGTGTAGTCCACGCAGCGGAAACGCGTATACTCGGGCTCCCAGAGCAGCTCGATCTTATCGGTGGGGCCGTTCCTGTTTTTGGCCAGCAGCAGGTTCACCTGGGAGATGTCGACCTCCTCTCCCTCCTCGGGCTGGTCCCTGTAGAGGAACATGACGATGTCCGCGTCCTGCTCGATGGCTCCGGATTCACGGAGGTCGGAGAGCATGGGGCGTTTGTCCTCGCGCTTTTCGTTGGCACGGCTCAGCTGGCTGAGGCAGAGGACGGGAACTTGCAGCTCCTTCGCCATGATCATCAGCATACGGCTGATGTCGGAGACCGCCTGCTGGCGGTTCTCGCCGGAGTAGCCCTTGCCGCCGGAGGAGGTCATCAGCTGTAGGTAGTCGATGACCACCAGACCGAGATTGTCAAGGCGGCGGCACTTGGCGTTCATATCCGCCACGGTCAGCAGTGGGTTATCATCGATACGGATGTCCATGCGGCTGAGGGCGGAGGCGGCCTCAGCGATGCGCTGCCAGTCGCTCTCCCGCAGGTTGCCGGTGATCAAGCGCTGGTTCTCCACCAGGCCCTCGCTGGCGATGAGGCGGGTGACCAGCTGCTCCTTGGACATTTCCAGGGAAAAGATGGCCACGGTCTTGCCGGACTCGCGGGCGGCGGACAGAGCCACATTCAGGGCCATACTGGTCTTGCCCATACCGGGACGGGCGGCCAGTAAGAGCAGGTCGGACTTGTTCATGCCGTTGATCTTGGCATCCACAGCGGAGAGTCCTGTGGACAGGCCCGGCACGGTCCGGCCTCCGTTAGCGGACAGCTCGGCCAACTGGCTCATCACGTCGCCCAGCACCATGCCCACCGTCACCATGCCCTGGGCGCTGCGGCCACGGCGGATGGCGTAGATCTGCTGCTCGGCGGCTTCCAGCATATCGCCGGCGGCGCCGCCGCCCTCCTGCACCATGGCGGTGATGTTGCCGGCGGCCTGGGCCACCTGGCGCATGAGCGACTTGTCCTGCACGATGCGGACGTACTCCATGACGTTAGCGCTGGTGGGAGTGACCTCCATCAGCTGCAGCAGATAGGAACGGGTATTGTCGTTATACAGTCCGTTCTTCTCCAGCTCGCCGGCCACGGTGACGCCGTCGATGGGCTGGGAGTAGACGAACATATGGTAGATCGTCTCGAAGATCTCCCGGTTGGTCCGCAGATAGAAATCCTGGGCCTGCAGCTTGTCCATCACGTCCTTGACGCAGTCGGCGTCGATGAGCATGGAGCCCAGCACCGCCTGCTCCGCCTGAGGGGAATGGGGCATGGACGGCGTCAGCAGGGCGTCGGTGTTGTTGGCCATGGGAAGACCTCCTTTCAAAATTACGGTAATAGCCGCGCCTGCGGCGCGGTGCTTTCCCCGCTTATTTCTCTTCGATGACGTGGACGTACACGGTGCCGGAGACCTCGTAGCCCAGCCTGGCCTTGACCTCATAGCTGCCGAAGCTCTTGATGGGCTGGTCCAGCACCAGCTTCTTGCCGTCGATGGTCAGGCCGTGCTGGGTCTGAAGGGCATCGGCGATGGCGGCGCCGGTGATGGCGCCAAACAGCTTGCCGCCCTCGCCGCCCTTGGCGGCGATCTTCACCTGGCAGGCCTTCAGCTTTTCGGCGATGGCCAGTGCCTCGGCCTTGGCCTCGGCGTCGGCTTTGGCCTTGGCCTTGGCCTGGAGGTTCATGGTGTTGACGGCGTCGGCAGTGGCCTCCACAGCCATGCCCTTGGGGATCAGAAAGTTGCGGGCATAGCCCTCGGCGGCCTCGATCATCTGGCCCTTCTTGCCCTTGCCTTTGATGTCCTGCTTGAGAATGACTTTCATATCTGTATCTCCTTTACCTTAATTTTCAAAGTACTTGTCGATGGCCTCCAGCAGCTTTGCCTTGGCCTCGGCCACGGTGATGTTGTCCGCCTGGCCGCCGGCGGTGGTGGAGTTGCCGCCGCCGCCCAAGGCCTCCAGGATCACCTGGACGTTGACCTCGCCCAAAGAACGGGCAGACATATACACGCCGTCACCTTTTTTATACAGCACAAAGCTGGCACGGATGCCCTTGAGGGTCAGCAGCTCATCGGCCGCCTTGGCGGCGGTGACGCGGTCACACTCCTCATCCAGGGCCACCACGGCGATATCGTCGCGGTACAGCTCTGCCTGACGGATAATGTCATAGCGGGCGATCATGGAGTTCAGGTCCCCCTGGAACATCCGCTGGACATCCTGGGTGTCGGCCCCCAGACGGCGGAGGTAGGCCGCCGCCTCGAAGGTACGGCCGCCGGTGCGGTTGGTAAAATTCTTGGTATCCAGCACGATGCCGGAGAGCAGGGCCTCGGCCTCGCATTTCAGCACGTCAGACGGCTCCACCAGATACTGCATCAGCTCCGCCACCAACTCGCTGGCAGAGGAGGCGTAGGGCTCATGGTAGTTCAGGGCCATCTTCTCAATGTAGCTGCTGCCGCGGCGGTGGTGGTCAATGACGGCCACACGGTTGCACGTCTCCAGCATTTCCTCGGACTCCACGCTCTCGGGGCGGTTGGTGTCTACCACCACCAGCAGGGAGCCGGGCTGGCACTTGATAAAGGCATCCTGGCCGGAAATGGCGGTATTGGCGTATTCAGGCTGCTCGGAGAGACGCCGCAGGATGGGGTGAGCGGCGTTGTTCTCGGTGTCGATGATGATCTGGCAGGGCTTGCCGCGCTTGCGGGCGATACAGCAGATGCCCACGGCGGCGCCCAGGGAGTCCATATCCGCGTATTTGTGACCCATGACGTACACCTGCTTGGCATCGTCGATCAGCTCACCCAGAGCGTTGGCCATGACGCGGGACTTGACTTTGGTACGTTTTTCGGTAGACTTGCTGCGGCCGCCGTAGAACTCGAAGTTCACACGGTCCTTGACCACGGCTTGATCGCCGCCGCGGGAGAGGGCCATCTCCAACGCCAGGGAGGCGTTCTTGAACAGCTGCTCGAAGCTGTCCTCGTCCCGGCCCACGCCGATGGACAGCGTGGCGGACACACCCTCGCCGGCCTGGACCTGACGGACCTTTTCCAGCACGTCGAACTTGCTTTCGGTGTAGCCGGTGTAGTCCTTCTCCTCGAAGAGGTAGAGGTAACGGTCGCGGTCGTAGCCCAGCAGCAGCCCGCCGGAGCCGGCGGCCCAGTTATTCAGCTGTTCCTCCAGCGCGGCCAGCAGCGCCGAGCGCTTATTCTCGGGGCAGGCCTTCATCAGCTCCTCATAGTTATCCACCATGAGGATGGCCATAAGGGGCTTGGTCAGCTCCAGGGTCTGGCGCATCTGCTCAGCCTCAGTGATGTCCATCCAGTAGGTGGTGGCCAGGGTGGGCTGGTCGCCGCCCTCCGGCTCCGGGCGGCTCAGGGCGCCGAAGACGCGGTAGATACGGTCGTTCCAGCGGAACTGCTCGGGATATTCACGCTTGCCGTCCAGCAGCCAGCGGTAGGTAAAGTCGGGGATCACGGCGTCTACCGCCGTTTCAAAGATCTTATCCTTCAGGCCGGTCAGGTCCGTGAACATATCGTTGCACCACAGGATCTCGCCGGTGGCTACATCGAACACCAGCATGGGCAGTGGCGCGTAGAGCATATTGCTGGACCGGGCGGTGTCCATACCGCCGGAGACGCGGTCCATGTACTGGCGGACAGATGCCTGGGCCATCTTGTTGCGGCGGCGGCCCACCAGGATGACCAGAAGGGCCACCAGACCCTCCGCCGCCGCCAGCAGCGGCTGGAAGGGCACCGTCACCGCCACAAAGGCGATGAGGCACAGGCTGTACAGCGTCATATTGGTACGAAATCCGCGTATGATCTTCTTGCTCAAGGGAACGCGCCTCCTTCCCGCCGGGGATACTACTCCATACTGAGAGTAGTTTATTATAGCACGAAAGCCGGGCGGGGACAATACGCTTTTCGGGAAATCAGCGGGGAATTTTCCCGGCGGGGCGGCGGGTGTCAAATACCATCAAATGCCGTCGGCAAGTTGGGGGTGTACAAAAGGGAAAAACTGTGGTATACTTTGTGAAAAGTGCTGAATACGGCACGTATTTTTTGGTTGTTTCGCGGTGCGTGGATGCCGCGGTCAATATAGCAAACGAGGGCGTTCCCCTCTATATCGAGTGCTGACGACGGGCGACAGACTGTTCCCTCCCCCTGCGATGCAGGGCAGGCGGGCGGGGCAGAACGCCTTTGTTTCCGTGCGGTCATTTTTACCCGCCGTGACGCGCTCTATCTTATCTGAAAAGGAGCATTTATTCTTTTATGGCAGAAAAATTCAAGATCATTCCCCTTGGCGGTCTGAATGAGATCGGCAAGAACATGACCGTCTATGAGTACGGCGGCGACATCATCGTGGTGGACTGTGGCATGGCCTTCCCCGGCGACGATATGTACGGCATCGACTGCGTCATTCCCGACGTCAGCTATCTGGTGAAAAACCGCAGTCGGCTGCGGGGTCTGTTCATCACCCACGGGCATGAGGATCACATCGGGGCCATCCCTTATGTGCTCAAGCAGATCAATATGCCCATCTACTGCACGCGGTTCACTGCGGGGCTGATCAAGCTGAAGCTGCAGGAGCATGGGCTGGCCAGCTCTACGAAGCTGATCACCGTGGAGCCGGGTCAGACGGTGCGGGCAGGCAAGTTCCAGGTGGAGTTCATCCACGTGAACCACTCCATCGCCGACTCGGTGGCCTTCGCCATCCACACGCGGATGGGCGCGGTCGTACACACCGGCGACTTCAAGATCGACTCCACGCCCATCGACGGGGAGGTCATCGACCTGGCGCGCTTCGGTGAGCTGGGCAAGCAGGGTGTGCTGGCGCTGCTGGCGGACTCCACTAATGTGGAGCGCCCGGGCTATACCATGAGTGAGCGCGCCGTGGGCGCCACGTTCAAGCGGCAGTTCACCGGGTGCGACAAGCGGATCATCGTGACCACCTTCGCCAGCAACGTGCACCGCATCCAGCAGGTGCTGGACGCTGCGGCGGCCTGCGGACGGAAGGTGGCCGTTACCGGCCGGAGCATGGAGAACATCATGAAGGTCTCCACGGAGCTGGGGTACATGAAGGTGCCCAAGAACACGCTGATGGACATCAACCGCATCAAGGGACTGCCCCTGAACCAGCAGGTCATCGTGACCACCGGCTCCCAGGGTGAGGAGATGAGCGCCCTATACCGCATGGCGTTCTCCACCCACAAGCAGGTGGACATCGGCCCCGGCGACAAGGTCATTATCTCCGCCAGCGCCATCCCCGGCAATGAGGTGACGGTGGGCCGCGTCATCAACGAGCTGTTCCGCAAGGGCGCCGACGTGGTCTACGACAAGGCCGACATGCTCCACGTCTCCGGCCACGCCTGCCAGGAGGAGCTGAAGATCATCCATGCCCTGACGAAGCCCAAGTTCTTCATCCCTCTCCACGGCGAGCAGCGTATGCTCCAGATCCACAAGCGGGTAGCGGAGAGCATGGGCATGCACCCCAACAACATCGTGGTGGCCGACAACGGCTCCGTCATTGAGCTGACCACCAAGCACATCAAGTGCGAGACATCCGTTCCCGCCGGCGAGGTGTTCGTGGACGGCAGCGGCGTCGGCGAGGTGGGGGCCGTGGTGCTCAATGACCGGAAGCTGCTGGCCGAGGACGGCATGGTGGTCATCGTGCTGCCCATGTCCAGCCACGACCACCAGCTGCTGTGCCCGCCGGAGATCGTGACACGGGGCTTTGTCTACGTCAAGGAGTCCGAGGAGCTGCTGGACACCCTGCGCCGCATCGCCACCGACACCGTGGACGGCATGTCCGCCCGGAAGCGCCGGGATGACGGCGACGTGTGCCGCACCGTCCGCTCCGCCGTGTCCAGCTACCTCTACAAGACCACCAAGCGCAGCCCCATGATCATCCCCATGGTGACAAAGCTGTAAATATCCGGAAATTTCCTGCATGCTTCGATTTTCGATATTTCGTATAAACAGCAAAAAGCGATGCCCGCGCCGGCCCCGGCGCGGGCATCGCTTTTGCGCTTCAAGGGGCCTTGCCGCCCCGCCGCATCCTGAAATTGTTTTTCAGGTCAATTTCCGGTTTATTTCCGATTTATTTTCAAAAATCCCGCCTTTATTTCACGTTTTTCCTGAAATAAATCGCGCTCCCGGTTCACTGTGTCCCCCTTATGCCTGCCCCGCGCACCCGTACGGCGGGGCCAATGCGCCCCGCCGCCGTTCGGTTTTCAGAACCACTTTTTCCTCTTGAAGTACCAGATGAGCAGCGCCACCACCAGCGCCGACACCGCCGCCACCGTCACATAGCCCCAGCGCCAGCGGAGCAGCGGCATATCCGTGAAGTTCATGCCGTACCACCCGGCAATGAGGGACAGCGGCAGGAAAATGGCGGTAACAATGGTCAGCACCTTCATCACCCGGTTCTGGGCAATGTCCACCTGCGACTGATACTCGCTGCTGATCTGGCTGGCATACTCGTGAAGCATCCGCGTCTCGCCCCGCAGGTTCTCCACCTTCCGCAGGAAGTGGTTCAGCCGCTTTTTACTGTGGCCGGACAGCTGCTCCTCCGCCTCCTCCATCAGGGAGGACGCAAAGTCGCTGAGCTGGGCGTAGTAGCGGTTGGTGCGGTTCAGCTCCTTGCGCAGCACGCTCATCCGGTGGAGGAACCGCCCGGTGTCGTTGTCCAGCACCGCCTGCTCCAGAACGGTCAGCCGGCTCTCCAGCTGCTGGATGTAGGGCAGGTCATCCCGGATGAGATATAGCAGCAGCGCCGTCAAAAAGCCGTCGGGGCCGTCCGGCGGCGGGGCGCTCTGCTCTGCCAGACGGGCGATGCAGTCCGATGCCGCATGGTCGTGGTCGACCACCAGCAAAGCCCCGCCCGTCCAGGAAAAGCTGAAACGGCGGGCGGACTGGTTGGCTTGCGGCGGCGTCCGCAGGTGGCCGGTAATGCCGCTGCGGTCAACGCGCAGCCAGCAGAACTGAGACTCATGTGGGTCGGCGGGCGCGGTGGGAGCCGGCATGCCGGCGGGCAGCGCCGCGTCATGCAGCTCCTGCGGCGTCAGCACCGCCAGTACGCCGCGCCAGTCCGATGGCGGCGTGGGCAGCGGCTGCAGGCCGTTGGCAAAGAGATAGTACATACAGGGTCACAGCTCCTTTTTTGTTGTTGATTTTCCCGGCGCGCTGCGCCGGAGCGCGAAACGTCCCCCGCGCGCCGGCAGGCGCGTAAAAATCATCGCGGCGGCGTGGGGCGCGCCGCCCTGCGAACGGGCCGCCGGGGACGCCGGTCCCTACGCAGGAATGCGGGGACACCGGTTCCCGCGATGCATGCAAGCGGGATCGCAGGGGCGATGCGAAAAGGGCAGGGCTTTGCCCTGCCCTTTCGGGTTCAGAATCGGAAGGCCCCGCTGCGTTCAAAATCCGAAGCGCCCCCTGAGCTCAGAATCCGGAAGCACCCTTTCGGGTTCAGCGCCCGGGCACATTCTCTCTCAAAACTCCGGCGCGTCCGGGGCCTTGCGGTACAGCAGGGGTCTGCCCTCGGCATCTACCAGTACGCACATGCCGCCGGAGCTGCCGCAAGCGTGATAAAAGTACTGCACACCGGTCTGCGTGTCTGCCCAGACCTCGCTGTTGTTGATGATGCCGCTCTCCTCCACGACCTTGATAAAACGCTGTTCCTTCTTCGCCATAGGCTTACTCCGCGGCGGGCGCGTCGTTCTCCACCAGCATCTTGGCGCTGGCCGCCAGACCCGCCAGGCTCTGGATCTCGCTGGGAATGATGAGCTTCGTGGCCTTACCGTCCGCCACCTTCTGCAGCGCCTCCAGCGCCTTGAGCTTGATGACCTGATCGTTGGGCGCGTTCTCGTTCAGCATCCGCATGGAGTCGGCCATGGCCTGCTGCACCTTCAGGATGGACTGTGCCTCCGCCTCGGCGGCCATGATGCGGGCCTGCTTGGCGGCGTCCGCCCGCAGCAGGGTGGACTGCTTCTCGCCCTCGGCGATCAGCACCTTACTGGCCTTCTCGCCCTCGGCCTGCAGGATGGACTCGCGGCGCTCGCGCTCTGCCTTCATCTGCTTTTCCATGGCGTTCTGGATCTCGCGGGGCGGCAGGATGTTCTTCAGCTCCACGCGGTTGACCTTGATGCCCCACGGGTCGGTGGCTTCATCCAGAATGGAGCGCATCTTGGCGTTGATGGTGTCGCGGCTGGTGAGGGACTGGTCCAGCTCCAGCTCGCCGATGATGTTGCGCAGGGTGGTGGCCGTCAGATTCTCGATGGCGGACATGGGATACTCCACGCCGTAGGTGTACAGCTTGGGGTCGGTGATCTGGAAATAGATGACGGTGTCGATCTGCATGGTGACGTTATCCTTGGTGATAACAGGCTGGGGATCGAAGTCGGCCACCTGCTCCTTGAGGCTGACCTTCTTCACCACCCGCTCGATGAACGGCAGCTTGAAGTGCAGGCCCACGCCCCAGACGCTGTGGAAAGCGCCGAGACGCTCCACCACATAGGCCTTGGACTGCTGGACGATGTTGATGCAGCTGACGACCACCACCAGAACGAGAACGACCAGAACGATGATGGCAATGGTACCGGGCATGTTGTACGGCATGTGTGTTTCCTCCTTATTCTTTCTCCGTGTTTTTGTGCTGCTTTTCCTTTCTGTGCTTGCGGGTCAGGTGGACGATGCGAGTGACGACAAAGGCGAGAACCACCAGCAGGCCCTTGATGAAGTACGGCATTTACATCTCCTTTTCCACATACAGCTTGACGCCCTCCATGCGCACGACGCGCACCATGGCGTCAGGCTCGATGATCTCCCCGGTGCTGCTGCGGGCAGACCAGGTCTTGCCATCTATGTAGACGGCGCCGGTGGGCACATCGTTGTCGATGCGCTCCGTGACCCGGGCCGAGCCGCCCAGAACCCGGTCGGCATTGGTAGGCTTGATGTCCTTTTTCATCAGCTTGGCCACCAGCGGGCGGGTAGCCGCCAGCGTGGCGATGGACACCACAAAGAACAGCGCGATCTGCAGCCAGACGGGGCCGTTGCAGATGGCCGCGATGAGAGCCGCCACGCTGCCCAGCACGAACCAGATGGATGTCAGGCCCGCTGTGACCGCTTCCGCCACGCCGAAGATAACGATGGCGACGATCCAGATAATCGTGGACATATCCGTGCTTCCTCCTTTCAGACACAGGCCGATGAGGCCGCTGAGAGCGCCTACGCCCAGCAGCACGCCCCCGGCCATCCACTTGTTTTTCGGGGACAGGTTGGTGAGGAACGCGGAAAACGCATTGTGCAGGCTCTCCCGGGGGAGGGGCTGCTCCGACGCGGCGGGCGCAGCGGGCGCGTCCGGTGCGGGGGACGCCGCCGGGGCAGGAGCTTCCTGCGCGAACATGTCGGCAATGGAGACCTGATAGCGGTTGCAGATATAGAGTATCTTCTCGATCTCCGGGTAGCCCCGGCCGGACTCCCATTTGCTCACCGCCTGACGGGAGACCTGCAGCTGCTCGGCAAACTGCTCCTGGGTCAGGCCGCTGCGGCGGCGCACAGCCGACAGCTGTTCTCCGAATGACATAGGCTCGTTCCTCCGTTCCTCTTTCCGACAGTGTAGCACTTCCGCCGGTTTTGTCTATCACCTTGAAGTTG
The DNA here is from genome assembly GCA_023454175.1 of Bacillota bacterium. Classification (GTDB taxonomy): domain Bacteria; phylum Bacillota; class Clostridia; order Christensenellales; family JAEXRW01; genus JAEXRW01. The sequence goes on along the minus strand of JAEXRW010000001.1, from coordinate 4,332 downwards.
CGCCGGGAAATTTTTTGCACAAAGCCGCGCAACCTGAAGTTTACATCCCCTATTATAGCCTATCCGCGCCGGAAATGCCACAGGATTTTTACGCCTTGCGCGGCGGACAAAAGTCGGGTATACTGATGGGTACGAATCTGAACGAACGAGGTGCGCCGTCTATGGTGACATATATGATCCCCTGCCTGCTGGGGTTGGAAAAGCTGGTGGCTGATGAGGTGAAGCGGCTGGGTCTGCAGGACGTGCAGGCGGAAAACGGGCGCATCCTGTGCCATGGCACCATGGCGGACTGCGCAAGGCTCAACATCAATCTGCGCTGCGGCGCACGGGTGATGCTGGTGCTGGGGCAGTTCCCCGCCCGCAGCTTTGAGGAGCTGTTTCAGGGCGTACGGGCCATCCCGTGGGAGGACTATCTGCCCCGGGACGCGGCGTTCCCGGTGAAGGGCTACGCCATCTCCTCCCAGCTGCACGCGGTGTCCGCCTGCCAGAGCATCATCAAAAAGGCCATGGTGGAGCGGATGAAGACCGCCTACGGGCTGGAGCATTTCCCGGAGGCGGGGGTGAAGCATCAGGTGCGCTTCTCCATCTTCAAAGATGAGGCCGCCGTCTGTCTGGACACCTCCGGCGAGGGGCTGTACAAGCGGGGCTACCGGGCCGTGGGCGTGGAGGCCCCGCTGCGGGAGACGCTGGCGGCGGCACTGGTGACCCTCAGCCGCTACCGGGGGCGCGACCCGTTCTGCGACCCGTTCTGCGGCAGCGGCACCATTCCCATCGAGGCGGCGCTCATTGCCAAAAACCGGGCGCCGGGTCTGGACCGGCGGTTCGACGCCCAGCGGTGGGCGTTCCTGCCGGCGGCGGCGTGGATGGACGCGGCGGACGAGGCGCAGGACAGGGAGTTCCACGGGCAGTACGACATCTGGGGCGGCGACATTGACCCCCATGCCGTGGACATCGCCCGGGACAACGCCCGGAAGGCCGGCGTGGACGACTGCATCCGCTTTGAAGTGGCGGACGCCGCCAAATTCCGCCGGGACAGCCAATATGGCCAGCTGGTGACCAATCCCCCCTACGGCGAGCGGCTGCTGGAGCGGCAGGAGGCGGAGGAGCTGTACCGGATGCTGGGCAGGGTGTGGAAAACCCTGCCGGAGGGCTGGCGAACGCTGGTGCTCAGCAGCCACACGGAGTTTGAGCGCGCCTTCGGCCGACCGGCGGACAAGAAGCGTAAGCTGTACAACGGCATGATCAAGTGCGACGTGTTCATGTACGGCAACGTGTGAGCGACGCAGATAAATTTGCCGTTTATTTTCAATTTGTTCACTTTCTTTTCCGGCGGCATGGTACAATGCTAAGGAATTCTTAAACTTTTGCTTGGCTCGAGGAGGCAACCTAAGATGAAGCACGTTTTCATCATCAATCCCACTGCGGGCAAGGCGGACAGCCGCCAAAAGATATACGATATGGCGGATGCGCTGCGGACAAAGCACGATCTGGATGTCCAGTGCATCCTGACAAAGAAGCAGGGCCACGCCACGGAGATCGCCCGGCGGCTGTGCGACAGCGGCGAGGAGCTGCGGTTCTACGCCTGCGGCGGCGACGGCACCGTCAACGAGGTGGCCAACGGCATCATCGGCTACGACAACGCCGCCATGACCGCCATCCCCGTGGGCACCGGCAACGACTTCCTCAAGAACTTCGGCGACGATCTGGAGAAGTTCCGGGACGCGGAGAACCTGTGGGACGGGCCGCAGTTCCCCATGGACGCCATCGACGTCAACGGCCGCGTGGCCCTGACCATCGCCTGCTCCGGCATTGATGCGCGGGTGGCGCGGGACGTACATAAGTACAGTGAAAGCCCCCTGCTGGACGGCAAGGGCAGCTACATCTACTCGCTGGCGGTGAACTTCCTGTTCAAGGGCATCGGCTCCCGCTGGACCGTGTCGCTGGACGATGTGGCCGTCAAGGGCGACTGGTCGCTGGTGGCGGTGTGCAACGGCCGGTACTACGGCGGCGGCTTCATGCCCGTGGGCGAGGCCCGGATGGACGACGGTGTGCTGAACACGCTGGTGGTGAAGGCCGTGAACCGCCGGACGTTCCTGAAGTTCGTGGGGCCCTACTCCAAGGGCGGCTATCGCAAGTTCCCCGACTATGCCCACTGTTCCACCCCCAAGGTCATCCGCATCCAGTCGGAAAAACCGGACATCGTCACCTGCCTGGACGGCGAATGCGTGGTCAATCAGGACGTGACCATCAAAATGGCCGACAAGAAGCTGAATTTCTTCGGCCCCGCCGGGTGCAGCTGCAATCGCACCGCCCGAGAGCCGTCCCTCAGTTGAACATTTTGTGAATTTTTCAAAATTTTCCCGTTTCCCCCTTGCAAATCCCGTATAGTGTGGTATGATAAGCGGCGTTAGCACTCCAAGACATTGAGTGCTAACGCTGACTTTATTTTTTCAATATTGAGTATATAAGGAGGAAGCAGCTATGAAACTGACACCGCTTGCCGACCGCGTGGTGCTGAAGATGTCCGAGCCGGAGGAGACCACCAAGGGCGGCATCATCCTCACCGGTTCCGCCAAGGAAAAGCCCTCTGTGGCAGAGGTGATCTCCGTAGGCCCCGGCGGCACCGTGGACGGAAAGACCGTGGTGATGTCCGTGAAGGCCGGCGATAAGGTCATCACCGACAAGTACGCCGGCACCAAGGTGACGCTGGAGGATGTGGAGTACATCATCGTCAAGCAAAGCGACATCCTGGCCATTGTGGAGTAAAAGTAGGAGGTAAGTTATATGTCTAAGATCATCAAGCGCGGCGACGAGGCCCGCAAGGCTCTGGAGGCCGGTGTCAATCAGCTGGCCGATACCGTTAAGGTCACGCTGGGCCCCAAGGGCCGCAACGTGGTGCTGGATAAGAAGTTCGGTACGCCCCTGATCACCAACGACGGCGTGTCCATCGCCAAGGAGATCGAGCTGGACGATCCGTTTGAGAACATGGGCGCGCAGCTGGTGCGCGAGGTGTCCACCAAGACCAACGACGTGGCAGGCGACGGCACCACCACCGCCACCCTGCTGGCGCAGGCCATGATCCACGAGGGTCTGCGGAATCTGGCGGCCGGTGCCAACCCCATCGTTATGAAGAAGGGCATGGCGAAGGCCGTGGACGCCGCCGTCAGTGCCATCAAGGAGCAGAGCCAGAAGGTCAACGGCACCGACGACATCGCCCGCGTGGGCACCGTGTCCTCCAGTGACGAGACCATCGGCAAGCTCATCGCCGAGGCCATGGAGAAGGTCTCCGCCGACGGTGTTATCACCATTGAGGAGTCCAAGACCGCCGAGACCTACTCTGAGGTCGTGGAGGGCATGATGTTCGACCGCGGCTACATCACCCCCTACATGGCCACCGACATGGAGAAGATGGAGGCTGTGGTGGACGATCCCTACATCCTCATCACCGATAAGAAGATCTCCGTCATCAGCGACATCCTGCCCCTGCTGGAGCAGATGCTCCAGAGCGGCAAGAAGCTGTTCATCATCGCCGAGGACGTGGAGGGCGAGGCTCTCAGCACCCTGCTGGTGAACCGTCTGAAGGGCGTTCTGAACGTGGTGTGCGTCAAGGCTCCCGGCTTCGGTGATCGCCGCAAGGAGATGCTGCAGGATATTGCCATCCTCACCGGCGGTCAGGTCATCAGCGAGGAGCTGGGTCTGACGCTGAAGGATGCCACCGTTGATATGCTGGGTCGTGCCCGTCAGATCAAGGTCACCAAGGAGAGCACCATCATCGTGGACGGCATGGGCGACCAGAACGCCATCAAGGATCGTGTTTCCCAGATCCGCGCCCAGATCGGCGTGACCACCAGTGAGTACGACAAGGAGAAGCTCCAGGAGCGTCTCGCCAAGCTCGCCGGCGGCGTGGCGGTCATCAAGGTCGGTGCCGCCACCGAGACGGAGATGAAGGAGAAGAAGCTGCGTATCGAGGACGCGCTGAACGCCACCAAGGCCGCCGTTGAGGAGGGCATCGTGGCTGGCGGCGGCACCATCTACGTGAACGTGATCCCCGCCGTCACCGCGCTGCTGAACAGCACCGAGGGCGACGAGCGCGTGGGCGTGCAGCTGGTGGCGAAGGCTCTGGAGGCTCCTATCCGCCAGATCGCTGCCAACGCCGGTATCGACGGCTCCGTGGTGCTGGAGAAGGTTCGCAGCTCCGGCAAGAACGGCTTCGGCTTCGACGCCTACAAGGAGGAGTATTGCGACATGATCGCCAGCGGCATCCTGGATTCCGCCAAGGTGACCCGCAGCGCGCTGGAGAATGCCGCCAGCGTGTCCGGCATGGTGCTGACC
>JAEXRW010000004.1 GCA_023454175.1 Bacillota bacterium | reverse complement strand
TTTCCGGTGGTTATGGCTGAGGGGTCCCACCTGTTCCCATCCCGAACACAGTAGTTAAGCCCTCACGCGCCGATGGTACTTGGCGGGTCACCGCCCGGGAGAGTAGGTCACTGCCGGATTCCAATATTCCTCAGTAGCTCAGCGGTAGAGCATCCGGCTGTTAACCGGAGGGTCGTAGGTTCAAACCCTACCTGGGGAGCCATGAAACAAGCCTATCAACGGGCTTGTTTTTTTGTTTTACAACATGATAATCCAAACCGATCAGTAGATCATCATATTTACCGGCAAAGGGAACGCTGCATCCTCCGGTTTTACAAAGGATAGCGATTATGATATGATGCTACATAGACAAAAACGGGAGCGGTGCATGCATGGCCGAGGGTGAGAAGACCTCCAGAATGATATTCAAATACTTGTTGAAACGGATCCTGCTCATAGCAGTGCTCGTTTTGGTGCTGACCATCGTTTTCGTCATGGCAATGGATATCACCAATATCAGCGTGCTGGTCAGCGACGGGTTCAAGGAACACGCACAGGGCGTATTGATCAGTTATGATGAAGAGGCGATGTCCAAGTACTTCACACCCAAAGCGCTGCAGAATGCCGAATTTGCCAATGACCGCAGAACGTACAGCGATTATATCATACGCGACTTCGAGCACAAGCTTTACCTCGAATGGATCTGGATACTGCCGTGGAGCGACACAGCCACCGCCACGATCGTGGAAAAGCTGGACAACATCGACGGAGACCTGCCCGCAGACGCGACCGACAAGACGAAAAAGATCACGGCGTGGGTGGATGCCAGATACGAAGTCAAATTGAAAAAAGTGTTCAATACGACCATGAAAGCAAACATATGGCAGATCGATTCCATCCACATCCTGAAAAGCGTAGCGCCGCCGGCAAGCCCATCCGCCTCCGCTGCACCCAAAGCCTCCAAATCACCTGCCGCATCAAACGCCGCCTCCCCGCCGGCCAGCAAATAGGGGAAGCGTATCGAAATGAAAATAGGCAACCTTGAGACCACCAACAACGTATTTCTCGCACCCATGGCAGGCATCACCGACCTGCCTTTCCGCATGCTGTGCAGGGAACAGGGATGCGGCCTGACCTATACGGAAATGGTCAGCGCGAAAGGGCTGCACTTTACAGGTGTCCAAGAAAATGAACTGCTGCGGACGCATCCGCTCGAACGTCCCTGCGCGGTGCAGCTTTTCGGGAATGACCCTGCCCTGATGGCGGAGATGGCAAAGCGGATCGAGGCGGAAAAGACCGGGGAAATCGGACTGATCGACATCAACATGGGCTGCCCGGTCCGCAAAGTGGTGGGCAGCAGCGAAGGCTGCGCGCTGATGAAGGACATCCGCCTGGCTTCGGACATCATTCAAGCCGTATCCAAGGCAGTATCGATCCCTGTTACCGTTAAATTTCGCAAGGGCTGGGACAGGGAAAGCGACCTGGCCGTGGAATTTGCCAAAATGGCGGAAGACAGCGGCGCCGCGGCGGTGGCGGTCCACGCCAGGACACGGGAGCAGATGTACTCTGGAAAGGCGGACTGGGACACGATCGCAAGCGTGAAATCAGCCGTCAAAATACCCGTGATCGGCAACGGCGACATATTCAATGCGCAGGACGCCGTCGACATGTTCAATGAAACAGGCTGCGACGCCGTGATGGTGGCACGCGGCGCCCAGGGCAACCCATGGATATTCCGCCAGATCCTCGCGCTGCTTTCGGGCGAACAGCCGGTATTCCCAGGCGAGCAGGAAAGAATCGAACTGGCAAAGCGGCATATCCTGCTGGCGTGTGAGTACAAAGGAGAGAAAGCGGCCATTCCCGAGATGCGCAAGCATGTTTCCTGGTATATCAAGGGCATGCGGGACGCGGCATCCATGCGCTGCCGCGTGAACCAGGCCGTTTCCGCGCGGGAGATGTTCGACCTGCTGGATAAATACCGCCAAATAACCTTTGGAGAAACCTCATATTGACAAAAAAGTGCCGCTCGCTTATAATACAGGTTAATCATTGAACCATACATGTTTATCAAGCACCAAAGGCGATTGGGTGCTTGATATATTTTTTCCAGACCGAAAAGACCAGAATAATCGAAGTATCCGGACATATATTAGCAACATAAAAAAACACCAAAATGGAGGTGTGCCATGAGCCCAGAAAGAGAAGTCCTCCTGACCCGTGAAGGGATGAAAAAACTCGAGGAACAGCTCGAACACCTGAAGACCGTGCGTCGGCCGGAAGTGGCAGAACAGATCAAGCAGGCACGTGCATTTGGGGATATCTCAGAGAACGCCGAATATGATGAAGCCAAGAATGAACAGGCAAAGATCGAAGGCGAAATATCCGCTATCGAAAACACGCTGCGCATCTCCAAGATCATTGACGATGATGTGGTGGAAACAGACATGGCCACGATCGGCACATCAGTGAAGGTGGAAGAAGTAAACGCCGGGACCACTAAACAATTCCACATCGTGGGTTCCGCGGAGGCCGACCCTATCGAACGCAAGATATCCAACGAATCCCCGGTGGGCAAGGCGCTCATCGGCCATAAAACGGGCGACGTCGTCAACGTCAGCGTACCAAACGGCAACACGATGGTCCTGAGGATCCTTGAAATCAGCAGAAGAACTTGAAACGAGGTATGACATAAATGTCGGAAGAAACCATCCCGGGTATGGAAGAAGAGCTCGAAAACCTAAACGAGATACTGAGAATCCGCCGGCAAAAGCTGGCGGATTTGCAGAATGCGGGGAAGGACCCCTTCCAGGTGACGCGCTTTGACAAGACGCACCAGTCGGGCGAAATCCTCGCCAGTTTCGAAAGCCTCGAGGGCAGCAGCGTACGCCTGGCGGGCCGCATCCTGTCCAAAAGGATCATGGGGAAGGCGAGCTTTTCGCATATCATGGACAACGAAGGCCGCATCCAGATCTACATCCGCAAGGATGAGATCGGCGACGAGCCCTATGAGGAATACAAGGCGTATGATATCGGCGATATCGTGGGCGTCACCGGGGAAGTATTCCGGACCCATTCGGGGGAAATCTCCATCAAGGCGACCTCCCTGGTGCTCCTTTCCAAGTCGCTCCAACCCCTGCCGGAAAAATGGCACGGGCTGAAGGATATGGACCTGCGGTACAGGCAGCGGTATGTGGACCTCATCGTGAATCCCGAGATCAAACGCACCTTCCTGCTGCGCTCCAGGATCATCAAATGCATGCGGGACCATCTGGACGCCCAGGGGTTCATGGAAGTGGAAACGCCCATCCTGCACAATACGGCGGGCGGCGCCAACGCGCGGCCCTTCATCACCCACCACAATACGCTGGACATCGACATGTACCTGCGCATCGCGACGGAACTGCACCTGAAGCGGCTGATCGTGGGCGGGTTCGAGAAGGTGTATGAGATCGGCCGCATCTTCCGCAATGAAGGCATGTCCATCAAACACAACCCGGAATTCACCACCATCGAACTATATCAGGCCTATACAGACTGCGAAGGCATGATGGACCTGACGGAAGACCTCATCGTGCACATCGCAGAAGAAGTGCTGGGGACGACGGAGATCGCGTACCAGGGCACACCGGTCTGTATGGCAAAACCCTGGAAGCGCGTGCCCATGCTGGAAGCCGTAAAAAGTGCAACAGGCGTGGATTTCGAGCCGTTAACGGATGAAGAAGCGCGGCAGCAGGGTGGTAAACTCGGGCTGGAACCGGCCAAGAAGGCGACAAAAGGGGAGATCCTGTACGCTGCCTTCGAACGCTTCGTGGAGGGCAGCCTCGAGCAGCCGACCTTCATAACCGGGTATCCGGTGGAGGTATCCCCTCTGGCAAAACGCATGAAGGACAAGCCCTGGCTCACCGAACGCTTTGAGCTGTTTATTACAGGCAGGGAAATGGCAAACGCCTTTTCGGAATTAAACGATCCCATCGACCAGTATAACCGCTTTGCGGCACAAGCGAAGGCGCGTGAGACGGGGGACGATGAAGCGCATATGATGGACGAAGACTTCGTCAATGCACTGGAATACGGCATGCCGCCGACAGGCGGGCTGGGGATCGGGATAGACCGGCTGGTGATGCTGCTGACGGACAGTTACTCGATACGCGACGTCCTCCTCTTCCCGACGATGAAACCGAGGGATAAATAAATATCAGAGAACAATTACTACATCTTAAAAAAGTGGCAGAAGCCACTTTTTTTATGTATGAGTACGTTCTTTTAAATGATACCTACTACTTCAATCGATAACAAAACTTGTTGTATTATAAATATATTGTTATAATATATATAATAATGCCGAAATATGAAAGGGGTAACTTTAATGGCAGAGAAGCAGTCATATCCTATGATGCCTGAAAAAAGTTGGTGGACTATAAGAAGCCAGTTCAAGAAGACAATACCGGCTGTTGTAAATGTAAGCTACTTAAAGTCGCTTCTTAGTCTCACTTCAGACCAAGCAGCAAAAAACATTATGTCTCCTTTACGGCAAATGAAAATTATTGACGAGGAAGGAAAGCCTTTACCTAGAGCAACAGATTGGAGAAGTGATGCAAAATATTCCGATGTATGCTCAGCTATAATGGATGAGTTATATCCACAAGAGATGAAAGATTTGTTCCCTGATTCAGAAAGCGATTATGGAGCAATAAAATCATGGTTTATGGATACAGCAGGTATAGGGGATAGTGCTGCAACAAAATGCACTGCCACATTTCTACTGCTGAAAAACAAACAATTAAAAGATGATTCGGAGATACCCAAGACTACTAAGGTGCAAAAACCAACGAAATCTATTACCGAGACAAAGAATGTTTCAATTCCAGTGAAATCAGAAGATAAGGAACATGGCCTTAGTCAATCAAAAGAAAGTCTTTCATCAAGTCCTTCCTTGCATATTGACCTACAAATTCATATATCTCCCGATGCAACGTCTGAACAGATTGACAAGATATTCGCCAGTATTTCGAAACACTTGTATAAATCATGATAGACAAGAAAATATTTGCGAAAATAAAGTTAATCAATAATGAACTGCAAGAGCTTGAAGGTATCGCGAAACCTCCACGTTCTTTACCAATGCGAGTTGATTTATATGACGAACTTGTGACAGATACGAATTTACGTAAGTTAACAAGAAAACTTTTTTTTAATGGACATCATGCGCAAGCAGTAGAAGCAGCATACAAATATATTGATAATCACGTTAAAAGGACAATTAGGCCGCATGGAAATGATCTCACTGGTCAAAAATTGATGACCTTAGCTTTTAGTGCAACTTCTCCATTAATAAAGCTAAACGCTTTTGAAGGCCAATCTGAAAAGGATGAACAGCTAGGTTATATGCAGATATTTGCCGGTTGTATGACTGGGATAAGAAATCCCCGAGCTCATGAAAGTGACTGGGAAGATGTTGAATCAAGAGCTCTTCAATTACTTATATGGGCAAATCATCTTGTTGAGAGAATTAATATGGCTCAAGAATAGCAGATTATATCATAATATGTTTCAACGGATACGGGAGGCGGTCGCTTTCTTTTTCATCGGCATATTCGGCATCGAACCCGGAGACAAGATCGTATGGCAAAGGGACGGCGTGGCGTGCCCCTGCGGGGGATACGGCCAGGCCAGGCTGCGGATGGAGTATGAATTCTTCCACTTTTTCTTCATACCCCTTTTCAAGTGGAACAAGCGGTACACGCTGACCATGGGGTGCTGCGGCACGACCTACGACGTGCCCGGAGAGGAAGCTGAAGCCATCCGGCGGGGAGGGAGCATCAACTTTGCGAGGCTGACCAAAAGGAACGGAACCGGCGGATGGGATATCCGGAGGTGCCCCCGATGCGGATATCCTGCCGACGAAGAATTTGAATACTGCCCGAAATGCGGAAACAGATTATAAATAATGGAAGCCATTATTTATAATCTGCAGGCTTGTTCTCTACAACTTTAGGCAAGGTGTCATCCGCTCCAAGCACTTCAGCGTGGACACGCTGCTGCGCACGCCGCCAGAAATGACGATGACGGATTTGATTTGTTTGCATGTTGGCCAACTGCTATTTTTCACTCCAGGTTTTTGGATAGCCGAAGGAGAGGGAAACCCCTCTCCTTCGTTGTACATTTCATGAATGATATAATTGCGCATTGAATGATCGAACGCATTACCTGGGCTGGTTGCCGTGGAAGAAAATGCCTACGGTGCCGGGACCGGTATGTGAGCCGATGATGGGCCCGATATAAGTAAACAGGATGTCTTTTACCTTGAACTCCCGGAGGATGCACTCCTGCAGGTACCTGGCGTCCTCCAGATTATCCCCGTGGGCGATGGCAATGACCTGGTCCTCGGGATGGTCGGCAAACTCCCTGAAACGCTCCACAAGATATTCGATCGCTTTTTTGGAGCCTTTGGCCTTATCCGCGTTCAAAACCCGGCCTTCGCCATCCACCCTGATGATAGGCTTGATATTCAGCAATGATCCGATCATGGCGGCCGTGCCCGAGAGCCTGCCGCCGCGGGCCAGGTGCTGCAGGCTGTCCACCATCAGCCAGTGGTGCATATACGGGATATTTCTTTCCAGCCAATCCAGGATCTCGCCGTCGGAGACGCCTTCCTCCTGCATCAGCACGGCCTGGCGCACCAGGAGGCCCTGGCCCATAGAAGCGCTCCGGGTATCCACTGCGTGGATGGTACGGCCGGGGTACTTTTCCTCCAGCTCTTTTTTGGCCAGCAGCACGGAATCAAAGGTGCTGCTCATTTTGGATGCAAAGGCGATGTGGATCACATCCCTGCCTTCGCGGAGGAAAGGCTCAAAAAATGCGACGAGTTCCTGCGGGTTGATCTGCGAGGTGGTGGGCATGGATCCTCCCCGCATGGCTCCGTAAAACTGCCTGAAATCCAGCGTCCTGCCCAGGTCGCCTTGGAGATCCGTCCCATCCATCGAAAATGTGAAACAGATGACCGGCAACTGGTGTTCATCGACGAAGCCGATGGGAAGGTCACATGTGGAATCCGTGGTGATGACTGTCCTGCTGCTGTCCATACCTTCTTTCTCCTTCAAAATATATTTAAGAACCTATCATAAATATAAGGAATCACGCGTGTAAAATCAATTGATTAGTAATACTAGTTATCTTCAAATTGTACCAAATGCCTGAAAGGTCATCTTCATCCGATGTGACCGGATAGCAAAACCGCCGACTAAAACAGAAAAAGGCCGGACAGCCGGCCTTTTGCACATTTGAGTTATCTTTGCCTGCCCATGAAGAACAGGGCAATGGTACCCGGGCCGGAATGGGAACCGATGACGGGCCCGATATAATTGATCATGATGTTTTTCACGCCGAACTTTTCGCGGACCAGGTTTGCAACGTATTCCGCGTCCTCCGCGGAATCCCCGTGGCTGACGAACACCGTCTGGCTGCCGGGGTCCACCGCGTTTTCCTCCATCAGTTCGACGAGACGTTTCAGGGCGTGCTTCCTGCCCGCGGACTTTTCCATTGGAATCAGTTTACCTTCGTTATTGACATTCAATATCGGCTTTATCTTCAATATCGTACCGATAATGGCGCTGGTGGCGGAGACACGGCCCCCACGGTGCAGGTGGTGAAGGTCATCCACCGTGAACCAGTGGTTCAGTTTCAGTTTGTTCTCTTCCGCCCATTTTACGACCTCGTCATAGGACGCACCGGCCTTTTTCTTTTCTGCGGCCAGATAAACCAAAAGGCCCTCGCCCATGGAGGCGCAGCGGGAATCTATGACCGTAAGCCTTGCCTGCGGATACTTGGGCGCAAGCTCCCGCTGGGCCATGACAGAAGATTCAAACGTGCCGCTGAGGCCGGAGGAGAAGCCGATGTAGATCACATCCAGTCCCTTTTGCAGCATGGGCTCAAAAAATGTGATGAACTCATTCATGGTAATCTGGGCGGTGGTAGCCGGGGAACCTTCGCGCATCCTGGCATAGAAGGCTTTGTAATCGACCGTTTTCCCCAGATCATCCTTCCTGTCTGCGCCATCAATATTGAATGTGAGGGAGATGAAGGGTATATCGTTCTCTTCAAGGTATTTCAACGGAAGATCGGAAGTCGAATCTGTGGCAATAACAAACGGGCGGCTGTCGCTCATAAACGGTCATCTCCTTGCGTTGTATCGTAACTATGTACAACAATCTTACAGGCTAGCCGTATCAAAAGCAACTGGTTTTATGAATGCCAGCCATATTTCAGGGAAAATCAATCCTTCAATGCGCATGTAAAGACCTTGTCGATATCCTGAATGGTCGGCACGCCTGTAAAAATGAGCTTGCCATCGATATAATAGGTGGGAACGACGCGGTACTCATAGCGGTTTGCCTTTTCGGGCTCAACGATCTCATCGATATACTCCACCGGTATACTGCAATAGACAGGCTTGTCCTTTTTCAATTGGTCCATATAAAAACCTGCCTGGCGGCAATAGGGGCAGTAATCGGCTTTGATCATCACGATTTTCTTCATCATACACCTCCGAATCGACGTTTATTTCTATTATACACGCGTTATCAGGTGTATAAACACAACGACCGCATATCCTGAAAAAAAAGAATAAAAATGCATGATTGATAAATAAATTATTCATATTTCAAGAATATGGCTTGACAAACAGGTGATTTATAGGTAAAAATAAGCATACAATGCATAATGTAATATCAGAAATTTCTTTTTAACAAAGGTGGGTTCAACGTGGAACTATCAAGAAGATGCATGCAGGTGGTCGGGTCGCTGACACTAGCCATCGACGCCAAAGCCAAACAGATGAAGGCGGAGGGCCTGGATGTGGTCGGATTCGGCGCAGGGGAACCGGATTTCTCGGCTCCTGATTTCGTATTGGATGCGGCGCGGGAAGCCATAGACAAGAAACTTACGAAATATACACCTGCAGAAGGGACGCTGGAACTGCGCAAAGCCATCTGCGCCCACCTGCTCAAGATGAACGGCATCGAGTACAAACCAGGGGAGATCGTGGTATCCAACGGAGCGAAGCATTCCCTGTACAATTCCTTTACCGCACTGCTCAACCCGGGCGACGAGGTGGTCATCCCCGCCCCGTACTGGGTGAGCTATCCGGAGATGGTCAAAATGGCGGGCGGGATCCCCGTTTTCGTGGAGGGCCGGGAAGAAAACGGATTCCGCATCACTGCCGAAAGCCTGGAAAAAGCGGTCACGCCCAAGACCAAAGCCATTGTCATCAACAGCCCGTCCAATCCCTGCGGCACGGTGTACGGCAGGGATGAGCTGGTGCAATTTGCGCAGACCGCCCAAAAGCATGACCTGGCCATCGTGGCTGACGATATCTACCAGGAGATCATTTACGATATGGATCCGCCCAAAAGCATCGCCTCCCTCGGCGAAGACGCTAGGGAGAGGACGATCCTGGTGAACGGCCTCTCCAAATCCGCCGCGATGACAGGCTGGCGGATCGGGTATACGGCCAGCAACGCAAAGATCGCCAAACTGATGGCCAACTACCAGAGCCATGCGACCTCCAACCCCAACTCCATCGCACAATACGCCGCCGTGGCCGCATTGACGGGGCCGCAGGAAGACCTGAAGAGGATGGTAGGGGAATTTGACAGGCGCAGGAAGTACATGTTCACGCGGATCAACCAAATCCCGCTGCTGAGTTGCATCCTGCCGCAGGGCGCCTTCTACGTCATGCTCAACATCAGTCAGCTTTTCGGGAAGAAAAGCCAGGGCCGCCTGATCAGCGATTCCATGACATTTACGGAATCGCTGCTGGAAGAGAAGATGGTGGCGGTGGTACCTGGCGTGGGATTCGGCGCGGAAGGGTACGTGCGGCTGTCCTATGCCACCTCGATGGAGACGATACAGAAGGGCCTCGACCGGATCGGGGAATATGTGAACGCACTGGAATAACGGCCCAAACTGATAGGATATAATTTTTGCTCTCTTCCGACCTGGCGACGATGACAGGACGGGTGGGAGGGGAGTGAGTGAAAATGGAGCGAAACCAAATGCTGGAACTGAGCGAACGGTCCCACCTGCTGGAGCAGGCCAAATATCAATACGAACTGCAGGACGTTGCCGAGCCCAACCTGTACAGGGAGCTTTTCGATTACCAGAACGTGCCCAAGGTGGCATTCAACCACCGGCACGTACCCATGTTCATGCCGGAAGAGATCTGGATGACGGATACGACCTTTCGTGACGGGCAGCAGGCGTTCATCCCCTTTACAGTGGATCAAATCGTCCACCTGTACAAGCTGATGAGCAAGCTGGGTGGCCCAAAAGGATTGGTGCGGCAGAGCGAGTTTTTCGTGTATTCGGACAAAGACAGGGCGGCTGTACAGGCATGCCTGGACTTGGGGCTGGAATTTCCCGAGGTGACGACCTGGATACGCGCGCATGACGGGGACTTCAAGCTGGTCAAGGAGATCGGCGTGAAAGAGACGGGCATCCTCGTCAGCAGCTCGGATTACCACATCTTCAAAAAGATGCAGATGACGCGCAAGCAGGCCATGGATAAATACCTGGGCATCGTAAAAAAGGCCCTGGAACACGGGATCCGGCCCAGATGCCATTTCGAGGACATTACACGGGCGGATTACTACGGCTTCGTACTGCCGTTTGCCGAGCAGCTGCGCTTACTCATGGAGGAAAGCGGCATCCCCATCCGGATGCGCATGTGCGACACCATGGGCTATGGCGTGAGCTACCCCGGTTCGGCGCTCCCGCGGAGCGTGCAGGGCATCGTTTACGGTTTCCGCCACTATGCGCGCATCCCCAGCGAACTGCTGGAGTGGCACGGGCACAACGACTTTTACAAGGTCGTGAGCAATGCAGCTACGGCCTGGCTCTATGGCTGCAGCGCGGTGAACTGCGCACTGCTGGGGATCGGCGAACGTACGGGCAACTGCCCGCTGGAAGCCATGGCGGTGGAATACGCACAGCTTCGCGGTACGCAGGACGGCATGGATTTCACGGCCATCACCGAGATAGCGGATTATTTTGAAAATGAACTCAAATACGAGATCCCGGGCAGGACGCCTTTCGTGGGCAGGAACTTCAACGCCACGCGCGCGGGCATCCATGCCGACGGGCTGCTCAAGGACGAGGAAATATACAATATCTTCGATACCAGGAAGATCCTGAACCGCCCCGCCTACGTGATGGTGGATACGCATAGCGGCCTGGCGGGTATCGCGCACTGGATGAACAACTATTTCCGCCTGAGCGGGGAAATGGCGATGGACAAGAAGAGCGGACTGGTGCAAAAGATCAAAGACCTGGTGGACGTCCAGTATGCCAACGGCCGCAATACCGTGATGGGGGACGGCGAACTGGAGGACATGGTACGCGTACTCGAACCCGAGACCTACCTGGAATTGACGCACCACCTGAAAATGGCAAAGGCAAGGTAATCCTATTCAAACAATAAGGGCATGCTTTAGAGAAATCGGGGCATGCCCCATTTTTTTTCGGACATTTCAATAGCATGATTCATACCGGCATCCTGTTGTTATATATGGTCATTGCAAGCATGTCATTGATCACATTGGGGATGATCTATGCTGCAATCAGAATCGGTACGGACGGCAGAAAGAAAGCCAGGATAACCTGATCGTACCGAAACAGAAAATCACCACAAGGCTCCTTAACGGGAGCCTAATCCTTTTTACATTCAATCTGATGCAATTTGAAACCGATGCAGAGAAGATATACCGTTTTCTTTCGAAAGAAAAAGCAAAACTGCTTTACGTATGGCCTAAGGTGAGATAAAATCATATAAATAGGTAAGGACTGAGCTAAATACAATTGTTAAATAAAGCGAAGGGACGTGGCGGCTATGATAACCGTAATATGCGGCAAAAAGGGAAGCGGGAAGACCAAGCGCATCCTTGATTTGGCCAACGACATGGTACTGAGCAGCAACGGGAAGATCATCTTTGTGGACTATGACAACCGGTGCATGTACGATCTGAGGCATCAGGTCCGATACATGATCGCCCCTGAATACGGGATCGACAACCCCGACAGGTTTTACGGGTTCCTCAGCGGACTGGTGGCGGGAGACTTCGATACGGACGCCATTTTCATAGACGCTTTCCTGAAAATCGTAAAAGAGGATATCGTCAAGCTCGAAGGTTTTTTCAAACTCCTGAAAACGCTGGCCGATAAGAACAATGTGAAATTTTTCATCTCGCTGAGCTGCGAGCGGGAGATCATCCCCGAATCCATACAGGCATACATCGCATAGACCGGCAATAAATAAGCGCGTATAAACCGTGCATGACAATTTTGGCAGGCCGACCGGCATATGCAGGTTGGCTTGTCTTTTACGGAGGCAACAGATGAAATACACCAGCACGAGGCAAAGCGAAACCGACAAGACGGCTGCGGAGGCGATCCTGCAGGGCATCGCCGGAGACGGAGGGCTTTTTGTCCCCGAAAGCTTTCCCCGGATCTCCAATACCGAACTGGAGAGCATGCTGGGGCTACCGTATGAAAAGGTGGCAGCAGCGGTCCTTTCCAGATACCTGACGGATTATTCACCGGAAGAACTCCATACCATGAGCGAAAAGGCATACAAACGGTTTGGCCATCCTGACCGCCTCCCGCTCGTCCACATAACAGAAAAAGAACATGTGCTGGAACTCTGGCACGGACCCACACTGGCCTTCAAGGACGTGGCGCTGCAGATCCTGCCGTATTTCATGGGCGCGGCGATGAAGAAGACGGGATACGACGGAAAGATCATGATCCTCACAGCCACTTCCGGGGATACGGGCAAGGCAGCGCTGGAAGGCTTCGCGGACGTGCCCAATACCGCCATCTGCGTTTTCTACCCCAAGGACGGCGTATCCGCGGCGCAGAAACTGCAGATGTGCACGCAGGAAGGAAACAACGTGTGCGTATACGGGGTGGAGGGCAACTTCGACGATGTACAGACGAGCGTAAAAACCATATTCACGAACCCCGCTTTCAAAGTGACTGCGGAAGGCAGGGGGATACGGCTGTCCTCGGCCAACTCCATCAACTTCGGGAGGCTGGCGCCGCAGATCGCCTATTACGTGTGGGCCTACCTGCGCATGCGCGCGTCCAACGCCATACAACCCGGGGGCAAGATCAACGTCGTGGTGCCGACGGGAAATTTCGGCAACATCCTGGCGGCCTATTATGCCGCGGAGATGGGTCTGCCCATCCACAAACTGATCTGCGCGTCCAATTCCAACAATGTGCTTACGGACTTCTTCAACAAGGGGAGCTATGACAGCCGGCGGGATTTCCACCGGACGATATCGCCTTCCATGGATATCCTGGTATCCAGCAACCTGGAGCGGCTGCTTTTCGAGATCACCGGGCGGGACGGGAAGCAGGTGAGGATGTGGATGGAAGCGCTAAAAAGTAAGGGACATTATGAGATCGGCGATGCAGCGGCGCGGAAGCTGCGGTCCCGTTTCTGGGCGGACTGGTGCAGCGAGGAGGAAACGAAGGGCGCCATTGCCCGCGTGTTCAAACGGAGCGGGTATCTCATGGACACGCATACGGCCGTGGGGCAGGAGATATTGGAGCGTTATGTGCGCGTAACCGGCGATACCACGCCCGCAGTGCTGGCATCCACGGCGAACCCTTTTAAATTCAGCGCCGACGTACTATCGGCATTGAAGGGCGCAACAGCGGGACCGGAAGGGGATTTCGACGCTGCAAGGGCGTTGTCTGCTTATACAAACACACCTATCCCCAATGCCATCGCGGAGCTGGAGACAAAACCGGTCCGCTTCCCAAACTGGTGCAGCGTGCCGGAAATGCAGGACCGGGTGGAAGATTTCATGGGGAGGATCTGAATGTTTATCGCAGGCATAAAAGCCACGTTGCATTTCCCCAACGCCTTTTCCCTGAAGGACAGGCGGCAGGTGCTGGAGAGCCTGAAAAGGCGGCTTATCCAGCATCATGGCGCTTCTGTGAAGCAGATAGGGGAAAAGGACAAATGGCAGGCTGCCACGCTGGCCATCGCCCTGGCCTGCGAGAGCGAGGGGGAGGCCCGGGACAGAACGGAAGCCGTGCGGCGGGAGCTGGAGACCGGCTATGAATATGAACTCACAGCATTTGAATTGACACTTTGTTGACAGATGCCATCTGGCGGGAAATGCCGGAATGTGGTATCATCATGGAATAGCTGATCAAATTACAGCCACTACGGAGAGATTTACCGGCATGGATGAAGAAAGAAAAAAGATCATTTTCAGCGGGATACAGCCTACAGGGACCCTCACCCTCGGCAACTATGCGGGGGCGCTGCGCAATTTCAACCTGCTGCAATATGAATGTGACTGCGTATTCTGCGTGGTGGACCTGCACGCGCTGACCCTGCGCCTGGAAGCGGCCGAACGGCGCCGCCGCACCTATGAGTGCTATGCGACGATGCTGGCCTGCGGGCTGGACCCGGAACGCAATATCATCATGGTGCAGTCCCATGTGCCCGCCCACGCGGAGCTGGCGTGGGTGCTGAACTGCTACACCTATTACGGCGAACTCCAGCGCATGACGCAGTTCAAGGACAAGAGCGAGCGGCACAGCGAAAACATCAATGTTGGGCTCTTCGATTACCCGGTCCTGATGGCCGCGGACATCCTGCTGTACCAGACCAATATCGTGCCCGTGGGCGCGGACCAGAAGCAGCACCTGGAGATCACCCGGGACATCGCGATACGGTTCAACAACGTCTACGGGAACGTATTCACCGTACCCGAACCCTATATCCCGCAGGTGGGCGCGCGGATCATGAGCCTGCAGGAACCGGAAAAAAAGATGTCCAAATCCGACGAAAACGAAAACGCGTACATCCTGATCCTGGACCCGCCGGACGTGATACGCAGGAAGATAAGGCGCGCCGTGACCGACTCGGAAGGCGTCATCGCGTACCGGGACGACAAGCCGGGCGTACAGAACCTGATCACCCTGCATTCGGTGGCGACAGGGAAAACGGTTAACGACGTGGTAAACGAGTTTTCCGGAAAGGGGTACGGGGACCTGAAGGAAGCCGTGGCGGAGTCCACGATCGAACTGCTGCGCCCCATCCAGGAAAAGTACAGCCGGCTGCTCGCAGACAAGGCTTATCTGGAAAATTGCATGAAGGAAGGCGCGGAGAAGGCGAAACGATTTGCCAGAAGGACGCTGTCCAAGGTCTATAAAAAGATCGGGCTGGTGGAAAGACCAAGACCGTAGTTGAGAGTGGCCCTGTGGGGAGATTTCCCTCCCTCAGTCACCTTCGGTGACAGCTCCCTCGTCTGAGGGAGCTAGGCTATGACCCGCGGTGGGGGTTAGAATTAGTTAATAGTGGCGGTATGCCTGCGACATAATGAGAGAAAGTTACTGCGATAAAGGAAATTCATAGTGGGCCGTGATGCGGCGATGGTGGATAAAGCGTGTTTGGATATGTGTACCCGGATAAGCCGGAACTGAAGATAAAGGATTTCGCCACATTCAAGGCAGGCTACTGCGGCGTGTGCAAGGCCATCGGGAAACAGTGCGGCCTCGTACCGCGTATCGCGATCAACTACGACTGCGCGTTCCTGGCCTTGGCGCTGGGCGCGCTGGATACGGAAGAACCGGTCTTTTCACAGGAGAAGTGCATCATCAACCCAGTGAAAAAGATGCCTGTGGCGCGGAACCGGTACACCGGGTTTGCTGCAGATGTGAACATACTGCTGGCCTATTACAAGGCGCTGGACGACTGCAGGGACAACGCGGGGTTCAGAGGCGCGGTGGGCAAACTGGCATTCAGCGGCGCACACCGTAAGGCTGCCGTGCGCAATCCGGAGATGGACGGGCATATCCGTAGCCAACTGGACAAACTCTATGAACTGGAAGGCGAAAACAGCGATGACGTGGATGCGGTGGCGGATGCGTTCGGGAACCTGTTAGCCGGGCTGGTCCGGTACTTCCCGGACAGGGACGCATTCAGCAGGACACGGATCCGGGCGCTGGAATGGATGCTATACAATACCGGACGGTGGATCTACCTGGTCGACGCCTGCGCGGACCTCAAAAAGGACCTGAAAAAAAACGACTACAACCCGCTGATCGCCAGGTACAAGGCTGAGGCCGACCTGAAGGGGCAGGCGGGGGAGGATATGCGGTTCCAATTGAACTACTGTAAATCCGAGGCAGGGAAGGCCTTTGAACTGCTGGATCCCAAAAGGCACAGCGAACTGCTGGAAAATATAATCTATCTGGGAATGCATCGGAAAATGGAAGATGTATTGAGCGGAAAAAAGGAGTGTACAAGACGATGAACCCATACGAGGTATTGGGGGTCAGAGAAAACGCAAGCGACGACGAGATACGCGAGGCTTACCGCAAGCTCGTGAAGAAATACCATCCCGACCAGTACAGCAACAACCCGCTTTCGGACCTGGCACAGGAGAAGCTGAAGGAGATCAACCAGGCGTACGATATGCTCACAAAGTCCAGAAGCGGAGGCGCAAACGGCAACAACTATTCGCAGGGCGCTTCCCAGGGCGGGTACAGCAGCTACCAGGGCGCCCAGTATTCCCATGTGCGCGCCAACCTGCAGAACGGCAACTTCGAAGCAGCCGACGCCATGCTGGACGCCATGCAGACGCGGGACGCCGAATGGTATTACCTGAAGGGCGTGGTAGAACTGCGGCGGGGCTGGTACGGCAAGGCGCGCCAAAATATCCAGCGCGCGGTGAACATGGACCCGGGCAACGCAGAATACCGCAACGCGCTGAACCAACTGGATTCCGCCGGGGCGTCCCCGTACGGCCAGTACGGCGGAGGCGGCGGGTACCAGACGACCAACCAACTCTGCAACTGCTGCGCGGGCCTGGCCTGTGCGGACTGCCTGTGCAACTGCTGCCACTAATAGAACGGGGAAGAGGATAAATGAACGGAAGATACAGGGAGAAAACCCTGCAGGGCGCATACAGGATCACGCTGCCGGCGATGCTGCTGGCATTGACGCTGGTATTCATTTACCTCAGCTCCGTCGTTACGGTGGTGAGCGTTTCTTTTTTGTTCATCGCATCCATATTCGTTTCGGCGCTGATGGTGGAGCGGGAACCCATCCTGGCCACCATCGTTTTTTTTGCGGCGACGATCCTGGGATTTGTCATCGTATCGGACAAGATGCGGATGATCCCGTATGTGCTCTTTTTCGGCCATTACGGCATCGTGAAATACTATATCGAGAAAATCCGCAATGTCGTCCTTCGCTATGCCGTGAAGCTGGCATATTTCAACGCGGCGGTGATCGCGGCGTATTTCATCATCCCGAAACTCCTGATATCGGCGGACATCTCCGCCATCCTCCCCCCCTGGGCGCTGCTGCTCATCGCACAGCCGATATTCGTCATTTATGACGTCGTATTCTCGTGGATCGCCAATTACTATTACCGCAATATCCGAAAGCACCTGATCCGCGACGGGAGAGGCAGACGCAGATAATCCACCGCTGCGGTTGAACCAATCCACACCATACGTACTATCAGCATGATATTCATAAAGACGAGTCATACACAGGCAACAAGAAAAGCACCCAGACGTTTGGGTGCCGTTCTGTTTTTTTCAGAAACCTCTGCGGCCTCCGCACGGTCTCGGGGGCGGCTCACACGGCGGGGGAGGGGGTACACAGCATGGCTCTTCGTGCCCGCAGCAGCAGCACATGAGGACCAATACCAGCAACAGACACCCACATCCGCCAAACCCTTTTCCTCCAAACATCCAAATCCCTCCCACTTGAACATCTATTGTAGAGTATGTAACATGACCAAAATGTGTGAAGGCACAAGAGACTATACAATGTTTTGTTTGTTCCCGGGCTTCAACCCAGGGAACGGATCTTATATCCCGCGTGAAAGCGGCCGGTATGCTCTTAGTGCATCCAGGCTTTCCTGAAAAGACAAAAAACGCTGGTGCGCCACCGACGGTTTCTCCACAAGGGTGTCCACCCTGTCACCATTACGCATGCGATACTCCCCTGGCGTACAGCCGAGCTGTTTCATGAAAACCTTATTGAGGTAGCGGCAATCGGAAAAACCGCAGGCCATGAAGACATCCGTCACGTTCAAGGCGGTATGCTCCAGAAGGCTTTTGGCCTCCCGGAAACGAAGGAGCGCGATATAATCCTGAAAAGGCATGTTCAAATGATCCTTCAGGTAGTGCGACAGATAGGTCAGGCTCAAACCCTCGGAGCGCGCGATATCCTCCAGGAGGAGCTTTTCCCGGAAGTGCATTTCAATATAGTCCAGGATCCGGTTCAGCCTGTTGCCAGTATTTTTTTTATTCGCCTTTTCATCCTGGCTGATGGTCGTCCACGGGACGGAATCCAGCAGGGTGTGAAATATGCGGTTGATATATGAAAAACACATGAACTCATTCAACGGTGCATTATTAAAATATTTATCGCAAAGTTGAAACATCGCTCCGACAAGCTCCCGGTTTGCTTCACCACCGATATAAACGGAGATATCGATAACGGAAAACTCCACATTTGAGATAGCCGGGAAATACCGGCTGCAGAACCGGGGCGACACCTGCAGGGAAAGGATCCTGGCCCAGGAGCTTTCCCGGGCATGTATCTCATGCGGCTGGTTGGGATTGAAAAGGACAAAACGGTTTGCACCGACAACGAACTGTTTTCTGTATGTATTTACTTCAATACAGCCCGAAAAGACATAACACAGCTCAAAATCCTTATGCATATGCAGGTTGCGATAGGACAGATCCACGATGAAGAGTTTCGCGTCCTCCAGGCGGTTATGCTCGATGATCTCGAATTCGGATTTCACTTTGGTGACCACCCCTTTATGCACATTCTAGCCCACGCATGGCCATAAAAGCAAATTAATCCTGTCAATACAGCTCAAATGACATACCCCCGGAAAGATGCCTGGGTTAATATATTCTCAGCAGGAATCATATTTCCGGCGTGCGGCAGGCATTCATGCAAGAGAAAAGAAGACGCCTGTCTTCTACTTTCTGTCTGAACCGCAGAACCCTGTGCATACAGGGCGGATCATGATGACAGCAAACAAATCCGGAAAACCAATATTCAAAAAGATGGAGGAGCACACTTATGTCCATGTTCAAGTATTCAGCGGGGCCGTGGAACGTGCACAGCGGGGCGGACGCCTTCGGGCCGCCGGTGCGGGACGAGATCCCCTTCGCCGAGAAGGTGGCTATGTACAAGAAAATCGGCTTTGACGCCGTGCAGTTCCACGACGACGACGCGGTGCCCGAGATGAACGGACTTTCGGATGCCCAGATCCGGAAGCAGGCGAAGGAAACCAAAAAGATCCTGGACGACCACGGGATGGCGGCGGAATTCGTGGCGCCGCGGCTGTGGATGGACCCACGGACGATAGACGGGGGCTACACGGCCAACGACGCAAAAGACCGGGAATTCGCGATGTGGCGCTCCTACCGGTCCATCGACATCGCCAACGAACTGGGGTGCGACAAGCTCGTGCTGTGGCTGGCCC
>JAEXRW010000034.1 GCA_023454175.1 Bacillota bacterium | reverse complement strand
ACAGTTTTCTCCTTCCAGGGCATACGGCTCATCTCCTTCCACCTTATGCCCTAATTGTATTGAAAACTGTAAACTATGTCCCCGGCTTTTTTGTAAACTATGTTACCAGTCTATACAGCCCACATCGGCCCGCCACTATATTCTAAATATTTAATACTATTCAAAGGGCCTTACAGTCCTTACAGCACCACGACCATCTTCTCGGATACAAAGCGGTGCTTGCCGATCCCTTTTGCGTCCGCGAGGAATTTCTCCGCCATGTGGATGATGTCCTCCCGCGCGATGGCCTCCAGCTTCTTTTTGTCCAGCTCCAAAAAGCCCGCGCTGAATGTCACCTTGGTGGATATCTTGTCTGCGAAATGCTTTTTGATCGTCTCATGCATGCGCTTGATGATCTTGTATGCGTTGTGGATGTCCACCCCCGGGAAGATGAAGATGAACCCGTCGTCCCCGTATTTGCCGATGATGTCCTGCTTACGTATGGTCTGCCCCGCCGTCTCCGCAAAAAATGAGAGGATATCATTGCCGATCTCCTGCCCATGCAGTTCGTTGATCTTACCGAAATTATCGAAGTCGATGAGCCCCATCGAGACCGCGTCTGCCTCGTTGTTGTAGCCCGCCAGGTCCTTCAGCAGCCCCATCAGGCTCTGCATATCCGTCCCCGTCATCATGTCCAGCGTCAGCTTGTTTTTCAGGGCGTCCTCGTAAAACTTTTCGTTGGTCACATCCACGAAGGAGGCCACTGCGTACTTCTTCCCCGCCATCAGGATGGGGCTCGCGCTCACGCGGAACCATTTCCGTGAATTCGCCCCCTTGTATTGGTATTTGAAGCATACCGTAGAGTCAATAAAGGGCCTTTCCTCCGCCAGTACCCGCCACACGCCTTCCATCAGCGTGCAGCTCTCGCATTCCTCCGCCAGGCTGCACCCCGGCCCGCCCGGCGTCAGGACTCCGCAGCGGAAGACCTCTCCAAATTTCTTTCCCTTGTAGTCGATCGGGGGAAAAGGAAATAGGCTGAACATGTGGTCGTTCACATCCACCAGGTCCATCTTGTCGTTGAAGATGGCGAGTCCTATGGGGCTGTGCTTGTACACCGCGGAAAAAAGCTTGTCGTCGATCACCTTGCTCATCGTTTCGCCCTGCTTTACGTAGGATTTCAACAAAGAGAAATATCGGGGATAGCGTTCTGATTCTATTAAACTATATACGGAATAAATTGCAAGGAAAATTAGCGGTTAATGCCGCTATTTGGTTAACAGGTATATGTTTGACGGTTATGTATCCATAATATCCCTATGTCTGCGGCTTGCGATGGCCCTACTGTAATGCCTTTCATAGCATTCAAAAGCCTCCCTTGCCTAAAGGGAGGTGGCAGCATAGCGACCTCAATGAACCTCAAAACGGCCGTTGCGGTCCTATGGGGTCCTAATGGGGTCGCATGCTGACGGTGGGATTCGTTCCCGTACAACTTTGTCGATGTATTCACAAACACTTTGAAAATTGTTCATAATCGAGAGGTTATCTATCCGTAAAACTAACAAATTTCTTTTTTCAATTATCTCGGTTCGTAAAGCATCTTTTACGATCCCACATTCCGTAAAATGGTGTGAACCGTCAAGTTCGATAACCAATCTTGCCTGATGACAGTAGAAATCCACGATGAAATCGTCAATGACTTTCTGACGGAGGAATCGCACGGGATAAGTGCATAAAAAATCATACCAAAGGCGGCGTTCTTCTTTGGTCATTTCCTTACGAAGGTTTCTTGCAAGTCCTGTCAATTCTGCATTATGCTTTCGATGCATATATGCCTCCACCCCCGTCAGGCTGCGGCACTTCTCAAATCGCAGGTAGTTTTAATATGATGCTTTTGTATCCCCAAAGCCTCCCTTGCCTAAAGGGAGGTGGCAGCATGCGAACGTTAGCGGTCGCATGCTGACGGTGGGATTTCAAATAGTTTACATCATGCTGATGTACAGTTCCCGCATGCTCTCCTTCGTCATCGGCACCGGGTTCACCTTCGTCCCCGAGGCCATGGACCCCTCCACCAGCGCGTCCAGTTCTGCCGGGGTGATGTGGTACCCTTTCAGGTCCGCTGGTATCCCCGTATCGGCTTTTAGCTGGGTAACCGTTTCCACCGCCGCCTGTGCCGCCGCCTCATCGGAATGGAACCGTCTGCCCGTCAGCGCCTCCCCCACCCGCGCATACCGTTCGGTAACAGCAGGCAGGTTCACCTTCATCGTGTGGTCCAGCGCGATCCCGCAGGCCAGTCCGTGCGGCAGGTTTTTCACGACCCCCAGCGCCGGCGCCATCCCGTGTGCCAATGCCAGCCCCGCGTTCGCCAGACAGATGCCCCCCAGCAGGCTCGCCAGTGCCATCCCCTCCCGCGCCGCCAGGTTCCCGCCGTCCAGCACCGCAGTCTTCAATGTCCTGCCCGCGTGCTCGATGCCCTTGATGGCCAGCGCGTCAGTCACGGGGTTCCGCTTCGCCGTCACGTAGCTTTCGATCACCTGGCACAGCGCGTCCATCCCCGATGCCGCTGTCTGCATGGGCGGCAGCCCGAGTGTCAGCTCCGCGTCTATCAGGGCGATTCGCGCCAGCATGTTGTCGCTTCGGATGCTCTTTTTAAATCCCAGTTTGGAGGACATGATCACCGCGTTCTTCGTGGCTTCCGACCCCGTGCCGGATGTCGTCGGGATCGCGATGAAGGGTAGCGGTGTCACCGTAATGGGCAGTTCCTTCCCCACTCCCTCCAGGTAATCCAGGATGCTCCCGGGGTTCGTCGCCAGCGCCGCCGCGGCCTTCCCCGTGTCCATAGCGCTGCCCCCGCCCAGGGATATCACTGCGTCGCATTTATTTGCAATGGCAAAAGCGCGCGCCTCCTCCACCTGCTCCACCGTCGGTTCCGTGTCCACGCCCGAAAAGGTGAAGCACGTCCCCCCGCTCAGCTCGATCTGCTTTTGCACACGTTCAGCCAAACCCGCCTTCTCCAGCGCCGTGGCCGTCACGAAGAGGAACCGTTTGCCGTACGGACCGATATGTTTGTGCAGGCCGTTCAGCCCGCCGCTTTCGATGAGGATCTTGTGTGGGGCAGCGAAGGAAAAGTTCATGTCAGCACCGCCTTTATTATTTGTGAAATGAAAAACCCCCAAGATGTAAATCCCGGGGGTTTTCTGGTATGGTGGGACTTGCTGGACTCGAACCAGTGACCCCTTCGATGTGAACGAAGTGCTCTACCGACTGAGCTAAAGTCCCGTTCTGAAAACTGTAGCGAATGTTATTTTACATCATGCCCGCCCATAAATCAAGCCCGCATTTGAGGGAACTAAATCAAAAGTGTAGGACTACAATACATATTGGACAGTCAGTCGAGAAAAATGATGATGGATTTGCACGCATCGGTTATTGTGAGTTTTGCAAAGAACAAACATCACCGAAAGGAAATGCAAATCCCTCATGGCAACTGTATCACAGGACATGAAGTACCGGCAATCCTTAATGTGCTTTGCCATCCGATATGGCGTATCCCGCGCGGCACGCAAGTATAACCGTCCGCGCTCATTCATTTACTTCTGGCTGTCAAGGTACGATGGCACTCTTGAGTCGCTTGCTAAGCGTTCCAGACGCCCACATTTTCATCCTGTACAGCATACTCCGTTCGAGCTTAAGCTCATTTGTTAATTATTTTGATAGTTATTCATATAAAATTCCTAATCTTGCCTCCCTCGGATGAGGGAGGTGGCACTAATGTGATTCCAATTAGACCAATTGGAATCACTATGGTGCCGGAAGGAGTGATAACCTATCTAGAATTCTCATACTGATGTAGCCACTGGCATGTATTTCTCAACTTTCAACTCTCAACTAATTGATTAATTCCATGCAAAATGGGAGGCGTCAAATCGACCCGAAGGGTCGTATGCCTCCCATTTTGCATTCCGCAACTATTAACTATTAACTGTTAACTGTCAACTCGTGAATTATCCGCCTATGTATTTGATCTTCGGGTTCTCATCCACGTACCAGTCTATGGCTTTGCGCCCCAGGGACTTGTACAGCTTGTTCATGTCGCTCCGCAGGGTTTCCAGCGCCTTCTCCACCCTGTCAAAGTTCTTGGTCTTCATCGCGTCGGTCAGCTCCGTGATCCGCTGCTGTATGAGCAGCAGGTTCGCCCCTGTGATCTTCTGCTTCTCCGGCGCCAGCTTCGCGTCCGCGGCCAGTATCTTGTTGACGATCTTCAGGTACCCGTTGCCCAGATCTTTCGCCCAGTCCAGCTTGCAGTAATCGAAG
Source organism: Bacillota bacterium (assembly GCA_023454175.1). GTDB lineage: Bacteria > Bacillota > Clostridia > Christensenellales > JAEXRW01 > JAEXRW01. Next base: position 26,018 of record JAEXRW010000034.1, on the reverse strand, counting down.
TTGTAGACATGTGGGTACTGGAGGATGTCCTTTTTGGATAAGCCGTACACTTCCTGGATCACCTTGTTCCGCTTGCTTGCGTCCACCACGCTGAAGATCCAGTTGTACAGGAATACATCGGCCACCCGCGCGCCCACCCGGCCCTCGATGGTACGCATCTTGATGTTCTTGTCGTCCAGGTGCATCCCGAAATAAGCCATCGCGGCCATTTCCTCGAGGTCCATGTTGGTGAATACCTGCCCCTTCAGGCCGTCGATGATGCCCGGCAGCTGCATCAGCTTCCCGTTGGCTTTTATCTGTTTGAATATCTCGATCAGCATCCGTTTTTGCCGGATCACGCGTTCCTTGTCCGTATCTTCCGCTGTGCCCTTCCGTGCACGCATGTAGTCCAGCGCCTGCTGACCGTTGAGGTGCTGGAACCCCTTGTGCAGGACGCGTCCGTCCATGGCGCTGGATTTGATCTCCAGGTCCACGTCGTAGTCCACGCCCCCCACGGCGTCCACCAGCGTCTTCACCGCCGACATGTCCACCCCGATATAGCGGTCGATGGGTGGGACGTTTTTACCCCCCATGACTTTCTGCAGGGACAGGCAAACGTTCTCAAACCCCTTGCTCCAGTCCCCCTTGTTTTTGCTGTAGCCCCAGTAAAAGGAGGAGTTCATCTTCCAGATGCCCTTTTGGTTATAGATGGGGGAATAGGTGTCGCGCGGGCAGGTGATCATGTCCACCTTGTTCTCCTTGAAGTTGATGGCCAGCACGATCATCACGTCCGAGAAAAAGCTTCTTTTATCCTTGTAATACTTATCCTTTTCATCCCGCTCCGGTGCGTGGTCCACGCCGATGAGCGCTACGTTGATGATGTCTTTATCGTATACGCTCTTGTCCGCCTGGTTCCCCAGCACTTCCAGCGGGTCGGGCGTGGGGGTGGCGGTATCCTCGGGCTCCGAGCTCTCCTCTTCCTCTTCATCCCCGGCAGTCTCATCGGGGTCGGGTGTCATCTGGCTGAACTGCTTTTTATCGTCAAACGCCAAGCTGGGGTTCCAGACGATCCTGTAGACGAATACGCCGGTAGTCACCAGCAACGCCACCAGCACCAGCGCCACCGAGCACCAGACGATCCGTTTCACCGGCACCTTGAATTCCTTTTTCCCCAGCCGGATGTTCGCCATCTTTCCCGGCTTCTTGGGTCTTTTCATTTTGCCGGTCTTCGCTTCTTCGGAGATTCCCTGTTCTCCTGTAGTTACGGCGGCGGCCGCTTCGGAGCTGGTCTCTGCGCTTTCATACGCCGTCCCGGTTTCCTCCTGCGCGGCCTTGGCCTTTTTCCCCGCCTTGCGTTTCTCCTTTTTGCCTTCCTTTTTCAGGGAGTTGCTTTCGTCGCCTTCCGCAGCGGGATCAGCGTCATCCGCGGATCCCTCCGGTTTCTCGGCGGGCTGTGCGGCATCGCCCTGTATGGATGCGTTTTCCGCACCTTCATCCCCCGCCTGCCGGGCCTCTTCCGGAGCTGCCTTCACCTTTTTGCCGGCCCGTTCGCGCTTCGGTTTCTTGCCAGCCTGCTGCGCTTCGGGGCTGCCTTGTTCTTCATCGGGACCGGCGGCGGTTTCGATGTCCTTGTCCGGCTTGTCCTGTACGCCGTCCTTCATTTCTTCGCCTTTGCCGTTTTCGCTTTTGTCCATGGCTTGTCCTTCTTCCATTTATATCCATATCTGTAGGTAAATATTGCTTTGGTTAAGATAACACTTTTTTAATTTATATACAAGTTTTTCAGGCGTGTTTTTACGATTTGTTAATATATTACTTGCAAAAAGATAACATAACAAACCATTGCAGTGGATAATTCAACTTCCTGCGCTTTGGGATGCATCATGCCGCATGGGCTGGCGCACAATATGTTCAGGTGATGCTTGAACTGGATTTTAATCCTGTTTTCATGGGAGCGCTTGCCCGGGAAATCGGTCACGGGCAAATAAATCAGCCAGGGAGGTGGATGCAGATGGCGAAAGCCGGGATGAGGCGGCCCGATCCCGCCGATCCGAAAAACCACGGTACTGAAAATAACGAAAGGCCCAACTACCCCAAAAATGATGTCCACCCCGTGCCCCAGATCCAGGGCAAGGCGCGTCGCGGTCACGAAAAGGCGGATCCATCTTAATGCGATTACACCGAATGAGGGATTTCTCCGCCATGCAATAAGCAATTACCTGGATGAGGAGGTAATGATATGCCCAAGGACAGCCAGCCTGATAATAAAAAAGCCCGCATGGAGAAATGCAAGGGTCAGACGCCCGTCACCGAGGAAGGGCATAATGACAACCGCAACGCCAAGAAGCAGTCTGTAAAGAACAATGATGTTTGAATATTTTTGTTGAATGTTGTTTGATTCCTGTTTTTCGGGTGATAAGAGTATTGTAAAAAATTGAATTACATACCACTCCTTCAAACATGAAAAGCGGGCGTTGCAGCAGATGCCCGTTTTTCACGTTAGTTGACCGCCTACCCGAAATGTGCCCGGATGTATTCGTTCCACTGCCTGCTGAATTCGTCTTTAGTTGTTTGCAGGATCTTTTCAAAATCCTCTGGGTTTCGCAGCAGCTCGCAGAACCGTTCCTGCCCGTACTTTTCAATGATACACCGCACCGCCGTGCAGGAATACACGTCCGGTGCGGGCATATCATAGTAATCAGTTTCGATCTCGGAGAACGATACTTCGGGTATTTTGGGGAATGCATACTTGCAGATGGTTTCATACCCGTCTGAAGATCCCATGTAGCTGGCGAGCCCTTCGTTCATCCACATCGGCGCTCCGGGACTGATCTTTCCCACCATCAGGTGGACATATTCGTGCACCGCCATCATCAGCCGTTCGTCGTACGGGATTCCTGTTACTTTGATGGGGCTGGTTGGGGATACCAGCTTGATCACGCCGTTTCCCGAGCATGCGGGTGAGCCTGCCACGCTTTTGTCCGCCAGGCTTTCATCGTAGTTCTTCTGGTCGGCGTATGCTTCCACTTTGATCTTGTCTGGATACTGATATGATAGTAGTTCACAGATGGCAGGGCATTTTGCGTCCAGTGTCTTTTCGATATCCGGGATGACCTTTTCGTCCTGTGGACTGTAATAGAAAATAAACCGTTCCGTCTCTTTCACTTTTTTCAGCAGGGACGAAGGCGCCGTTTCAGCGGTCCGGTCCGGGACCGGGGAAACACCATTGATGGCGCTGCATCCGGCAAGCAGCAGGATGAGCATGGTAATGGCCGTTATCCGGATAATGGGGTGGAACATCTCCTTCCCTCCATTCCCTTCCATTATTCCATTTCCTGTGTATTCCCGCAATCCCCTTGAATAATAACTCTCCGGTTCATTTTTCCTGTGATTGATGGTAGAATGGCACTATATGGGGGTGTGTGGGTTGAAAAATGTATTGATCACCGGCGGGGCCGGCGGCCTGGGTTTGGCGGCTGCGAAATACCTGGCAGAGCGTGGCTGCAGGGTCTTTTCCTGTGATATCGTGAAGTACAGGGAAGCCCATGCGAATATCACGCAATACATCATGGACGTCCGGGATACTGCGGCTATCCAGGCGGTTTTTGACGAGGTTGAAAAGGTTGCGCCCGAATTGGACGCCGTCATCCACCTCTCCGGCCTCTTCGCGATGGATTCCTTTATCGAGATCGATGAAAAAGAGCTCGCGAATTTCATCGATGTGAATATCATGGGCGTCTATAGGGTGAATAAAGTCTTTCTCCCCCTGCTCAGGAAGCATGGGCGCATTGTGATAACGACGAGCGAGGTCGCGGGGTTGAACCCCTTCCCCTTCGCGGCCATTTATTCCCTCGTCAAAACGGCGCTGGAGCATTATGCCCGCGCCCTCCGCCTGGAATTATGCCTGCTGGGCGTCTCTGTCGTTGAATTGAAGCCCGGCGCTTTCACCACGGCCATGACGGGTTCCACCGGCCCCGCGCTGGACCGGATGATAGCCAAAACACAGTTGTACAAGATGAACACGCTGAGTTTCAAAAAGGTCATGGAAGGCGAGATCGGGAAAGGGCGTCATCCCGATGTGCTGGCAAAAGTCGTCGGTAAGATCGTCGAAGCCAAAGACCCGAAGCCGGTTTATAAGGTCAGGAACAGCCTGTTTTTGAAGCTGTTCAGCATCCTCCCCCTGCGCATGCAAGTTCGGGTCATACGCAAGATTCTGAAATAATCGGTCGGCATCCACCCATCTTGGCTCCCTCCAACGGGTGCAAGAGCACCCGTTTATGAGGTGAGCTGTCACCGCCAGGTGACTGAGGGAGAGAAATCCTCTTAACTTTCTTTTATGGCTGTTTTATCATCCCAAATGGATCGTTACTCATTGCTCATTTTTCAATATTGATCGAAAATATCCCCGCAGGCAATTCTCAATTCTCTGTTTTGTCTTTATATTATTTAACACGTTCCGAAGCCTTCCCCTGGAGGGGAAGGTGGCGCCAAATGGGCCTCAAATGGGCCGCAAAAGGCGGCCTTTGGGCCCTTATGGCGTCGGATGAGGTGTTGTTTATCTCGGCATCCCTAGCATTTCCTCTGTATCTCCAGCGCCCACAGGTAGAAATCGATGACCCTGCTCTCATATTCGCCCGGGTACATGGCGTATGCCCCGGTATGCCCCGCGTCCGGCGCCACCCACATCTCCCCCCGCCCCGCCGCTGCCTTCACAAAAGCATCCCCGTATTCCGATTCGGCAGCTTTGCTGCCCGCGGCGATGAAGAGGAACTGCGTGCTTGGTACGCCCGATATGGAATCGGGAATGGACGTCTTTGGCGCGGTCTGTCCGGTGAATAAGGATGTGAACGCAAACGTCAGGTTCGTGGGCGCTCCCCGTATGAAGTCCTTCCTCGAATCCAGCGCCACGTAATCGTCCGGTGTATGGAAAGTCGCCCCGTCGCTCACGATGGCGGTCATCTCCGGACAATTGTAGGCTTCCCCCAGCAGCACCTCCCCGCCCAGGGACAGCCCCATGCCGCCGATTTTATTTATGCCCTGGCTTTTCAGGAAATCCACCCCTGCACGCACGTCCTTCCCGCATTCCCATCCGTATGCGTTGGCCGTCCCGCCGCTCTCCCCGTTTCCCCGCATGTCGATGGCCAGTACGCCGAAGCCGTTTTTCGCCAGCATCTGCGCATGTGCCCGCACGCTCTCCCGCGACCCCTGGCTTCCGTGCAGCAGCAGGATCGCCGCGTCGTTTGACGAGGGACTGTACCATCCGGCCAGCTTCACATCGTCCGCCGCAGTGAATTCCACGCTCTGGAATCCTTCCGGCGGTCCCCCGGGCTTGCCGGATACACGTATTGATGAATAAACGCCCATCCCCAGCGGTATCAGGAGGAATTCGATCAGCAGGTATGCCCCGACGAGGCACGCGGCGATGATCCCGATCCGTTTCAGTACCTTCTTTTTCTTGGTCATATTGTTACCTCAATAAAAAATGTGTTCTAGAGTCGCTTGGCTAAAGGGTTCCCCCGGAGTGCAATCTTCCCTCGCGCTTCAAGGGTATCCCACTATTCTATATTGCTCGTGGTTTTTTCTCCCGCATCGTTCTCTACGCATGGCGCCCCAGACGGGTGCATCGCACCCGTTATAGGGTGAGCTGCAAACGCGGCCCAGAAAGGGTCGCAATGCTGAGGGGTTTGCCCCCGGAAGGGCCACAGTCCACCGTCAGCTGTTTCCCCGCAGGGTAATTCTCAATTGTCAATTCTCAATTATTTCATTCCCATGCAGTTCGGGCATATCTTCCTGCACTCGTAGCATTTGATGCGCCATTCCCCGCCGTCCTTCTCCCCGAAAGCATGGTTGCGGCACAGCGGCTGTTGGATGGATACCCCGTCAAGTGCTTTCACCGGGCATATGTCCAGGCATTTCCGGCAGGTGGGTATGCAGGGCTCGTAACTTGCGATGGGATCGGGCTCCAGCTCCTCCGTCGTCATGATCGCGTTGAGCCACAGCATGTTTCCGAATCTGTCGTTGACGAGCAATGTGTTCTTGCCCATCTTCCCCAGCCCCGCCAGCACCGCAGCGTGCTTCAGGGAGAGGATCCCCCGCATCTTGTCCGTCTTTTTGTCGTACTCGTCCGGTCCGATGCACCCCATCGGGATAGCCGTGTGCCCCGCCCTGTCCATAGCATCTGCAATGGCCCATGCGTCCTCGTTTAGCTTGAAGGAAAGGTCGTTGCGCACCACGGTATAGGGGATGGTCGATGCGGCTTTCAGTGTCCCGTGGTTGAACTGCCGTGCGATTACGATGACGGACTTGCAGCCCGGCAGCACGTCGCACGGGCCGAATCCCTCCGGCGCATCCGTGAAGCGGTCCGCGCCCGCGATGCCGCAAAGGTCCACGCCCAGTCCATAGGCGGTCTGTTTGACTGCTGTGGAATCCATATCAATGCCCCCTGCACAAATAAAAATGGCATAGTAAAAGTAAAAGGCTCCTGCCCTTCACCATTATACCACATTATTCCTGCTTCTTTGCGTCTTTGTATTGGTCTGCTTGTCCAGCCAGGTGCAAATGTTGTCGGTTATTTGAAATATACCAGCCCGCCGCCCATCGAAGTGGTCTCCATCCAAAGCTTCATGTCCACCACGAAGGATTTGTCCTGGTCGTAGACCAGCGCTTCCGCCTTGCTGCCGTCTGCCGACCGGGTGAGGGATACGATCGTGACCCAATGCCATTCGTCCAGCGCCTTGATCTTCCCGTTGGACAGGTTCAGGAAAGCCACCGGGCAGTCGGTGTTTAAACCTTCCTCGATGAAATCCGCCGCCTCGGAAAGCGTCGGCCTTTCCTCCCGTTTCTTGGGGATCTCCAGGCTCATGCAGAGCAGGCTCGTTCCGAATGTATGGGTGAAGCTGTGTACGCCCTCGCAGAATTGCGTGATGAGGTAGAGTCCCCGCGTCGTGGGCGTCACATGGCGCCATACGGCCTCCATCAGCCTCACGCACCCGCTCTTGCTCTCCACGTCCAGCGGCAGGTTCAGCTTTCCCGCATGGTGCAGGTAGAGCAGCAGGTTGGAGGCCACGCTGGGTCCGCAGCCCGCCATCCGCTGCCAGAAGGACCCGTACCAGTCCTGATCGCATCCATACGAAGAATTCCCTTTTTCGTCTATCACGCGGATGCTGTCGGGGTCCCGCAGCACCGCCGTCTTTTCATTCGTCATGCTTTACATTATTCCCGATAAACCAAATTTGTGAAACTATACGTACCTTATGACGTATATATACCCTTTTTTATTTGCCCTTAGAGCACCGCAGAACCATCTTGCCTCCATCGGACAGGTGCAACAGTACCCGTTTATGAGTGGAGGTAGCCCTAATGTGGCGGTCAGGGTCAACATTAAGGCCGGAAGGAGCGATCCCCCACAGGGCAATTATGATCATGCCCAACGGGAGGCAATCTTGCCTCCCTATGTATACCAAAATTCTTAATTCTTAATTATTAATTATTAATTCTTTTTAACCATCTCTAAAAACTCATCGAAAAGGTATCCCGTGTCCTCCGGTCCCGGCGCGCCTTCAGGGTGGAATTGCACCGAGAATGCCGGGATGTCCCTGTACCGCATTCCCTCCACCGTGCCGTCGTTCCAGTTCACGTGGCTCACTTCAAATCCATCTTTAACGGTATCCGGGTTTACGGCATATCCATGGTTTTGGGATGTAATATAAATTCGCTCGTGTCCCAGGTCCTTCACCGGGTGGTTGCATCCCCTGTGCCCGTATTTTAATTTATAAGTATCCGCGCCGCTCGCCAGCGCCATCAGCTGGTGCCCCAGGCAGATGCCGAAGATGGGCTTTTGCCCCATCATCTTCTGCAGTTCGGCGATGGCCTCCACGTTCTCCTTCGGGTCGCCCGGCCCGTTCGAGAGGAAAATGCCGCCGGGGCTGCACGCCAGTACTTCTTCCGCGCTGGTTTTGGCCGGGAACACCGTCAGCTTGCATCCCCGTTTCTGGAGGCTCCGCAGGATGTTCTGCTTGATGCCGTAGTCCATGACGGCAATGTGCGGCCCCTTGCCATCCATGGTGTACTTCTCTTTACAGGTAACATCGTCCACGGGATGAATGGTTTCATACTTCTTGATCTCTTCCATGACGGCGTCGTTCGGCATTTCGGCTGCGATCATGCCCCGCATCGTGCCCTTTTCCCGGATGATCCGCGTGAGCTTGCGCGTGTCCATCCCTGCGATGCCCGTTATATTGTTCTTCGCCAGGTACTCGTCCAGCTTCTCGCTGCTCTTCCAGTTGCTCGGGCTTTCGCACAGTTCATGTACGACGAAACCCCTCACCTGGGGCTTCCAGGATTCGGGGTCCGCTTCGTTAACGCCGTAATTGCCGATGAGCGGGTACGTCATCGTCACGATCTGCCCGCAGTAGCTCGGGTCCGTCAATACCTCCTGGTATCCGGTCATACCGGTATTGAAGACCACTTCCCCCATCACGTCTTTCTTCGCCCCGAAAAGCTCGCCGGTGAATATTGTTCCGTCCTCCAGGATCAGGTACGCCATCTCACACCTCGTAATAATCAAAACTCATATTTGTACTATTATCCTCAAAACGCCCGTTTTTGTCTATAGAATATTTATCACCCAATGCTGCACTACTCTAAATCGATTCTGTCTGACGATATATTGAATCGGTTTGCATGTAGCTGATCGTCTTTCACAGTGTGCCACTGCGTCTGGATGCTGCTGTTGTCCAGCCAGTTTATTTCAAATTGAACGATCATGTTGCTTCTTGAAGCCACGTTTTTGTACTGTTTTTTCTGTATCGGGAAAAGCGGACCTTTGTCATAGACTGTGATGGATTTGAGTTCACATGCCTTTTCATATCCCTCTTCTACGATTTTCACTGTGTGCATCCTGTCCGGAGCATCCACGTACCGGGTACGGTAGGTGGCCGGCATGGCCGCTTGTCCCGTAATGGTTGCTTCCAGGATGGCCACCACGAGGATCCCCAGGAAAATGCTTGCGGCCTGGCTTGCATTATGCACGGCCTTGGTGCTTTTCAAATGGAAAGATGGTATGATGCCTACCGTGAATGCTACTGCTGCAAAGGTGGTTTCCACTGATGTCATGCTTGCAATAATGATAACGGCAAAGCTGGCGATGAGTTCGTAAACCCTTATCCCGTTGAAATAATAGGACATGGTAAAGAGGATACCAGGTATGCAATATATGACGATTAGCCCCGCCTTCGCTCCGTCGCCATATACTTCAAAGTTAAATAGCTTGAAAACAAGCGCGATCACAGCACAGGCAGGGAAAATATACACAAATGGTTTCGTCAGCTTTGCGAAAAAAGTATATGTCTTTCCCGGGCTTTGATGATCTGTCATATTACCTCTCAGCCGTTTGCACTGTAATAGGGCTATCTTGCCTCCCTCAGAGAGGAGGTGGCACTAATGTGATTTCAATTGGTCCAATTGAAATCACAATGGTGCCGGAAGGAGAGACCCCGTAGGGCATTCCACAACTCTCCACTCTCAACTTTCAACTCTCAACTATCCCTGTTGCCCTCGGGCGACAGGGATGTATATCTCCACCTCGCAGTAATCCTCCCGCGTGATAGTCCCGTCGATCCGCTCGAAGTGGTACGGCGCCGCCTGCACATATCCGCTCTTCGGGAACCACTCCCCGTAGATGTAGCGGAGTGTGTCCATCAGGTTGTTGATGTTCGTGTGCATCGCGTGGTGCAGGCCGATGTATTTGAACATCGCGTATTTATGCGTCGGCACCTTGTGGCACACCATACCGTCGGGTACAGGATTCGGCCCCTTCACCTGCAGAGACGGTGTGTAATAGTTGTAGCTGGGGTCGTTGACGTCGTTTTCCACATAGCCGAAGTACACGTCGTCGTTGACGGCGTTTTGGATCTCGTGCCGCCTGTTCATATAGAATTCGTTTCCCGCCCGGTTGGCCTCATGCAGCAGCCTGTCGTCCCGCTCAAAGATCTTGTGCCGCACGCCCGTGAGGAAAAATCCCGGACGGATGACGATGGGCGGGTTCAGCGCGATCCCGTCCTCCCCGATCTGTTTGACATAATCGAGGTTCAGCGTGTCCTGGATCTTCACGCTGGGCTTTTCCCTGCGGTATCGGTCGGGGCTGATGCCAAATGTATGGGTAAAGGAGCGGATGTACGATTGTTCGAATTCAAACCCGTACTCCATTGAGATGTCGATGATCTTCAGGTCGGTATTCAGCAGTTCGTGCAGGCTGCTGGAGAGTTTCCGCTTGCGGATATAGCTCATCGGCGAGGTTTTGGAGACTTCGCGGAAGATGCGTGAGAGGTGGTATTTTGAAATGTTTGTCTTCCTGGCCAGGTCGTCCAGTGTGACCTTGGATTTCAGGTTCTCCTCCACATAGTAGACCATGGCCTGCAGGCTGCCGTACAGGGAAGTCACAGGTTGAATACCTCCCGTATATACCCGTCACCCATATTTTATACTTTCATGCAGATCTCAGCAAGATTTGTTAACATCGGTCCTCTTTTCCCTTGTATAATGAGGATATGTCATCTTTTATCATTGAAGGGAGTTTATAAAATGCGCAAGGCAAGTTATTTCATCGCGCTCATTCTGGCCCTGCTGCTGTGCGCCGGATGCTCTGCGGCGCCAGCCGTTTCCGCACCGCCATCGGTTGAACCGGCAGTATCGGCGGCGCCCTCGCCGTCTGTTGCTGCGGATTCGCCCAAACCCACGACGGAGGTGTTTGAAATCAGCCTCACCATCCCCGCGCCGTCCCTGAAGGAAAATATGCTGGGGCAGCCCGCGGAGAATGAGATTTACGTCATCCTCCCGCCTTCTTACTATCAGACGCCTGAGAAACGTTACCCCACCCTCTATTTCCTGCACGGCTACGGGGATGATTATATCGCCAACGCCCAAAGGGTAGGCGCCGGCATCATGAAAAAAGCCGGCGAATTTATCATCGTGGGCATCCATGGCACCAATTCCCTCGGCGGCAGCTTCTACGCCAATTCCCCCGTCACGGGCCACTGGGAGGACATGGTGGCAAAGGACGTCGTGGGCTATGTGGATGCCAATTACCGCACCCTCGCAAAGTCCGGATCCCGCGGTATCTTCGGCTTCTCCATGGGCGGTTTCGGCGCGTTGAATATCGCGCTGAAGCACCCCGATGTGTTTCAAGCCGTCTGCGCCGTGGGCCCCGGCCTCTGGGATAAAAACGGCATGAAGGACGCCCTGGAGGATTGGGATTATACCTTTGAAACGTCGTACGGTGCCGTCTTCGCGCCCGATCCCAAAGGCGAGTCCCCCTACGCCCAGGTGCCGAAGATGGACGGCTCCAAAAAAGACAAGGCCGTCATTGCGGGCTGGGAGCAGGGCTTCGGTGACCTGGAAGGCAAGGTCAAGGCGTATATGGCCCTTCCCGAGAAGCTCGCCGGCATCTATATCGCTTATGGCAAGGCCGATGATTACAACTGGATCCCCAATGGTTGCCGGTATCTTTCCGAAGTGTTGACGAAGAACAATATCCAGCATCAGCTCGTCCCCTTCAACGGCGGCCATATGGTGGATACCCTGCTGCTGTACAACGATATGCTCCCGTTCTACGCCAAAACCCTGAAATTCGAATAGGTCCGGCAAGCCGGATAAAAGGGAAAGGGCCTCGCGTATGTGTACCCGCGCCGGCCCTTTTTCTATATGTTTGTGTGGATCTCAGTTGAATGGACTATACCAGTTTCATCAATGTCCTGGCGTAATCGATGCAGAACTGCATGTCTTTCGTCCCCAGCTTGGCTTTATAGTATTGCTTCTCCTCATTCACTGCACATACCTTCCGCAGCATCTCACCGGCGTCCGCGTTTGCCACATCACGGACGCTCCTGTATCCCGCCTCGTAAAACGTGACGGCCGCCAATGCCCCTACGCCGTTGATCCGTACCAGGTCGCACAGCGCCGTCAGCCGTTCAGCTGCATCCGCCGGGATGGTCTCCCCGGCGCCGGATTTGCAATGCTCGAAAAGATCTTTGGATGTTCTGATTCCTTCCTTTGCCAGCCCGTCAAGCAGTGTCTTCTCGGTTTCCGGGAACTCACCAAGTGGAACGGGCTTCTGTTCGAAGCTCCCCATTTCCCGCTTCAGAATCGTGAGGTAATCAGTGGTCATCTGCGTTTTCGCAGCGAATGCGGCCAGCTTCTCCGGTGTCGCCAGCGCTGCTTTCAGTTCATGGAGATTGCCCGCACCGGCTTTCAGGATGGCGTCAAACCGGGCATCGAGGTCTTCCTGCAGGATCCTGCGCCCCGGGAGCAGGTTCTGGTTTCGCAGAAGCTCCCTGTAATCCGCCACGGATATCCGCTTCAGGTCAGGATTGTATCCCATCTCCGCCCCTCCTCTTTTGTAAATACAATTTATGCCGCAGGCATTCCGCAATTGTCAATTCTCAATTTTCAATTGTCAATTAACCCCCGCAGGGCACACCACAATTCTTAATTCTTAACTATTAATTATTAATTGTTTAATATCTTTTTCAGGTATTGTCCGGTGAAGCTAGTTTCTATCTGCGCCACCTCCTCCGGCGTTCCTTTCGCGATGACCGCTCCGCCCGCGTCTCCGCCTTCCGGCCCCAGGTCGATGATGTAATCCGCCACCTTGATCACGTCCAGGTTGTGCTCGATCACCACCACGCTGTTTCCGCCCTCGGCCAGCCGCTGCAATATGGCGATCAGCTTGTCCACGTCCGCCATATGCAGCCCCGTCGTGGGTTCGTCCAGGATGTACATCGTCCTTCCGGTTTGGCGTCTGGATAGCTCTGTCGCCAGTTTCACGCGCTGCGCCTCCCCGCCCGAGAGCGTGGTGGAGGACTGCCCCAGTTTGATGTACCCCAGCCCCACGTCCTGGAGGGTTTGTATCTTGTTGTGGATCCTCGGCTGCGCCTTGAAAAAGTCCACCGCCTCGTCCACCGTCATGTCCAGCGTCTCGAAGATGTTCTTCCCCTTGTACCGGACCTCCAGCGTCTCGCGGTTGTACCGTTTGCCTTTGCATACCTCACACGGCACATATACGTCGGGCAGGAAGTGCATCTCGATCTTGATGATGCCGTCCCCCGAGCACGCCTCACACCGTCCGCCCTTCACGTTGAAGCTGAAGCGTCCGTTCTTGTACCCGCGGATCTTCGCTTCCGGCGTCTGTGCATACAGCTCGCGGATGATATCGAATACCCCCGTGTAAGTGGCCGGGTTGGAGCGCGGTGTCCGCCCGATGGGGGACTGGTCGATGTCGATCACCTTGTCCAGGTACTCCACCCCGGTGATGCCCTCGTGTTTCCCGGGATGGCACTTCGCCCCGTTCAGCTCCGAGGCCAATACTTTATATAGGATTTCGTTGATGAGCGAACTCTTGCCCGACCCCGATACGCCTGTGATGCAGGTAAACATGCCCAGGGGGATGGATACGTCCACGCTTTTCAGGTTGTTCTCCTGCGCGCCCTTGATGGTGATCCATTTTCCGTTGGTCTCCCGCCGTTTCCCGGGGATGGGTATGTGTTTTCGGCCCGAGAGGTACTGCCCCGTGACGGAGCGTTCGCAGTTCAATATGTCCTCCAGCGTCCCCTGCGCTACCAGGTGCCCCCCGTGCATCCCCGCGTCGGGCCCGATGTCCACGATATGGTCCGCCGTGCGGATCGTTTCCTCGTCATGTTCCACTACGATTAATGTATTGCCCAGGTTCTTCAGGTTGCGAAGCGTTTCTAATAGCTTCCCGTTGTCCCGCTGGTGCAGCCCAATGCTGGGTTCGTCCAGGATGTACAGCACGCCCACGAGCCCCGAGCCGATCTGTGTCGCCAGCCTTATGCGCTGCGCCTCCCCGCCGGATAAGGTCCCTGCGGTGCGTGAGAGTGTCAGGTAACCCAAACCCACGTCCGTCAGGAATGAGAGCCGCGCGTCGATTTCCTTGAGTATCTGGTGCGCGATCATGGCCTCCTTTTCCGAAAGGCTCAACTGTTTGATAAACGCCTTTGCGTCGTATACTGAATAGTTCGTGAAGGTGGAGATGGAGATGTCCCCCACCGTCACAGCCAGTGACTCCTTTTTTAATCTCGCGCCGCCGCACCCCGGGCAAGGCGTGTTCGCCATGTACTGTTCCAGTTCTTCCTTCATGTAGTCCGATTGTGTCTCGCGGTACCGCCGCTCCAGGTTCGGGATGATCCCCTCGAAAGCCGAGTTGAAAAGCCGCGAGCCGTCCCCGTTTTCGTACCGCACCTTGATGCGCTCGCCCTTGGTGCCATAGAGGATCTTATTCAGCGCCTCCTGCGGCAGTTTGGATACCGGCACGTCCAGCGAAAAGCCGTAGTGGTCCGAGAGCCCCTTCAGGTACATCCCTGCGATGCTGTCCTCGGCGCTGCTGTTCCACCCGCTCACTTTCAGTGCCCCGCCGTTCAGTGTCAGCGTCTTGTCCGGGATCACGAGGTCGGGGTCTATCTTTTTCATCATGCCCAGCCCGCTGCACGTCGGGCATGCGCCGAACGGGCTGTTGAAGGAAAACATCCTTGGGGACAGTTCTTCAAAGCTGATGCCGCAGTCCGCGCACGCGTAGTTTGCGGAAAAGAGCATCTCCTCCCCCTCTTCGCGCGCCACGAGCACCAGTCCGTTTGCCAGGTGCATCGCCATCTCCATCGAGTCCGCCAGGCGCTTGCGCACCCCCTCCTTCACGGTGATGCGGTCGATCACGGCTTCGATGTTGTGTTTGATCTTTTTATCGAGTTTGATCTCTTCAGCCAATTGTTTGACTTCGCCGTCCACCCGCACGCGCACGTATCCGCTCTTGCGCAGGTCCTCGAAGAGTTTGGCGTATTCGCCCTTCCGTCCCCGCGCCACCGGGGCCATGATGGTCAGTTTCTCGCCCTCGGGCAGCTTCATCACCCAGTCCACCATCTGGTCCACGCTCTGCTGTTCGATCCGCTTGCCGCAGTTCGGGCAGTGCGGGATGCCGACGCGCGCGTACAGCAGCCGCAGGTAGTCGTATATTTCGGTAACAGTACCCACGGTCGAGCGCGGGTTGTGGCTCGTCGTCTTCTGGTCGATGGAGATGGCGGGCGAAAGCCCCTCGATGTAATCCACATCGGGCTTCTCCATCTGTCCCAGGAACTGCCTTGCGTAGGCGGAGAGCGATTCCACGTACCGCCGCTGCCCCTCTGCGTAGATCGTATCAAAGGCCAGCGAGGACTTGCCCGAGCCGCTGATGCCTGTGAATACGATGAGCTGGTTGCGCGGGAGCGTTACGTCGATGTTTTTCAGGTTGTGTTCCCTTGCCCCCTTGATCACGATGACGTCTTTCAATGTTTTCTTCCCCTTCGATAATCTTTATGCCCACGCCCTTTTTTCTGGGCGCCTGCTTTCAGTTTGATCGGTTTGCCTTCCTTGATGGCCTTGATCATGTCGCGCAGGGTCGCGGCCCGCTCAAAGTCGAGTTCCCGCGCCGCCTGCCGCATCTCCTGGTCGTATACGAATATCCGTGCCGCCGCCTCTTCGGGCGTGAACCCGGCCGTCTCGATGCTCTCTTTGGTTTTCGTAATTTCGATGATGTCCCGCACGCTCTTCTGCACCGAGTACGGCGTGATGCCGTACTTCTCGTTGAAAGCCATCTGTATCTCCCGCCTGCGGTTCGTCTCGGTGATGGCCCGCAGCATCGAGTCCGTCATGGTGTCAGCATACAGGATGACCCTGCCGTCCAGGTTTCTTGCCGCGCGCCCGATGGTCTGGATGAGGGAGGTGGTGCTCCGCAGGAACCCCTCCTTGTCCGCGTCGAGGATCGCCACCAGGGCCACTTCGGGCAGGTCCAGCCCTTCGCGTAATAGATTGATGCCTACGAGCACGTCGTACTCGCCCAACCGCAGGTCACGGATGATCTCCATCCGCTCCAGCGTCTCCACGTCCGAATGCATGTAGGTTACTTTGATATCTAAATTCTTCAGGTAATCCGTCAGCCGCTCCGCCATGTTCTTGGTCAGCGTCGTCACCAGCGTGCGGAACCCCTTTGCACTCATCTCCTTGATCTCGCCCACCAGGTCGTCGATCTGCCCCTTGATGGGCCGCACGAGCACCTGCGGGTCGATCAGCCCCGTCGGCCGTATGATCTGCTCCACCACCTGGGAAGCCCGTCCCAGCTCGTAGTCTGCAGGTGTGGCGCTCACGTACACCAGCTGGTTCACCCGCTGGTTAAATTCGGTGAAGTTCAGCGGCCGGTTGTCATACGCCGAGGGCAGCCGCCACCCGTACGTCACCAGCGCCTCCTTCCGGCTCCGGTCCCCGTTGTACATCGCCCGCACCTGGGGTAATGTCACGTGCGACTCGTCTATGATGAGGAGGAAATCCTCCGGGAAATAGTCCAGTAACGTAAAGGGCGGGTCCCCCGGCTTGCGCCCGTCGAAGTAGCGCGAATAGTTCTCGATGCCGGTGCAGTACCCCATCTCCTGGATCATCTCGATGTCGTACTTCGTGCGCTGCCCCAGCCGCTGCGCCTCCACCAGCTTCCCCTCGTCCTCAAACTGCTTCACATATTTGTGCATGTCGTTTTCAATATCGATGAGCGCCGCGTCCAGCTTGTCCCGGCTCGTGGCATAATGGGACGCGGGGAATATGGCCACGTGCGCCCGTTCCCCCACGATCTCCCCCGTCATCACGTCGATCTCGGAAATGCGTTCGATCTCGTCGCCGTAGAATTCCACCCGCACCGCCTTTTCGGATAGGTACACCGGGAATATCTCCAGCACGTCCCCCCGTACCCGGAAGGTGCCGCGGCGGAAGTCCATGTCGCTACGCTGGTATTGGATCTCCACCAGCTTGCGCAGCACGTCGTCCCGGTCCTTCGTCATCCCCGGCCGAAGCGAGATGGAGACGTCCAGGTATTCCTTCGGGTCCCCCAGCGCGTAGATGCAGGATACGCTGGATACGATCACCACGTCCCGCCGCTCCTGCAGCGCCGAGGTCGCGCTGTGCCGCAGGCGGTCCAGCTCGTCGTTGATATCCGCCGTCTTTTCGATATAGATATCCCTGGAGGGGATGTACGATTCCGGCTGGTAGTAGTCGTAATAGCTGACGAAGTACTCCACCGCATTCTCCGGGAAAAACTCCTTGAATTCCCCACAGAGCTGCGCCGCCAGCGTCTTGTTGTGCGCCAGCACCAGCGTGGGCTTGTTCACAGCCTGTATCACGTTGGCCATCGTAAAGGTCTTGCCCGAACCCGTCACGCCCAGCAGCACCTGTTCGTGCATGCCTGCGCGTATGCCCTTCGCCAGTTTTTCGATCGCCTCCTGCTGGTCTCCCTGCGGTGCAAAAGGGGAGTGCAGTTTGAAACCTTCCATCGTAATGTACCCTTCCTCCAAATATTGCGAAGCAATATTATATATCAAGGCTATATCAAATAGCCTTGATATAATGTATAGCCAGACTATATTGTATCAAAACCAATCCCTTTTTCAAACGGCATCCTTTGACAGTACTGGGCGGTTTGCACTGTCAGTATTATACCACAATGGGATTAAAATTGCGAACATTTGTTCTTGTTTTTTCTGATTTATTACTCCACTAAGCCTTCCCCTGGATGGGAAGGTGGCGCGATAGCGACGGATGAGGTGCTGATAACTACCTTAGCCCTCCCCCATAGGGATGGTGGCGGAAATTGATTTTCATTGGATGGAGCAATTGGAATCAATATCGTTCCGGACCAGGTGTTTCAGTATTGGTCAGTCAATGTGTAATATATACTGTGATGATTTGGCTAATGATGGTACAATGGTTATATCAGTTAAGTCATGGGGGATTTCATATGCCTTCCGTCATCTATTGGTTCTCCGGCACCGGTAATTCCCTCTCCGTCGCAAAAGCAATAGCGGAGGAAACCGGCGCCGCTCTCATCCCCATCGCTTCGGTAATGAACAAGGATGTGATCACTCCGGATGCAGATGCCGTGGGTATCGTTTTCCCGGTCTACTATGCCGGCCTCCCCGCTATAATCGCGCAATTTGTTTCGAAACTGGAAGGTATCCGGGACAAATACATCTTCGCCGTCTGCACCTACGGCGGCGGTCCGGGTAACTCGATGAAAGCGCTAGGAAGGCTGATCGAATCGAAGGGCGGCAGACTGTCCGCCGTCTTCGGCCTCCACATGCCCCAGAATGCCTTCAAAAAGCCCTGGGAAAATGCGCCCAAAGTGCTTGCGGAGGGCGCGAAAACGTCTCGTTGGATCGCCCTGAAAATAAACGCGGGTAAACAGGCGGACCGCCCCTGCCATCCGTTCTGGCGTCCCTTCCAGTTCATCATCTATTCCCTCGTTCAGGCCGCGCTGAAAAAAGGGCTTGCCGCGCATTCCGGTTCCTCTCCCGATCTGGATATGGATGAATTGATCCATCGTGTTGACCAGACCTTTACGGTCAGCGAAGCATGCAATGCCTGCGGTACCTGTGCACAGCTCTGCCCTGTCCGCAATATCGAAATGGCGGATGGCAAACCGGCTTGGCTTCACAGGTGTGAAAACTGCCTCGCCTGCTATGATTGGTGCCCGAGGAAGGCCATCCGGAGCGGTATCGTCCAGCAGGATCACTTTTACCGCCATCCCGAAGTGCATCTTTCCGATATCTCGGTGCAATCGGCAGAGCAGTAAGGCCCGAACCGGGATTATAAGGCTGATCAGTGTACGGTGGCGTGGCCTTGGGCCGTGCCGCTTTGTTTTCTATTTTGGTTACACTACATATATACTTTCACCTTTCCGGCACTCGTGAATACTATGATAGTAGGCCCCTGCGCATATGAATGCAGGGAGCATGAATTACGAAAGATGGAGGTGAAAAAAATGAGTGGAGGTTTTGGCGGCGGAGGTTTTGGCGCCGCAGGTTTTGCTTTCAGGCTCAGGACTCAGTTCAGCTTCTATGCGGATGATCCGCTGCTGGCCGAAGTTCTGGCCAGGATCGCCGGACGGGATGTCAGCATCACCGGTTTTATGCAGACAAAGCTCCTTGAATCAGGTTTGGGCGAATGCGCTCGCTGCATCCAGCCTTTGGGGTTGAGCCTTGTCCGGTTGGTGGTCGGGAGTCTCGATGCC
This sequence comes from Bacillota bacterium, assembly GCA_023454175.1. Lineage (GTDB taxonomy): Bacteria > Bacillota > Clostridia > Christensenellales > JAEXRW01 > JAEXRW01. Next base: position 6,949 of record JAEXRW010000034.1, on the reverse strand, counting down.
GAGACTGCGCGGGATCTCGCGGTCGTGCGCACCATACTCGACCTGCTCCGTATCAGGTATCAGGAGAAACAGGTCATCCAGCAGCAGATCGTTCCAGGTACTGTGGGAGCGATCAGCGCCGTCTTCGGAGCGCTCTGGTGCAAGGTCACGGTAAATGCTTTCTATATCGGTGAAGACACGCGGAATTTCATCGATGTTTCGGATATCTGCAAAGCCCTGAGGATATTGACGGGGGTTCCCCTCGAATCCTGCGCAAGGCTGGAAAAGGTGGAAGGCGAAAGCTGACAGGCATATAATGGAAAGGCACGAAGGATATCCGTGCCTTTCTGCGTTTTTTCCTGAATGTTGTACCTGAAAATAGGATATCGATGATTCCGCCTGCGCGCGCCGCGCTTGCTGCCCGGCTTAGAAGCCCTTTTTGCTCGTCGGATTGTTGAAGATGCCGAATGCCGAAAATACTGCGATGAAAAGCACGATGAACTGATCCCAGCCCGGGATTTCAAATCCCACCCATGTTTTCACCACGAAGAAAATGAGTGCACCCACAGCTGTCCAGGCTACCGGGCTTCTCAGCCTGCTTTGTGTTACGATAACTTTTGCGCGTTTCTCTTTTTTTGCCGGTTTGGTGATCGTCGCTTCGGTCATGATAACGCCTCCTTCTTTTGTTTGGATTGTGATGGGTCGGGCATGGGGGAACTGTGTTTCCTGTATTTATGTTGTTTCCTATATAGTAGCATATATAATTACCATTTTCTATATTATTCATATATATTCATTATCAGTCATTATTCGACATACGCAGAATACATGGCCGTAAAAAACAAGGCCCCTTTGGAGCCTTGTTCAGATCCGGATATACTCTTCCCCCGTTATTTCGTCAGATTTGTTTCAGCTGTGGTTATTTGCATCCTGCTCTTTTTTTGATCCGAATAGTTGTTTCCTTCGCTTGATTAATCTGTGGCCAGCCGCTTCTCCCCGGTTATGCTTTGGATGGGCGTGATGTCCTGCGTCACCTCCGCCGCCCCCAGGAATTCCCCATCCTTGCCGCGTACGGCATAGTAGCGGATGAATGCGAATTTATCCCCCAGGTGCAGCCAGAAGTCCTCATGCTCCTTTTTCCCGCTGGCCAGGTCGGATACGATCTTCTCCACGATATGCACGCTCGCCGGCGGATGGCAGTTCACCACCTTACGCCCGATGATGGCCTTGGTGCGCGGGAATATCCGCTCCCTCCCCTGCGAGAAATACCGCACCGTCCCCTCCTTGTCCACATAGGTGATGTCGAGAGGCAGCGTATTGAGCATGGCCTCCAATTCCGCCTTCGTGAATACGCCCGTGTCGAAGCGGATCAGCCCGTCCTCGGTTTGCTCGGCCTCTTCCGCCGTCGGCGCGACCACTTCTTTGATGGGTTTCCATTGTGTCGTACCGCCCGTCAGGGTATAGCCGATTTCCCCGCTTTCCTGGGCGATGCGGTTCCATTCATCCTCCGAGAGTGTCTCTGCCACCATGGGGAAAAGGATTTTTTCCTCCTTGAAGATCATCTCGTTGATCTTTGCGATGGCGCCTTCTGCCGTTGTTTGAATGGCGTTGGCGTCCGGGTTGGGAGCTGACAGCAGTGCAAGGGTGCTTTTGACCAATGCCCGTATCTCGTCGTCCACCCCCCACATCACCTTGGGCGGGGCGGTGATCCCGTACTTCTCCATGTACGGGAAAAGCAGGTTCTCCTTGCGTTTGTAGTGGTTGTCGATCTCGGAAAGCTTTTGCATATCCTCTTTTAATGCAGCCAGGCTCACGCCGTCTTTGTCTGTTATGTAACCTTGCAGGTGTGGCCGGATCTGTTCGTTGATGAGCTTTTCGATCTCCCGGTTCTCTTTTTGAAATATCTCGATGGGGTGCCCGGCCTGTGCAGCGGGTTCCTGCGGCTTGTGGATCTCCTCGATGGAGCCCTTGAATACCGCCGCGTGCACGTCGCACAGCCGCTGCACCTCCGAAATAGGCATCCCCTCCATGATCAGCGCCTGCTCCACCTCGCTGATCTCGGTAGCTGAGACGCCTTCAAAGGTCTCGGCAAACCGCGCCTTCACTTCCTCCGCGCTCTTCCCGTTGTGTAGTTCAGTGATCAGTTCCTTCAATACTTTCTGCCGGTATTCCCGGTTGTTGATCAGTTCGCTCATTTTGTTGCACCTGCCTTGCTTTTATGGCGCGCGCGCCTTACCGCATTATCCTTGCCTCGAAGCGTATCCAGTATCCGTGCTTTTGGTGCGTTATAGATCTGCGTGTAACCATCCACTGCGGGCGAAATCAACTGGGATATTTCGCAGTTTGCATGTTGAATAGGACTTAAAGAAGCAAAATGCCCCTTGAAGGGGCATTTTGCTTTATGCTGCGTGATGCTATCTTTAATGTACGAGTATCATGACCAGGATCCCCGCCACAGCCAGGACGATGCCGCCAACGAGTGCAACGATGGCGCCAGTCTTGTTGCCGCGGATCAGGTCTCCTTCGCTCTTGACGGATACGATGAAGGGCTTCTTCTTGTCCTTCGGCTTGCGTATCGTCACGGTGTCCCCCGCCAGCTCGGCCTCGCCCAGCACATACAGGGGCTGGCCCACAGGGATGGTATGTTCCACCATGCGGTATCCCAGCGTCCTTGCACCCATGGGGTTGAAGTTGAAGCCGCTGAAAAAGCTGTACTGCTGCAGCATGCCCGTCGGTTCAAATTTATCCAGCGTCTTGCAGGTATCCAGCTGCATGCCCGTCTCCGCCAGTTCGATCACCGCGCGCCCGCCCGATGCATCCTGCAGGAGCAGCGGCGCATAGCTCTTCTGGTTGGAAAGATGAGATTCGCTTCGTTTCATGCGCGTGTGCGTTCCCTGCTCATCCGTATACTGTTCGCTTTCCTCGTACACCTGGTACAGGTCTGCGTTGAAATAGGCTGCGTCCTGCTCCGAAAAGGGCGTCTTCTGGGGCGCGTCCGTGGCGGCGGCGCCTTTCAGCTCCGCATATTGCCGGTACCCTTCCAGTCCCGCAGCCGCATTGTCGGCCAGCGTCTGTTTCAGTTCGCCCAGCGTGGTGGTCTTTGCAAATTGGATCTCCACATTCTTGCGTTTGATCCGCTGCGGCACGTAGATGGCGATGAATGCGCCCAGTACCACGAGGATCCCGCCGATGATGTATGGCACCATGATGTGATTCCTCCTTATTCTTTGGATACTTCTTTCATCAGGCGCGCCAGTTCATCGTCCGCCGCCTGCTCTTTTTCCATGGATTTGAAGGGGTCGTTCTGTTCCGCGCTCAGGCCCGATACGTCGAAGGCCGCGTCCGCCTGCGCTTCCTCCGCGGCGATCTTCTGCTCCATTTTATCCATCTTGGAAAACGCCCCCGAGCTGTCCACGCCGCCCACGGCCTTTGCCACGGTCTTGCGTGCGTCGGCCACCTGCGCCCTGGCCACCAGCATGGTCTGCCTCGTGCGGGCCTCTTCGAGCTTGGATTTCAGTACGTTCACCTGGCCGCGGACAGTATTCACCTGTTTGGTGAGTTCGTCGGCCATCTGCTGGTACCTTTTCACGTTTTCGTCGGCAGCCAGCTTGCTGTTCACGGCCTGTTTGGCCAGTTCCTGGTTGCCCCCTTTCAATGCGGTCTTGGCGCGCTCCTCCCACAGTTTGGATTCCGCCTGTGCGCCTTCCAGCTGCTTTTTGATCTGGCGTTCGCTCGCCATCACCGTGCCGAGCCCCTGCGTGGCCTTGTCCAGCTGCTCCTCCATGTCGATGATGATCTGTTTGAGCATCTTCTCGGGGTCTTCGGCCCTGTCGATCAGGTCGTTGATGTTGGCTTTGAGCAGGTCTGCCAGACGTGCGAAAATTGCCATTTTGATGTCTCCTTTTTTGATTGATGTTCAAAAGTAAGGGTTTTTAAGAAACAGAATGTTCATTGCTTTGTTAAATTGATTATAGTGTCATAATGGGCCTGTGTAAATGTTTCCTGCAAGGTTCTTACAGCCGCCTTTTCTATTTATATGTGTCGGTGTATAGGTTCATTATTATCAATCGGGATTTTTTGATGGTTCATAAAGTGTTTATGGGCTGTATCCGGGTAAGGATCACGCTTTATACCACGCAGACGGAAAAATGCGGGGCTGATGCAGGCTGGACAGGACCGGTTGCGCAGCCTTTTTGGATGGCAGGATGATCTTTCGGGTTTTCAGTTGCGCCCTGCTGTGGTAATAATAAGGATAAGGGGAAAAGGTAAATGGCGGAGGGCACTGCATGTTTCGTTTCTTAAAAAGGCATTCACCCGCAGGCGGTTCCACAGGTTCAGGGCATAAGTTCCACCCGTCCGATTTTTTGAAATATATCGGCCCCGGCCTCCTCGTGACGGTCGGTTTTATAGACCCCGGCAACTGGGCCTCCAATATCGCAGCAGGCGCTTCCTACGGCTACACGCTGCTCTGGATGGTCACCCTCTCCACCGTGATGCTCGTCATCCTCCAGCATAATGCCGCCCACCTCGGCATCGCCACCGGGGACTGCCTCTCCGAGGCCGCCGCCAAGCATCTCAAGCCCTGGCTTTCCGTATCCATCCTGTCCACGGCGGTGCTCGCTTCGGTTTCGACAGCGCTGGCGGAGATCCTGGGCGCGGCGCTCGCGCTGAATCTGCTCTTGAAGATACCTGTGGAGGTCGGCGCCGTCATCGCGCTGGCCACCGTGATCATCCTGCTCTTTACCAATTCGTATAAGCGCGTGGAAAAGATCATCATCGGCTTCGTCTCCCTCATCGGGCTTTCGTTTTTATATGAAATTATCGTGGTGAATATCGACTGGGCGCAGGCCGCGGTCAGCTGGCTCACCCCCTCCTTCCCGGAAGGCTCCATGCCCATCATCATGGCCGTGCTCGGCGCCGTGGTCATGCCCCATAACCTTTTCCTGCATTCCGAGGTCATCCAGAGCCGCAAGTGGAACCTCACGGATGACAGGACCATCCGGAAACAATTGCGTTATGAATTCCTGGATACCCTTTTTTCCATGATCGTGGGCTGGGCTATTAATAGTGCCATGATCCTCGTGGCCGCCTCCGTCTTTTTTACGAACAGGATCCAGGTGACGGATATCGGCCAGGCGCAGGCCATGCTCACCCCCCTGCTCGGCGGCGCTGCCGCAGTCGTCTTCGCCCTCGCCCTTCTCCTTTCGAGCCTGTCTTCGACCTTGACGGCCGGCATGGCGGGTGGTTCGATCATCATGGGCATGTACAAAAAGCCCTATGATATCAAGGATAAACGCACCAAGATCGGCGTTGCCGGCATCCTCACGGCCGCCACGCTCGTCATCTTTTTCCTGCCTGATAAATTTCTGGGCCTCGTCTACTCCCAGATGTTCCTCAGCATCCAGCTGCCGATCACCATCTTCCTGCAGATCTACCTGACGTCTTCTGCCAAGGTGATGGGCAAATATAAAAATACGGTCCTCGGCAATATCACGCTTTGGACCGTCGCCGCCGTCGTCACGGGGCTGAATATCTATTTGCTCATCAGTGCGTTCCTGTGATCAGCAATAGTGACCTTCGAGTGCAAGCCGTTAGATATTTTTCCCCCGCAGGTCATACCGCAATTAGGCCCTAAGGCATGGCGCCCCTATTAGGGGAGCTGGCATCTAAGCAACCCATAGGGTTGCATGTGCCTTGAGGGGTTTACTTCCGCAGGTCATACCGCAATCATATATTATACATTTCCCCGTAAGACTCTCTGTGTACGGGTGATTATTTCTTTTCCATCATGATATATGTATTTTTATCCATCATCCCCAGCTTGAGCACAGCCTTTTGCACGAAAGGATAGTTGCCCGTCCCCCGGTAGGACATCCTGTTGATGAAATCGGTCAGGCTGATCTTCTCTTCATAACCATATACGTTTGCGATCGTCACCTGCTGGCCCGCCAGATCCAGCCCTGTTACCACCGATGCGTGGAAATCGTAATAGGGCTTGTTGAAGGGGTTCGGAGCCCCGAAAAACACCGGGACCGGTATGCCCTGTTGCAGTTGGTCGTGTATCCCCTGCAGGAGTTCCGCGTCATTCAGGTTGTGCCTGTACGTTACCGTGTAGCCGGGTAGTTCCTGGGAGAGTATTTCCACGAACCTGGCCGGGTTCATGCTTCCCTTCGTCTGGTATTGGGTGATCAGCTCCTGCGGCGTTATTTCCTTTTGCCCGCAAAATGATGCTGTCACGCAGATCGTCGTTTCCCCGCACGTGAAGCCGTCGGGCTGGGTGAGGAGCTTTACCCCTTCCACGGATACGGTTTGCGGGTTCATTGCATCCACCTCCGTTTGCAGGTGCGATACGTCCTTCAGGGGTGCTGTATCGATAAGAACATACACCAGGAACGCTCCGGCGATCACCAGGAGGGATGCGAGGATGATCAGTACCACTTTGACCGGCTTTTTCATTTGAGACCTCCAAAAATAAATAGATAATGCCTGGATTTCATGTTACCAGAGAAGTGGAAACTTCACTACAGTAATTCTCTTCCACCTCTATGCATGTGCTTGAATGCAAAGAGCCTGTCAATGATGATCGACAGGCTCTCTTTCAATAGGATGTTATATCATTTCACCTGGCCGTATACCGAAACTGTCAACTATTTGTTCCCCGCGGGGTTCACCGCAATTTTACATTGCGCATTTCCCCCCGCAGGGGCAGCTTGGCTCCCTCAGACGAGGGAGCTGTCGCCGTCAGGCGACCGGAGGAGGGATCCCCTAACTGCCAACTGTCCACTCATTAACTCCCCGCAGGGTAATATGATCGTCCCCAAGGCAAATCAGTATTTGCCTTGGGTGTCCGGTTTCAGGACATCGGTAAGTTAAAGTGTTCAAGACATGGGTAAGCCTTAATGCTACCATACAGACAATTCTTGTATTGTGAGGTTGTCTGTATGCCATGGAAGGAGTCTTCTGTCTTGAA
>JAEXRW010000038.1 GCA_023454175.1 Bacillota bacterium | reverse complement strand
TCACTGATGCCGTATTCACGGCAGAGTGCGGTAAAAGGAACAAGTCCTTTAAGGGATTCGGTGATGAATTGCTGGCGCTGGTTCAAGACAGAAGACTCCTTCCATGGCATACAGACAACCTCACAATGCAAGAATTGTCTGTATGGTAGCATTAAGGCTTACCCATGTCTTGAACACTTTAACTTACCGATGCCCTGAAACCGGACAGGGATGCCCTGCGGGCATGATCAAATGACCTTGCGTAGGTATCAAAGATTGCGAAATTGTGGCAAAGCACGTGAAGGAAACCCCTCAGCCGCAAATACGGTAGTCCCCTAACAGGGGTGCCATGCGCGTTGGAGCCTTGCGGGGATAAATATGGGGCCATGCAGTGGGAACAGTAATTCGTGATAGTTGACACGGTATATATAAGAATCCTCAACGAACCGGGGGGTGTTGCGAAGTGAACAGGCCAGTACGGAAAACGGAGACGGACGATATAACGCTACCGCAGGGGTACGGCATCGAAGCCTTCATGACGGGGCTGACCACGCCCATCAGCATCATCTTCGACCCTACAGGGCAGATGTATGTGGCAGACGCGGGGGTGACGGACGGGAGCGGAAAGGTATACCGGTACGAAGGCGGGGGATTCCGCCTGCTGGCAAGCGGATTCAAGGCGCCGCTGACGGGCATCACGTACTTTGAGAGCATGCTCTATGTGGCGCACAGGGGGTCTGTTACGGCCATCCAGCCCGACGGAAGCCGCAGGGAGATCCTGCAGGGGCTGCCCAGCCTGGGGGACCACCACAACAACAAGGTGGAATTCGGACCCGACGGGAAGATGTACTACGGGCAGGGGACGGCGACGAATTCGGCTGTTGTCGGTGTGGATAACGCGGACTGGGTGAAACGACACCCGGAATTCCGCGATACCCCCGGCCAGGACATCACCCTCCGGGGGCAGAATTTTACCACGACGGGGAACAAGATTACCGGCGCGTACAAACCATTCGGCACGCCATCTGGTGCGGGGGAAATAGTCAAAGGCGCGGTAAAGGCAAGCGGGAGCGTGATGCGGGCCAACCCGGACGGGACGGGGCTGGAGATGGTGGCGTGGGGGCTGCGCAACCCCTTCCGGATGCGGTTCGATGCCAGCGGGAGGCTTTTCACCACCAACCACGGGATGGATGTGCGGGGGAGCAGGCCGGTAGACAACAGCCCGGACGAATTCCACGAGGTGAAGCATGGGACGTGGTACGGCTGGCCGGACTACACGGGCGGGCTGCCTGTCACAAACCCGATGTTCAAGCCGGAGAACATGCCGCAGCCGCTGTTCCTGCTGGAGCGGCACCCGATGACGCCGCCCAAACCCTTCGCGGGGTTTGAACCGCACGCGGCCGTGATGGGATTTGACTACAGCCGGAGCGATGATTTCCCCAATATCGGGGATACATTCATCGCGGAATTTGGCAGCGAGGCGCCCGAAACGACGGGCGGGAAGCCCTCGCCAACCGTGGGGCACCGGGTATCCGTCATCAGCATGAGCAATGGGCAGGTCTATACATTTGCCAGGAACAAGAGCGGCATGGCGGCATCAGCCACGGGCGGGGGCGGGCTGGAGCGGCCCATCGACTGCGTATTCGGACCGGACGGTGCGCTGTACGTGGCTGATTTCAGCTATTCTACTTCGAGCGAGGCGGATGATTTCCCGGCGGGGACGGGAGTCATATGGCGGATACGGAAAAACCGGTAGAAGTTGAGAGTTGAGAGTGGACAGTTGAGAGTTTTGTAATGCGGAGGGGCAGATTGGCTCCAATGCAGTTACTAACATCGGTTATCACTCCTTCCGGCGCAAAGCGACCAAATGGCGCGCAAGCGGCCCATTTGGTCGCTTTAGCGCCACCTCCCTCATCCGAGGGAGGCAAGAGTCCTGCGGGGGTTCCGTCCTTCAATGCCGCCGGGTTACTTTGGCGCCAGCTCTCCTCATAAACGCGTGCCACGCGCATCTTAGGTAGACTAGTCCGATTTGATGAAAGAACAGGCATATTGGTTGGCTGGATTGACCAAAAATGAAAATAGTGATACTCTTTTTATGGTTTTGCGGGTGTCCGATGCATTTACCACCGGATTGGCAGTGCTACCATCGCAGATACTATTTGACATAAACCTTTTGATATAAAAATTTGAAAGCGGAAGACGAATGGAATTAGAGAAGCTCCTGTGCAAAGTAACCAAACCCGCCCGGTACTGCGGCGGGGAACTGAACATGGTGAAAAAGGACCATGACGGGAAGGTGCGCTTCGCACTGGCCTTTCCCGATATATACGAAGTAGGCATGTCACACCTGGGCTCCAGGATCCTGTACCACATCATCAACAACAGGGACGACGCGCTGTGCGAGCGCGTTTTTTCGGTGTGGCCGGATATGGAGGAACAGATGAAACAGGCGGGAATGCCGCTTTTCACGCTGGAGAGCCGGAAACCCCTTGCCGAGTTTGACATGATCGGGTTCACACTCCAGTACGAGATGAGCTATCCGGGTGTGCTGAAAATGCTGGCATTAGCCGGCATACCATTCAATTCCGCAGAACGGGACGAAAACCATCCGCTCATCATCGGGGGCGGGCCGTGCGCCTTCAACCCCGAACCCATAGCGCCCTTCTTCGACCTTTTCGTGATCGGGGACGGGGAAGAGGTCACAAACCAGCTGATCGACCTATTCAAGAACGTCAAAAACCAGGGCGGTAAGAAACGCGACTTCCTCGAGGCCGCGTGTGCTATAACGGGCGTATACGTACCGGCTTTCTACGACGTTGCTTATAATCCTGACGGCACCATCGCCTCATTCCAAAAGAACAACCCGCACGCGCCGGATACCATCCAAAAGGCGGTCCTGCAGGACATCGACAGCGCGCCATACCCAACGGCCCCAATCGTGCCGTACCTGCCCATCGTACACAACCGGATGGTGCTGGAGGTCTTCCGCGGGTGCACGCGGGGGTGCCGCTTCTGCCAGGCGGGATTCATCTACCGGCCATTACGCGAACGAAAAGTAGAAACCCTCGTGGAACTGGCCAAGCAGATGAACGCCAATACAGGGTATGACGAGATATCGCTGACATCCCTGAGCACGGGCGACTACCCGCAACTGCAGGAATTAATAAACAAGCTACTTGAATACTGCGAACCCAACCACATATCGCTTTCCCTGCCGTCCCTCCGGCTGGGCGCGGACCTGTCGGGGTATGCCGAAAGCGCGAAAAAGATGCGGCGGGCGGGGCTGACGGTGGCGCCCGAGGCGGGGAGCCAGAAGCTGCGGGACGCCATCAACAAGAACGTTAGCGAAGAGGACCTCTTCAAGACGGTATCCGAGGCGCTGGCCTACGGGTGGAACGGCATCAAACTGTATTTCATGATCGGCCTGCCGTATGAAACGACGGAGGACGTGGCCGCCATCGCGGAGCTGGCGCGCAAGGTGGGCTATGCGGCGCGCAAGGGCGCGGCGAGCCGGGAGCGGGCGCGTGTGCACGTGAGCGTATCCTCCTTCGTACCGAAGGCATTCACGCCTTTCCAGTGGAGCGCACAGGATCCCATCGAAATATTGGACGAGAAACAAAGATTATTGATCCAAACCGCGGGGCGGGGCGTGGAGCTGAACTGGCACGACGCCAAAACCAGTTTCCTGGAGGCGGTGCTGGCGCGGGGGGACAGGCGGCTGGCCCCGGCCATCGCCCGGGCGGTGGAGCTGGGTGCAAACCTGGAGGGGTGGCAGGAGCATTTCCGCTATACCGTCTGGGAGCAGGCATTTTCCGATTGCGCTGTGGACCCGGCGTGGTATGCCAACCGCGAGCGGGCACTGGACGAGATATTGCCATATGACCACATCGACGCAGGGGTAACAAAAGAATACCTGATTCAAGAGTTGAATAAAGCCAACGCGTGTTCTACGACGGAGGATTGCCGGAATGGATGCACGGGGTGCGGCATCTCGGCCATGGGGGGGTGCTGCTGAAATATGCGCATGATCGCAAAATGGTCCAAGACCGGCAGCGCCATCTACAGCTCCCACCTGGACATGCAAAGGGCATTCCAGATGTGGTTCTCGCGGGCTGGCATTCCAATCCGGTATTCGCAGGGGTTCAACCCGCATCCCGTCCTCTCCTTCGCCTCGGCGCTGTCCCTCGGGATGGAGAGCCACGGGGAATACGCGGACATGGCCCTGGCCGAACTCATCCCAGAAACCGTATTCCTCACGAAGATGAAAGAGCACGCGCCGCCGGGGTTGGAGATCACCGGCTGCACCGTAAAAGACGATACGTTCCCATCCCTGACGGGATTATTGCGGCTGGCCGCATATGACATCGATTGTAAAGATTGGGAAATAAGGCAGGACTCCTGCGTGCTGGCGGCGAAAAGAATAATGGGCAGCAGCTCCTATGAGGCCGTGCGCAGGACCAAGAGCGGGGAGAAAAAAGAGGACATCCGCCCCATGATACATTCGCTTGAAATCGTTGACGGGATCATCCATACCACATTATCCTGCTCTTCGCAGGCTACACTGGCGCCCCAGGTACTGGCGGAAGCCATCACACGGGAAGCAAGCATTGATGTTAACGCCAGCGTAAACACGCCTTCCTGCCTGCATATAATAAGGCGGGAACTGCTCTTCGCAGTGGACGGAGAGATCAAACCATTACTCTGAATGACGGCCCTTGCGAGGGCATGCTATACAAGTTTTTAAAATATTGACGGAAGGGTAAAAAGGTTTATGTCGAAGGAAATCATCGTGGACATCAACCATTTCCAGACGCGCGCCGCCCTGCTGCAGGATGGCAAGCTGACGGAAATCTATGTGGAGCGCAGCGACAAGGAGCGCATCACCGGAAACATTTATAAAGGACGGGTGGAGAACGTGCTCCCCGGCATGCAGGCGGCCTTCGTGGACATCGGCCTGGGGAAGAACGCGTTCCTGTACGCAGGCGACATCCTGGCGGACAAGACTGATTTCGAATTTGAAGGCGAGGAGCCGCCCGCGGAGATGCAGGTGACCAACATCCGCGACATGGTGAAACCGCGGCAGGAGATCCTCGTACAGGTGGTCAAAGAGGCGCTCGGCACAAAGGGGGCGCGGCTGACCACGCACGTCACGCTGCCCGGCAGACTGATCGTACTGATGCCGACGGTGGACCATATCGGCGTTTCGCGCAGGATCGAGGACGAAGCCGAGCGGGCGCGGCTGCGGGCGGAAGTGGAAAAGATCAAACCCTCGGGAATGGGCATGATCCTACGGACCATGGCGGAAGGGAAGAGCGCGGCGGACATGGAGCCCGAGGTCACGCTGCTGGCGCGGCTGTGGGAAAAGATCCAGAAAAAAGGGAAGGCCGTGACCGCCCCGAGGCTGGTCCACATGGAGCAGGACCTGATCTTCCGCATCGTGCGGGACATGTTCACTGAGAACGTGGACAAAATGGTGGTGAGCGACCGGGACTACTACGAACGGGTGCTGACGGTGGCGGATATCGTGGCCCCGCATATCACCAGCAAGATCGAGCACTACAAGGGACAGGACGATATATTCGAACACTACGGGCTGGAATCCCAGATCGAGGCGCTGCTGGAGCGCAAGGTGTGGCTGAAAAGCGGGGGGTACCTGATCATCGACCAGACCGAGGCCATGACCGTTATAGATGTCAATACAGGCAAATACGTGGGGCATAGCAACCTGGAGGACACCATCCTCAAGACCAACTGCGAGGCGGCGGACGAGATCGCGCGGCAGCTGCGCCTGCGTGACATATCGGGCATCATCATCATCGACTTCATCGACATGGACCTGCCCATGAACCGGGAAAAGGTGCTGGAGACGCTGCGGGAGGCGCTGAAGAACGACCGGACGAAGTCCAACGTCTTTGGCATCACGAGCCTGGGCCTGGTGGAGATGACGCGCAAGAAGATGCGGCACAACATGAGCTCGATGATGGAGACGACGTGCAGTTACTGCCGGGGAAGCGGGCGGACGAAATCCCCGCTGACCATGGCACTCAAAATACGGAAGGAACTGCTGCGCCAGATGCAGGACCCCGATGTACCGGCGATCCTGGTGGAGACGCACCCCGACGTGGCAAGGGAAATAGAGAAGCGGCAGGGGGAGATCGACCCCATCTTCCCGCAGGGGGGCGTACGCATCTATGTGCACCCGAACCGGGATATGCACATCGAACAGATGAGCGTGAAGCCCATCTACAAGCCGGAAGAGGCGGCAAGCCTGCCGGATGTGATCGCGTACTAGTTGAGAGTTGAAAGTTGAAAGTTGACAGTTGGGTAGGCCCTGCGGGGAAATATATTCGTTAATAGTTAAGAATTGCGGATGGATTTTGACTCACTCCTTCCGGCGCCATAGTGATTCCAATTTGTCTAATTGGAATCACTTCGCGCCATCTCCCTCATGAGGGAGGCAAGATAGCCCTGGGGAATTGAATCTCATACCACCGAACTCAATAATAGGACCTGTAAAGTACGGTCCTATTTTTAGTATCCAGATACACTATCAGCTATGTCCGTATGAAGGCGAATAAATCCTGCCGGTATCTATGTCCAACACAAAATCGACCGTGATATCGTCCTCAAAGGGTATCCTATCAAAGTGATAAAGCCTGCAAAACAGATCAGGGAAGTCATTTAATTCATGAGGCAGTTTCTTTGCCTGTGAATACATTTGCTGTAACTGCTGCATGGAGCGCTTTTTACCTGTAAGCAGGATTCGCCCATGATAGAATCCGTCAATAGCAATTATCAAAGAATCACGACTGTTTGCTAAACAATCATATAGCTTGAAATAATTAGTCTCAGAATCGCTAGAGATTCTAGTCCATAATTTCATTATGTTCATGGACATGGATATTTTGTGTTTAACTGGGTCACTCCTATTTGGGAACATCATGCCTTAAGTTTATCGTTCTCTAGCTTTTGCAATGTTACTCTATCTTCTTTGGAGAAACTATCGATATCTTTGCTCTGTGAATAATCCCCTGTTACATAGTTCAATTTGGTATATCCTTCACTGCCAACAGCATAAACATACGGTTTAATTTCAACGTAGTTATATACATCATAGTCTATCGTTTCATCTGTCTTCCGATCATATAAGGTTAACCCACCACCTGACAGTAAAACGAATCTTCTATTGCCAAATTGATCATACGTATCTCTCCCGCCATTGGGGTAGGGACTATCATCTGTTGGCATACATCCTGAACATAGTATTGTTAAGAGAATGAGGATAATCATAAATTGCTTTTTCATATTAAACAAACCTCTTTATTATCTCTCGCGCAGCGGCAAACGGAATTAACAATATATAGAAAGATTATATTCAATCTCAACGGGATAATCAACCAGGTCAAAAATGATACTAAAGCAATGGAAGCCTATGTTTATGAACAACGGGGGATTATCCATGAAAAGGACATCCTTTACGATCTTTATCATCCTACTGGTCATCCTAACCGGGTGCCAGAATGTGCCGGGGGCAGTCGGGAACGCAAAGGTGGAGTCACGGAATATGCCCCTGGAGCTCACGCTGACGGGTGTGAACGTGCTGGGCGCGTACGATGTGACGATCGATCCAACATTGAACGGGATGGCGGTGCTGGAGGGGGAGAGCGACCTGCTGGACGCTATGGACAACCGGCAGAGCGAAACGGGCGTACTGGAGCTGGCGTTCAAACCGGGGACCACGCTGACCACGAACAAAACGGTGAAGGCGCGGGTACCGGCATTCAGCCACGGGCTGATCCGGGTATCGGGCGAGGGGACGGTGCTGACACAGGGAGAGAATCCAATGAAAGGTGACGTCTACGAGATTGAGATGGGCGGGACGGGCGCAATCGATATGGCGCTTGACGCAGCCACTATCAAGGCTGCCATAACCGGCGCGGGGAACATTACCCTTTCGGGGAGCGCCACAACCCAGACGGTGGAGATCAGCGGGACAGGTGAATACCGGGGATTCCAGTGCAAAGGCAGCGCCGCGCATGTGAACATAACCGGGAACGGGAACGCGCAGGTTTACACAGACACGGAGCTGACGGGGCTCATCAGCGGCGCGGGGAACATCCTCTACGACGGGAACCCGCAGCGGGTGGACATCAGCGGGCAGGGCGGGGGCAAGGCGATGAAACGGTAGTTGAGAGTTGAGGCATGTATGGGGTGAAAGCAACAAATAGAAGATGCCATTAAATTTCCCTCCTTCAGTCACCTTCGGTGACAGCTCCCTCGTCTGAGGGAGCTAGGATTAGAGCATGGTTGAGCGGAGAGTCGAGCGTTACGGGAAATGATTGCAGAATCCAACATATCATTGTAAAATATACGCAACACATAAATAATAAACGGGAGAAGAAATGCAGAACAAAAAACATCCGTACCGTACATTCCTGACTGTGCTTTTCATCGTCATGTCCACCCTTCTCCTCGTTTGCTGCGGGAGCGCACCGGCGGGTCCGGACTCCAAACATTCAGGGGATGATCCTTCGGGGGATAAGGAAAAGCTCAACATATTTTTTATCAACGTGGGCAAGGGGGACGCGGCCCTCATCGGCATACCGGGCGGGAAGTGGTTCCTGGTGGACACCGGCCCCAAAAAAGGATTTGCCGAGGTGGGGAGGCAGCTGAGGCTCCACAAGGTGGACAAACTCGAAGCCGTCTTCATCTCGCACCCGCACAGCGACCATGTGGGGAACCTGGACGAGATCCTGAAACTGGCGCCCTGCAAACAGCTCTATACCACGCCGGCGGATTACGGCAAGGCCACACAGAATATGATGGAGACCGCGAACCAAAACGGCATGACGGTGGAAAATCTGGAACCCGGGGCAAAAATCGAAATAGGCGGCGCGACGATGACGGCATTGGGGCCCAACGGGACATTCCCGGCGGAAAACGACAACAGCCTGGTGCTGATGCTGGAATATGAAGGCTCGAAAGTGCTTTTCGCAGCGGACCAGCTTTTCATGGGTGAGGAAGCGCTGCTGAAAAGGCAGATCCCGCTGGACTGCGACGTATTGAAGGCGGGGCACCACGGCGAATCGGACGCCTCCTCCCCGCAATGGCTCGCTGCGGCCAAACCCGAGTACTGCATCGTCACCAACACAGCCGAAGACGCGGAGAGCCCGCTGCCGGGCTTCATCGAGCGGTTCAAAGCGCACGGAGCCACGACCTATATGCTGGGGGAAACAGGCACGATGCTGTGCGAGGCGGAGGGCGGAAAGGTGCAGTTTTTCGCCGTGAAGCCGCCCGACGGCCAGCAAATGCCCGCATTCAAGATCACAGAACTGGATACAAAGGACGAGCATATCACCATCCGGAACGACTCGGGCCAGACGGTGGACCTGGACGGGTGGAGCATCCTCCCGGAGAAGGGGAACGACCTGTACTTCTTCCCGGGCGGCACCATGCTGGAGCCGGGAAAGACCCTCACGGTCTACAGCGGAAAGGAAAACCCTCCTCCAAGCGGTTTACTTTGGACGGCAAAAAAGATCTGGCATGACAAGAAGGCGGATGCGGCGGTCCTTATTGATCCATATGGCAGGGAAGCGGACAGAAGATAGAGCATTCATAAAGGAATGCCCTCCTATACCGGAGGGCATGTGCATATCATGCAAAATTCAAAAATACTCATTTCATGAAATAAGCCAGTCCAGGGCTTCCTTCCGCGTGGCAAAGTATCGGAGATCCCCGCAGCGGGCGTCGAAGGCCTTTGCAGCGTTATGCCCGAATGCCGCGGCTTTTTCGATCTTTTCCCTGAAACGGGTGAGCTTCAGGATCTCGCGGAATTGGTCTACAAAGTCCCTGTGACGGACAGCAGCCGTATCAAAACCATAAAGGACCAGGAGCTTTCCTTTACTCCCTGTTATACTGTGATATGCCTGCAGCAGACACTCCAACGCATCCCCGACCTTTTCACAGTCCCCGAAATCCATAAAATAGATCCTTTTCCCATTTTGCCGAAGCCATAAATTACCCATATTCCTGCCTTCCCCGATCCTGTATTTCGGACACCCCAAAACAAATATCGGAATACCCCGCAACAAAATTAATCAAAATGAAATACAATCGACAATAAACGACGCATATTGTCGATAATACCTGCGTTTTGACACGCCGAAAAGGGGTTAATAATAACACATATGCAATCCACGACAGAGCAGGGAGGAAGAACTATGGCGATCAACACGGTATACACCGCATATGCCACATCGACCGGCGGAAGGAACGGGCATACAAAGACGGACAACGGGCTGGTGAGCCTGGACCTGACGATGCCCAAAGGCATGGGCGGCCTGGAAAGACCGGGGACCACCACGCCGGAAGACCTTTTCGCGGCGGGGTACGCGGCGTGCTTCGGCAGCTCGGTGGAGCATGCGGCGCGGGTATCCAAAACTGCCATCCAGGGTATCGAAGTGAAGGCGGCCGTTAGCATCGGACGGGACGAAACGGGAAGCTACGCGCTGAAAGTGGACCTCACGGCCAATATCGGCGGAGTAACGCAGGCCGACGCGGAGAGACTGGTCCGGGAAGCCGACACCGTATGCCCGTACTCCAAGGCAGTGCGGGGCAACGTGGAAGTGACGCTGAAGGCAAACGCCGTCTGAAACAGGGGGAAGTCATTCGTATGTTTTGGACGCCGTGAGGATATCGGCAAAGAGCTGCCAGGGATTCTGACGGGAAATATCCGGCCTGCCGCCCATATCCTCCAGCCAGGCGGCCATCGCGTCCAGATACTTTTCAAGCGTCGCGTTTTCCCATTCCCCTTTGCCTGCCGCAAGGTCCAGCTTCAATGCCTGAACGAAATGGACAAGATCCACCCGACTATTGACCGGCATGATCGTATCCACGGAAACACCTCCTGCTGAGCATACATATTCTGCACTTGAACTGCTTATACCTTCCCGGCGTCCATATCCAGATGGATCGCGCCGGGAGCTTTTTTCAGCCTGCCATCCGCCAGGACGGAGAGGGGGCCGTGGCCGCCGCAGACGAGGCAGGGCTTCCCACCCACAGCCTCCACTTCCCGGATCAGATCCACGATCCGGCGGCGTACAGCCGTGGCCTTCACAGAATCCATGTTCACACTGCGCATGAGGTAGGGCGCCAGGGAATTAAACTCCGCGCGCTCGGGGGAAAAACCGGAGATATTCACCAGATCATCCCCGGTGAAAATGAGCCCGTGGGAACGGCAGAGGAAGACCATCTCGCCATGGAGGTGGCCGCCACTGCCTTCATGCACCTCAAACACCAGACCGCCGGCGGTGAAGCTCCCGATATGGAGCAGGTCGCCATGCTCGTCCGGCGTCCCGCTATCCAGAATATGAAATGCGGCCGGGTCTGCCGGGATATAGCCCGAGATGATGCGGCTGAGGCGGCTGTAACCGAGGGAAAAATCGTTGGCCTCGCGGAAATCGGGCTCGCCTTCATACTGCCGGCGCAGGCTGACGGCGCTCTTTTCATTCATCCAGACCCCGGCATCCCCCAGCGCGGAGAGCAGGCCGCAATGATCCACATCGGCGTGGGTGATGAACACCCTTTTTTTCCTCCCGTCCCAATCCGGGAAGAGCCGTTTCAATACCCCGAGCAGCTCGCCTGCATATATGGCGTAACCGGTATCCACGAGGGTGAGCTCGCCGGGAGTGTCCAGCACATACGTATTGCTGCCGCAGGGGGGCTGGATATTGTAGAGCGTTACGTTTTCGGTTACCGGCACCCTTTCAATATCCGCATGGAAAGCCTGCCCCCGGTGCGTGCTGATGAAATGGGCAAAGCGGCGGATAGAATCGAACACCCTGCCGGGGTCCCCGCCCTTTTCGTCGAACGTCTGGAAAATGCGGTTGGACTCGGAGATGAACTCCATGGTCTTGCCGGCGTCCAGGCCCAGCAGGCGCTGCATCTCGCCAGCCAGGCGGATATAGAAGATGGTATTGTCCAGGTTCTTTTCCACGTCGTCATAGTCCATGATGTCCAGGGGGTAGACGCGGGTGATATCATCCAGCAGCCTCTTGACCATGCCGGGGTCTTCAATGAGGAGCCCCATCTTGAAGCGCTGGTACGGGGCGCCGTTCCCCACGGAATTCATATAGGAGATATTGATATGGTACCGCTCGAGTATTTGCAGTACGGGCAGGACGGCGCCGGGAACATCGGGTATCCTGATATCCACCACGATGACGCGGACCTGGGGTATCTCATTATTCAAATAGCCGATGGATTCCAGTTCACAGCCGATGGCGTCGAGATCCTCCTCATCGGCCTCCACGTCGATGAAGAGGGTGTGCAGGTCCACGGCTTTATTGAAGCTGACGCGGACGATATTGCCCGAATGCCCCGCGATGATCTTCGACGCGCGCAGGAAGGCGCCGGCCTTATCGGGCATGCTGGTGACATAGGAACGCCTGGGGATAACAATGCACTCCAATCCAATTCATTCTATCAGGCTCAAACCAGGTCCAGCTTCATGGGCGTGAAACGGATACCGTTTACCACCTTTTCCGGCTCCACTGGACGGAAACCCAGTTTCCCATAGACCGGCACCGCATAGGGGGAGGAATTCACCGTAAGGGAGGCAAGGGCCGGGTCATGGCCCCTGCACAATTCCAGTGCGGCTTCAAAAAGACTGCGTCCGACGCCCTGGCCCTGGCAGCGTTCATCGACAAAGAACAGGGAGACGTGGTCATAGTTTCGCACCTCGATGATTCCCGCGATAACGCCATCCGCCACCGCGACGAGCAGGAAATGACCATCACCCGAGCGCAGCCGGATGCACTCCGGCTGCACATATTCATAGAACTTATCGACGCCCTCCTGCGAATAACCGGGGGCAATGAAGCTATTGAAACAACCTGCAACGAGGGAATGCACCGCATCCTCCTCGCCTGGCTCCATGGGACGTATGAGTATATCCGCTGCCTGCGTCATTTTGCAGCCCTCCTGAAAATCAGAATACCACTTCCGCTGCCTTCTTCAGCGCAGCGAAAGTGCCGCCGATGGTCTTATTTTCGTGCGCGATAACCTGAGATGCCGTAATGACGCCATTATCAAACGTGCTGTGCGCGTCGCTAACGAAGGTGAGATCATAGCCCAGGCTGAAGGCGCGGCGCACGGTGGTATCCACGCAGTACTCGGACTGCAGGCCGCATATCACAAGCTTTTTTACCCCCATGGCGTCCAGCTTTTCCTTCAGGACGGTATCATGGAAGGAATCGGGGTGCGTCTTGGGCACGACCAATTCCCCTTCGAGCGGGGCGATGGCGGGGTTGATATCCCGCATCGGGTTGCCCACGGCAAACGGGGACGCGCCGGAGCCGGTGTGCTGGATATAGACGACGGGGACGCCTTTGCCCCTGGCCTTTTCCAGCAGCACATTGATGTTTTCCAGCACCCGTTCAGGCTCAAAAAGCCGGCAGCCTTCATCCTCCAATAAAAAAAGGCCCATCTGTACATCAATGACGAGCAATACAGTATCGTTTCCCATGGGAAATACCCCCTTTAATTCATTCATGCAGAGTTTACCACAATTTATAATAAAGGTATATATGCGCATGCGCGCCTACGCAGTCTTGAGCCCATGGCAAAGGGCCGATCCCATGATCCATTTGATTACCATTGATATATATGTTATAATCTCAAAACCCAATATGGCTGTATGAAGCGCATCAATCGGGGCAAAATCCATTGTATGGACCAGATCCATCATAAAATCGTTTGACAGGGTTTCCAGCGTGTGATAAAATCACATGGTGAGCCGCGCGGGCAAGGCTTTGAAACGCCGCATAAATTTATGCGGCTGCCTTTTTCCCGGCGAGTACTTAAACAGGAGGACAATACCCAGATGTATGCTGTGATAGCAACAGGCGGCAAGCAGTACAGGGTGGAACTCGGGGACGTCATCTTCATCGAAAAGCTCGATGCGGCTGAAGGCACCGACGTGAACTTTGATACACTGATGGTCGCAGACGGTGAGAAGGTGCAGGTGGGCACGCCCCTGCTGGACACGAAAGTAGCAGGCAAGGTGCTAAGCCACGGAAAAGGCGCGAAGATCATCGTATTCAAGTACAAGGCGAAGAAGAACGTACGCAAGAAACAGGGACACAGGCAGCCTTTCACCAAGGTCCAGATCACGACCATAGGCGAGAGCACATACAAGCCCGATCCCAACGCGATACCCGCTGCTAAACCCGAGAAGAAGGCAGTGGTAAAGGCTCCGGCAGCGCCCAAGGCGGCGGCAACCAAGCCGGCAGCCCCGAAAGCAGCAGCCAAACCTGCGGCGGCAAAACCCGCGGCAACCAAGAGCACTGCAAGCACAGCGGCCAAGAAGCCTGCAGCTGCGAAACCGGCAGCCGAGAAAACGGCGGCCAAACCCGCGGCAAAGACTGCAGCAAAGCCGAAGGCTCCCAAGGAAGCCGAGTAACCAACAAGCCTATTTCTACCGTATAAGAGAGGTGTATAGATAATGGCACATAAGAAAGGTGTAGGAAGCTCCCGCAACGGACGCGACAGCGAAAGCAAACGACTGGGCGCAAAACGCGCAGACGGACAATATGTACTGGCCGGCAACATCCTGGTGCGCCAGAGGGGCACACATATCCACGCAGGGCACAACGTGGGACTGGGCTCGGACGACACGCTCTTCTCCACGATCGACGGGATCGTGCGCTTTGAGCGCAAGGGCAAGGACAAGAAGCAGGTCAGCGTATACGCGAAAGAAGCGTAAGTCAATTGAGAATTGACAATTGAAAATTGAGAATTAAGGAAACCGCATTTCGGGGCAACACCTGGGTGCGGTTTTTTAATGTATAATGTAAAATTGCGGTAAGCCCTGCGGGGGATATCCCATCCATCATTAACTGAACTACAAGGCAGCCGTATGCCGGAGAACGCCGGGATGCGGGTTTTTCAATAATATGATCGTGACAGGCAAACACTCGTTAAGGCCGAAGAACAAAGCACACAAAGCTTATCGAACCGTCCCGCAGACTTTAGAGCGCACCTTGTCCATCAGGACAATTCTCTTAATACCCTTTTTGCGTCTGCATCACCCTGACTTGCGGCCGCTTCGAGCCACATCACCGCTTTTGCTTTGTTATATTTCACGCCTTCCGCATCCAGGTAACAAAGACCCAAATTGTACTGCGCTCCAGCAAAACCCTGCCTGGCGGCTTTTTCAAACCAGGCAACCCCCTTTACATAGCTTTGTTCCACGCCCTGCCCTTTATAGTAGCAAGTCCCCAAATTGCACTGCGCTATCGGTGCACCCTGCATGGCCGCCTTCTCATACCATTCCACTGCCCTAGCATAGTCCTGCTCCACGCCCCGGCCATTTTTATAGCAGTTACCCAAATTATTCTGGGCATCCGCAGCCTCCTTCTTTGCGGCTATTTCATACCATCCCACTGCCTTGGCATAATCCTGCTCCACACCCATTCCCTCTTCGTAGCAAAGACCCAAATTATACTCGGCATCCGTGTTGCCCTTTTGCGCAGCCCTATGGAACCATTCAACAGCCCTGGAATAGTCCCGTGTAACGCCCCGTCCATAAAAATAGATCGTACCAATGCTGAATAGTGCCTGAGAATTGCCCTGATTTGCAGACCTCTCAAACCATTCCAGTGACTTTATATAATCTTCTTTTACACCATCCCCGTATGCATAACAAAGACCTAAATCCAATTGCGCTTCATCGTGGCCCTGATCCGCCGCTTTCCCGATCCATTCCAATGCCTTCGCCCTGTTGCGCAACACGCCTGCTCCATTTGCATAACAAAGGCCTAATTTCAACTGGGCCCCGGCATGGCCTTGCTTTGCAGCCTGTTCAAACCATTTGACCGCCTTTTTACGGTTTTGCTGTACGCCTTGTCCCTCGAAAAGACACAGACCCAATTTGAACTGCGTTTCCGCATCGCCCTGCTGCGCCATTTTCAGGCGCTCTGCAAAATCTGCCGCGGCTTTCTCATCGATCATATGAACACCCCCTATGAATACAAATTACCTATATTTACTATAACAATAATGGAATATAATACAATATATTTCTTCGAATAATAACAGATGGCGGACATCATAAATCCAGGTGAGACAAGCATGATCAGGATCGGCGTTTTGGCGGATACGCATATACCGGGGAGGGCGAAGGAACTGCCCACGGCAGTCTTACAGGCGTTCAAAGACGTGGAGCGGATCATCCATGCCGGGGATATCACGAGCATGGGAGTCATTGAACAATTGGCTGCGCTGACCCCTGTGACCGCTGTGGCGGGGAATGTGGACGGGCCGGAGATACATCAAGCATTCGGGGAGAAAGCGATCATCGATACGGGCCATTACAGGATCGGCGTGGTACACGGGCACGGGGAGAAGGGGAGAACGCCGGAAAGGGCATTCGAACGGTTCAAAGACGACGGGGTGGACTGCATCATCTTCGGGCACAGCCACATGCCATACTGCCAATACCATAACGGTATACTCTTATTCAACCCGGGTTCACCAACAGACAAACGAAGAAATGACTATTACTCGTTCGGGATCATCGAGATCGATACGATGGTAACGCCCCGCCTGATCTATTTCAACAAGGGCAATGAGATCATGTCTAATGTATTAAGAAAATCAAATGATTAAAGATAGGTTTATGTTTAATCGGAATCAATAAATATATTCCAATGATCCCTCCTTCAGCCGCCTACAGCGGCAGCTCCCTCATCTGAGGGAGCCAAGATTGCCTTGCGGGGATATACATATTTAATTTAATCCAATGAGCTGATAAACTGGCGGGCTGTACGGCCCGAAAAACCGTTCTGGTGGATGGCCCACTGCAGGGCTTTTCGTTCGATATCCCCGTCATACCTAATGTTCCGTTTGGCGCAAAGATGGTTTACGATGGCCAGATACTCGGCCTGCGAGGGGAGGGTGAAGCTGACGGTGAGACCAAAGCGCTCGGAGAGGGAGAGCTTTTCCTGCACGGTATCGGAAATGTGGACATCCTCCCGCTCAAAATCGACGCGGTCGGGACCGACCCTGTCCGCCCAGGTTTCCCGGACGAGGTGCATTCTGTTGGACGTGGCGTAAAAAAGGACATTGGCAGGGATCTTCGCGGCTTTGCCCTCCAGCACGGCCTTGAGGGATTTGTATCCCATGTCCCCATCCTCAAAGGAGAGGTCATCCAGGAAGACGATATATTTGTATTTGCTTTTCCCGAGGACTGACAGGATATGATCCAGCTCCACCAGCTGGTGTTTGCGCAGCTCCAGGAGCCTGAGGCCCTGTTCATGATATTCGTGGATGAGCGCCTTGACGCAGGAGGATTTGCCCGTGCCGCTGTCCCCGAAGAGCAGGACGTTATTGGCAGAGCGGCCCTCCAGCAAGCGCAGGGTATTGGCTGTGAGCGCACGCTTCTGGATATCCAACCCCACAAGATCGGCCAGGGGCATGGCGTCAAAGTCTTCAATACCGGTCAAACCATCATTCCATGCAAGCGCGATATACCGCGCGGCGACGCTTCTGCCGAGGCTCTTGTATTGCTCAAAGAGCGCCTTGTAAACCTGGTCCACACCGAGCGAAGACGCCTTCACCATGGCGGAGATGCTGCAGCTGTATGCCGTTACGGGGGCGGGAATTGACGGGGCATAGGCAGGCAGAAGGCCCTTATACTGTTCTAAAAAGGACAGGAGTACAGAGATATCCTGGTGTACAAAACCGGAAAGGGATGCGCCGCACGAGCCGGTCAACTCGACGGTGCGGGAAAAGACGTTATCATCCTGCGCCAGAACATCAAAAAGGTAATACGGCAGGATATCCCCTTCCACCCCGTTTTCTTCGGCAAAGGCGAGCAGGCGGGACAAAGCCGTGCTTTCCTCTTCATCCGAGAGCGCACGCACGACGGGGTCCTCCAGCAGGGAACGGAATACGACCAGCGAATCCAACATGACAACCCACCCAATGAAAATATTAACGTTTATTGTAAGACTGAAAGACGGGGGTGTCAACCGAATATGAATTGATGGGAAAAGTTCTGTCAGACATGATTTGTGTTATCCAGCCTTGAAGTCATACAAAGAAATGATCATCCTCAAAACCTTTAGAATTCCTTTTTCAAATAAACCATATCAACGAGCTGAATACCATTATCAAACATCGGGTGGTCATAATGATCAACGAAGAAGTTTTTGACTCTATGCGATAATACAAATCCACAATGCTCATAAAAAGGAATCGTTGACGGACTGTCTCCGGTGCCAACAAGCATCGTTTTACATTTGTCCTTATAGTACCCGAATATATATTCTACCAGCTTTCTTCCATAACCCTGCCGTTGATATTTTTCATATGTGGCCAAGCTTTTCAGTTCAAAAATATCCTCGCCTTCCTGCGTGACTACACAGATGCTTTTCAAATCACCATCATACAGCGCGAACATATCCCCCCGTTCCAGGTATTTATCGATCATACTTTCCTGTTCGTCTGCTAAAAGCAGCAGATCCAAAAACCTTTTTTTGTTCTCCCGAATCATTTCAATTTCCATGGCGTCTCCTTAAACCCATACTATAGCATATTGTAAACAAATCAGCTTACATGGTAAATGATGAAACTAATAATGGTCAGTGTTGATATCAATTAAAACAGGCAGGACACCCATTGAACAAGGGGAAAGATCCCGATGGGGAAGAAGATAGCGGGAGATGGCTTCACTCTCCCACTTGCCAGAGAGAGCACGGACGACAGGATCGTCCAGAAGGGAACGGAATACGACCAGTGAATCCAACATCATAACCCACTCAAACTCATTATCAAAAAAACCAACAATACAGCGAAGATGACTGTAATAATCCCCAGGACGATGCTATAAATAGCGAAGCCAACAGAGCGTTTCCGATTCCTCAGCCTGACTAGCGCGATCACACTTAAAGACAATGCGGCAATCCCCATGCTCCCGCCAGCCGTCAGCGGGTAAGTACCCCAAGGCACAAAAACTGATACGACTACACCAATAAAACCCAAGTTACTCAGGATGAAACCGGCAGTATCCATACTGCACTTCCTGACAGAGTATTTTTCAAAGAGTCTGTATCTCATTATAAGTGATTTGCTTTCAATAATCAAAACAGGCTGGACACCCACTGCACAAGGGGATAGACGCCGATGGGAAGGAAGATGGCGGGGAGGATATCGGCCACCTTGAACTTTTTGATGCCCGTCATATTCACCGCGAGGGCCATGAGGGCGATACCGCCCGCCGCGCACATCTCGGTGACGACATTCATATCCAGCACAGGGGCGAGGGCCGATGCCGCCAGCGCGATGGCGCCCTGGTAGAGCAGGACGGGGAGTGCTGAAAAGAGGACGCCCACGCCCAGGGAGGAAGCAAAAAAGATGGAGGAGATGCCGTCCATGATGGACTTGGCGTAGATGATGGTGTGGTCATCACTCAGCCCGCCCTGGATGGAGCCGGTGATGGCCATGGCGCCCACGCAATAGAGGATGGTGCAGGAGACGAAACCTTCGGAAAAATTCCCGTTGCCTATCTTTATTTTTTTCTGCAGGAAAGCGCCGAACCTATTGAGCCGTTCATCCAGCTTCAAAAGCGTGCCAAACAGAACGCCGAGGACCACACTGATGATGAGGACGAGGATCTGCTGGCTTTTGAGCACGTAGGAGACACCGAGGCCGAAAATGACGAAGGCGAGGACGTACATGACGGCGTCCATGTACTTTTGCTTCAGGCCTTTCCTGAATAGGAGGCCGAGCACCCCGCCCACTATGATAGCCCCGAAATTCACCAATGCACCCGTCAGCGGCACAAGACACACATCCAATCGCATAATGCAAACCTATTAAAGAAAAATTATATATACTATCACGGCAGGATGCAACAGAATAGTTGGGAGCTGAAAGTTGAGACATACATGCCGGTAAGGCACCAAGCAGTAGTGTGTGCCTGGCACACACGGATGAAAAGCCAGGATAGGTAGTTAAATCTCTCTCCCCCAGTCGCCTGCGGCGACAGCGCCCTCGTCAGATGGGGCTAAGATTGGGTCGCTTAATATAGTATTTTCAGGATAGAGTTGGGAGTTGCGGAGTCCCTGCGGGACGAATCAAAGACGAAGCCCTCCGTCAGCAAGCGGCCCCTATAAAAATATGAAGGAACCATTAGATCTGTGGGGCCGCTGCTGCCACCTCCCATTACATACGGATGCCCCGCATCCGTTTAAAGGAGTCTCAGTATCTCTAAAAGGGAGAGCGCAGGGAACTGTGTTTAAAGAAGCCGAATTGAGTTGCGGAGTCCCTGCGGGACGAAAATGCCCCACAGGTATTCATAGAGCCCTTTGGAACGTCCAGATTAGACCCGGTACCTTATCCAAGAGGCAGATGTTTTGCCTTAATTAGGCAGTATGGAGAATGCAAAAAGAACTCATTAGTGATAAAATGAATACAGCCATTTAAATCATTACATAGGACGAAAACCGTGGAGCGCGACCCATAAAGAGCCGGTCTTATTCCGCAAATACCGAATCTATAGACAGTACCGGCCTACAGTTGTATGATGAACCCAAGGGTCGGATCAGATATTTATTTGCACGAAAATACTGACTTTATGATGAAACAGGGGGAACACGCATATGGATGTAGCAGAGAAATTCAGCGATTTCAAGAAGAAATTTCCGATATGGCGGGTGGGACAGGAGGAAGCCTGGCTGGAGAGCATGGCGCAGAACGGGTGGCTGCTGCGCAAAGTACTGCCGGAAAAGCGGATGCACAGTTACACCTTCGAAAGCGTGGAGGCTTTCACCGCGCAGTATAAAATAGACCTCATCGACAACAAACGGAGCAAGGAGCAGGCGGCGCAGGACGAGTACGAGGCGCAATCCATCCGGGACGGGTGGAAGATACAGACGCGGATGGACCAGAAGGTGTACTGGCTGAATAACGGCGGGGAAAAACTGGAGAAAAAACGGTACGACATCCTGGGGTATGTACAGTCCAAGACATGGAAGACGTACCTTACCTTCGCCATCTACCTCATCCTGCTGGCGGCATCGGTCATCTTCATCATCCTGCCGAAGCTTTTCGGCATCACGCTGCTGGGGACGATAGCGGGGGAACTGCCGGAGCTGAAGATCATATTACTGCTCATCATCGTGCCGGTGATCCTGGTGATCGCCATCATGGACAGCTTCAAGATGTTTGGGGAGATCGTACACCTGCGGAAACTGCGGAAAGACAGAGTCAAATAGCTGAGAGTTAACAGTTGACAGTGAACAGTTACCCACGGGGGTGCAAACAGTTTAGTTTGAGAACATGCCTGTGGCGACATCAAATAAAAGTGTGTGACACTCACGTGTGAGAATTACCAGATAGGATATCACTCCTTCCGGCACCAATGTGATTCCAATTGGTCTTGGAATCACATTAGCGCCACCTCCCTCATCCGAGGGAGGCAAGACACCCTGCGGGGAAGAAAGATAATTGAAGTGGTGCATGAGCATGAATGTGATCTTTGAAGGGAATAAAACCATCGTGGAAGGCTCGGGCCTTTCACTGAAGCATACGCTGGAGTGCGGGCAGGCCTTCCGCTGGCTGCCGTATGATGACGGGTACCTGGGCGCGGCGTACGGGAAGGCCCTTTTCATCCGGGAGAGCCGGGACAGTGTGGAGATGTACCCCTGCTCGCAGGAAGATTTCGAGGGCGTGTGGCGGGGGTATTTTGACCTGGACACCGACTACCGGGAGATACGCAAGGCACTGGCCTTTGACAAATATGTGGGGATCGGGATGGACTACGCCGAGGGGATGCATATCCTGGCGCAGGAACCCTTCGAGACCCTTATCTCTTTTATCCTCTCAGCCAACAACAACGTCAAGCGCATCCAAGGGATCATCGAGCGGATCTGCAAACGCTATGGCAAGAAAATAGAAGACGGGGGGTTTGCACGCAACGCATTCCCCACCCCGGACGCACTGGCGGAGGCGAAGGTGGAGGACCTGGAGGAGTGCGGCGCGGGATACCGTGCACCCTATATCAAACATTCCGCCCGCATGGTACGGGACGGATTTGACCTGGAAGGACTACGCTGCATGGAGTACGAGCAGGCGCGGAAGAAGCTGCTGGCATTGCCAGGCGTGGGGCCGAAGGTGGCGGAGTGCATATTACTCTTCTCCCTGTCCCACGGGTGCGCATTCCCCATCGACGTATGGGTGGGGCGCATCATGCGGACGCTGTACCTGGACGAGGACGCGAAGAACGACGAGATCGAATGCTTTGCCCATGACCGTTTCGGCAGCAACGCGGGACTGGCGCAGCAGTGTCTTTTCCACTACGCGCGTAACAACGGGATCAGCAAGGGCGGGATGAAACACGTGGAAGGCGAGAAGTAGTTGACAGTTGAGAGTTGAAAGTTGAAAGTTGCGGTAGGCCCTGCGGGGGGATATTTTAATTAATAGTTAAGAGTTAATAGTTAATAGTTCAGGAATGCCCTTGCGGGCATGATTGGATGGACCTGCGGGAGTTCTCTCCCTCAGTCGCCTTACGGCGACAGCTCCCTCGTCAGAGGGAGCTAGGCGGGGTCCTGCGGGGAATGGATTCGTTGGTAAAAGGGAAAGCAAAGGAGAGCGGCCCGGTGGACGAAGGGGAAGTGACAATCAACGCCAAACTGAAGGGTGAAAACAAAAACATACCGGACCTGAATGAAAACGCAAGAAACGTGCTGTGCTTCCAGGGCCTGATCTGCATGGGACAATATGCCGCGGCGGGAGAACTCATGACGGAGGACGCCTGCGTCTACCTGCCCAATACGCGGGAGATCTTCCGCGGACGGGACAAGTATGTGGCTTTCAACCAGAAGTACCCCGGCGAGTGGGCGATGGAAACAGAAGCGGTTTACACAGACCCAGAGACGGATACCATCATAGCGGTATCGCTCGTGCGCTCGAAGACGGAAAAACAATCCTACTACCTGACGGCGTTTTACCATTTCACGGGGACGCTTATCGACAGGATCATCGAGTACTGGGGAGAAAACGGCGAACCGCCGGAATGGCGGAAAAAAGCCAAACTGTCGGAGCGGTATTAAATATATCCTGACATACCGGAAAAACTATTCAGACCTATCAGCATTTCCACAGGGACATGCTATAAACAATATTTAATCTTAATTATAAGGATGGGACATGAAGAAATACAAATGCATCGTATGGGACTGGAACGGCACGCTGCTGGACGACCGGGACGTGTGCGTGAAGGCCATGAACACCCTGCTCAAACGGCGGAAACTGCCGGAACTGACACTGGAACGCTACCTCGAAATCTTTGACTTTCCGGTAATCAACTACTACAACCAGCTGGCCTTCCCGGACAGGGACAGCTATGAGGACCTCTCGCAGGAATTCATCGAGGCGTATGACGCGCACCTGATCACGGCGACACTGCACAGGGACGCCATCCGGACGCTGGAAAAGGTCAAGTCCGCGGGAGTAAGGCAGGTATCATTATCTGCCTCCATGCAGAAACGGCTGGAAGAACAATTAAAACTGTACCGGGTGGACCATTACTTTTCCCCGATCCTGGGCATCGCGGACATCTACGGGCACGGGAAGGCGGACATCGCGCTGCAGTGGCTGCCGGGATCCGGATTCCACCCTTCCGAGATCTTGCTTTGCGGGGATACGGCGCACGACGCGGAGGTGGCTATGGCGATGGGGTGCGACTGCCTGCTCATCGCGCAGGGGCACCAATCCAGGGCGCGGCTGGAAAAGGCGGGAGTCCCCCTTGCGGACAGCTTGAAAGAAGCGGCCATGCATATGGACGATCATATCTAGAGGCGGAATTCCGAAAAGGTCACGGGCGGTACACCCGTACGCAGTTGCGCCCATCCTGCTTGGCATGATAGAGCGCATCATCCGCCTGCGCATAATAGGCGGCCGGCAATGTATCCTCCCCAATCAGGGGCGTGATCCCAAAACTGGCGGTCAGGCGCACGGCGCTCCCCGGGCCTGCCGAGAACGAATGCCTTTCCAGGCATTTTCGCAGTTTTTCGGCTACAGTGACCGCCCTGGCCGCACTGGTGAGGGGCAGCAGGATGGCAAACTCCTCCCCGCCTATCCGGCAAAGCGTGTCGCAGGCCCTCAGGTTGGCACGAAACAAACCGGCGAACCGGGCAAGCACCTCATCTCCGCATGGATGCCCGAAGCGGTCATTCACTTCTTTAAAATAATCGATGTCCAATATGATAAGAGAGGACTGGCGCTGCTGCCTGGCTGCAAGGGAGACTTCCCGTGCCAGGATGGCATCAAAATTCCTGCGGTTGGGCAGGCCGGTGAGATGATCAAAGAAGGCCAGCTTTTCCAGCTCCTGCTGCTGGCTGTGTATATGCCATTTTTGCATGAGGTTGATGCGGAAGTAGCGCCACATGATGATGGACAGCGTGATGCCGATCCCCGCGGCCGTGATGCCGTTCACCCTGTTTGAAAGCACTACGCTTTGAGGCTGGGGGGTGAAACCCATCAGCACAAAAAAGGCGGCAAACGACAGAAGGAACAGCAGGATGGCATCAAAGGGGCGCAACAGGAATATGGTGGCCGTGATGAAGCAGACCACCAGGAAAGGCGTGATATTGCTGGTCACCAGCTGGTCTATATACGTGATGGCTACACCCGCGGCAAGTAGGGCAGCGACCACGATGTACTGGAAAACGCGGGCGGTGCGTATCCACTCCTTTTTCCTCAGGGTATACGATGCAAGAATGGAACCGACCATCAGGACCAGCATCGCTGAATGGGCCAGGATGATACCGAGCCTCCAGGCATGTTCCGTACTGCTGTGCGCCACGACGGTGAAAAGGAAGATGGCGATATGCGCCAAATGGACAGCCACCGCCACAATGGCCGCATAAAAGATACGGCGTACATTGGCTGTGATGCTTTCCCGCACGATGCGGGGCTCTTCAAACAAGAAACTCCGGATTTTTAGCAACCTGTTATTCAACACATACCGCCACAATTAGACAATATTCGATAAATCCTTCGTCCCATATTACCATATATTCGGCAATTTTGGGTGCGCGCATCAATAATATTTTCTGAAAATTCAGAGAAGAGAAAGAAGCCAAATACCGGGAACTCATTGAGCAGCGGCGATGATGCCTGTGCATTGCCGCCAGCCGCAGAATATGCTAAAATATGCCATGGAGACCATAAACAACGATATCTATATCATTACTTCAAATAAACGGGGGACAAGCCATGGGAAACGCGCATTTTGAATCGACCATCACACTGAAAAACCAGAAGGTGCTTTTCGAGGGGGTATCCCGGGACAACCCTACGCGGCCGGTAGATTTCGATTACGTCCCGCCTGCCGGTGACGGGCAGGGGTACAAGGGGCTGGAGCTGCTGACGACGACCTGGGGGGGATGCGTGAGCACAGCCATCGTATTCCTGCTGCGGAAAATGGGAAAGAGCATCGACTCCTACCAAATGGACGTACAGGGATACCGGCGGGAGCAGCCGCTTTCGCTGGAGAGGATCGAAGCGCATGTCACGATCGCCTCCAAGGATATTCAGGATACAGATATGCAAGCTGCCATCGCCAAGGCGCGGGAGATATCCCCGGTGTGGCGGTCACTGAACGAAAACATCGGGGTGGAGATCACATATAAAATCAATCCGAAACTGTAGCGAAATAGAGAATATGTCATGTGCAAATGTAATAATTGACAATGTAGCCATGAAATAATAATATGAATTTGGTATGAAGTGGATACAGAGAGAATAGTGCTTTTTGCAGTTGATTCGGACCCGGCAGAACCAAAAAGGGGGGTAATCCATGTGAAGAAGGCTGCTCTTTATCTTCTTGCTATTCTTATGGTTTTCAGTTGTTGTTCGTGCGGAGTAGACTCCGCAGCTTCCGGCTTGGGCAAGCAGGTGCTCAGTATCTGTGATGATTACAAAGGCGGAAAGATAGCAGCCGACGATGCGCGCACCAAGATTAAAAACATTGGTCTGCAAGTTTATACCATGGAGAAAGACAAGGCGGATGCGGAAAAAGGAAACCTGCATCGAATCAATGTAGCCATCGGAAATCTATATAGCGATATGGCAGAGCCCACTGGCAAAGATAATGAAGAAATGCAGAAAATACGCGACAAAAGAATAGAAAGGGATTACACGCAGCTCAAGAGGGATCTGGGGCTTGTTTCCGGCAGACTAGACGGGATGAATAATGCCACCTACGAGAAGGGAATACAGGCTTTAGAGATATGCGAAAAGTACATAAGCGGGCAAATCAATGCTTCAAAAGCATTCCCGCAAATCGATAAGATCAATACGGAAATCAAAAATATGTGCGCGGAACTGACAGCGGCGGGCGCCACCCGCTACGATTCGCAGGAATTGGACGCTGCAACAATAACCGGTGAGGATATTATGCTCTTACGCAGCCAATTAGATATATATAAACGCTCTGCCGGGGCCTCCAAAGCAAATATCATCCGGTATGAATTTTATACTTGGTACGGGAAATTAAAGAACCACCTTGGAAAATAAAGTGACACCATATCAAAACAAAAGACGGACTAAACGTAACCTCCCGACGTTGGAAACGACGGGAGGTATTTTTGTGAAACAAAACCACCGGCTATGCCGGTGGTACCAAAAAGCTTACAGCTATGAGTAAAAATCCTCCTTTGGTAAAATAGGTGCTGGTCTGCCAACCGCACGAAAAACACAAAGGAGGATTAT
>JAEXRW010000031.1 GCA_023454175.1 Bacillota bacterium | reverse complement strand
CACCCGACCCCTCAGTTATGCGACCCTGATGGGTCGCATGACAGCTCCCCTGGCAGGGGAGCTTTAGCTTTTATAAATCCGTTCATTTTGTATTGCACTGCTTTGGAATAATACGGTATATTATATTGACAGCATATTTAACTGCGGCAATCCAAGTCATCCGTTTTATTCAAGAGATGATAAAATGAATGGAAAACAAGCTGAAATACTTCGAAAACTGGCGTGGGATAGTACACCTGATCAAAAAAAAGCAGGTTTCATTGCCGCATTGAACGGAACAGATCATCAATACTTAATTCAGCCCAATAACTACTTCAGCAGTTGGGATTACTGTGCAATGGTGTTCCTAACGCTTGGTGACGAGGAAATCAAACCATATCTTTTTGATCTGCTTGGATGGATACAAGATTTGAACTGGCCCGGAGCAGAATGGATTTTAAAACGCCTGCAGCGAGAATCCTCAGAGCTGCTTTCAGCGCCGCTGGAACGAGCCGCAAAGCTAGCAGCCGAGCAGAAGGACGAATGCTGGCTAGGCTGGATGTCGATACTGATTGCCAACCCAAACATGGTTAATTTGTTGGGGGATGATACTTTAAACCTTCTAAAACCTTATGCAGCAGAGTATTGGAATTGGGATTATGATAAAATAATGGAGCATTTCCACCAAGCAACAGATAAATATGTTCATTTGATGCAAAACCCCATAAGCAAAGACCAATAAACAGTTCCTATCAAAAATTCATATAGAAGAAGGAACAAGCATGAACACAAAGGATATCCGGGAGGAATTATATACGCACATTTCTGGCCTCAGCGTCATTAACACGCACAGCCACCACCTTGCGGACGGGCAGTTCCCGGAGAGGATGGGGCTGGACTTCATCCTGAACAACAGCTACATATCGTGGATGGCGGCGCCGCCGGGCCGGGATATCGAATCCAGAAAGCAATACCTGCTCGCCAACCGGAGCAACAGCTCGTACCGCTGGCTTGCCGAGGGGATCAAGGCCATATACGGCGTTGAAATCACACCTGAAAACTTCGACAGGATCGACGGCCTGATACGCGAGGCCCACAGGGACCGCGACCTCCACATCAAACTCCTGAAAGACCCGTGCAGGTATGAACGGGTGATATTGGACAAATACGACAACCCGGGAAGCGACAACGGGCATCCCGAGATATTTGCCCCGGTATTCCGTATCAACGCATTCGTCTTCGGATACAGCCGGGAGGCGCGAGACCACAACGGCAACAGCCCATACGACATGCTCCCTGACCAAAATATCAATACCCTGCAGGATTACCTCGGAGCCATGAAATCCGTTATCACCGAGCAGAAGCGGCGGGGCGCTGTGGCGCTGAAAAATGCGCTGGCATATGACCGCCCCCTCATT
The DNA here is from genome assembly GCA_023454175.1 of Bacillota bacterium. Classification (GTDB taxonomy): domain Bacteria; phylum Bacillota; class Clostridia; order Christensenellales; family JAEXRW01; genus JAEXRW01. Next base: position 107,281 of record JAEXRW010000031.1, on the reverse strand, counting down.
ATCGAAAACGATTCCAGGGAGAAAGCGGAGATGGCATTCAACAATCCCAACCCGACAAAGGAACAGATCCTGGATTTCGGCGATTTCATCCTGTTCCAAATAGCCACAATAGCAGAAGAACTTGAACTACCCATTCAAATCCATACGGGACTAGGCATGCTGGACCATACCAGAGCCATCGGCCTGAGGAAACTCATCGAGACCAATCCTGGCGTGAAATTCGACCTTTTCCACGCGGGATACCCCTGGACGAGCGATATCCTGGCCCTGCTGCACAACTATAAAAACGTGTATGCGGACCTTTGCTGGGTACCCCTGCTTTCAACGCGGGAAACCATTGATTTCATTCAAAAAGTGCTGGAAATAGCCTCCCCGCACAGGATACTGTGGGGGTGCGACACCTGGACGGGGGAGGAAAGCTACGGGGCGCTGCTGGGCGTACGCCATGCATTGACCCTTGCACTATCGGAGATGACCTCCGACGGCGCCATGGACCTGGAATACGCAAAATACTGCGCCAGGCGGATCCTGCACGACAACGCAAAGGAACTATTCCGGTTGTAAGAGGTGCAGTGACATTCCACCGCTAAAGGCAAATCAGTTAATTTCCATGCCAAGGGTACAATCCCTCGCCTTTCAGGCGAAACCTTTATATCAACAGACCAGGATGCTGCCGGAAAAAACCACCTCCTCTCCGTTACGAATCCCTCCGTCAGCATGGCGACCTCAATGGGCCTTCGGCCCTATGGAACAGCAAGCGGTTCATTTCGGCCGCATGCTGCAACCTCCCTTTAGGCAAGGGAGGCTTTTGGACGCAGCATCAAACAGCAGCTATATAACAAACTTCCAACTTCAAGCTGTAGTAGTTAAAGATATGAGGCAAAGGAACCATCCCGAACAACACGCGCAACGTTTTTGACGGAATGGCCATTTTCTTATTGCACGGGGAGGCTGCGCGAAGTATAATTATGAGTAGATATGAATAATTATGCATGACGCCTCGATTGACAAGCCGGCCGGATACGGCTTAGAATACGGTTGGAGCGCCGTGCTTCCGGGAGGTTTCCAAAGGTGGAGGAACAACACAAAAAGAAACCAGAACACATGACCAACCTGCGGGGGAGCGAACTGGTATGCAAGGACGACGCACGCATCGTCTTCCGGGGCGTGCTGGACAGCGCATACGCAACCTGCGTGATGTGCCAGGTATCCGCCCGCGATGAAAAGCACGACGCGCTGGTGGGGCACCTGAGCGATGTGCTGCGGTGCATGCGCTCCATCATGCGCGCGCATGTGAACGGGGAGCCTGTGCCGCCGCTTTTCGTGATGGGGATGGACGAAGAGACGATCCATGACGCTTCCCACCACCCCGACAAGCACTTTGGCGTGGCCCACTTCATGCCGGACTGGCGCATGGGGCAGACAATGGCGTGGCTGAACCTGCTGCGCACCAAACTGCGCGAGGCCGAATGCGTGGCAGTAAAGGCATACGGTGAAGAAGGGATAACACAGCGCGAGGACCTGCTGCGGGGGATCAACCGCCTTTCCAGCGCGGCCTATGTACTGATGTGCCAGCTGGCGGGCGGCGCGTACGGCGAAATCGGAGGGTGATACCATGAAGCTGGGGATGTCCTCGGCATGCTTTTTCGGGAAACTGGACACGGAAGACGCCGTGGATATCATGGGCAAAATGGGTATCGACACCTGCGAGCTTTTTCTCTCGGGCGCGAGCGAGTACGATACGCAATTCATAGATTTGCTGATCAAACGCATGGACGGATGGAAGATGAAAGCAACTTCCGTCCACGCGCTTTCCACACAGTTTGAACCGCAGCTTTTCTCCATCAGCCACCGCCAAAGGGAAGACGCAGAGAAAGTATTCATCACCGTCCTGAAGGCGGCGCAGAAGCTGGGGGCGGGACTGTACGTGATGCACGGTCCGACACGCGTAAAGCGGATCCACCAGCACACACCGACCGATTACGAACGCTACTCAAAACTGACTGCACGCCTATTCACCATGGCCCAGGAGCATAACGTGCGTCTCTGCTGGGAAAACGTGCACTGGTGCACATTTGCCCTACCCCAATTCGCAGCAGAGATCCAAAAGTACGAAGGCTGTGAAAGCCTGGGATTCGTGCTGGACACCAAGCAGGCGCTGCAGGCGGGGCATGAGGCGGGGGAGTACATCCGGGCAATGGGCAAGAACCTCTCCAACGTGCACATCTGCGACTGCTATGAAGAAAACGGGCGGATCGTGCTGGGGCTGCCGGGGTACGGCAGGTATGATTACCATGCATTGAAGGCCAAGCTGGACGTAGCCGGATATAACGGGCCTGTGATCCTGGAGGTCTACAAGGACAGCTACAAGGACTATGACATGCTGAAAAGCAGTTATAAAATGATGCAGGAGATTTTTGAAGGCTGAAAGGTAATTATTATAACAGGCTGACAAGTAATAGTTAAAGGTCATATCCCAAAGGGTCGATGTGGGCATCGACCCCTACGGTATAGGAAGAGATATCAGATGCATAGAAGATGATCCAAACATACGAATCGTCAAACAGGAAAGGAATGCTGCGAACACACATGTATGTGTGGCGTCCCCTACAGGTACTATGCAGGTTGCTGCACCATAAAGCAGAACAGAGATTATTCCATCAAACCTTCTTTAAAAAAACGGCTCCCAATGCAAGAGCCGTTTTTATTATCCAGATACAGTTGAAGACTATTTCGGCTGATACTTTTTGATGAGTTCGTTAACCCAGATGCGGTTGGGGCCTTCGATGATGGAAAAAGGCTGGTCGGTGCTGAGCTCGCTGTTTTTAAAAAGCAGTATCTTGGGCCCCATGCGGGTCTGCCCGGCCACCACCTGGCAGTGGAAGAGGGCGTAGGTGGCATAATCCTGCTTGTAGACCAAAAGGGTGATCTCCCCCCAGGGCTGGGGCAGGATCTCATCATAATGCTTATCTGGCAGAAACGGCACGTCTATCACGCCGGTCATACCGGTCTTGTCGGTATCAAAAGCCTTACCAAGCTCGGGAATGACGACTTTGGCTCCTTCGACGGGAGCCTCCGTCATGCCGTCCACGACCTCCACGCGCAGCTTCGCGGGCGCGGCCTGGCTGCCTGCGGAGGAAGACTGCACCGCCGTAGCGTAAAATGCATATGCGCCAAGACCGAGGATGACCGCCGCGGCGATGAACAATATGACCAGTCCTGGTCCGACCCTGCGGGTTTTTTCCTGAACCATGCGATGCGCCCCCTGTGTGCGGTATATGGATTCTTATCATATATATGCAACAAAAGGGGCGGGCATGATTTGACTGGATAATATCGATAGCCAATTCCCTTCAAGCAATAAAAAGCGGGAAGCAATGATACTTCCCGCTTTTATTTCTAGAAAACGTTTAGATTCAGACATTTGCAATCGGTCGTTTTGGTTGCTGCCACGTTCGCACTTGCTTAAACAGTGTGTTTATGAGCATGTTAAATGGAATCCCCGTAACAGGGAAAAGAAGAAATCCTACGCACAGTCCTATTTCAACACCCATATACGAACCGTTATAGATAAAAGAGTAAACCCATGGATTCACTCCTGCAGGGGCATAACTTGCAAAGAAAATGGCGCCCGAAACAGTATGCATGATGAACCTTAATGTTCCTGCAAAAAAAAATGCAAGAGGAAGCAAGAAGTATCCACCGATAAATCTACCGATTGATTTATCACTTTTAGGAGTGGAGTTTATTTTTCGATAGGCAATACCAACAATTGCAGTCAATCCTAGCACGGTAAAGGCGAAGATATAGTCCAGAAGGAACTGGGCGGGGTGAACCACATAAAAATCCTGCATCATTTGCAGCAAGCTATAGGCCAAACCGCTTAATAAGCCAGGTACGATTCCGAACAGATAACCGGCCATCATGATTGGAAGCATTGAGAAAGCTGTAATAGAGCCACCTTGGGGCATTTGGAACATCTTGATCCATGAGAGGGCAAAACTCATAGCTACGAGCAGGGAACAGGTCACGAGTACTCTTAGAGGCATCATTGGTTTTCTGATTCTTGTGGTGGGATTGGTCATGGCAAAAACATCCTTTCTGCCGCTAAAGAAGGTACCTGAAATGCAAAATCCCGCGGCCTATCTGAAATACCGCGGGAAGCGTGAAAAAGTTGTGCATGATGCGCACGACGCGCGAGCCCTTTGCACAAATCCGCTTCCCTTCGCAAGGATTACCCCAACAGGTTCGGAGGGTCGGAGAGCGGAAACGCTCCCCATCTCAGCCTAAAGCACCCCTAGCGGAAATAAATATTATTTGCCTTTCATTATATACGAGGGTGGGGATAAGTCAATGCGAAATATCCGCATTTATTTGTCTAAAACAATCATTTACTTACTTGACACAATGTCAGGGATCAGATAATATTTATATAACGAACGTTAGATATAGGAAGTGCCATCATACATGAACGATGAAAGCGTACGGGAAAGGATCATCCAAAAAGCGGTGGAGCTATTCAGTGAAAAAGGGTTTCACGGGACGAGCATGCGGGATATCGCCGGCGCATCTGAATGCTCGCTGCCCACGCTTTATTACCACTACAAGAGCAAGAACGAACTTTTCGAAGAGATCGTCATCAACCGGTTCCTGCATATCACCGAGATGATGAACAAGCGCATCGACTTCACGGCCAGCGCCGAAGAGATCTATCTCCAGGTGTACCGGAGCCGCAAGGAGCTGCAGGGCTTTGACCGGGACGTATACAAGATGGCGCTGAAGGTATGGCTGGGATTCGAAGGCAGCGGGAAGGCGCGGGAAAGCGTGACGCAATGGGAAGAGGGCAGGGCCGCGGCCAACAAACGCCTGATGCAGAAAGCCGTCACGGATCCTGAAATGTGTGAGGATGTGACGGAGATCCTCATCAACTACATGGAGAATATCATCGACAGGACCATCCTGATGGACCAGCGGTTAGATGAAGAAAAGATCAGAAGGCAGATCGCACTGATACTGAAGATAGGCAATTAAACTTTATATTAGGGGGAAGAACATGGAACCTCAGGAAAAGATCAAGCTACTACAAACCATTTACGCGGGGGCGCTGGCGGATTCCGTGCTGCGGATGGGGCGGGAAGGAATACTCGAAAAGGTGAGAAACGAGAAACGGGCGGAGCAGATGGCGAGCGGAGGAATGCGCACAAAACAACTCAACGTCCAAAGCGCGGAGGAAGTATTCCTGAAGCTGACCGACTTGATGGGGTGCGCGAACTGGATCGTTGAGACTACAGAAAGCGGATGCCGCGCAACCGCCACGGGGTGCATGCTGTGCGCCATCGCAAAGAAGACGGGCGCGCAACAGCCCTGCAGCATCTACTGCCTGGATCCCATGGAGGGCATGGCAAAAGGGGTCGAACCGGACATCACATTCACTGCCGAGAGCACACTGTGGGACGGCGGAAAATGCAGCGTAAATATCAGCAGGCGATAGGCCAAGGCCCCCTTCCCAACAACAGGTACGATTGTTATAATATTTACAAGGCTATGCCAATGGAGGACAGGCTTCATTGGCTTTCTTTTCAGCAGAACACCTGTACCGGTATTATTCTACATTAAACTGATAAGGAGGAAGATCTCGATGAAAAAGAAGATGTCCCTGATGGGAGTGGGCGGCAAGATCGCCATCGTGCTGGTGCTTTACCTCGCCATCTCGATCACGCTGGACCTCGTTTTCGCGCCATTATTTAAAATGACAACGACAGACTACTCCACGGTGCTCATTATCGGCATCGCCCTCGTCGTAGTGGGCTTTTCCCTGAACCTAGGGGCCGCACTGCCCATGATGAAAGCGTACAAAAAGGAGGGCCTTGTCACGAAAGGGCTTTACCACCTTTTCCTGAACCCGATGTATGTATTCATGATCTTCCTGACGCTGCCGGGCATCTGCCTGATCCTGAACTCCTGGCTGGTGCTGGGGAGCGTAGTCCCGGCTTTCATCGCTTACAAGATATTCGTTCGTGAAGAGCATAAGTATCTGGAAGAGAAATTCGGCGATGAATACAGGGCGTATAAAAAAAGCGTTATCATAAAATTCCTATAGCATAACCCTGGAGGCAAAAGAATGGCAAAGAACGTATTCCGAAGGCTGACGGTCCTGGGGATCGTGGCAGTCGTGGCTTATGTATTGCACGTGGTGCTGGGCGGTTTCCTGTGGAACGGGTACAACCACCTGATGCAGCCCATCAGCGACCTGACGGGGAGCGGGGCGCCCGACCGCGCCACCCTGCAATTCATCCTGTGGTTTTATACGATACCGGCCATCACATTCGGCCTGTTCGCGTACCTGTACCTGCGGACATTCGCACCCAAAGTGGCGCAGGCGGGCATGCTGCTGTACCTCATAATGGAAGCAGTATCATTGACCTACAATTACTTCCCGGAGGACCTGCCGGGCGCAGAACCAACTTTCCTTGGCACGATGCACCTGGCGGTCACTTTCGCCATCATACCGCTGACCATCCTGGCGCCCATCCTCATCGGCGTGGGATTCCGCAAGCTTCACGGCTTCAAGGGGTTTGGCACGTACTGCATCATCACGGGCATCCTGATCTTCATCTTCGGCGGGACAACATCGATATTCTATGCGCAAAAGCTGGATTACTTCGGGCTGGTGGAGAGGCTGAACATCGGCACGCTGCAGGTGTGGACGTTCCTGCTCGCACTCAAACTTTTCCGCACCGATACCAGCGGACTGGGGAAATGGGTGAAACCGGCGGCAAAAGCTGCAAGGTAACCTGCCCAACCCGAACACAATGCGGCAAGATCATCATTTATTCCAACGCTAGTCAGATCACATAATTGAAAGGGCATAAATCAATGAAAGAATGGATCCGAAAGCATAACCTTTTCATATACTTCATCCTTGCATTTGTCTGGTCCTGGGGCTGGTGGTCCGGGCTCATCTTTTCGACGCCGAGCGACGCTATCATGAGCGGCAACCTGCCACCCACATTTATTATCTTTGCCCTGCTCGGGGGATTCGGACCGAGCATCTCCGGGATCATCACCTCCGCCATCACCGGGGGCAAAAAAGAAACCAGCTCCCTTTTTTCTGGTTTCAAACGGGGCAAAAACGGTATCGGATGGTATGCCATGGCAATACTGACCGTGCCGCTCCTCACCGCTGTACAGGCGGGCGTACAGGCGACAACCGGCAGGACGGTCACCTTCAGCGTGCCGGGGATGATGATGGTCATGGGCTTCATCTGGCCGATTTTCTCCAGCTTTGGGGAAGAGATCGGCTGGAGGGGGTTTGCGCTGCCGAGGATGCAAAACCGATTCGGCATCCTGCCGGCAAGCATACTGCTGGGACTGGTATGGGGGCTGTGGCATATGCCCTCCGACTATATCGCGTTCAGCGCATATGGATGGCTGTTCATTCCGATATTCCTGCTGCTGGGGCCGATCAACCTGACCGCCCACAGCGTGATCATGACCTTTATCTACAACAAAACCAGGGGCAACCTGATTCTGATGATCCTGTACCATTTCACCATCACCATGGCGGGCATCCTGACGCCATCCTTTTCCTTCAACGGCCAGGCGGACGACATCGCGAAAACTGCGGTATCGGTGGCTGTAATTTGCGTGGCTGCAATACTTATCGCGGTCTTCTCCAAGACCATGCGGAACAAAAAGCCAGAACCGGTACAATAACCTGATTCAGACAAACCTTCAAAGAAAGGAGGCATTCGTGCCTCCTTTTGACATTGCAGTCCGGGCAGAAATACAGTTATAATCAATATAATCACTCAAATCCAAAGGAGAAGCATATGGATCTTAAGAGTCTGGCGGCTGAAGCGGTAACGCAGGGCGCATTCAAGGCTGGGATCATCGAAGTGGAGAAAATCCCGTTCGACGCGGAACTGCGAAAGTCATGCGAAGTGAACTATTGCGGGAACTTCGGGCGGAACTGGATGTGCCCGCCGCACGTGGGGGAAATCGATACACTGATCCAAAGGGCGAAAGGGTACAAATACGCGCTGGTCTACCAGACGGTGGGCGAGATAGAAGACTCATTCGATTACGAAGGGATGGTGGCGGTGGGGAAGAAGCACAAGGAGGTCACCGACCGCATCACCGAGAAGGTCAAAGAAGCGTGGAACGGAGATATGCTGCAGCTCTCGGCGGGGGGATGCCCGGTGTGCGAGAAGTGCGCAAAACGGGAGGAGCAGCCCTGCAGGCACCCTGACAAGGCGCTGGCCTCGCTGGAGGCCTACGGCATCTACGTATCCAAACTGGCGGGGCTCTGCAACATGAACTACATCAACGGGCAGAATACGGTGACTTACTTTGGGGCGTACCTTTTATCATAAAAGTGGCTTTGCCACTTTTATGATTTTTCCACAAGCAGGTTTGTTCACCACAAACCTGCTTGCAAGGTGTCATTTCTGACGTACACGCCGCCAGAAATGACTGATTAAAATATGTCTTCAAGGTCACAAAAAACCGTATAGGAGGCAGATGGACTGCCTCCTTTTGCATATCAATCGAGTTATGAGTGAACATTACCTACCATTCACGATCTCCACATAATCCAGGCCCGGGTCGTCCACCAGCTCCCTGACGAGCAGGGCGCGGATGTAGCCGCGGACGGACGTGGTGGAATGGATGAAGAAGCCGCAGCCGTAATAGAAACGCACCAGGCTGGACATGCGGCTGGACGTATGGAGCACCATGGCGGAAAGCTCCAGCCTGCGACATTTGGCCTCCACGGCCTTGATGAGGGCGTGGCCCACACCACAGCCCTGGGCGATCAATTTAACGCCGAAACGGCTGATATAAGCGACCTGGCCGATCACCTCAAAGCGGATGGACCCCACGGGCTCGCCATCCAGGAAGGCAATATAGACGCGCTTGTGCGCGATATCCTTCAGCACATCCTTGGGCGTCTCACGCAGGGCGCCGACCGATTTGGTATCACCCAGGTCCAGCGCGTATTTATGGAAGGCTTCGGCGGTGATCTGGGATATGGCGAGCACATCCTCCCGCGTGGCCTTGCGAATCTCGACCTGCTTCATTGCAAATAATCCCTCACTTCATCAAAAGGACCAATACCGCCTTCTGGGCATGGAGACGGTTTTCCGCCTCGTCAAACACCAGCGAACGCGGGCCGTCCACCACTTCCGCCGTGACCTCCTCGCCGCGGTGGCAGGGGAGGCAGTGGAGGAAGATGGCGTCGGGCTTGGCTTTTCCAAACAAGTCACCATTGACCTGGTATGGGGCAAAGACCCTCATACGTTCCTTCTGCTCGGACTCCTGACCCATGCTGGTCCAGACATCGGTATAGACCGCGTCGGCGCCTTTGGCCGCTTCCGCCGGGTCCCTCGTCACCACGATGCTGCTGCCGGAGGCTTTCGCATTCTCCCGGGCCGCATCCATGATCGCCGCATCCGGGTCATACCCCTCGGGGCAGGCGAGGGCAAAATCGATGCCGAGTTTGGAACAGATGGTGGCCAGGGAATGGGCGACATTATTGCCGTCCCCCACATAGGCCAGCTTCAGGCCGGAAAGCGTGCCCTTGCTCTCATAGAGCGTCATAATATCCGCCAGGGCCTGGCAGGGATGGACCAAATCGGTCAACCCGTTAATTACCGGTATCGTACCATACTTCGCCAGATCCTCGACGTCGCTCTGCTTAAACGTCCGGATCATGATCCCATCCACCATGCGCGAGAGCACCTGCGCGGTATCCCCGATGGTCTCGCCGCGTCCCAATTGGATATCGGCGCTGCTGAGGAAGAGGGCGGAACCCCCGAGCTGCAGCATGCCGGCCTCAAAGGAGACGCGGGTGCGGGTGGAGGATTTGGTGAAGATCATCGCGAGGGTCTTGTTCTCAAGGTACTTCTGGCCCCTGCCTTTTTTGTATTCCGCCTTGAGCTTCAGGGCAAGGGAAAGCACCTGGAGGATGTCGCCTTTCGAATAATCCTTCAGGGAGACGAGATGTTTCTGCGAAAAAGGCTTTTCAGCCTTATAATTCAAAAGATCCATATTCAACACTCCTATTTCAGCACGTCCTCAAGGGCGGCCACCACAGCGCCGACCTGTTTTTTCGTCACGATGAAAGGCGGTACAAAACGTACGGTATTGGCGCCCGCCGTACCCACGATAAAGCCTTTGTCCAGCAGCTTTTTCACGGCATCCGATGCTTTTACGCCTTCCGCCATTTCCACGCCGAGCATGAGGCCCATGCCCCGGACGGCCTTGATGGAAGGGCAGCGCTTCGCGAGCTTTTCCAATGCCTTCTTGAAAAAAGTACCGGTATTATTGCACCGATCGATGATATCCGTCTGTGTGAGCTCCTCCATCACCGCGATTCCGGCGGCACAGGCGAGGGGGTTGCCGCCGAAGGTGCTGCCGTGGTCGCCTTTTTTAAAGGCCTGCGCCACATGCTCTTTTGCCAAAATGGCGCCAATGGGCACGCCGCCGCCAAGGGCCTTGGCCAGCGTAACAATATCGGGCTCGATGCCGTAGTGCATGAAGGAAAACAGTTTGCCCGTCCGGCCCAGGCCCGTCTGCACCTCATCCAGTATGAGCGGAACGTCATGTTTCGTACAAATATCACGCGCAGCCTTGAGGTACTCCTGCGTGGCGGGCAGTACGCCGCCTTCGCCCTGAACCGTTTCCAAAATAACAGCGCAGGTCTGGCCGTCCACTGCAGCTTCAAGCGCGGCAATGTCGTTGAAATCCACATACGCGAAATGATCGGGCACGGGGAGGAAGGGGGCATGGAATTTCTCCTGGCCCGTGGCATAGAGCGTGTACATCGTACGGCCATGGAAGGAATTCCTGGCGGAGACGATCTTTTTGCGGTTCTCACCCTTTTCCACCGCATACTTCATGGCGAGCTTGAAGGCCCCTTCATTGGCCTCGGCCCCGCTATTGCTGAAAAAAACGCGGTCGAAGCAACTATTTTCGCAAAGCAACGCAGCAAGGCGCGCCTGGTTCTCCACGTAAAAGACACTGGAAGTATGCAAAAGGGAATCCACCTGTTTGTGGAGCGCCTTTTTCACACGTTTATTCCCGTATCCGAGGGAATTGACGGCGATGCCGCCGAAAAAGTCGGTATAGCTTTTCCCTTCGGTATCCCACAGGGTGACGCCATTGCCTTTCACAAAGCATACAGGCACACGGTCCCCGAATACGCCGAGGTAGTGCTTTTTGTCCAGCTGGACGACCTCATTCAACTCCATAACGCCCTCCACCTACCTTGTGACCATGGTGCCGATGCCGGTATCCGTGAATATCTCGAGCAGGACCGGATGGGGCAGGGTGCCATTCAGGATATGGGTGCGCTTCACGCCGCGGTGGAGCGCGTTGGTGCAGGCCTCCACCTTGGGAAGCATGCCGCCGGAGATGACACCGCTGCGGATGAGCTCCTCGATCTCGTCCACCGTGATGGAGAATATCAAAGAGGCGGGATCATCGGGCACCCGGCAGATGCCGTCGATATCCGTGAGGAACATGAGTTTTTCCGCGTTCAGCGCCGCGGCGATATCGCCCGCGACGGTATCGGCATTGATATTGTAGCTCTCACCATCGGGGCCCACGCCGATGGGCGCCACGACGGGGATGTACTCGTCCTCCGCCAGCAGCCTGAGCAGCTTGGTATTGATGCTGATGACCGAACCGACATAGCCGAGGTCCACCCCATCGATGGGCTGGGCCTTCACGGCCTTGATGAGGCTGGCGTCTTTGCCGCTGAGGCCGATGGCCTTGGCACCCATGCAGTTCAGCTTCGCCACGATGTCTTTATTGATCTTGCCGGAGAGCACCATCTGGACGACGTCCATGGTCTGCTCATCCGTCACCCTCAGGCCTTTATAGAACTGCGGCTGTATCTCCAGCTTTTTCAAAAGGTTATTGATCTCGGGGCCGCCGCCGTGCACCAGGATGGGGTGCACGCCCACGTATTTCAGAAGCGTGACGTCCTGCAGTATCGAGTGGGTGAGCTCCTCGCTGAGCATGGCGTTGCCGCCGTATTTGATGACAACATGCTTGCCGCTGAGCGTCTGGATGTAGGGCAGCGCCTCGATGAGGATATTGGCCTTTTCGATGAGTACGGCCTTGTCAAAAGCATTGGTCTGGTCCAAAGCGGATCTCCTCCTTACAGATACCATCCGGTCATGCTCAAACCGGACGATTCGGGTATATCAAACATGAGATTCATATTCTGGACGGCCTGGCCCGCCGCGCCCTTGATGAGGTTATCCAGCGCGGAGACGATGACCAGACGCATGGTCCTTGGGTCCACGACGAAACCGATATGTATGCAGTTGGACCCGTTCACATACTTCACCTGTGGCAGGCTGCCTTTGGGGTGAAGCACGACAAAGGGTTCGTCCGCGAAAAACTCCTTATACACTGTTTCCACTTCTTCATGCGTTACCGCATGCTCCAGCGAGCAGTATATCGTGGAGAGGATCCCGCGCTTGCTGGGCAGGAGGTGGGGCGTGAAGGAAAGCACGACCTCATGGCCCTGCAAAAGCGACAGCTCCTGCTCGATCTCGGACGTATGGCGGTGGACGCCGACATTGTACGCTTTGACGTTTTCATCCACCTCGCTGAAGTGCAGCGCCTCGGAAGGCGTACGCCCGGCGCCCGTGGTCCCGGATTTGGCGTCCACGATGATGGAATGCGGGTCAATGAACGGCTTGCCCATGAGCGGGGCGAGGGCGAGGATGGCGCAGGTGGTGTAGCAGCCGGGATTGCCCACGATGCGTGCGGTTTTGATCCGGGCCCGGTGCAATTCCGTGAGCCCGTAGACCGATTCCTTCAGCAATTCCGGATATTTATGCGCTGCGCCGTACCACTTTTCATACACGGCGGCATCATCATAGCGGTAGTCCCCGCTGAGGTCGATGACTCGCGCACCCATCCCATACAGGCTTTTCACCGTATCCATGCTGGCGCTGTGGGGAAGGGAGGTAAACACCACGTCGCAATCCCCGGCGACCTTCTCCAAATCGACTTTTTCCAGCACCTGCCCAAAAGAAGGCGGGAAACTGGGATAGACGGAGGAAAAAGCGGCGCCTTCCATGGAATGGGACGCCAGGTGCCTTATCTCCACATCCGGGTGGGCGGAAAGCAGGCGGACAAGCTCCATGCCCGCATACCCCGTAGCGCCCAGCAAACCTGTCTTGATCAAAACCATCAACTCCCTGTCGAAACACTTCGCGTAAAAGAATATTTATAATTATACATATATGCGCATAATAATGCAATACATGACTGAAAGATTTTTCAAGGAAAATTATCGCACACCCCATGCATACAAACAAGGCATCCATGCATGTTCCGGGGCGGCACATACCATATATCGTCATTTCGGGTTGGACAGGACACCCCTTACAAGCGTATAATCAGGATATAAACGATAAGGGATGGGAGAAAAAATGAAAACAGCGGTGGTTTATTATTCACTGGACGGGTCCACGCGGGCGGCTGCACAGGCCATCGCAGCCCAAAAAGGCGCGGACATCATTGAACTCGTTGAAAAAAGAGGCAAACGGAAGGGCGCATGGGGGTTCATGAAATCCGGATTTCAGGCGGCGATGAAGGTCAAGACAAAGCTTAAGGAGGATTACACCTCCCAAATCAGGGATTACGATACGCTGTATATCGGGACGCCCATCTGGGCGGCGCTGCCGGCGCCTGCAGTGAACGCATTCCTGCATACAGCGGACTTGAAAGGAAAGAAGGTGTATGCCTTCATCCTCAAAGGCGATCCCGCACCTGGGTCGTGCCCCAAAGCACTGGAACACCTCTCGTCATGTGTGAAGGCAAGCGGCGGGGAGGTCATGGGCATTTACGAACTGCACGGCGGGCTCCCCGGCAAGGAACCGGACACCGCGGACGTGCAAAAACAAGTGGAGAGCAAAATAGGATAAGAGTGCAAGCGCCCTTCCGACATACCGGAGGGGCTTTTTGCGGAAAGCCCCCGGATAGAAACTCCAGTGAAACGGGGCAGTGGGTTCCGAATGCAGCAAGCCCATCCCCGCACCAGTCCTGAAAAGGCGTTAACGCAGCTGGCAAAGATGTAGCTGGATGAAAATCGAAGGCCACGGGTCATGCGGCCGGCCACACAGGGCCGGCCCTACGAATTTTTGCAAAATAAATACACTGGGGAATTGTTATGGATGCAAAAACCCCGGCCAGGAGCCCTGCGCGTGCGGGGAGCTTATTTGAGTCTGGGCAGGGCAATCCTACCATATATAAAAACGAAATTTACCATGCATAATCCCAATACAAGGCAGCCGAACATCTCTAAAGCATAACAGAATGATTTACAACAAATCTTCCCCCAAACGGGAATAACTTACCCGGCGGATAAGCAAAATAACCGGGTAAAAGTGCGCACGCGGCATGCGTGCATGCCGGTCAAGGGGGATGAGCATGATGAAAAAGAAAGTAGTGGCGGGCATCCTGTGCACCGCCATCGTTTTGGGGGGCGTACTGGCCTTTTTTTTGACGCGCAACTCGGAGAAAGACGTATCCGTGGAAAGGGTGGAGACCAAAGACATCACGAAAAGCATCGACGTGACGGGCGAAGTGGAGCCCATCATGGTCTTTACGGCCATATCCGAAACAGGCGGCATGGTGAAGGAACTGAAGGTAAAAGCAGGAGACAAGGTCTCGGCCGGCGACGTCCTTTTCACCCTGGATGCTTCGGAAGTGGAAAAGATGCTGGCCGACGCCAAATCCTCCCTGGCCGCGCTGCAAAAGAACGTCCAGCCCGTCTTCAATACGCAGGGGAACGAACTGGACGCACTGCAGCGCGCCAAGATCGCGCTGGCCCTGGCGCAGACGACCGGGTATGACCTGGAAAGCTTCAACGGCGCGATATCGGATGTGGATATATCCAATATGAAAGAGGTATTCTCCCAGGTGCAGGGACTGGACAGCCAGAGCACGACGGCGCTGGCGGAACAGGCCAGACTGATCGGGGAGGCCACACAAAATGTGGCCCAACTCCAGGCGCAGATGGACAGATGCAGGTTTACCAGCAGCGTAGACGGCACCGTGCTCCAGTGCAACATCCAGCAAGGCGGGGCGCTGCTACCCGGTGTGCCTGCCATGATCGTAGGGAACACGGACCAGCTGCAGGTGAAGGCCGCGGTGAATGAAAGGGACCTGCAAAGCCTGGCTGTGGGGCAGCCGGCGATGATCCTGAACGAAGCCACCAACGTGCTGTGGCACGCACAGATAAAAAGCATACCCGCCATGGCGACACGTATCCAGGGTATGTACGGAAGCGAAACGGTGGGGGAAGTGGTGATAGAACCACAGGGGGGATTCTGGGCGCTGCCGGGAATGAGCGTGGGCGTGAGCATCATACTGGGGCAGTCGCCTTCCGTGCCGGCCGTGCCCATCGAGAGCATCGTTTACGAGGACGCCGGGGCCTACGTGTATGTCGTGCGGGACGGCAAGGCGGTCAAAACGAGCGTCAGGGTGGGCATGTCGGACAGTTTTTATACGGAGGTAAACGGCGTGAACGCGGGAGAACTCGTGGTCATGAGCCCGGAAAAAACATTGATGGACGGCGACAGGGTGAGGGCGATTGATTAAGGCGAAGGATATCTTCAAGATATACGGCAAAGGGACCAACTGTGTGCATGCGCTGCGCGGGATCAGCCTGGATGTGGAGAAGGGCCAGTTCATCGCGATCATGGGTCCTTCGGGTTCGGGCAAATCCACTCTGATGAACATCCTGGGATGCCTGGACATGCCCTCCAGGGGCGAATACCTGCTCAACGGCATCAACGTGGCCGGGATGAACATGGTGCAGACGGCATACATCCGCAACCGCACCATCGGATTCATCTTCCAATCCTTTTTCCTGCTGCCAAAGCTCACCGCATCGGAGAACATGGAGGTGCCGCTGCTCTATGCAGGCGTACCGGTCATCCAGCGGAAGAGAATGGTGAAGGATATGCTGGAGCGCATGGGCCTCTCGGACAGGGGAGCCCACCTGCCAAACGAACTCTCGGGCGGGCAGAGGCAGCGCGTGGCGATCGGCCGGGCGCTGATCAACCGGCCGCCCCTGCTGCTGGCGGACGAACCGACGGGAAACCTGGATACGCGTACGGGCAGGGAGATTATGGAGCTGCTTTCGGAACTGAACCGGAACGGGACGACCATCGTACTGATCACGCATGAAAAGGAAATCGCAGGGTATGCCGGGAGGCTGCTCTCGCTGCGGGACGGGATCTTTGACGCAGACGTCCAGATCGCAACGGGAGGAAGGGTGCAATGAAGACATTTGACTACACCTATATGGCGCTGCACCAGATACGGACCAATGCGATGCGTTCGATACTTACCATGCTGGGCATCATGATCGGCATCGCCGCCATGATATCCGTCATCTCCGTGGGGGACGGTGGCAGGCAGCGGATCGACAACGAACTCCAGCGATTCGGCGTGAACCGGCTGTGGATCTACGCCTCGGACGATGTCAACGACAAGGCCGTACTGACGCTGGAAGACTACAAAGCGGTCACCAGGGGCGTACCCGAAGCGAAGGCCATCTGCCCCATGGCGTACAAGCAGACCGAGATATCCTTCAACGGAAAGAAGCTGACTGCGAGCATCATCGGCACCTCCGACGTATTTCCCAGGATGGAAAACATCACCCTGAAACAGGGAAGGTTCCTTTCGGAAGCAGACTCCACATACAGCCGCAACGTGATCGTGCTGAGCCAGACCGTTTCTGAAGCGCTCTTTGGAAACGCCAGCCCGGTCCAAAAGAAAGTGACGATGCAAAACCAGCAGTTCATGGTGGTGGGGGAGGAATCGGGCGCAAACCCGGTGGCCTACGAACGGGGAGGCGCGGGGCGGTGCTATATCCCCATGGCGGCATTCCAGCGCTCCTTTTCCACGAGCAACATCGACGAGATCTCCATCAGCACAGGCAAAATGGAGGATACCGACGCCGTAGGGTTCAAGGCGCTGACGCTGCTGGACAAAAAGCACGATGGCAAATCCACCTATAAGATGTTCAACCTGTCCAAAGAGATCAAATTTGCCCAGAACATCGTCGAGACCTTCAAGCTGGTGGTGAGCGGCATCGCAGCGATCTCCCTGCTGGTGGGGGGCATCGGCATCATGAATATCATGCTGGTGACAGTGAAGGAGCGCACACGGGAGATCGGCGTGCGCAAGGCGCTGGGCGCCACGAACGCACAGATCCTGCGCCAGTTCCTCGCCGAGGCGCTGATGTATTCGCTGATCGGCGGCGCGCTGGGGGTGGCGGGGGGCGTGACGGCAACCTTTGCCTTTGCCGACATGATCCATGTGCCGGCTGTCGTCTCACCGTGGACGCTGATCCTGTGCACGGGCTTTTCGCTGACCATCGGCCTTTTCTTCGGGATATTCCCGGCGATGAAGGCCGCGAGACTGGACCCGGTGCAGGCGCTGCGGATCGAATGAGTCTGGCTACCTTCCAACCACTATATACCCATTGTTTTCTCGCCGACCAAAACAGCAAGATAGGCCATAAGTATCTAAAAAGCGGCGCTTTTAGGTATTGCGCGGGAAATGCGCTTGTGCTATCATCCATGGTGAACAGAATATCATACAGCCTGATGGTCCTCCCATATCCAAGGGAGGCAAAAGGGAAAGCGGTGCAAATCCGCTGCAGCCCCCGCTACTGTAAGGCGGAGCGCAATGCCAAACAAGCCACTGGAACTTCCGGGAAGGCGGCAAAGCGCGACGAAGCCAAGCCAGGAGACCTGCCATCCAGGTGAAACGCGATAACACGCGGAACATGATTTTCTTCGGAGGGAAGAAACTTATTTGGCAGACAAAGAAGCCAAAGCCCCTTTGATGAAAAGGGGCTTAATTTTTTCTACCCCTCCTCGTTCAAACCAATCAATGAAAGGAAGAGGTACAATGAAAAGAATCCTGACCGTACTCATCGCAATCCTGCTGGCCTTGACACTCCTGGGGGGGTGCACAGGTACATCGGCTGCCACTGTGAAAACGACAGATATCCAAGGAAACGCCGTGGACGTCCCCGCCAGCGCACAGAAGATCATTTCGCTTTCCCCGAGCACGACAGAACTGATCTATGCACTGGGCGCGCAAGACAAGCTGGTGGGCGTGGACAAATACTCCACCTACCCTGAAGAAGCCAAATCCAAGACCCAGGTGGGCGACTACAGCGCACCCGATATCGAAAAAATCATATCGCTGAAACCCGATCTGGTCCTGGCGGGAGAAAAGCTGCAGACCTCCACCATATCAAAGCTCAAAGAACTGGGCATCGCGACGATGGCTGTGGAAGCGCGCCATTATGAAGACATCCCCAAGACCTTTGAACTGGTAGGTACGGCAACGGGTAAAACAGCAGAGGCAAAGGCTCTTATCGACAAGTTGAAGGCAAAGGAAGACGAAATCAAAGGCAAAGTGGCAGGACAGAAAACACCTACCGTTTATTTTGTGCTGTCCTTCGGCGCCGGGGCGGGGAACTGGACGAGCGGCCCGGGAAGCTTTATCAACTCCATGATCGCTGTTGCGGGCGGGGACTGCGTGACCAACCATGTGGACCCCAACGCACCCTGGATGGATTATAACCTGGAGAAACTGGTATCACAGAACCCGGAGATCATCCTGCTGGATCAGTTTGCCGGCGAGCCCGACAAACTCAAAGCGGAAGAAGGATACAAGTCGCTGGACGCGGTGAAAAATGGCAAGATATATGTCACCAACAATGAACTGGCCTGGCCGGGTCCCCGCATCATTAACGGGCTGGACACCCTGGCAAAGATCCTGCACCCCGACCTATTCAAGTAAGAATACGCCTCCCACAGGGCGGGATTCGCGGTAACGCCAACCTGAATACCCGCCCGTTGAAAACGCTGCGCCTGGTTTGCGCATATACACGCAGGACACCCGTAAAACCCATTTTTACGGGTGTCTCCATTATTGTAAACGATAATATGATACCAGGTTAACTATAAGGAAATGCGCCAAATAAACCTGCTCAAGGCCGCAATCATACCCCGAAAACACGCTGTCACTTGACAAACGGGACGCTGCAAGAATATAATGGCACAACAAAGGCATACAGGGGAAAACCGGTGCACCCATTTTTTCAGAGAGCGGAGCCCGCAGGCTGAAAGGCCCCGCAGAAACAGGACACTGCCACCCGCCCCTTACCGGAAACGCTGATTTTCATTCGGCTCCGTCACGCCGCAGGGCGCAAAACGCTTGAAAGAGCGAAAGCCCTGACGCCTCCCGCGTTAAAAGGAAACGAGATGGCCGCTTTTGCGCGGCTGAAAAAAGGTGGTACCGCGAGCCTTCGCCCTTTTACTGATGGGGCGAAGGCTTTTTTAATAATTAATAGTTAAGAATTAATAATTAAGGTGTCCAAGGCAAATCCTTATTTGCCTTGGGGACAATTTGAATATCCCTTAGAGGGAATTATCCTGGAGAGAAATATGAAAGCTAACATATAAAGCAATTGAAAACACCGATGAAAAATAACAGACATTCGTAAGGAGAAGATTCAGTTATGGCAAATGAGAATGATTTTGTACAACACATCGCCTCGCGGGAGGAGGACTTTTCCCGGTGGTACACCGACGTCATATTGAAAACGGAACTGGTGGACTATTCCGACGTGAAAGGGTGCATGGTCATACGCCCCTACGGGTATGGAATATGGGAACTGATCCAGAAGGAGCTGGATGCACGCTTCAAGGCGACAGGGCATAAAAACGCGTATTTCCCGCTCTTCATCCCGGAGAGCCTGCTGAAGAAGGAAGCCGAGCACGTGGAAGGATTTGCGCCCGAAGTGGCCATGGTGACGATAGCTGGCAACGAGGAGCTGACGGAGAGGCTGGTGGTGCGGCCGACATCGGAGACGATCATCTGCAGCATGTATGCAAAGTGGATACAGTCCTACCGCGACCTGCCCGTACTCATCAACCAGTGGTGCAACGTGGTCCGCTGGGAGAAGACGACGCGGCCTTTCCTGCGCACCTCGGAATTCCTGTGGCAGGAGGGGCATACCGTGCACGCCACCGAAGAGGAAGCGCAGGCCGAGACGATGCAGATGCTCAACATATACGCGGAATTTGTGGAGAACATACTGGCCATCCCCGTGATCAAGGGGCGCAAGAGTGAAAAAGAAAAATTCGCGGGCGCAGCGGCGACGTATACGATGGAATCCATGATGCAGGACGGCAAAGCACTGCAGATGGGCACTTCGCACAACCTGGGGCAGAACTTTGCCAAAGGGTTCGGCATACAGTTCCTGGACAAAGACAAGCAGCTCAAATACGGCTGGCAGACCTCCTGGGGCGTATCCACACGCATGATCGGCGGGATCATCATGGTGCACGGGGACGAACGCGGACTGGCGCTGCCCCCGAAAGTGGCGCCCATTCAAGTAGTCATACTGCCCATCGCACAGCACAAACCCGGCGTACTGGAAAAGGCGGGGGAACTGGCGGCGAAACTGCGCGGCGCAGGCCTCCGGGTGGAACTGGACGACCGGGAAGGGCAGAGCGCGGGGTGGAAATTCAACGAGTGGGAGATGCGCGGCGTGCCGCTCCGCATCGAGATAGGGCCCAGGGACATCGAAGCGGGCCAGGTGGTGGCCGTGCGGCGCGACGAACTGCAGAAGCGTACGCTCCCGCTGGAGGGCATAGAAAAAGCCATCCCCGAAATACTGGAGGAGGTCCACCGGGGCATGTATGCAAAGGCCAAAGCTTTCCGGGACAGCAAGATCATAACGGCCGTGAACTTCGAGGAATTCACCGAGGGCGTGAAGCAGGGCTTCGTCAAGGCGATGTGGTGCGGCGAGAGGGAGTGCGAGGACCAGATCAAGGAGAAAACAGGGGCCTCCACACGCTGCATGCCGTTTGACCAGGAGGAGGTCGCGCATACATGCGTGCATTGCGGCAAAAATGCAAAACACATGATGTATTTCGGTAAATCCTATTAATTTGCAGTGAACAGAAAAAGGGCGTACAACGCCTTTTTTCTGTTCACTGCAACAGCGCTGCGGTCATGAGAACAGCAATCATCCATTCGGTTAAATATAATCAAGGCGCAGGGGAACGGATTGACATCCAAACCAAAACAGAAATATAATGAAACGGAATATGAAAATATACACTCATTCGTACAAATTCTGGAATATCTGCTGGCGGAGGTCTGAAGATTGACCATTCCACAGGATGCAACCCATAAGGCCCAGATGATCGGACTGATATTGCCATCTTTCAGCAACCCTTTCTTCATGGAGCTCGCCGAGGCCGTGGAAAAGGAGGCCTACAGGCAGGGCTTCAAACCCATCCTGTGCGCGGCAGGGCATTCCGCTGAAAAGGAAGAGGATCTCATCCGCACACTTTCCGAAAACAATGTGGCAGGCTTCATCACCGCAACGGGCAATTTCACGGACGTTTACGAAAGGCACAACCTGAAGGTCGTATCCGTCGACAAAAAAATGACACCCGACATCGTGAATGTGGGCTCAGATAACATGAAGTGCGGGGCGCTCGCCATCAGCCACCTCTCGGAATGCGGGTGCCGGAAAGTCCTCTTTATAAGGCGTGAAAAGGATACCAGCTCTGTGCTGGACCGCCAGAACGGCGCGCTGGAGATGGCGGGGAAACTGGGCGTCGAGATGGGCATATTGGCCATCCCCGAGGCGAACGCTGAATGGGTGCTGGATGAGAACCACGAACTATTACGAGAATATGACGGTATATTCGCGTGGAATGACATCACGGCCGTCAGCGTGCTGCACACCTGCCACGCGCACGGCCTGCGCGTGCCCGACGATATCATGGTGACAGGGTGCGACAACATATCGCTGAGCAGGCAAATGGCCCCCTCCCTCACGACCGTGGCGCAGAAGATATACCTGATGGGGCACCTGAGCGCACACATGCTGCTGAACATGGTGCAGGGCAAGGAAGTGCTGAGCAAGGACATCCTGCTGGACGTGGAGCTGCTCAAACGGGAATCGACGAAGTGGTAGGGAATAGCGTCCGGGCATATCACAGGTAATAATCCATTTACAGATCATATCAAATAGTTTGATTCAATGCAAAAGGCCGGAGAAATTCCAGCCTTATGATTTATCGCGCGGTCGGCCACACAGGGCCGACCCTACAGTTTGGACAATCAACAGCGCGGCCGGCTACACAGGGCCACCCTACGGGTTGGCCAATCAACTCCCGTCCACACAGGGATCCCTACGGTTACAAAAAATAGAACAAACCCCCCGGCAGAAAGGCAAATGCCCGCCGGGGGATGTATGCTTATTACCTATATGATCATATGAAAAGTTAAACCAAGTCGACAGCCTTGAGGAAGGGGCTGGTTTCCAGCTCCTTTTTCTTATCGGCATAGCCTTCACGGCCGAAGAGGGCGTAGGTGGCCTTTTTGCCTTCCTCCACGCCGGGCTGGTCGAAGGCATCAATGCCGAGGAGCTGCGCGGTGTACGCCGTTTCCACCTCGAAGAAATACAGCAGCTGGCCGATGGTGAAGGCGTTCACGGCGGGCAGGATGATGGTCTTGTTGGGCCGGCCGGCCTTGGAGAGGGCGAAACGCGTGGCGCGGCACTCCGCATCTATCAACTCCTCCAGCGAATAGCCATTGAGGTAACAAAGCTCGGGCACATCCGGATACTCCTCGGGAATGGGGGCGCTGGAACGGAAGTTTTTGATCTGGATGAAGGTGACGACCTTATCATACGGGCCTTCGGTAAAGAGCTGTATCTGCGAATGCTGGTCGGTCACGCCAAGCGCCTTCACGGGCGTCTGGCCGGCATTCACGACGCTGCCGTCCAGGGCGAATTTTTTACCGAGGGACTCGGCCCAGAGCTGGGCGTACCAGTCGGACATGTACTTCAGCGAATCGGCGTAGGGGATGAGGACTGAGATATTCATGGACTTTTGCATGCACAGGTACTGCAGGGCGGCATCCATGAGCGCGGGATTGCCCTGCGCACCCTTTTTACAGACCGTGTCCATCCAGCCAGCGCCGGCGAGCAGTTCATCGATATTGATCCCGGTCACCGCGGCAGGCAGGAGCCCCACGGCGCAGAACTCAGAAAACCTTCCGCCGACGCCCCTGGGGATGACAAAGGAGACAAAGCCCTCTGCCTCGACGAGCGCGCGGAGGCAGCCCTTTTCGGCATCGGTGGTGACGATGATATGGTTTTTCCAGACGTTGCCCAGGCGTTCCTTCAGGATCCTGGTGATGATGAGGAACTGGGCCATGGTCTCGGCGGTGGTGCCGGATTTGGAAACGACATTGAAGACCGAACGGCGGGCATCGATGACATCCAGCAGGGAAGCCATCCGCTCGGGGTCTATATTGTCCTCCACATAGAGGCGGGGGCCGCCGCGGCGGGAGCGTTCCAGTTCATTGTAGTGCAGGTGGTTGAGGGCCTGGTGCACCGCGAGGGGGCCCAGGGCTGAGCCGCCGATGCCGAGGACGATGAAATTATCCGCCATATCCCGGACCTTTTCGGCGACGGACTTGATCTTGGCGACAGTATCGCGCTGGGACCAGGGGAGATCGCGCCACTCCATCTTTTCCCGGCCTTCCTCCACGGCCTTCCACGCCGCCTCCAGGCGGGGAGCCAGGGCATCCAGATCCTTTCGGGCTATACCAGTTTGTCCGATGGCGCCTTCCATCATGCACGAGTAATCAAGGCGGAGCACCATGCCCGCCTTCCACTGTTCGTTCTGATAATCTTTCATGGCCGTATATATGATCCTTTCGATAATTAAAATCGTTCCTCAGACAAGGCGTGCGACATACGCCTCCCAGGGCAATAGCGTGTCCCCGCCGAGATTAAGTTGCCCGCGCGACGTATTGCTTATGACGGCAAATTCATGAAGCGCCTGCAAATCCTGCGGCAAAGTCACAGAAGTAGTATCATCTGAAAAATTCAGCAGGACGAGCAGCCTCTCTCCCTCGTATTCGCGCACCCAGGCATACAGCGCGGGGTGGTCCTCAAACAGCGGGCGGAAGCTGCCGCGCAAGATGACGGGTATCTCCCGGCGCAGGCGGATGAGGGCGCGGTAATAGTGCAGGACGGAATCCGGATCCTCCATGGCAGCTTTTGCGTTGATCTCCCGGTAATTCGGATTAACCTCGATCCACGGCTTACCTTTCGTAAAGCCTGCGTTATCGCCACTGTCCCACTGCATGGGGGTGCGCGCGTTATCCCGGCTGGCTTTTTGCAGCGCGGCGAGGATATCCGGATCCTCCATGCCGTAGCTGCGGCTGAGGGCGATGTAATTATGCGTATCGATGTCCTGGTATTGTTCAAAAGACGTAAAGGGAACGTTGGTCATGCCCAGCTCTTCGCCCTGGTAGATGTAGGGCGTACCCTGCTGCATGTGGAGCATGGTGGCGAGGAGTTTGGCTGAACGGACACGGTACTGCCCGTCATTGCCGAAGCGGGAGACCTGCCGGGGCTGGTCGTGGTTATTCAAATAGAGCGAATTCCACGCCTTGCCGTGCAGGGCGGTCTGGTACTTATTTAAAATCCCTTTGAACTCCACAAAGTCGTAAGGCATCTGGGACGTCCACAGGCCACCCTTCATGACGTGCTCGAAATGAAAGACCATATTGAACTCGCCTGTGTCAAACCCTGCATACTTCAAAGCCAACTCGGGCGTTATAAAGGGACCTTCGCCCACCGTCATCGCATCATACCGCGAGAGTACCTCGCTATTCATCTCCCGGATGAACTCATGGATACGGGGCCCGTTGCATACATGCATGAAGGGGGGTTGGTAGGGGCTACCGGGGATGAGGACGGGCGCGTCGGGAAAATCCTGCGGTTTGCTGTACATATTGGCCGTATCGAGGCGGAAGCCATCCACGCCCTTGTCCAGCCAGAAGCGCATGATATCGTAAATAGCTTTTCGGACTTCAGGGTTTTCCCAGTTCAGATCCGGCTGTTTGCGGGAAAAGAGATGCAGGTAGTATTCGCCGGTATTCTCATCGAGCTCCCAGGCGGAGGGGGAGAAAAAGGACGCCCAGTTATTGGGCTCGGCGCCGTTTTTGCCGGGGCGCCAGACATACCAGTCCCGCCTGGGGTTATCCTTCGAACTTCTCGATTCCATGAACCAGGGGTGTTCATCCGAGGTATGGTTTACAACGAGGTCCATGATGAGCCGCATGCCGCGCTGATGGACGCCGGCGAGCAACTCCTCCCAGTCGACCATGGTGCCCATATCCGCCATGATATCGCGGTAATCGGATATATCGTAACCATTATCGTCATTTGGAGACTGGTAGACGGGGCAGAGCCAGAGGACATTGACACCCAGAAAGGAGAGGTAATCGAGCCTGCTCGTGATGCCCCGGAGGTCGCCGAGGCCGTCGGCATTGGAATCGCAGAAACTCTTGGGGTAGATCTGGTAAACGACCGCTTCCTTCCACCACTGCGCTTTCATGGATGCATCTCCTTTAAAAAGGCATTTCTATAGAGACCATACTGATTCTAAACCAAGGAATGGGAAACGTCAATTCGGTTCGTTAAACATTGAAAATCGCAATCAATCAGAAACGCGTATGCATGTGTCGCACACAAGATATGTAGCTGAGCCTAGCACCCCAGATCAGTCACGAATCCCTCCGCCAGCCTGACGGCTGCCACCTCCCATTACATACGGATGCCCCGCATCCGTTTCAGGGAGGCTTTTGAATACGGAGGTGTTTATTTGATCTATGGGCCTGCGGCCCTATGAAACCGCAAGCGGTTCATTGAGGCCGCTTTACGGCTATATAGTGAATCCATTCCATCTTCGAATGGATTCACATTTACCCTTTATATTCGGGTGCTCGCATCCGTTTTGGGGGGCTTTGGCACGGAAGTGCAGGCCTGGCCAAGTTCATGAATATACCGTGTTGCCTGACAAAGGACGACAGCCGGCGAATCCGAGGTGCTTATCAGGTAGAAAAGCGGCGCAGCCAATTGTGACATCAACACGCTCACCCTGCACATAAACATAATCAACCGGCATGCGGTTAAACCCGATTAATCTGAATGGAATAAGAATGAATGAAGCGATCTTTTTTCACCAATACGGTGGTCCTGGCCGCATCCTTCCAGATCCTGCGGGTATTCGGCATATTTATCGCCGCATTTCTGGCCGCCAGGATCGGTACGGAAGGCCTCGGCCTGTACCAGCTGATCTTCACCCTGTATGTGCTGATCGCCACCCTCGTTACTTCGGGTATCGGCACAGCCGTAACGCGCCTGGTGGCGGAAAGCATGGGGCAGAGCGGGGGAAAATCCACCTCCAACGTCCTTCGCTACTGCATCCTGTACAGCCTGGGCATCAGCATAGCCGTGGCGGCGGCGCTGTATTTCGCAGCGGGCTTCATCGGCGCCACTTTTTTGAGCGATCCCAGGACCGTGCTCTCGATCCAGGTCATGGCGCCCAGCCTGCCCTTCATGGCGGTGATCTCCTGCCTCCGGAGCTACTTTTACGGCGTGCGCAAGGCTGTACAACCTGCCAGCATCATGCTTTTCGAGCAGATCGTCCAATTCCTGCTCCTCATCGCCATCATCGACTCCTTTGCGTCCAGAGGGCTGGAATACGCCTGCTTTGCGGTGATCCTGACGTCGGTCGCGGCGGAAGGCATCACCTTTATCTACAGCTTCATCCTGTACCGTATCGAGAAACACCGTTCAAAGTTAAAAGTCGTCCGCGATAGTAATATTCAGAAAAAGATCCTGGGCATCGCCGTGCCTGTGGCGGGGAGCTCCTACCTGCGCGCGGGGCTGCGGACGGTGGAGAGCATGCTGCTCCCCTCGCGACTGCAGATGTCGGGCATCTCCACCAAGGCGGCGCTCTCGCAATACGGGCTGCTCATCGGGATGGTGATGCCGGTGCTTTTTTTCCCCACGGCCATCCTCTTTGCGATCTCCACCCTGCTGCTGCCCGAGATATCGGAGGCCAACGCGCTGAAGGACAGCCAGAAGGTGAGCGTCACCGTCTCCAAGGTGCTGCAGATCACGCTGCTTTTTTCGCTCCTTTTTTTCGGGATATTCGTATTTTTCCCAAATGAACTCTGCATGGCGATCTACAAAAGCAGGGAGGCGGGAATGCTGCTGCGCATCCTCGCGCCGCTGGTGCCGCTGATCTATATGGACATCCTGGTGGACTCGATGATGAACGGGCTGAACAAGCAATTCACCACGCTGGTCATCAACATCATCGACTATTCGCTTCGGATCGTGCTCATCCTGATCTTCGTGCCGCAGTACGGCCTGCCGGCGTATATCGTGATCTTTTTCATCAGCACGGTGCTGAACGCGTTCCTCAGCCTGAACCGGCTGGTGAAGGCCAGCGGCATCAAAGTGAAACTGGGGAACTGGGTACTCAAACCGCTGATCTCCATCACCGCGGCGGGCCTTGCAACGACCTTGCTCTTCAACCTGATAAACCTGGGCGGGGGATGGGGGCTGGCACTGAAGATCATCCTCATTGCGGTTTTATACCTGCTGCTTTTATTCTGGCTGGAATGCGTCACGAAACAAGACATGCAGCTTTTCAAACGGCTGGCCAGGGGAGCGAAAAAATTCGGACCCCGGAGCAATTCCATACCGGATTAGATTCCGACCCACTATCAATATCTACCGCGCCCTGCCGCTAACCAGGCTTTATCTGCCTGCTTTTTGCAGCGCCCTGTCAGGCGCGCCAAGTCTTTGCTGCGTTTTGAAAAAATCTTGATATCGATTTCTTTGGTACCGGGGCAGAAATTACATGGCAACATAGTACACTACATAGGCTAATATTTTGGGTCTTTCAAAATTGACTCTTTACAGCCGCACTATTCAGTGCTACTATATAGCGGTAGTAAGCAACACTGAATACAAGTCATACAGAATAGCAAGGGGTGATCGTTCTGGAAAACCTGACAGAAATGCTGAAGGGCGTACTCGAGGGCTGTGTCCTGGAAATCATCAGCCACGAGAAAATCTACGGTTACGAAATCACGCGGCGGTTAAACGCACTGGGGTTCTCGGATGTAGTGGATGGGACTGTTTATACCATCCTGGTGCGGCTGGAAAAAAATAAACTCGTGGACATCGAAAAAAAGCCATCTGATATGGGGCCGCCGCGAAAGTTTTTCACGCTCAATGACGCGGGGCGTGAGGAACTGCGCAAGTTCTGGGAAAAGTGGGAATTCGTCGCGTCGAGAATCAACGAATTGAAGGAGAAGAGATAATGAACTTCTGGGAAAAGGTCACCGGCAGCGACATGACAAAAGAATACAAAGCTTTTGCATCACGCGCCAAAAAGCTGCCGGCTGATTATCAGGCGGCATGGGAAAAAATCAATGCCAATCTTTGGACGCACTCAGATTTCACCGGCCGCAACCTCATGCCGATCCTTGACGGTGTGCTAGGCCTGCTCGAAGAAACGGCGGCGGAAGGTCAAAGCGTCCAGGAAGTTTTGGGTGACGATATCAAGGGCTTCTGTTCAGCGCTGGCTGGGGAAGAAGGGGCAAAGTCCTTCCGAGACAAGTGGCGCGAGCAGCTCAACAATAATGTCGCCAAAAAACTGGGCAAATAGGAGGGCAAAATGAGTATCCAAGATATCATCAAAGGCAAAAAAGAGTGGCGGGCGCACGTGGCACGTGTCAAAGCGCTTCCGCAAGACTATCAGTTTGTTTATAAAGAGATCCAAAAATATCTCTTTAAAGTTGGCCCTGTTGAGTTAACCGACGGAATAGGCCTGCTCTCGGGGATCGTCGACCTTTTTGAAGAGGGTGCGGCTTCGGGCAAAGGTGTGCTCGAAGTGACGGGCAGTGATGTAGCGGCTTTCTGCGACGATTTGATCAAAGATTCAAAAACTTACGCCGATATCTATCAAGAATCCATTAACCACGAAGTCAGCAAGGCCATAAAAAATGCTGTGGATAAAACGAAGTAAAGGGGATACCGGGGATGGAAAAAGCAATCCAAGTGAAAGGACTGCAAAAGTCCTATAAAAGACTTCATGTCCTGAAGGGCGTGGATTTTGAGGTGGGAAAGGGCAGCATTTTCGCCCTGCTCGGCTCCAACGGCGCGGGCAAGACGACGATCATCAAAATACTCGCCACGCTCATGAAGCAGGATGGCGGGACCGCCGCTGTAAACGGATTTGACGTCGCGTTAAAACCCGGCAATGTGCGGCAGTCCATCAGCCTGACGGGGCAGTTCGCCGCCGTGGACGGTATCCTCACCGGACGGGAAAACCTAATACTGATCGCCAAACTCCGGAACGTTTCAAACCCAGCGCAGACTGCCGACAACCTGCTTGAACGCTTTGGACTCCGCGACGCGGCCAACCGACGGGTCGGAACGTATTCCGGCGGCATGACACGCAGGCTTGATATA
Source organism: Bacillota bacterium (assembly GCA_023454175.1). Classification (GTDB taxonomy): domain Bacteria; phylum Bacillota; class Clostridia; order Christensenellales; family JAEXRW01; genus JAEXRW01. The sequence continues at coordinate 77,847 of JAEXRW010000031.1, read as the reverse complement.
GCAATGAGCCTTGTGGGAACGCCCGCCGTCATATTCCTTGACGAGCCGACGACCGGGCTCGATCCGGAGGGGCGGCTCGAAGTCTGGAAAACCATCAAGGAACTTGCCGGAAGCGGTGTGACTATATTGCTGACTACGCAGCATTTGGAGGAAGCGGAACAACTGGCGGACAATATCGCTATTTTGCACGATGGTAAAATCATCGCAAACGGGACGCTTGCAGAACTGAAAAAGCTTTTCCCGCCTGCAAAAGTCGAATACATCGAAAAGCAGCCGTCGCTGGAGGAAATATTCCTTTCTATCATCGGCAAAAAGGAGAGCGATTAAAATGAAAAGCAAAACTGGCGTACTATTTGGACGCTCCATGCGCCACATCCTGCGCAGCCCGGATACAATCATTACGGTTGCGATCGTCCCGATCATCATGATGTTGCTGTTCGTCTACGTGTTCGGCGGCGCGATAAAAAAGAGTATGGATGATAACTTGAATTATGTGAATTACCTGCTGCCGGGCATACTGCTGATGGCCATCGCCAGCGGCATAGCCTACACCGCTTTACGGTTGTTTATGGATATACAGGGAGGGCTTTTCGCACGGTTCAGCTCCATGCCCATCAAACGCTCGTCAATTTTGTGGGGGCATGTGCTAACCTCGCTGGTTTCCAATGCGATCACGGTCGTTGTGATCATCCTGATAGCCCTTATCATAGGCTTCCGTTCAAGCGCGGGAATACTCCCATGGCTTGCCGTTACCGGGATACTCGTACTATTTACCCTCGCGCTGACATGGGTCGCGGTCCTGCCGGGTCTCACGGCAAAGTCCATGGAAGGCGCAACCGCGTTCTCATACCCGCTAATCTTCCTGCCCTTTATCAGCTCCGCTTTTGCCCCGACCGAAACGATGCCGCCGGTCGTGCGTGCCTTCGCCGAGAACCAGCCGGTGACCTCGATCGTGGAATCCATCCGCGCGCTGCTGTCTGCCCAGCACGTGGGTAATGATATCTGGGTCGCACTTGCATGGTGTTTGGGTATTATGCTGGTTGCTTATTTCTTTGCAATGCGGGCTTACAGGCGGATGGCAAGGAATTAAATCATAAAGCAATGATGTGCTTGCGAAGGGCAAGGGGAGAAGAAACTTTGAGCCTGCCCTATAACCCGGAGAGCGCCTGCAAGACCTCACTGATATCGGGCAATTGGGCAGGCGGGTAGACCTTCACCCATTTGACCCTGCCGTTTTCATCGATGATGATATTCACCCGTTCGGAAACGCCGTCCGTTTCATTGAATATACCATAGGTGCGGGCGACGCCGCCATGGGGCCAGAAATCGGACGGGAGGCTGACATGCTCCACCCGGATGGCCAGGGCCCAGACCTGCTTGCAGGGCGCGGGGTCCACACTGAAGCCCAGGGGGACGGTATTCAGCCTCTCGAACTGCTCCAGGTTATTCTCCAGGGCACGCATCTGGTCGGTGCAGACAGGCGTCCAGGCCAGGGGGTGCCAGGACAACAACACCTTTTTGCCCCTGAGGGCGGAAAGAATGACCGGCTTTTCATTTTGGTCCGGGACGTTGAAAGACGGAGCATCAGCCCCAACAGCTATCGGTACCATGGGCAGTCCTCCCATTATTCATTTCATTCATCCGCAATAGTTTGCCTATCGGGGCCGGTTTTAAACGGACCGTCTTTTTCCAGATACAGCAGATTCGCCGTGGGGACGGCGATACCGGCTTGCGAATAGGCCTCATAGACGATATTGCGCAGGTCCCGCTCCGTCTTCCAGTGCATGAGGGCTTTGACCTTCAGGATCACCCTGAGGCGGATACCCTGGCGCGTGACCTCCTGGACGCCGAAGAGGACGGGATCCTCGACTACGTGCTCATTGGATGCGGCGTATTCCCGGGCCTTTTCCAGCATGAGCTCCCTGGCCTGCTGTACATCTGTGTTGCGCGCGACCACGATATCCACCAGCGCGACCATGTGGCCGCGGGTATAATTTGACACGACGTCAATGATGCCATTGGGGATGGTGACAAGCTCCCCGGTGAAGGTGCGCAGTTTGGTGATGCGGATGGTCACGGCCTCCACGGTGCCTTCGGCATCCGCGATCTTCACATATTCGCCCACTGCGAACTGGTCTTCGAAGAGGAGGAAGAACCCCGAGACGACATCCTTGATGAGCCCCTGCGCGCCCAGACCCAGCGCGAGGCCGCCGATGCCCGCGGTAGCCAGCAGGGACCCGGCGGTGATGCCAAGGCCCAGCTCACCCAGAATGGTGGCTATGGCAAAGAAGTAGACCGTATAGCGTATGAGGCTTTTCAATACCGTGATGAGCGTCTCGGACTTGCGGGTGGAGTGGGCTTCGGGCCGCCTTTTCCGGCGTTGCGCGATGATGCGGCGGCTGACGGCATTGCCGATGGCGATGACCAGCCTGGCAGCGGCGATGATCAGGATGATCTTGACGATGGTGGTGAGGATACCGCCCGCGTTGCCGGCTATTTTGTTCCACGCGGCAAGGATGCTCGCCCATGCCTGAGAAAAGAAATCCATCTGGACCGTCCGTTCCGTTTTTCCCATAGTATTTGCGGGATGGTCCAAAAACATAAAAGATGCCGGGACCCGAAGTGATCCCGGCGCATTATGTCCATGATCGAATGGATTACACCTTACATCTATCCGTTAAACCTTTCCCAGCACAGGCTCAGCCGTCAGGGAAGAGTTCCTTCATTTCTGCATCGGAGAGATGGAAATACGACTGCAGGTTGCGCTTGGCGTATTTGGGGCGGTCCCTGAGCGCCTGGCGCAGCTCGGCGACGTCCTTTTTCCAGGCATCATAAGACCGGGGCCAGGGCCAGCGCTCCACCTCGGCATGCATCTCTTGGTCCATCTCCTTCACCAGACCGTCATACAGCGGCAGGAGCTTTTTCGGGTCAAAAACGGTATTGACGAGCAGGGCGTAGCGCTTTTTGAAAAGGTCCCGGAAGGACTTGTTTTTCCACAGCCCCGCCGTGATCTCCATGCCTACATGGGAGCCGTGGGGGGTATAGTAGCCCTTGAAACTGAAATAGATGGTCAGGAACTTGGACGACACGCCTTCGGGCATGAGGGAATGGTCCAGGTCAAAGTAGATGGGCCGCACCTTGACCTTGTAATCATTGGTGAACCAGACCTTCTGGTTGAACATGTCGCCATTTCGGAAATAGAACTGCATCACGAGATAGTCCGCCCAGGCCTGCGCATCCACCCACTGGCAGAACTGCTGATAGACCGCGTCATCCGCCATATCCTGGGTGCGTGCAAATTTGCAGATGCGTTCGTATTCCTTGCCCGATCCCGCGACCACCTCGTCCCGCCGCAGGTAATTGACGGTATCGGGGTCCACACCGTATTTTTCGGCGAGCGACTTGCTGCTGAGGTCCTCGCGCAGGTTGTACAAGCCCCAATACTTCCCGTTCACATAGAGCACCGCCCAGCGGTTGGCCACGGCATCCTGCCCGGCCTGCAGCGCGACATCGGAAAGGAAGGGGTCGCGGATGTTGGCGCGCCACATGTCCTGGCCTCCCGCACGCACGGCGATACCGTGGAAGGTGGTGACGGGATAGCCATCGAAGAACGGGTAATTGATTTCGGATATGCCAAAGCCGCCGGAAAGCTTGAACGAGAGCGCCTTCTGGGCGTATGCGCGGGACGACCAGCCCTGCACGCGCACGGCGGAGGGGAACTCCACGCCCAGCGAGCCGTCGGTATCGTAATACTCCACGAACCCAGGGCGCTCGACGGTCTTCCTGCGGATGGAATTGCGGTACATGGCATTGAAATCCGAGTCGGTCATGGTGAGGCACAGGACGGGCATGGCCTTCTTCTTGCCGAAAAGATACGTGGCCGTCTGCACATCGCTGGGGGGTGAACCGGCGCTGTATGCTATGGCGCGGACGGGCGTATTTGCGGAAATGGGAAAAGGCGCCGAATACGGCTTGCTGTTCTGCGTGGGCGCGCTGCCGTCCAGGGTGTAGTAGATCTGCGCGCCGGGCGTGGCGCACGAAATAGCCAGCTGGACGGGCTTGGACTGGAACCCGCCCTCGACTGAAAACTCGGGCCGGGCGGTGAAGGCCTTGCCCGCGGGAGCGCCATTCGCCGTACCGGGGGTGGCCGTGCTGAAGAGCACCCGCTCCCCCGAGGCATCGCCTTTAACGCGGCCGCTGGTGTACCCTGTGCGCAGGACGCCCGTATCAAAAATATCGATGGGGAACCCCTCCGGGGAGGAGAGGATCACCGTATCACCTGCTTCGGAAAGGCCGAAGGGAACCACACCCTCCTTTTGCTCCGCCGTGGAGGCGGAAAAGCGGATCACCTTATAGCCGCCGGCGGGGACGGTGACGTCGCCTAGCGGGTACTTCCTGAAATCATCCCTGCCGTCACTGAGATAATAACCTTTGAGACTTATGTTTTTCGACCCGCCGTTGGCGATCTCGATCCAGTCGGTATCCGCCGAACCGCGGGGCTGTACCGCGCTCACTTCGCTGATCCACAGCCCGGCCGGGTCCAGCTTCTTCACGGCGGAAGGGGAATCGTACCCCTTGCCTGCGTTCACCGCACCGGGGGTGGGCTGCGAAAAGAACAGCCATTTGCCTTCCTGCAGGCCACAGGAGACATCTTCGGGCATCCCTTCGGGAAGCGTCACAGCCTGCTGCTGCATCTCCACCACGTTTGTGAGGCACAGCAGGGAGTCGGCGGATCCCATTTTGAAACCGGTATAGAGCGACTCCGAATTGCCCGCCGGCTGCGCGGCATCTCCCGTGCCTGTGCCGGAGCAGAATATCACTTTTGATTCCCCGGGTCCAAGCGTCAGTTTCGGGAAGGCCCATTTGTCATACTTGTCCTTATCGTCTGACAGGCGGTAATCCGAAAGCTGCACGGGCTGCGAAGAAAGGTTGGTGACCTCCACCCAGGGATACCGTTCCCCCCGGCTATCGGGTATGGAGCGGCCGTTTTGGGGGAGGATCTCGGTGATCATGAGCGGAGCGGAAGACGGCATGGCTGCCATGGGCTTGTCACTGATATAATATTCCGAATTCGCGGCGCCGGGGGTGGGACGGCCGTTGCGCCGGTAATTTCCCCTACCGTCATACGTATAGGAAACATCGGTATCCAGGGCGGGGATATCCAGCTTCTGGAGCGTTTTGCCGCTGGCGGAGGTCAGGATCAGCACCGAACCCCCGGAGGCCAGGCCGAAGCCCGTAACGGGGACGGCGGATACCGCACCCTCGTCCTTTGAAGCCGCGTATACGAGCAGGTAACCGCCCGCGGGTATCGACACCTTCGGAAGGAGGAACCGGGCGGGCTTTTTCTCATTATCGGACAAAGCGTAATTTTCCAGGCCGACGGCAGTGCCTGTGGGGTTATAGAGCTCGATCCAATCGGGAGAACCGTATTGCTTGTCCACGAGGGATGCCCGGTTGCTGGCGACCACCTCATTGATATAGATACTGCCGGAGGGCGGAGGGCTGTTGCTGACCCGGGGCGCCGCTGCTTCACTCCCGCTTGCGGAAGGTCGCACACCCGCGCCTGCAGGCACGCCTGCAAACAGGCGACCCACCGAGTCATTAAAAACCACCAAAAGGGCAATCAGGGCAAGAAACGCCACCACCGAGGCGATCCATGTTATCCGCTTTTTCATCCATTACCATCCAATCCATAGCGTGCAGCCAACCCTGCACCCGTCAGAAATCTATCTGTCTCCCCATTATATAACAAATGCCGGGATAACCAAATAGATTCAAACCATGTAAATCATCATTTCTGCGATACGTCCATAACCAATCGCCGTTGGATACAGGTCATTTTCCCAGAATGCATAGAGGCGGGGCGGGGGTCAGTATGGTATAATATTGCCATTCCAAGCGGAAGGGGGATATGGGCATGTGCGGACGGTTCTCATTTACCAGCATCGAAGAGATTTACGAGATGCGGCGCATCCTGCAGGAGATCGGCGCCAACCTGGGGACAGACGCCCTCTCCCTGGTGAAGGCCGGAGACATCCGCCCCACCGACATGGCGGCGGCGCTGTGCACCACGCCGAAGGGGGAGTACGCCACGCTGCTGCGCTGGGGATATCCGATGCGAAACAGCACGGGGAGCATCATCAACGCCCGTATCGAGACCGTGTGCGAAAAGCCCACCTTTTCCCGCAGCATCCCGGCGAGACGGTGCCTGATCCCCGCGACGGGCTTTTTCGAATGGTACGGGGAAGGAAAGACAAAGCAGAAATACCACATCCGGCTGAAGGGGGAGGATTTCTTTTACCTGGCCGGGCTGTACGATACATACCCGGTGAAAAACACGCCCGCCCAATGTTTCGTGGTGCTGACGGGCAACGCGCAGGGCGAAATGAAGCGCATCCATGAGCGCGTGCCGATGCTGGTGCCGCCGGGGAGAAAAGACCTGTGGCTCAAGTCCAACTCCATTTCGGAGCTGGAAGCGGAGAACGAGACGCGGGAGCTGCTGATAGAAGCTGTTTAGGCAGTTGTTTGTAAGGAGGGTAATGCCATGCTGCGGAAACTGACGCAAGACGACAGGGGAAAAGCAGTGGAATACCTGTCGCTGGAACCCGAGTACAACCTTTTTCTGCTGGGGGATATCGAGAACCACGGCTTTGACACACCCTACATGGACGTGTGGGCCGATGACGCAGACGGGGAATACCGCAGCATCATCCTAAGGTATTTCTCATTCCTCATCGTGTACAGCCGCGAAGATGATTTCGACACGGCCCCTTTCCTGCAGGTGCTGGCGCAATACCCGGACGCATCCATCTCAGGGAAGCGCAGCCTCATGCAGAAGCTGGCGGGGGAACTGAAGGATCATGCATTCAAATATACGTACCTGTCCTGCCTAAAGGAAATAAAACTGGATATCGATACATCGGGCATCGAAAAAGGCCAGACCGGGGACGCGGAGGCTATCACCGACCTGTACTGCGAACTACCGGAGTTCACCACCCGCTACCGGCGGGAGGAGACCATCGCTTCAACGAGAAACGATATCGAAAAGGGAACGGGCAGATACCTGATCATCAAAGAAAACGGCATCCCGGTGGCCGTGGCGGCATCCTCGGCGGAATATTCCGCGGCGGCGATGGTGATCGGTGTGGGGACGCGCAAAGGCTACCGGCGCAGGGGATACGCGACGAAGCTCGTGGCCGGGCTGTGCAAAGAGCTATTGGCAGAAGGCAAGAAATACATCTGCCTCTTTTACAACAATCCGGAGGCGGGGGCCATCTACAGACGGATCGGGTTCGAAGATATCGGGTTTTGGACGATGGCGGAAAGGTTCTAGGAGGGACTTTTCATTCCCCCCTAGATACCTCGCTAACGCTCGGATACCCCCCTGGATTAAGGTATGCGATTTACGTACAAGCCGTAAATCGCATGGATTATAATATTTTATGACTTTCAAATGAGTATTAAATCATAGGAGGAGTCTGTTTGAGAATCCTTCATACATCGGACTGGCACCTGGGGGCCAAGCTGGCGGGGACGGAAAGCCGGATGGAGGAGCAGGTCCAGGTGATGGACGAGATCATCGGCATCGCGGATGAAAACAACGCGCAGATAATCATCATCAGCGGGGACATCTACCACAGCTACAACCCCTCCGCCGAAGCTGAGATGCTGTATTACCGCACTGTCACGCGCCTCTCCCGGAACGGGGAACGTGCGGTGGTAATCATCGCCGGGAACCATGACAACCCCGAGAGGCTGTGCGCGGCTTCCCCGCTCTTCCTGGGGCTGGGGACGCTGGCGGTGGGCTCCCCGCGTTACGCACTGCCCGTATCGGGGATGCTGCCGGGGCATATCGAGATGCATGACAGGGGGAGCAACTGCTTCACCATCCAAACAAAGAGTATGGACGTCCCCGTGACCGTCTTCGCGCTGCCGCATACGAACGAGGGACGCATCAAGACGACGTATTCCGCCATCACCGGGCAGGAGGGCGCGACATACACCGACGCGCTGCAATACCTTTTCAACGAGGCCTCCCAACGGTTCACCGGCGAGGGCGTCAACGTCCTGGCCGCACACCTCTATGCCTCGGGCGGCATCCTGGCGGGGGACGAATCGGGCGCCGCCATCGGGGGGACTGAAGGCATCCCGCTTTCCATCCTCCCGAAAAACGTGCAGTACTGCGCGCTTGGGCACCTGCACCGGCCGCAGGTACTGGAGGAGGAGCGGGGGATCGCATACTGCGGCTCGCCGCTACAATACCACACCACCGGGGGCGGGAAGCAATGCGTGTACCTCGCGGACGTGGAGCCCGGTGGGCGGGCAAGGATCATGGAAGTGCCGCTGACAAGCGGGAAGAAGATCGCCCACTGGAAAGCAAGCGGATTCCCCCAGGCGCTGGAACTGTGCCGGAGCCAGAAGGACCGGGGGGCGTGGCTCTTCCTCGAGATCGAACTGGACGAGCCGCTGAAACCCTCCGAGACGGCGGCGCTGCGGGCGGAACGGAGCAACGACCTGATCCAGATCAAACCCATATTCAAGCTGGACCGGGCGGGGCAGGAGGCGCCGGACATCGAAGGGATGAGCTTCCCGGAACTTTTCAGGGAGTTCTACAAGACCCGCATGAAGCGGGAACCGGGGAAGGAAGTCATGGAACTTTTCACCCGGCTTTCCAGTGAAAACGAGGAAGAGGAGCGTGAGGGCGAAGATGAAGCCGACAGCGCTTGAGATAGAAGGATTCAAAAGCTATAAAGAAAGACAATTCATCGACTTCGCATCGCTGGGGCAGGAGGGGCTTTTCGGCATCTTCGGCAAGACGGGAAGCGGGAAGTCCACGGTGCTGGACGCGCTGATGTTCGCCCTTTTCGGCGGGGAGAGCCGGGAGATCGCGCCGCTGATCAACTCCCAATCCAACAGCGCGCGCGTCACCTTCACCTTTGAAATGCAGGAGGGGAACGCCAGGTACCTGTACGAAGCCATCCGCGAAATCAAGCGGAACAAGGGCAGGGAGGGCGCGACGACCAGCTACTGCCGCCTGATGCGCAAGGACGCCATGGATACCGTGCTGGCTTCGGACCGGGCGGACCAGATGAACAAGGCCGTAAAAGACCTGCTGAAACTGGAACGGGACGAATTCTGCAAGACGGTGGTGCTGCCGCAGGGGCAGTTCGCCGATTTCCTCAAGCTCAGCTCCAAGCTGCGAAACGACCTGCTGGAGAAACTCTTCATGCTGGAACGGTACGGTACGCGGCTGGAGGAGCGGGCGCGGAAGGAAAAGGACGCATCAACGGCCAAGGCAAACCTGATGCGCGAGAAGCTGGCCTCCCTGCAATACGCGTCGGATGAGGAGCTGGCCTCCCGCAGGAAGAAGGAGAGCATTGAGAGGGCTTCACTCGAGGGATTGAAACAGAAATTGGCCGCAAGTGAACCGGAGTTCAAAGCCCTGGAGGAAGGGTGCAGGCTGACGCAGGAATGGGAGAAATACAGCGCCCGGCAAAAGGAGCTGGCCGCATTCGAAAAAGACATGGAGTCAAAAAAGACAATATTACTAAACGCCGAGCGGGCAGCAAAGGCGATGCCTTTTGTGGAAGCGGAGCGGGCGGCGCGCGGGGAAGCGGGGAAGGCTGCGTTAACGAAGACCGAACTGCTGGCAGGAGCCAAAGAGATCGAAAACAGGAAGAACCTTGCGGCGGAGAGATTCAGCACTGTCGAGAAAGAAAAAAACGGGCATGAGAATGTCCTGCGAAGCAAACACTCCGCAATGGAAAGATTGTATACATTAAAAAGGAACGTACTGGAGAACGAGAAGAAGCTGGTGGAGGCACAGAAGGAATGCGCGTCACTTCAGTCACGGCACGATGAATATAAATCCAGGAGCGAGGAAAGCGAAAAAGCGTTCAATGACGCACGGGAGACGAACTTCGCGATATTCACCGCGGGTAAGCTCAGGGACGGGCAGGCATGCCCGGTATGCGGGTCCACGCATCATCCGGACAAGGCGCACGGGCTACTCATCGACTTCAAAAAGCTGGACGAGGAGCGAAGGAACCTGAAGGACGCGTATGCGAAAGCCCAGCAGGAGCTGAATGCGGCGCACAAGAAAGAGGCGGAATGCCAGGGTATGGCGGCGCAGATGAAGGCCGGGCTGGAATCGATCCAAAACGAGTTGAATTTGCTGGATGCCGAGGGCGCCAGGAAGATATTGCAACTGGATAATGAAGAACTGCCGAAGCTGATCACGCAGACAAAAGAAACGCTGGAACGGATTTTAGCGGATCATGACGCCGCCCTGCGGGAGAAGCAGGAGGCGGAAAAGGCATTCAATACACGCTCCGCCGCGCTGGCAGAAGCAGACGGCAGGGCAAAGGCGTGCGATGCGGCGCTGGAAAGAGCCGTTGCCGGCTGTGCCACTGCATTGGCCGGGCAGGGGTTCAAAACCGCGGAGGAGGTATTGGCGGCTGCGCTTCCAACTGCGGAGATGGCAGCCCTGAAAAAGGCACTGGAGGATTACGCGGAACAGAAACGGGAATGCGACTTCAACCTGCGGTCGCTGGAAGCGAAGCTGCAGGGGAAAAGGGTATCGATACAAGCCTATGAGCAAGCCAAAGCGGCAAGGCAGGAACTGAACACGCAGCTGGAGACGAGCATCGCGGCGCTGGCGGGGCTGCAAAATGAGATCGGACGCATGGAAAAGGACAATGCGGCGCTCGCCATCACACAGAGCCTCGTAAAGTCCGTGGAAACGGAACTGGCAACCATCGAAGACCTGTCCAGGGCGATACGCGGGAAGGCCTTCGTGGAGTATGCCTCGGGAAGGCTGATGCAGTCCATCGTGCACGAGGCATCCTGCCAGCTGGACAAGCTCTCCTCGGGCAGGTATGAATTCTACTACAACTACAGCACAGGGTTTTTCGTGCGGGACAATTTCAACGGAGGGCTGGAGCGGGGCGCATCCACCCTCTCGGGCGGGGAGACGTTCCTTCTTTCCCTCACACTGGCACTCGCGCTGGCCGCGCACATCAGCAGGCAGAGCCACCCCTTTGAATTCTTTTTCCTGGACGAAGGCTTCGGCACGCTGGATACGGAGCTGCTGGAAACGGTGATGGACGCACTGGAATCGCTGAAGAGCCAGAACCTGACCATAGGCCTGATCACGCACAACGACGAGATACAAAAAAGGATGTCGCGAAAACTGATCGTCGAGCAACCCAATGTGGCGCGGGGAACGGTCGTATCGATACCCAAATGAAGATACCCCCAAAACCGCGGGCATGTTTGAGATGAGGTGGCATGAATGAAACCCGACCATTGAGAGGGGCCTGCTGGTGACTGCACTCAATGCCGCATTCTGGACGGCGCTGCATTTTCGGGATCTTTTTGGTCCGGGCGCTGCCAAGAAGCTGTTCAATCCCATGCTCAGATTCTTCAGGGAAAAGCCGTTTGAACGGAGCCTGTATCAAAAAATCCGGCTGCCCAAATGGAAGGACAGGCTGCCGGAAGGGGGCAGCGTAGTCGGCTTTTCAAAAAAATCGCTCCAATCATGCAGGGATCCCGGATATATCGATCAATTCATAACGGAAACATGCGTCGGCGAACTGGTCCACCTGTCTGTCGCGGTATTTGGATATCTTTCATTGCTCTTTGCGCTGATATTTGAAAAAACGCCGATATCACCTACCTATTCATCATCCTTTCGACGGTCAACCTGTGCATACAGCTGCTTTTCATCATGATCCAGCGCTACAACCGCCCGCGGCTGCTGAAATACCGGGCGAAGCTGGCAAAACCCACGCCCTGCGAAGGATGAAACAACGCGGGAGTCATTATTTGTAACAATTTTGACAAGAATACGCAAGAATGATAAAATCATTGCTTATGAAGCGTTTATACTGGCGATGACGGTTTCAACATAGCGGAACAAACCGTTTTCCGTCATCGTCAAAGATTGAAAGTACTCTTTTGGAGGCCGGTTCAATGAAAAAACCCTTGAGCGAAGAGAAGAAGATCACCGTCAGCAACGCGGGCGAGACAACCCGCAAAAAGCCCTGGAGCAGGAAGAAAAAGATCATCGTCAGCTGCGTGAGCACCCTGGCGGCCATCATCATAGGCGTGGCCATATACGTAGGCGTCATCCTGGCCAATCCGCTGGGGGGATTCCAGACAGTGGGCGAACAGGTGAGCCAGGAGACACCGACGCCCAGCCCAACCAGCACCAACACGATGACACCCGGCGTTTCGCCTTCACCGACCCCGGACCCGTACGAGGAACTCCTCTCCAAAGCGGACATGAGCGTACTGGAGAACCTCAACGACTATATCAACGTCCTGCTCATCGGCGTGGACCATGCGCCGGAACGCGAGACCTGGGGCGGGAAAAAAGCCTATCACTCCGACGTCATGATGGTGCTGTGCATCAAGAAGAGCACGAAGGAGATACACCTGATCTCCCTGCCGCGCGACACCTATGCGCAGATACCCGGCGTGGAAGGGATCTACAAACTGAATGCGTCCATCGACTGCGGCGGCGGGTGGCCGACCCAGTCGGGCTTTGACAAGGTATGCGAAGCCGCTTCCTGGATGCTGGGCATCAAAGACTCCGTGAAGTACTACTATGCCGTGGACATGTCATCCGTGAAAGACGTAGTGGATCAGATCGGAGGCGTGGATTTCAATATCGATACAGAATTCACGATCAACAAACGCCACTACAATAAAGGCGTTCAGCATCTGAGCGGGCAGGGCGCGCTGGATTATTTCCGGGTGCGCAAAGGAGACCTGGATCGGTCTGAATGGGGGGACGCCAAACGCGTCAACCGGCAAAAGGAGTTGCTGGTGACCATCTTCAAAAAAATGAGGACGGAAAACAGCCTGTGGCAGCTGCCGGACATCATCAGCAAGGCCAATGTGCAGACGAACATACCGGCGCCGACGACAATGGGGTTTGTGTACTTCGTATACCAGAATATCAATATCGACAGCATGAAAGTACATTCGATGAGTGGAACAACAAAGAATATATTCAACTGGAATTTCTGCATCACAAACCAGTCAGAGCGCATCAAAATGATCCAGGAAGTATTCGGCCTGAAGGTGCCATCCCATAAATCCTACACGATGGACGCAGCCCAGCTGCTTTGGGAGCAGATGCAGTCGGAAGTGATCCAAAACAGCTCGCAACTGGTGCTGACGCAGGCCAAGACCATCCTGGACGCGGACCTGAACCTCCCGATTTACAGCCCGTCACCCCCGCCGTCCGCATCGGTACCCCCCACATCCACACCGACGCCGACACCAACACCGACGCCGACTCCGACGCCATCGGCTTCTCCAACGCCATCGGACGGTGCTGCAAGCAGCAAGGCATCCGGCATGTACGGGAAACCGCTGGTATCGGCGCCTCCAGCCGGATTTCGGCAGTACGGGCCCGAAATCCGTGCGCTGTATGACAAGTGCCAGACGGAACTGACAGCTTTGCCGACGCTGGATACTTATGAGCTGTTGCACCCGGCGGACACGCAGCTGAAAACGGACATCCAGCAGCTCTGTACGATCCTGAAGCTGAAAGTCCCCGACTGGAAGACATTCTACGGGGACGGCCTGGGGAAAAGCCGCGACCCCAACCAGTCACTCGTGTCCAATGAAAAGCGCATCGACTTCAATTAATACAGACGAAACCGACAGGGGGAGTCAATGGCTCCCCCTGTGTTCTAACACATACGGGTTTGCTCACCACAAACCCGCATGCAAGGTGTCATCCGCCCAGCTAAAACTTTTTACACCGGCGCATCCCCCGTGCGCGTTGTGTACACGCCGCCAGAAATGACGGATCCAATCAACAGTGCATTTTATCCCTTCATGCGTATTAAACGATGGGTTATCTGACAGCCTGGGGAGATAAAAATGGCTCCCTCTGACCCTTTCAGTGCCGGGCATATCTTTCTTTTCGAAAATCATGCTGACGACTGGGTATACCGGGATTGGTAATTGCCGATTTGTTGGTATAATATAATGCGTGAGATCGACTTTTTCCGGGGCAGGTGAATATGTGATTTGGATATCTTTGAGATCATCGGGCCGGTCATGATAGGACCTTCCAGTTCCCACACGGCAGGCGCGGTGCGTCTGGGGCGCATCGCCAGGATGGCGCTGGGCGAAGAGATCAAAAGCGCCAATATCGTACTGTACGGTTCCTTCGCGCGTACGGGGCAGGGGCATGGCACGGACAAGGCGATCATCGCGGGACTGCTGGGCTTTGCATGCGACGACACGCGCGTACGTGAAAGCCGGGAGATCGCCGCAGAAAAGGGTATCAGGGTAAAACTGTCCACTGCGGTGGACGAGGACCTGCATCCCAACACCGCACGCATCCAATTGACGGGCAAAGCAGGCATGGCTATCGAAGTGCTGGGATGCTCCATCGGCGGGGGAAGGGTGAAGATCACGGCGGTCAACGGCGCCAATGTGGAATTCACGGGGGAATACCATACCCTCGTGATCAACCAGAAGGATTATCCGGGCGTGGTGGCGGAGGTAGCCGGCGTGCTGGCCCGGAACAAGATCAATATCGCGTACATGCGCGTGTACAGGAACGAAAAACACGGCGAAGCGGTGACCGTGATAGAATCCGATGAAGCCGTGGATGAAGCCATCACAGGGGAACTGAAAACCCTGCCGAACATCTCAAACGTCATGCATATCACACCCGTGTAAGGAGAACGAATGAAATGGCCTTCAATTCCATCCAAGAACTGGTGAGCGCCGCGGAAAAGGCGGGCAGGAGCATCGGGGAACACGCACTCCTGAGCCAGGCGGCGGCCTCGGAACGGAACGAACAGGAAGTCTATGACGAAATGGCGGAGCGGCTGCGCATCATGCAGGAGGCGGCCGATTTCGGTTTTTCCAAAACCAAACGGACGGCGAGCGGACTGGCAGGCGGAGACGCAGCGAAGGTCCAGGCTGCCATGGCAAACGGCACGATCCCGCAGAACGTATATACCCGTTCCATCGCGGTATCCATCGCGGTGGCGGAATGCAACGCGAAAATGGGAAAGATCGTGGCGGCGCCCACGGCCGGCTCATGCGGCGTGCTGCCGGGGGTGATCCTGCCAGCCATGGAGATGGAAGGTATCCCGGAACAAAAAGCCGTGCTGGGCCTCTTTTGCGCGGGCGCGATGGGGGCCGTGATCGCAAAGCGGGCATCCCTTTCGGGCGCGGAATGCGGGTGCCAGGCGGAATGCGGCTCTGCGGCGGGGATGGCGGCCGCGGCATTCACCGAGATGAAGGGCGGGACGCCGCGGCAGGCGGCAGATGCACTGGCTATCGCTATCAAAGGATTACTGGGCCTTGTATGCGATCCGGTGGCGGGGATCGTGGAGTGCCCGTGCGTGAAACGAAATGCGGACAGCGCGGTGCACGCGCTGGCGGCGGCCCACATGGTGCTGGCCGGCATGGAGAGCATGGTACCCGCGGACGAAGTGCTGGACGCAATGAAAAGTATCGGGCGGTGCATGCACCCTTCCCTCAAGGAGACATCGGAAGGCGGTCTGGCCTGTACGGCAAGCGCCAGAGACAGGGCGGCCGCGATGGAAAAAGGATGGGAGGAATCCAAAAGGGATTGAACATATAGTTTATCGGTATGTTTGCTTTTACAAATTCACGCAATGTATCCAGCACAAAAATTAATTGCCGGAAGGATTCCTTCCGGCAATTGCTTTCGTTATTCACCCGCCGAACTGCTTTTCGGCTATTTCTATCATCCGTTTCACCATCTGGCCGCCTATCGGGCCGCCGTGGGAGCCATTTACCTTTGCAGATACGTCTCCCTGATACCCTTTTTTGTTTTCGCTCATGTACTGTTCCTGCCCGACCTGTTTTGCACATTCAGATTTGAATGTCAGCCAAGCATTGGTACCGGGCGTAAATTGGGGAGCCAAATACAACCGCCTCCTTTTCAAGCTATATTTCTTGGCGCTGTTCATATTGTTTCCTCAAAATGAGCGCGGCTTTCAGATTTTTATAGACAGCAGCGGGAAAAGATGGATGGCGTATTATTACGAAAATATTGCACAAAATATAGACAAAAGCAATAAATAAGGCTATAATCAGTCCAAACACGGCTGAAACGGTAAACCCACGATAAGGAGTGACCAAACGTGAAAAAAGCCATATCCTTCATCACAGCCCTGCTGCTGCTGGCGATCCTGGCGCCTACGGCGGAAGCCGCCAGCATCCAGCTGCCTATCAAACAGGGGAGCAGGGGCGCAAACGTGCGGAAGATACAGCAGGTGCTCAAGGAGCATGAATACCCCGTGAAGGCGGACGGCGTATACGGCGGGACCACCATCTATTACGTGAAGAAATACCAGAAGGCGCACGGGCTTTACCCGGACGGCAAGGTGGGCGTCTATACCTGGCACTCCATGATGGCCACCGAACAGGACAAACTGAATGTCCAATTGCTGGCCAGGATCATGATGCGCGAAGCCGGCAGCGCCAGCGACAGGGGACAGACCGCCATCGGCAACGTGGTGATGGGCTATGCAAAGAAAGCCAAACGCACGATCGAAGCCGAGATCAAAAGCGGACGGTACAGCCCGGCGAAAAACTGGACAAGATTCCTGAATACAAAGCCCAGCGCGCGCTGCACCACCAACGCCCTGAAGGTGTATTACGCGGGGGAAAAGGCCTTCCAGGGCAAACAGCCGTATTATTTCCACGCGGCATCCTTCAAGCCCGCGAAAGGCAGCTGGTGGACGAAGCTGCCACGGCTGGGCAAACTGGGCGGAAACATCTTTTACAGTTCGAAGTGAAACCATTCAAGACGAATAAACAGGATCAAACGGAAGGCTCCCAAGCGGGGGCCTTTGCGTTTTGTCAAACCAGAATGCAAGCGCTCATTTCTGACATAAGTGCCGCCAGAGATGGCGGATTCAGTTATATTTGCATTCAGAATCTTTTATGACTATGGATGAGGGCTGTCTGATGCTCCAAGGCTTCCAAATGGGAGCCTTTTCATATCTCCCGGCCAACATGACTTCCGGCAGGCACAAAGCGCCCCGGTCCTGAATAGAGTGATGACAGGTATACACCGTTACTGTATACACGGGCGGAAGGAATGGAATGAACAACCACAGGGATATCAGAAGACGCGTCGCACGATTACAGGATGCGCTGAATAGAGACGGATACAGGGCCGGGAGGATCGTCATAAGGAACGGGAGGATCGGGATACAGGCGGAGCACAGGATGGCGGCCAATTATGACACAGGGGCCAGAAAGAGGATCTACTACCTGGAGGGCACACCCTACCAGATGGGATACATGCTGGGCCTGCTGGCCGAGCCCGAAACTGCGGCCATGGCGATCCATTTCACGGAGGACATCGTTTTTGAATTCTTCGGGGGCGAAGGGGTGCAGCAGTCCACGGTCCTGAAAAAAGCGCTGGTACTTCTGATCTACAGGCTTTCGCGCAAAGCCTACGGCGAGCTGCCCGGGGAGATCCGGTGCGAGATCCAGGGGCTTTTGAAAGGCTGCCGGGAAAGCAACCCCAATACAAAAGTCAGGCTGAAGCACCTGATCGTATTGAATATCGGCATCGACGTGCTTTGTTCACTGGCCTACACCGGCCGTGTCCCTTTCAAAAATGCCATCATCAAGCATATGAAAATCCCTGTTTCCTGCAACGCCTTTTCGGTGCTGGGAAAAGCCGCGGGGGGCGGGCACTATTTCGGCAGGGACTTCATGTTCCCCACGGCGGGGGTATTCCAGGACGCGGCCTGCCATATCATCTACCATCCCCATACCGGCAAAACGAGGAGCCACCCGTTCGTGGCCGTCACCGCGCCGGGGCTGGTGGGGAGCGTGGCCGCGATGAACCTAAAAGGCGTGGCTGCGGGCGTGGACATGTCGCCCTCCGGCAACTGCGATCCGGACCGTGTGGGCGTTAACTCCCTGCTGCTGACACGCCTGAGCATACAATACGGCGGAAGCGCGGAAGAAGCGGCGCGGTACATCGTCCATGCCAATAGGGGCGTATCGTGGAACTATGTGGTCTCGGACGGCTCCACGGACAGGGCTTGCTGCGTGGAGGCGGGCGCTTCATCAAATGCGCGCGACTTCCACCTGTACCCGCCCGACGCATACAAAAGATTCCTGCCCGACAAGGCATTCATCGCGGCCCACCGGTCCGCACCGTTTCAAAACGGCGCCATGGTGCGGTGGAACGATTACAAATACCCTGCCGCTTACCTGGCCTACAACGACGGGCTCTGGAACAAATACAGGAAGAGCATGGAAGACAGCATCATACGGTACCCGGATGCATTTTCCCCGCTGGGGCATATCAACAGGCATTACAGGGAACGAAACTGTCCCTCGGTCTTTTATTTCGCGCCGATGCGCGAATGCAGCAGCAACCTGATCATCACGACGAACCATTTCATCATCCCCGAGATGCGCATGTATGCCATGCATCCGTGGACGGCCCTGATCGCAGAGGATCAGGCGGACGACTTCCAATGGCGTTACGACGAACTCAACAGCCAGATCCACCAGGCATTGAAAAAGGAAGGCCATATCGGTTACGGGACAGCAAAGCGGCTGATCGATTTTCTGGCGCCCTACGGGAAACACCCCCGGTATTACAAAAGGAACCCCAGGAGCAGGGACGGAAAACAGATACGGATCAACGGCTCCACTTCGATATTCGACCTGAAAAGAAGGCGTGTGGAAAGCCACTTCGGATACTATTGCGACGACTGGGTGAAGGTCACGCTGCCGCGCTATTTCGGATCCAATAAAACACTTGACATTCCATGATGAAGACTTTAAGATGAGAACGGATGTTCGAGAGAACATATGTTTGCAGGAACAAATGTTTGATACAGGGACAGCACATGTCCCATTTGTCCCTTAAAATATGAGCATGAGACACAAATGAGGAGGATACCAGAATGTCCGTACTGCTCGCAACCGCCATGCTGCTGATCGGAACCGGAGGCTACATCGCATGCAGCCTGAAAGAAGAGAAGAAAAAAATGAAGCAGTCACAAAAGGCGATACACCGCCAGTACTGTGCTGAAGCTGAAAGCGGCGGTCCTACGCTGATGGGGAATCCGGGAACCTTCGCCGTCAAAAAGCAGGATAGCGGGTGCGGATATCCGGATCCTTCGCTTTTGGATAAAAGAACACACTTTGCATATTCGATCAAAAAGCAAGACACAAACCAGCCCGAACTGCTATGCAGGGAGAATTTTGAGGCGAAACGGAAGACTGCCTGAACCGTTTATACAACGGAATCCTTTTTGCGGAAGATATACTGCCTCTGGACGAAATAGCTGACCGCAAACAGGGACAGGTCGATCACGGGCTTTACGATATTGCCATTCAAGTGGACGACATCCGTATAGATCTGCATCATGAGCGAGCCGAGCAGGAGGATGGAGAAGGCGAGGCCGAAGTACTGGAAGAAAGAATTCCAGAAGCTGAAGGCGCCCTCGCGGTGTTCAAAGACCACATTGCGGTTGAGCGTGAAATTTAAAATATTGCTGGCAAAGCGGGCGGTAAAATAGGCGGTGGTATCGTCCATGCCCGCCACAGCCTTCAGGGAGAGGAACAGGGTATAGTCGAAACCGAATGATAAAAGCGAGGATACAGCAAACTTCAAAGGCTGCAGAAAGTGCTTCAAAAGGCGGAAATAACCGCCTTTTTGCGTATCGGACTTTGAGGGTAAAGGCTTCTTCATCTATGAAATATCCTTGCTTCACATATTCGGGCCGCGCGCCAATCCCTGAAACAGGAGCCGTACAATATTTATGTCCGAAAAATTATAGCATATGGCAAAACATGTGTAAACAACCGGCAGACGGAAGACAGAATGTTTATAAATCCTCAATCTCGACAATCATGAAAATGAAAGATATAATATAAACATTACATTTTCATTAACGAGGTGCTGTTTTGCAGCCAGTCATATTGATGCCGGCATACAAACCCGACGCCAAACTATTTCTCGAAACGGTCCAGAGCATTCACCAGGCCGGCTTCACCGATATCGTCATCGTGGATGACGGCAGCGGGGAAGATTACAGCGGATCATTCCAGCGTGCAGCGCAGACGCCCGGGGCACAGGTCATCTACCACGCCATCAACATGGGAAAGGGGCGCGCCATCCGGACGGGGTTCAACCACATCCTGCAGCATTTCCCGGGCCGGGGCGTCATCACGTGTGACGCAGACGGGCAGCATCCCACCGACGCCGTACTCAAAACGGCGGAAGCCATGGAGAAGCACCCTTCCAGACTGATCCTGGCGGCGAGGAACTTCTTTGAGGAAAAGGTGCCCATCGCCAACCTCCTGGGCAACACCATCACGCGGGCCGTATTCCTCCTGCTGACGGGGATATGGTACGCCGATACACAGTGCGGACTGCGCGGCTACCCCGAAAAAGTGATCAAAGCCCTGATGCCCATCAAAGGGGAACGGTATGAATTTGAAAACACCATGCTCCTGTCGGTGCGCTCCAAGAAGATAGAAGTGCAGGAGATCCCGATGAAGGCCGTGTATATCGCAGGGAACGCCACGAGCCACTTCAACAAGGTGACGGACTCGGCGCGCATCTACGCCGCCATCCTGCCGTTTGCGGGCGTGCCTTTCTTTGCCGGTCTTATAACAGTTTCACTGTACTACATCCTGCTCGCGGCCAACAACCTGGCCACCCCGTATGAAGCCGTCATTTCGGCGGCGGCGGCGTATATGGCAGGGTGGCTGATCGAAGCCGTCTTCATGAAACGCAGGTTCCTCCCGGGGCTGCTCACGGGGGTGCTGTTATCCGCAGCCTTTACGGGGCTGGTATACGTGCTGCACGCGCTGGCGAACATGAGCGCGACGGGGGCTTTCTGGATCAGCGTGATCCCGTTCATGCCGCTGTCCTATACTATCTGGATGCTGCTGCGCCACGGGAAAAAACCGAAAGTATTCAAATCCAACATAAAGCAGGATTAAGATATGGTGCGCCCTCCAAAACGGGCGCATTTTTATTGAAAAGGTGTGTGCCACACTATGGAAGCTGCTGCGCGGCAAACGTAGGATATAAAATGGCTTTAGAGCAGGAACCAGGGGTTCCGTGTAACCCGGTCCCATTGGCGAAGAATGTATGCACAAACGATCATTTATGCGGAGTTGAGAACGATTGACGACGGTCCTTCTGGTGGATGATGACGAGAGCATCCTGCGCGTGGTGCGCAAATACTTTGAAAAGGCGGGGTTCACCACCCTGCTGGCTGCCAATACACAACAGGCGCTGGAAACCCTGGCGGGGACAAGCATCGACCTGGTAGTGCTGGACATCATGCTGCCAGACGGGGACGGGGTGAGCCTGTGCGAACGCATCCGCAGGCAGAGCGGGACGCCCGTGATCATGATGACCGCGCGGGGCGCCGTGGAAGAAAAAATAACCGCATTCAAAAAAGGCGCCGACGACTATATCGTGAAACCCTTCGACCCCAATGAACTGATCGTGAGGGCGCAGGCTGTCCTCAAACGCGTGAAAGAATCCGCCGCCGTAGTGCCCGAGCTCCACACGGGCGGCATCATACACTTTGAGGGGCTGTCCATCGACAGGGACAGGTACACAGTCCTGCTCTTCGATGAGGAGGTCAAACTGACAAGGAAGGAATACCTGCTGCTCGAATTTTTCGCCGCCAACCCCAACAGGGCATTTTCGCGGACGCGGATCGTGGAACACGTATGGGGCGCCGATTTCGACGGGGAGGAACGGGTGGTGGACATCACGGTGGACAGGCTGCGCAAGAGCCTCGCCACCACGCGGAATACGGACTGGCGCATCAAATCCGTACGCGGAGTGGGCTACATGTTTGAGGTGGGGAAATGATACGACATTCGATATTCAAAAAGATGCTGGCCATCTTTCTGGCTGTGTCCATCGCCTCCATGGTCATCCTGGGGGTGATCGCGGGGGTGTTGATCCTGCGCTCGGAAGGGGAACGGAACCAGCAGTACCTGGAAGACAAACTGGAATCCCTGCGGACGCTATCGGAATCCGTGAACAGCGGGGATATCACACTGGCGCAATTCCGGACGCAGATGAACACGCTGGCCAAGGCTCAGGGGTTTGCCGCATTCCTCATCCCGCTGGATACGGGCAAGGCGCGGCTGGCGCAATTACGCGAACGGCTTGCAAACCAGCAGTCATTTGGAAGGCTGCCGGAATCGGTCAAGGAAAGCATCCTTTCGGGCGAGGACGTGACCTACCGGAACACCGCAGGGGGATCCACCACGATCCTCATCGCAGGACCGGTGGTGAAAGGGGAAAACAAGGATTATTCCGTGATCCTGGTGCGGCGTTCGCAGGACGGTCAGGCCGGGCAGGGATACCTGGTCTGGATCCTGATAGCCGCCTTTGCGGTACTGACGGCCGTGGCCATCACCGTGCTGGCGGCGGCAGCCAGGAAATACACAAAGCCGCTGGTACAGATATCCAGGGTCTGCGAGGCGGTGGCGGCGGGCGACTATTCCCGCCGCGTCAATGTGGCAGCAAACGACGAGACGGGGGTCATCGCGGACTCCATGAACCGCATGGTGGGACGGCTGGCCTACCTGAACGAAGCCAAGTCCGAATTTGTGGCCAACATCTCGCACGAACTGCGCACACCGCTGACGATCATCCGCGCAAACCTGCAGGGGATCAAGGACGGAATCATCGAGCCGGGGGAGCAGAGCGCCTATTTCGAATCCACGCTGGCCGAGACGCGGCGCATGGAGCGTCTGGTGAACGAACTGATCGACATATCCAACATCGAAAGCAGCACGTTTGCCATCGAACCCGAGGAGAAAGACTTCGCCGCCACGGCGGAGGAGGCCGTGAAACTGGCGCGCATCCCGTGCAAACGCAAGGGGATCACGCTGCTCTCGGACATCGCCTCCTTCCCCGCATCCTGCGACCACAGGCGCATCACGCAGGTGCTCTCCAATATCCTGGAAAACGCCATCCGGCACACTCCCCGGGAAGGCTTCATCCGCGTGGCATCGTGGACCGCCAGGGGCCAGGCGACTGTCGAGGTGGAAAACAGCGGAAGCAGCATACCCGGAGACACCCGGCGGGTATTTGAAAAAAACTACAAGGGCGAGGGCTCGAGCGGCAGCGGGCTGGGGCTGTACCTGTGCAAGGCCATCATCGAAGCGCACGGCGGCGGCATCAAAGCCGAAAACACGGCGGAAGGCGTGAAATTTTCATTCAGAATCCCGATATGAAACCCAGTTTGAGATGGAATTGAGATAATAGGCCCCTATAATCGGCTTGGAAGGACACAAAAGAAGTGCTTCAAGCCGATATTTCTTTTCCAAAGGAGGAATGTAGCGTTGAAAAAAACACTGGCGATGCTCCTGCTTGGCCTTTCGCTGATCCTGCTGCTGTGCGCGTGCGGCGGCATCCGGCAAGGGGCCAGGGACCCACAGACCGCCGAACCGACATCAACCCCAGTTACTCTTGAGACCCCTGCAACATCCGGAGGGACGGAAGCGCCTGCATCCGCCCAGCCGACCACGGGGACGGAGACAAAGGATGTGGACGCATTACTCAAAGAACTGGACAGCATCACATCCGGCGACGATTACGAGGATATCACCCTGGAGGAGCCGGGTACAGGGGACGTGCAGAACCAGGCGCAGGACATCCTGAGCGACCTGGAAAAGAATTTTGACATGCCGGTCAACTGAAAGGAGCGATATGAAAATGAAAAAAGCATTTGCGGCGATCCTGGGGCTCCTGGTATTGCTGACATCCATCACAGCCTTCGCAGCGCCCGCCGACGACACAAAAACCCAGATCCAGGCGGTGAAGGCCACCATCCGGGTGAACAACGCGCAGATCAAATCAATACGGGACGCCAACAAGACCCTGGCGGCCTCCATCGTGAAGACGATCAAGGACAGCAAAATGCGCGCCATCCCTTCGCTTTCGGCCCAGTATGCTGAGATCAAGGAACTGCTCGGCCAGCAGAAGGCCGCGCAGAAGACCCAAAGGCAGACTGCAGAGTCCGTACGCTCCCTCCTGGTGAAGGCGCGGGCCGCGGTGGCTGCGCAAAACCTGGCGAGCGCACTCGACCTTTTCAAACAGGCTGCCGCCAAGCAGACCGAGCTCATCGGGCAACTCAATGAAAACAGCGGCAGGCTTCAAACCATATCGGGCAAGGTCAACGCGCTGGCGCCCGAAGCGCAGCAGGCACTGGTGGAATGGACGGCTTTCAAAAGCGCGGCGGAGAGCAAGCGCGCCACCATCAAAACCAACCATGAGGCGATATCGGCCGTCAACCAGCAGATCCGCAGCACGCTGAAAGGGATAAGCACGAAGATCCAGCAGGCAAACAGCACGGGCACCCCGCCGCAGGCGCTGACGGACCTGATGCCCGAACTGAAAACGGGGCTGAGCCAGGTGCGGGAACAACTGAAGGCACTGTACGGCGGGCAGATGAAAGCACTCTATGCGCAATACAGGGAGCATAAGAAGGCCGGGGACTATGACAAGGCCACCTCGGACCTGGACGCGATCCTCTCCCTGCAGGAGAAACGGAAGGCGGACCTGCCGGGTCTATTGGAAACCGTTAAAGCGCTGGATGCCAAGGTGGATGCGGCCATCGGACAGACGGCGGCATAATGCAGTTCAAAAAAGTGGCAGGGCCACTTTTTTGATTTTTACCATGCAGAATTACTCACCCGCAAACCTGCATGCAAGGTATCATTTCTGACGTACATGCCGCCAGCAATGACTGAACTAGATTTACATTGCCATATTGTTTCATGGTTTCAGGAGGCTGCACGCCTCCTTTTCCCATGCGCAGGGCTTGTTTGCCGTGGCAGAACCGGATTTACTGGTACGGAAAAGTGACGAAACAGCCGATATTTTACCAAACCGGAAAATCGTGTTATAATATATGCTGTTGCAGCTATATATTACTGTATATATCGCCATTCAAACAACGGGGGATGAAAATGTCTGACCTGAACAAGCTGCCCAATATCGGAAAAGCGCTGGAGAGACGCCTCATCGACGCAGGGGTGATGGACAGCGAGATGCTGATGCTGCTGGGGAGCAGGGAGGCTTTTCTCCGGCTGCGCCTTTTGGAAGGGGACACGTGCTACAATACGCTCTGCGCGCTGGAAGGCGCCGTAAAGGGCATACGCTGGCATGACCTGAGCCTGGAGGACAGGGAAGGCCTGCACGACTATTACCAGTCGCTCGCGGGCTGATGACGAATTCCATCCCGAACAGTCCTTTTTGAAGCGCTGAATATGGAAACAGGGTGACCGAATAATACCAGGGGCTTTATACAAATGAAAAAGGCACTCCTTTTTATATTTGCCATACTTTTCGCAACGTGCATCTGTTTGCTCAGCGCGTGCAGACCCGGCGAATCTTTCATGGGCAGCCGGGCTCCGAATACCGCGGCGGACACACCCGCTTCCAGCAGCACAGCCCCTGCCACACCCGCCCCCAGCAAACTCCCTGCCCCATCCACGGATATACAGGCTGTGCAATTACAGGCGCTTTCCATCACCCATACCCAGCTCAATCCGAAATTCACCCCTGACACATATGCGTACAATGCCGCAGTGACCTACGACCGGGCCGAAGTGAAGATCGACTTTCAGCCGGCGGTAGCACAAACGGTCACCCAGGTAACCTTCAACGGGAAGGAACTGGAATCCAAAACGATCCTGCTGGATTACGGCGACAACGATATAAGAATAGACATCCAAAACGGACAAGGGCAGTCCCAAACCTATTCCGTCGTCCTGCACAGAGAGACGCCCGCAGACCCCGGCAAGATGTCCCCCCTGGAAAAACAGTTTGTGGAGACGGCCCTGCGGCTATTGCCCGAACGGAACCCTTTTGTGCTGGCCTATGAGGAAGCATACGGGGTGAACATCGACAGCTACAGCAAAACGGTCAATGGAAAGCGTGTTTCGGGCGTGCCATTCCGCTACGGCGGCAACGGCGATATCACAGGTTATGATGATAACTGGTGGACGGCATCCGGCGACAGCAAGTACCCCGCAAACGGGATGGACTGCGCAGAATACATGCACTGGATATACTACAACATGGGGTATAAGATACCCGGCGACTCCTCCAGCATTTTCTTCGCGGGCATAGCCGGCGTGCGCCGGTATACCCCAGGCATCGGCAAGACGCATTGGGTGATCCCAACCCTTTCTGCGACAAAGATCGGCGACATCGTCTACAATTCGGAAGAATCCACATACGTATCGGGAAAGGGCAGCCATGTGGGGATGTTCCTGGGGACGGCAAGGAAGCTGGGCATCACAAAAACCCTGGCCAAATACTTCCCGGGATTCCCCATGGACGCCTATCTGTATATCGACACGGGCTGGGCTGACGAGTCCTTTTACCTCCATGAACTGCACAGCATCGGGATCAAAGGAAACCGCATTTTCGGAACCGGGGTGCAGTATTTCCCATCCGTCAAAGGAAACGACGGCAAATATATCTACAAAAGCCCCTACAGAAACGAGAAGACGCGCATCCTGCGCTGGAAGGACAGCGTCTCGGGAATGACCTTTGAAGTAACATCGGCAATGGAACAGGAGGGGCGGCCTTTCCAGCACAGACCGGACATGGCGGAAAACGTCCGATACCTTTTGAACATCTCCCGTCCCATCATACGCAATGACTAGCCAGCTATAAATCGATTGAACCGGATTCGAAACCATACAAGCCAATAAGGGGATAAAGCAAATGAAAAAAGTGTGCGCGGCGATGATCGCGGTGCTGGTGGTGATATCCATCTCCATTACAGGGGCATACGCCGCGGCGAGGGTGGGAGCGACCCTGAGCAGCCTGAATGTGGAAGGCGGCGTGCTCGCGCCGACTTTCGACCCGCTCAGAACCGAATATACCGTGAGCATGCCGGCGGGGACCCTCTGCGTACAAATCACTGCGACCGCCCAGAAAGGCTGGAGCATCTCCATCAACGGCAAAACGGAAAAAGACGGATCCGCCACCATCCCATTGAAAGGCACTTCGACAGCCGCAAGCATCCAGGTAAGCGACGGCGCCGACGCGAAGGTATACAAAATCACCATAACAACGCAAAAGGAATCCAAATACGGACGCCCTGTCGACGTCCCCAGGCCCGCCGACTTCACCGACACGATGTCGTCCCTGGAGAAACGGTTTGTGGAGACTGCCTTCCGGCTGATGCCCGAGCGCGACCCCTTTGTGCTGGCGTATGAAGAGGCGCACGGGGTCACCATCGACAGCTATACCAAAACGGTCAGCAAAAAAACTGTTTCGGGCGTCCCTTTCAACTATGGCGGTAACGGGAACATCATGGGCTACGACGCCAAGTGGTGGACGAAAACGAAGGACAGGAAATATCCCGCATACGGCATGGACTGCGCGGAATACGTGCACTGGGTATACCACAACATGGGGTATGAGATCCCCAGAGACTCCGCGGCCGTATTCTTTGCAGGGATCTCGGGCGTCCAGCGCTACACCCCCGGGATCAACAAGACACACTGGGTCATCCCGTCCCTTTCGGAAGCCCGGATTGGCGATATCGTATACAACTCCAAAACCTATACCTACACATCCGGGAAGGGGAGCCACTGCGGTATCTTCATGGGCACGGCCCGGAGGCTGGGCATCGCGGAGACCCTGGTGAAATACTATCCCGGTTTTCCCGTGGACGCCTACCTGTACATCGATACGGGCTGGGCAGACCAGAAGGCCTACTACGGCATGATGCGGAGCATCGGGATCAAGGGGAAAGGGCTTGCCGGCGTGGGGATGCAGTATTTCCCCTCGGTAAAAGGCAACGACGGGAAATACATTTATGAAAGCCCGTTCAGGAAAGCGAAAACGCGGGCGCTTTACTGGAAAGACGGCACGAGCGGCATCACCTATGAGATCACCGCCTCCATGGAAGGGGCAGGACGGTTCTTCCAGCACAAACCCGGCAAAACAAGCACCGTGCAGTACATCCTGAACATATCCCGGCCCATCGTACGAAACGATTGAGCAAGATCGCCAGGAGCCTTCCGGGGCTCCTTTTTCATTTCCGGGATACCGGATGGGATCCCATCCCATTACCTATAATAAACACTGAATGCCGTACACTGCCGGCTGCAGGCGGGAACGCATTATCCAGGCGGCCGGCATGCGTGCATCCAGCCATGTGCAAACTGAAATCTTGGTTTTTCCCATACGGGATGGTATAATGGTTCAAGTCTGACACCGACCTTCAATCATAACCGGGGAGGCTCCTGAGCGTGATAGTGGGACAATTCAACGATTCATATTCGCCGTGCGTGGACGGCGTGGGAAACGTAGTAAGGAACTATGCAGTGTGGCTGAACCAGATGGGGCACGAATGCCACGTAGCCGTTCCGGAATTCCCCGGATACAACGATGACAACGAACCCTACAGCATCATCCGCTGCAAATCGGTGGGGCAGCCGTTCAAAGGGCCTTACCGCTTAGCCATCCCCGAATTCGACTATGAATTCCGCAAGAAACTTTTTGGCATCCCGTTTGACATCATACACGCACACAGCCCTTTCAGCACGGGCGAGTACGGGCGCAGGCTGGCACACGAACGGCACGTGCCGATGGTGGCAACCTTTCACTCCAAATACTACGACGACTTCAAGAGCAATTTAAAATCCACCACGCTGGCCAGGATAGCCCTGAGCGCGGTGGTGAATTTTTACGAAAGCGCGGATTTCGTTTTTGCCGTGAACGAACCCACCGTGGGCGTCCTCCGTGATTACGGCTACAAGGGCGATCTGGGCGTGCTGCCGAACGGGTGCGAATACGACGCGGTGCAGGATGTGGAGCCCCTGCGCAGGGCCTTCAATGAAAAGCACCATGTGGGCCCCGATGAAACGGTGCTGCTTTTCGTGGGACAACACATCCAGGCCAAAAACATCCGGCTTATCCTGAAAGCCTGCGCCATCCTCAAAAGCAACGGCATCCGCTTCCGCCTCTTCACGGCGGGGGAGGGCAAGGACATGAACGACTGTATAAACCTGGCGCGGGAACTGGGCATCGACGGCGTCACCACGTTCCTGGGCAAGATCCTGGACCGTTCGGAGCTGCAGACGGTTTTTGCGCGGGCGGACCTTTTCCTTTTCCCCTCCGTATACGACAACGCGCCCATCGTGATGATGGAGGCAGCCTCGGTGAAATGCCCGGCCCTCGTGATCAGCGGGACGAACAGCGCGGCGGGCATCCGCGACGGATACAACGGCTTTTTCGGACCGGCGAGCGTGGCGGGGTATGCTGCGCGCATCGCGGCGCTGCTGGAACACCCGGAACTCATCAAAACCGTGGGCGAAAACGCACAGAAGACCGTCTATGTGCACTGGGAAAAACGGGTGGAAGACCTGACCGTACTGTATGAAGACCTCATCAAGACGTACAAGCTACGGGAAGGAAAGGCCAAGCCCAAGTGGGGGAACCTGCGGTTTTACTGAACCGAAAGTATTTCAAATTCCTCTCCAGCCATAGAACGTTTGTATCACCCAAACGACACCTGACGGGAAGCACTGGAAAAAAAAGCGCTTCTCTTTTGCTATTCGCCTGCAGGAGTACTGCATGGCGGCACTGCATAAAAAGAAAAGCTGCTAAAAAGGACCAGGCAATGAGAACTGGCATTTTGCATCATGAAGCATACACTGGATGAGAGAATTGCTCGGTACCGGAATCATGATGGGTCCCCAATATTTCTCGACTAACGATTAAAAAAATGGTATTTTTATGTTATAATATAAATATTACTATCGTTTGAATTTAGGGAGGGCAGCCAAGTGAGGCGGCATGTAGTTATCAAGCTGATCGCATTCAATCTTGCGCTCATACTCGTCAATATCGCTGTGTTTTCCAACGCCTTTTTCAAGGTACAGGTTTTTGGCGGAAGCATCCTGGAAACGCTCATCGGCCTGGTTGTGATCATTGGCAGCGTATTCCTTTTTATCTATGTGAATTACCGCATCATCAAAGGCCGGGCGCCCAAGATCGACCCTACGCTAACGGCCGACAAGATCACGGACCTGAATTCCTGCCGGGACACGATCAACCGGCTGAAATACTCGGGCACGTTCTCTGCCAAGCTGGAAGAGGTATCGGAACAGATCTCAAAAATGGAGAAGAAGAAAGACCTGATCAAGGATATCCTGCTGCAGAAATTCTCGGATACCGAGATGAGCTACGGTAAATTTACCGGGGTCGTGGACAGCGCCGAAAAGGTCATGTGCCTGAACATCAAGAGCATGCTGAACAAGATCTGCGCTTTTGACGAAGAGGAATACAACGAGATCAAAACCGGCAAATCGGAGCTGGACAAAAACATCGCGGCACAGAAGATGGGCATTTATAACGAATACATCGATTACGTCAACCGGTCCGTCGTGGGAAACGAGGAGATTTTACTGCGGCTGGACAAGCTGCTGCTGGAAATATCCAAATTCAACAGCCTCAGCAACGGTGAACTGGAGACCATGGAAGCCTTGCAGGAGCTGGACAATCTCATCCGGGACACCAAATGGTACAAATAGAAGACCAGAGTAAAGTTGCGACATTCTCTAAGGGGGTATAAAAGTGAACAGGAAAAAGATATTTATCATCCTGGCAGTCGTCGGGGTGATCATGGTAGGCATCATCATCGGCATCGTCGCCCTGACGCAGGACGCGGGCAAGAAGCCGAGCCAGATCTCCCAAGAGGACGCCATGTCCTCCCTGAGGAACCTTTACGGGCAGCTCGACGTCCAGGCGCTGGCACCGGTGAAGGGGACCGTGGACCTGCAGACGACGGATATGAAGGATATCCTGCCCGACATATCCAAATACCCGGAACAGGTAACGTATACGACGCCGGATCATGTGGAGATTTTCTCTTCGACAGAAAAAGCCGGCAAGGGCAAGGACGGGTGGCTGGTGGACATGGCCAACCAGTTCAATTCCTCGGGAGCCACCGTCAACGGCAAACCCGTATCGGTAGCCATCCGCGGGATCGCCTCGGGCCAGGCCGTAGACTACATCACCTCGGGCAAATACGTACCCGACGCCTTTTCACCCTCCAACGAGCTGTGGGGAGGGCTGATGAAAGCCAAGGGCATCGACGTGACGCTGATGGAAAAACGGCTGACGGGCAACGTGGCCGGAATCATGCTCTCAAAACCCGCGCAGGACGCCATCACCAAGAAATACGGCGCCGTAAACGTGAAGAGCGTGACGGACGCAACGACGGCGGGCGAGATCGCGATGGGCTACACCAATCCCTTTGCGAGCTCCACCGGCGCAAACTTCCTGATGTCCATGCTGTACACCTATGACAATACAAATCCGCTGAGCGAAGCGGCCACCGGGGAATTCGTAAAATTCCAGGCCAACGTGCCCTTTGTAGCATACACGACATTACAAATGAAAGACTCGGCGGCATCGGGCGTGCTGGACGGTTTCGTATTCGAAGCCCAGCAGCTGGCCAACTCCCCCGACCTGATATCGAATTACGCGTTCACGCCATTCGGCGTACGCCATGACAGCCCTGTCTACGCGATAGGCAGCCTGACGGACGAGAAGAAGCAGATCCTGCAGCAGTTCATCGCTTTCTGCAAGACACCGGAGGCCCAGCGGAAGGCGACGGAAGACGGCTTCAATAAAAATAACGACTATGCGCCTTCAGCGGAGGTGGCGCATATGGACGCCTCCAAGCTGGCACAGGCCCAGAAACTGTGGAAGGACAAGAAAAACAGCAATAAGGAGATCATCGCGGTATTCGTGGCCGACACATCGGGCAGCATGGACGGCGAGCCCCTGAACAACCTGAAAAAATCCCTGCTGAACGGCTCCAACTATATCAGCAAGGACGCGTCCGTCGGACTGGTCACCTTCAACAACGATGTGAATATCGCCCTGCCCATCGGGAAATTTGACATCAACCAGCGGTCCCTTTTCACCGGTGCGGTGAAAAGCATGAGCGCAGGCGGCTCCACGGCGATGTACAGCGCCATCGTGGTGGCCGAGAAAATGCTGCAGGACGCCAAGGCCGACCACCCCGACGCCAAGCTGATGCTCTTCGTGCTGACCGACGGGAACTCCAATGCCGGTTTTACGCTGAACCAGTGCCAGGACATGATCGGCGGACTGAAGGTGCCCATCTGCACCATCGGCTACAACGCGGACCTGGAAGCGCTCCAGACGATATCTTCGATCAACGAGGCTGCAAGCATCAACGCGGACACCGAGGACGTGGTCTACAAAATCATGAGTTTGTTCAACGCCGAAATGTAGGAACATAATGGAGGAAAGAACGATGGAATTCAGCATGGAAGTGGCAAACCCGGAAGAGGTCAAAAAGGAAGTCGTGGCCCTGACGAAAAGCACGAGCGAAGAGCAGAAAAAGATCAATGAGCAGGCCGAGAAGAACGTGGATGCCCTGATGAAGGTGGACACCGACAAAACAGCCGAGAAGATGTCCATGATCAAAGGCATCGAGACCTTTGGCAACGAAGTCATGCAGAAATCCTCCCAACGCAACTCCCTGATGGCCGTGACCGTGGGGAACCTGTCCAAGGCGGGCGGGGACGGCGGCCAGGTATCCAAGAGCCTGATCGACCTGCACCGCACCATCAAGGACCTGGATCCGAGCCTTGTTGATTTTGCAAAGTCCGGCGTACTGGGCAAGATCTTCAACCCCATCCGCAACTACTTCATGAAATATGAAAAGGCGGATACCGTCATCGCAAGCATCATCGCATCCCTGGACAAGGGCAGGACCATATTGAACAACGACAATACAACACTGGATCTGGAAGAAGGGAACATGCGGGAACTCACGAAGAAGCTCCAGCAGGATATCCAGCTCGGGCTGGCGATGGACCAGGCCCTCAGCGCCCGCATCGAGAAGGCGAAGGCCGATGGGAGCGATCCCGAGAAGGTCAAATTCGCCGAAGAAGAGATCCTTTTCCCGCTGCGGCAGAAGGTCATGGACATGCAGCAAATGATCGTGGTGAACCAGCAGGGCGTGGTGGCGATGGAAGTCGTCAAACGCAACAACAAGGAGCTCATCCGCGGGGTGGACCGTGCAAAGACGGTGACCATATCCGCACTGCGGACCGCCGTGATGGTGGCCAGCGCACTGTACAACCAGCGCGTGGTGCTCAATAAGATACAGGCGCTGAACGAGACGACCAACAACCTCATCGCGGGAACCTCCCGGATGCTGAAGGAGCAGGGCACGGAGATCCACACCCAGTCCATGCAGACCGGCGTTTCAATTGAAACCTTAAAAGAATCCTACGCCAACCTCATCGCGGCCATCGAAGAGATCAGCACATACAAGCAGCAGGCGCTGCCGGTGATGAAGCAGACGATCGAGACATTCCGGCAGATGGCGGAAGAGGGCGAGGCCCAGATCAAGAAGCTGGAAAAGGGCAGCGCGCTGAACCAATAGGCAATTGACATTAAAAAACAAATGCATAAGAAAAGGGCGGAGACGCCCTTTTCTTATGCATTGTATGTTTAGAAAAATTATTCCCGAGTCTTAAAATATGGGCCGCAATATTCCTCATGCGTGTGTACATATGTCCAATTGAAATCCTGTCCTGTGATCAGTAAATCAGGAAAACCGTCAGCATCCAGTGCGGAAAAAGCGGAACCGTTCTCTATTTCAAATCCAACGCCCTCATTGTCAATATACAAATAACATTTGTTACGCTCAAGATGATCATACTTTTCCCTTGCTGAATCAGCTTCTTCACAAGGTACCAATTCATAACTGAAAGCATGCCATAGATAATTTCCCCACTTACGGTTCGGAAAGCAGATTTGCCTTGCCTTGGCTCTTTTATCCTCAGGGATGAAACTTTCAAACCAGCGGCTAACAAAATCTGAAATTTCTTTATCGGACAATTTCCGATACTGTATACTTTTTGCTTCAAATACCTGTAGGAACTGATCCTGCAGTTCCTGCTTATAGGCTATGGCACTATTCTTTTCAAATTCTTTTGTCTGTTTATGGAACTTATACTTTTTTATAAGTTGCCACCATTGGGGGGGCTCTATGTACACTTCTTCGCATTTTTCATCCAGCATCCAAGGGACGTGCTCGATATTAAACATGATAAAAATAAAAGGCGAATCACTGGGAATAGGCCAGATCGGTATATCCGGGTCTAAGAAGTCAAAATTAAACTTACCAATGTTGAGACTATTATCAGGTACTTCATCAGATTCCTCTACAGCCTGTAATACAACTTGCGGCTTATGGATGTATTTACCGACAATGCTATATGTCCCACCATAATAATAGTTACATGCCTTATCCATACGCATACTGAATACTTCGCAACATTCAGGGACAATGCCCAAGGAAGTAAAGAATTCTTTTTCTTCGGGAGTCATTTGAACACAGTATGCCTTGAAATTCCGGTAGGCCTGCGTTTCGACAGCGGGAACTTGAAGGTTCTCGTAGTATGCTTTTGTTGCTTCCATATCGACATCCAGGACCCATTCACCAAACACCATACGCTCCATGAGATGACCTCACTTGTCGAAAATATATTCCTGCATACTATCAATAATAACATATTCTGTATACCATTATCCACCACTCCTGACGAATGAAACCCTGTACATCCGAAACCCTTTTACAAATACAAACACGGAAAGCACCCCGTCCGCCAAATAACAGGGCGGGGTTTGGCGTATGGCGGAGCAAGGCACCAAAGCGCAAGGGAATTTGTCATTTAATCGGCCGGGAAATAGCCACAGAGCGACAAGGGGCCTGTCCAACTAAAAGATATAATAGCTTTCACCAGCCCCATTTTCGAAAAAGGTGGAAGCGAGCATGATCCAGGCAAAACCCATCCAGAAGACCAGACACCTCAGGAAGATATGGGCCAGGGTGGCACGGGTGATCTCGATGCGCGACGTGGGCATCTTCGTCAGCGCTTTTTTATTGGCGCGCGTATTCCTACTGGGGGAGCTGGCGCCTTTTGGCACAGCATTCGTGGCCGCAGCGTGGTTCACGGGCATCAGCCCTTTTTTCGCGCTGGCGGGATGCCTGGTTGGAATAATCACTTTATTACCTGCTGCACCGTTTGCCGCCATGGCCAGCGCGGGGCTGGTGACGCTGGTGGCTTTTTTATTTTCCCGCGCAAAGCGGCGCCTGAAAAAGTGGTTCATGCTCTTCATCCTGTGCCTGTGCACCATCGCACCCATGCTCTTTTTCCGGCAGGCCAACATCTATGAAACGGTAATGGGCGGGCTGGAACTGATCCTCTGCGGCGTGATGTTCCTGGTATTTTCCACGGCGCTGAATTACCTGCAGCGGTACAGGAACAATACGATCCTCTCGGAAGAACAGATGCTGTGCATGGCGCTGGCGCTCTGCGTGATGGCGCTGGGCACGGGCGAGGTGACGATCTGGCAATTCAACCTGAGCAATATCTTCGCCATCCTGCTGTGCATGTGCTTTGCCTCCATCTGCGGGGCGGGGCTGGGCGCGGCGGCGGGGGCCACGATGGGTTTTGCACTCACCCTGACAGGGAGCAGGGAGGCGCTCTTCATCGGGGCGATGGCGGTGGCGTCCCTGATGGCGGGGGTATTCCGCCCGCTCAAAAAAATCGGCATCCTCATCGGATTTGAACTGACCAATTTCCTGCTTTCCATGCACATGAAAGGATTTGCCGCGCCGGTGATCCCGCACCTGGATGTGGCGATGGCGTCCCTCCTGTTCCTTTTCTTCCCCCGGAAATGGCTGACTGCGCTGGGGGGGATGATGGACGGGGCGATGCGCAGGGCGTTTGAACAGCGCCATTTCATGAACAGGCTGAAGGACACCGTTTCGACCAAGATCTCGCAGGTATCGATGATATTCCGCCAGATGGCCTATGCCTTCGGCACCAAAAACCCGTCGGAAAGCACGGAAGAAGACCGGCTGAGCATATTGGAGGATACCGCGCACAGGCAGTGCATGAAATGCCCCCTCGTCGGGAAGTGCTGGAACATCGACGCGGAGACCGGGAAAGAAGCGGCGGAACGGCTGATGGAGCGGTATGAAAACCGGGGGATCATCTTTGAAAGCGACTGCCCCGAATTCCTGAGCGAATGCATCAGCAAGCGCGCCCTCTCCGCGGCTTTCAACGCGTCCCTGTCCGCATACATGATGGAAGGGAAGGAGAGGAGCCGGCTGGAGGAATGCAGGCAGCTGGTGGGGCAGCAGCTGTACGGCGTATCGGGCGTGCTGGTGGACCTCTCCAGAAAATTTGACACGGAGATAAAACTGAAAGACGAAATGGAGAAGGACCTGCGGGAGAGCCTGGAGCAGCAGGGGATCAAACTGCGCGAGGCCTTCGTGATGCAGAACGCATCGGGGAAGCTGGAGGCGCACCTGGTGGCAAAACCGTGCGGGGGCAAGGGCGTTTGCCGCGACGCGATGGAACGGGCGGTATCCCTTTCCACAGGCAAACGGATGAAACTCATATCAACTGCCTGCAGCGCGCCGGCCAAAACAAAGAAGTGCACGCTGGCATTTGAAGAGGCGCGGGCGCTGGAGATCGAAGTGGGCGTGGCGACGCGGCCGGCGGAGAGCGGCAAGGTATGCGGGGACAGCTACCGCGCGGCATCGTTCGGGGAGGGGAAATACCTGGTCTGCCTGGGGGACGGCATGGGGAACGGGCAGAGGGCCAAGGAAGCCAGCGAGGCGACGGTATCCCTCATCGAAAGCTTCTGCAAGGCGGGATTTGACATGGAAACGGCATTCAAGGCCATCAACCAGCTGCTGATGTTCCGCGGGAAGGACGAGGTTTATTCCACCGTGGACCTCTGCACGGTGGACCTGGTGGACAGCACCTGCCGGTTCACCAAGATCGGCGCGGCGCCCTCCTTTATCCTCCAAAAGGACAAGGTGGAGGTCGCGACATCCGAAACGCTGCCGCTGGGCATCGTGGACCGTGTCCAGACGATGGATATCGAGAAGGCCCTGCACGCGGGGGACAGCATATTGATGCTCTCGGACGGCGTATATGACCGCATGCCACAGGAAAACACCTGCGAATGGCTGGCAAAGACCCTGGAGGGGGGCAAAAACGCGCGGGAGAAGGCACAGAAGCTGCTGACGCAGGCCCTGGCCATGCCGGGCAAGGAGACGGACGACATGACGGTGATCCTGGCGCGGCTGCACCACACTGTAAATTAATAATTAACAGTTAATAATTAATAATGAGGGTATGCCTCCGGCATGATTTAATAGTTGAGAACCGAAAGTGAGAGTAGAGAGTTGCTGTCAGCCCTGCGGGGGAAATAAAGATATTAAGATTCGAATTATTTGAATAACAGGATGCCTGCGGCGTGATAACATAGTTGAGGGCTGAAAGTTACGGCAATAATCTACATACAAATGGAGGAGGCTTAGGAAACGGTACATATAAGATAAACAACAGAAGAACCCGGTTCTATTGACGCGGATCAAGACAAACCGTTGATAAAATGGCAATGCGGCTGAAATTATAGCCGCTTTTGTTGTAAATATATGAAAGGCACGTTAAAATAGTAAAATCAAGAGAGGTGTGCACAGTGCTCAGCGCTATCCGCCAGGCGGTCCTAAAGCATCATATGCTCCAACCGGGGGACAAGGCTATCTGCGGCGTATCGGGCGGGCCCGACTCCATGGCGCTGCTGCATGCCCTGATGATGCTGCAGAAGGAAATCGGCCATATGGTCATCGCGGCGCACCTGGACCACGGGCTGCGGCCGGAATCCCCGGAAGAGGCCACGTTCGTGAAAGAATTCTGCGGGCGGCATGGCATTCCTTTTTTCATGGAGAAGGCGGATATCGCGTCCATGGCCGATCTTGCGCATATCTCCCTGGAGGATGCGGGCAGGCGCGCGCGGTACAGCTTTTTCAACCGCATCCTGGAGGAACAGCACGCATCCAGGATCGCCGTGGGGCACCAGATGCAGGACAATGCCGAGACCATCCTGTGGAACCTGATGCGGGGGAGCGGGCTCAACGGCCTGTGCGGCATCCGGCCGGTGCAGGGGTACATCATCCGGCCGCTGCTATTTACCAGCCGGGAGGAGATCGTGGAATATCTTCATGTGAACCATATTCCCTTTGTGAACGACTCATCCAACGATACCTTCGACTATACGCGCAACCGGATACGGCATACGCTGCTGCCTGTAATGGGGCAATTCAATGCCAACCTGTACGGGACGCTTTCACGGATGGCGCTCATCCTGGCCGACGACGAGCGGACGCTGGACGAGGCCACATGCCCGGTTTATAATACTGCAGTCACAAAGCAAGGCGAAGGCCTCCGCATCCGTATCGACCCCGTGGCGAACGCGCCCAGGGCTATCGCCCGGCGGGTCATCCGCAGGGCCGTTGAAGACATCTGCGGACTGAAAGACCTGACAAGCGCGCAGGTGGAGGCAGTACTGGACCTGAAGGACCTCCAGCCGGGTTCCTGCGCGGACATCCACAGCGGGCTGATCGCACGGCGGGAATTTGACACGATCTCCATCCTGAAACCGGCAGCAGCGGAAACGCGGGGAGAGACGCCATTGAACCTTGAAGGGGTGACGGAGGCAACGGATTTCCACTGCCTTTTCACATGCAGCCCCATTGCCGGGCTCCCGGAGGATCTGAAATGCCATCCGGAGCATTATGAATACTTCGACGCGGACCTTTTCCCGAAAGACGCCGTCGTACGGGGAAGGCGGGAGGGAGACCGGATCAGGCCGCTGGGATGCGGGCAAATGAAACTGAAAAAGTACCTGTCCCAAAAAAAGATACCGAGATGGGACCGGGAGGACATCCCCGTCATCGCACACGGGCAGGATATCCTGTGGGCGGCGGGATACGGGATCAGCGATACGGTGAAAGTGGGCAGGGATACAAAGCGGATCATCCGAATAACCTTCAATTGAGATATGAACAGAAATCACGAAAGGCGGAACGCAGATGGAAAAATACAGGGTGGACCCCATTATCACGCAGGAAACGGTCGAAAGCAGGATAAAGGAACTGGGGAACCAGATATCCGCTGATTATGCGGGCAAGGACATCGTCATGATCGGCATCCTGAACGGAGCCGTCGTATTTTACGGTGAACTCGCAAAGAGCATCGTCCCTTCGGTGCGCATGGATTTCATGCGTGTATCCAGCTATGGGGCCAGCACGGCCACATCGGGCAACATCATGATAATCAAGGACGCGGAAACGGATATCGCCGGGCGCGACGTATTGATCGTGGAGGATATCGTGGATACCGGCCTCACGCTGACCACGCTGAAACGGATGCTGGGCGCACGCAAACCGGCGTCACTCAAAATCTGCTGCCTGCTGGACAAGCCAAGCCGCAGAAAAGTCGATATCAAGGCCGATTATGTCGGTTTTCAGATCCCAGACAGGTTCGTAGTGGGCTACGGGCTGGACTACAATGAAAAATTCCGCAACCTTCCTTTTATAGGGGAGCTAAAAGCTGATTAGAAACCGCCATTTGTTGATATATAATATTGGTGGTGTTATAATACTTTTTATGATGTTTCAAGGAGGACATAGTATTGAAGAAATCCATCAGAGGCCCCATCCTGTTCGTCATCGTGGTCATCCTGATCATCCTTGGCTGGCAGTATTTCTCGGGGAACCTCGGACAACAGATCACTAAGATCAACTACACCGACTTTCAAAATTTAGTGAGGGACAATGACGTCAGCGCTGTTTCCATATCGAACGGGACGCTCGTGGGTCTCAATAAGATAGGCAAAACCACCTATAAAAAAGAAGACCTGCCGGGCAAGGGGGACTTTACGACGAATATCCCCATGGACGAGCAGTTCTACAAGGATATGGACAGCATCAAGGCGGCTAAAATAAATGCCGGGCAGACCGTTCCTTCGCCCGAACCGTATGGCTTTACCATCACGTATGCGTCCAATGAGACGCCATGGTACCTGACCTACCTGCCGTTCCTGCTGCCGGTCGTCGCCATCATCATCATGATCTTTTGGCTGACATCCAAGCAGGCGCAGAGCGGGAATCAGGTATTCTCCTTCGGCAAGAGCCGCGCACGGATGTCCGTGGCGGACAAGAACAAGAAGACTTTTGAGGATGTGGCGGGCGCGGACGAGGAAAAAGAGGAACTGCAGGAGATCGTGGATTTCCTCAAAAGCCCGAAAAAATACCTGGAACTGGGCGCGCGCATCCCGAAAGGCATACTGCTCGTGGGGCCTCCCGGTACAGGCAAGACCCTGCTGGCGAAGGCCGTGGCGGGGGAGGCCGGCGTGCCTTTCTTCAGCATCAGCGGCTCGGACTTCGTGGAAATGTTCGTAGGTGTGGGCGCATCCCGCGTGCGCGACCTTTTCGATACGGCAAAAAAAAATTCACCCTGCATCGTGTTCATGGACGAAATCGACGCGGTCGGGCGCCACAGGGGCGCGGGCCTGGGCGGCGGGCATGATGAAAGGGAACAGACCCTGAACCAGCTGCTGGTGGAAATGGACGGTTTCGCGGTGAACGAGGGGATCATCATCCTCGCGGCCACCAACAGGCCGGACATCCTGGACCCGGCGCTGCTGCGCCCGGGCCGCTTTGACAGGCAGATCACCGTCAACGTACCCGACGTGAAGGGCCGCGAAGAGATCCTGAAGGTGCACGCCAGGAGCAAACCGCTGGAAAGCGGCGTGAGCCTGCAGACCGTGGCCAAAAGAACGCCCGGCTTTACCGGCGCAGACCTGGAAAACGTGCTGAACGAAGCGGCCATCCTGACAGCGCGCAGGAACAAGACCCGCATCGGCACGACGGAGATCGAGGAATCCATCAACCGCGTACTGGCAGGACCTGAAAAGCGCAGCCTGGTGGTCACGGAAAAGGACAAACGGCTGACGGCCTTCCATGAGCTGGGGCATGCGGTGGTGGCCAAACTGCTGCCGAACTGCGACCCTGTGCACGAAGTATCGGTGGTGCCGCGCGGCAACAACATAGCCGGTTATACGCTGACCCTGCCAAAGGACGACGACAGGCATATCCTGCGGCAGAAGCTGCTGGACGAGATCGCAATGTCCCTGGGCGGGCGTGCAGCGGAGGAGATACTGCTCAACGACATCAGCACCGGCGCACAGAGCGACCTGAAACGGGCGACCGAGATCGCGCGCAGGATGGTGGTGGAATTCGGCATGAGCGAAAAGATCGGGCCGGTCTACCTGGCGGGGGACCACGAGATATTCATCGGGCGCGATTACGGCCAGCAGCACCAGTACAGCGAAGATGTGGCAGCCAGGATCGACGCCGAGGTGAAACGGATCCTCGACGAGGCCTACCAGAGGGCCAAGGATATCATCAGGACCAACGCCGACAAGGTAAAGAAACTGGTGGAAGTGCTGATCGACAAGGAAAAACTCGACGCGGATGAATTCGAACGGGCTTTTACCAATGCTTAAATGCATGCAAAAAACAATCATATGATTTCAAGTAGGGGCAGAACCATGTATCTGCCCCTATTCCATGGAAAGGGCAAAGTTTGGAGAAATACGACCTGCATGTGCATACAACCGCATCGGACGGCGCATTGAAGCCCGGGGAGGCTGTACGGCTCGCAAAAGAGACCGGACTGGCCGGCATCGCCATCACCGACCACGACACCATCGCGGGCCTGCAGGAGGGCATATCCGCCGCCAGGGAAGCCGGTATCCGCGTGATCCCGGGCGTGGAATTCTCTGTGGAATCGGAAAAGGAGATGCACATCCTGGGCTACTGCATCGGCCACAGCGGCGCCATCCAAAAGGTATTCGGCAACCTGAACGCTGCCAGGGGGGAAAGAAACCCCCGGATCGTGGAAATGCTGAGGCGCATGGGGATGGAGATCACGATGGAAGAGGTGGAAGCAGAGGCTGCCGGAAGCGTGATAGGCCGGCCGCACATCGCACGCGTACTGCTTAAAAAAGGATATGTGCAGGATGTGGCCGAGGCCTTCGACAAATACCTGGCCATCGGGAAGCCCGCCTATGTGTACAAAAGGAAGATCACGGCGCACAGGGCCATCGAGCTGATAAGCCAGGAGGGCGGCTATGCGGTGCTGGCGCACCCGAAATACCTGGAACTGAAGGATTATGAACTCGAACAGCTGCTGCAGGCCCTGAAAGGCGAAGGATTGTGGGGTATCGAGGCGTTTTACCCCGAGCATTCCCCCGGCGAAAGGGACCTGTACCTGCGGCTGGCAAAAAAGTACGGGCTCCATGCGACCTGCGGAACGGACTACCACGACAGCGCCCGGAACACGATACCGCTTGGATACGGCTGGAATGATTGCAAAGAATTGGAAGAGACCATCGAAGCGCTTTTAAATTCAATTTAAGAAGTATCGTTATTTCGGGTTGCGCGAGAGGGTATATGGTGTTAGAATTTATATGCCTTATAAATGACGTGCATAACTTGGGGAGGACTGGTCAACATGATATCACTTCACGGGGATATCAAAATATTTGCCGGGAGCAGCGGATATAATTTTGCAAAGAAGATGTGCAAGTATATCGGCGCTGAACTCGGCAAGTCTGAAGTGATATGCTTCTCGGACGGCAACATCTTCATCCGGATCATGGAGACCGTAAGAGACAAGGATGTGTACCTGCTACAGCCCATCGGGATGAACCCCAACAACGAACTCGTGGAAATTCTCTTCTGGATGGACGCCTTCAAAAGGGCAAGCTGCAACTCCGTAACCGCGATCATCCCTTATTTCGGATATGGCAAAGGCGATAAAAAGGACGAACCCCGCGTTTCGATACGAGCGCGGGTGTGCGCGGACTGCATCGAGGTGGCTGGCGCCGACAGGGTGGTGACCATGGACCTGCACAGCCCGCAGGTACAGGGATTTTTCAAAAAGCCTGTCGACCATCTGCTCTCCTTTCCCATCCTCTGCGAACACATCAAAGAACTCGGCATCATCGACAACCTCACCATCGTATCCCCCGACGCAGGCTACGCAAAGCGCGCCCGCAGCTACGCCAAATACCTGGGGCTGCCCGTGGCCATCGGCGACAAGGTGCGCGAAGACCACAACGAAAACGCGCGTGTGCTGGACA
This sequence comes from Bacillota bacterium, assembly GCA_023454175.1. GTDB lineage: Bacteria > Bacillota > Clostridia > Christensenellales > JAEXRW01 > JAEXRW01. Next base: position 34,718 of record JAEXRW010000031.1, on the reverse strand, counting down.
TCATCGGAAACGTGAAGGGCAAGAACTGCCTGATCGTGGACGACTTCACCATATCGGGCGGGACGATCGTGGACATGGCCCGCGCCCTGAAGGAAATGGGCGCAAAGAAGATCTATGCGTGCCTCTCGCACCTGCTGCTGCGCGAAAAAGGCGTGAAGGCCATCGAGGAAAGCCCCATCGAGATGGTGATCAGCACCGATTCGGTGGACAACCAGTACGTAAGCAAATGCAGCAAGATCAAGCTGGTATCCGTGGCGCCGCTCTTCGGCGAGGCGGTGCTGCGCATCCACAACCGGGAGGCCGTGAGCCCGCTCTTCCAGAGCGTGCCGGTGCAGATGATGATCGACGATATCCAGGACCAGGATGACGACGACGAGAAATAAGGACAGTTACGATCAATCCATATGACAGCAATGATCCACCCCAAACGGTGGATTTTTTGTTGCCATCGGAGATGAAACAAGCATTCTGCTCATCCAACCTGATCCAAACAGCCAAACGCATGAACTCCTGGACAAAAGAAAAAGCCCGCTGTCAAGCGGGCTTATGGCTGTGCCGGTTACTTCAATATCTTCCATACATGCTGGTTGATGTTGCCCGAGCCGACCATGAGGACCATGTCGCCCTCTTTCCAGCGGGGCTTCAAATAGTCCCGGATCTCCTCGAATGTGGCGATGTAGGATGCGACCTTGCCGCGCGCCGCGATGGCCCGGGACATGTCGCTGCCGTGGATGATGCCCGTATCCACCTCGCGGCCGGGAAAGATCTCGGCGATGATGATCTCATCGGCCTGGTCGAAGGACTCAACGAACTTATCAAATAGTTTTTTGGCGCGGGAAAAGGAATTACACTGGAAGACCACCCAGAGCTTATTGTACTTGAACCTTTTGGCGGCCGTGAGGCAGGCCTTCACCGCGCTGGGATGGTGGGCAAAGTCGTGGTATACCTTCACGCCGTCCACGACGCCGTGCAACTGGAAACGCCTTTCGGCGCTGTGATAGGTGGAAAGGGAATCGGCTATGGCCTCCATGGGAACACCGATCCTGCGCGTGACACCGATGGCAGCGAGTGCGTTTACGATATTGTAATCCCCCGGGATATTCAGCGATATCCTGCCGAGCGGTTTGCCGCGATACAGGGCGGTGAAGGAGGCGCACCCCAGATCGTCATACGTGACATCCCCGGCGGAATAGTCGCACTCCTTTGATAGACCGTAAAACGTCTGCGGCTTTTTCACTTCATCCGCCAGACGGCGGACAAGCACCTCGTCCCCGCACAAAAAAAGCATCCCGTCATCGGGCACGAGATTGGCATAATTCACAAAAGAACGGTATATCTGTTCGATGCCGCCTTTGAAATAATCCAGATGGTCATCATCGATATTGTTGACCACAGCGACGGTCGGGGTGAAATGGAGAAAGCTGTCGAGGTATTCACAGGCTTCGGTGACGAATACATCGCCCCTGCCGATCCTCGTACCCCCGCCCCCCAGGAAATCCAGCACGCCGCCGACGTGGATGGTGGCATCCACATCCGCATCCACCAGGATCTTGCCGATCATGGACGTGATGGTCGTTTTGCCATGGCAGCCTGAAACGCCCACGGAAACCGGGTATGCCGCCATGAGCTGGCCCAGCAGCGTGGCACGCTCCATGGTGGGGATGCCTTGCTCCTGTGCATAGACCAGTTCAGGGTTGGTGGCCGGGACCGCGCCCGAGTAAACGACAATGTCTGCACCCACCACATTTTTTACATCGTGGCCGATGACAAAGTCGATACCCATTTTCTCCAGGTAGGGGGTAAAAATATTGGTTCCCTTATCCGAGCCGGTGACAGTGTATCCTTTTTCCCGAAGCATCTCGGCCAGGCCGCAAAGGCTTGCACCGCAAATGCCAATGATGTGTACCCTTTTACCAACGAAATCTCTGATGTGTGGCTGAGCCATTTATTTCACCTCATGGGAATCGCTCCGGGGCGGAGCGACGACAAAGTTTCAAATCATTATACGCTTAAAAAACCCTCTTTATCAATATCTTTTTACACTAGCATTATATCCGCAATCATTATGTAAAAAAAGAAACAATTAATACAAAATTGTATGTTATATATGTATAAAAAAAGGTAAAACGACAGAAACAGCGAATATAATATTTAAAAACTATAACATCTCATGAGGACGGTGACTTTTTATCAATATCACGGACGTTCGCATCCGGAGGGTAGTGACGCATGGAAAAATGAAGGCGGTAGCCTCCGTGACATTTGACGATGAATTTGTGGTGCATGACATCAAGATTATCCAGGGGCACAGCGGATGTTTTATCGCCATGCCAAGCCGCAAAACGCCAAACGGGGAATTCAAGGATATCGCCCATTCCATCAACTCAGTCATGCGGGAAAGGATCCAGAGCGCCATCCTTGAACGGTTCGACGAACTGCGCGAACAGGAATCCTGAAAGACGGGTCCAACAAATTCTGGCCGGAATCATTCATTATTATGAAAACAGGGAGGCATCGCGCTTTCCTGTTTTTCGTGTTAAACGGCCCATGGCCAAACGACGATCCAACAGCTATCCGGGAGTTCAGGAGCGCTTTTTGGATATACATTGACACTTCTTTGGGATGTGAAATAAAATACATGGTGTGCAGACGGACTGCGGTCCGCTTGCTTACGAGCACAAGGGAGGATATATTCATGGGCAATGCAATGGCTGTAATCATGGCGGCGGGGGAAGGAAAAAGGATGAGGTCCAAACATCCCAAGCCGCTTTTCAGGCTGTGCGGAAGGCCTATTTTGGAATACGTAATGGCAGCGGCAAACGAGGCGTGCGGAACAAAACCGGTCATCATCGTGGGAAAAGGGCATGAGGAGATCCGAGAAGCCATCGGAGACAGGGCTGTTTTCGTCATGCAGGCGGAGCAGCTGGGCACCGGACATGCCGTGATGATGGCCAGGGAGCACCTGGAGAAAGGACCTGAGCATACGGTCATCCTGGCCGGCGACATGCCGTTCATCACCGCCGGCACCGTGGAAAAGCTGCTGAACGCAGTAAGAAACACGGCCGCCGCGGTACTGGCCGCTACGATGGAGGATCCTGCCGGATACGGCAGGGCCGTGATACGGGACGGATGCGTCCAAAAGATCATCGAGGACAGGGACTGCACAGACGAACAGAAACGCATCAAGCAGGTCAACAGTTCGGTTTACTGCTTCAAGACCCAAAAACTCCTGGAGTGCATCGAAAAACTGAAAAACGACAACGCGCAGGGTGAATACTACCTGACGGACTGCATCGAGATGCTCACCAAGGCAGGCGAAAAGGTGGCTGCGGTCATTTCGGACGCGGCCGAATGCATGGGGATCAACGACCGTGTGCAGCTGGCCGATGCGCAGCGCATCATGGCGCACAGGATCAACACCGCCCATATGCAGGCGGGCGTCACGCTGACAGACCCGGAAAACACCTATATCGATTTCGACGTGGAGATCGGCCGGGACACCACCATCTATCCGGGCGTGGTGCTGGAGGGGGATTCTAAGATCGGCGAGGACTGCATCCTGTACCCGGGGAGCCGCATCTGCGACTCCGCCATCGGCAACGGCGTAAAGATCCAGAACTCTGTGATCCTGGAGAGCAGGGTGGGGGACAATACCACCATCGGGCCGTATGCCTACCTCCGGCCGAACAGCAATATCAGCGCGGGGTGCAGGATCGGCGATTTTGTGGAGATCAAAAATTCCACGGTGGGGGAAGGCAGCAAGGTGCCTCATCTCTCCTATATCGGGGACGGCTCCATCGGCAAGGGGTGCAACATCGGCTGCGGGAGCATCTTCGTCAATTACGACGGCGTCTACAAACACCGCACGCAGGTGGAGGACGGTGCATTCATCGGCTGCAACGCCAACCTGGTGGCCCCCGTTACCGTGGGGAAGGACGCGTATGTGGCCGCCGGTTCGACCATTACGAATGATGTGCCCGGGGAGGCCCTGGCGATCGCGCGTGAGCGGCAGGTGAACAAGGAAGGCTGGGCGCAGAAGATCAAGGCGATGCGGGAAGCTAAAAAATCGGGCAAATAATATACTGGTACGGGGCGCTCCGCAGCGCCGATTCTATACGGCCTATACGCCCGGGCGCATTGAACCAAAGTTATCGGCAATCGACTGATTTATAAGATATCAACAAGCAGGAGCGGAAAATGTATATCATCGCAGGACTGGGGAACCCAGGGAAAAACTACGAGAACACACGCCACAACGCGGGATTCAAAGTGCTGGACCTGCTTTCCGCCGCATGGGGGATCCCTATCAAAAAGGTCGGATTCGATTCGTTATACGGGGAAGGAAGCTTTGCGGGGGAAAAGGTGATATTGCTCAAACCCCAGCTTTTCATGAACCGCAGCGGGGAAGCCGTGCTGAACATCGTGAAATTCTACAAGCTGCCCCTTTGCAACCTGGTGGTGGTCTATGACGATGTGGACCTGCCCCTGGGCAGGCTGCGCATCCGCAAATGCGGCAGCGCGGGATCGCACAACGGGATGAAATCGGTGATCTACCAACTGCAGAGCGAGGATTTCACGCGGGTGCGGGTAGGCATCGACAAGCCGCCGCCCGAATGGGACCTGGCGGATTTCGTGCTCTCCGTTTTCAGCAAGGAGGAAACCGGGGCGATGCAGGAGAGCCTGCAGAAGGCAGCGCAGGCGGTGGAGACCATCATCAAACTGGGACCGGAAGAGGCGCAGAAACAGTACAACGGTTCAAACGATAAAGATACCAAAGGCAGCGAGGTGCAATAGAGGATCGGACAGGATGCCGTATCAAGGCTGATCACACAAAGCGCCCATTTCAAGGCGCTGGCAGAATCCATACGGGGCAGGCAATCGCCTTTCCCGGTCTTTGGCCTGCCCGAAAATACGAAGATCCCCATCGTTACCGCCCTCCAGGAGGCGTGCGGCAGGACGATGTGCTTCATCCTGGAGAGCGACTTTGAAGCGCGCAGGCTGGCGGGAGACCTGGAGGCGGCTGCGGGCAGCGTCATATTCCTGCCGGGGAGGGATGTGGAACTGCGCCAGAGCATCGCCCACAGCCTGGAGGCGGCCTCCCTGCGCATCTCCGCCATCGGCAAAATCTTGTTTGACCGGCCCAGGTTCATCGTATGCTCCCAGCAGGCGGTGCGCGCGCTGATGCCGCCCAGCGAAAATTACCTGGCATCCGTCGTCACCATCGAAGAGGGCGCATCCCTGGATTATGATATCATCGCCCCGGCACTGGTGCGGATGGGATATGAGCGCGTGGGGATGGCGGAAGGCAAAGGGCAATTCTCCATCCGCGGGGGGATCATGGATCTATTTCCCGTGCAATCCGAAACGGCATACCGGATGGAGCTTTTCTCGGACGAGGTGGAATTCATCCGCGAACTGGACATCCTCACCCAGCGTTCGGGAAGCACCGTGGAAAAGATCACAGTCCTGCCCGCCACCGAGGCGCCGCTGGACGAGCTTTCATCCAGCCACGCAGCGGACAGACTGCTGCATCTGTCCAGGACTGCGGGCGGCAAAGCCGGGAACCGCCTGGAAGAATGCGCATACAAACTGCTGGAGGGCGGCACATTCGAGGGCGCGGAAGGCATGATATCCATCCTATATGAAAAACACGGGAGCTTTTTATCCTACCTGCCGAACGATACCCTGATCTGCCTGGATGAACCCCTGCGGCTGAAGGAATCCGGCGACCTGGAAGACGAGCTTTTTGCACGGCACTGCACGCAGATGCTGGAAAACGGTGAGATCGCGAGCGAACAATGCAGGCAATATGTTTCCATCGATATGCTTTTCTCCGAAGCCTCCAAATACCAGACGCTGCTGTTTTCGGTGCTGGCGCGGCCCTATGCGATGTTCCGCCCGGCAGCGGGCGTGCAGTTCGAGGCGCGCGTGCCGGCGCAATATTACGGAAAGATGGAGGCGCTGGCCCAGGAACTGGCCTTCTACAAACAGAAGCAGTGGCGGATCATCCTGGCATCGCCGGATGACAAAAGGGCATCCCAGCTCCAGCAGCTGCTGCAGGACAACGGTGCGGAAACCGTTAACCTTAGCGGGATCGACCGATCGCCTGCGGCCGGGGAAGCAGTCATTGTGGCCGGAGACTGGCGGCAGGGCGCGGAGTATTCGGATATCCGGCTGCTGCTGCTGACCGAAAAAGAGATATTCGGCACGATCAGGCAAAAGAAAGCCAAGAAAGCCGTCCAGGGGCGCACATTCGACACGTTCGCCGAGCTGAAAAAAGGCGACCATATCGTACACGAACACCACGGGATCGGCATCTACAACGGATTACATACGATGAAGATCGACGGGAAACCCCGCGACTTCGTCCAGCTGCAGTACGCGGGCGGGGACAAGCTGTATATCCCCATAGACCAGATCGGACGGATCCAGAAATACATCGGCAGCGACGACACCTCACCGCGCATGTCCCGCCTGGGGGGCGGGGAATGGGAAAAGACCAAGCGGAAGGTGGCCGAGTCCATCCGGGACATGGCGCAGGACCTCATCACCCTGTACGCGGCGCGGGAACAGAAACCCGGACACGCCTATACCCCCGATACGCCGTGGCAGAAACAGTTTGAGGACAATTTCCCATACGAAGAAACGGCCGACCAGCTCCAGAGCATTTCCGAGATCAAAAAGGACATGGAAAGCGGCCGTATCATGGACCGGCTGCTCTGCGGGGACGTGGGCTACGGCAAGACCGAGGTGGCGCAGCGTGCGGCGTTCAAGGCCGTATCCGACTCCAAGCAGGTGGCCGTACTGGTCCCCACCACCCTGCTGGCGCAGCAGCACTACAATACGTTCACCGAACGGTTCTCGGGGTTCCCCGTTAATATCGAGATGCTCTCCAGATTCCGCTCGCCCACGGAACAGAAAAAGATCCTGAAAGCGCTCCGGGAAGGCAATATCGACATCCTCATCGGCACCCATGCCCTTTTTGGGAAGGGTGTGAAATTCAAGGACCTGGGCCTACTGATCATAGATGAAGAGCAGCGCTTCGGCGTGGAGCATAAAGAGAAGATCAAAACACTGAAACAAACAGTGGATGTATTGACGTTGACTGCAACGCCCATCCCGCGGACCATGGAGATGTCCCTCATCGGCATACGGGACATGAGCATCATCGAGACGCCGCCGGAGGACCGCTACCCCGTGCAAACCTATGTGATGGAGTATTCCGACGCGCTGGCCCGTGAAGCGATCCTGAAGGAAATGGCGCGGGGCGGGCAGGTCTATTTCGTCTACAACCGGGTGGCATCCATGGACCGGTTCGCCGAATACCTGAAAACGCTGGTACCCGAAGCGGCCGTCGGCATGGCGCACGGCCAGATGGACGAAACGCAGCTGGAAAACATCATGCTGGATTTCTATTCCGGGAAGTACGATGTGCTCTTATGCTCCACCATCATCGAATCCGGCCTGGACATCGCAAACGCGAATACCCTCATCATTTACGACGCGGACAAGCTCGGACTTGCACAGCTGTACCAGATACGGGGCAGGGTGGGGCGCAGCGGCAGGGTCGCCTACGCCTATTTCACCTTTCACAAGGACAAGGCGCTGACGGAGACGGCGGAAAAGCGGCTGGTCGCGATACGCGAATTCACGGAGTTCGGCGCGGGATTTAAAATCGCCATGCGGGACCTGCAGATCCGCGGCGCGGGAAACCTGCTGGGCTCGCAGCAGCACGGCCATATGCAGAGCGTGGGATACGAGATGTACTGCAGGCTGATGCGGGATGCGGTGAAAACCATCAAAGGTGAAAAAGTAGAGGAGGACAGCAACGACGTAGCCTTCACGCTGCCCGTGGAAGCGCACCTTCCGCCGAATTATATCGAAAGCGAAGAACAGCGCATCGAAATCTACAAGAAAATCGCAGGGATACGAAACGAGAAGGAACGCAAGGACACGGAGGACGAACTCATCGACCGTTTCGGCCTGCCGCCCGAACCCGTGGCAAACCTGATGGATGTGGCGCTGCTGCGCGCCGCAGCGGCAAGATCCGGCATCGCGGCCATCGGCCCGCACGGCGGGGAGACCGTGCTGCAGTATTCCGCCGACGCAAAACCGGATGTCGCGACGCTGCTGGATGTGATGCAGAAAACGAAACTGGACGCAAGGCTGGCCGCATCCACACCGCCTTCCATACGCATCAGGCTGCGATGCGGGAGTGTGAAGGAAACAATGGAAAAGCTGTATCTGTTTATCCGAGAATTATCCGTTTGCATGAGATGACAATAATATGTATAATATGCGTGAACCTTTCACAGGAGGAAATCAAAGAATGAAAAAAGCAAAAGTCATTTGCGCCGCATTGTCCCTGATGCTGGCTGCATTACTGTTTTCAGGGTGCGGCGTGTTTACGGTGAATCCGGAGCGTGACAGGGCACAGGTGGTCGCACGCATCAACGGGCTGGAACTCACCAAAGGCGAGATCATAGATATCGCCGATTACTATGCTACCTACCAGGGACTCAAAAAAACCGACGCAGACTATAAAACCGCGTTGAAAAAGATCCGCGAAGGCTATGCAGAGGACCTGATCAAAAACAAACTGATCCTGAGCCACGGGAAGGACTACGGTATCACAGGGCTGACGGCGGACGAGCAGAAGCAGGCCGACGATCAATACAAGCAGGTACTGGACACGGCCAAATCTACCACCGCAGACCAACTGAAAGAAGAAGGCATCACAAATCCCACCGACGAACAGATCAATGCCCGGCTGGACCAGAGTTACGCTGAGAACCATACCTCCCGGGAGCAAATCAAAAAAAGCGCGGAGGAAAGCATCCTGCTCGAAAAGATCAGCGACGCGATGCGCAACACCGTGCAGGACAAGGACATCACCGAGCAGCAGGTGAAGGAGTACTACGACAGGACTTTGTCCACGCAAAAGTCCAGCTATGATGCGACCCCTTCAGACTTTGAATCCGCCTATACCAGCGGGGAACTGGTCGTATACAACCTACCCGGTTACAGGCTGGTCAAGCAGATATTCATACCGGTTTCTACGGAGGACAGGACAAAACTGGACGAGCTGTCGCAGAAAGAAGACCCCACACTCGGGACGGTATCGCAGCAGGCGCTGGCCAAGATCAAACCGACCGTGGATGAAGTATACGCTGCCCTCAAAGCAGGAAAGACGTTTGATGAACTGATCACCAAGTACAACAAAGACACGTACATGCCGGAAATGGGTTATGCCATCGCGGAAAAAACAGACGTATCGGCCAAGACCGAATCCTCCACCGAGGAATTTTACCTGGCCGATATCAAATCTGCAGCCACGAAGCTGGCCAAACCCGGCGACTATACAGCGGAAGCGGTAGCCACCCATTACGGCTACCATATCCTGCAATACGTCAAGGATATCACCCCCGCAGGCGAAGTGCCCTACGATACGGTAAAGGACAAGGCTAGGGCCAATACGCTGGAGGAAAAACAGCAGAAGGCGTATGACGACCTGCTCACCAAGTGGGGCAAGGAAGACAAGATCGATCGGTATTTCGACGTCCTGAATCCATAAAAAGCATACGCTGAACAACATTTGACGATCAACGCCCGGTTTTGCCGGGCGTTGGCTTTTGTGGGAAAAAGTACTAAAGACATTGCCAGCGCGACCGGTATAAAATCACATGGCAATAAGATACTATTACTGCAATAAGATGCAGTTCAAGCAGAGAAAAGGAGGAAGCGCTTTTGAAAGCAACGGGCATAGTCAGAAGGATAGACGAGCTGGGAAGAGTAGTGATCCCCAAAGAGATCAGACGGACACTGAGGATAAGGGAGGGCGACCCTCTGGAGATATTTACCGACAGGGATGGAGAGGTGATATTGAAAAAATACTCTCCCATCGGTGAAATGGGTGATTTCGCGAAGGAATACGCCGAATCACTGTACCGCTCACTGGGACATGTCGTATGCATTTGTGACAAGGACAACATCATCGCTGTATCGGGAGGCAATAAAAAGGAATACCTGGATAAACCCATCAGCGAAGATATCGAGCGGATCATGAAGGACCGCAAAGCAGCTATCATCAACCGGCGCGACGGGGGTAAAACCATCCCCATCACTTCGGATGAGGACGAGGATGCCGGTTACCAGGCGCAGGTCATCATCCCCATCATCGCCGAAGGTGAGCTCATCGGCGCGGTGGCGCTGCTGACCAAGCAGCCCAACCTGTCCATGGGGGATACGGAGATCAAGGTGGCCGAAACGGCTGCGAGATTCCTGGGCAGGCAGATGGAACAATAGCCTGGCCCCAGTACAGATCGGATAACGAAACAGGGAAAGAGCGGTGTGGTGCACCGCTCTGATTGTCAAAAAATGTGGCAAAAGTGGATGAACCACTTTCAGCCACTTTTTTTGAGTTAACAAGTGAATGGTTACATCCCACGGACTTTCAGTCCGTAAATCCTTTCAGGACTTGATGCACTTCAGTTCTGCAAGGATGTTAACAACAGATCAACGCATCAGAATGGAAACATCGGATACCCACCCCTGCCCCCTCCCGCATGCAGGGCAATGATAAAGGACATTTGTACAGGAGGGGGAGGTTTTAGGGAGAGGGGCTGCGGGCATGGGCATAAAGCCCAACACCTGAGGTGTTGATCGCCGTGATTGCCAGTGGTTACGCCACTGTACAGCCGTCAATATTTATACCAAGGCCCGGCACCACTTCTGGACAGGAAAACGAAAGGAAGATGAAAGAGAAAATCAAAGGAGAAGCAGGTAGAATAGATAAGCGATTAAAAGCAGGCTTCAGCCTTCTAGAGCGACTTTCAGTCGCCTAAGCGAATTTCAGTGCAGGGTGAGCGATAAGCGGCTTCAATTTTTACCATACAGGTGCGTATTCACCACAAACCTGCATGAGCGGTGTCATCCTGCTCCAGGGCGTCTCGCGTGTACACACCGCCAGAAAAGAGGGATCTGATTTATGCTTGCATATTTCGCCAATTGCAATTTTCACTCGAGGTTTTTTGATTAAGCGGGCACCGCTCTTTTTCATTGGGGGAAGCATTTTGCGTGAACGAACCGGGCATCCAATACCCGGCACAGACAAGCACGGTTCTCGGAAGATACAACAAGAACCAAGCCCCAAACTCCTCAATATACAGCATATAATACCGCCAGCTGCAAACCTGCCTGGGCCGACAGCTTTTTTGTTGTAAAACGCGGGAAATGGATATATAATTTATCATCGTATACAGCATGGAAGCGCATGCAAGCATGCCTGACAGGGTGGAATATTGAGAGAAAGCATACTGCACAAGGCGACAAAGCCTGCCAAGAAAGTATCGTTTGTAAAAGGCGCCGTGATCCTGAGTATCGCCGGGATCATCTGCAAGATCATCGGCGCGATATACCGCATACCCCTGACCAACCTCATCGGCGAGCAGGGGATGGCTTATTATTCGGTCTCCTTTGACATATACAATGTACTGCTGGTCGTCTCCGCTGCGGGGCTGCCGGTAGCGATATCCAAGATGGTATCGGAACGGACGACATTGGGCGACCACCTGGGCGCCTACCGCGTGTTCAAGACCGCGGTGGCCGTCCTGGCCATACTGGGCGCCTTGTTCTCGGCAGTGATGATGGCTCTGAGCGGACCACTGGCACATGTGATCAACAAGGATATGGAGAACCTATGGCAGAGCATCCTGTGGACAGGGCCTGCGCTTTTCTTCGTATGCATCATATCGGCATACCGGGGCTATTTCCAGGGCATGCAGGTGATGATGCCCACCGCCACCTCCCAGGTGGTGGAGCAGGTGGGCAGGCTTGCCATCGGCATACCGCTGGCAAGCTGGCTTTTTGCACTCGGCGGCAAATTCATGGGCGCAAACGGGGCAGTTATCGCGACGACAGCCAGCGAAGGTATCGCTTTGATAATCCTCATTGCGATCTTCCTTACAGCAAGGCCAAGACTCAGGCAGCGCATCGAGATCCAGAAAGCGCATGCACAGATCAGGCAGATGCGCACACGGAGCATCCTGAAAAGGCTGGCGAAGCTGGCCGTACCCGTAACCATCGGCGCGTTCATCATGCCTGCGGTCCAATTCATCGATACACTCATGGTGATGAACGTGCTCAAAGGCATCCAGGGTATGGATAAAGACAGCATCGAAGGCCTTTACGGGATATTGAAAAACTGTGTAAACCCATTGATCAACCTCCCCGCGGTGCTGACGCTTTCGCTCATGATGAGCCTGGTTCCGGCGATATCCTCTTCTCTGGCGGAGAAGGACTTTGTAACGCTGCGGAAAAAGGCGGGTGCAGGGCTGAAACTGGCCATCATAACAGGACTCCCCTGCATGGCGGGGTTTTTCCTGCTGGCGCGGCCCATCCTCTCCATGATGTACAGCGGCTCACTGGGCAACGACGTCTACATGAACCTGAGCGACACAGACATAGCCGTTCAGCTTTTGCAGATACTATCCATCGGTGTATTTTTCATCTCCATCATCCAGACGCTCACGGGCGTGCTGCAGGGCATGGGGAGGATGTTCACACCTGTGGTGAACCTGCTCATCGGTGCGGTGATAAAGGTGGTCCTGACATTCTTCCTCGTACGGGACCCGTCCCTCAATATCCAGGGCGCCGCCATCAGCACCGTGGCCTGCTACGCCGTGGCGGCCATACTCAACATAATCTTCATGATCCGGCATACGCAGATGCGCTTCCGATTCATGGATTTCATTGTTAAGCCCGTTATTGCAACGGCGGGGATGGGCGCGCTGGTCTACTTCGGACATACCCTGCTCAGCGGCATGATCGGGGCAAACCTGTCTGCAGTGATCGTGATCGTGCTTGCAATCGTGATCTATTTCATCATGATCCTGGTATTTGGGGCGTTGAAGGAAGAGGACATGGAATTCCTGCCCGGCGGACGCAAACTGGAGAGGCTGATGAAACGGTTTGGCATGTGGCGGGCATGAAAGCAGGTTTATACAACATGAACGGACTGACCATCACCGGCCTGGGACCGGGGCCTGCGGAGCATATAACGCCCTCCGCGATCGACATTTTCAAAAAAGCGAATACCTGTTTCCTCCAGACGGACAGGCACGGCGCTTCAGCTCTGCTGAAACGGGAGGACGTTGCCTTTTCCACGATGGACCCGCTTTATGCCGCTTCGGAAGATTTCGACCAATTGAACGCCGCCATCGCCCAAAGCCTTGCAGGAGCGCTGGAAGGCGGCAGCGTGGCCTATGGGGTACCGGGGGGAGGGGAGATCAACCCTGGCCTTAGACAGGCATTGAAAGAAAGGGGAATCGCCTATCATACCATCCCCGGGCTTTCTTTTGCATCGGCGGCGCTCGCGCTGACGGGGAGCCGGTTAGCCCATGGCTATATCTGCATGAACGCCGTCGACGTGCGTACAGCACCCTTAGAAAGCAACAAGCTGGCAGTTATCAATGAGGTCGACGACAGAATGCTGGCGGGCGAAGTCAAGCTCAGGCTGCTGGACTACTACCATGCAGAACACATCATCCACTTCATCACATTCTATGAAACCGGAAGCAGAAAAATAGAAATCGCCCTGGAAGAGATGGACAGGCAGGCGGAGTACGGGAACGGCACGACCCTCGTCATCCCGGAAGTAAACCTGGTAGAGAAAACCCGGTTTACATTTTCCGACCTGGTGGAGGTCATGGACATCCTGCGTTCCCCCGGAGGCTGCCCGTGGGACAGGGAGCAGACGCACGAAAGCCTGAAGCAGTACCTCATCGAGGAGTGCTATGAAACACTGGACGCCATCGACAAAAAAGACGATGAGATGCTGTGGGGCGAGCTGGGCGACGTGATGCTGCAGGTGGTCTTCCACGCCAAAATCGCAAACGAACAGCACCGGTTCAACATCAACGACGTCACGAGCGCGATCTGCCGGAAGATGATCGACCGGCATACCCATATATTCGGCACGGAAAAAGCCGAAACGGCTTCCGACGTGCTGCGAAACTGGGACAGGATCAAAAAAGCGGAAAAGAAACTCAGCTCCCACAGCGAAGCCATGAAGGATGTGGCCGCGGCGCTGCCGGCGCTGATGCGCAGCGCAAAGGTGCAGCACAAGGCGGCACAGGCCGGGTTTGACTGGGACAAGCCCGAGGATGCACTGGAGAAGGTGCGGGAGGAAACCGGGGAGATCGAAGCGGAGCTGAAGGTGAGAAAAGAAGGCGGATCCAACAGGGCACAGATCGCATCGGAGATCGGCGACCTTTTGTTCGCCTCGGTCAACGTGGCGCGGATGCTGAAGGTGGAACCCGAACAGGCATTATACGCAACCATAGAGAAATTCATCAGCCGTTTTGAATACATGGAACAAAAAGCAGGGAGCCTGGGCAGAAAGCTGGACGGGATGAGCCTTCCCGAGATGGACGCCCTCTGGGAAGAGGCCAAACAAAAAGAAAAAAACACCTGAAACAGGCCCATGTATAGGCTTGGTGAATGTTGGCTATATTATGAGCAACAAGGAAATCCTTGAAGGAGGAGTACAGCATATGAAAAAAGCGGAATTGGTAGCGGAAGTATCCCAAAACAGCGGACTGTCCAGAAGCGATGCGGAAAAGGCCGTGAACGCCATCTGCGACGCAGTATCCAAGGAGGTCGCAAAAGGCGGGAAGGTCCAGCTGATGGGTTTCGGCTCCTTTGAAGGCAGGCTCCGCGCGGCCAGGAAAGTGCGCATCCCGAGCACCGGGGAGACCAGGGAAGTAGGGGAAACGCGCGTACCGATATTCAAAGCCGGCAAACAGTTCAAAGAAATGCTGCAACCGTAAGATACCAACCCGGAAACAAACCGAATCAACGAAAAACCGGCATACGGCTTACGTCGGCCATGCCGGTTTTTACGTTACACATACCGTATTCATACAGGATATGTACGTTCACCCGTATCATTACCATCCCTGCGTACAGCGGGGATGCCCTTTTCCCATCCATGCGCTATAATAGGAATCGAACCATATAAAAGGCGGTGAAGCGCGTTGGAGGAAATAGCTGTCCGGAAATGCAGGAAAGAGGACCTGGGCGAAGTACTGAGGCTGCTCAATGAACTGTCCGAGGCGGCGGGTGGGTGGGACAACCCGCAGTCCATGGAGCTCGAAACGCTGCATGCGCATATGGAACGGTATCCGGAGATCTACTGGAACGTCATCGCGGAAACCGGCGGGAAAGCGGCAGGCTTTTTGTCGGCGATATTTTATAAGACCTTCTTCCACCATGGAGGGACAGCCCTGATCAACGAACTCGTTGTCGGCAGGGATTTCCGCGGCAAGGGCATCGGAACGGCGCTCATGGAAGCGGCGAAAAAGGAAGCCCTGGAACGGGGGATGGACGAAGTGGAAGTGGGGACGGAAAAAGCGAACACGGCGGCGCAACGGTTTTACAAAGGCTGCGGACTGAGCGAGGAATACGTGCTGCTGGGGATGGAATTCGAAGACTGAACACCCGTTTTCGAGCCGGCAACTGCCCTGCTGCGGTGCGCGCCCATTCAGTTGCCGAACGGGGCGAATGATATATAATGGAGAAAACACGGCGAGGGGGAAAAGAAGTGCGGCTGGATAAATACCTGAAAGTTTCAAGGCTCATCAAACGCAGGACGCTGGCAAACGAAGCGTGCGACCATGGCAAGGTAAAGATCGGCGGGAAGGAAGCCAAACCCGGTGACCGCGTGAAAGTGGGGGATATCCTGGAAATGCGCTTCGGGGAAAAGGTATACCGGTATGAAGTACTTTCCATCGCAGAGCATGCCACCAAAGAGGACGCGGGACTGATGTACCGCGCACTGTGAAAGGACGGTAAAGGCGGATATGACATGTTATGCGGTCCTGCTTTGCGCAGGAAAGGGCACACGCATGGGGAAGGAAACAAACAAGATATTCCTCCCCCTGGGCGGCAAGCCGTTGCTGTGGCATACGCTGCAGGCTTTCGTCCAATGCCGTTCCATCGACGGGATGGTGCTGGTCTGCGCCAAAGCGGACCTGGCAAGGTGCAGGAGCATCGCAGAAGGAT
Source organism: Bacillota bacterium (assembly GCA_023454175.1). GTDB lineage: Bacteria > Bacillota > Clostridia > Christensenellales > JAEXRW01 > JAEXRW01. The sequence continues at coordinate 18,656 of JAEXRW010000031.1, read as the reverse complement.
CCAACCTGCCTTTCCCGCTGCTGTATACCGCGGGCGGGAAGGAAAGGCAGGACTCGGTCCGCAATGGACTTGCAGCCCTGCCCGAAGGGACCGGCATCGTGGCCATACACGACGCGGCGCGGCCCTTCACCGCGCCTGAGGTCATCTCGGCATGCATCGGCAAGGCAAAGGAAACGGGCGCATGCATCACGGCCATGCCGTCCACCGATACGGTGAAGGAAGTGCAAAACGGCGTCATCACGGCCACACGGGACCGCAGGATGATCTGGCTCGCGCAGACGCCACAGGTCTTCAAAACCGATGTCATTCGAAACGCGCACAGGCTGGCGGAGGAAAAAGGATATTACGGGACGGATGACGCGCAGCTGGTGGAGGCGCTGGGCCTGCCCGTGAGCGTGGTGGAAGGCGGGCACTCCAATATCAAGCTCACCACATCCGGGGACATGCTGACGGCCGAGACGATACTGAAAAACAGGGGGGTACCATCCATGCGGGGCAGGATGCGCACCGGTACGGGGTTCGACGCACACAGGCTGGCAGAGGGGCGAAGGCTCATCCTGGGGGGCGTGGAGATCCCGCATGAAAAGGGGTTGCTCGGGCATTCGGACGCGGACGTGCTGGTGCATGCCATCATGGACGCGCTGCTGGGTGCGGCCGCCCTGGGGGATATCGGGATGCATTTCCCCGACACATCGGACGAATACAAGGATATTTCGAGCCTGGCGCTGCTGGCGCGGGTGGGAGCATTTTTAGAACAGCACGGATATGGGATCTGCAACATCGATTCCACCGTGGTCGCACAGACCCCGAAGCTGCGCCCCCACATCGGCGCGATGACGAAAAACATCGCAGCAACACTGAAGATCCCGATGGAATGCGTAAACATCAAGGCGACGACCACCGAAGAAATGGGATTCACTGGACGAAAGGAAGGAATCTGTGCCCAGGCTTCGGCATGTATTGAAAAATTATAGCGGAATCATTGCAAATATGATATAATTCCACATGACCATCGCAACTTTTTGGAGGCGTTCCATGGATCTTTTCAAAGACAACTTCAGGCAGCATTACGCGAGCAAACGGACGTTGAAACCTGCCAGAAGGCGCCGCAGATATACCTATTCCAAAAACACGACCGTAGGCAGGAGAAGCAAAAAGGGCATGATCGCCGCCCTGTCGATATCGGCTGCAGCCCTCGCGGCACTCGTGCTGGTGGCAATATTTGTGGTCATACCCGCCATCACCAACGCGACCACGCCCGTGGCTGCGCCCCCCACGGCCACACCCGTCAACAAGCACCCGGCCGACATGACAAAACTGCAAAAAGAGATCCTGATGCGGTACACCAACAACGGCAATACCGTCGCCATTCCAAACGCATCCATCCCGAACGCAAACGGACACGAGATCGTTTTTTCTTCGGGCAAGGACGCCATCGGCGCCATCCGCTTCAGCAACATTTTCGTCTTTGACACGGCCAATCCGGACAACGGCCTGCAAAGGGTGCTGTCCGATGCGCTGAAAAATGACAACATCCTGGAACCGTGTATCGATGAGAACCGCATCGTATGGTTTGATGCCAAAAACGGCGGCGGCGGTACGATCTATGCATATGACCGCAAGACACAAGCGACGACGGCCATCAAGACCTCCTATTTCGGGCTGCCGAAGCTGAACCTCTACCAGAATTACATCGCGTGGATCGAATATGCGGGCACAAAAGACGCCACGATGGTGGACAAGCTGTATATCTATGACCTGGTATCGGGCGAAAGCACCGCGCTGGAGCTTTTCCGCAACTCACCGGCCGGCACCAGCGCGGCCTATATCGACGGCACCGGCAACCTGATATGGGCTACCGTCAAACCGACGGGTGACGACGTGACGGATACCGAAGAAAACAAACCGGTGACCTGCATCATCAACTCCGCAAAGCTGGGCGAGGCCAATGCACAAATAAAGCGGTACGACCCGGGGATGTATGTCCATAATCCCATGAGCAACGGAACGGCCACGATATGGACCGATACAAACGGTGTCCCCGCATCCGCATTATGGGCGAGCATCGGGGGACAGGCGCCGGAGAAGATCGCTGACGGGACGACGCAGTACGGCATCGGGAAGGATTTCGCGGCCTATACGAAAGACCAGACGCTGTACCTCTATTTTTTCGAGGACAAGCGCACCTGCAAGCTTGGGGAGGACGCCCAGCTCGGAAGCGTGAACGGCAATACGGTGGTATGGTTTAAAGTGGGGCAGGACATCTCACAGAGCATCGTGAAATATGCCGTGATCGACAACTGAGAGAAACGCCCCGGGTCTGACATGACTTTATATGAAAATCAATTCAGGGGTGCGTATACAAATGGGTAAAACAAAAAGCACCTTCGTCTGCAGGGAGTGCGGCTATGAGAGCCCGGGATGGCTGGGCAAATGTCCCGGCTGCATGCAGTGGAACACGCTGGACGAGGTAAAACAAAGCGGCGCCGGGGCGCCCGCTGCTTCAGCGGCCCCCGGAGAGCAGGCAGTTCCCGTGCGCCTTTGCGAAATATCGGATGAAAACACGGCGCGCACCCCCACAGGGATCGAAGAACTGGACAGGGTGCTGGGCGGGGGCGTGGTGAAAGGCTCGGTGATCCTGGCGGGCGGGGAACCGGGGATCGGCAAGAGCACGCTCTTTTTACAGGCTTCCGGGGCGCTGTGCAGCAACGGCTCCCGGGTGCTCTATGTGACGGGCGAGGAATCGGCGCAGCAGGTAAAAATGCGGGCCTCGCGGCTGAATATATCCCACAAGGACCTCTTTATACTGGCCGAGACAGACCTTGGCAATATCCTTTCGCACATCCAGACGCTGAAGCCCGACTTTGTCATGGTCGATTCCATCCAAACCATGCGCGATGCACAAATGCAGTCGTCTCCCGGCAGCATCGGACAGGTGCGGGAGTGCGCCGCAAGACTGCTGGAATTTTCCAAGACCTCGGGCATCCCCATCTTCATCATCGGGCATGTGACCAAGGAAGGCGCCATAGCGGGACCCCGCGTGCTGGAGCATATGGTGGATACCGTCCTCTATTTCGAAGGGGAGGGATACAATACATTCCGCATCCTGCGGGCCGTCAAAAACCGCTTTGGCTCCACCAACGAGATCGGCGTTTTTGAGATGCGCCAGGAAGGCATGCGCGAGGTGCCGAACCCCAGCGCGGTGCTGCTGGCCTCCCGCGCGCAGGGCGTGGCGGGCTCGGCCGTGGTCTGCTGCATGGAGGGAACGAGGCCGGTGCTGGCCGAGGTACAGGCGCTGGTCTGCCCGACAGCTTTTGGCATGCCAAGAAGGACCGCCACAGGGGTGGATTACAACCGCATGGTGCTGCTGGCGGCGGTGCTGGAAAAAAAGGCGGGGCTGAACCTTTCAAGCCAGGACATATACGTCAACGTGGTGGGCGGCATACGCCTGGACGAGCCGGCCTATGACCTGGCGCTGGCCTGCGCCATCGCCAGCGGGTACAAAAATACGCCCGTGTTCCCGGATACCGTCTGCATCGGCGAAGTGGGGCTGACAGGGGAAATACGCGACGTGGGAATGATGGAAAAGAGGCTGGCAGAATGCGGAAAGCTCGGCTTCAAGCGGTGCATCGTGCCCCAGGGAACGAAAGCGCCGGGCAACAGCCTTGAACTGGCACGGGCAGCCACCCTGCGGGCAGCACTTGAGGAAGCACTGGTTTGAAAAGGTCACCATTAACAATATAAAACACCCCTTATTTGTCGGTTGATATTCACTTTGAAACCTAGTATCATAGCTAGTGTTATTCTTTTTGGAGGTTATATCATGAAAAAATCCGTTATCCTGATACTTGCCACCGTCCTGGTCATCGGGCTCTTTGCCGGATGCATTAAAGTGACCATTCCCGAAAATTCGCCCTCTGCATCGGCGGAAACACCGGCAACGGTCCAGCCCACCGCGACCGCCACACCGGAGGAAACCGCGCCACCCGAAACAACCACCACGCAGGAAACGCCAAATTCCGCAGCAGGGACGTTCACGCTGAAAAACGGCAGCATGTCCATCAAGATCCCCGACGGATGGACTTCGGCAGATTCAAGTTCTGACGCGATGGCGCTCGGAACGATGATGAGCGCGGACATGAAAGGCACCATCGCGCTGCTCAACATGAAACTGCCCGTCGTGCCCGACGCTTCGGCGCTGGACCAGGCATACGGCTCCTCCGCCGCAGGCGCAGTACCCGGAGGAACGGTCGTGTCCCAGAAGGATATTACCATCAGCGGCGCCAAGGGAAAGTTCTTTGAGATCACCGGAAAAACCAACGGAATGGACGCTCACGTCCTGCTCGTGGTTTTGATCAAAGGGGACATGGTCTATACGGCCACAGGCATAGCTGCTGAGGCTGATTTTGCTGCCTACAAGGATATCCTCTCCAGCACCCTCCAATCACTGACCGTTCAATAACCGCTTATTAAAGCCCGCATGGTTCCTCATGCGGGCTTTTCGTTTAGCCAACCATCGTATAGAAATGCGGGCCGATACCCGGACAGAACCTGGGATCTTCAAAATGATCCAAGCACTGAAAAAAAAGGATCAGGATGTGCACCATCCTGATCCCTCGCATAACAAATAACGAAATGGTCTACTTCAGGTTATATTTCCCGAGCGCAAGGAGCTCCTCACGCTCTTTGAGAATGACATCATACATGGAAAGCCCCAATGTGTTGCAGACCGAGGCCATGTAAAAGAGCAGACCGCCCAATTCCTTTTCCACAAGCTCCCTGCAGTTATCGCACAGCTCGCCGCGCACCTGGCCGCTGACACAGTCCTTCATATCGTCCAGACCGGCATTTTCCCTGAAATTCTGCTTTCTGCCATCCACACTGATGCAGCCGCAGTGTGTGACCGCCTTGACCACCGTACGATTCAGGCGGGCGCTGGACGTCTGCACTTTGGAAAGCGTATCAAGGAGACTTTTGTTGCGGACCAGCATTTCATCGGCTATCTGCTGAAAATCCTCAAGGTAAATATCTTTCATACACGCACCCCGTAAAGGCTTGACTTAAAACACAATTACATTACCATTATAAAAAATTGCTGTCTCATTTGTCAAATGAACAGAATAATCCGCCAGCGTTTCGTTGACAAGAAGCCACCTGTTTATATATGATAACAATAATGGTTTTCAAACGGCAGACCGGAGGGGTGGGGAGGAATTGGCTAGAAGAATCGCCAGGTTTCTTTTGATGCTCGCAGGCGGCGGCGTCGGGCTGGGTCTTGCGGCATTGGTGTATGAAATCTTGAACTGGGCCGGGATGAGCCTCCGCGACCAGTTCGTCAACAGGGAATATATCAACATCATCATCTATGCAGGCAGCGCACTGCTTTTCGCAATCATTTTTTTCCTCGCATCCAATGCAATGATCAAAGGGTTCCGAAGGCTGATTTCCTGGATAGAAGCCAAGCTGCAGAAATTCCCGATGTCGGATATCGTCGCGGGCTCCATAGGACTCATCGTGGGCCTGCTGATCGCCTTTTTGCTGACGAATGTGGTCAGCCAGATCAAAATCACATGGCTTTCGACCATCATATCGGTCGTCCTGTATCTGATCCTGGGATACCTCGGGCTGGTGGTGGCGGTGCGAAGGAAGCATGAGACCAACCTCCCCGGATTTTTCCGGCGCAAGGACAAGGGAAGCATGCGTACGGCGGATATGGTATCCCCCAAGATCATCGATACCAGCGTGATCATCGACGGGCGAATCTACGATATCTGCAAAACGGGCATCGTGGAAGGCACGCTGATCATTCCCGGATTTGTGCTAACAGAGCTGAGGCATATCGCGGATTCTGCGGACTCGCTCAAACGGAACCGCGGCAGGAGGGGGCTGGACATCCTCAACCGCATCCAGAAGGAACTGGATATCCCGGTGAAAGTCATAGACCCCAAATACGAGGACGAACTGGATGTAGACAGCAAGCTGCTGAAAATGGCGGACGAATACAAAGCCAAGATTATCACGAACGATTTTAACCTGCGCAAGGTGGCCACCGTGCAGGGCGTGCCCATCCTCAGTGTGAACGAACTGGCGGACTCGCTCAAGGCCGTGGTGCTGCCCGGGGAAGAGATGACCATACAGGTGGTCAAGGACGGGAAGGAAAGCGGGCAGGGCGTGGCCTACCTGGACGATGGCACCATGATCGTGGTGGAGGGCGGCAAAAGGTATGTGGGCGAGGACGTGGATGTGCTGGTGACCAGCGTACTGCAAACCGCGGCCGGCCGCATGATCTTTGCAAAGCTGAAAACCAACTGATATTTCCCGCGCATGCATAAATCATCGGCATTACGCAGTTCAAAAGTGGCTTTACGCCACTCTGATTGTCAAAAAATGTGGCAAAAGTGGATAAACCACTTTCAGCCACTTTTTTGAGTTTTACCATTCAGGGAGTGTTCACCACAAACCTGCATGAGAGGTGTCATCCTGCTCCAGGGCGCGTCGTGTGTAAACGCCGCCGGAAATGACGGATTTGATTTGTGATTGCATATTCGCCATTGCTTTTTTCACTCAAGGCTTTTTGATAGCCTGAGCGGCATCACGCCACTTTTATTATGCGGCAAATGGCATGATCAGCCCTTCCCGGGAATGAAACGGTCAGCTTGTGCGGGCGAGCCTGGTGGGGCCGCCCGAAGCCTTGTATTCATTCACTGAATTCCTTCATGTGCCGGCATGAACCGCTCATACACATGTACCGTGAAGGCGGTGACAGATATGCGGGTGATCCTTTCCAAAAAAGCGAAACGGGTCTTGATCATCGCATTCAGCCTGGCCGGGGCCGTCATCGTGCTGACAAACGTGATCGGGTACTGTACGGGCAATGCGTACCTCAGTGTATTCGCCATGCAAGGTGAGGACAAACATGAGATCCGGAGCCGCCTGCTGGAGGAAGCCATGCGGGATGTCGGCGCCTGTACGCCGGACAAAGCCGCGGATATATGGGCCGGCGGCCTGAAAAAGCGGAGCGGGGCCATGCAGTACGCCGCCATGACCAATAAACTCAGGGAGATTTATGCGGCGGAACTGGATAAAAGCTTCCCGAACTGGGTGACGGGCATGTCCAGCCCCTGGGTGGAAAGCTACAGTGTTACCAAGGCAAAGACGCTGGGAGAAACACGAATCTATGATGTCCTTTTCCACACGGCGACCTCGACGGGACCTGCAGGCGATCACAAAGCAACGATCCATATCACCAGGGAGGACGGGTACTGGAGGATCGGAATGATCCAAACGGACGACGCACTGACCCCGTATACGGGGGCCCCTTCTGAATTATCCGCTGATTAAGCCTGCCGTAAAGGCATCCAAACACCCCATCCCGAAAACAAAAAACGGCATCTGCCGTAATATTCCAATATATGAAATATGAATAATCAGGGTTGACAATTGACCCGTGTGGTGGTAAAATCAAAAATTGCATCAGTATGTGCAAATGATGACAAAATCAACGATAAATATCGCTTGGATGAAGTCATTATACACCGTATACACAGCAAATTCAAGGGCATAATAAGTACGTATGCCTGCATGAATTGCCAGCATTAGCCAATGATGCGGCAGGGCGGATGCCCTTTTGGAAATAACTATAGGGGTGAATGTGTAGATGGTACATGAAGTACAATTGGGCAACCGAAAGCGCATGAGTTTTTCCAAGATCAGAGAAGTGCTTGACATGCCCAACTTGATCGAGATCCAGAAAAACTCTTACAGGTGGTTTCTTGAAAACGATTTACGCGAGGTCTTGAACGACTTTTCTCCCATAACGGACTACTCTGAGAACCTGAAACTGAAATTCGTCGATTACAAACTGGATGAAGAAAATCCCAAATACACCGTTGAAGAGTGCAAGGAAAGGGATGTCACGTATTCCGCGCCTCTCAAAGTGCGGGTACAGCTGCTCAATGAAGAGACCGGCGAGATCAAGGAGCAGGACGTCTTCATGGGCGACTTCCCCCTCATGACGGAGCAGGGGACATTCATCATCAACGGCGCAGAGCGTGTCATCGTAAGCCAGCTGGTCCGTTCACCCGGCGTGTATTTCAATGTGAAACTGGACAAATCGGGCAAAAAGCTCTTTGGCGCAAATGTCATCCCCAACCGCGGCGCATGGCTGGAGTACGAAACGGACTCCAACGACTGCATATGGGTGCGTGTGGACAAGACGCGCAAGCTCCCCATCACAGTGCTGCTCCGCTCGCTGGGCTACGGCACCAACGACAACATCACCGACCTGCTCGGGGAGGACGAACGCCTGGGTGCGACCATGTCACGCGATTCCTCCAATTCCGTGCAGGAAGGCCTAATCGAGATCTACAAGCGGCTGCGGCCGGGCGAGCCCCCCACGGAGGAAAGCGCCCGCTCGCTGCTGAATTCCCTTTTCTTCGACCCCAAACGGTATGACCTGGCGCGCGTGGGCCGCTACAAGCTGAACAAAAAGCTGGGCGTGGCCTCGCGGCTGGTGGACCAGACCGCCGGGGAAAACATCGTGCATCCCGCTACGGGAGAAGTGCTGGCCGAAGAAGGGAAAAGGATCTCCAGGGAAGCGGCGGCGATCATCGCACGGGCGGGCATCAACGAAGCCGTCATCATCGCCGAAGGGCACAAAGTGAAGGTCATCGGCAACAACTTCGTGGATGCAAGCGAATACCTGCCGTTTGACCCCAAAGTGGCAGGGCTGAACGAAAAGGTACACTGGCCCACCCTCAAACAGATACTGATCGAGAAGAAGGAAGCCACCCGGCAGGAACTCGTGGACGAACTGCGGGAAAAGGCGGCCATCCTCATCCCAAAATATATCATCAAGGACGATATCATTGCCTCCATCAGCTACATGGTGGGCCTGGCCAACGGCATCGGCAACACCGACGACATCGACCACCTGGGCAACCGGCGCCTGCGTTCGGTAGGCGAACTGCTGCAGAACCAGATCCGTGTGGGCCTTTCCAGGCTGGAGAGGGTGGTCCGTGAACGCATGGCCATACAGGACATGGAGGCGGCGACGCCTTCCAACCTGATCAACATCCGACCCGTTACCGCGGCGATCAAGGAATTCTTCGGTTCGTCGCAGTTATCCCAGTTCATGGACCAGACCAACCCGCTGGCCGAGCTGACGCACAAGCGCAGGCTGAGCGCACTGGGACCGGGCGGACTCAACAGGGAACGCGCCAGTTTCGAGGTGCGCGACGTGCACCATTCCCATTACGGCCGCATGTGCCCGATCGAGACGCCTGAAGGTCCCAACATCGGCCTGATCGGCTCGCTGAGCACGTATGCCAGGATCAATGAATACGGATTCATAGAATCCCCCTACCGCCAGGTCATGAAGGGACAGGGCATCGTGACCGACGAGATCCTGTACCTGACCGCGGACGAGGAAGACCAATATATCGTGGCGCAGGCCAACGAGCAAGTGGACGAGAACGGCCACTTCATCCATGACCGCGTCACCGTACGCATCCGGGAGGACATCATCGAAGTGCCCAAGGAACGGGTGGACCTGATGGACGTTTCCCCGAAACAGCTGGTCTCGGTGGCCACGGCCATGATCCCGTTCCTGGAAAACGACGACGCCAACCGCGCACTCATGGGCTCGAACATGCAGCGCCAGGCGGTGCCGCTCATCATCCCGCAGTCCCCCATCATCGGCACGGGAATGGAGTACAAGGCGGCGCGCGACTCGGGCGTGGTGATACTGGCCAAGCGCGACGGCGTGGTGGAAAAAGTATCCGCCAACATGATCACCATCCGCACAGACAGCGGTGAAAAAGATATTTACAAACTCATCAAGTTCACACGTTCGAACCAGGGCACCTGCATCAACCAGCGCCCCATCGTGAACGCTGGCGAGCGCATCAAAAAGGGCCAGGTCGTAGCCGACGGACCCTCCACCGACAACGGGGAGATCGCGCTGGGACGCAACGTGCTGATCGGATTCATGTGCTGGGAGGGCTACAACTACGAAGACGCCATCCTCATCAGCGAAAAGCTGGTGAAGGAGGACGTATTCACCTCGATCCACATCGAAGAGCACGAACTGGAAGCGCGGGATACAAAACTGGGGCCCGAAAAGATCACACGGGACATCCCCAATATCACGGCTGACAAGATAAAAGACCTGGACGACCGCGGAATCATCCGTATCGGCGCGGAAGTGCGTTCGGGCGACATACTGGTCGGAAAAGTGACACCGAAGGGCGAAACCGAGCTCACAGCCGAAGAGCGGCTGCTGCGGGCCATATTCGGCGAGAAGGCGCGCGAAGTCCGCGACACCTCGCTGCACGTACCGCACGGCGAAGGCGGCATCGTGGTGGACGTAAAAGTCTTCACACGCGAGAACAGGGACGAGCTGCCCCCGGGCGTGAACCAGATGGTGCGCGTGTACATCGCGCAGCGCAGGAAGATCTCCGTGGGCGACAAGATGGCGGGACGCCACGGGAACAAGGGCGTTATTTCCCGCATCCTGCCCGAAGAGGATATGCCGTTCCTGCCGGATGGAACACCTCTGGATATCGTATTGAATCCGCTGGGCGTGCCTTCCCGTATGAACATCGGGCAGGTACTGGAAGTGCACCTCGGACTGGCGGCCAAGGCATTTGGCTGGCATGTGGCGACGCCCGTATTTGACGGCGCCACTGAAGACGAGATCATGAACCATCTCGAGAAAGCCGGATACAACTCGGACGGCAAGACCGTGCTTTACGACGGGCGCTCGGGCGAGCCTTTTGAAAACAAGGTCACCGTGGGCTACATGTACATGCTGAAACTGGCCCACCTGGTGGACGACAAGATCCATGCGCGCTCCACCGGCCCGTATTCCCTCGTCACCCAGCAGCCGCTGGGCGGCAAGGCGCAGTTCGGCGGCCAGCGCTTCGGCGAAATGGAGGTCTGGGCCCTGTATGCATACGGCGCGGCCCATACATTACAGGAGATCCTGACCGTCAAGTCTGACGACGTGCTGGGCCGCGTGAAAACGTATGAATCCATCATCAAGGGCGAGAACATCCCCGAGCCCGGCGTGCCCGAATCGTTCAAGGTGCTGATAAAGGAAATGCAGAGCCTGGCATTGGACGTCAAGGTGCTGGCGAGCGACAACCAGGAGATCAAGATCCGCGAATCGGTGGAAGAGGCGGAGGAACTCGGACTCGGGTTCACCACCAAGCTGGCCGAGGAGGGCGACTTCACCGACATCCTGGATGAAAACATCGAATTTGACGACATGCTCGATGACGACGCCTACATCCACGAAGACGCCGCGGACAAGGCCCTGATGGAATCCATCGCCGACGACGATGACGACATCGACAAGATGCTGGAGGACGATATCGGCGACTTTGACGGCACCAGCGACGAACTGATCGATGAAGCCGAGGAAGACGACAACAAAGGCCAGGAATAAAGAAAAAAGGTCTTCCGTTCAAGATAAACAAAGGGGAGATATAAATGGTACCTTTAAATAATTTCGATTCATTCAAGATCGGCCTTGCTTCACCCGACACGATCATGGAGTGGTCGCGCGGGGAAGTAAAAAAACCCGAAACCATCAACTACCGGACCCTCAAACCCGAAAAAGACGGCCTTTTCTGCGAACGCATCTTCGGGCCGACGAAAGACTGGGAATGCCACTGCGGCAAATACAAACGCGTCCGCCACAAGGGCATCATCTGCGACAAATGCGGCGTGGAAGTCACGCGCGCCAAGGTGCGCCGCGAGCGCATGGGCCATATCAAACTGGCCGCGCCGGTATCGCATATCTGGTATTTCAAGGGCATCCCCAGCCGCATGGGACTGCTACTGGACATGTCCCCACGCGCGCTGGAAAGGGTGCTGTACTTCGCCGCGTTCGTCGTGACGGACCCGGGCAAGACCACGCTTTCCAAAAAGCAGATCCTGACGGACAAGGAATATAAAGAGGCCGAGGAAAAATTCGGCGAGAACTCCTTCAAGGCTGCCATGGGCGCGGAAGCCATCAAGGACATGCTGAAGGAGATCGACATCGACAAGACCTGCAAGGAGCTGCGTGCGGAGCTGCGCACTTCATCGGGCCAGAAGCGGATGCGCGCCGTAAAACGGCTGGAAGTGCTCGAAGCCTTCCGCAAGAGCGGCAACAAGCCCGAGTGGATCATCCTGGACGTCATCCCCGTTATCCCGCCCGAGCTGCGGCCCATGGTGCAATTGGACGGCGGCAGGTTTGCCACGAGCGACCTCAACGACCTGTACAGACGCGTCATCAACCGCAACAACCGCCTGCAGAGGCTGCTGGCCCTGAAAGCGCCGGATATCATCGTACGCAATGAAAAGCGCATGCTCCAGGAAGCCGTGGATGCGCTGATCGACAACGGCCGGCGCGGCAGGCCCGTTACGGGCCCGGGGAACAGGCCATTGAAATCCCTTTCAGACATGCTGCGCGGCAAACAGGGACGTTTCCGCCAGAACCTGCTGGGCAAACGCGTGGACTACTCGGGCCGTTCGGTCATCGTGGTAGGCCCGGACCTCAAGATGTACCAATGCGGGTTGCCCAAGGAGATGGCGCTCGAGCTTTTCAAACCTTTTGTACTGAAAAAACTGGTGGAAGAGAACCACTCCCATAACGTACGCAACGCCAAGAGGCTCGTGCAGGACCTGGACCCCAAAGTTTGGGACGTGCTGGAAGACGTGATCAAGGACCATCCCGTCCTCCTGAACCGCGCACCCACACTACACAGACTAGGCATCCAGGCATTCGAACCGGTGCTGGTCGAGGGCCGCGCACTGAAGATCCACCCGCTGGTCTGCACAGCTTATAACGCAGACTTTGACGGCGACCAGATGGCCGTACACGTGCCGCTTTCGGTGGAAGCCCAGGCCGAGTCCCGCTTCCTCATGCTGGCGACCAACAACATATTGAAACCGCAGGACGGAAAACCGGTGGTAAGCCCCTCCCAGGACATGGTCATCGGCACCTATTACATGACCATCAACCGGCCGGGTGCGAAAGGGGAGGGCCACAGTTTCAGCTCCCCCGAAGAAGCCATCATGGCCTACCAGACAGGGCACATCTCGCTGCAGTCCATGGTCAACGTACGGTTTACCAAAACCGTCGAGGGCGTGGAGCACAGCAGGCTCATCAAGACGACTGTGGGCAGGATCCTCTTCAACGATGTGCTGCCGCAAAACCTGGGATATGTCGACCGCGAACACCCCGACTCCGTGCTCGAAATGGAGATCACGCCCATCCTGGAAAAGAAGGGCGAGGAAGTCGTTGCGCTGGATAAGAAGGACCTGGGCAGGATCGTGGACCGCTGCTACAGGAAGCATGGCGCGACCAAGACGGCGGTGGTGCTGGACAATATCAAAAAGCTCGGGTTCCACTACTCAACGGTAGGCGCTGTGACCATCAGCGTATCCGATATCACCATCCCCGAGGAGAAGCGGACCATCCTGGACAAAGCCGAGCAGACCGTCAGCGAGATCGACGACCAGTTCAAGATGGGTTACCTGACGGAGAAGGAAAGAAAGGACAACGTGGTAAAGGTCTGGGAGAAGGCGACCAAGGACGTAACCGACTGCCTGCTGAAGGACCTGAACCGGTTCAACCCCATATACATGATGGCTAACTCGGGCGCCCGCGGATCCATCAAACAGGTGCGCCAGCTGGCCGGAATGCGCGGCCTGATGGCGGGACCTTCGGGCGAGATCATCGAGCTGCCCATCCGCGCTAATTTCCGAGAGGGCCTCACGGTGCTGGAATTCTTCATTTCCACGCACGGCGCGCGGAAAGGCCTGGCGGATACGGCGCTCCGTACAGCCGACTCGGGCTACCTGACAAGGCGGCTCGTGGACGTAAGCCAGGAAGTCATCGTGCGCGAGGACGACTGCTTTGAACTGCGCGGGGAACCGGTGCGCGGCGTACAGGTGGCGACCATATACAACGACAAGGAACGCATCGAGACCCTGGATGAACGGCTCGTAGGGCGGTATGCCGCGGAAGACATCAAGCACCCGGCTACAGGCGAGATCCTCGCGAAAACGAATGAACTCATCAACGCCGAAAAAGCGCATGAGATCATGAAGGCAGGCGTGGAAAAAGCCAGCGTGCGTTCGGTACTGACCTGCCGCAGCGAACGCGGCGTATGCGCCAAATGCTACGGGGAAAACCTGGCGACCGGCGGACAGGTGAGCATCGGCGAGGCGGTGGGCATCATCGCGGCGCAGTCCATCGGCGAACCCGGCACGCAGCTGACGATGCGTACATTCCATACGGGCGGCGTAGCCGGTGAGGATATCACACAGGGTCTGCCGCGCGTGGAAGAGCTTTTCGAGGCGCGCAAACCCAAAGGGCTGGCCGTGATCACCGAAATATCGGGCAAGGTGCAGATCTCCGAGAATAAGAAAAAACGCGAGGTCACCGTGAGCAACGACGAAGGCGAGTCCCAGGTGTATACCATCCCCTACGGTTCGCGCATGAAGTCCATCATCAAGGACGGCGCGATCGTGGAGGCAGGGGACGAACTGACCGAAGGCTCCATCTACCCGCGCGACATACTGAAGATCAAAGGCGTCAAAGGCGTCCAGGCCTATCTGCTGAAAGAGGTGCAGACGGTGTACCGCCTGCAGGGCGTGGATATCAGCGACAAACATATCGAGATAATCATCCGCCAGATGATGCGGAAGGTCCAGATCGAAGATGCGGGCGATACCGACATGCTGCCGGGCGAACTGGTGGACATCTTCAAATTTGAGAAAGAGAACGAGGAAGCACTGAAAAACGGCAGGCATCCGGCAGTGGCAAAGCGCGTGCTGCTGGGTATCACGAAAGCCTCGCTGGCGACGGACTCCTTCCTCTCGGCGGCATCCTTCCAGGAGACGACACGCGTGCTCACCGAAGCCGCCATCAAAGGCAAACTCGACCCGCTGATGGGGCTGAAAGAAAACGTCATCATCGGGAAACTGATACCGGCGGGCACAGGGCTCCGGCGGTACAAGGATATCCGCATCAGACGGGCAGGCGGTCAGGAAGCGATGGGAGCTTCGGACTATTATTCGCTGAGCGTGGAGGACGATGCGGCCGGCGTAAAGCCTTCCATACAGTAAGAATACCGTTGACAGCCTATTGATGTGATGATAAAATCAATAAGTGCGCAAATTTGGGCAGCACACGGCACATCAGGCGTTTAAAGGTGAAAAAGGCATGCTGAACCGGATAAAGGAAGCAAAAAACAGAGTCGCCGGGACAAAACAGGTGCTTCGCGCCATTGAAAACGGGAACATCGCGCAGGTCTTCCTGGCCCGGGACGCAGACGAATTCCTCCTGAACAAGGTGCGTCAGGCGTGTGAGGACCATCGCGTGGAATGCGTCATGGTGGAAACCATGCAGGAGCTCGGCAAAGCCTGCGCACTGGATGTAGGAACTGCTTGTGCAGGATTACTTAAATAACAGTAACGATTTACAGGTAAATTATAAATTATAAACGCATTAAACAGGGAGGCAAAGAAATGCCCACGATCAACCAACTCATCCGAAAGGGCAGGGAACAGGTAGAGTACAAATCCACGGCACCCATACTGAAGGAGTGCCCGCAAAAGCGCGGCGTATGCCTGGCTGTCAGGACCATGACGCCCAAGAAACCCAATTCCGCGCTCCGCAAGATCGCCAGGGTGCGCCTTGTGAACGGGATGGAAGGCACAGCGTACATACCCGGCATCGGACACAACCTGCAGGAGCACTCGGTGGTGCTGATCCGCGGCGGCAGGGTAAAGGATCTGCCGGGCGTACGGTACCATATCGTGCGCGGTGCACTGGACTCTTCGGGTGTGGAAGGCCGCCGGCAGGCGCGTTCATGCTACGGAGCCAAGAGGCCCAAGAAGGGCTAAAGAATAGAGGAGGAAATTCTTATGCCAAGACGTGGTAATATACCAAAGCGCGAAGTACTTGCCGACCCCATTTACAGCAGCGTCACCGTGACCAAACTGATCAACCAGGTGATGCATGACGGCAAAAAGGGCGTGGCGCAGCAGGTTTGCTACGATGCGTTTGAACTTATAAAGGATAAGACCGGACGCGATGCGCTGGAAGTCTTCGACCAGGCTATGACCAATATCATGCCCGTGCTCGAAGTGAAGGCGAGGCGTGTTGGCGGCGCGACCTACCAGGTACCTATCGAGATCCGCACCGAAAGGCGCCAGACGCTGGGCCTGCGCTGGCTGGTCAACTTCAGCAGGGCCCGCGGCGAAAAGACCATGAAAGAGCGCCTGGCCGGGGAGATCATGGATGCTGCCAACAACACCGGCAACACGATAAAGAAGAAGGAAGATACCCACAAAATGGCGGAGGCCAACAAGGCGTTTGCACATTACCGCTGGTAGTTTTCGATACCCCTTCGAACATGTAAGGAGAGAATATTTTTGCCAAGGGCATACACTCTGGAAAATACAAGAAATATAGGAATCATGGCGCATATCGATGCGGGGAAGACCACCACCACCGAGCGTATCCTCTTTTATACCGGAAGGGTGCATAAACTCGGCGAGGTGCATGAGGGCGCCGCGACAATGGACTGGATGGAGCAGGAGCAGGAGAGAGGCATCACCATCACGTCCGCGGCCACCACGTGTTTCTGGAACGACCACCGCATCAACATTATAGATACGCCCGGCCACGTTGACTTTACCATGGAGGTGGAAAGATCCCTCAGGGTACTGGACGGGGCTGTGGCGGTATTCTGTGCAAAAGGCGGCGTGGAGCCGCAATCCGAAACAGTCTGGCGGCAGGCGAGCAAATACGGCGTCCCCAGGCTGGCTTTCGTCAACAAGATGGACATCATGGGAGCGGATTTCTTCCGCGTGGTTCAAATGCTGAAGGACCGCCTGGGTGCAAACCCGGTGCCGGTACAGCTGCCCATCGGCAAGGAGGACGCCTTCCTGGGCGCCATCGACCTGATATCGATGAAAGCCATCGTATATGAGGATGAACTCGGCACGGACCAGGTGATCAAAGAGATCCCTGAAGACATGAAGGAAATGGCTGAAGAGTACCGCCTGAAGCTGATGGAAGCCGTGGCGGAGCATGACGACGAACTGATGGAGACCTATCTGGAGACCCACACCCTGACGGCCGAACAGATCCGCGCGGGGGTGCGCAAGGCGACTATCGGCCTGATGATGGTGCCCGTCCTCTGCGGGACGGCTTACCGGAACAAGGGCGTCCAGCCCCTGCTCGACGCGGTGGTGGATTTCATGCCATCCCCGCTGGATATCCCCCCTGTGACGGGCGAGAAGCCCAGCAGCCACGAGGAGATCCAACGGATGGCCTCGGACGATGAACCGTTCGCGGCGCTCGCGTTCAAGATCATGGCGGACCCGTTTGTTGGGAAGCTGGCGTTTTTCAGGGTCTATTCAGGAAAACTGGCCACAGGTTCCTACGTTTTCAATTCCACGAAAGGGAAAAGGGAACGCATCGGCCGGATCCTGCAGATGCACGCCAACCACCGCGAGGAGATCAGCGAAGTATACGCCGGTGATATCGCGGCGGCAGTGGGCCTGAAGGATACGACAACGGGCGATACGCTCTGCAACGAAGGGCAGCAGATCATCCTGGAATCCATGGAATTCCCCGAGCCCGTTATCCGCGTGGCGATCGAGCCCAAGACGAAGGCGGGCCAGGAGAAGATGACCATCGCGATGCAGAAACTGGCGGAGGAGGACCCCACATTCCGGACCTACACCGACCAGGAGACGGGCCAGACGATCATCGCGGGGATGGGTGAACTGCACCTGGAGATCATCGTGGACCGCATGCTGCGGGAATTCAAAGTGGAAGCCACCGTGGGTAAACCGCAGGTGGCCTACAGGGAAACCATCCGAAAGACAGTAAAAGCGGAAGGCCGCTATGTACGGCAGACCGGCGGGCACGGGCAATACGGTCATTGCGTGATCGAACTGAGCCCCCAGGAACCCGGCTGCGGCTACACCTTTGAAAATAAGATCGTGGGCGGCGTGATCCCCAAGGAATTTATCCAGCCCGTGGACAACGGCATCCGGGAAGCATCCATGAGCGGCGTACTGGGCGGGTTTGAAGTGGTGGATTTCAAGGCCATGCTGATAGACGGGTCCTACCACGAGGTGGACTCATCCGAACTGGCATTCAAGATCGCGGGTTCGCTGGCATTCAAGGATGCCATGGAAAAGGCAAGCCCTGTGCTGCTGGAACCCATCATGCGCGTGGAAGTCGTGGTGCCGGAAGAATACCTGGGCGACGTGATGGGCAACCTCAATTCGCGGCGCGGGCAGATCGAAGGCATGGATGTGCGCGCGGGTTCACAGGTCATCACCGGACTCGTTCCCCTGTCCGAAATGTTTGGCTATGCCACCGACATGCGTTCGCGGACGCAGGGCAGAGGCACCTTCACGATGCAGTTTTCGCACTACAACGAAGTGCCGGATTCCATGGCCAAAAAGATACTGGGAAGATAGAAATCATCCATATACATATTTTGATCTTCAAGGGAGGAGAAGAAGGAAAATGGGAAAGGCGAAATTTGAGAGAAACAAGCCGCATGTAAACATCGGGACGATCGGCCACGTGGACCACGGCAAGACGACGCTGACGGCGGCGATCACGATGGTGC
>JAEXRW010000023.1 GCA_023454175.1 Bacillota bacterium | reverse complement strand
AGACGGCGCATGCGGTGCTGGCGGGGCTGGAACCGGCCAACGAGATCGCCTTTGCGATGTCCTTCGGCAAGCTGTGGAGCGTGCACCTGAACAGCCAGAACGGGCTGAAGTACGACCAGGACAAGGCGTTCGGCGCAAACGAGCTGCGAGGCGCCTTCAACCAGATCCGCCTGCTGGTGGAGAACAACTACGGCTCGCGCGGCGAATACGTGGGGCTGGACGTGAAGGCGATGCGGACGCAGAAGCTGCCGGTATCCTACGCGCACCTGGAAAACAGCCTGAAGGTGGCGAAAATGCTGGAGGAGAAGGCGAAGAAATTTGACCGCGCCTATCAAAAGAAGTGCATCGAGGAACGGGACTACGAGGCACTGGAACTGTATGTGATCGAGCTGCTCCTGAAGGGCTGATAACCGGGACACTTCTTCATGCACCAAGGCGGCGATGGCCGCCTTGGTGCATTTTGCCCCGCTTGTGCTCCGCAACACACACGTGTGTGGCGGCAGCGGGGCGATTATTAACCCCGCCATACCATCTATCCCTGAGCCTTTTGACGCGCATGTCGCCAAAAGGCATCCTCTTAATCCCTTGCAACGGAATCTTTGCTATGAGCGTTTATCAAGGGCGGTATGTAACATATATCTCCCGAAAGCAGAATCGTGTTATAATCAAAATACCTAGCGAGACACACTGATAAAATCTTATTGGGGGAATTCAGGATGGCGATACTCGTCACCGGAGGCGCGGGGTATATCGGCAGCCATACGGCGCTGGAACTGATGCGCAGGGGCAAAAAGGTCATCGTCTACGACAACCTGCAGAAAGGGCATACGGCGGCGTGCATACGGATCGGCGCCAAACTGATCACCGGAGACATCCGGGACACCGTGACCCTCTCCAAAACCATCCGGGACAACGCGGTGGACCATATCATCCATTTTGCGGCGGAATCCCTCGTGGGGGAAAGCATGAAAGACCCCCTGAAATATTATGACAACAACGTATACGGCACCTGCTGCCTGCTCAAATGCGCGGCGGAAGGGAATGTGAAAGGGATCGTCTTTTCCTCCACTGCGGCCGTTTACGGCGAACCCGAGGAAACCCCGCTCCGGGAAGACAGCAGAACCCATCCCACCAATACCTACGGGGAAACGAAGCTGGCCATAGAACGGATGCTGGAATGGGTGTACACGGCGCACGGGATCAACCATGTGGCGCTGCGCTACTTCAATGCAGCGGGCGCAGACGACGAAACGGATATCGGCGAAGACCACCGCCCCGAGACCCACCTGATCCCGCTGGTGCTGAAAACGGCGCTGGGGCAGCGCGCCTCCATCGACGTATACGGCAGCGATTATCCCACGCGGGACGGGACCTGCGTGCGGGACTACATCCATGTGAACGACCTGGCGGACGCGCACATACGCGCCCTTTCCAAACTGGAGAAGGGGGAAAGCGCAATATACAACCTGGGCAACGGCATCGGTTTCACGGTGCTGGAAGTGATCGAAGCGGCCAGGCGAGTGACGGGCAGGAGCATCCCCACCAAGACCATCAGCAGGCGGGCGGGGGACCCGGCAACGCTGGTAGCATCGTCGCAGAAGGTCAAGGAGGAACTGGGATGGGAACCCCGGTACCCGGAGATCGAGCAAATCATCGAATCCGCCTGGAAATGGCACAGGGGCAACCCCCAGGGTTACGCAGACTGAAAAGCAAGTCGAATCAACCTTTTACCTGATAAACAACGGAAGAAGACTATACTATGGCTTCACCAGCAAGGGTGTTAACCTTTCACAAAGCGTTAACATCCTTTTCGTTTCGCAGCTGACGGAAGTATGATATGATAACAAAAATGACGCTTATTTGGGGGTTTTCCGATGAGAAAGACCAAGATCATATGCACGATAGGCCCGGCCAGTGAGAAGCCCGAAGTATTCCGCAGGCTGGCGGAATCCGGCATGAACGTGGTGCGGCTGAATTTCTCGCACGGCTCCCAGGAGGAGCACGGCGAAAGGATCCAAATGGTGATGGACTACCGGCGGGAAACAGGGAAACCGCTGGGGCTGCTGCTGGACACGAAGGGGCCCGAGATCCGCATCGGAGAGATGCAGGAAGGCGGCGCCGCCATCTCCCCCGGGGACCCATTTACCCTGACGACCGAGGAGATCGTGGGCGATGAAAAACGCGCGCACGTGACATATGCCGGCCTGCCCGGGGACGTAAAGCCAGGCAACAGCATCCTGATCGAAGACGGGATCCTGCACCTACGGGTGAAGAAGGTGGAAGGAACCGAGATATACTGCACCGTGGTCAACGGGGGCGTGCTGGGAAGCCGGAAAAACGTGAACGTACCGGGCGTGCATATCAAACTCTCGGACATCACCGAAAAGGATAAAAGCGACATCCTCTTCGGCATCAAAAACGGGGTGGACTTCATCGCCGCATCCTTTGTGCAAAACGCACGGGACGTGATATTGATCAAACAATTCCTCCGGGCAAACAACGGCGGGCACATCCACGTGATCGCAAAGATCGAGAACCGTGAGGGGGTCGTAAACATCGACAGCATCATCGAGGAAGCCGACGGCGTGATGGTAGCGCGCGGCGACCTCGGCGTGGACCTGGCGGTGGAGGAAGTGCCCATCGTTCAAAAGACCATCGTCAAAAAATGCAACACTGCAGGCAAGCCCGTAATCGTGGCAACGCAGATGCTGGACAGTATGATCCGCAACCCCCGACCGACACGCGCGGAAGCCAACGACGTGGCGGGCGCCATCGCGGAAAGCGCGGACGCCATCATGCTCTCGGGGGAGACGGCTTCGGGCAAATACCCGGTGGAAGCGCTGGAGACGATGGACCGCATCGCCCGGGCGATGGAAGGCTCCATCGACTATGCGCGGAAGATCCTTATTCGTGCGCCGAAAAGCGGGGGTGCCACCATCACAAACGCGATATCGACGGCATCCTGCACAACGGCCATCTCCCTGGAGGCTGCAGCCATCCTGACGCCCACCAAGAGCGGGTATACGGCGCGGATGGTCTCGAAGCACAGGCCGCCGTGCCCCATCATCGCACTGCCCATCGACGAAAAGGTACTGAACAAGCTGACATTACTCTGGGGGGTCATGCCGATGCTGACGCCGCCTACCCGGAACACCGACGAACTGCTGGAGCAGTGCGAGAAGGACGCGCTCCGCAGCGGGCTGGTGTGTAAGGGCGACATCATGGTGATCACCGCGGGCGTGCCGCTGAACGTGAGCGGGGCGACAAACCTGATCAAGATCCAGACAGTGGACTGATAAAAGGGGAATATTATATTTCATTTTAAAGGTATGCCATTAAGACTACCGGGTATGGCATACCTTATGAACGTAAAAGCATAATAACAGGAGAAAAACCAAGAGGACAGCCATGAAGGACAACTTACCCGTTCAGAAAAACCAGCAGATCGAACTCACGATAGACGCCCTCCTCTCAGACGGTCAGGGGGTGGGCCGGTACGAGAATTTCGCAGTTTTCGTAAACGGAGCGCTGCCGGGGGAGCAGGTACGTGCGTTGATCATCAAGACCACGCCTTCGTATGCGGTGGGAAAGCTGCTGGATATCCTCGATCAATCGGAAGCGCGGACGGAACCCGCCTGCCCCGTGTACAGGCAGTGCGGCGGGTGCCAATTGCAGCATATGAACTATGAGGCCCAGCTGGCATTCAAAGAGAAGCAGGTCGCAGACGCATTAACACGGATCGGGAAATTACAAGCTATCAAAATCGAAAGGATCATCCCGTCGGACATGCCCTGGCGGTACCGGGGTAAAAGCGCGTTCCCGGTGGGTGCGGAAGCGGGGAAGACGAAGATCGGGTATTTCTCCCCGCGAAGCCACCGGATCGTGGATGTGGAGCGGTGCCTGATCCAGCATGAGAGCGGGGATGCGGTCATCAAAGTCGTCCGCGGCTGGATGGAGAAGCATTCCATACCGCCCTACGATGAGGCCACACACAAGGGAGCCCTGCGGCATATCATCACACGTCATACGACGACAGGCGAGGACATGGCGATCCTGGTGACCAACGGCAGGGCGCTTCCGCATGCGGATGAATTGATCGTTTTGCTTCTGGAGAACATTCCCGATCTTCAGTCTATCATCCAAAACATCAACACCCGGCGAGATAACGTTATACTCGGAAGTGAGAGCATCACGCTGTGGGGGAAGGATGAGGTCACCGAGGAGATAGCCGGCCTGCGATTCCGCATTTCCCCGAATTCCTTTTTCCAGGTGAATGTGGTGCAGGCGGAGAAGCTCTACCGCAAGGCGCTGGAATACGCCAATCCCGGCAAGGACGACGTGATCGTGGATGCGTACTGCGGGACGGGGACGATCTCGCTTTTCCTGGCACGGGCGGGCGGGAAGGTGTACGGCATCGAATCCGTTCCCGAAGCCATCGAGGATGCAAAAAAGAACGCGGAACTCAACGGCATCACCAACGCCGAATTCATCTGCGACACGGTGGAAGACGGGCTGGCCGCATTGCTGGATAAGGGGATAAAGCCCGATATCATCGTGCTGGACCCGCCGCGGAAGGGGTGCGAGCCCTCAGCGATCGAAGCGATCCTGAAATCCGGGGCGAAGCGTGTCGTCTACGTCTCATGCAACCCAGCCACGCTGGCGCGGGACGCGGCGATGCTGGCGGAAGGCGGTTACACGGCAGAAGCCGTCACCCCGGTGGACATGTTCCCGAATACGTCCCATACAGAATGTTGCTGCTTGCTCGAACGTACGTCAAGCGTTGAAAATAAAGGGATTTAGGCACATTTGCAATAGCCACAAAAGTAATGCACAACGGTAATAATTTAAGAAACAATAATGAGCGAAGATTATGTGGTATCATTCATTTGGAGGTAAAATCATATGAATATAAAATTCGATCCAAATAACGTCGTCATTAAACTCTGTGTGAGCGGGATGAACCAGGAGGACAGTGGAAACATTGAAGATGCAATCGCGATGTTTCGTAAAGCATGGAACGAAGCAACAGACGACTATGAAAGATTTATTGCAGGATATCATATAGCTCGTCTACAAAAGAGTATTACAGACAAGTTAAAATGGATGGAAACATCCTTACAGTGTGCATTAAAGATAAATGATGAGAACGTTAAGAGTGCGTATCCAACGCTATATTCGAACATTGCAAAATGTTATGTGGAGTTGTTCGATACGGACAATGCAAATAGAAATTATAAATTGGCAGACTCATATAAGGGCAAGCCTTCAGATAAGGGACCATTTTATCATGGGACAAAGGCAGATTTAAAGGTTGGTGATTTACTGACAGCAGGCGGAAATTCAAATTACAAACCTAAGCTCAAGATGAACCATATTTATTTCACTGCTAGTGTCAATGGCGCAGGACTTGCAGCTGCACTCGCAAAAGGAGAAGGAAGGGAACGTGTTTATATAATAGAACCAACTGGTGAATTTGAAAACGATCCAAATGTTACTGATAAAAAATTTCCGGGTAACTTAACACGTTCTTATCGCGCACAAGAACCTTTACGAATTATTGGTGAAGAGACAGAGTGGGCGAAGCTGACAACTGCTGAACGACACGAATGGCACGAAAGGTTAGCCAAAAACAAGGGCGAAATTATCAACTGAACATATTAATGAGTGGGCTTATATGGGATGTTACATAAATTAAAGGTGCTTCATCAGTTCATCCATCCCGGCTTTATGATTAACTATCATATATCGAGTATTGTCTTCTGCTGACGCGGAATGAACAGGGAAAAGCAATCTTAAGAAAAACGCCAGGCTATCCCGAATGAGGTATTGGGACACTATTTAAATGTTTTGAGGTTTGGAGATAGAAAATGGATAAAGCTAAGCGTAACAACATTCTTACATTTGTGTTATTCGTGATTTATGCATTGACACTGATATGGATCATTCTTTTCAAGCTCCACTTTTCTTTTGCGGAAATGGACCGGGCAAGAATAATCAACCTGATACCGTTCCAGGGCTTCACCACTATTGGCGCAAACGAAATGTATAATATAATCTTTTTTATACCTTTTGGCATTTACATCTGCATGCTGAAAAACAAATGGCCCTTTATCCTAAAAGCAGCAGTAATATTTTGTGCAAGCCTGCTTATTGAAGTTATCCAATATGCTCTTGCTATCGGAAGGTCGGACATAACAGACCTGCTGTGCAATACAGCAGGCGGTATAACCGGTATTGGCATTTATGCGTTGGCGTTCATAATATTCAAAAGCAAAACCAATAAAATGTTGAATATCGTTCTTCTAGTTTTAACCGTATGCATATTATTGTTTTTTGCTTTGCTGGTAACGCATTCCTTGCCGTTGATGATCAATTTGTAGGACATGAAAATCAGGCACCAATGCGCATAACCTCACACGTGAAGCACAGTATATTTAATAAAAAAACTGCACCGAGAAGCAAACAATGATAATTGAAATAATTACGAAAACGCCGGCAGGCATTTTCCAACCTCTTTGCTCAACAGGAAATATAATACGGCAGATAAACAGCACCCCTTTCTTCACAGCCTGAACCTACTTTACGAAAACACCGATCGCTCCAGTATTCTCGAGCGATATCATATGCTTTTGAAGCGCTCCATAAAGGTGCATATAATGATAGACTTAGTGCGTCAAAAAGCATATAATAGGTTATAGATGAATATTGAATCAAAATTCTTTGCGGATGTTTTGCCAAATTTATCTTCAAAGAATTTTTTTGTTTTACGGAAACCCGGATTCATCCTAAAAACTGAAAGCGCAGGAATCATATTGACTATCGAAAACGGAAAAAACCAAACCGAATCTTTACCTGAAGCGGTATCAGATACAGGCAAGGACGTACAAAAAGGGGAAAAAGAGAAACGGAAGTATACCCCCCGAAAAAAGACTCTCAAGCCAAAGCCCAAAAACCGGCTGCAATGGGGCGATTAAATTGAATACTGAACACGGAAAAATAGAATTGCCAAAACCAAAGTATCCCAAGTACATGTCGGCGTGGATCTCCCTGGATGGAATCAGCACGTGTGTCATGCTGGGCAATTCCATCCCTTTCCCAGGCGGGCATGTCTACTATCGCTTTATTGGGTACAAGGGCCTTCGCGAAGAGACTTTTATCTACCCAACCCTTGAAGAACTGGAAAAACTACCGAGAAACCTTCGAGAACCGGTAAAAGCGAAGAAACAAAAACCGTGCAACACTTAGTCCCATTTCGAGCAGCAGAATGATGCATTCGCCCAATAAGCAAGGAGATAAATGTATGATGTTCTATCAATTCATGATGCAATTTATAGGCCGGAATACACCGCTGGGGGAACTGGCCGCAGATATGAAGCGGAACGAGGCGACATTTCCAAAAGAAGCGGGTTATAATGAAGTGCTTGACTATATCCGGTCGTCCAACCGCTATGTACAGCCAAACGCCACACGGACTTTTGAAAGCGCCTGGAAGCGATATAAGCGTGAAACAGAATAGGATAAGCGCCCAGAAGTAATAAAGAGCGTTTGTGCCATTTAACACGGGAATAGAAGGAGGGTGATGAAGCCATCCTTCTATTTCGTCCCATAAGCAGACTTAAAACCCAAAACCTTTTCCATCACCGCAGCAGCAACACATGATCAGGATCAGCGGCAGTATCCCGCCAAGGCCACCTTCATGACCACATTTATCTCCTCTGCCGCCAAAACCATCACCACAGCAACAGCAAAGCAGAAGGATTATTGGCAAGCATCCGCACCCACCCCCGAAAAAGTCCATCCCTTTCACCACCTTTTATGCTTTAGAGCCTATGCCATCTTATTCCAAGCCGAAAGATTCGTGATGAATTTTATAAATTATACGCATTCACCTTCAACTGATAAAAAATATACCGACTCAGACAGATAAAAAAAAGCTCCTGTTTCATACAGAAGCTTTCCTTTTCCAGACTCAATGCATGGGATCCGGTTCCATGATCATACGTGCCTTTGTAAATGCCTGAATCTCCTGGATCATCCCGCGTTCGCCGCTGCCGATGAACGTGATCGCTTTCCCTTCATGCCCGGCACGTCCTGTCCTGCCGATGCGGTGAACGTAAAAATCCGTGCATTTGGGGATGTCATAGTTGAATACCATGTCGATCCCTTTGACATCGATCCCGCGCGCGGCAACATCCGTAGCTACTAGGATATCGACCGCCCGGGTATGGAATCTTTTCATGACCCCGTCACGCTGGTTCTGGTTCATACCGCCGTGCAGCCCGGCCACACTGTGGCCTTGATTGGACAGCACTTTTACCAGCCTATCCACCCTGTGCTTCGTATTACAGAACACCAACGACAGATCCGGGTCATGCTTTTTGAGCAATTTGGATAATACGGCCGGTTTGGTACCATCCGCTGTCTCCAGATAATACTGCTTGATCTTCTGTACCGTCATTTCCTTGCCGGCAATGCATATATGCTGCGGATCAGTCTGGTACCGCTTCGTCAACTCCAGAATCTCACGAGGCATCGTGGCTGAAAACAGGAGCGTTTGCCTGTCCTGGGGTGTGCTGCCCAGTATTTTCTGGATATCGTTTCTGAAGCCCATGTCAAACATCTCATCCGCTTCATCGAGCACGGCAATGCGCACCTGGTCAAAACTGATGGTCCTGCGCTTCATATGGTCCAGAATGCGTCCGGGTGTTCCCACGATGATATGCACACCATTCCTCAGCATGCCGATCTGCCGGTCTATGGGCTGGCCACCGTACACAGCCAGGGCCCTCACGCCGGGGAGGTGTGCTGAAAACTTTCGGAAGGCTGCAGTTGTTTGCATGGCAAGCTCCCTGGTGGGGCACAGCACCAGCACCTGAATACAGTGCTTTGCTGCGTCCAGTTTCTCCAATATGGGGATAACAAACGCGGCGGTTTTACCCGTCCCGGTCTGCGCCTGCCCGATGATATCTTTTCCTGCCAGGATCGCGGGAATTGCTTTTTCCTGTATAGGCGTTGCCTTGGTATAACCAATCTGTGTGATCGTCCTGTCCATTTTCCCGGACAGGTTCTCTAAAAAATTCATAATATACCTCTCTCATTTCCTTATTCTTTTGTTTATTGCCTTGCCGGCGCTTTTCATTCGATCCATATCTTGTTTCCCGCGAGCAAGATATGAATCCCTCTGTACTCCAAAAAAGAGAGGCTTTGCCGTCTTTTCGCCAGCAAAGCCTCATTTTATTAACGCCAAACCAACAGTATAGATGGTAAACAACCCATCTGTATGACAAACCAGAAAAGCTGTCATACCCGTGAACCCGAGAGACTTAATCTCAAGCGCACAAATGATATTTTAACAGATCGCAGTCAAATGTCAACAAAAATGAAATATTCGAAGGTTTTTAAACTGCTGGCTTGTTAATTTTGAAGATAATGGCTATAATGCTCATAGAATCAATTTTGAACAGTGAAAGAGGTAAATTCATGGCAGACAAAACGATCACCTGCAAGGATTGCGGCGCAGACTTCATCTTTTCGGAAAACGAACAGGCTTTTTACCGCGAAAAGGGGTTTGAAAACGAACCGCAGCGCTGCCCCGCATGCAGGGCGGCAAAGAAGCAGCAGTCAAGAGGCGGCTACGGAAGAGAACAGCGCGAAATGTATCCGGCGGTATGCGCCGAATGCGGCAGAGAGACGATGGTCCCTTTCAAGCCGAACAATGAAAAACCGGTCTATTGCAGCGATTGCTTCCAGGCAAGGCGCAGGTAAAAAATCAGAACATAGCAGCTTGCAAGACAAGAAAGACCTCTATTGCGGTATTACTGCAGGAGGTCTTTTTCTTTATAAAAATGTGAGGGTTTGGAATTCATGCTTGAAAATTGGCGCTGCCATTCGAACTGAAGTCGTTGTATATGCCTGAAAGATATGCAAAAGTCTCCTTCAAACCAGAAAGTGAGCGGGGATAAGCGGATGCTCCCCAATGAAACAGACTGCATATGTAAGAAATGCAAAATTTATATTGACACAATGGCTCTACTAATGTAGTATGTAAATTACAGAAGTAATCAGGGGGAATTTACTATGGCACCTAAAATTTCAGATGCTGAACTGGAAGTCATGCGCATCCTTTGGCGCGAAGGACGTCCGTTGTCGTTCGCCGAGATACGGATGGAGCTTGAACGCAAGACAAAATGGAGCAAATCCACGATCCAAACACTGGTGGTCCGTTTACGTGACAAGGGTGCTATCAGCACACAGGCACACTATGTGACGCTGTACACCCCCGCCATCACCGAACAGGAATATGTGTATGCCGAGGGGCAATCGTTCCTGGACAAAGTATTTGAAGGGAGCGCAAAAAAGCTTGTCGCTTCATTGTGCGAAAACGGACAATTAGGCGAAACCGAAATCGATGAATTGAAGCAATATTTCACAATGGAGCACGACCCAAAATGATAATATCCCAGGTAAGCGATATTATTTACACCATCATCATCATGTCTCTCTCCGGCAGTGCTCTCATACTGCTATTGCTTGCATTGAAACAGCTAATACGCCATCGCTTGCCCAAATCAGTACAATATTTCCTGTGGCTCGCAACACTTTTGGCACTGCTCATTCCCGTATCAAAGCTGATCTCTGTACCCGAAGCGCCATCCAATATCATACTTTCGCCGATCCGTGCCATAGCAGAACAAAATAATTTCGCCGCTGAAGAAGAAAACCTGCTCCGGCACACGAACGCGGGTACAGAGATGCAGACAGATACCGCGGCCAAGCCGGCGGTGGATCCTGCGCCGAAACCTGCATGGACAGCAGCGGCGGTATTTATGATCGCCTACTTGTCCATAGCATTGGCAGTGCTATTGTTCAACGTATTCAGCTACATCCGGTTCACAAAAAAAGTGCGCCGCCACCGTACCCGGGCGCGTATGGAAGAGCTTTATAAATATATCGGGTTATGCGGCGATGCGATGGCGCCACGCCTTTACCGCAGTGCGATTGCAACCACGCCGATGCTGATCGGGTTTCTTAAGCCAGAGATCATCCTACCTGACCGTGAATATAGCGACGCGCAACTTCAGAACGTATTGATGCATGAGATAACCCATATGCGCAGACGGGATGTAGTGGTAAAGTGGCTGTCCGTTATTACCTGCGCTTTGCATTGGTTCAATCCGCTCGTATGGCTTGCGCGGCGCGAGATCGACCGTATCTGTGAATTATCCTGTGACGAGGCCGTGATACGCAAACTGGATCAGAAGGGCAAACAAAGTTATGGGGACACATTGATCTCCGTCGCTGCGGATACCAAAGCGACGCGGGCAGTGCTTTCCACAACAATGTGTGAAGAAAAAGAGGTGCTGAAAGAGCGGCTGGATGCCATCATGAAATACCAAAAGCGTACGTGGCTGACGATGGTTCTTTCGACGGTCATTGTCATCATCGCAGTTGGGGCTGTCTGCATATTGGGTGCGGGCGCGATCACGCCATCTATAAAAGGCGTTAATAATGTTGCCGCTTTGGAAGCGGCATCCATGCAGAGCGCTCCACCAGCATCCACCCCTGCCGAGGACGATCTTACGGCTGACGCTTTGAAAGCAGCAGCTATGCAGAGCGCTTTACCCTCATCCACCCCTGCTTCGACACCGGACCCGGAATACGTGAAACAGCTACGCAAAAGCGGCGTAAATGTAAATACAGTAGCAGAATTTGCCAATGCGATGAAAGGAGCGTATGTCATTGTCATAAAAAAGGATATGACTTTATCTGATGATACCTATTATTTAGATGATATCAATGCTTTGGTTATAGACAAAGGCGTAACGCTGACTGTAAATTCTCCGAATTTTTATGCTGAATGCGTGATCGTCAATCTGGGAGAGATCGTAATAGAAGATCCTGGCCGGATGGTATTTTACCATGAACCGGATTACTCCTGCATTGGCAAAATAAGCAGAACCGGGAGAGATGCTGAAATCTGCTTCAATGCGGGGCTAGCCACTGCTGAGAGTATCTATTATTACCTGCACGAAGGCTCACTGTTTACATCGCTGAATATTGTTGCGTCTTCCTCCGGAAATAACCCCGTAGAAATACGAATCGACCATGATGTTACCATACCGGCCGGAAAAAGACTTTGGCTGAATATCTACAGCGTCTTGCATGTGCCGGAAGGGGTCACCCTTACGAATAACGGTACCATTACCGGGATCAATAAACCAATCATTGAAGGAAAGATAGTGGGAATAGGAAAAAAACTGTTTTAATGATAATCAAACTTAAAAACAGACAACAAAATCGCCTTAATACGGTGCAGCTGCTGCCAGATGGTTTCAGAACATAAATACATAAGAGAAAGCGAAGGAAAGAAAGAGATGAAAAAACCAATTGCGGTGACAGTCGTTATTTTAATGCTGGCTTTTACAGCGACGGGCTGTGCAGCACAAACGGTTTCCACGTCGAATATGCCGGAACAGCCGGCTGTACAAACGGAAACTCCAACACCGTCACAGACGCCGACGCCATCACCGACTCCAACGCAGGAGCCAACGCTGTCACCCTCGCCGCCTCCCTCCCCGCCCACTCCTATTGTGATCAAGTTCAAAGACCGGATCGTGGAGAAGGTCATCCGTACCATTCTGAATCAGCCGAAAGGCTCCATCACCGACCAGGACATGCTGAAGGTTTGGAACTTCAAATTCAACTATGAAGAATTGGAGGCCTACGGGGGAAGGATCAAAACACTGGATGACCTCCGCTGGTGCGTGAATCTCAGGCGCGTCATCTTGTTCGACACGAAAATAAAGGATATTTCCGCGCTTTCCGGGACGCGGGATCTGGTCGAGTTCCAATGCCAGGATAAACTGAAAGACTTCACGCCGCTGCTAGCCAACAAGAAACTGAGCACGATAGGGTTAGTGGGTGCAACCGACGACTTTTTCAGGAAACTGATGGAGAATTGCGACCAGCTCAATGTCGTGTCTCTGCATAAATCGAAAATAAGTTCTGAGAGTCTCCGAATGCTGGCGGAGAAGTATAAACTATCCGATCTATCGCTGGCAAGCTGCGGCATAACGGACATATCCCCGGTGGCCGGTTTAACGGGCCTCCAATACCTTTCTCTCGAGCGCAATAAGATAAAGGACATCTCACCACTCGCAAAGAACCCGCAATTGAGCAGATACATCGACCTGAGCGCCAACAAAATCACGGACTGGAGCCCGCTGGAGAATATGACGGCGCTTAGATTCCTCTCCGTGCGTGCCAATCCCGTCACGGAAAGCCCGGCGCTGGACAAGCTCGAAAAGAACGGATGTAAAATTTACAGGTAGCTAGTATCACAATCTTCACAAGGAAAATCGAAGAAACAGGAAAAGAGTCAAATAAGCGGGATACTGTCCCAGCAGGATTACAGCTACTGCCTAAACGGTCCCGGACAACACAAATACATAAGAGAATGGGGGGAAAAGAAATGAAAAAGACAATCGCAGTGACAGTAATCATTTTCATGCTGGCAGCAGCTGTAACCGGCTGCGCGGCGCAAAGGGAGACCATAGCCAAAATGACGGAACAACCGACTGTACAGACGGGCGTACAGACGGATGCACAGACTGCAACCCCGACGCCGGACCCCGCAAAAGAAAACAATTATCTGGAAGCTATCGCATTACTGGATTCCAAAGAGTACAAAAAGGCGCGCGCAGCATTTACCGAACTGGGCGAATACAAGGATTCCACGCAAAAAGTACAGGAGATAGAGGGTGTTTACGCGCAAAAGTACACTGAAGCCGAAAAGCTACTCTCGGACGGAAAATTCGCGCAGGCGGCGCTGGCATTTGGAAGAATCCCGGATTACAAGGATTCGTATGAACGGGCCCGGAGCATGTTCCAACAATTGAAAAACAATATCGCCATCTCAAATCACGGGCGAATGGTATTTGCATTAAAGAAAGACGGGACACTGTATTTTTCCGAAAAGGAATTCCGTAAAGGTGAAAAATATCCGAGGGGCAACAAGCAAAACCCTGTGAACAAATGGAAAAACATCGTCGAATTATCGGGCGGGTCCATGCAGATCCTGGGCGTGCGATCGGATGGGAAGCTCAGCCTTACGGGTGAGAACTATATCATCAACCGCGTCACGATGCTGGCTGAAAAATGGAAGGACGTAGACACGGTGTATGCGGGCAACGCTGAATACATCGTCGGGTTGAAAAAAGACGGCTCCGTACTGCACGGAGACTTTACCCAGTCCAACAAAAAAATCACGGCCTGGAAGGATATCGTTGCCGTTGCGGCGGGCACGTACTGCGCGTTCGGCTTAAAATCCGACGGTACGGTCGTATCGTTCGTTGGTACGGTTCCCTGGGATGAGACGAAAAAGGACAGAGTGATAGATGTAAGCGGCTGGACAAACATCGTCGCGATCGAGGCGGCAGGCGACCATGTAGTTGGGCTGAAATCCGATGGATCGATCGTGATCGCCGGACCCCTTACGCAGATCCTGGAACGGAACCATAAGGACGAACTCGCAAAATTCACCGATATCGTCGCCATATCCGCTGAAATTGCAGCTGATTACAGCTATAACGTGGTCGGCTTAAAATCCGACGGTACTGTCGTCGCAGCGGGCACAAACACCGTAGGACAATGTGATGTAGGGGATTGGACAGACATCGTTGCAGTACGGGCAGATTCCAGTTTGACAGTAGGCCTGAAATCCGACGGCACGGTCGTTGCAACCGGTGATAACGGCTTCGGGCAATGTGACGCCGTTGAAGGCTGGAAAAATGCTGCGACCGTTCCGCTGAAAAAGAAGTAACGTTCATCCTAAGTATTATGAATTGCATAATAACATCAAGAATTTAACCCACCTACCATATACAGAGGGTACCTGCTCTAAACCTTTTAAGGAAATTGAACATTTAGCGGTAGTTTGATAACAACCGCTAATTGTCTTTTGGGGGAAACAAAAATGATCCCGAAAAGATCGCTAATATTTTCTGAAGAAGACGTCTATTCACCTGTTTCACACACATGAGCGTGTTGGTATCGATGCCAGGGGGGAATCATTGGGCACAACAGAAAGCCATGAGCAAGCGCTTTTCAGGTTGGGGGATTGAAAAATGCTACATGAAGGATTACTTTATTCTATGTAAAAAGCCAAACGAAGTACTTCCGCTATTGGGTCTCCCTGCATTGAGGGAAATATAATGCCTGACAAGGACCATGGATGTAATGACAGATAGCAAGGAGCAAGCGTATGCCGAAAGCACGAAAGATGCTGAGCGACTGGGAAGCGCCCTATATCCAGGCACTGATGCGGCTGATCGAAACGCAGAGCAAGGCCACACTTGCACATTGGGCGATCGATTATGCCGAACGGGTGCTATTGCCGCTATGGGAAAAGCATTGC
The DNA here is from genome assembly GCA_023454175.1 of Bacillota bacterium. Taxonomy (GTDB): domain Bacteria; phylum Bacillota; class Clostridia; order Christensenellales; family JAEXRW01; genus JAEXRW01. The sequence continues at coordinate 88,826 of JAEXRW010000023.1, read as the reverse complement.
GGGGGTGACATGCGTCCGGAAAACGCTTTATATGCCGCCCGCGAATGGCTGAAGGGAGCGATCAAACTGCCGCAGGCAAAAGCGGCTATCCTCGGATGCCATGAGGCCGCCCGCGGAGCGGAAGAATATCCCGCCGCGCAAGCCGCCGCCAGGGCGATCGGTCAATCTGCTTCCACCATTCACGCAGCAACGCACTGCATCGGCCTCGCGCTTTACGGGGCGATAGCGGTGGCGTATGACACGCTGGGAACAAACGTCCCGTGGGAGCGTCTGGAGCGTTGTGCTGCCGATGCGTGCGGGCGCATGCTGGATGCGCTTCAAGCCGTCGCGGTGGAGAACGAACCAAACCCCGCAAAAATCGACTGGAAATGCTGACCGCAGCAATGCCCGAGGAAAGAAAGAATTGATTGGTATATCAAAAATTCGTGCAAAGCTATTCATCAACGATTGAGTAACTCGAGAGAATGCGGGACCACCTGGACGAGCTGAAGCGGCCCGGCATCGCGGCTATCAACGACTAACCGGATGATTTGATGAAAAGATTAACCCAGTATGGCTTCGCGGGAGGCAGGACCCATCAGCTTTGATAAGTTCATGCACCCGTGCAACCAAATAGACGATCGTTTTTTGCTGAAACAGTCGCATACTAAAGTAGAACAAAAAGTATGGTAATATACTCTCAGAAGGGAATGAGGAGTTATGGATTGGATCTTTGAAGAAGGCCGGATGCATTGTTTGGATGAAAACGGTGGTTTGATCGCAGAAGCCAACTTTACCCCGATAAAGGAAGGACTTGTGGATATAGACCATACATATGTGGCCCCTCACTTGAGAGGCCAAGGTTTGGCCGGAGAAATGATGAGCGTTGTAGCTGATCATCTCAAAGAAAAAGGGCTAAAAGCCACTGCCAGCTGTTCATATGCAAATGCCTGGCTGAGGCGGAACAGGGGAGCATACCCCGACATCATATCTGAAGACATCGATAACCAAGCCTATTCCTGCAGGATGGACGGGAACCACTAGTTTCTATTACATAACTGAAACCAATTCGGCCTTGGACCCCGATCCTAAATCTGTCTGTTAGCCAATGCCGCCATGACAGTTTTGCACATGCTGAATAAAGACCAGGGATACTGAGAAAGGCATCCGACAAATATTTGCCATAACAAGAAAAGACAAAGGCCCATGGATACCATAAGGACTTTTACAATACGGTAAAGGCGGACAACAGAGGATGGATACTGGCCTGGAAGATTACAACCAAAAACGAAATTTTGAAATCACCGCAGAGCCCGAAGGAAAGACGGAAGCAGGCGGGGAGCTGCTGCGATTTGTGGTGCAGCACCACATGGCGCGCAACGACCACTATGACTTCCGCCTGGAATGGGACGGAGTCCTCAAAAGCTGGGCGGTACCGAAAGGACCCTCCTACAATACCCGGGACAAACGGCTCGCCATGCAAGTGGAGGACCATCCCCTGGAATACAGGAACTTCGAGGGGACCATCCCAAAGGGTGAGTACGGCGGGGGTACCGTCATGCTGTGGGATGAAGGCTACTGGGCGCCCCAGGAGGATGCGGAAAAAGGTTTAAAAGCGGGTGCGCTGAAGATGATCCTGGCAGGGAAGAGGCTGAAAGGGAAGTGGGCGCTGATACGGCTGAAACCCAGGGCGGGCGAGAGCGGGAACAGCTGGCTTTTACTGAAGGAAAGAGATGAATATGCCATGGCGTTTGACGGCATATCGGATCTCACTACCAGCATCCGGACCGGACGTACCATGGCGGAGATTGCCGAAGGGAAGAATGAAGACTCAATGGGACAGGAGTGAGTCCGCCGCTCCACAGGATCTACCTGGATACGGATTTTTGAGGGAGAAACATGACAGACAAGGATATACTGCCGCCAATTGAAAAAGTGTATGAAGCGTTTAGTGCCGTGGCAGACGGCCGCGTGGAGCTAAAAGGTGAGAATCAGGCGAGTGTTACCTCTTCCGACAGGGCAAAACAGTATACCGTCACATGGACAGATAATGAATTCCGCTCCAACGACAACGCGACCTACTGGCAGGGGTACATCGGTTACCCGATCATAGCCGTATTGATCGCGCTGGGGAAGATCCCATGCGACAAAGCGGCCATGCATGCGCTGGCCGGCCTGAACTGGAAGGCGATCAACAAGCAGCATCAGAACGACTACAAGGAAGCCGTCGAATCTGTTTTATCCGAGCTAGCCAAACAGGGTGCCGACACGGAAAAGATCAAAGTGGAAGCCGGTACCATCATGAACCGATTGGAATCGCTGGGAATAACACTGAAAAAACCTGTCCGCTCCTCCCGCCAGTGACCTGCAGAGTCCTATAATGGCAATCAAGCCGTCCACCCGAACCCACCCTAATGGACAGGAACCACCCGCATAGCAAAAATACTGCATATGCGCAAAGAGATGCATTTCATCGATCCGGAAAGGGACTGGAATATTCAGGACATCCGCCGACCCGGCATGAATGTATAATGGAGCTGAAGTACACCAGAAAAGGAAAGGTGCAATATGAGCCCATTATCCGATGAAATCCGGGAATACAGGCTCCAGCTAGGGAAGGGGCATATCCAGAAGGCCTACAGGGGGATCATGACCTTCATGAGCGACCTGAGGGCCTATCTCGAAAACAACCACCCGGATCATACCACGGGCGCGCTGTATTTCGGCTATATGGACATGACCTATTTCGCCTTCACACCGGCCGCTCTGAAGGACAGGAAGCTGAAGATCGCCATCGTGTTCCTGCACGAAGCATGCAGGTTCGAAGCGTGGCTGGCAGGGAACAACCGGCAGACACAGGCGGAAACCATCGCGACGCTGAGCCGCAAAAATACAGGCAGGTATGCGCTTTCACAGATCCAGCCTGGGGTGGATTCGATCATCGCATGGCCCGTCGCCGAAGCGCCCGATTTTGACTGGCCGGAGGAACTGAAAAAGGAAATCGAAACAAAGACGATGGGATTTGTGGGCGACATGATGGCAATGCTGCAAAGACCTTAATTATGCGACGGGCACCACCAGGGTATTCCACGAAAGGCCGGGCAGTTCAAATCCAATGGTATCCGCTTCCAAACGGATGGAGAGATGCCTTGGGTCGCTGCTGGGATTCTGGACCACGATGACGAGGCTTCCATCCGGATTCAAAAACGAGATGACGTAATCTTTATCACCGCTGTAATTATAGCGCGCACCCGGCTGCACATAAGCAGAAAAGTGCTTGAAGGCATAGAACATGGGCGTATAGGTGACCTTCTTCGTATCCTGGTCCACGGTGATGGCGGCGTTCTGCGGCCAGGGGGCCTGAGAATCGATGTTTTTACCTTCCTCATCCAGTACCATATTCCAAAGCATGTAGGCGTTCACGCCCGCATCAAAATAGGCCTTGACCCTGCCCCACGTGTAAATGCCGTAGGACCAGTCATTCTGCGGGCGGTACGGATCGTATCCCGGCCTGCCGAACGCATTGCCGCAAACGGTCTCGGTCTGGCAAATCTGCTTTTCCGGATACAACCTCCGTGTGGGCGGAACAGACAACAGACCGTCATACTGGTAACCAACGATGGAAACATATTGATTGATGTCCGGATCATCCAGAAGCGCAGGGTAATGGCTGAAATTTGCGTCCTGGATGGTACCCAGCATGATGGACGCTTTCACATCCCGCTGCCGGAAGAGGGGACCCATATAGTCCCGGATGAATGTCCCAAACTGTGCGGGCGACCAGAGGCAGGAAGGATAATGCCGCGCTATGCGAGGCTCATTCTGTACGGCCACCACGAAAAGTCCAATCCCCTCCGCCCGGTAGGCCTCTACGAAACGGGCGAGGTAGAGGGCATAGGCACGGTAAACAGCCGGGTCATCCTTCATGCTGCCGCCATCATAATCCCCGTTTGTATTCATCCAGGTCGGGGGCGTCCAGGCAGAACCCCATACTTTCAGTTCCGGAGCATACGCTATGGCGGCCTTGATATAGGGTATAAGATCCCGCTTGTCCCGCTCAATGGAGAAATCCTGCATCCCAAAATCATCTTTCGTTTCGTCCAGCGTGTAACGCGAGACCGCATAGTCGCTGGCCCCGATGGGCACCCGGCAGATATTGAATTTCGCACCGCCCACCGGATCAAACAGCGCCTGCATAACCGCATCGCGTTGGGCGAGGGACAGGACGGAGAGCGCAATCCAGCCTTTTTCATTGAAGGCGCCGCCGAAACCCGCGATCTCCTGGCCGAGGGCGGAGGTATCGATGGAGACATCGGGCATCAGGGAGCTCTTCTCCAAATGCAAAGGCGGCATATCCTGCCACGGATCTTTCGGGGTGGTGCATTTCCATGCAATATCCGCAGGCGGGGTGCAGCCGCAAAACAGGAATACCAGGAGAAGGGATACAGCGAGCAAGGCGACCTTCATAATCCTCAAACGACCCACCTCCAACTGAAAATAGCGCCATACATATATTGTAACGCATACGCTGCCAATATCAACCATTTGTATGTATTGACACTCCCGTGGAATAGGAGGCACGCTGATTACCAGGGACTTTCATTATCAATGTATATAAAAAAGAGCGGCTTCCCTGCAAGCCGTCCTTTTATCTTTAGAAAGGATGATCAGACGAGTGTATCTGCGTCGGTGGGGAACCCGCTCCGTATTTTTGTCCACAACCGGGTATTGTAATCCAGGGTGTTGGCGACCTGGCGGAGCGTTACGGCGTCAATCACTTCCAGGGTAAGCACACCGATGTTTTGATATGCCGCCTGTGGGACATCGATCCACTGGCCCGTAATGTTTGAACCCAGACGATACCCGATAAAGATATTGGAGAAGGGGGGGTCGAATACGTTTGTGGATGCCCAGTAGATCCGGACCGCTGCTCCCTGCTCCTCCTGCCGAAGATAGGTCACCGAGCCATCATCACCGCGCCAGGTACCTGTCAGATCCCTCAACTGCGCCAGCTGGTCGACCTCTTTGACATTTGTCATGTGTATATTTCACCTCCGTTTGTAGTATCATTTGTATATACTGTAATATATTCAGACAAACCGCCGCATGTTACCGAGAAAAGAACAGATATGTTTTGCGAAGCAGCAATATGCCGGGCGCATTCAGCTTGCACAATCCATCGACATACATTAAGATGGCGACAGATACGAATATATGTATGAACATTTCCGGATTTTGCTCAGGACCCGGTAGTCATGAGCTGAAACCAAGGGGAGGGAACAGGTATGCTGGCAGCGGTCAATGCGATCCAAATCCATTACGAAAAAAGCGGAAGCGGGCAGCCGCTCATCCTGCTGCACGGCAACGGGGAATCGAACAGGATCTTTGACAAGGCGATCCCGATCCTGAGCCAGCATTTCACCGTGTATGCCCTGGATACGCGGGGCCACGGGAAAAGCGGCAAGGTGGATAGCTATCATTATGCGGACATGGCTGAGGATGTCCGGTGCTTCATCGAAACGCTGGGGCTGCAAAAGCCCATCCTGTACGGCTTCAGCGACGGCGGAATCATCGGGCTGATGCTGGCGGCACAGCATCCAAACCTTTTATCCAGGCTCATCACCAGCGGCGTAAACATAAGGCCGGACGGCATCCGGAACGGCTGGCTCAATCTCTTCAAGGCGGCGTATGCATTGACCAAGGACCCGAAAATCAAAATGATGCTGGAGGAACCCGATATCCCGTCTGAAACCCTGCAGAAAATCACGATCCCGACCATCGTACTCGCAGGGAGCCGTGATATGGTGAAACAAGCGCATACGGAACAGATCGCCGGGTCGATCAAAGGGAGCACGCTGCGGATACTGAAGGGAGAAGGCCATACCAGCTACGTCATCCACAAAAGCAGAATCGCAGAGCTGATCCTGGAATCGACTTCCGTGTGAGCGGAAACCCGGCGGGTATTCCGGGCTTTTATCAATTGTGAAGCGGACCCGATACAGTGGTCCCGGCAAAGGCTCGAAAGGCCTGCAGGTCCGAAGTGCTCCCGTACCGATTTATTTCATCTACCACGGGCACGTCATGCCCTTGAACAGGGATCCGGCGGGGCAATCGACCGGACCATAACGAAAAAACTGAAGCAGATTTCAGCATGTAAACACCTTCATTTCAACTTGGGGGGATGCGCGTGAACAGAACTGCTGCTCTCCGGGATGGGACTGAACGACCTGACTGCGGCGCTCAAAGAAAAAGCCGTCTTCCCGGGGACTGGATGAATGGATGGAGGCAATACCAAGGAACCTGCAGGCATTACTGGATAACCAGCCGGTACCCGAAGGATTCCAACATTCAGCGATATGAGGGACTTGCAAGGATGAATACAAATGAATTAAAAGAAAAACTCACTGCCGTCCGGAACAATGACTATGCCATCGACGGGTCACCGGCCCTGCAGGAAGCCGTAACGGCGATGCTGCAACACATCGGCACGACCGACCCCGTTCTGCGGGATGAACTGATCTACAAGACATTCCTGAAGTGGACATTAAACGGAACGATCCAGCCGGAGCTGATGAAGCAGATCCTATGGACCAGCCTCGACGAAGGCCATTTGTTTTACCAAATCGGGGAAAAGGATACCGACTCGGTATTCACACGCAGCTTTTCGGTACTGATCGTCCCCCTGGCCATGCACCTGAACAGCGAAAAAGCGTATCTCACCAGAGAAGATGTTATCCGCATAAAAGACACTGTGATCGAATACATGCAACAGGAAAAAGACGTGCGGGGATACGTGGAGGGCAAGGGGTGGGCGCATTCCGCCGCACACGGCGCGGACGCGCTGGAGGACCTGGCCAGGTGCGAGCATATCGGCCGCACGGAGCTGATAGAACTGCTGGATACGGTGAAAGCCAAGGTATGCATCCGGGAATATACCTATATCCATGAAGAAGACGAGAGGATGGCTTTTACTGCGCTGAGCATCTTCAACAGGAACCTACTGAAGGATGACGATATCATGAATTGGCTCCTGGGTTTCGGGGACATCCAAAGGCCGGGAATGGACCCCGGGGATTATCCTCTATACATCAATATCAAGAATTTTCTTCGCAGCCTCTATTTCAAGCTGCTTCCGCAAATGGAGCACAAGACGATTTCAGACGCCATACTCGGAACGCTGGGAAAGCTGGAAGGCCATTAGACATATCCCGGTGCTATTACATCGGTGCAGAAACGGCTGTCACGTGCGGTTTGCCATGGCGCGGATATCCAGGATGCGGTTCTGCGCGTGGTTTTTCAGCATGGGCGTGCTGACGGCGCTGCCATTGGCCTTGAAGAAGAAATCCTGCGCCCGTTTCAGATCATTCACCTTCAGACACAGTTCCCCGATGACGATGCAGAGCTGCTGGTCCTGATTGGGGGAAACCTCCACATGCTCGTACACATACAGGTAGGCGTCCAGCGCCTGCCTCGCCGTCTTTTCCTCCATCTGTTTATCCCCGCAGTCCTGGTAGATGCGACTCAGCTTCAGAAGCAGCTTGGCCGTGGCGAGATGGGGGGTGGCAAAACACTTCGGCGCGCAGAACAGTGCGAGGTAATAACCGGCAAAGACCGAAAAGGTGTCCATGGCGGCGCCGGATTTGAGCTGCAGCCCGGGCTTGATGGCCTCCAGGGCCTGTGCCACCTCCGCCTTTGGTACGGTGGGATTGGCAAACATCTCGGGCAGGGCGCTGTAGAGACAATGGGGACAGGAAACGACATCGTAGTACAAGGGCTCCACGCCCTTATATCTGTTGCGCATATCACTGTCGGTGCCTTCCAGCACCAGCTTGGAATTCATGACCTTCAAAGAGGTGAATTTGCCGCCGCAGATGGGGCAGGTATAGCTTTTATCCATGAGGCGCCCCTGGTCGTCATTGTGCATGTGCAGCTGATAGACGCCATGGCCTTCGGGAAAGAGAGAGAACCCGGTACTTTGCGAAGGCGCTTCAGCCGCAGCGGCCGGAGGCGGCGGGGGGGCAGCCATGACCGGCGGAGCAGCTGTTGCATTTACAGCTGATGTTTCAGCCTGAACCGGCTGAACGGCTTCAGCCGCTGCAACGCGCGCTTGCTCCACAACGGTTGCTTCCTCCGCGACGGGCCTGACCTGTTCCCAGGAATGGCCGCAGCGCTCCTCATATGCAGTGCTGACAGCGTCCAGACGGGTACAAAAGGCTTTCATCAATTCGAGCGCCATATCGGGCTCGTCCTTTATAAATGAAGACACCGTGTCCTTATCGACAGGCAGCACGATCACATCCGTGAGGGCTACGGCGGTATAAGGCGTACGCTTTTCCAACAGGAGCGCAATTTCGCCAAAGTAGTCTCCCGCACCCACGGTAAAGGCCATCTCTTCACGCTGCCGGCGGTAATCGCTGAAAAGACCGACATCGCCTTTGAGGACGATATACATTTCCAACGCGGCGTTTTCACGGGCGATGACATTGCCCTTCATGTATTTCCGGGCGCCGGAAAGGTTTTTTAACACCCCAAGGTTCAGCATGGCAGCACCTCCCTGTGACAGGCAGCAACATTATACATTTCCAATCGACACTATAAACCCCATTTACCCCACCTGCAAGATTATTTGACCCATTTTCCCTTGCAGGCATCACAAAAGACTATAAAATATGGTATAGTTTCTACATTATAATGTATCGAGAGGTTGCCATGTTTTCTGAATATTCTTTTGGCCTGGCTTCGAGCGGGGATGAAGAAGAAATCCTCCGCCTGTACCACGGATTGATCGGGACGCCGGGATGCACCTGGCATCTGGAATACCCGGGTATGGAAGATATCCGCTCCGATATCGCAAAATCATCGCTCTACTGCCTGCGGGATGAAGCAGGTCGCATCATAACGGTGGCCGCCGCGGGAGCGGACGACGAACTGGAGCATGACGGCATCCCATGGGATGCGCGGATGAAAAAGCCCTGCGACCTGGCGCGTATCGGCGTCCCGGCGGAACACCAGCGCAAGGGGCTGGCAACGCTGATCATGACCCGGCTGATGGCGGATGTGCAGAAGCGCGGCTTTGACGGCATCCGGATGCTGGTGAGCAGGACGAACCCGCCCGCCCTGAACCTGTACAAGAAGATGGGCTTCACCTGCTGCGGGGAGATCTACAAGTATGGCGTGGATTTCTATTGCTATGAGATCGTATTCGGGCAGAAAGGTTAGATTTTACACTGCCTGCAAGAGGTGATACCCGTATGGAAATCCTGCATGCCACCGCAGACGACCTGCCGGAAATACTGGCGCTGCAAAAGCTCGCGTACCAAAGCGAAGCCATGATCTACAACGATTTCGACATAGCGCCGCTTACCCAGACGCCGGAGGAACTGGAGGAAGAATTCAACCGTTCAACCATCCTCAATGCCGTGGACGATGGAAGGATCGTCGGGTCCGTACGCGCCTATGAAAGGGACGGGACCTGCCATATCGGCAGGCTCATCGTCCACCCCGACAGGCAGAACCAGGGGATGGGAAGGAAGCTGGTTGACGCGATCGAAGAATGCTTCAGGGGAAGAAGATATGAGCTTTTCACCGGGTGCTTAAGCGTAAAAAACCTCGCCTTCTATGAAAAGCTCGGGTATAGAAAATACAAAACCGATAAAATAGATGACAAGCTGGAGCTTGTGTATTTGGAAAAGTAATCTGTAAGGTGAGCAGAAAGGCGGGACATGCAAGATGAATCTGCAAAGTACAAAAAAACTTCTGGAGGAGCTAAAAACAAATCCATGTTCCCTGCAGGATGAGGAGCCACTCTTTTCGTGGCATGCCAACCTGTTAAATATCAACCACAGAAAATGCCTGTTGATGATGAACGACAAGACCCGTTATTCAATACTTCTGTACGGGATGAAAGCCCCGGATTTCAAAAACGCCCCAAACATCATCATGGATGCTATCAAGGACGCATTACAGGACGAGGGTATAAGAGAAGATATTATCACGGAATATCTATCCGATGCGGGCAAACCCGTATTCGGCAAAACCACCAGCAGAGGTATCCTAACACAACTGGCCCAGGCGGCCTACCTGGCCAATTGTTTTTCCAGGACATTTAAAACAGGGAAGCTGGTCCAAACCGGTTTCAACCTGTATATGGGTTCTTATCTGTTTACCATTTCCAAAGAGTTGGAGTATCCAATAGAAGTGCTCCTTCCGGAACTTGAAAAGCGCTATGGCAAGGGTAAACCTGTCGTGCAAGAAAGGGCTTTTCAATTCCTCATCACACTCCAACTGGATAAACACAAGGTATGGCGCAGGGTGATCGTGCCGGCAGGAATAACGTTCAGAAAGCTACATCATATCATCCAGGACGCCATGGGATGGAAGGATTCTCATTTACACGAATTCACCATAATAAAGGATGACAAGCCGATTGCTTCTATCACATGTGACGAGGAGACCATGCACGATACCGCCAGAATGGGACACACAGCAGAACTGGATGATCAAACCCTGCTAGCGGAATACTTCCCGGAATATAACCAGTTCATTTACCTTTATGATTTCGGGGATGATTGGGAGCATAGAGTTTTGCTCGAAAAGATCCAAGATGATTATCCGTACAACTATCCAATATGCATTGAGGGAGAGGGGGCATGCCCGCCAGAGGACGTGGGCGGTGAAACAGGCTTCGAAGACTTCCTTGCAGCATACAACAATCCGAAACATTCCGGCCATAAAGAGGCTGTGGAATGGGCAGGTATTTATAATGATCAATTTGACTGCAGGGGAGTGAATTTTGATTTGAGATATGCACTGATCCATCACAAACACGAGGAAGGGGGTTATGAAGATGAATAATGCAAAAATAGCTGTTATCGGCGCGGGGGCCATCGGGGGGATCACCGCGTCCTATATGGCAAAGGCCGGAGTGGACGTGGAACTCGTGTGCAAGCATACGGAGATCGCAAATACAGCCAACGGACAGGGCCTGACCGTCAAAGGCGTGCGGGGGGAACAGCAGGTCAAGGTCAAAGCAATTACGGAAATAGAAGAATTATCGGGGCCGAAGGATTTCATCCTCATCGCGGTGAAGGCGTACGACATGCCGGAGGCCACCCGAAAGGTACTGCCTTTCCTCAAACCGGAAGCGCTCGTCGTATCACTGCAGAACGGCATCTGCACCGACGCCATGGCAGATGTGGCAGGGGCCGAACGCACGGTGGGGTGCGTGGTGGGCTTCGGCGCATCCATGCTGAAAAACGGCGTACTGGAGCAGACATCGGAAGGGGAATTCGTTATCGGGAAAATCATACCCGGCGGGGACGCGCAGATGCAGACATTGAAGACCATCCTGGAAACGGTGATGCCCACACGGATATCGAATGATATCACCAACGAGCTGTACAGCAAGATGATCGTCAACTCCTGCATCTCATCCATGGGCGTATTCAGCGGGATGGTGCTGGGGGACATGCTGAAACTGAAGAAAGCGCGGGACATCTTCATCGCCATCATCCGGGAAGGCGTCGCGGTGGCGGACGCACTGGGACTGAAACTGCCGCCTTTTGCGGGAAAGCTGGATTATTACAAAATCGCATACGGCAAGGGGGCTTTTGCCACGTTCAAAAACCACCTGATCATACGGATCGTGGGCATCAAATACAGGCGGCTGAAATCCTCCAGCCTGCAGTCGCTGCGGCGGGGCAAGCCCACCGAGATCGATTATTTCAACGGCTACATTTCCCGCAAGGGCGCAAAAGCCGGTGTGAAAACACCTGTGAACGACACCGTCGTGCGGCTGGTGAAGGAGATCGAGGCAGGGAAGAGGCAGCCGGACCCTGCGAACTTCGCAGAATTCACATGAACAGGAGCGGACTTACAATAACATTTCAACACGGAGGCGAACCTAAATGGACATGGATATATTGAGCTACAACCAGGAAGCGTGGAACAAGGAAGTGGAAAAAGGAAACGAGTGGACACAGCCTGTTTCAACGCAGGAGGTGGAGGAAGCGCGGAAAGGCAATTTCAGGATGGTCCTCACACCCACCAAACCCGTACCCACTGACTGGTACGGTGAGATCGCAAACAAAAAGGTGCTGTGCCTGGCATGCGGCGGGGGCCAGCAGGGGCCCATCTTCGCCGCGCTGGGGGCGGACGTGACCGTATTTGACAACAGCCCGGCGCAGCTGGCGCAGGACAGGATGGTGGCGGAGAGGGACTGCCTGACGATACGCCTCGAGCAGGGGGACATGCGGGACCTTTCCCGGTTCCCCGACGGGTCCTTTGACCTGATCTTCCACCCCGTGTCCAACGTGTTCATAGACGATGTGACGAAGGTATGGAAGGAGTGCCACAGGGTACTGAAAAGCGGAGGCGTCCTCCTTGCCGGGTTCTGTAACCCCATCACGTTCATCTTCGACATCGAGGCGTGGGAAAACGACAGGCTGGAGGTGAAATACAGCATCCCGTATTCGGACCTGGAGCAGCTCCCCAAAGAACAACTCCGGAAACGGATGGAGGGGAACGAACCGCTGGAATTCGGCCATACGCTGGAAGACCAGATCGGCGGCCAGATCCAGGCGGGATTTGCCATCACCGGCTTATTCGAGGATACCAGCCCGTATGGGCCGCTCTGCAAACATATCAGCACTTTCATCGCGACGAAAGCGGTTAAACTATAAACCGGCCGATCGGATCCATCCCATACCCGAATATGCAAACAGCCCCGGGCCATGCGCAAGGGGTTGTTTTGTTATGGCACCCATTTGGTTCATACATTCAAAACCACCGCTTCACACTTCACATACCTTCCTACATATATTGAAAGAGGTTACGGTATCCTCTACTGCCCAAATATGAATAGAAGGTGTTGGAATGAGTCAGCCCGATTTCACGATGCGGCACAGCAGCCTGCACCCGTATGCCGCGAGGCATCTTTCCCATACGACAAAATCGGTACCGATGATGGAAGGGATCACCCCGAGATGGTTCATGACCTTTTTGCCATGGGTACCTGTGGAAGCCGGCATATACCGCCTGACCAGGCTCAAGAAACAATCCGACGGTGCACAGATGGACCGATCCTGTGAAAAGCCCATTGAACTGGGATATGGGCACCTTCACGAGAACGACATGCCGGAGACTTACCCGGATTATGAAGAAAATCCCAATGAATACATGCTGAGCATGGTGCAGACGACATTGCGCGTGAATACCCATGTGACGGATATCTTCAACAGCCCCATCAACCAGCTGCAGGAACAGATGCGGCTGACCATCGAAGCCATGAAGGAACGGCAGGAGTGGGAGATCCTCAACGACCATGAATTCGGGCTGCTGAATTCCGTGGCGCCTTCCATGCGCATCCACTCCCGCAGCGGAGCGCCCACCCCGGACGACATGGACGAACTGCTGGCCAAGGTATGGAAGAAGCCGGCCTTTTTCCTGGCGCATCCCAGGGCCATCGCGGCCTTCGGCAGGGAATGCACGCGCAGGGGCGTGCCGCCGGTGGCCGTAAGCATCTACGGCTCGCCTTTCATCACGTGGCGGGGCGTACCCCTCGTGCCCACAGACAAGCTGATGGTCAACGGGCAAATGGGCACGACAAGCATCCTGCTGATGCGGGTAGGGGAAAAGGAACAGGGCGTGATCGGCTTGCACCAGCCCGGCATACCCGATGAACGGGATGTGCCCAGCCTGTCGGTGCGTCTGGCCGGAATCGACAACCGGGGGGTGGCTTCCTATATCCTGAGCCTGTATTTCTCGGTAGCCGTGCTGACGGACGACGCGCTGGGTATGCTGGAAAACGTCGAGGTGGGCAACTATCATGATCACCGGTGAACCTTTGGAAAGCATGATGCAGCCGGCCGACCCATTCGTGAGCGCCGGACCCTATTCCAAAGAGGCGGTGGATACCCTGCGCGCACTGGCGAACCGGTATTACAAAGCCGCGCCCGGAAACGAAACGCGGGAGGAAACGGCATTCACCGCACCGGAACCGGTCGGGATGCCGCACCGTTCAAACCTGGGCACGGTGGACGGCAGGTGCACCCAGCCCGGCTCCACCTATCCTTCCGCCACCCATGAGCCGCTGGCGAAACCGGCCAACATGGACGGACGGTACTATTTTTTACCCGAGCATCCGCCGGAACCAACCGCTCCGATCGCGCACAAACGCGACCCCGGCTGGACCGACACACCGGCGATCCGGCAGGACTTTCCCATCCTGCAGCGGCTGGTGCACGGCAAGCCCCTGGTCTGGCTGGACAACGCCGCCACGACCCAGAAGCCGGCATGCGTGATAGAGGCGATCAGCCGGTACTACCGGGAAAGCAACTCCAACGTGCACCGGGGCGCGCACCAGCTGGCCCGGGAGGCCACGGAAGCCTACGAGGAAGCGAGGAAAAAGATCAGCAACTTTATCGGCGCCGCCTCGCCCGATGAAATCATATTCACGCGCGGGACGACGGAGGCCATCAACCTGGCGGCCATGAGCTGGGGCGCCATGCATATCCGGCCCGGAGACGAGATCCTCCTGACGATGATGGAACACCACTCCAACATCGTCCCGTGGCAGATGCTGGCCGAGAAGAACGGCGCGTTCCTGCGCGCGGTCCCGTTCAATGAAGACGGGGAACTGATGCTCTTGGAATACGAAAAGCTCTTCACCCCCAGGACACGGATGGCGGCCTTCACGCACGTGTCCAATGTGCTAGGAACGGTCAACCCCGTGAAAAAAATGATCGAAACGGCGCACCGCTACGGCGTATGTACGCTGGTGGACGGGGCACAGTCCGTCCCCCACATGAGCGTAAACGTGTGGGAGCTGGACGCCGACTTTTTCGCCTTTTCGGGGCACAAAATGTACGGACCCACGGGCACCGGCGTGCTGTACGGGAAAAGGGCGCGGCTGGAAGAAATGCCCCCCTGGCAGGGCGGAGGCGGCATGATCAAAAACGTCACCTTTGCACGGACGGAGTACGACACCCCGCCCAAAAAGTTTGAAGCGGGGACGGGCAATATCGCGGACGCCGTGGGGCTGGGCGCCGCCGCCGATTACCTGATGTCCATCGGAATGGAAAACATCCGGCGGCAGGAAAAGGAATTGACGGCCCATGCCATGAAGGGGCTGGCGGGCATCCATGGCGTACGGCTGATCGGCACCGCTCCCGAAAAAGCCGGTACGATCGCATTCATCCTCAACGGGATCGAGCCGGAAGGCGTGGCGAAATACCTGGATAAAGACGGGATCGCGGTGCGCGCGGGGCATCACTGCGCCCAGCCCATCCTGAAAGCCTACGGCCTTGCGGGTACGGTGCGGGCCTCCATCGGCATATACAACACGGTGGGGGAACTGGACAGCCTGATAAGGTCGGTGGAAGCCATCGCCATGCGGTACAGATAGATCGTTGGTTAAAGACACAGCACAGTCTTCAAGCAGAGGTTTAACGCCTTTGCTTCTATTTTCAACAAAGTGGCTTAAGCCACTTTGCTGAGTTTTACCATGCGGGTTTGTTCACCACAAACCCGCATGAAAGGTGTCATTTCTGACGTGCACGCCGCCAGAAATGACTGATTTCAATTTGCGGATAATACCGATTTCATAGATAGGCATTTGAACATCAATGGCTTTGCCTTTTTACGGGTCAAACTACATCCAACATCCCTGGCACGGTCATTCAAACCTGATGTATAATGAGTTCAACTTCAACATCCGACCAAGGAGAAACCATGCGGATATTTGTGGACGCAGACGCATGCCCGGTGAAGCATATCATCGTGAAGATCGCCAGGGAATACGGCCTGCCCGTGACGATGGTGATCGATACGAGCCACGAACTGAACGACGGGTACGCGACCATCATCACGGTGGAAAAGGGCAGGGACAGCGTGGACATCGCGCTGATCAACCGTGTGGCGCGCGGCGACATCGTGGTGACGCAGGATTACGGCGTGGCGGCCATGGCGCTGGGGAAAGGCGCGAAGGCGCTGAACCAGAACGGCCTGGTCTATACCGACGACAACATCGAGCGGCTGCTATCGGAGCGGCATATCGGGCAGAAAATACGGCGCGGCGGGGGAAGGACAAAAGGGCCGAGGAAACGTATACCGGAAGACGATGAAAGGTTTACGAAAGCATTCATGCGGCTGCTTGTCGTCGAATAATTAACATTGTCATATTTTCTACCGTCGCTTGTCATAAACCTTTACTTCATTCTCAGGTAGCCACGAAAAACGTAATAATAAAACATATTTTGAAATCTTGTAAGACCTTTTGTCTGTACATGTGCTATGTTATAATATTTTATAGTATTTCCTTATTTGACCTATAATAAATACTTCAATTCGAGGGTTAGAAATGAGCATAGTTACTGACAGGGCAATTCAAATCTTCAATTTTGTTAAGGCACTATATGAATTGAAATACCCAATAGTTCCTGACATGAAAAAATATGAGTGGAAAATTAGCCTCGATGAAATCCCAGAATATGAGACTATTTCAATAGGACAACCGTTCAGCTGTAAAGAGACAAAAGAAAACGAAGACTATATTCTAAAAGTAAGGCGCCCTAATCTTACCGAATGCCCTTTACTACCTGAGGCGCTTAAAGAATGGATTGAAGGTGACTGGGCTGACCCCTTTACTGAGATTAGCCCAATACAGAGTAAAGAGATTACTTATAAAGAAGGTTTTGAAGAGAAAACAAAATTAGAATTATTTAATGATGATGAAGAAAGAACACAGTCATTTAATAAATGGGTACTATCACGTCGAGAATGGGCTGAGGAAGAAAAAATAGCCAGGAAAGCATCAAGAGTATATGAAAAAATTTATAGCCTCCATACTCTTTTTAATCGTGAAGGAGACCGTATAGAACTTATTCTTGGTGACGGTTTTTTTTATTGTCCTGATAACGGATATGAGCATCCAGTCTTATTATTAAGGGTGCAGCTTGATTTTGAACCGAGTATACCTGAATTTACGATATCCCCTACTGAAAAATCTACTGAATTGTATAGTAGATTCATCCGCAACATTCCTAAAATTGATACAAGCAAGACCTCTTTTTTCACTGAGAAAATTGAGGAGGATAGTCTATATCCTTATGATGGCGAGAGTGTCGATAATTTAGTTAAGGAAATGGTTCAAGCTTTCTCCCCAAAAGGGATTTATTTAGAAAATAAGAATAATGTTGAGGGAGGAAACGCAGAGCTAATTTCATATCGGGCACCGGTGTTTTTTGTTCGTAAAAGGGAAAGCGACTACTTATCAAGCATCAATAATATTTTAGACGATATTAAAGATTCTGAAAAACTACCATCGTGCTTAATAAATATCGCTGGAATAGGAGAATCAAATGTACCTATTGAAGGACTATATTCTGACGAATCATTGGAAGGCAAACTTTTTAGAGTTAACGGTATCTCAAGAGATATCCTGTTTTCTAAACCGGCCAACGAAGAACAATTATTAATTGCTCAGAAAATTGCCTATTCTAACTCAGTATTAGTTCAAGGACCTCCTGGTACGGGGAAAACACACACTATAGCAAATCTAATTGGACATTTTATGGCTCAAGGCAAAAACATATTGGTCACCAGTTATTCTTCGAAAGCTCTGAAAGTTCTTAGAGGTCAACTTCCCAAAACTCTCCAGCCATTATGCGTGAGTCTTTTGGATGAAAGTAAGCAACAACTTGAGGAAGCTATCAATAATATTAATAGCCATGCTACCAAAGATAATCCAGAGACTCTTAATAAAGCCGCTTTACAATTGGAGGAAAAGAGAGAAAGGATTCTAAACGATTTAGCTCAAGAGAAACGAAATTTAAAAGCTATTATTGATTCTGAATATGACCCTATTACTTTCTTAGGAACAGATTATAGCCCTAAAGAAGCTGCCAAATATGTTGGCGATAATGAAGAAAAATATGGGTGGATACCTGGTAGAGTAGCTCCATTTACTCCTATGCTATTACGTAGCGAAGAACTTGAGGAACTATACCACACAAATGAGATTATTAATAAGGAAAACGAAACGTATCTTTCCTCATCTCTTCCGGATATAAACGAATTAGTAAATCCCCAAGACTATAGAAGTATTGTAGAGATAATAAACAGTAGCGAAATCACAGAGTGTGACAATCATTTTTGGAAAGCCATAAAGGGTGAACAAAAGATTGAAATACTGAGAAAAATTAAGAATATTCTTAACGAAACACGAGAATTATTTTCGGACCCCCAAGAGTGGAAATATTCTGCTGCGTTTGCAGGAAGTAACCGTTCTTTGTATTTCAAACCATGGGAGATGCTTTTTCAAAGTATTGATGAGGTTATAGAACTTGGAGCCAAGGTAGGAGCAATAGTATTAGAATATGATATATCGGTTCCTAATGAAAAACTAACCGAAGCCACCTTATTATGCCTAAATGAAATACTTTTAAAGTTTAAAGATAATAAGACATTACCAAAAATCGCCTTAGTTCTAAAACCTGATTGGAAACATCTTATTGAGACATGTAAAATCAATAATTCTCCTCCGACTACCAAAAGACACTTTGAAGTACTTCAACTATTCATCTCCTATAAACTGAGGCAAATCAACCTTCAATCCATATTCAAAAAAATGATAACGGCTTATGGCGGCCCTGATTTAAGTAATGCTACAAAAGTAGAAATTTCAATGAAAGAGTGGAGTTCTAAGGCTAAACAATATATTGATTGGTTTGAAAATGATTGGCTTGTTCTAAAATTACTATTGATAGAAAGTGGTTTTGACTGGGAGAACTTTTATTCGGGTATCTCATTTATTCCATCCGAATATGGGGACATTGAAAGGCTTCTGTATGCATTAACCGAAGCCCTACCAGTGCTCATAGAACCTGAGGTTAAGCATTGTACTATAGAAAATGCAAAAAAGGAACTTCAACAATACCTTCAACACTTAAATAAATTGTCAAGTTGCATTTTACTAAACGAACTAAAAAATTATGTCAAGGAAAAAGACCCTAATGGATATACAATTATTTATAACAAGTTATTAGAATTAGATAAACTTAAACCTTTTTATCACGTGCGTTTGAATTTGCTTTTGAAGTTGAAGAATTTAGCGCCTCAATGGGAACGAGCAATTAGAATGCGAGAAGATATTCATGCTGCATCCATTCCACCTGCTTCACCAAATGAAGCTTGGCTATGGTCCCAGTTAAATCAAGAGCTTGACAGGAGGGCTAACCTAAATATAACCAAGGTCCAACACAATATAGAACGATTAAATTACGCATTAATGGATACAACTGAAGAGCTCATTAACAAAAAAGCATGGTTTGCGGAACTTTTATCTATAAAAGATTTAAAAAAGAAGATGGCACTTGCTGGTTGGGCAAGCATGGTCAAATTAATTGGTTCCGGCAAAGGGAAAAGAGCCCGGTCTCTCATTCATCAAGCAAAGGAACAAATGAAATTATGCCAGAGTTCTGTTCCAGTTTGGATTATGCCTCTTAATAGAGTTATGGAGAACTTTAACCCAGGTGAAACGAAATTTGATGTTGTAATAATAGATGAAGCCAGCCAGGTAGATGTTATGGGTCTTGTTGCTCTCTACCTTGGTAAAAAGGTCATAGTTGTTGGTGATAATAAACAGGTTACACCAGTTTCTGTTGGATTAGATATTAGTACTGTTGAACAACTTCAAAGAGAATATTTGAAAGGTATCCCTAATGCTGGGTTGTATAATGAATTATTGTCAGTATATGATATGGCCAATTGGTCCTTTGAACCAATAAGGCTAAAAGAACATTTCCGTTGCGCCAAACCAATTATTGAATTTAGCAATAGACATTCTTATAACGGCGATATCCTGCCTATGCGCGATTGCAGCTTGGTCCAGCGAAAGCCCCATACCATTGCATATAAAGTTGAGGGGACATCTGAATTAAAAGTTAATAAGACTGAGGCTGAAACAATTGTTTCATTATTAAAGGCATGCACAGAGTTTAATGAGTACAAAGATGCATCCTTCGGGGTAATGTCAATCGTCGGCGATGAACAAGCCCTGTTGATAGACGAAATGCTTAGGTTAAACCTTGAAGAATCTCAATATGAAAAGCATCAAATTCTATGTGGTAATCCTTCGCATTTCCAAGGAGATGAAAGAGATGTAATTTTCATCTCGATGGTGGATTCACCTCGTGGTAACGGAATTCCTTTACCTCGTAGAGAGGATGGTTATAATGATTTGTATGCTAAGAGGTACAACGTTGCAGCGAGTCGAGCTAAGGACCAGTTATGGGTGATACATTCACTTAATCCAGATAACGATTTAAAGTCAGGCGACATACGAGGAAGTCTTATAAAACATGCTCTTGACCCAGAGGCAGCAGAGAATTCTATTAACCTTAATCTTAAAAAGGCAGAGTCTGAATTTGAGAGATTGGTTATTCGTGCATTATCACAAAGAGGATACTGCGTTCAACCTCAATGGCCTGTGGGGTCATACCGTTTAGATATTGTTGTTGAATATGATGGTAAGCGAGTGGTTATTGAGTGTGATGGGGAAAAATACCATACCCCAGAAAAACTCATTGAGGATATGTCGAGGCAAGCAATCCTTGAACGACTCGGTTGGCAGTTCATTAGAATCAGAGGCAGCAAATTTTTTAGAAATCAAGACTTAACAATAACAGAAGTAATCAAAGAACTTGAAGAACATGAAATATTTCCAGCTCAACATCAGACAAGTGAAAATTCAAATAATAACCAGCTCAAAGATATGATAATTAAAAGGGCTTATGAGATTCTTGCAGGTGGAGGAATTATTTCCAATCCTGAAAAAGCAAAACGAAAAGCATGGGGTGAGCCTAAACGGAAAGATTCAGATGCAAAGAAAGAAGATTCTAAGAGCAATTTCTTAAAAATACCTGATTTTAAGATTCCCCCAAAGGAGTCTGTTTCTATCACTCCGCCAGTTACCTCCAAGCCGACCCAATTAACTATTGATGATATGAAGAGCACATCCCACACAATAATTAAGGTTCCCAATTTAACCCGTGAAATGAAACATAACAACCCACCCCCCATAGGCGTGTTTGATATAGTCGTTTATTTAAGGCAAAAAGGGTATGAGGTTATTGATAACAGAAAAACCAGCAGGATAATATGGGTTTTAGGTGATTTGAACAGGGAGATTGATTTTCTTAAAACAAAAGGATACATTTTTGAATTTAACCCCCGCGGGGCTATTGCTACAGGAAACAGGTCTGCGTGGAGATGTATTAAATAACTTACGATAGGGGCAATAAATATGAAAAATTCAGAAGAAGTACAATTTGAAATCATTAATAATATCGGTGTGTTATCCTCATCTAAAAGTGGCTGGTTACGTGAATTAAATATAGTATCATGGAGCGGGCATGAACCTAAATACGACCTTCGCGATTGGTCTCCCGACCATTCAAAAATGGGTAAAGGCGTTACTCTAACACTTGAAGAACTTAAAAAACTCTTTGAAGCTATAGAACAAGAAATTAAAACATTAGAAACCCTTTGATAATAGAAAACATTTTATAATATAATTTCTAAATTATTCCCAATATATGATATAATATGCATTGCATTGTCACGTTTGTTTTCCCGTACTTAAGTAATTACGTCAATTTTTAACATACTTCATTTTACGAGGGAAAAAGAATGCCGCCTTATAAAAAAGTGAAAAGCCTTAAAGACAATAAGGATTCAATATCGAAAGTATTTAAAATTATTGACGAAGCGAACGGTAAATACTATGCAATGAAAGTTATCACCGGTATTGATACGTCATTATATAGAGTGATATTTGAACGAGAGATTAATGCGTTAACGCTCCTTCGTTCGTGTAAAAACATAGTCCGAATGGAGCATTATGACGTATCGGAAACTGAGAACCTTGGTAAGTGCGGTATAATATTTTTAGAGTTTGTTGAAGGAAGAAATTTATCTGAAATAGACGTTGATGATTTAAGCATTCCTGATAAGTACAATATTGTTAAGCAATTAATTTATGCGATAAGCACAGCACATGAGAATAGAATCATTCATAGAGATATTAACCCAAGAAACATAATGATAACTGAGTCTTTAGAAGTTAAGCTGATAGACTTTGGTATTAGTAAAATTAAAGATATGGTCAACAAAGATTCAGTTTACCAATTTGCTACCAATAATTACTCCGCTCCTGAAGTGCATATTAATAGTGAAAATGCAACTGAAAAAAGTGATATCTATTCTTTAGGCTGTGTAATATTTTATCTTTTTACTGGAGAAGAACCATCCACACCCGATGAGTTCATTGACAATCTAAGGGACACCCTGGGTATCGATAACGAATTAAAAAAGATAATTTTAAAAATGGTATCACCAGACAATGGTTATGATAATGTATTTGATATAGAGAAAGATTTATCTAAAGTAATAAAGAGATTCATAAAATCAGAGTTTAAATATTCTTTTAATATAAGTACGGGAAAATTCGATTACCTGAAATCAAAGTCACTTGTTAATTCTTCAAAAACGTACGACCAATTAATGAAGGAAGATTTATTTGAGAATTTTCTTGAATCTTATGCTGCAGTTAAAAATGAAAATACAGACGAAGAAGTCATCACAGTTTACGGAATAAACTTTTTAATGGAATGTGTATATGAAAAAGATGACCAACAATTTCACATACTTAAATTTGCAAAATTGCACCAATCGGAGCGCGAGAAAATTAGAAGAAAATATTTATACATTGATGGAGATATATTATTCAAATTAGTAAACCAGAATTCAGTCGAGAATAACAACTTTGAATTGTATAATAAGATTTTAGCGCATAAAGCATATGAGATTTCGAGCGAGAATATTGATAAAGAATATGCACTCAATTATTCCGCATGGCATAGGTTTCTTGACGTATTAGAAGAAGCTGCAAAAGAAAACATTAAGAAGATTGAATATTCGGCGTACAACAGGGATGGAGACTTTGGACTGTTTGAAATTTCTCAAGAAATGTATCTCATTCTTGATGACATATCTAAAGGTACTGTATTCGTATATGAATTAAACCAAAATGGAAAATCAAAGCCTATTGAAATAGGAACCTTTGAAGAAGCATTAATCGATGAAGGGAGTAAATACTATTTAAAAATTAGACTTTCTTCTAATGTGAACTCAATTACGCTAAAAAGAAGTTCGGAATTATGTGTTGACTACCGTCGTGAAATAGCCTTAATTAGGAAACAAAAAGATGCAATAATAAGTTTCCGAAATGAGGAATATAATAGTTCTTCAAACTTAAAAGGAATTTTATCTGGTGTGACTTCACCCAATACTTTTGTTCGTCCGAAAAAAATTCAACTCTTTAATACAAAACTTGATTCTTCACAACAGCAAGCTGTTAAAAAGGCTTTATATGCAAAAGAGTTTGCTGTAATACAAGGCCCTCCAGGTACTGGCAAAACGAATGTTATTGTGGAGATAATTAGACAAGTTATCAATGAAAATATTGAAGTAAATTCTTGTGAAAAGAAAATATTGATTGCTTCACAAGCTCACTCTGCAGTAGACAATATGCTTGAAGATTTGCAATCCGGTATTCCTGCAGGTATTAATATTGTTAGAATAGGACGTGATGAGGATTTATCGGAGACAGTTAAAAATAAATATGCAGTTGATTATATAAAAGACAAATGGAAAAAGGATGTAATTAAAAGAAGCAATGAATTTTCTACTCAGTTACTTATAGAATATGGAATTGAACAAAGTGAATTTGAAAATTATTATAATGCAAAATTGAAAAGTACTGCTTCAAATACGGCACAATCTACAGAACTAACAAGAATTATTGAAAGCTTTGAAAATAAGTATAGAAGTTATATTTATAAGCGAGAATTTCAGTACCTGCTGATTCAAAAAGAGTGGTCCGAAAGATTATCACAAGATGAGAATATTCATGATTATTTTGTTCGAAACTCTACTATAATTGCAGGGACTTGTACTGGCTTTAACTCGAATCAATCTGTAAATAACATGAAATTTGAATATGTCATTATTGATGAAGCCGCAAAAGCAACTTTCACTGAACTACTAATTCCGATAGTAAGAGCTGAAAAGATAATTTTAGTTGGTGACCAAAATCAACTCCCACCAATATTGGATACTGAATTACTTGAGAAAAAGAAAACAGAATTTAGCCGTTCAAATATGAATATTCAAACAATTTATGATGGAGTGTTTGACAAATGGTATAAGCAGTTACCCGATGATAATAGGCAGTTCCTATCAACCCAATATAGAATGCATCCATGTATTGGCTCTATGATAAGTGAGATATTTTATGAAAGTAAAATACAGAATGGTTTATCAGAAGAGGAATTATCTCATAACCTGGAAAGTTACAAGGATAAGGCAATAGTGTGGATTAGTACTTCAAATTTCGCTAATAGATTTGAAGAATCAGTCCAGCTTGAAAGCTCCAACTATACTTATCATAATAAGTTAGAAGCTCGAATAATTAAAGAGCAACTAAAATGCATTGATAATGACATTGTAGACATTAATTATGATGTTGGAATTATAACACCTTATAGTGCACAAAAAAGATTAATTAGCCAATATACTTCTGATATGGAGATGAAAGCTCTAAAGAAAATATCCATTAACTCAGTTGATGCTTTTCAAGGTAATCAAAAAGATATAATAATGTATTCTACAGTTAGAAGTAGTAATATCCATAGTAAAATTGGTTTTTTAAAAGAAGAAAAAAGGTTAAATGTTGCTTTTTCCAGGGCTAAGAGACTTCTCATTATTGTTGGCGATATCATTTACCTAAATAATACGAAAATTGTTGGTAATCGTTTCCCTGACATCATTCAATATATGTGTCAGCATCCCCAATGCTGCTCGGTCATTGATTATATGGAGAAGAGATAAAATGAAATCAATAAAAAATGACTTACAACGATTTATTTATCCGCTCATTGAGGGCTACGAATTTGTAAAAATGGAATATCTGTACATACCAGTTAGAGAACTTGGAATAGAAGCTTTAGTTAGAAAAGAAATTCCATTATCATTGGCCTTTGAGATGATTTTGAAGCTCGTTGATAAGAAATGCTATGATATTGACAAAATGGAAAAAATTCTTGGTATAGAAAATAATGTTTTATATGATATTGTTGGAGAAATGTCAAACACCGATTTAGTATATCTAAAAAGTGGACAACTAATAATTACAGAGAAGGGTAAATTAGCTTTAGGTGCTCTTAGAAGAATAAGCATTGAAAAAACTCAAATTCGGAACATATACTTCAATTTAATAACTGGGAAGTCTATGCACTTGAAAGATGAAAGACTGGTAAAACGTCCGTTCTTGTACTTGCATGAAGAGTATTCCTTGGACTATGATTTTTTAGAAAAGAAATTCGCAGAAATAAATTCTTATTATATTGAAAGTCAGAATTCTATGCCAAATGGTCTGAATTCTCTTAATAACGAACTCTATAAAATACTTCGAATTACTAATGATAAGCTTTCATATTTTCCTTGCCAAATTTTTATTTATTACAATGATTATGATAAAGAATTCAAATATTATTGCCCAGATGAAAACGGTGATTTATATATCTCTGCTTATAAGAAGCAAATAAAAAATAAACCAGGAGCGAGAAATAATTTAAAAAGTTGCAGAGATGTAGCTCGTTATTTGCCAGAGAGATTTGTTTGTAATCAAGTAAAAATGGATATAACAGATTCGCTGAGAAGTGCTATTATATCCAAAACTTCAACCCAAGAGGAAATAGAGAGGTTATATTTTTCTGAAAGATATCTGTTTGAAGGTGAGTACAGAAGCATTTTATCAGATTTAAAGAGTATTAGGCCAAAAGAAATATATGTAGTAACTGATTGCCTAAACAATTTATTTAATGACGATTATATAAAATCTTCTATATTGGGTGTTGCTGCTAATACCCAAATCCATATTGTTTACAGTAATGACGAGTATCAAGTTGAAAAGTTAGTTCAACACATAAATAAAGTAACAAGTCCACATAGGAAAAATGTTCACCTTTATAGCCAAGAAGGAATCATTAATACAAAGGTATTATTATATCCATATTGCCTAATAGACATTGAAAACAGACCTATTAATTTTGATAGTTATTATCTGATTAAGGAAGTATCAACGATTACCTTTTCTCCAAATGACATGAATCGTTATAAAAATATAATTGAAAAAGAATATTTATTTCAATCTATAAGATAAAGGGCCTATATGACAAGTATTACTACAAGTGAAGTATTGTCAGACATAAAATTTAAAGATGATATCTTTTATAACCTTAGAGATTTTGGTGAACAAATTATCTCTATACTCGACGATGCGAAAAATATATCAAAAAAACCACTATACAATATAAATGACAAAGGATTTTCACTCGCAATTGATTCCGGTTGGGGAACTGGAAAAACCACCTTTTTGATTAGACTTTACAATGAATTGAATGAAACAACTGAATATAGAGCTATATATTATAATGCATGGGACAATGATGATTTTGAACAGGCAATTGTACCACTAATTTATAACATTCGAACGTTATTAGATAAAGAAGATTCTCTTGAAGATTCGATAAAAGTGTTAACACGCTTTTTTAATGGCGCTCGTACTTTAGGTTATTATTTGGGGAAAATACTAAAGAATTTACCTTTATCTTTAAAATTGAATTTGACTAACCTGCAAATTGGGACAGAAATTAAACCATATGAGTTATTGGAGGCGTTAAAAAATGCGGTAAATGGTAAAGACATTTGGTTAGATGATGAAATTTATAATGATTTTATTTCTTATTCGGAAGCGAAAAGTAACTTTCTTAATGCTTTAAGAAACTCTAAGACACTGAAGTCGAAAAAACTTGTGATTATTATTGATGAGTTAGATAGGTGCAGGCCTACTTTTGCAATAGAGACACTTGAAGTTGTAAAACATTTTTTTGACATAGAGAACATTTTTTTTGTTTTTGCCATGGACTTTAATCAACTTTCCCATTCCATTTCAGGGACTTATGGGACTGGTATTGATTCCCCAGGATATTTGAGAAGATTCTTTGATATACAAATATGCTTTCCACCCATTGAAATTTCGAGTTTTATAAAATTACAACTATATCACTGTAACATAGTTTCAGAGAAAATTTTTAAAGTTGCATCAAACTTGAGAAAAAATGAAATTGAGGAATTGGATAATAATAGCCTATTAGTCGAAAATTTGTGTCTGATTTCTAACGCCCTAAAATTAAGCTTAAGAGACATAGAAAAATTTATATCATATTTACTTTTGTTATGCAGAATTAGCTTCGCGGATAGAGAAGTTAACAGTAATAAACAAGTTGCAGAAGTGCTATCAAACTATTATTATTTAATAATTCTCACATTAAAATATCCGAAGTTTTGGAGGTTATTAATAGACAACAAGTTTGATATAACAAGTATTGAACAGTTTCACAAAGAAATTATAGCTGCGGAAACCATTATACCCGCTAAGTACTTTTTTGAAGAGAGTATTAAACCCAACTCATTAGCCAATTTCTGCCGACAAGTTTTATTCCCGTACAGCATACTAAATTCACCTGTCAGTAAGATGAAGGATAGTCAAGGTAAGGTTAGACCGAACTATATTAAGTCTCTTTTTCTCAACCAAAACGATGGTGAACCAACTGTGCTTGAATCGATAAGAAAAAATCTATCTGTTATCCCTTTTATAAGTAGAGATGACGAATTAGAAAATGTAAATCTTCTATAGAGTTCTATTTAAAGTTCAATATCGTTACTAAACTACTTTTTCATAAAAGCAAGTCGATTTGGCGAATTAGGGGCATTAGTATCAGGGTCGAGAGCTGAATCATTAAGCATTAATGCACGTTTTACTGCACCATGCCCGAACCTCCGCCGTATTTCATCAATGCTCCTTTCGAGAGCTTCTTGCTTTTCTTCCCGCCCAATCATTAGGGATAACTGCCGCCCATCTTTCTCGTACATTAATCCCGTTACACGGACCCCCAGCGAGCGCAGCGGCTTATCCCAAAACCAATTCCTGCGGAAAATATCGATAGCATTTGCAGCAATGTCTGAAGCCAGACAAGTCGGCCTTTTTATTACTCTTTGCCGGGTAAATGAACCGAGGTCCACATCCCTAATCCAAATAGCGATGGTAGTTCCCGATAGACCTTTATTGCGCATCCGTTCAGCGACAGATTCCGATAAAGCATATATTACCTGGCGAGCATCTTGTTCATTCACGATATCTCTGGGGGTCGTAATACTGTTGCCAACGCCTTTAACCTCTTCTTCGAAATCGATGACATTCACCGGCGAGGGGTCCCACCCGTTTGCAAACATATGTAGCGTCTCGCCCCATTTGCCAAGCAATTCACGCATTTCATCTACCGGGGTATTTGCCAGAGCTCCGATGGTTGGTATATTCCAATTGCAGAATTTGCGCCAGGTTGCACGCCCAACATAGAGCAATTCTTTCGCCGGTAAAGGCCACACTTTCTCATGAAAGTTCTCTTTGGTTATAACCGTAACAGCATCGGGCTTTTTCAGGTCGCTCCCAAGTTTGGCAAATATCTTGTTCCAACTGACACCGATAGAGACGGTGATGCCAAGTTCTTCCTTGATTGTATTACGAATTTCATGAGCTATTTCTTCTGCTGGCCGTCCCATCCGTACATTTGAAGTTACATCAAGCCAACATTCATCGATACCAAAGGCCTCGATGTAAGGGGTGTATCGGGAATATATCTCCCGGACGCTACGGGAAAAACGCAGGTACAAACCAAAAGTGGGAGGCAAAACGACCAGCTTAGGGCATTTTTGCTTAGCTTGCCATATAGCATCACCTGTTTTGATTTCATATTTCTTGGCCAGATTATTTTTCGCCAGGATAATGCCATGACGCTGCTCGACATCTCCCCCAACTGCCACAGGGAGGCCGGCGAGTTCAGGATGATACAGGCATTCTACTGAGGCGTAAAAGCTATTCAAATCGGAATGAAGTATTGCACGTTCCATTTCAGCGCTCTCCGTTATTGTCTTGCTCTAATAGTATAATGCGTACAAGTGTTCGCGTAATGACTTTTCGACAAAGGAGCCTCATGTAATTTTTGGAGTGTATTAGCCTTAAAGTTTCACTCGACGTAATACACATGCAGTGCAGAAGTGAATTGAGAATGCTGAATTCATTTAAAGATATGACTGTTCAATTTGCTCATTTCAATAACATTTCAATATTTATTACTGACTTCTGAAAATATTTGTAGTATAAAATAAATCCTATTGTGAAACGTGTGAAACTAACAATTATATATATTCAATATCTTAGCAAGTCTATATAATTGCCCTAAAAGCGCCTTATACAGGCTCTTTTTAATTAATAGCTCTTGTTGCACCTATCAAAAAATATGAATAAATTTTGACCTGTTAGGGAAAAAAAAGCAAAGTAAATTGCTTCATGAACCAAATCTATAATAAGGGGCATAAAAAATGGGCGAGAACGAAAAGAGCAATCTGGCTTATATAATAGCCAGTATGTTTTGCATGACAAAGCAGGTAGAATCAATATTCGATAAGATTGATTTATGCCGTTTACCTGAAAATCGAGAACATTATATCTTTACCGGCCCTGGCGGAATCGGGAAAACGAGTGCTTTGATTGAATACACCTATAATGAAAAAAACAAGCCGCATGTTCTCTTTTCAAATGAAGTAGAGATTGAAAAAATACCAGTTATGTATATGAACATTTCCTCAGCCTATACTCTTAAAGCATTGCTGCAAAGTATTATAGATGCTACCAGAGAGACATTTCGTATTTCATATAGTATCGAAAAACATATCCAGCAGATTAATATTCTCTTCAAAGAAAAAGGCGTTGAAGCCCTTATTTTGGATGATGTACAAGAGATTATTTTTTCAAGATATCACACCCCATATGATGTTTTAGATACACTGATAGATATAGCCAATATCACCAATGTATCTTTAATTCTTTGCGGCCTCCCAGAGATTGAAAAAGTAATGGAGTCAGATATAAAATATGGCCGAGTTTTCAGGCCGATGAATCTCAATCCTTACATTTTCGATGATGAATTTGTTGAAATGCTTAAGTCAATAGAAGAGCAAATTGATGCCCCATTTCCATTAGGATTCAGTGACCTAAAATCCGAAATACCGCAACTTCTTTTTAAAGCAAGCAAAGGGTATATAGGCCGCCTTAAATCTATAATTCTTGAGGCTTTCAGACAAATCGGTTTATTTGAAGACAAAATTGAACTTTCTCAAATGAAAATGAGCCAGGACGTGGTGACCAAAGCCTGCGAAAAAGTAAGCGAATATTGGAGCAATATGGAAAAGTAAATGACTCATATAAAAGATTAGCGCTCCTGAAGGTATACCTCCAAGGAGATGGATAGGAGTAAAAAACATAATGAATCAAGAAATGAAGCTTGGAACAGAAGTTATTATTAATGGTCTGACATACGTTGCCGTTGATATAGTACCTCCGTTTCTATACCTGTGGAGAGTCAATGACGGGACTTTGCTGATTGAGAATCTATCTAAACATGCTGATGGAGGCGAAAGAATAATTGCAAGTATGATGGAATCCACCGGAAGGGTTAAACCACAGCCAGAGGTTTTTGACTCGTTACCCGATAAAATTCAAAGAGAAGTGTCCAAGCGCCTTAGCATCGTTCAGCCAATGCTGGATTTATTCGTCGCAACAGGTAAAAGGGAGATGCAAGGTTTTGCAGATAAATATCCTCGGATAATTCCTCCATCTACCAATATAAACATGCTTACGACAACGACTGTCCGCTCCATGGTTGCAAGATATTATGGGGTTTCTCCTTCAACAGTACAACGATATACACGAACATTCATGGAATATGGTTGGAAAGGGTTGATACCCAAACCAAGGACAACAAAGCGTTCGAGAAGATGCAAGGTTGTTTATATCACGCACCCGTTAAATATGAAGGGAAAAGTCAATAGAAATACAGATTTTGAGGAAGAGCAGGTCAAACATAGCAACCTGTTAGGACGTGAGAATGCTGCTCAGAACCCAGAGAATACGGCTCCTTTAGATGAAAATGATGCAAATAAAGCAAATCAAGCGACCGAAGAGCCAAAACTCTTGTGGGTTTACGACCATACAACTGGAAGGTTTAAGTGGGTATATAAGTGAACAAAGAAGGTGAATGCTTGATTCCCAAAACACAAAATAACCAGTAGCGATAATATGACAGCTAAAGCATGAGCCATGGTCAAGGGCTTTGAACCTTTTCGAGAAGTCATTATTGAGGTAAGCAACACCATACAAAGAAGAATGTCCCACAGCACATTCAACCAAGAATGGACACCTCACCCATCATTTTCGAGAAGGCGTAGGAAGGATTACTTTATGTATTGAGATGCTTTCCCAAAGTAAAAGAGCTTTAATATAAAGCCTTTATTGACTGTTTATGGTACGAAATAAAAAACTGAAATTGTTGCCATATACCAAAAAGTCAACCTAAATGGGGAAAACCCCCAAATTACCCGGCTGGAGTTTTGTAGTACTATAGGCGATGGTTCCAACCGAATCATTTATGAAAAGGAGTTGTAAGAATTGAATCGCGAAATAAAGCCTGGGAGCATTGTGCTTTATGAGGGCAAAAGATACGTTATACAAGATTTTGAAGAAGAAGACGATGATGACATGGGCGATGCTTTTTGTTTATATGTCTACCTCAAAGAATTTTATACGAAAATAATCGGCGAATCAAGCAAGACATCAAACGTTATCCAATTAGCTGAATACCGCAGGAACAAAAAGGAATTTACTGGTAACCAGTAAAGATAGAGAATTAGAAAGTCAATAAAAGGAGTTATAGAATGAATAAGATTACTGATTCGTACAAAACACTTACCGACGAATTTGGGAAGTATCCACTGCAGGCTGTTGCAATCGACCACATATGCCTCGATGCAAATATTATCGACGAAGAAACTTCCAAAGTAATAGGCAGACCAAGACTGTCTATCGGGCTTGATTTATATAGCCGCTGTATTTATGGCTATTATATCTCTGTTGACCCGCCTTCGACAAATTCAATAATGAAGGTGGTCCAGTGCGGTCTTTTCCCTAAAAATACAAAAGAACAATACAGTACCGTTAACGAATGGGGTATCTATGGTAAGCCAGCTACAATAATTATCGATGACCAGCTAAGACATACGGTGGAAAAAGAAGGGCTAATTAAGAAAGCCTTGGGCACAACAATTATCCATGTTCCAGGCAGAATGCCCACACGCAATTATCTTGAAAAATTCTTCAGAAAATTGAATATCGACTTATTTCACAACCTGACTTTAGCAGATGGTCGGACTATAGAAGAAGCATGCTATACCATGCCCAAATTGAAGTCGCTATTAGTTAAATATATTGTAGACGTTTATCACGTCAGGCCCCATAGGAGCTTACCAAACTTCAATACACCAATGGCAATGTATCATCATGGGGTTCTAAAATATGGAATACCACCACAAATCGAGCCGGAAAATGAGGAGAAGGTTAAACAAGCCCTTATGCCCAAAGTGACAAGGTCCTATAACCGTAACGGTGTTAACTATATGGGGATAATATATAAGTCCCCAAAACTACCGAAAATGATAGGCAAAAAAAAGAAGCTTGTTGATATTAAATATGATGATGATGATATCTCAAGGGTTTACATTCTGAATCCTGAGACAAAGGAATATGTAGATGTACCCGCAGCTGCGCCTCAAGCAGATGCAATATCCGGAATGACAAGATATTATTTCAAATGGCTCAAAAAAGAGGTAACCAGCCCCCAGCGGCAATTATTATCGGATTTCCCAGCCATTATCCAAGCAACTGAAAAAATAAAAGAATTGAAAGAAAAGGGTCATTTGGCAAATCACCTGGAAAAGATGCGAGTACAACAGGCCGATAATCTGCCTGAACCCCCTGCCGACCCACAGGACAATACTCCACAAAATGACTCCAAAACCTCTCGGGATAAGGGAGGTGAATGATTTGAAAAACGAGGAACGTTATAAACTCTACTACCCCAAGAGGAAAGTAAACAACAAACAGAGTAAATATAGGCCGCATATTATTAGTTTCTACCAGAGCGAAAAGATGGGTGTTAGGATAGGGTCAGAATCAACACGCGAGGACACTGTATACACAATATTGGAATGGATGAGCGATATCGTTGAGGAGTATTATCCTCAACCAGTTGATGTACCGGTACACGTATACGATAAAGAAGGCAACCTTGCGTCGTGGATACATACTCCTGATGTTCTTGTCTATGTCAAGGGAACAAGGCCTATCCTGTTTCAAGTTAAAAGCGGGACACCCGAGCTTATACCTCTTGAGGATATCCATATCTATCGAGAGTGTGCACAATATGCCAAAAAAGAAGGCTGGGCGTTCAAGGTGATTTACCCAGACAAAATGGATAAGACACTAAAAGATAACATAGAGGAATTGGCTGGGTTTGCGCCTGAACATAGAGCCAATACGGCAATCGCGGAAATGTTGACGGAGGCGCTAATACGAAACAAATCAATGACTCTTGATGAATTGGCATCAATTGGAGAACCCAATGTAAACAGGTTGGACGCCCTTCCTGTTATCCGGCACGAGCTGGCTGTGAGAACCTTCTATACGGACCTATTTCAACCCATAGGCCCTAAAAGCGAAATACGGCTCATAAACGAAAATGATTGCGACCTGTTCGAATACCTACTTGAACTTGATTAAAAAAAGGAGACGACAATATGAAGAAACCAGATAAAAAAGATGATAGCTTTAACGACCAGGATATACCAATGGCAAATGATTTGGAGATGGATAACAACAAAAAACGGTCCATACTTTTTATAATCGATGCTTATTCAAGATGTATTATTGATTATCGTATCATGGAGGCCTAATTATTATGCCCAGCCAGCTTAGCCAACTCGGGAAGGGCGCGTTAGTTGAATACATGGGCACCGTATTTTCCGTACTAAATACTGGGCGCATAGATACCACGCCGCGCATACCGATGGAATTCAAGAGATTTGATGATGAAACCATTATTCAGGTACATTGGAATGATTTTATCCGGGATGGAAAAATCATTACTTGCGCCCCTACTGTCAACGACCCGCTTGCTGCAGATGAACCGGTTATGCCCCCACTATCTGAAGAAGAAGATGCTACTGCAACCAAACGCCTTGAGATGGTAACAACAGTGGAGGATTATAAGAAAGCGGCCCAGCTGGGTTTATTGAAAGAATTTATAGAAGACTATCGCGACTACTTTGCTGAAAACACCGATATCACAGCTCTTACGCAAGAAAAAGTTATTGAGGCCATAGCATGGAAAAAGAATGTAAGCCCACGTAATATTCATAGGTTTCTAAAAACATACAGATATGCGGTGCGAAAGGGCAATGACCCTAAACGGGCCCTCGCTGGCCGGGCAGGAAAGGGGTATCTTGAAAGAAAGGATAGCTACCTCTTAGAGATTAATGACCCCCGGAAACCATCTGAAGTAATAGCAAGAATATATGTACAGTTTGATGAACAACGAAAGATTTTTAAAAAGGAAATCGAAGAAACCTACCTTAACCATTTTGCGATAACAAAAACAATCGTTGCAGACAATATTATTGCAGCTTGTGTAGGCAATAAGCCTCCATTGAAAGCGCCCAATCGAAGCACTATATATAAGATTATTGCAAAAATTGATGAAGACAAAGCTACCAGAATAAAAGGCAGCGAAAAAGATAATGAGCCCTATGAGGAAGTCGACATTGGTATTA
Source organism: Bacillota bacterium (assembly GCA_023454175.1). Taxonomy (GTDB): domain Bacteria; phylum Bacillota; class Clostridia; order Christensenellales; family JAEXRW01; genus JAEXRW01. The sequence continues at coordinate 53,948 of JAEXRW010000023.1, read as the reverse complement.
CAAAGAAAGCCAAGTACCCTCTGCACATTGTGGCTATCGATAGCACCGAATTAGATGTTGATGTTATCGATAAAAGCACCGGCGAAGTCATTGGCAGACCAAATATGACATTAGCTATAGATTTATTCTCTCGTGCGATAGTCGGAATATATATATCATTTGACCCGCCGTCGCAAGAAACTACCTTAAAAACCTTGATGAACTGTCTGTTTATTAAAAACGCAAAGGTGAAATATGGAACAAAGAATGAGTGGGAGGTTTATGGAAGACCTTATTACATTTATGTTGACAATGGCAAAGCGTTCGATAATGAAAATCTCCGTCGCCAGGCAGGGGTTATAGGCTGCAAGGTTATGTTCAGACCGAGAAGGACACCAGAATATTGTGCTACGATTGAGCGGGTCTTAGGAACATTTAACACTCAATTGTTCCATAATATGGCCGGAACAAGAAAAAGTAATCCTTCACAACTTGGAGATATGAAGCCTGAGATATATGCTTGTTATTCTCTTGAACAAGTCGAAAGACTTGCAGTTAAGTATATTGTGGATGTTTACCACTTTCAAGGGCATACAGGTTTGCCTTCAGAGGCCCATACGCCTATGGCACGCTACCATCAAGGAATACAAGCAACGGGCTTTCCTTCATATATCCAACCGGAGGATGAAGAGAGATTCCGGTTGGAAATGATGCTGCAGGACAAAAGAGCATATAGAAGAACAGGTATAGAGTTTGGAGCAGTCAGGTATCAGTCTCCGTTATTATCCGATATCATCAACCCTAAGGTAGAGCTCCCTATCAAATACGATAAAGACGATATCTCTCAAATCCGTCTGCTACACCCTAAGACCAATGAATTGGTTATTATACCTGCAGTTGAGCCACCTGCTGCTGATATCGCAGGATGGAACAGGTTCTATTACGATTGGGTAAGGGAAAAGTTGAGAAAGGAAGGCAAAATTAGAGAGGGTGAGATACCAGGTCATGATACTTTAATGGAAGCCCGTTATGAAATCAATAAAGAGCTTAAAGAAGGTTGGAAAAAGGGTCGGAGAAGTATTATAAAGGCAGCTACACGGGCAAAGCAGCATTCAGATGACGTAGTTGTTGCACCAAAGACTGAGGAACAAGGCATGAAGGAATTGGCAGAGTTGATTAAAAAATCAGTCAGTATGGAAAAAAGTGCAGGGGGAAAAGCATTATGATGGACGAACGTGAAGCATTAAAAAGACGGGTGGCTAATTTTTACGTTGAAACACCGAAGGTGCAACAGGTTCTAAAAGAAATGAAGGCCTGTCAATTGCATCATCAGTATGCAGATGAGTTTGCGTCTCAAATGAGCCTGTGTATTCTTGGTGAACCTGGTGTTGGTAAAACAAGTATATTGACGAGATTCTGTAAACGTCCGGAATATAGACCGCACACAGCTAAATTTGTTGACAAATTTAATAATGAAAAAGAAGTTGATGTTGTGCCTGCACTATTCGTTGTTACGCCAAGTAAGTTTACAGTAAAAGCGTTATACACAACTATTCTTGCTAATCTTGGCGCAATAATTCCTGGCAAACCAACTACCAATGAAAACGAAGTGAGAGTTACATATCTTTTGAAAGAACAGAAAGTTGAAGTATTGGTACTTGATGAAGTTCAAAGTATTATGCATTCAAAACATGATGACCCAAATGAAGCTTTGGACGCTATTAAAAACATTACAAATAATGCTCATATTTCGTTGATACTTTGTGGGAAAACTGAAATTGAGCCGGCAATAAAAAAGGATATGCAATTCAATCGCCGATACCCAATCCATAAGCTGGAAAAATATAAAGAATGTAATGGAGAATTTATTGCATTGCTTAAGGATATTGAATTGCAGATTAACGCACCGTTCCCATTGGACTTGACTGATATTGGTTCAAACCGACCACAACTTTTATTTGGTATGTGCGAAGGACTTATTGGACTACTTGCCCCGTTAATCAGAAGAACCTTTGACGTTATGGGTTTGTATGATGATGTCCCTTTCTCTGAAATGAAAGTCACCAATGAGACAATAGTTGCTGCTTATAACAGTCGTAACGGAAAGAGTTTTGAAACGGAATGACATTTTGGAGGAACTATATGTATCTTACATGCAGGGTAAAACCAACAAGCAGGAGTCTTTGCACAGTTGTATTAGAAGGTTGGCCGCTCAAAACAATATTCAGGAAGAGATAATCTGCGCGTTGAATCCAGGTTACGACCATACCAAAATGAATCACTGTGCAGTTATATTAACAGGATGTTTGCAAGAAGTGGAAAGTAATATTTAGGAGGACAGGCGATTTTGCATCTTACATGCAGGTTGCTACCATACCCCCAGGAATCGCTATACAGTTACCTGTGCAGGATGGCAATCGAAAATAAAACACGGTTTCTGGGTTTATGGAATTGCTGCAAAAAAAGTTCCTGCCCTCCTAACAAACGCATAGATGTCTATGCACTATTTTTTGACCCTTTCAACTATATTGACCTTGAGGTGCTTTGCGATATAACAAAGCTCAAAGCTTCAGACATATTGCAAATGACCTTTGTTAACCTTCTGAGAAAATTTAGTTATCAGTTTAGCCAGCCGAGAACGAAATACCTGTCCGAAATAATACGTAATGACTATTTCTTTTGTGTACGGTGCCTGCAAGAACACCCTTACCATAGTTTATTTTGGTCTATTAAAGGGGTTGAGACCTGTTTAATTCATCGCACTTATCTTCATAACAGATGCCATCATTGCAAAAGCATTATTAACCTTAAGGATGTTCAAGATTTTGTGACTTGCCCATATTGCCAAGGGAAATTGGCTGACGGGCAATATAATACCGTCTGCAAAACTGACAAACAAGAATGGCTATTTAACAATTTCGTGTTTTTAACCTATGATAATACCTCCTTCCCGAGCAATATAGAACTTACTGTAAAGTTCCTTTTTATTTTGAATAGGTTCGGTCTGAAATATAATACGCAAACCGTGTCTGATTCATTGGGACCAGATAGCTCAAAGCTGCCCATGCTTTTGAGCATTATAAGAGATTGCAAAAGTGACGGGAAACTTTTAAATATAGCCTTTGTACTTCGAGCACTTGATTCTAACCATTCCTCCATGGAGCAACTATTTAATATCAAAGCACCAGACAGCTTTCACAAGTCAATTGTAGAAAAGCATACCCCTATGGTAAATACACTGTCGTGCCTTGCGCCATGGTGCAAAAGCCATAACCTTGTGAAAACCGGTACAACTTTCAACTGGAAAGAAAATGGAGAACTAAATAAATATTATCTTGGCTGTTATGATTGCGGATGCCAATATGCTTTGGATGGGCAGGGTAGCCTCATTGAAAGAACGCATTACATCAGAATGTATCCCTATATCAAAAATTTCCAAACAGAACCCGTTTCATTGAAAGAGCTATCATCAATATCTGGTTTTTCTTTTAGTGAACTGGTCAGGGGGATTGCATACTTTGATTCCAGGAACCTGATATACCTTAGGCATTACCACATTGAAGTTGACGGGGAGCGGTTATCCGATTTTGTTGATGCGGTAAAAGAGGGTGAATTCATCCATAGCATAAGGCAATGGGAGTCCTGGAGGAGCAAATACGAGTACTTTTATTACAGATACCATGCTGATGTCCTGCGGGCAGAACTGACCAAACCAAAGCCAAATAAAGAGCCAGTATGCTTATATAATGAGGACATTAATTCTGAATATATTGATTTAGCATTGAATTCAATGAAGAAAGATGGAACCAAAATCAGTGTTAAATCTGTTGCCCAGAAGATATGGTTATCGCAAAATTCTCCGGGAGAATGGCTTGTTTTAGATAGATTATTGAACCAATAAGCAACTGATTGATTTTTTTTGTGGGGTCATAATGGAAGGAAAGTTTACCATAAGATTCAGCCCTGTAAAGGGGGAGTCGCTGTCTGGTTACCTTATGAGGCTATCGGCAGAAAATAAAACACATGTAAATGAAGTTACTGGGTTAATGAGAAAAGGATTTAAACGGTTTAATGAGGCAAACTCAAAATATTTGATAGATTGCCTTATTGAAAAATCGGATGAGATTGTTTGGGCACAAATAACAGAACAAAACATTGAAGGACTAAAAGCTTTGACGTTTATGCCCCTTTACAAGAAATTTGCATCGAACCCAAGTATTTTATACCCAAACCCGCAGGCTTCAATATTTAATTATGATTTTGATACCCAGCATCGTCGGTTCTGCCCTATATGCTTAAAGGAATCGGGTATCTACAAATTGATATGGCAGATAAAGGATATAGAGATTTGTCCTGTTCATGGGGTTCCTCTGACAATGAGTTGCCCGACTTGCGGCGCAAAACAAAGGTATGTTTCTGATGAATTGGGTTACTATCGTTGCTGCAAATGCCACACGTCTCTTTTTGATAACATTACGACTTCCTCCGTTGACCCAAGGTATCAGAAGAGCCAGCAACATATTTACAATCAGTGGGAATATATGCTCAGTGATAAAACGCCAGGGCTAACACCTATTAAAGAGATGAACTATGAAGTTCAAATGGCATTAACCCTGCTGCATCTGTCACAAAAAATGCATAGCATATCCCTAAAGCTCTTGGATAAATATGATAAATACAAGATTTTGAGGTTTATTAAGGATAGAGACAAGCTATTGTTTGTCAAGCCATATACAATTATGAAATACTCTACCCCCTCATCCTTTACTGTTAAGGATTTTTTTAAAACAAATATTAGCAGAGAATCAATGGAAGAATTATTGGAGCAATCAGAAATAGACAGGAAGCACTTAGTTAGTTGCAAAGTAGTAAATAAGGAAAATAGAAAGAAAGTTATGCGTGCCCCAAATAGTATTCAATCTCAAAGTCTTATAGACGGTGTGGATGCCTATTTGAGGCAGAGAAATAATAACGGCCTTTTAACTACGAGGGAAATACTTTTACATAAGGGATGGCCATACAGCATACTACCCACAGATGTATTAGAATATATCCGGGGAACGGTTTGTGAGTATAACGAAAGTTATAAAAATAGCCTACTGGAAATAATTAAGGAAGAAACAATATTAATTATTGAACGTGGTGAAGACCCAACATATAAAAGAGTTGCCGAGAGAGTTGGCGTTCACATTTCATGGATAAAAAGAACTCCTGAGGCAGGCAACATAATAAAAACATTAAAAATACAAGCAGATAAAATCCATTCATGTGTTGACATACCAAAAACCCACGGTTTAGAATGTTAGCGGGTTTTGGTAATTCCATAATATTAATACCCTTATTAGTCTCTCACTTGAACTTGGGAAAACGGAGCGAGGTGCAAAAGGAGTAGAATTAGAGCAGCCGGAAAAATAATATACTAAGGTGGCTTATATGCGGATATTGCGTAAACTTGAACTTTGTTTAGCTGAAGCAGCCGAATATTTATATTTACAAGATATTTTAGGAGCAAAGAAATCAATACAGAAATATCTCTCAATTATTGAGCTTTCGGACAAAGATAAAATTTTAGCTGAAAATAATATGCATGATGTTGAGAGGGAACTTATCTATACTGACCCAGAACGAATATTGCTTCAGTGCCTATCAGATGAAGTTGATAGTTTAAAGGTGTACACTTTATGTCTTGTATTAATAAGTAAATTACCACCGATAAATTATAATATCTCAGTTCCCCTTCCGGATATCGCATACGTTTATGAAAATCTTCTATTTGACGCAAAAGCATTCTGTAATAAAAAGGATTACGATAATCTAATCAATTGCTTATCTGAATATATCAGGCATGCAAAAGAACCGTTTGAGAAGGTTAGACACACTCCAAGCTATTATCAATATAAAGAAATGGTTCAAAAAGAGTTACATAAGCTATCAGTGGATAAATGGATTATACAAAGCCTTTGTCATGGTTCAATTAATCCCATCTCATATTCAATTATTGAAGAAATAATAGCTAAGTTGAAAAATGAGTATTCTGCTACCGAAAAACGGGAATTTCAAAATAATATACTTACTTATGAAGTACAATACTATATACAAAATTTAATTAGACCAGAAAGATATTTCGATAAGTATTTGAGCTATTTCATGAATTCATTTACGGAAAGTGACCCTACAATTGTAGTTGATAATAGTGCGAAATATTATCTTATCACGGGATTAAATTTTATATTTGGCTCTGATGAAAATTTCACTCAAGCGTATGAGTATTTTCTAAAAGCAGCAGAATTAAATGATATTCATGCGAGAATACTGTCTGGGTTAATGCTTTTCTGGGGCTTAGGTGTAATAAGAAATAGGGATAAGGGTTTAGAATATTTAAATAAAGCTGCAAAGTCTTTTGACTATAACGTTGATGCCTATTTTGCACTTGGATTAGTATACTTCCTAAGTGATGATACTGAAGACAACTATAGAAGTGCTTTTTTTTGGCTTTCTAAAGCAATGGACAGAGGTAATATGGATGCAACATATCTTATAGGCCTTATGTACCAAAAGGGTGCAGGAATAGAGAAAGATGAAGAATTAGCGATAAGTTGTTTTAAAAAAGCGTCTTTTGTAGGTCATGAATTTGGAATAAAAAGTTTACATGAAATCTTTGGTCATACAACTGACAAGGTTAAACAAGATGCTCTTGATGGTGATTGCTATTCTCAATTTTATTTGGGTTCAATAAGTTATGATAATAAAGATTATTGTAATGCTGTAAAATGGCTTCTTATGGCTCACAGTCAATTACATGGAGGTGCATCTAAGCTACTGGCCATAATGTATAAACAAAAAATTCCCAATCTTGATTTTAAACCGTATACTCTTTTAGCATCTCTGAGTGTCTTAGATTCTAAGTACAATGATGAATTCTCACAATGCTTCCTGGCAGATTTACACATATACCCTGATATATTCGAAAGAAATGACTTTGATATCGCACGCGGCTTATATGAAAAAGCCACTTATCATGGGAATATCAATGCATTAAATAATGTTGGAATACTACTTTTCTTTATTGGATTTGGAAGTAAGCATGAGCCAAACAAATCTATTTATTACTTCCGAAGGGCTGCAGTATATGGTGATTATCAAGCAATGGAAAAATTGAGCTATGTATATAGCGCGGGGTATGATTCTTTATCATCAAATGAGTGGAAGAGGAAATCAATAATCCTAAAAGATATCCAGAGCCATTTACAATTGAGCCTAATACCGGAGAAAAAAATTCAATTTGCAAAACTAACGGTGCAAGGAATGAGTTAATGTATGCGTCTTTGGTGACAAGGTCAAATAGTTAAGACATAATGAATTTGAACAATTGAGAGGCAAATATGAAAAGTAAAAGAGAATTAGAACTTTATTTAGCAAAAGCAGGAGAATATCTTTTTATTGATGATTATAAGGGAATGTATGATGCAATTTATGAGTATAAAGATGCTTGTGAGATAGGACCTTCAGAAACACTAACAGCAAGTACTCTTTTACCGTCTGTTGAAAACCAGTTAGAATGTAAAGAACCAATAGTATTACTTATGCAGATACTTAAAGATTCTCACAACTTAACGGGTTATATTTTAGCTAAAATATTACTTAAAGAATTGCGTGATAATTATGAGTTTAACGTACCTTATATACTTTCAGACGTTTTTCTGGTCTATCAGAATATCCTATTAGATGCAAAGGATGCCTACGAGAGACATGATTATTCAAAAGTAAGATACGAACTAAAGGAATATTTAGAACAAACAGAAGTATATTTTGAAAAGTATAGAACGCATAGTAATATTTTTAATATACGTAGAATGTTACATGACAGAATTAATAATATTTCAGCAGATATATGTATTATACAGAGCATATGCCAGGGGTCTATAAGCCCAACTGCTCATGTTATTATCGAAGACGTCCTTGAGTTTTCAGAAGAACATGGTTTACCTGCTAAGTAACCCAGATAAAGCTATATAATGATGCCGATAGACTCAATGTCTATTGGGTGAGTTTACACTTTATCAATCTAACTGATGTGTTGATGGCTTTCCAATAGCCAGACCAATAATTGGTCGGCAACTATAAAACCCGATATTTAATACCGGTGAAGACAGGCAATTTAAAGACAACGATATATAAGTGTAGGGATGGGATACCTTGGGAATCCCATTCTTCTTTACTTTTTCTGTCGGAACTAATTTGTGAAAAGGCAATCCGTTAGGTAAATCTGAAGCATTGGTATCTGGTCACGTGCGGAATCTTTTAGCATTTGAGTTAGATTATATTGGAGGCAAGGTTTTCGATTATAATGAAAGTTGTAAGGGGGCAACCTATAAAAGAGCGAGGTTACCGATAGATTGGAGTTCACCTTTCGTGGGATGAAAAGAACTCCAAGGCGGGTAACGCAATAAAAACAGTAAAGAAACAAATGGGTCATAAATAGCTTTTTTATGCCAACGGATAGTAGAAATTGGCCCTAAAATGACAACTGATGATAGAAATATCCCCTTCAAATTGAGTTCTGAGATGTCATTTCACTGACAATGTTAATTATCGCCGACACTGCTTGCCGTCGAATAATCAACATTGCCATTTCTCGCGTTTATTGAATGATATAGGACCATAATTTCCAATCGATCCTGGCAGGATCACGCTCATCTGGTACTGCCATGCTGCGTAAAGCCGATTCCATTTTCGCACATTCTTCGGCTGCTATTTTGTCATAAACCGCAGGCTCTTCAGTTATTCCTGCCTGCGCATATGCCAGCGCTGCTGTGCCGTAAAAGGCGAGGCCCAGGCAGTGAGCGGGGACGTGAATCGTTAACGCGGCATGAGCGCAAGCCCTGGCAGCCGCCTGCGCAGCATAATGGCCTTCTGCCTGGGTAGCCGCGGCATGGGCGTCATAATTGGATTGTTTGGCATCAACGAATCTGACCCTGCCCTCAAGCCAGGCGATTGCATTAAATAAGGCATCTCCCGGCCGGGTATCCATCTGATACACACTGCTGTATATGGGCACAAGATGCTTTTCTGCATAGCCTGTGCTCCATCTGACCAGCGTCGTTTTGCTCTGCGTTTCGATAAGCTGCATCAGTGAAATAATACAGGGTGACTGAAAGTTACCAAGCGTTTTTCTCAATTTAGCGCATCTCATGATGACCACAACCCTCTGTAATTAGCTTACGATAAGAGGTTATAACATTGCTTCACTATATATTTAGATTATATCCAAAGTCAGGCTTGCCAGTATATTGGAAAGTATGAGCGCAACCTGATTGCAGAGGATTACGGGGCCTATGGTTCATTGAAGCTGTAAAAAGAAACACCACCGGAAGAAATTTGGGGGGATGTCCCGGTGGTGTTGTTTTTATGGCAACCGAGATTGCCTTGTGGTGCATGGCTTTACGCCAGCAAACCGTATGCTTTATCGTATCCAGTTTCAATATATTCACCATGCCTGCAGCTGTGACACAATAATTACAGTGTAGACACATTTAAACAGGCCAGCGATCCCTATATCCTTGACCGCTGGCCTTTCAGTGATATATACCTGCTGACCGATGTCAATCCTTCATCATATACCTGCATGGATCGTAGTCCTTGTCATATGCATCGTCCGAAAGTTTTTCATCGGGGTCAAATTTATCTTCCCCGCGGCTCCTGTACGGAAATTCACCGGCGTCATCATCGCTGCCTTCCTCACCGCCTTCATCTTCTGCAGCCTCACTCTCTTCTTCCACCTGCATGGCCATTTCGTCTTCCGGAGGGTAATCTGCATCATCTACCGCGCTTTCATCCGCTTCTTCCTCCGCCTGCTCCCCATCGCCGGGCATTTCGGTATCCTCACCGGATGCATCCGCCCCTTCGTCTGTTTCATCCATGGGCGCATTGCGTCTATTTTCTTCTTCCTCAGCACGAACAAGCGCATCATAATAGCGGCGGTCCATGGAAGCCTTGCCGGCAATGATGCGGTAATTGCATTTGGCTTCCTTGCGGCAAAGATCAAACTGGTAGAAACCATGGCAATCGGTCAGCGTGTGAGCGATGCCAACAAACCAGCTTTTCCGGCCCTTATAGACCTCCTTCACCAGTTTGACGAGCGCACCCTCCACCGGGCAGCCCCAGCAGTCTTTTACCTGCCCCCAGATACGCACACACTCCGCCTTTTTGATCATGACATCCTTCCGGACTTCACATTCGCCTTCCTTTATATCAAGCCCGGTATTTGCGCCTTTATAGACTGTGCATTTTTTTGCCTTACAGTCCATCCTGTATCCATCATCGGACATATCCAATCAACTTCTCCTTCCATCCGTTATAATACAATATATGAGTAACGGATATATTGTGACACTATATGAGGAAGTGTATAATAAGACAACCATCCATTTGCCTGTGCACAATGAACTGAACGATCATTGCCTCAGTTACCAGTACGAAAACGGAGGATGCTTTCATGGAAAACAACAATGGCTTCGTGATTTCCTTCAGCTGCGGGAAGGACAGCAACCTGGCGTATTACCGCATGGTCAAGGCCGGCTACGAACCCAGGGCGCTCGTGGTGATGTACAATGCCGGGGAGGGCAGGTCCTGGTTCCATGGGGTAACGGACACGATGCTGGATGAAGCGGCGCATTCGCTGGGTTTGCCGCTGTACAAGGTGCCATCCATCGGAAATGATTACCATACCACACTGGAGGAAGCTCTGAAACAGGCCAGGGAAGATACGGGCGCAGCCTATTGCGTATTCGGCGACATCGATATCGAGGACCACCGCGTTTGGGGCACCGAGCGGGCGGAGAACGCAGGGCTTATACCGCTTTTCCCGCTCTGGCAGCAGGACAGGGAGGCGCTGGTGCATGCGTTTGTGGATGCGGGGTTTAAGGCGGTCATCAAAATCGTGGATACAACGCAACTGTCCGAGGAATTCCTGGGATGCGAGATCACAAAGGAACTGGCGGCAAGGATCAAGGCTGCAGGGGCAGACCCATGCGGCGAAAACGGAGAATACCATACGATGGTATATGACGGGCCCATTTACGGCCATCCCATACCCGTCCTGAAAGGCAAGCGGTTCATGATGGGGCATCACGCCATCCTGGACCTGGGCTGAAACAGACAGGTATGCCTTAAAAGATTCAAACGGCAGTCTACCGGTTTGTGTGCCATCCCGGTAATGTTTCTGCATCCGGTGCGGTCCTGTCCAGGGCAACCGGGGGTCAAAAGGGGATGAAATAGACAAACTTAGCGGTTGTTGTTGAAGTATGCAGAAGAAATTTGTTATAATCAACTAAATATATATAAACGAATGAAGCGCCCGGAGCCAAATACCGCCATTATTTTTTTATTTCCTTCCTGCTGATACGGGCGCATATCCAACCAACCTGCAAAGCGGATCTTTGTTTTATCCGGTTTATTTATTTTCTTTTCGCTTGGGGGAGTCTCATTATGCGTGGAATCACGATCAGGGAAATGATGGACATCATCCAAAACAACCGTACGTACGAGGGGATGTTCAAAGCCGTCTGCACCAGCCAGAAAGTAACCGCTGCGGAATATTTCGAAGACGGTGAAGTGAAACAGATCACCTACAAACAGCAGCAGGAAATGGTGGAGACTGCGGCCAAGAACCTTTACGCCATTTTGGGCACCAAAGTTTCAGGCAAGTTCGTCGGCCTGAAGCTGGACAACAGCCCGAAGTGGCCTGTTCTATTTTGGGGGATCCTGATGGCGGGATACCGCCCGCTGCTGGTGGACAGCAGGGGAACGGACGCGCAGACGCTGCACGTAATGAAACAGGCGGGCGCCAATATCCTCATCACCGACCTGAAGACAGACCTGCCCTCAGATATCAGCATCATACATCCTGACGAACTGGAAGCACCCGCACAGATCAAACCCATGCCGCCGGTATGGGGGGACGCGGCCGCATTGTGCACATCGGGCACCACCGCCACCTCCAAGGTATATGTCTATGACGGCGAGGCCATGGCGCGGCAGATGCTGATGGCGGGGCCGATCAATAAAGCAAACAACATGCTGGCGCATGACAAGGAGATCAAACAGCTGGCATTTTTGCCTTTCCACCACATCTTTGGCCTTGTGGCGGTGCTGATGTGGTTTTCCTGCCTGGGGAAGACGATGGTCTACCTGAAGGACAGGGCGCCGAGCACCATCATGGAGACCTGCAGGCGGCATGGCGTGACGCACATCTTTGCCGTGCCGATCTTCTGGAACAACGTGGCCACCGGCATCGTGCGCAAACTCGAACAGCAGGACACGAAGACCCAGAAAAAATTTAAAACGATCATGCAGCTGAGCCTCACGCAGCAGAAACTCTTCGGAAAAGCCGGAAAAGCCATCACCGCGGACGTGTTTTTCAAGAAAGTCAAAAAGAATTTACTGGGGGACAAGGTCCAGTTCTGCATATCGGGCGGGGGACACGTGCAGCCCCACGCGCTGCGGATGCTGAACGCACTCGGCTACCATCTGGCCGTGGGTTTCGGCATGACGGAGGTGGGCATCACCGGCGTGGAGATGAGCAACAACGCCGGCGAACTGATCAAAAGCGGCGTGGGCATGCCATTTGAAGGCGTGCGCTACGATATCCTCCCGCTGGACAAATCCAACCTGGATGTGGGCGAGCTGGTCATCATGGGGGATTCGCTGCACAGCGGGCGCATGATAGACGGGGAATTCGTAGCCCGGAACCGGAAGGAATGGTTCCACAGCGGGGACATCGCACGCAGGCAGGGGAACCGTTTCTGGATCGAGGGAAGGCTGAAGGAAGTCATCATCAACGAATCGGGGGAAAACGTATACCCGGACGAACTCGAGGACAGCTTTGCCCAGCTGCCGGGCGCGGAACAGATCTGCGTCATGGGGCTGAAGGGCGAAGGGCTGTATGAAGATATCACACTCGTTATCGAATTAAAGGAAGGCGCAGGGGACAAAGAGGTCGCCGAAGTCTGCGAACAGATCAAACGATTGAACGGAACGCTGCCGCTTTACAAGCAGGTGCGAAAGGCATACCTAAGCGAGAAGCAGCTCCCGCTGGCCAACGGCATCAAAGTGCAGCGCCAGAAGCTGAAGGCCGCCATGGAGCAGGGGGAATGGCCGTCACTGCTGCTGGATGTGGACAGAGGCAGGGTCAAGGACCTGCGCAAAAAGACGGTGCAGGCGGCCACAAACGAACAACTGGAAAAGATCCAAACGCAGCTCCAGAAGCTCTTTGCAGAGGCGCTGGGCGTTTCGCCGGAGAACGTGAAATATGACCAGCATTTCATCAACGACCTGGGCGGGGACAGCCTTTCGAGCATCGGCGTTTTCACTAAGGCGGAAGAGATATTTGGCATCACCATCATGGATTCGGAATATTTCAACTGCGCGACGGTGAACGACTTTGCCGAGCTGGTTTCCTCCAAACTTTCGGGTACCCCGCTGGCAGCGGGAAAACCCGAAGAAGGGAAACAGCGCATCTCCCGATTTGAACAGTCCCCCGAATACAAGGAATTCATGGCCAGGCGCGAGCAGATCGCCGACCTGGAGAAAATCGGGAAGCCTTTCTTTGTGGAACACGACTCCGCACTGAAGGATACCTCCATCGTGGACGGCAAGCGGGTCATCAACTTCGGTTCATACAATTACCTGGGGCTTTCGGGCCGCACCGAGACCATCCGCGCGGCGCAGGCCGCGGCGGCAAAATACGGCGTCTCGGCCAGCGGGAGCAGGCTGCTGGCAGGGGAAAAGCCGCTGCACAGGGACCTGGAAAGGGAGATCGCAAAGTGGAAGCACACCGAGGACGCCATCGTCCTCGTGGGCGGGCACTCCACCAATGTGACCTTTGTAGGGAACTTCTGCAATAAAAAAGACCTGATCATCTACGACGCCATATGCCACAACTCCATCATCCAGGGTTGCCAGCTCTCACCGAGCGAGAGCAAGGCCTTCCCGCACAACGACTACAACGCGCTGGAAAACATGCTCAAGGCCATAAGGGACAACTACGAGAAAGTCCTGATCATCGTGGAAGGCGTATACAGCATGGACGGGGACATCGCCCCCATCCCGGAATTCGTACGGCTCAAAAAGGAATACGGGTGCTTCCTGATGGTGGACGAGGCGCATTCCTCGTGCGTTATCGGCGAACACGGCGGCGGCGTGGATGAATACTTCCTGCTGGAACCTACAGACATCGACATCAAAATGGGCACGCTTTCCAAGGGGCTGGGCACGTGCGGCGGATACCTGGCGGGCTCCGCCAACCTGATCGAATACCTGCGCTACAACTGCCCCGGTTTCGTATTTTCGGTGGGCCTCAGCCCACCTCTGGCTGCGGCCACCCTGGAAGCGCTCAAGCTGATGCAGCGCGACCATTCCATGGTGCAGCGCCTGCACAAGAACATCGACCTTTTCATCAGCGAGGCAAAAAAGCAGGGCTTTGACACGTGCCTGGCCAAGGAGAGCGCGATCATCCCCATCCTGATCGGCGGGGATGCGGAAGCATACTGGCTGAGCATCGAGCTTCTGAAAAAGGGCGTCTTCGTGCCTCCGGCAGTGTACCCGGCCGTACCCAGGGGCCAGTCCAGACTGCGCTTCTGCGTAAACAGCGAGCACAAGAAACAGCAAATCGAGCATGCGCTCAGAACGCTGAAAGAACTGATACAGCAGAGCGGGATCACCAAGCCATAAAGCAGGACCGAAGCGAACGGGGAACAGTTTCAGAAAACAATTTCTCTGCCCAGGCAGAGAACCCTGCTCAAAGCAGAGAACCCTGCTCAAAGCAGAGAGGGATATACGGATCATTGTATAAAGGAATGCTTTTCCATTCATATGAAGGAGGGTCATTATGCGTGAATTTGTAATCACCACCGACTCCGACTCCGAGATCCCCTATGACTATGCGGAGAAAAACGGCGTGGAAGTTTTCGCCATGCCTTATACTTTCAAGGACAAGGAATACCTTTTCGACCTTTTCAAGAACATGGAACTGATCCGGGAGTTCTTCGCAGGCCTGAGGGCCGGCGCCACCGCCACCACTTCCGCGCGGTCCCCGCATGAGATCTATGAATTTTTCAAGGGCATCGTTTCACAGGGGAAAGACCTGATCAATATCTCCCTTTCCAACAAGCTCAGCAACCATTACACCTATGCGTGCATGGCACGGGACGACATCCTGGCGGAATACCCGGACGCAAGGGTGGTGGTCATCGACTCCCTGAGCATCTGCATGGGGCAGGGGATCGTGGTGTACGAGGCCCAGGAAATGAAAAAAGCGGGCAAAAGCATGGATGAGATCATACAATGGATCGAGGGAAACAAACTGAGGATGAACATGTATTTTACCGTGGACGACCTGAACTTCCTCAAACGGGGCGGCAGGCTTTCGGGTGCGGCGGCAGCGCTGGGAACGGTGCTGGACCTCAAACCCATCATCTACGCGGACCCCGAGGGCAGGCTGGTGCCCATCGACAAGGTGAAGGGAAGGAAAAAGGCCTTGCGGTATTTCGTGGACAGGCTGGGAGAAAGCGAAGCCTACCTGGCGGATATGACGGCGGCCATCATCCACGCGGACTGCGAAGGTGACGCAAAACTGCTGGAAGAAATGATCCGGGAAAAATACACGCCCAGGGATATATGGATCCGTCCCATGGGGCCGGTCATCGGCTCACACACAGGACCAGGAGCGCTGGGCCTTGTGTTCTTCGGGAAGGAACGCGCATAATACTTGTTTCCAGGGGGGACAGCGTGCGCTTAACGCGCCCGCAGGCAGTCCCCCCTAGATACCGGGCTGCGCTTCGCGCGGCCGCCCACTCCCCTATTAAAAGCTCCACTGGAGCTTTTAATTTACGCTACGTGCCCCCCTGCCTTTTAGGTATCCCGAGTTACGTACACGCCGCAACTCGGGATTTTATATTAATACCCTGCGGGGATATATGACAAGGTAAACTGCAAAAAATGCATGCATAATAATTTGTCCTTTTAAAAACCCGGCAGTATTTTTTTACGAAATGGGAGGCACGAGATTTGAAATGTGCTAGAATGTGTTGATAATACTCTTGGACAGAGATATGCACAAACATGTTACTAAGGTTGCTGATGGGTTAGGAATGCGGACATTTCTGATAGAGAAGTTGAGGTTTGTCCGCCATATTGATACAATAGATAATAATACTTCTGAAAGATTGGGGCAACGTTATGAGGTTATCTTTCCACGGTGCTGCCGGCGGCGTGACAGGCTCCTGTTACCTGCTGCAGGCCAACGGCAAAAAGGTACTGATCGACTGCGGGATGCGGCAGGGCAGGGATGCCAAAACGGGTCTGCCCGAGGACACATTCCCTTTCTCCCCGGACGATATCGACTGCATGCTCCTCACGCATGCGCATATCGATCACAGCGGCAGGATCCCGCTGCTGGTGAAACAGGGCTTCAAGGGCGCAATTTTCTGCACATATGCCACAGGCGATCTTTGCTCCATCATGCTGCCCGACAGCGGGCATATCCAGGAGGCCGAGGCCGAGTGGCAGAACCGGAAACGCCAGCGTTCGGGCAAGAAGCCGGTGGAGCCGCTTTATACCGTCCGTGACGCCCAGGAGGCGCTGAAATATTTCTCCCCGGCAAGCTACGGCGCGACCATCGAGATCACACCGGGCATCACCGCCCGGTTCGTGGACGCGGGGCACCTGCTGGGTTCATCCTCCATCGAAGTGTGGATCAAGGAAAACGGCACGACGACCAAGCTGGCCTTCAGCGGAGACATCGGACAGACGGGCAGGCCTATCCTGCGCGACCCCGAGTACATCACGGACGCGGATTATGTGATCTGCGAATCCACCTACGGGGACAGGCTGCACGAGGTGGAACGCAAGACGATCGACCAATTCGCAGACGTATTAAAAGACGGGCTTGCAAGAGGCGGAAATATCGTGATCCCATCCTTCGCGGTGGGCCGCACACAGGAACTGCTCTATGACCTGAACAGGCTGCTCAATGAAAAGCGGGTACCCGGGCTGGAGAAAGTGACGGTCTACATCGACAGCCCGCTCGCCATCGAAGCCACGAAGGTATTCATGCGCAACTACCTCACCTGCTATGACGACGAGGCGACGCAGCTGATCAAATCCGGCATCAATCCCTTCCAGTTCCCCACCCTGCGGGCAGCGCAGACCGCGGAAGAGTCCATGATGATCAACACGGCGCCATCGCCCAAGATCATCATCTCCGCCAGCGGTATGTGCGAGGCGGGAAGGATCAAACACCACCTGAAGCACAATATCTGGCGGGCGGACAGCACGGTGCTTTTCGTGGGATACCAGGCCGAAGGGACGCTGGGCAGGAAGATCACGGACGGAGAAAATAAACTGAACATACTGGGCGAGGATATCACCGTCCACGCCCAGATCGTAAAGATCGAAGGTTATTCAGGGCACGCCGACAGGGACGGCCTGATGAAATGGCTGGGCGCATTCAAAAACAAACCCACGCGGCTATTCATCATCCACGGCGAGGACGAGGCGAGGGAATCCCTGCAGGCGCTGGCCAGCTCACAGCTGGGTATGAACTGCACGCTGCCCAGGATGGACGAAGAATACGAACTGGTGCCCGGCCACAGCCGGATGGTATCAGAATCCAAGGCAAAACCGGCCTACACGCCCGAAGCCGAGGCGGTATCCCGCAAGCTGCGCGAGAACTTTGAACGGATCAGCACCCTTATTTCATCCAAGGAGGCAGTCCTTGCGAGCGGTACGGGCGATATCCAGAGGCTGCGCAAGCTTTCGGAGGAGCTGGAACAGCTGCATGAACGGTGGAACGGTACGAACGGCTGAAACGCTGTTGACCCAATGAATATTAAACTTTCGGGATCCGCCATGCGAATCCCGTGCAACAACGATAAAGATACCGGAGGTGGCCCGGTGGGGTACCAGGCTTTATACCGCAAATGGCGGCCGAAACGGTTCGCCGATATCATCGGACAGGAACACATCGTGACCGTGCTGCAGAACCAGGTGCGGGCAGGGCATATCTCCCACGCCTATCTTTTTTGCGGGGCGAGGGGGACGGGCAAGACCAGCATGGCCAAGATCTTTGCCCGGGCCGTGAACTGCCCCGAAAACAAGGACGGCGAACCCTGCAACGCCTGCAACATCTGCATCCAGGGCGGGGAGGAAGCCGTGGACATCATCGAGATCGACGCGGCGAGCAACAACGGCGTGGATGAGATCCGCGACCTGCGGGACAAGGTGCGGCTGGCCCCGGTGCTGGGCAGATACAAGGTCTACATCATCGACGAAGTGCACATGCTGAGCACGGGCGCATTCAACGCGCTGCTGAAGACGCTGGAGGAACCGCCGGCGCATGTGCTTTTCATCCTGGCCACGACCGAGCCGCACAAGCTCCCGGCCACGGTGCTATCGCGCTGCCAGCGGTATGACTTCTGGCGGCTGCCCCCGCCGGATATCGAGCGGCTGCTGAAGGACGTGGCAAAGGACGCGGGAGCCGATATCGACGAAACGGGGCTGCGCGAGATAGCCCGCGCCGCGGACGGTGGCATGCGGGACGCGCTGAGTCTGCTGGAACAGTGCATATCCATCGGCGACGGGAAGATCCGGCATGAGGACGTGCTGATGATGCTGGGTGCGGTGGACCGCGGCGCATTATACACATTGACCGGTCACCTGCTGGAATCCAGGGCCGGACAGGCCTTAAAGACGCTCTCGGAGATTATACTAAAAGGAAAAGACATTTCATCGCTGAACAAGGATCTGATACGCTATTTCCGGGACCTGCTGGTCACCGCCACGTGCGGGGAAAACGCGCCGGGCATATACGGCGATGAATCAGAGACATTGAAAAAACAGGCCGGAATGGCGCCGGCTGAAAAGCTGATCCGCTGTATCGACATCCTCTCCGCCTGCGAAGCGGACATGCGCGCATCCACACAGCCGCGGATGGTGCTGGAAGCGGCGCTGGTCAAAATCTGCATGGCGCCCGCGGGAGACGGTTTCCTGGCACTTTCGGAGCGGATCTCCACCCTGGAGGCCATGATCCAAAGCGGGAGCCTGGCTGCTGCCCCTGAGGGCAGACAGGCTGCAAAGGAGAAATCGCGCGATCCGGATAAACCACATACGGAAGGCGGACCTGCTGCAGAGACTGCAGAGGGTATATACAAAAGCCTGCTGGCATACGCACGGAAGCACGATATCTCCCTCTTTTCGCTGCTCAAAGACGGAAAACCGGTGGAACTGGAGGACAACGTGCTGAAGGTGGCTTTTGACGAATCCTCCCAGATCATGGAGAAGATGCTGCGGCTGCCCGAAAACCGGGAGGCTGTGGCCCAGACCCTGCATGCCGTGGCCGGCAGGGACATGATCGCACAGTTTTTTGTGCAGAAGAAGGAGGCATCGGCAAATCCGCATGAGGACATCATACGGAACGCCATGAACTTTTTCGGGGAAGAAAACGTAAAGATCAAATAAAGCATTGATGGAGGAATGAACAATGGCCAAGGGCGGCGGGTTCCCGGGCATGGGCGGCAACATGAGCCAGATGATGAAACAGGCCCAGAAGATGCAGCAGGATATGCAGCGTGTGCAACAGGAACTGGAGGAGCGCGAAGTGGAAGCCACAGCGGGCGGCGGCGTGGTGAAAGTGGTGGCAACATGCAATAAAAAAGTGAAAAACATCGAAATCAGCCCGGCTGCCGTGGACCCGGACGATATCGAAATGCTGCAGGACCTGGTCCTCGCAGCCGTGAATGAGGCACTGGAAAAGGCGGAGGAGACTTCCCAAAACGAAATGGCCAAGGTAACAGGCGGGCTGGGAGGCCTGTTCTAAGATGGCCTACATGCTCGAATCCGTGCAGAAACTGGTGAACAGCCTGGCGCACCTTCCCGGCATAGGCACGAAAACCGCACAGCGCCTGGCGTTCTTCATATTAAAGATGGACGAACAGGATGTGCGTGAGCTGGCTGAGACCATCTATACGACGCGCAGGAAGATCAGGCACTGCAGCATCTGCGGCAATATCGCAGAAGAGGAAACATGCCCCATCTGCAAGGACGTGCGGCGCGACAAAACCACATTGTGCGTGGTCAAGGACGCGCGGGATGTGATGGCGATGGAAAAAATGCGTGAGTACAGGGGACTCTACCACGTGCTGCAGGGCACAATCTCGCCGATGGACGGGATCGGCCCGGATGAAATACGCATCAAGGAGCTGCTTGACAGGGTGAAAGACGGCGTATCGGAGGTGATCCTGGCGACCAACCCCGACGTGGAGGGGGAGGCCACCGCCGTATACATCTCCCGGCTGCTCAAGCCTTTCGGCATCAAAACAACGCGCATCGCACACGGCGTGCCCATCGGCGGAGACATCGAATATACGGACGAAGTCACGCTGATGAAGGCAATGGAGGGCAGGCGGGAGCTGTAACGGAAGTGAAGGTATAAGAAACCGGCTGAACGTCAAAAATATTACCAAAAGATAGTTTTGACGGGAGTGATTTCCTATGGCTGAACTTTCAAGCAGGGAAGTATCCATCCAGGAAGCCCTTGCCATGTGGCATTCCGCGCAGGAGTATTTTCAGAACGTAAGCGATCCGGACCTGATCGAATATGCGATCTACGACCTGGAAGCGGCAAAAAGAAGGTACATGTACCTCCTCAAACGGGTACGCAACCAGGAAGAGTCGGATCTCATATACAAAAACGGAATGGAAGACAGGAACGCGATCTAGGCAATTTGAAACCCCGCAGGATGGACCATCCGCGGGGTTTGGCTTCCCTTCATACCGATACATCTTTCCATCTGAAACCAATCGGAAATAGAATATCATATCTTCCGGCTATACAAACAACCACCAAAGCCCGGTAAAATGGCCGAAATGTTTACAGATTCATAGTTCGGGAATATATTTTTAATATTGTAGAAAAATATCGAAACAGTTATAATATCTTATGATCACATGAAATTGGGGGGTCGCAGGGATTTGCAGGTAACCTGGAGCGGGCTTTTGGACGATATACGCAGATGCACTTCTTGCGCGCTGCATGAAGGCAGGACCAACAGTGTACCGGGAGAGGGCAACCCGAATTCCGATATCCTTTTCATCGGCGAGGGGCCGGGAGCCGAGGAAGACAGGCTGGGAAGGCCCTTTGTGGGCGCGGCCGGAAGGCTGCTGGACAGCATGCTGGAAGCGCTCTTCCTCAAGCGGGAGGACGTGTACATCGCCAATATCGTGAAATGCCGCCCGCCGGGGAACCGGGTGCCATCCGAGGAAGAGGCCAATATCTGCCTTCCGTACCTGCGCGCACAGGTGGCGCTGATAAAACCCAGGATCATGGTGTGCCTGGGGGCCACGCCCTCGAAATATATCATCGGGCCCGAGATCAAAATCACGCAGGACAGGGGCAAATGGATCGAGCGGAAAGGATTTTTCATCATGCCGACTTTCCATCCCGCCGCGCTGCTGCGGGACCCGCGCAAAAAAACGGATGCGTGGGAGGATATGAAAATGGTGAAACAGAAGCTCCTGGAATTACGAGGGGAATACGCAGAGGCCGGAGGACAGGATTGAACAAGGCGCTGCACCATACCAACCAGCATATGGGCGCTTTCCTCAAACAGATACTGGGCAGCGGCCTGCCCCTGCTCACAGGAACGGGAAACCCGGAAGCCCGGCTGCTGATCGCATACGATATGCCGAGCCGCGAGGATATCACGGCTGCTTCACCTTTCCACAGGCCGGAGAACAGGCTGGACGAGATGCTGAAGGAGACCGGGATATCGACAGAGGATACTTACCGGACATACATCATCAAGTTTGTCCCCCAGGGAAAAAGGCCGAGTTACGAAGAAGAAGCACTTTCCCTGCCGTGGTTTGCCAAGGAGATCGAAACGGTGCACCCGAAAGCCGTAATCTTATTGGGCGCAACTGCGCTATCGATGCTGGGCATCCACGAACCGCTTGCCAAGGTGTACGGACAGGCCATGCAACTGGAACTGTACGGGACATCGTGCAGCATGGTGCCGCTCCATCACCCTGATAGGCTGAGGCAGGCGGATATGGAGGCTTTCCGCGCGGGGTTACGGACGGCAGCACGCATGATTTACGATACAGACAGGTATCCAAGTTGAAATAGCAGTAAGGATATAAGGTCTTATCCACCAAAGATAAATTTCCCGAGAGGGAATGAAGAACCACGGAGGGGGAAGCATGTTCGCTTCAAAAGCGGTCAGGGTCATTGCGGGGTTGATCGCAGCAGCACTGGTCCTGACACTATCGGCATTCATAACGCCCGCGGCAAACGCAGCCGGCAAGGACGGTATCATCAATGAAAACAACGTGAACCTGCGGGAAAAGCCGTCCACCGCATCCGCCATCATCATCAAAATGGCCGGGGGCAGCAAGGTATCCATCCTGACCCAAAGCGGGGGATGGTACAGGATCAAGTACAAGAACAAATTCACCGGGTATGTAAAGTCCGACTTTGTCGACGTGAAAAAGACGGGCCTGAACGACCCTGCCGTGCTCACAGGGGACGGGACCGTCTACAAGGATGCAAATGAGAAAAGCGTAAAAGTGGAATCCCTGAAAAAAGGGACGGAAGTCACCATCACCGGCTCATACGGCAGGTGGTATGAGATCCGCCACGGCTCAAAAACGGGGTATATATCCAGCAAATACGTCCATAAATACACGATCACAACGCTCAATGTGACGGGTGCAGTAAATGCATCAGAAGTGAAACTGCGCAAATCCCCGAGCACTTCAGCATCCATCGTATCACTCATGAAACGGAATACCGCCCTGACGGTGTACAAGCTGCAGGACAATTGGCTGTATGTGAGCGCAGGCGGAAAGAAAGGTTATGTCCGCGCCGATTACGTCACATACAAGATCCCGGCAGGAACCCGCTATAAATTGCTCAAACAGGGCATGAAAGGCCAGGAAGTGACCGACCTGCAAAACACCCTGAAAAAGAGGGGCTTTTTCGATTCAAAGGTCAACGGTGCTTTCGGAAATGAAACCAGGGATGCAGTCGTCAAGTTTCAGCAAAGCATGAAGCTCAAGGCGGACGGTACTGCAGGTGCACAGACGCTGCTGCTGCTTTACGGACCCCAAAAGGCTGCCGAAAAAGCCAGCGTGCCAGCCGGCAGCACAGTAGCCGCGCAGCCGCCGCAGACAAACGGCCAAATCGAAATGGTGGACTGGTTTGGGTATGCGGAAAACATGGTAAAAAAATATGCGGTTTACGAAGTAATAGACGTCCGTACCGGCATCAAATGGAACATGCGCAGATTTGGCGGCTGGTGGCATGCCGATGTTGAGACTGTCACAACAGCGGATACCGAGGCCATGACAAAAGCCTGGGGCGGGACGCTTTCGGGAACGAGAAGGCCGGTATGGGTCCATATCGGGGACAAGTACCTGGCGGCGTCGCTGATGGGCTATGTACACGGGACGCAAACCATAAAAGACAACGGTATGGACGGCCAGGTATGCCTGCATTTCAGGGGGAGCAAGATCCAGGAATCCGGCAAGGTGGACGCAAGACACCAGGCCTGCGTCATCGAGGCATACAACTCATCCGGGAAGCTGGAAGAATACATAAAGGCAGGCCTGAACCAGCCAAAGCCAACACCAGCACAGTGAAATCCAGAACGCTGACACAGGCAGGTTGACGCTGCAGGCTTCCAAAGCTATATTTGACACAGGAAAAACGGTTTTAGATAAGTAAATATAACTGAAATCTTTCTATGGAAACAACGATACATTCTGAGTTGCCCAAACCGGATGCTTTGAGCAACACTGGAGGATCGAGCATATGCGACGACTAAAGACTATAATCACTGCCCTTGCTTTGACAGCTGTGATGCTGCTGGCACAAACCGCTTTCCCCGCTGCAGCGCTGGCTGAAGGCGGAGAGCAGGGCTCCATCCTAGGCAAGGATGTGAAATTCCGTTCCGAGCCCAATACGGACAGCGCGATACTGTACCTTTTCCCTGAAAACACGAAGATCACCATCCTCGGGGAACAGAACGGATGGTTTTTTATCTCATACGGGATGCTGCGCGGCTATATCCGGCAGGACCTGGTCTATTCGGACGGGGGACCGGGACGGTCGGGATATGTGATGACGGACGAAGTGAACATGCGCAACAAACCGGACAACAATTCACTCTCGCTTTTCCAGATAGCGGCGGGTTCTCCCATGAAGGTAACCGGGATCGAGAACGGATTCTACAAGGTGACATATGACGGCGCGTCCGGGTACGTCTCCAAGCAATACGTCATGCTCGGCGGGGAATACAAGGAAGGCTCCAACCTCAGCATACTCTGTTCGGGCATGAAGGGCGACGCGGTCGCAAAGATGCAAAAAGAGCTGTCCAGGAGGGGTTTCTACAACGGTTCGTCAAACGGCGAATACGGCGCAGCAACCACGAAAGCGGTGAAAGACTTTCAAAAGGCGGCCAACCTGCCTGTCGACGGCATCTGCGGCGAGGCCACGACCCAGAAACTCCGTGAGCGCAACGGGATCGCCCGCACCATGGCGGCCAAGCTGGGTGTAAAAGGCAGGGTGAAGATGACGGATTGGGATGCTGTAAACAAGGTCATTCCCAGGGGCGCCACCTATACTGTCATCGACGCACGCACGGGCATATCCTGGACGGAGAGGCGGCATGGCGGCTGGTACCATATCGACACTGAACCGCTGACAGCAAACGATACTGCAAAAATGAAACAGGCGTATGGCGGAAGGTGGAGCTGGGACAGAAGGCCGGTATGGGTGAAATACGGCGGATACGTATGGGCTGCATCCATGAACGGGATGCCACACACCAATGTGGACGCCCTGCCCAACAATAATTTCCCGGGACATCATTGCATTCACTTCCTGCACAGCAAGGTGCACGAGACCAGCAAGGAATGCCCGAGGCACCAGGCCTGCGTAAGGGAGGCATACAACAGGGGCAAATAATCCAACGCATGGATATAAATGTGGCGTTAAGCCACTCTGATTGTCAAAAAAAGTGGCAAAAAAGTGGATGAACCACTTTCAGCCACTTTTTTGAGTTTTGCCATGCAGAGAGTGCTTACCACAAACCTGCATGTATGGTGTCGTTCTGCTCCAGGGCGCTCGCGTGTACACGCCGCCGGAAATGACGGATTTTATTTTTGATTGCATATTTAGCCAATTGCAGTTTTTCACTCAAGGTTTTTTGACAGCCTGTGTGGCGTTAAGCCACTTTTCTTTATCTGCCTCAAACACCAGCAGCATGGTTATTTCCAGCCATTTTACTTCAAGGCCGGTGCGAAGCGACCCATTTCAGAGATATCCTTCGATGACAGAGGAAAGCGTGACCCAATTGTTGTTGCAAGAGCGGGGAATCAGGGGTTAATATTATTCGTAAGTTTACCAATATGAGGAGTAATGAACCCGGATGAAATGGATGGATGTGACGGTACCCCTGAGCGAAGGCACGGCCGTGTGGCCGGGGGACACGCCGGTGAAGATTATCCCCGCGGCGCGGCTGGCGAGGGGGGACGAATACAATATCAGCTCGATGACCCTATGCCTGCATGCAGGGACCCACATCGACGCGCCCTGGCATGTATCTTCCAAGGGCGTCCGCGTATCCGACCTGGACCTGAACCTTTTCATAGGGCAGTGCCGCCTGGTCGATCTCTCGGCACTACCCCACCGGATAGCTAGGGAACAGATCGCAGATAAAATACCCGACGGCGCCGAACGTTTGGTCCTGAAACTGATGAGCGACGCCGAATACTCGGACGATTCCCGGCTGATGAGCCGGTACCTGCAGGCGGACGCGGTCGCATGCCTGCTGGAAAAGGGGGTCAGGCTGCTGGGTTGCGACGTGTATTCCGCAGGAGGGGCAGGCTCGGAGTGCGGCCCCGCACACAGGATGGCGCTGGATAAAGGGTGTATCCTGCTGGAACGCCTGGACCTGCGCGGCATCCCGGAAGGACAGTATGAACTGATCTGCCTGCCGCTGAAAACGGGACTGGACGGGGCGCCCGCGAGGGTGCTGCTGGGAACGGGCGAGCAAGACTGACCCTTTTCAAAATGATCTTTTCTTACAGGAATCATATCCTGTATTACACCCGCCGGATGCGGGAACTATCAATAAACTGTTAACGCCTGTGCTATATTTTGCAGGATGCTGTATAATGTACTGCATGCGGCGTAATATGCCGGCAGGCATTATCAAGCCAACAGAGGTGTACATATGGAGGAGCGTCCCATGAACAGGATCAGCGTACGGACTTTCGTAACGGTTTTGGTGCTGGTTTTCCTTGTAACGGCCATACTGGCTTCGGCAATGACTTTCATGCTGACGGGCCTGGCGCCGGCCTTGCCGAACAAAAATACGGCCCAGGACACCGTCCTGGAAAAAGAACTGCAGGAGATCCAGGGCGTCATCGACAAGAATTACTATAAACCGGCTGAGGAAAGCGCGCTGGAAGAGGGCGCGATGCGGGGGATGGTGGCCGCACTGCAGGACCCGTACTCCACCTACATGTCCCCGAAGGAGGCCGAGGAATTTTTCCGTATGAGCCAGGGGCAGTATTCGGGCGTGGGTATCACGGCAAACCAGGACCCCAAGACGCTGGAGATCAAGATCATTTCCACGGCGGAGGGCGCGCCGGCGCAGAAGGCGGGGATCAAACCCGGAGATATGCTGCTGGCGGTGGACGGCATGGATATAGCGGGGATGCCGCTGGAACAGGTGACGTCCAAGATCAAGGGTGAGGAAGGGACCACCGTACGCCTGACCATGCTGCGCGGGACCGAGAAGATGGAGTTTGAGATGGTGCGGGCTCTGGTGACGATGGTAAACATCGCCTCCGAAATGCTTCCGGACAATATCGGGTATATCCGGATCGGCGAATTTTCAACCAACATCGATACCCAGTTTACAAACGAAGTGAACAAGCTGAAATCGCAGGGTATGAAAGGCCTGGTCATAGACCTGCGGGACAATCCCGGCGGACTGGTGGAGGCCACTTCCAAGATAGCAGATACATTGCTGCCCGAAGGCACGATCTTTTACACCATGGACCGCAGCCAGAAACGTCAGGACATCACCTCCGACGCCCAAAGCCTGGGACTCCCCATCGTGGTGCTGGTAAACGGCAACAGTGCAAGCGCATCCGAGATCCTTTCGGGGGCGCTGCAGGATAACGGCACCGCGCTGGTGGGGACCAAGACCTACGGCAAGGGCGTGATCCAATCCTTCTTCAGGCTTTCCAACGGGGCTACCGTCAAACTGACGATCCTGGAATATTTCACGCCCAAGGGAAGGGAGATCCAGGGGAAGGGACTGACACCCGATTTTGAAGTGGAACTGCCGCAGAATGTCCTGGACGGCACCGTGCGGCTGACCGATGAAAACGACACACAACTCCAAAAGGCGATCGAAGTGATGAAAGGGAAGCTGGGAATATAATATTCTTCGCATTGCTGCAACAAGAAAGGCAGGGAGATCATCCCCGCCTTCTGATTGTCAAAAAATGGCTATGTCACTTTTTTGAGCTTTTCCATGCAGAGAGTGTTCACCACAAACCTGCATGAGAGGTGTCATTTCTGACGTACACGCCGCCAGAAATGACGGATTTGATTTGTGAATGCATATTTAGCCAATTGCTGTTTTTCACTCAAGGTTTTTTGATAGCCTGAAGGCAGGGAGATCATCCCTGCCTTCTTTTGTGTGAATACGGCTTTTCAAAAAGCCCTGTGATGTTCACATCAGGAAAGACGTAACAAAAACATTTTGTGGCTTCATTCCAATAAATTATTTCAGTAAGGGTATAGAGCAGAAGAAACGGACAGTTCTTTATACAAAATCCAATTGTCCTGACATATACACAGCCATACCGTATGCATGACACTTTCTGATTATCAGGCCATAAAACACCGTAATATACATGTACAAGGCCTTTCAATACCGCCCAAACCACAGGCGGATGATGATTCGTTGCACATCACGCAACCCTTTTCCTGAAAACTATTGAATTTACATAAGTTACAGCATATGCTTTTATCAAGCAATCTCATTGGGGGGCGTTCACATGAGACTTACCGGCGGCGAAATCATAGTGAGGCAGCTGATCGAAGAAGGCGTGCCCTACATCATCGGCATCCCCGGGCATGGCGTGCTGGGCCTGTTTGACGCCATCCGCAAGGAGGACAAGGCCGGGCATATCCAATACATCCAGGTCAAACACGAACAGGCGGCAACGGCCATCGCAGACGGCTACTACCGCATCAAAGGCAAACCGCTCGCGGTATTTGCATCCATCGGCCCCGGATCGCTGAATACGGCCATAGGCCTTGGCACCGCATATACGGACTCCACGGCTTTTCTGGCGCTGTGCGGGGATACGCACGTGCATATGAAGGGCGTGGGCGTACTGCAGGAGATCGAACGCTACCAGGACAGCAACATCATCCGGAGTCTGGAACCGCTGGCGAAGCGCTCCTGGCGGGCGGAGTCCGCGGAGCAGCTGCCAAGGATCATGCACAGGGCATTCAACCAAATGACGACGGGGCGGTGCGGACCGTGCGTGGTGACACTGCCCATGGACGTACAGACGGCACCCTGTGAATTTGAACCGATGGATACCGCCAAGGAAAAGCCAAAGTCCAGACCGTGCGCGGATCCTGCATATATCGAAAAAGCCATTTCCCTGATGAAAACGGCAAAACACCCGGTGATCCTGGCGGGCGGCGGGGCATTGCGCGCAGGCGCAGACGAACTGATCACCAAGCTCGCGGAAAAGTGGGGCGCCGCCATCATCACGACGCTGGCGGGCAAGGGCGCCGTAGCTGAAACGCACGCACAATACTGCTTCCACACCGGGTCGAAAGGCA
Organism: Bacillota bacterium; assembly: GCA_023454175.1. GTDB lineage: Bacteria > Bacillota > Clostridia > Christensenellales > JAEXRW01 > JAEXRW01. The sequence continues at coordinate 25,033 of JAEXRW010000023.1, read as the reverse complement.
CGCCCATCGGGCTGAAGATCAGCCGGGGGGCGGACGTGGTGCTGGCGCTGGGGACGCGCTTTGCCGACGAAACGACATGCTCCTACCGCAAGGGCATCGCATTCAATTTCCCCGATACCAAGCTCATCCATATCGACACCGACGCAGCGGAGATCGGCAAGAACTACGGTGCGGACGTGGGCATCCATGCCGACCTCACGGACAGCCTCAGGCAGATCCTGGAGGCCGATGCACTTTTTGAGCCCAACAAGGATCACCTGGCCGAGATCACCCGACTGCGGAAGGAATGGTTTTCCTACCTGGAGGAAGTACGCTCACAGGATACGCAGCAGGTGACGATCTCGCAGCTAGTGGGCCTGCTGAACAGGATCCTGCCGGACGATACGATCCTCTCAACATCATCGGGCAATACGCAGGCCCAGCTTTTCCAGGAATACTGTTATGAAAAGCCGTACTGCAACCTCACGACAGGGGGCTTTTCCACGATGGGGTGGGCGGTGCCCGCGGCCATCGGCGCGAAACTGGCGGCACCTGAAAGGCCGGTCGTGGCGTTCCTCGGAGACGGGGATTTCATGATGACGATGCAGGAGCTTTCCACCATCGCACAGTACGATATCCCGGTGATCATCGTACATGCCAACAACAGCGGCTGGATGGCCATCAGCGACCTGCAGATGGACGTGCTGGGAAAGGAAGGCGTCTTTGGCAACGACTTCATGCGCGGCGAAAAGGTGTACAGCCCCGATTTCCAGACCATCGCGGCGTCTTTTGGCATCGCGGCCTATCATGCACAAACATTGGACGGCATCGCAAACGCGGTCACGGAGGCAATCCGATCCGGTAAACCGGCCTTCATCAACGTGAACGTGTGCAGGGACTACCCCAACAGCGGGGGAAAGGCCTTCGGCTGGTGGGATGTGCCCATACCTGCCTATATGGAAGAAATACGCAGAAATTACGAAAAAGCAAGAACCGAGGAAACGGTTTAAAGGATATCGGATCCATCCCGGATTGATTTGAGCCGCATGCCATCCCGGATATATGTTTCCGGATGCTGCGGAAGGGGGGCTATCGATGGGGAAGATGAGATTCGTCCTGGTGGGCTGCGGAAGGATCGCGCAGCTGCATGTGGCGGGCTACCGGGATAACCCGGATGCAGAGCTTTACGGCGTGTACGACATCAACCAATCCGCCGCCAAAAGGTTTGCCCAGGAGCACGGTATCCCCAAAGTCTATCCCTCCTTTGAAGAAGTGCTGGCAGACGGGAGCGTGACCGCCGTGGAGCTGCTGCTGCCGCACCACCTGCACTGTGCCTATGCGGTGAAGGTGTGCAATGCGGGCAAGCACGTATCCGTTCAAAAACCCATGGCCATGAACCTACAAGAATGCGACACCATGATCGCGGCCGCAAAGGAAAATGGCGTCAAGCTGAAAGTGTTTGAAAACTTCATTTTCTATCCACCCTATCAACTGGCTAAAAAAATGCTGGACGCCGGAGAGATCGGCACGCCGCAGGGCATCCGCCTGAAAATGAACAATGCTTCGCTCGCTTCCCGCAACATGCTCGTCGCGAGCAAAAAAGTCAAGGCCGGCTGCGCGCGGGTGGATGAAAGCGTGGAGGATACAGGCTGGAACGTGGACCCGAAATCCTGGGTTTGGCGGCTGAACGACTCGCTGTGCGGGGGCGGACCCATGGTATTTGACGACGGATACCATAAATTTTCCACCATCCTGTACATGCTGGGGGACGTAGAAAAGGTGTGCGCGTGGATCGACCAGACACCGGTGATACCCGGCGTATTCAAGGACGTCCCGGCCGTGATTATGTGGAAACACAAGGACAAAAAGGTGTACGGCGTGTGGGACATCATGAGCTCGGACGAGATGTATGTGCAGAGCAAGTATTATACCTGCGACGAGCGGATGGAGATCACGGGCTCCCGCGGGGTCATCTGGGTGACCCGGTGCACGGCATCCATGCTCCCGAGCGTCGCGCCCGTGGTGATGTACCGCGACGGCAAGGTGACAGAGTACTGGGACATGAAACACGACTGGGCGGATTCCTTCGAGGCATCCACGCGGGATTTTGTCAATGCGATCAAAAACAATCGCGATCCCGTCCTTTCGGGCGAACGGGGAAGGGACGTATTGAAATTCGCACTGGCGGCGATCGACTCCTCCAAAAGACACTCCGAAATCTATCTGGACAGCTTCGAGGACAAACCCCTGATGAAGAAGCGGGGGCTTGTAGGCATGATGCTGTCCAGGGGGAAGCAGCCATGAACGTGAAAGCCACACTGGCCGCGGCCGCCGAGATCCGCAAACTGACGATAATGGCCATGGCAGCGGCCGGATACGGGCATATCGGCGGCAGCATGTCCCTCTGCGACCTGCTGGCCGTACTGTATACGGATATCCTGAACGTGGATCCGCAGGACAGCAAAAAGCGGGACCGGGACTGGGTGGTATTATCCAAGGGGCACTGCGGGCCGGCGCTGTATGCCGCGCTCGCATACAGGGGGTTCATCGGAAAAGAGGAGCTCAAAACGCTCAACCAGGGAGGGACGAAGCTGCCGAGCCACTGCGACCAGCTGAAGACGAACGGCATCGATATCAGCACGGGGTCGCTGGGGCAGGGGCTGTCCATGGCAGCCGGGGTAAGCATGGGGAACAAGATGCAAGGCATTCAGAGCACCGTTTATGCTATTGTCGGGGACGGCGAGCTGCAGGAGGGGCAGAACTGGGAGGCCATCCAGTTCATCGCGCACCGGCGGATGGACAACATCGTGATCCTGGTGGACAACAACCGGCGCCAGCTGGACGGGTACACAAAGGATATCTGCGAACCGTTCATTCTGGCTGACAAATTCAAGGCATTCGGTCTGGAGGCCTATGAAGCGGACGGCCACGACGTGAGGGAAATATACGAAGCCATCGGGCAGGCGAAGCTGTCCGGCAAACCAACTGCCATCATCCTCAATACCGAGAAGGGGCACGGGTGTAATTTCGCCGAAATACCGGGATTCAACCATTACATGGTCATATCGCCCGACATGGCGGAGTCCGCCATGCGCGAAATCGATATTCGGCTGGAGAGAAGCTATGCATTGCTTGACGGAGCGAATTGAACCGGACAAACAGGAAATGCGGGCAGCCTACTGCGACGCGCTCATCGAAGCGGGAGAGCAAAATGAGCGGATCGTGGCGGTGGACGCAGACGTGCAGTATTCCATGGGGACGAAACGGTTTTACGAGCGGTTCCCGGAGCGCGGAATCAACTGCGGCATCATGGAGGCGCATGCCGTGGGGATGTGCGCGGGACTTTCCGCCACCGGGATGATCCCCTTTTTCCATGCGTTCGGCACATTTGCCACGCGGCGCCCTTTTGACCAGGTATTCCTCTCCTGCGCCTACCAGAAGCTCAACGTGAAGCTCATCGGCGGGGACGCGGGGGTGACGGCGGCGGGGAACGGGGGGACGCACATGCCTTTGGAGGATATCGGCATCATGCGGACCATCCCCGGCATCACCATCTTGGAGCCCGCGGACAGCGCGATGTACAGGACCGCAGTCCAATACATGGCGGATACATATGGCGTTTTTTACATGCGCTCGTGCCGGAGGAAGGTCATGCGGCTGTACAGGGCCGACGCACCCTTCACCATCGGCAAGGCAAACGTATTGGCTGAGGGACAGGACGTAGGGATCATCGCGTGCGGCATCATGGTGTATGAAGCGCTCCGCGCGCGCGAACTGCTCCGGGAAAAAGGGATATCCGCAAGGGTGATCGACATGCATACGATCAAACCCATTGATATAGAAACGGTCATGAACACGGCGGAGCAGTGCGGCGCGATCGTGACCGCGGAGAACCACAACGCCATGGGGGGACTGGGCAGCGCCGTGGCGGAAGCGCTCGCTGAGAACCGCCCCGCACCCATGGAACGGGTGGGGGTCTTCGAAAGCTTCGGCGAGGTGGGCACCCAGGAGTACCTGCAGAAGCGATTCGCCCTGACGGGGGAGGAAATCGCACGGAAAGCAGTCCAATGCATCAGGAGGAAAGGGCTATGAGGATCGCTGTCGTCAATGAAGTATCGGCCAGGGATAAAAACAAATACATCCTGCAGGCGCTGGAAGGCATCGACGCGGAGGTATCCAACGTCGGCATGCGCAGCGACGGGGAAGAGCCGGAGCTGACCTACATCCACACCGGCCTGATGACGGCGCTGGCGCTGAATACGGGCGCGGCCGATTTCGTCATCGGCGGATGCGGGACGGGGCTGGGATATCTGCTCTCCGCGATGCAATATCCCGGCGTGACCTGCGGCCACATCCTGGACCCTTTGGACGCATGGCTTTTCTCCCAGATCAACGGCGGCAACTGCATCTCCCTGGCGCTGAACAAAGGCTTCGGGTGGGCGGGGGACATCAACCTGAAATACATATTCGAAAAGCTCTTTTGCGACAAACCCGGACAGGGTTACCCGCCGCACCGCAGCGAGAGCCAGCGCGAGAGCCGGGGGATATTGGATCAGATCAATGCTGTGACACATCAGGATATTTTATCGATCCTCCATTTGCTCGATGAGAAGATCGTCAGCCGGGCACTCGGCCACGGGGTATTTATGGAGTTCATCGAAAGGTTTGCACGGGAAGGCGACCTGAAGAACCATATCCTCAATTTACGTCCGGGGGTAATGCCATGAGCCAGTCACTGAAAAAGGGCATCGAGGCCCTGCTTTTCCTGGCCTCGCGGCGGAGCGTGGGCGTCACGGAGCTCGCAGAGGCACTGCAGATCAACAAAAGCACGGCCTTCCGCATCCTGGATACCTTCCTCGAAGCCAATATGGTGGAGAAGCACAAGGAGACTGCGAAGTACAAGCTTGGGCCCGCCATCCTCCGGCTTTCCGAACAGTACTACAAGAATTTCAGCATCATCGCAACGGCAAAGCCGCTGATGGAACGGCTGGCGGCGGAAATACGCGAATCGGTCCACCTGTGCGTGCTGGCGAACCACAGCGCGGTCATCATCGAACAGATCATGTCGGACTCGCGCCTGGTGGTGAACGCCAGGATCGGAAACGTGGAACCGCTGCACTGCTCCTCGGTGGGCAAATGCCTGCTCGCATTCGCGCCGGACGACAAGCGCGAAAGGATGATCGACGGCCTGTCTTACGAAGTATTCACAGAGAAAACCATTGACAACAGAGATAGATTTCTTGAAGAGATCCAAAAGATCCGGACGCAGGGGCATGCCATGGATGACGGCGAACTGAGCAGGGACATCCGGTGCGTGGCCGTACCCGTATTCAACAGCAACGGCGCATGCAACTACTCGCTGGGCGTGTCGGGCGCAGCCAGCCGGATGACGCCGGAAAAGGTCGCAAGGATCGTTTCGATGCTCACGAAAACCGGAAAGGAACTGTCGGCAGAACTGGGCTATTCAGCAAGAAAGGATGAACACTGATGAAAGGCAAACTCAGAATGATGCTCTCCTATGCCAGCGGCGATGTTTACGGCGGCGGCGCGTTTATGGTATTCAGCCTGCTGTTCATGAACTTCCTCGTGCTGGTCGAAGGCATGCCCGTCGTGGCGACGTCCATCATCATTTTCATCGGGAAACTCTGGGACGCCATCACAGACCCCATCGTGGGGCGGATCTCGGACAAGACCCGGTCGCGGTTCGGCAGGCGCCGCATCTACTTCCTGATCGGCATCCTGCCGGTATTCGTATCCTTCATCATGCTTTTTTATTCCTTCGGCATGGAGAGCGTGACGTCAAAAATCATTTATTACGCCTTTGCGTATATGTTTTTCGGGACGGCATTCACCATCGTCATGGTGCCCTACAACGCCATCCTTTCGGACATGACGTCGGACTACAATGAACGTACCAGTTTCACGACGGCACGGATGCTGTTCTCGGGCGGCGCGTCCCTTGTCGCCGCAGTCATCCCCACCATCATCGTCAAAGGCATCGGCGGGAACCAGAACGGGCCCAGCCAGAAGACGGGCTACCTCGTGATGGCCGCCGTCATGGCGCTGATCTTCGCAGCCTGCTGGCTGGTAACATTCCTGGGGACGAAGGAACGAAAGGACCTGCCCGAGGTGGAAAAAGCCACCGTTAAAAGCTGGATGTCGGTATTTTCAAACAAGGCATACCGCAACTTCCTGGGCATCTTCCTCTCCTTCCAGATCGCAGTGGACCTGGTGCTGGCCCTTTTCATCTTTTACATCGACATCGTGGTGCTGCAATATAAAAATTACGAACTGGTCATGGGAGCATTGCTCGTATGCTCAATGCTTTTCATGGTATTGATGGGCGCGCTGGCCAAGAAAAAAGGCAAGGCGTTCCCCCTTTATATCGGCATCCCCATCTGGATCCTTACAACGCTGGCATTTATCTGGATCGACAGCAGCGTATCCATCTACATCCTGTGCGCCTTCGCCGTGCTGATCGCGGCAGGCTCGGCCGCGGGAAATCTGGCCACATGGTCCATGCTGACGGATATATTCGATATCGATGAAATCCGCACCCGAAAACGCAGGGAAGGAATCTACAGCGGGATAACGACTTTCCTCCGGAAATTTGCCAGCGGCGTGGCGGTGCTGCTGCTGGGCTTCGGCCTGCAGGCGGTCGGATTTGACCAGAACCAGTATTCGATCCTGAAGGCGAGCACAACCAATTTTGATCCCGCCTCCTATGCGCAAAGCGGCGTGGTATCGGGCATCCGGTGGATATTCGTCATCGTCCCGCTGGTGCTGCTGACCATAACCCTGATCTTCGCAATCCGTAACAAGATCAACAAACGGCGCTTCGACGCCGTGCTGAAAGGGATCGACGCGTTCAAGGCCGATGGCAGCATCGATATGCTGAGCGAGCAGGAACAGGCGGATATCCTCATCTCCACAGGGGCGAAAAAATCCGAACTGTGGGGCGGGGAACAGGCTGCCAAAGACTGATCGTCCCGTTCTCAAAGCACTGAAGAAGTCATAAGCAATTACCGGTCCATGGGAAAAAGGCGCGAGGCTGCTTTCACTTTGGAGGGGTTATGTCATACCTTTCAAGGCTCAACAAACGGCTGAACAGGCTGTACAAGGGCAGAATCCGGGCATCGGAGGACAGGGGGCGCCTGCACCTGACGGGCGAGCTTGACGAATGGCAGGATATCGTGGAAGCCGGGCTTTCAGCGGTGAACAAAAAGGAATACGCCGGACTTGTGAACGATATCAAACTGGCAGGTGCGCAGACCCCGAAGATGCGGGTGCCGGCGGCATCGGACGATACGCTGGACGGACTGCATCCGGACGTGCTGGTGGTAGGCGGCGGGATCGTGGGCTGCGCCATCGCACGGGAACTGACGCGCTATAAACTGGACGTGCTGCTTGCCGAAAAGGAGCATGACGTGGCGCTGCACGCCTCGGGGCGCAACGACGGCATGGTGCACCCGGGCGTGGACCTGCGCAAAGGACAGCTCAAACAGAAGTACAACGAACGCGGGAACCGCATGTATGAAGATATCTGCAGGGAGCTGGGCGTGCCTTTCCGCCCGTGCGGGCAGTACATCTGCTATGCAAAGCGCCGGATGAAGCCGGTAGCGGCTGCTTCGATGCTTTACTGGAAGATGATGAAGATACCGGCGGAGCACGTGAACGCGAAAAAGCTCCGGGAGCGGGAGCCGAACCTGAGCCCCCAAATAGCCGGAGCGCTCTTTTTCCCCACCGCGGGGGTGGTATGCCCATACGGACTGACCATCGCGTATGCGGAAAATGCCGCAGACAACGGAGCACGAATCTGTTTGGATACTGCGGTACTGGATATGGACGTTACACAGGACCAGATTACTAGCGTGATGACGAACCGGGGCAGGATCCGTCCCAAACTCGTCATCAACGCCGCGGGCGTCTTCACCGAGGAGATCGCCAAAATGGCGCGGGACCATTTCTTTTCGATCCACCCGCGCAAGGGGACCAACATCATCCTGGACAAAAAGACCGCCTATCTGGTACGCACCATCGCCTCATCGCTCGGCACCGTGGCAAAAAAAGCCGGGCATTCCAAAGGCGGAGGAATCGTGCACACCATCGACGGAAACCTGCTGGTGGGCCCCAACGCCATTGAAACGCCTAATAAGGAGAACTTCGGGACCGAACGGGAAAATGTCCGCGATATTCTCTCCAAACAGCGGCAGACGTGCCCCGGATTAAAAGAAAAGGATATCATCACCTATTTCACCGGCGTACGCGCCGCCACCTACGAAGAGGACTTCATCATCTCCTTCGGCAAATCCACCGCCAACATCATCCACGCCGCGGGCATCCAGTCCCCCGGGCTCACCGCCGCGCCCGCCATCGCCGTGGACATCGCCAAAATGGCGGCGGAGTACCTGGGCGCGCAGAAGAATGACGCGTTCCGCCCCATCCGAACGCCCATCCCGCGCACAGCCGGGATGCCCCGGGAGGATAGGGATGCGCTGATACAGCAGGACAGGGATTATGGCACCATCGTATGCCGGTGCGAGGAAGTGAGCCGCGGCGAGATACGGGAGGCGCTGCACCGGAGCGTACCCTGCGACACGGTGGACGGCGTGAAACGCCGCGTACGCCCGGGCATGGGGCGGTGCCAGGGCGGATTCTGCGGGCCGCTGGTGGCCAGGATCATCGCGGAGGAGCTGCACATCCCCATCGAACAGGTGGAGAAGAACGGGCCCGGAAGCACGATCCTTTTCGGCGATAACAAGGAGGGGGTATGACAGCGGTGGATTACGACGTGACCGTCATCGGGGGAGGCCCCGCGGGGCTGGCAGCCGCCGTATCCGCTTCAGAGGCGGGCGCGCGTGTCTTGCTGATCGAACGCGAGGGCAGGTTGGGCGGCATCCTGAAACAGTGCATCCACGACGGGTTCGGCCTGATACGCTTCGGCGAGAAACTGACCGGCCCGGAATACGCATACCGGTTCACCCGGCAGCTGGCCGGAACGAATACCACGGTATTGACGCTGACATACGTGACCCGGATCGAACAACAGGCGGACGGCTTCCTGATTTCTTTCGTCAACCGGGAAGGCGCTCACTCAGCTTTCACGAAAAGCCTGGTGCTGGCATGCGGATGCCGTGAACGGACGGCGCGGCAGATTGGCGTACACGGGGACCACTGCTCGGGCATCTTCACGGCGGGCACGGCGCAGTATTATACGAATATCCTGGGGAAGATGCCGACGAAGCGCTGCGTGATCCTGGGCTCGGGCGATATCGGCCTGATCATGGCAAGGCGGCTGACGCTGGAGGGTGCAAAGGTTGAAGGCGTGTACGAAGCGAAGCCCACGGCGAGCGGGCTGACGCGCAATATCTACCAGTGCCTGGACGACTACGACATCCCGCTGTATACGAGCAAGACCGTGACGCGCGTATACGGCGAGGGCCGCCTCTCAGCCGTTGAAATTTCCGATGTGGATGAAAATATGGCACCCATCCCCGGCACAGGGGAAACGGTGGAATGCGACGCGCTGATCCTCTCGGTGGGGCTGATCCCGGAAAACGAACTGGCGGAGAGCCTATGCATCCCGCTGGACGAACGTACGAAGGGCCCCATATCCGACCAGAACTGCATGACGATGGCGGACGGCGTATTCTGCTGCGGCAACGCGCTGCACGTAAACGACCTGGCGGACTACGTATCCGAGAGCGGAGAGGCAGCTGGGCGCGCGGCGGCAGGCCGCACGGCGGCGGGCCATACACCCCGGAAACGCCTGTTTGCGGATCTGAAAGCGGATGAAAACTTCCTGTACCTGGTGCCGCAGGTGATCAGCCTGCGTGATCTGACAGCACCCGTCACGGTCTATTTCCGTTCAAAGTGCGAGCGGGGGCGCACGAGGCTGAGCGTGACATTCAGCGGCAGGGAGGTCTTCAAGAAAACCTTTCTCCAGCTCCGGCCACCCGAAATGGAGCGGGTGGAGGTCGATTTCCGGGCGCTGGACCTGGAGAGCGGCGCTACGATCCAATTTTCGCTTGCGGAGGTGGTGTGACCCATGAAAACGCTGACCTGCATCGTCTGCCCCATCGGCTGCCGGATATCTGTGGATATGCAGGACGGGAAATACGCATACTCCGGCAACCGGTGCGCGCGGGGCCTGGAATTTGCACAGGCGGAAATGACGGCGCCGATGCGCTGCCTGACCACGACAGTACGGACAGCCTTCCCGGAGCTGCCGGCGCTGCCCGTGAAAACCAGCGGCGAGATCCCAAAGAAGATGATCCCGGGGCTCATTCAGGCTCTGGCCAGGATAGTGGTATACGAAAGGATCGGCATCGGTGAACCAGTTGCAGCCGATATCCCGGGCTGCGGCTGCGATGTGACAGCGACCAGCGACCTGCTCAAATCCATGGACAAGGAGGAAACGCCATGCCAAACCCGCTCGTACTGACGATAGACCTGGGGACGCAAAGCGCAAGAGCGATGCTGGTGGACAAGGCCGGGGACGTACTGTGCAAGATCCAGCACCCGTTTGAACAACCGTACTATTCCAGGCAGCCGGGATGGGCGGAACAAAAGCCGGAAGTGTACTGGGACGCCATCTGCGGCATCTGCCAGCGCCTCAAGGCCGAGGCGCAGAACGTATGGGGGGAACTCATCGCCGTGACCATCACCACCATCCGCGATACGTGCCTGTGCGTGGATGAAAACGGGGAACCGCTTCGCGACGTGATCCTGTGGCTGGACAAACGTGAATGCGTACCCAAAAAACCCATCCCCTTTACAAGCCTTTTCCTTTTCTCACTGGTCGGCAAAAAGGATACCATCGAACTGCAGCGAAGGATCTCGGTATGCAACTGGATCATGGAAAACGAGCCTGACACCTGGAGCAAAACATACAAGTACCTCATGATATCGGGCTACCTCAACTATAAACTCACCGGGAAACTGGCGGACTCCGTGGCCAATATGATCGGACATATCCCCATCAACAGCAAGGCCAGGAAGTGGATGGGGAAAAACGAGCTGACGCGGTGCGTATTCGACATCGAAAAGGAAAAACTGACGGAGCTGGTGGAGCCGGGGGAAGTGATCGGGAGCATCACCGCTAAGGCGGCGGCGCAGACGGGCATCCCCGAAGGCCTGCCCCTCGTCGCCACGGGTTCGGACAAAGGGTGCGAGACGCTGGGGCTTTCCTGCGCGACGCCGGACAAGGCGGCCATCAGCCTGGGAACCACGGCCACCGTGCAATTTACCATCGACCGATACATGGAGCCGCTGCCGTTCCTCCCGGCATATCCTGCCGTATTGAAAGGCTGCTATAACCCCGAGGTGCAGGTATTCAGGGGGTACTGGCTGCTGTCCTGGTTCAAAAACGAGTTTGCACGGAAAGAAGCGGAGCAGGCCAGAGAGATGGGAATATCCGCCGAGGACCTGCTCAACGCACACCTGTCTGAAGTGCCTCCGGGATGCGACGGGCTGGTCTTCCAGCCGTACTTCACGCCCGGCCTCACGATGCCGAGGGCGCGGGGCGCCATCATCGGCTTTTCGGACATCCATACCCGCATGCACGTCTACCGGGCGATCATCGAAGGGATCAATTTTGCGCTGATGGAGGGGCTGCAGACCATGGAGCGGCGGGGCAGAGTGAAGGTCCAAAAGCTCTTCGTGGCGGGCGGGGGCTCGCAGAGCGACGAGATCTGTAGAATCACAGCCGATATGTTCGGGCTACCGGTATACCGCATCCAGACCCACGAGGCGGCAGGCCTGGGGAGCTCCATCGTGGCGTTCGTGTCCAGGGGCGTGTACAAAAACGTGGAGGAAGCCATCGGCGCGATGGTGCATATCCGGGACGAATTCGAGCCTGACATGCAGGTGCACCAATGCTACGCGGCGATGTCCAAAGAGATCTTCGCCAGAGTCTTCGGCAGGCTCCTGCCGGTGTACAAAAAGAGCCCGACCACAGGAAAGGAGAATGGCTGTGTCACATCCGTATAAAGGCTTTGAACCCAAATGGGTACGGGGCGAATTCCCGAAGGACTCGTACCGCTCGGTCTTCAAGTGGGGCGACCCGCTCGAGATCAAGGCACCGAAGGAATCCCTTTACAGGCTGATCAAGGAGAAATTCGGTCTCGACGATTCGTTTTTCCAGGATTACAGCGAGGACCTAGGATTTGACAGGGTGAAACTGGATATCCCCTGCAGGCTGAGCCGGGCGCAGCTGGACGCCTTCCGGGAGATCGCAGGGAGCGATTTCGTCCGCACGGACGACTACGCGCGACTGTCGGTGGCCTACGGCAAGACGATGTACGACGTGATGCGCCTGCGCAGGAAGCGGGTGGACTGCGTCCCCGACGCCGTGATCTACCCCGATACGAAGGAACAGATCGAACGGATCGTGGCATACTGCGCGAAGGAGAAGATCCCAGTCTACGTGTACGGGGGCGGGTCTTCCGTCACACGCGGCGTGGAATGCATAAAAGGGGGCGTATCGCTGGACATGCGCCTGCGCTTCAACAAGGTGGTGCGTTTCAACGAGACGGACCAGATCATCACCGTGGAAGCCGGGATGAGCGGCCCCAAGCTGGAACAGACGCTGAACGACGCGGTAAAACTATTTAACGCAAAACGGGCCTACACGTGCGGCCATTTCCCGCAGAGCTTTGAATACTCCTCGGTGGGGGGCTGGGTGGTGACGCGCGGCGCGGGGCAGAACTCCACTTATTACGGCGTGATCTCGGACATCGTGATGGGCCAGGAATACGCGACGCCTATCGGGAGCATCCGAACCGACTGCTACCCGCGCAAGGCGACGGGGCCCGACATCGGTCATATCATGATGGGGAGCGAGGGGGCCTTCGGCGTGCTGACACACGTATCGCTGCGCTTCTTCCGCCACATGCCCGGGACCATCCAACGCTTTTCCTGCATGTTTGCCGACTGGGAGACGGCGCAGGAGGCGGCGCGGGAGATCATGCAGTCCGAGGCCGGATACCCTTCGGTATTCCGCCTGTCCGACCCCGAGGAGACGGAAGTGATGATGCGGCTCTACGGCGTGGACGAAAGCCCGCTCAAACGCCTTTTCAAACTGAAGGGGTTGGAGATGGGGAAAATGTGCCTCTTCCTGGGCTTCACCAACGGGGAGAAGGGATTCTCCCGGAACTGCGCAAAAAACGTGCATACCATCTGCAGGAAGTACAAGGGCATGGGCCTCACGGGCTATGTGACCAAGGCGTGGGAAAAGGGCCGCTTCAACGACCCGTACATGCGGGACACGCTGCAGGATTTCGGGGTCATCACCGACACGATGGAATGCAGCGTGAACTGGAGCAACATGGCCCAGGTCCACCGCGACGTGCGGGCGTACTGCAAAGCCCGCCCCAACACCATCTGCATGACGCATATGTCGCACGTATACCCCCAGGGCGCCAACCTGTATTTCATCTTCATCGTGAAAATGAGCGACCCCGAGGAATTCCGCGCCTATCACGCGGGCATCCTGGACGCCATTCAGAAATCCGGCGCGGCGATGAGCCACCACCACGGCATCGGCAAGATGTTCGGCCCCTGGCTGGAAGGCTCCATCGGCCGCAACGAATACGATGTATTCCGGGCGCTCAAAAAGCACTTCGACCCGGACAACATCATGAACCCGGGCGGGACGCTGGGGCTGGACACGCCGGAAGAGGAGAAGCGGCACCTTGGCGGCGTCAAAACCATTGAATAACAGCAGGGAGAGATCACACTATGCCAGACGTACAGAAGTTACGGTATTTTACAAACGGAAAATGGGCGGAATCCAAAACAGACAGGTACATGGACATCTTTGACCCGAGCAGGGGGGAAGTCATCGCACGGACGCCCTGCTGCACGAAGGAAGAGGTATTCCGTGCGATCGATGCGGCAAGGAACGCCTTCCCCGGATGGTCCACAACCCCCGTGATGAAACGGGTGCAGGTACTGTACAGGTTCCGCGAGCTGCTCGAGAAAAACATGGAGGAGCTGACGTATCTCGTCGCCCGCGAGCACGGGAAGGTGTGGGGCGAAGCCGAAGGAGACATCCTGAAGGTGAAGGAGCCGGTGGAATTCGCGTGCGGCACCCCCAACCTGATGCTGGGGGAATCCCTGATGGACACCTCAACAGGGTATGACACGGTTCTGTACAAGGAACCCGTGGGGGTATTCGCCGGGATCGTACCGTTCAACTTCCCGGGGATGATCCCGATGGGGTGGATGGCACCGCTGTGCATCGCGACGGGAAACACCCTGGTGATCAAGGCCGCGTCCATGACGCCCATGACCGCCATGCGGTGCGCCGAACTCTTTCAGGAGGCAGGGCTGCCGGACGGCGTGCTCAACATCGTCACCTGCAGCAGGAACGAGGCGGAGATCTTCCTCGAGCACCCGGATATCCGGGGCATCAGCTTCGTGGGCTCTTCCTCCGTGGGCCTGCATATCTATTCCAAAGCGGCCGCAAACGGGAAGCGCGTGCAGGTGCTGGGGGAAGCGAAAAACCACGGGCTGGTGCTGGAGGACGCCGCACTGGAGCGGACGGCAAGGGGGATCATCAACTCCGCATTCGGATGCGCGGGGGAACGGTGCATGGCGCTGCCGGTGATCGTGGCGCAGGAAAGCATCGCGGACGAACTGGCCGGTTTGCTTACGCAATACGCCTCCGAACTGAAGATCGGGCCAGCCTATGACAAGGCCAGCCAGCTGGGGCCGCTCGTAAGCGCGGCACACCGGCAGTCGGTCATTAACTGGATCGAGACTGGCATCGAAGAGGGGGCCAAAATGATCCTGGACGGCCGCAGCATCAGCGTTAAAGGGTTTGAAAACGGCTTCTACCTCGGGCCCACGATATTCGACCATGTGACGCCGGGCATGCGCGTGGGGGACGAGGAGATCTTCGGGCCAGTGCTATGCATCAAGCGGGTGAAGCATTTCGAGGAAGGGCTGGAACTGATGAACCAAAACCGGTATGCAAACGGATCGGTCATCTTCACCTCCAGCGGTTATTACGCGCGGGAATTTGCCAGCCGTACGCACGGGGGAATGGTGGGCATCAATGTGGGCATACCCGTTCCCGTGGGTATATTCCCCTTCACGGGGCACAAGCAGTCGTTCTTCGGCGACCTGCACGCGCTGGGGAAGGACGGCGTCCGCTTCTATACCGAAACCAAAGCTGTGACGACGAAATGGTTTGACGAGGAAGAAAAGAAAAAGACCGTCATCGATACCTGGGACGGGTCTGTGGGCGGATCATGATGCATGATCATTGAATGAAGCAGATAACAATACCTTCACGAGCCGCATCCCATATCCGGGGTGCGGTTCGTGCTACGCCCCGAAAGAAAAACCCGGCCGAAGGTTGGTATCCTGTTCAAACGATCAGTTCTTTACGCCTTCCTGCGCCATCATGGTGGAGAACATCTGCATCATTTTCATCATGGAGGACATCTTTTCCATATCGGGCATCGTTCCCTTGGGAAACATGCCATCCATGGCGCTGAACATCTCCAATGGATTGGACCTGCCGGTATCACGCATGCCCCGCATGGCCTTGTCAAAACCCTGCTGCATGGAAAAGACCCTTTCCATATTGCTGAATGCAGGTTTCGCGGGCTGTGCCGAGTAGCGTGAAAGGGTGCGCATCAGTCCCATCGTACGCTCGGAGCGCGAAAGCACACGGCAGCCCTCGGATTTGCACAGCGACTGTTTGGCGGCAAACGTGTTTTTCATCTGGTATGCAGCCGACTGCAACTCCAGCAACTGCAGGATACGTTCCTGTTCGCCCGGCTCGATATACGGGCAGATATCCCGCATGAGCTCGGTCATATGGGGGAAACCTCCTTCGAACAGGAAAAGGAACATCAGGGCCGTGGTATCCATCGGCATCGGAGCGGCTGCTTCGGCAGGATGGCCGCCGGTATGATGGCATGAGCAGGCACATTGCCCCCCCTTGCATTTGCACTGGCCACCGCATTTGCACTGGCCGCCGCATTTACATTGCCCCCCACAGGGACATGCCTTTTCCTCCTGCGGCGTTTCCGGCAGGCTGGAACAAAGAAGCCTGTTTCCGATCCTGTACAAAATCCACCATCCCCCTCACAAGGCATAGATACCCGTATATCATACTATGCCCTTTGCGCCATCCAGGTGAAACATTTCGGTCATGCCGGAATATTTATGTACTGCTAAAAAGATATGCGGGGGGAAGGATTATGGGCAAGGATCTCAGGAGCTTCAAAAAGGAAAGGCAGCCTGTGAGCAAAGAGGAATGCGACCAGGTCATGAAAGAACATCCCGAGGAGTCCGAGGAACTGCGCAGCAGGATCAAAAAGTATGAAGGCAAGAGTGAATCGGAACTGATGGAGGAACTCCGACGGACCACCCGGGAAGGCAAGAAAGACGGGACCCTGAACGATGCGCAGATCGACAACTTCTATGAAAAGGCCGCACCCATGATGGACGGGGAGATGAAAAAACGCCTGGACATGCTGATCAAAATGATGAAACAGGAATAACTCAAAAGGTGCAGGCAACTTATCTCCGGATGAAAAACCCGGCTTTGATTGAATACAACTCCGGTTGCGGGTATAATTAATCTACCGAAAATGACTACAAGCACCCAATCTAAAATCGTCAGCATAAGAGGCACCATGAGCAAAAACGAAACCCCGGCACAGAAACGCAGCAGGATCGGCCTGATCCTGGAGACGCTGCAGAAGATGTACCCCGAAGCCAGGAGCGCGCTGTATTATAACAATGCATTTGAGCTGCTCATCGCAACGATCCTGAGCGCGCAATGCACCGACAGACAGGTAAACGCCGTGACCGGGACGCTGTTTGAAAAATACCCCACGCCGGAAGCGTTCATCGCGGCGGGGGAGGAAACGGTGGCACGCGCGGTAAAGCCCTGCGGCTTTTACCAGGTAAAAGCGAGGCATATCATCGAAACGTGCTGCAAACTGGTGTCGGACTTCGGCGGCAGGGTCCCGGATACCCTGGAGGAGCTCACCACCCTACCGGGCGTGGGAAGAAAAACGGCCAACGTGGTGCTGAGCAATGCTTTCGGGAAGGCGGCCATCGCGGTGGATACACATGTCTTCCGCGTGACCAACCGGATCGGCCTTGCAAAGGCAAAGGATGTGCTGGAAACCGAGATGCAGCTGATGGAAAACATCCCGAAGGAGAAATGGTCGGATGCGCACCACTGGCTGATCTGGCATGGAAGACGGGTCTGCGCCGCAAGGAACCCCAAATGCCCGGAGTGCGGGATCAGGGGGTATTGCGAATACGCCATGGAAAACAACATTCAATAAAAGGCTTTAATAAAATTGTATACTTTCAAACAAACACCGGCTGCCGCCGGTGTTTGTTTATGCCAAAATTGCAGGATGGCCCAACGGTAATTGCATAAATAGGTAAAAATAAACCGAATTCTTGTGTAAATCTGTTGACTTATGCAGGCTGCATGTGATAGTATGCAAATAATCAGGCCCGGGCATTACCAGCCATTACCAGACCCCTTAACCGAATACCATCCCCAAACGTGATCAGCCTGTTTTCCCCGCGATGATGCGTGGAATGATAAAGACAGGATGAAATAAAATGCTTTGGAGGAAAGAACATGTCGTACGTCAATGATGTGTACGAACTGGTGCTTCGCCGCAACCCGAACGAACCGGAGTTTCACCAGGCTGTCAAAGAGGTCCTGGAGTCCCTCACCCCCGTCATGGACAAACACCCCGAATACCGCAAAGCGGGCATCCTGGAACGCCTGGTGGAGCCCGAAAGGCAGATCATGTTCCGCGTTCCCTGGCTGGACGACAACGGCAACGTAGCGGTCAACAGAGGTTTCAGAGTACAATTCAACAGCGCCATCGGCCCATACAAAGGCGGCCTGCGCTTCCACCCTTCCGTCAATATCGGCATCATCAAATTCCTCGGTTTTGAACAAATACTGAAAAACTCGCTCACCGGCCAGCCCATCGGCGGCGGCAAGGGCGGCTCGGACTTCGACCCCAAAGGGAAGAGCGATAACGAAGTCATGAAATTCTGCCAGAGCTTCATGACCGAGCTTTCCCGCCATATCGACGCTGACACGGACGTGCCGGCTGGGGATATCGGCGTGGGGGGACGGGAGATCGGCTACCTCTACGGGCAATACAAGCGGTTGCGGAATGAATTCTCAGGCGTGCTGACTGGGAAGGGATTGACGTACGGCGGGAGCCTGGTGCGCACCGAAGCCACCGGGTACGGGCTGGTCTATCTGACGGATGAAATGATCAAGGCTAAAGGCAAGAGCTTCAAGGGCGCAAAAGTGGTGGTATCGGGCTCGGGCAACGTGGCGATCTACGCACACGAAAAGGCCACACAGCTGGGCGGGAAAGTCGTGGCCATGAGCGACTCCAACGGTTACATCTTTGATCCCGAAGGCGTGGACCTGGCGCTCATAAAACGCCTCAAGGAAGTGGAGAGAAGGCGCATCAAGGATTACACCGCGGAAAAGAAGGGCGCGGAATACCACGAAGGCTTTACGGGCATCTGGGACGTGCCGTGCGATATCGCGCTGCCCAGCGCCACGCAGAATGAACTCGATGCCAAAGCGGCCAAAACATTGGTCAAGAACGGCTGCTACGCCGTGGCGGAAGGCGCGAACATGCCCTCCACCCCCGAAGCAGCCGAAATATTCCTGAAAAACGGCGTGCTCTTCGCCCCGGGCAAGGCTGCCAACGCGGGCGGCGTAGCGACATCGGCGCTGGAGATGAGCCAGAACAGCATGCGCTATTCGTGGTCCTTCGAAGAAGTGGACGCCAAGCTGAAACAGATCATGGTGAACATCTACCGGAGCAGCAGCAGCGCGGCCGAGAAGTACGGCGTGCCCGGCAACCTGATCGCCGGCGCCAACATCGCCGGCTTCGTCAAGGTGGCGGACACCATGCTGATCCAAGGATTGGTCTGAGACTTATTGATAAGAAAGCGCCGGCTGGCAAAACCAACCGGCGCTTTTCCATTTTCCGTGTATAATAAAGGCAACCGGAATGATCCGTTACGTATCATAATGAACGGGACAGCGCATTCAAGCTATGGAGGTGTTTCGCATTACCGAAGTGATCCGGCTACCACGGGAGAGGTACAAAGACTATCCATTGATATTCGAATATGAGAATGAAGAGCATTATGCCGTACGGGCTACCGAGACACCGGAGGGATTTGCTTTTCAGCTCGTGCGGGAGAAACTTCCCGGGCCGATGCGGAAGAGATTTGTCGAGCACCTTTTCCAGCATTACCTGGCTGACCCGGAAGCGAACGGGATCGAGGAAGACGGGAAGCTGGCGGCCATCATTGAAACGGACAGGGAATTCTGGAACAACCGGATGAAGATCACCGACCTGGTCGTCCTGCCCGAATACAGGAGGCGGGGCTACGGCAGGTTACTCGTGGAAAAGGCGAAGGAACTGGCAAAGAAGGAAGGGTTCCGCGCGCTATTCCTGGATACGCACAGCTGCAATACCCCCGCGATCGACTTCTACCTGGCTCTGGGATTCCGCTTCACAGGGCTGGACACAACGTATTACTCCAATACAGATATAGCCCGGAAAGAAGTCATGTTACAGATGGTATATGTGTTCACCGATTCAGCGAGCATGGGATGGCATTACGAAACGCACTTCGTATCCAGACATTCCCGTAATGGGGAAGGGACAGTGGAATAACCCGCTATCCGGAAAACGGCACAACCCCTGCAATCCGGCTGATGCACCGCCTGAATTGCGGGTACAATATGCATATTGCATCCGGTCTGCAATTGCGTACCCAGCCAGGGTGCTGTTATAATCTACCTTACAGGAAAACCAGGAAACATAGAACAAAGGAGAAAACATGTTTATCGACAAGGCAAAGATACACCTCAAGGCCGGGGACGGCGGGGAAGGCGCGGTATCCTTCCACCGGGAGAAATACGTACCCAACGGCGGGCCGGACGGCGGGGACGGCGGCAAAGGCGGGGACGTGATCCTGCTGGCCGACCCCAACCTGCGCACGCTGATGGACTACAAATACAAAAAGCATTACAGCGCGCAAAACGGGGAACGGGGCGGAGGCTCCAACATGCGGGGCAAAAACGGCGAGGACCTGGTCATCGCAGTGCCTCCGGGGACGCTGGTACGGGACAGCGAGAGCGGCAAGGTACTGGCGGACATGTTCGAGGCGGGGGAACGGAAGGTGCTGCTGAAGGGCGGGATCGGCGGGAAGGGCAACGCCCGCTTTGCCACCAGCACGCGCCAGGCGCCGCGGTTTGCGCAGACGGGCATCAAGACGGAAGGCCGCTGGGTGGAGATGGAACTGAAGACCATCGCGGACGTGGGGCTGATCGGATTCCCCAACGTAGGCAAGTCCACCATCCTATCGGTCCTCACAGCGGCTCGGCCGAAAATAGCCAATTACCATTTCACCACGCTATCCCCCAACCTGGGCGTGGCGGAATGGAAAGGGGAAACCTTCGTACTGGCGGATATCCCGGGCCTGATCGAAGGGGCCAGCACGGGCGCGGGGCTGGGGCACGATTTCCTCCGGCATATCGAGCGGACCCGGATGCTGATCCATGTATTGGACATTTCGGGCAGCGAGGGGCGCGACCCGTATGCCGATTTCACCAAGATCAACGACGAACTGAGGGGATTCTCGGAGGAGCTGGCATCCCGCCCGCAGATCGTGGCGGCGAACAAGATGGACATCGAGGGTTCGGAAGAACAGTTCAAACTATTACAAAAGCAGCTCGGTAATATCAAAGTCTATCCCGTCTCCGCGGCGGCCAATACCGGATTTGAAGCACTGCTGGATGAATGCATCCGTATGCTTTCCACCCTGCCGCCGCCGGTGCGGTATGCAGAGGAAATATTTGAAGAAGACCTGCTCAAGAAGCCTTTGGGGAAAGGGTTCACCATCACGGTCAGGGGCGATGAATACACCGTGGAAGGCGATACCGTGGATGAGATCCTGGTGCGTATCTTCCCGGAGGACCCCAGCAGCATGGACTATTTCCAAAAGCTCCTGGAAACGAGGGGGATCATCGCCGAGCTGCGAAAAAAGGGCATCAAAGAGGGCGACACCGTAAAAATGGGCGACATGGTATTCGAATTCTTCGATTGATCAGGGAATCCCCATTGACGGAACTTTTAGAACCCAAAGCCGTTGCCAAATAGTTGAGACAAACATATCGGTGGCAGTATCAAGCAGAAGCGTGTGTACACACGGATGAAAGGAAAAAGGACACATCCTACTCCGATATGAATCCCTCCGTCAGCCTGACGGCTGCCACCTCCCTTTAGGCAAGGGAGGCTTTTGGATAAGAAAATGGTCTATCTGAACAAGACAATGTACCTGCCTACTGAACTTTAGAACCAAGACAATAACAAACCCATACAAAGTATTTTATGTAAAAAGCATTAATCAAGGAGTACAATCATGATCACATCCAAACAAAGGGCTACGCTGCGCTCGATGGCCAACACCCTGGAACCCATCCTCTACGTGGGGAAAGGCGGGGTGACGGAGAACGTCATCAAGCAGGCCGACGAAGCATTGGAGGCGCGGGAGCTCGTTAAGGGGTCGGTCCAGCAGAACGCAGGGCTGGATGCCAAGGAAGTATGCGCGGAACTGGCGGAAAGGACGGGCGGAGAAGCCATATCCGCGGTAGGCAGGAAATTTGTCCTGTACAGGGAGTCCATTGAACACAAGAAGATCGAACTATAACCAAAATATCAGACTGGGGACCGCATCATGACGGAAATCCATAGTGCCATATCAGATTGGCTGGATAAAATCGAAAACGAAGAAAATATCAAGATCCTCCTTGCGGTGGAATCGGGGAGCCGGGCATGGGGGTTTGCATCCCCGGACAGCGATTTTGACGTGCGTTTCATCTATGTAAGGACCCAGGGAGACTATCTCAAACTGGAGAAGACACGGGACGTACTCGAGTGCATCCTGAACGCAGAACTGGACATCACCGGCTGGGATATAAAAAAGGCGCTCCAGCTGGCGCACGCATCCAACCCCACCTTATATGAATGGCTGAACTCGCCGATCGTCTATAGAGAACATCCATTTGCAGAGAAAATGCGGAAAGTAGTTAAAACATACTTTTCTTCACGGGCGGGGCTGCACCATTACCTGAACATGGTGGAAGGCAACTACAGGGAGTACCTCAAGGGGGATGCAGTGAAGCTGAAGAAGTACTTTTATGTGCTCCGGCCCATCCTGGCCTGCCGGTGGATACTGGCCAATAAAACTCCTCCCCCCATGGCTTTCCAGCCGCTGATGGAATCACAAATGGAAGCACCGCTGATACCCGTTATCGAAGACCTGTTACAGAAAAAACAATCCAGCCCGGAAATGGGCGAAGGGCCGAGAATCGACGCTTTGAACAAATACATCGAAGAGAGCTTTATAATGCTCGAAGATGCGGTTAAAAAAGACGTCCCGGACGGTGAAAGGAATTGGGACGATCTGAATGGTCTTTTTCGTGAAGCATTGGGGCTGCATTCATAGTAACCATACCGTAAAAAGGCGGAATGTACTACAACATCCCGCCTTAATTTATTATTTAATTAACAGCTCAGTTGTCCTCAATAATCGCCCCGTCCGTCCCAACGACGACCACGCGCCAGGGGATGAGCTTGCCGCTTTTCAGCAGCGCCGCCTTGACCGCATGCACGATACCGCCGCAGCAGGGGACCTCCATGCGCACCACCGTCACGCTTTTGATCTCATGGGCAGAGAGGATGGCGGCAAACTTCTCCGTATAGTCCTCATCCAGTTTGGGGCAGCCGATCAGCGTGATCTTCCTCCGCATGAAATCCTGGTGGAAGGACGCATACGCATAGGCTACGCAGTCCGCCGCGATGAGCAGGTGCGCCCCGTCCAGGTACGGCGCATTCACCGGGACGAGCCGTATCTGCACGGGCCACTGGCGCAGCTCGGATTCAACTGCCGTTGACTGCACGGGGACATGGCATACCGGATCCACCCGGTGCGTAATGGTCCGCGCGTGGGTGCCGGGGCAGCCGCAGGCCAGCTTTTCGGGCATGGGCTGTTCCTTTTGCTTTGCCTGCTCCATGTTCTTTTTGGCTGCTTCCTCGTCGAACCCCTCAGCTTCACGTTCTTCAATGGTGATGGCGCCGGTGGGGCATTCGGGCAGGCAGGCGCCCAGGCCGTCACAGTAGGATTCCGATACCAGCTTCGCCTTGCCGTCCACCAACTGCAGCGCGCCCTCGTGGCATGCATCTACGCACAGGCCGCAGCCGTTGCACTTTTCTTCATCGATGGTGATAATATTTCTTTTCATTTTAATTGACCTCCCGTTTCATTCAAACTTGCTTTCACAGCCTGAATATAATACAATCAGGTACAACGAACGGTAGCTATGGCTACAAAAAGCAGGTAATCATGCAAATGAAAAACGATATCATCCCGCTCATGATGAAAAGCGAACTCTTCGAAGGACAAAGCACAGACGACCTTCACAGCCTGCTGCCCTGCCTCCGCCCCATCCTGCGAAACTACAAAAAGGGCGAGATCATCTCCTCCTTCGGCGAGAAACAGGAGGGCATCGGCATCCTATTGCAGGGGAAAGCGGCTGTTGCAAAGGAGAGCTTTTCGGGCACGCGGCACATCATGGCGGTACTGGGCGAGGGGGACCTTTTCGGCGAGATCAACGCATTCGCCGGGAAGAACACCTGGCCGGCGACGGTGAGCGCACGGGAAGACTGCCACATCCTTTTCATCCCCAGGGAGGTTTTTTTTGAACGGTGCGAAAAGGAATGCACCTGGCACAAGAACCTGACAGGAAAAATGATGAAGATCCTTTCGGAAAAAGCCATGCACCTGAACAGAAAGGTGATGTACCTGTCGATGAAAGGCATGCGCCAGAAGATCGCCACGTTCCTGCTCGAGCAGCAGGCCGCGTCAGGCAAGGCGCTTTTTTCCCTGCCCATGAACAGGGAGGAGATGGCGGAATTCCTGGGGGTATCCCGCCCGAGCATGTCCCGCGAGATGGGGCGGATGCGGGACACGGGGCTCATCGAATTTTTCCGGAATTCGGTGAAGATATTGGACAGGGAGCGGCTGGCGGCCTATACTGATTAACAGTGCAATTTTTGATAAGGATGGCAGGCATATGAAAGTGGGTCTGGTGCGGCACTTCAAGGTCACAAGAGGGTATCCACAGACGAAAACCGTCACGCGGAACGAAATGCTCCAGTGGATGGAGGAATATGAAGCTTCGGACGTGGAACCGATCCCGGTGGATCTCAGCGGTACCCACTGGACCAAATGCATTACCAGCGATATACCAAGGGCCATCCGCACCGCACAAACGATCTATCCCGGCGAGACCATCATCACCCAGGACCTGCGCGAGGTGCCTTTCCAGCCGCCCTTCAAACGGAACATAGCGCTGAGCGGGAGGCTCTGGTATACGCTCATCACCATCGGCGTTTTCCTTTCCCACCCCTCCCAGCCCGAGGGCAGGAAGGATATCGTCAAACGGGTCCGGAAAGTGATGTGCGAGGTCATCGCGACCGGGGAGGATACGCTCATCGTGAGCCACGGCGCCATCATGAAATACCTGCGCAGGGAACTGCTCAGGCGTGGATTCAGAGGCCCCAAAACCGAGATCGAGATCAACGGCAAGCTGTATGAATATGAAAATTGAGTTAACAAGTGAATGGTTACATCCCACGGACTTTCAGTCCGTAAATCCTTTCAGGACTTGATGCACTTCAGTGCTGTAAGGATGTTAACAACAGAAATATGAGAATCAACGCATCAGAATGGAAACATCGGATACCCACCCCCTGCCCCCTCCCGCATGCAGGGCAATGATTAAGGACAGTTGTACAGCCGCGGGAGGGGGAGGTTTTAAGAGGGCTGCGGGCATGAGCATAAAGCCCAACACCTCAGGTGTTGATCGCCGTGATTGCCAGTGGTTACGCCAGTGTACAGCCGTCAACATTTACAACCTAGGCCCGGCACCACTCCTGGACAGGAAAAC